>NZ_CP125971.1:0-1347070 GCF_030067775.1 Ochrobactrum sp. SSR | reverse complement strand
CACAAGCGGGCAGCCGCCCTTGTCGAGCGGACGGAATGCCTCGTCACCGGGGATGGTGCGCAGAACTTTGTAATAGTCCCACGGACCTTTGGATTCCTCAGGTGACTTGACCTGAACGAGATACATGTCGTGAACCATACGACCGTCGGCGCGCAGCTTTGCATTGCGGGCGAAGAAGTCGTTGATATCCATCGTGCGCATCTTGTCGAGCACGGCCTTGCCGCTGGTGGATTTTGCCGCTTCGGACGCCTTGAGGTAATTCATGACAGACGAATAAACGCCTGCATGAACCATCGTCGGCATTTTACCGTTCATCCGTTCCCCGAAACGCTTCGACCAGGCACGGGTCTGGTCATCATAATCCCAGTAAAAGCCGGTGGTCAGTGTCAGGCCTTTTGCAGTTTCGAGACCAACGCTATGAACGTCGGAGAGAAACAGTAACATGCCTGCGATCTTCTGGCCGCCCTGGGTAATGCCATATTCACTGGCTTGCTTGAGGGCGGTCATCGTATCGCCCGACGAATTTGCAAGCGCTATCACATCGGCACCCGATGCTTGCGCCTGTAGCAGGAAGGAGGAAAAATCAGTGGTTTCACGCGGATGACGCACCGCGCCCACCACTTCGCCACCGCTTGCCTTGACGGCTTCCGCTGTATCGCGTTCCAGCGCATGGCCGAAGGTATAGTCAACGGTAATGAAGTACCACTTCTTGCCCCCCTCCTGCGTCATGGCGCGACCGGTGCCATTGGCGAGCGAATAGGTGTCCCAGGTCCATTGCGCCGTCGTTGGCGAACAGGCTTTGCCGGTCAGGTCCGAGGAACCTGCCGTGGACGCCAGAAACGCTATGTCCTTGTCACGCGTGATCTCTTGAACCGCCATGGCGACCGATGATGTCGGCACGTCGATAATGGCTTTGACGTTCTTCTCGTCGATCCAGCTGCGCGCCAGCGTCGAACCGATATCCGGCTTGTTCTGATGGTCGCCGACGATGACCTCGATGGGCTCCCCATTCAGCTTTCCGCCGAAATCCTCCACCGCCATTTTTGCGGCCACGACCGAACCTTCGCCTGCCAGGTCGAAGTTCATGCCGGACATATCCGTCAGCACGCCCAGCCGAACCGGTTCTGCCAAAGCCGGACTTGCGAGCATCATGGTGGCAAACACACCCGAAAGCATCATTGATTTCATTTTCATGTTTTCCTCCTCCCAAATTACAACGGTGTCAGCCCGACTGGCTGCTGCTTTCCGCAATCAGTCTCGCCAGATAAAACTGGTCGGCTTCACAAGGCGCAGCCCAGTTGGCGCGGTGTTCTTGATCAATGGCTCTTTTCGTCATCCGCAAGGCCAAGGGTGGACATTCAGCGATGGTCTGCGCGAAGAGTTTGGCGGTTTCGACCGCGCCGCCCGCAGGGGCAATCTTGTCACAAAGCCCCAGATTGAGCGCGTCCTGCTCGCCGATCCGTTCATTGGCGAAGAGCGCCCGCTTGGCGCGCGTCGGACCGATTAGCGATGACAGGAGGGGCAGCCCGCCCCAACCCAGCGTCATGCCCAGACGGACTTCCGGAAACTGAAAGAATGCTCCGTCCGCCATAACGCGGAAATCTGCTGCCAAGGCCAGGATGCCGCCACCACCAACTGCCGGACCTTCAACCGCTGCAATGGTGATCTGCGGCAACAACCGCCACCGATCGCACATGACGCCGCCGAGCGACATGGCCGTGTGGCGTGCAACGGCGCCCGCACTGGTGCGCCACAGGTTCTCGTCCTTCAAATCGACGCCGCCGGAAAAGCGGCTTTCGGTTCCGGCGATGATAACGACCTGAACACTGTCATCCGCCGATAACTCGTCCGCTGCCTGGATAAGCGCCTTGATCGATTCTTCATTGAGAGCATTGGCCTTGCCGCCACGGTCATAGCGCGCCACCGCAATCGGTCCCTCGCGCTTGATATCGACTATGGCCATTTCCATCCTCCCAGATGTTTTCGCTTTGACATACTACCGAGTATGTTGCATATTCCAAACAGGTTTGCAACTGCCCTCTTTTGAAGGTTTAGTTGTGGCCGGGTAGGAGGAATTCAGAACATGACGCCAGACCAGCGCGCGCTCAACCGTAACCATTCCGTGTTGCGATATCTTCTCGATCAATATGCAGCCGAGCGCCCCACGGCACCATTCGTGCATTTTTGGCCGTCGACGGAGTGGGATTACAAGACGACCCGCGACCGAGTTCGCCAGCGCGCGGCAACGCTGCAATCCCATGGCGTAAAACGCGGCGATCACGTGCTTTGTTTTATGGGCAACGGCCCGGATCTGCTCACCACCTGGTTCGCGATCAACTATATCGGTGCAGTCTATGTGCCAATCAACACCGCAGCACTCGGTCGCCCTCTGGAACATATTCTGGACGATGCGGATGCACCGTTGATGATCGCCCACGCCGATCTGGTGGAACGATTGCTGGATGTCGCACCCGGCAAACTGCGCAAGGTTCTGGTGGTCGAAGGCTCTGTTAGCTGTGCAGTCGATGGTGTGGAAATTCTGCCTTTGTCTGACGTGGAAACAGTCAGCGAAACCGAACTTGTTCTCGACAAGCCGATTGAGCCGTGGGACACGCTTGCCATCATGTACACCTCGGGTACGACGGGCAACGCCAAGGGCGTCGTAACCTCTTATGTGCAGCTTTATACGATGGGCCCGGACGCCTTTGACTGCGTCGATGAAACGGATCGCTGCATGATCTGCGGTCCGATCTTCCATTGCGGCTCCACCCTTTATGTCTATGCGATGCTGGCGCGTGGCCTTTCCATCGGTATGATGCGCGAGTTCAAAACCCAGCATTTCTGGCAGGCCGTTCGGGATACGAACTCGACCTATTGCCTGTTGCTGGGCGTCATGGCGAGTTTCCTTCTGAAACAGCCGGTTTCATCGGATGATCGCAACCACCCGCTGCGGCGCGCCTTCATTACCCCGTTCGGCGAGGATGGCCCATTATTTGCGGAAAGATTCGGCGTCGAGGCATGGACCATCTACAACATGACCGAAATCGCCAGCCCGCTTGTTGCTGGACCCGGCATCACGCAAAAGGGAATCGCCGGAAAGCCGCGCCCCTGGTATCAGCTGCGCGTAGTTGACGAAAACGACATCGAAGTGCCGGATGGCACGGCTGGTGAACTGGTCATCCGCTCCGACCGCCCCTGGGCGTTGATGAAAGGTTATTACAACAATCCGAAAGCTACCGTCGAAGCCATGCGCAATGGCTGGTTTCACACTGGAGACAGCTTTCGCAAGGATGAAAACGGTGTCTATTTCTTCGTGGATCGCCTGAAAGACGTCATCCGGCGGCGCGGTGAAAATATCTCGTCCTTCGCTTTGGAGGCCGAAGTGCTTTTCCACGACACCGTCAAGGAATGCGCAGCTATCGCAGTCCCGAGTGAACTGAGTGAGGATGAAGTTCTGATCGCCGTAACCCCTGTCGAAGGGCAGGAAATCGTTGCGGGGGAACTGCTGGAGTTTCTCGCAGGTCGTCTGCCCCGCTTCATGGTGCCGCGCTATGTACGAATTTTGGAATCTCTTCCAAAAACCTCGAGCGGTAAAATTCAGAAACATGTACTACGCAGCGAAGGCATTACCGGAGATACGATTGATCGCGAGCTCAAGGTGAAGCGCGCGAGTTGATCTATCAAAATCGAAAGACCTGGACATCATGGAAAATTTCATCTTCAACACAACGCCATCCATCGTGCTGCAAACCGGCGGGCTGGCGAAGATTGTCGATATTGCCGGACACCTATTGGGCAAGCGCGTTGTTATCGTCACCGACAAGGGATTGCGTAAGCTCGGACTGCTGACCCCGGCCACAAACGCCTTGGAGCAGGCGGGCATTGCCATCTCGATCTTCGATGATGTGCAGGCCGACCCGCCGGAAAGCAATGTTCTCGCGCTGAAAGACCAGATCGTCGCCCACGAAGCGACTGGCGTTCTCGCCATCGGCGGTGGCTCATCAATGGATGTTGCAAAGGTTGCCGCCCTGTTGGCAAAAAGCGGTGAAACGCTGAACGACATTTACGGCGTGAACATCGCGCGCGGGCCACGCCTGCCGCTCGTGTTGGTACCAACGACGGCGGGCACGGGATCGGAAGTCACACCGATATCAATCATCACCACGGGAGCATCGGAGAAGAAGGGCGTTGTCTCCCCGCTGCTATTGCCTGACATGGCAATCCTGGATGCGGATTTGACTGTCGGCTTGCCAGCAGCGGTAACCGCTGCCACCGGCATCGATGCGATGGTCCATGCCATCGAGGCTTATGCTTCAGCTTCGGCCAACAACAATCCTTTGTCGCGTTCGCTGGCGCGCAACGCCCTGCAACTGCTCGGCGCCAATATTCGCACTGCGGTCTTTGAGGGCGGCAACCGCGACGCACGCGCCGCTATGTTGCTCGGATCGTTGCTTGCCGGTCAGGCCTTTGCCAATTCTCCGGTTGCTGCTGTGCATGCACTCGCATACCCGATTGGCGGGCATTTCCATGTGCCGCACGGCTTGTCCAACGCGCTCGTGCTTGCGCATGTATTGCGCTTCAACTTGCCGGAAGCCAGCCACATTTATGCGGAAATTGCAGCAGACGTTTTCCCGGAACTGAGCACCGTGTCGGCAGAAAAACGTGCTGAAGCCTTTGTCGAAAAACTGGCGGATCTCAGCCGTGAGCTCGGCGTGCCGCAGACATTGCGCGAAGTGAATATTACGGAAGACGATCTGCCCCTGCTTGCGCGCGACGCAATGAAACAGACGCGGCTTCTGGTCAACAATCCGCGCAAGGTCACTGAGGCGGATGCCTTGGCGATTTATAAAGCCGCTTATTGATAGCGCCGCTGGTAACATCATGAAAAAGGCCGGTTTGACCGGCCTTTTTCGTATCTATCAGCAAATTTCGAACAGGCCCGCAGCGCCCATGCCGCCGCCAACGCACATGGTCACCACCACGTAACGTCCATTGCGCCGCTTGCCTTCGATGAGGGCATGCCCGGTCATACGCGCGCCCGACATTCCATAAGGATGGCCAATCGAAATAGCGCCGCCACTTACGTTCAGTTTTTCATTGTCGATACCAAGCTTGTCGCGGCAATAAAGCACCTGTGCCGCAAAGGCTTCGTTCAGTTCCCACAGATCGATATCATCGACCGTCAGGCCATGCTGTTTTAGCAGTTTCGGTACGGCATAAACCGGGCCGATACCCATCTCGTCAGGTTCGCATCCGGCGACCGCCATTCCGCGATAAATACCAAGCGGAGATAGGCCCCGCTTTTCCGCTTCCTTTGCTTCCATCAAAACAGATGCCGAAGCACCATCAGACAATTGCGAGGCGTTGCCAGCGGTAATAAAGCCACCCTGCGCTATTGTCTGCCCCCCGGAAAAGACCGGCTTCAACCCGCGCAAACCTTCCAGTGTGGTTTCGGGGCGATTGCCTTCGTCCATGGCCAGCTCAACGCTTTTTGCGGAGACCTCGCCCGTGGCCTTGTCCTTGACCAGCATGGTGGACTGGATCGGGACAATCTCGGCGTTCAGGCGGCCTGCGGCCTGTGCAGCCGCGGTGCGTTGCTGCGATTGCAGCGCATATTCATCCTGCGCCTCACGCGATATACCATAACGCGCTGAAACGATCTCCGCCGTCTCAATCATGCTCATATAGGTGGCGGGCAGATGCTCCGTCAGCCAGGGATCACGCCAGCGATAGACATTCATATGCTCGTTCTGCACGAGTGAAATCTGCTCCACACCACCGCCAATAGCAATCGTCATACCATCGCCGGTGATCTGCTTGGCTGCTGTTGCGATAGCCATCAGCCCCGACGCGCATTGACGATCCATAGACTGACCCGGAACTGAAACCGGAAGGCCAGCCCGCAACAAGGACGTGCGGGCGATATTCATGTGGGTCGTGCCTTGCTGAAGCGCAGCACCAAGAACCACATCCTCTACTTCCGCGCCATCAATGCCCGCGCGCTCAACCGCAGCGGCAATCGCGTGACCCGCCAGCGCTGGCGCAGACGTGTCGTTAAAGGCTCCGCGATAGGCTTTGCCAATCGGTGTGCGCGCAGTTGATACTATGACAGCTTCTCTCATCAAAACTCCTCCACTGACGCCGAAACGTAAAGCCTGTCGGCCAATTCTTTCAATTCCGGAGTCAGCGGAACCGGCCGTCGCGTGTCTCGGTCTACATAGACATGCACATATTCACTTACAGCGGCGGTCAACTCTTCGTCATCCTTGAAGATGCCAAAACCCCACAGCAGACTGGTATTGCCGATATGCTCGACGCGAACCCCGACAACGACATTGTCAGGATAGGAAATTTCGGAGAAATAATTCGTTGAATTGCGCGCAACGATACCAATGGGTGTAGAGCCGTTCAACTCCAGAGCACCAGACGCAATCAGCGACCGGTTCAATGCCGCATCGCAATATTGCATATAGACGACATTGTTGACGTGGCCGTAAATGTCCATGTCGCTCCAGCGCGTCTGCATATCGTAGAACTCCCGATAGGCTGACCGGGGTTCAGCCTTCGGTCGGGGTTTTGACGCCGTCATTCGATAACCTCATTGGCGCGGGACGTCGCGATGATGCGGTCCACATGCGCCAAACCGGCATCCGTCTCGATGAAATTAGTCATGTCATCGATCTTTGAGAAAGCAGCCGCAACGGCTTCCGGTGTCCGCTCGCCTTTCGGCAGATAAACGCCTTCACTTTCCACAATCGCCATACGGGCCACAGTTCCCGCACCAGCCAGAAGCACAGTGCGGCTTGGCGCCTGTTCACTGACGAGGAAGAGAGCAGCCGGAACGACGTTTTCGGGTGCGAGGCGCACCAGCATCTCGTCATCCAGCACATCGCCGGTCATGCGCGTTGCAGCAGTCGGGGCAATCGCATTGACATGAATGTCGTATTTGTCGCCTTCAAAATGCAACACATTCATCAGGCCGACGAGGCCTGCCTTGGCCGCACCATAGTTGGACTGGCCGAAATTCCCATAAACGCCAGACGTAGAGGTCGTCATCAGGATGCGGCCATAGTTCTGGCCTTTCATGACGTCCCACACCGCCCGGCTGGCATTGGCCGAGCCAATAAGATGCACGTCAACCACGGCGCGAAAATCGGCCATATCCATCTTCGCGAAGCTCTTGTCGCGCAAGATCCCGGCATTGTTGATGAGAATATCGATGCGACCGAATTCTTCGACCGTGCGCTTCGCCAGCGCCTGCATGTCTTCGAACTTCGTGACGTTGCCAGCGTCGGCAATGGCGACACCGCCCTTGGATCGAATTTCCGCAACGACCTTTTCGGCTGCCTCCGATGCCCCCCGGTGCCGTCGCGGCTGCCACCGAAATCGTTCACGACGACCTTTGCGCCGCGCGCTGCCAGTTCGAGGGCATAAGCGCGCCCAAGCCCGCCGCCCGCACCCGTTACAATTGCAACACGATTTTCAAAAGAAATGGCCATGTGATCTTCAACCTACTGTCAGTATGAGCCAGTCAGCGGCGAGTGCTGGCTTGGTTTCGTCTTTGATTTCAACGGTCGCTGCAAGAGTCTGGAGCTGACCGTTACCCTTCGGCTGCACCGATTTGGAACTGAATACGCCACGGATGGAAGACCCCACCTTCACCGGCGCAAGGAAGCGGACTTTGTCGAAGCCATAGTTGATTTCAACCGTACCGGCTGCAACTTCCGGCAAAACCTCGCGGCTGAGCTTGGTCAACAGGCCGAGCACAAGAAACCCGTGTGCGATGGTGCCACCGAACACACTTTCAGTCGCTGCGCGTTCGGGGTCTGTATGAATGAATTGATGATCGTCGATCACATCCGCAAACCGATCCACAAGCTGCTGATCGATCTTGATCCAGTCCGAGTAGAGGAACTGGCTTTCCGCGTCTGCGGAGAGCGCAGACGCAGCAGAATTAGGCTGTATTTCCAAATTTATGTCCTCCAAGCGCTGAAAAATGGAACGCGGTCGCATTAATCAACAACATACTGAGTAGTATGCACTTGAACATCGCTTTGTCTAGTGGCATTTTCCTTACGAAATTTGCTAGGCTTGGTTGCCGCTTACCTACGCATAAATCGGAGTAGCAGATGGCTGACAGCCGCCGATCTAACCGCACGGACAGTACAGGGAATGTCGTGATCCTGGAAACAGCCGCCCAGTGTTTCATGGAACAAGGCTTTTCGACCACAAGCATTGATGATGTGGCGCGCAGGATGGGCTCCACCAAGGGGCGTATCTATCACTACTATTCTTCCAAGACGGATTTGTTCTTCGACGTGCACCGCGAAGGCATGGAACGACTGTTCAAGGCCGTTGAGCCGGTTATGACGCTGAATGGCTCAGGCCTGTACCGGCTTGAAGAGATGCTCACCGCTCACGCGCTTGCCATGATGAACAACGTCGCTTTCGAAGCGGTGGTGGTGCAAGGCGTTCACATGCACAAGCTCGCGGCGACCACACCCGACCAGCGCAGAACGCTCAACGAGCTGATCTCGATCAGACGCCGGTTTGAGGATTTGTTCAAGCAGGTCATTCGCGAAGGCATCGAGGACGGCAGCATTCGCCATGTCGACGTGTCGATAGCGGCCAAGGCCGTGCTCGGCGCCATCAACTGGCTGTCGATCTGGTATCAACCCAGAAGCGTCGATACCGACGCCGACAGGATTGCCCTGGCCAAAGAAATTGTGGGCATACAGATCAAAGGGCTGCATTCGTAAGAGACGACCGACCGCCTCCCACGAATGCGCCATCAATTGCTTTAAGAGCTGAACTGGCGAATTTCATTTCGTTGTGACAAAACGATCCAGTTTGCCGAGTGTCTCCATCCCCAGCTCGATCGCTCCGAAGCCCTTGGCATCCTGGAATTCAGCCGCTGTACTGAAGACCATTCCCAGGGTCACTTTCGTAAACCCGTCCTGATCCTCGAACGCGGCCCATGCATCGGCATGTTTCGGCCCGTTCTCACCCCACAAAAGCGTATAGCCCAGCCGTTCCTCCGGCCTGACCTCACAATAGCGGTGGTGGTTCGGATAGGCTGTGCCGTCCGGGCCGATCATGTCGAAAACCCATTCGCCGCCCTGACGAAGATCGATCCTCTTTGTGCGACACGAAAAACCTTCCGGCCCCCACCAAAGCGGCAACGTCTCGGGGTTCATCCATGCCTTCCAGACAACCGCTCGCGGTGCCCGTATGATTTTCTGCAACACCATGGTGCGCTCGGCGGCTTGTGCCAGATTGTCTAGACCCGCGCCGAAGCCTTCGCTATAGCCCGCCTCCATATTCCCGGCCAGCGAAGACAGCTGAACCGTCACCGCCACACTGCTGCGTTCGCCCTTATCGGCAAAGGTAGCAGTAACCAATGCTGCCGATTGCTTCACGCTTTCGCTTGAGATCACTTCATAATTCACGCTGCGCAACGCGGGCTGCAATTCGAGCCAGCCACATTCGCAGCGAATGTCGGGCTGACCTTTCACCCTGCATAGAGAAACCTCGCGACCGCCGATCCGGGTGTCGGCTTCCAGAAATTCCACTTCGACGGCAGAGTTTGGCGCAGCCCAGACCGCCCGCGCGGCGGGAGCGGTCCACGCCTGCCACAGAACGGATACCGGCGCCGCCACGTTCCGCTCAAAGGTAAGCGTTGCAAAACGACTGTCACCTGTTGCCGCTACGCCCATGCTACCGGGCTTCTCAATCCGTGTCATTCTTGCGCTCCTCCATCACATTCATCACAAACGCATCCAGCCGATCCAGACGTGCTTCCCAAATGGCGCGCTGTTCATCCATCCAACTGCGCGCTGGCTCCATAGCTTCAGGGCGGATAGCGCAAGTACGTATTCGTCCATCCTTCGATGACACGATCAAACCAGCCTCTTCCAGCACGGAAAGGTGTCGCATCACCGTCGGCAGGCGCAGCCCCGTCGGACCAGCCAATTCCGTCACCGCTGTAGGCCCACCGGCCAAACGGGTCAGGATCGACCGTCGTGTCGGGTCTGCCAACGCGTGGAACAATAATGAAAGATCTGGATCATGCTTAGCCATATTGCTAACTATTCAGATATCGGAACAATGCGCAAGAGAAAACTTAGCTGATTGGCAAAGTTTCTCTTGCGCTGTTAATTTGCTTCCCAGCTATGAGAAACAGCTAGCCGCAATATGCACGACTGATTTTGCCGGTCGTGGTGTCTGTTTCGATAGTTATGCGCTCCTGCCTGAAATCCATTGTAACCGGGTCGCCGGGCTTCACTTGGCGGACGATGGTTGCGCCTGTCAGCTGCATGGCGGCGTCGTCGGTAAGTCTATCCTTGCCAGCGAGGGTTTCTGCGACATCTTTTTTTGCAAATTCCAGCCTGAGCTTCGGGCGCAGCCGGGACTTGTTCTTTTTGACATGCGGATACCGCAAGCACCAGCACCGCACCGGACAACAAAAATGAGCGACGCATGAAATCCATGATCAAGATATCCTTTCAGAACAAACCATCTGCCACCGGAATAGCGCTATTGCGAAACACCAGCAGCCCTATGACCGTTGATAATCTCGCTCAGATGACTGGAACCTGAACGCAGGACGATTTCCTGTTGGCGCAGCAAATCAGTATCGATATGTTTTGCCGGAATAGCGATCGGTATCAGGATGGAACTATGAACCTGCATAATGGAAGCATATGGGCGCGGTTCCGCTCTGCCTTGCTCCCATTTATCATATGGCTTCTGCTCAATTTTCTGGTGATCAGCGGCCTTGCAGTCTATCAGCGATCCGAATTGTTGTCCGAACTCCAGGCGGCCAGTTTCACGTTACATCGTGAAGCTTCTCAACGTGCGGTTCAGCATGATGCCCATTTGACTGCGCTTTCGACGATTGCGCAATCCAAGGTGCGGACTGCCGAACTCTCACAAGACGACGTGTTTCTCGAAGTCGCTACGACCATCACACGTTTCTATCCACGGATCGATGAAATTCAACTTGTGCCGATCGACCCGTCAGCGCCTGTTACCGGCACAAGAGAGCTGGAACCGGAGCTGACCGCAACCATACGAGCGGCGGCACTCTCATCGAGCGGCGTTCCGAAACTGATCACACCAGCGGCGCGTCCCGGGCATTACCTGATTATAAAGCGCAGCCCGAATAACGACGATCCCCACGATGGGCTGGCGCTATCGATCAATGCTGACGCCCTGATCAGCTCGGACGATGCATTCTGGCGCCGTAGCGGTGTTGCGCGCCGTCTTCTGATGCCGGATGGAACAATTCTTTTCAGCAACCCAGTATCATTTGGCGCAGCGCTCTTTTCCAAGCAATTGGGAAGCGCCTCTCAGCCGCTTCTTTTCGAAACCGCCATGAAGGTGGGATGGGCCGCTCTGCTGCCTCTGGACCAGTTGATCCCGATCCTCATTCTCATAAATCTGCTTTTCTTCGGGGGCTGGTCATCATTCGCCAAATGAAACGCACACGCCATGCGGAGCGTCGCGCAGAACTGAGCGGCCTTGAAGCCCGCCTGGCCCATGCGTCGCGCGTCAACACGATGGGGGAAATGGCAAGCGGCATGGCGCATGAATTGACGCAGCCGCTGACGGCGCTTCTCGCTGGGGCGCAGGCCGGACGCCGCCTGTTGAGCCGCAACAACACAACGGCGCTTGCGAGTGCGCTTGACGATATGGTGGATCAGGCGCGCCGCGCTTCGGCCATTCTGGATCGGTTGCGCAACTGGTCGCGTCCGCAACGCAGGGAAAACATCAAAGCCGACCTGCGCCTTTCACTGCAAAATGTACAAACCTTGCTGGCCTCAGAAGCAAAACGGCAAAGTGTCGGGTTAGACCTCCTGATGCCTGAAAGCCCTTTGTTGGCCGCAGTAGACCCGGTGGAAATGGAGCAGGTAATGTTCAATCTTCTGCGCAATGCCATCGAGTCTTTTCGTGACACCGACGATGATCGTGATCGGCACGTAACAGCGTCGCTTAAAACGGAAGGAACCATGGCGGTTCTGGAGGTTCAGGATAACGGCCCAGGTGTCGCGCCCGAGCTGCTGCCTCGCCTTTTCACGCCGTTTACGACAAACCGTCCCGAGGGAACCGGCCTTGGACTTGCGCTGAGCCAACGTCTCGTTGAACGCTTCGGCGGCGAGATTTCCTATATCCCACAGGAACACGGCGCGCTATTTCGCGTGGTGCTTCCGATGGCTGCCGACAGAGAAAGTTGAAATTAATGGTTCAGCCTGTTTACCTCGTCGATGACGATGCAGCAGTCAGAAAGGCCCTCAGCCTTCTACTCTCGACCATAGATATCGAGGTTAAAACTTTTGCAGATCCGTCTGCATTTCTGGCGCAATTGCCACGACTGACGCCCGGATGCCTGATTTTCGACATTCGTATGCCGGTGATGACGGGCCTTAAACTGCAGGAGGTTTTGGCTGCGCAGGAAATCGACTGGCCTGTGATCATTATTTCCGGCCACGGCGATATCGAAGCCTGTCGCCGCGCTTTTCGCAATGGCGCTGTAGATTATCTATCCAAACCCGTCGATGAGCAGGACCTGATCGATGCGATCCAGAAAGCCCAGCAATTGCTGGACCACAAGCTGGGCAGCAAGGCGCTGAGAGCCGAAACGCTTGCCTTGCTCGATATGTTGACAGCACGCGAGCGCGAGGTGCTGGACCGTATTGCGCAAGGCTTCACCACCCGGCAGATTGCGGATGGTCTTGGGTTATCTCCACGCACCATCGACAGTCACCGTGCAGCCATTGGCGTAAAACTAGGCACCACATCGCAAGCGGAAATGACTCGCCTGTGGCTCGAAGGAAGTGCAAATCCGTAGAACTACGGATAAGATCGCAAAGGCTACGGATTCAGTTTCAGGGCGGGCAGAGTTAGATCACACCCATCGAAACCGAGGAACGACCATGATCCGCAAACTTGCTATTATCGCTCTGTCGCTGGCTCCGGCTACCGCTTTCGCTCAGACCCTTCCCACGACGCCCTATCTGCCGCTCGATCTGGCAACCAAAGCCGCTCAGGCTGCACTCGATGCATGTGTCGCCAAGGGCAACAATGTGAGCGTCGCAGTTGTTGCGCGTGATGGATCGACGAAGGTGCTGCTGAAAGCCGATCTTTCCGGCCCGCACACTGGCAACAGCGCCACAGGAAAAGCGTTCACGGCGGCAGCTCTTGGCCGTGACTCCGGCGAACTCGCAGAATTTATCGCGTCGAAGCCAGCCAATAGCGGCATGCGGGATATGGATTCACGCTTCGTCATCCAGGCGGGCGGGCTGCCGATCAAGATCGGCGATGCGCTAGTGGGCGGAATTGGCGTCGGCGGCGCACCGTCGGGCGCAACGGATGCCGAATGTGCACTCGCCGGCATCCAGGCAATCGTTGCTAAATAAAGAACAGTCGGGGCCGCAGCTAAGCGGCCCTAATCTTTTCTGGCAGGTGAGCCATTGTTGCCTTGAAACGAGGTTCCTTTTCATAGATGAAGGCGGGATAATCCGCGCCTACGGACTCTGAACGGGACGGCGAACAGATCACCTATCAAAGAAAATAACGGTGAAGCGTTCTGATCAGACGTTGGCGAAGCTATGCCAGTTGCGCGCGACATTTCACCCGAGCACTTGATTAAAAAAGCCACTTTGGTACTAAAAGAAGGCCATTACGCAATCAGGATGTGATCCAGAATTTTGATATGACGAATATTTTTCAAATCTTGCTCAATATTTCCAACGGTTTGAAGAATGTGTCGGCATTTCCTCTCATGATGGATGCCAGATCAGACGATGCCATCGGGTTGCTGCACACATAAGTTTGCAGCGACCCCGACACTCCCATCACTACGAAACACCTAGTTCGCACTGGCAGGGCCAGTCGTTCTTTTCAACGTTTGGGTTTTTAAATGGCTATCTGGACTGAGTTGGCGCGCGCCGGCAATGACGCTGGCGACGAAATATTGTTGCGACAAAGAGGCGATATCTATGAAATTCGATATAACGGGTTGGAATTGATGTCGAACGTCAATTTCCAATCGGAGATTGTTCTCGCTGAACGTTCACTGCGCTTCTTAAATCACACGCCCAAGAGAATTCTCATCGGTGGGCTTGGCATGGGTTTCACGCTTCGAGCAGCGCTCGATTTTGTTCCGCAGGACACGCAGATAACCGTGTGTGAACTCGTTCCTGAAATTGTCGAATGGAACCGTTCCGTCATCGGTCATCTGGCCGACCATCCAATTCGGGATCATCGTGTTGAACTTCAGGTTGGCGACGTCATGGAGACGTTACGACAGCGGCCTGCGGCATATGATTTGATTTTGATGGATACCGATAATGGTCCTGATTTTCTCGTAAGAGAACAGAACAATGCGATTTACTCTGGAAGCGGCCTCGCCGTCCTGGGAAGAGCTCTGATCCCGACAGGGGCGGCAAGTTTCTGGTCTGCAACCACATCGTCAAAGTTCGAGAGAATGCTTGATGCGGAACGATGGAACTGGAACCGTCACGATATATGCCTGATAGGTGGCAGAGCCGATGCATTTCATTATGTTTATTCTGTCAATCGAAGCGCAAAAACGGTTCTTCAATCCCAAAAGAATAGCAGCCCGCGCCAACCAGTCAGTGCCTGACAACTCCATGGGGAGGAAGGCGGCTTACCGCTGTCTTCCTTTCATCATCTGCATATCTCGCACTGCTGCAAAGGCGAGGTCGGCGAGCGGCCCGGTCGCAAATTCTACTTCCACAGTATAATACGCTAGGCGTTCAGCGCATCGGATGCTAAATCCTCCATAGAAAGACATGACGACCACGGAAGCTCGAGACGCAGCGATGATGAATCACGAATCCCATGACCCAGGCGGCAAGGTTCGCTTGAAGGTTAAACCGGAGATCAGAGGCGACGCAATCTTTTCCGAATGCGGTCGATACCGTCGTCTTCTGACGCGCGAATGGGACGGTGGAGATAAAGACGGATATGTGCTCTGGATCGGCATGAACCCCAGCACTGCGGCCTATGATGTGGACGATCCAACGGTTTTCAAAGAGCAGAAGTTTACGCGCCGCTGGGGCTACAGCCGCTATGTAAAATGCAACGTGATGGATTATCGCGCCACGCATCCAAAAATGTTGCTGGAAGAAGGTGTTGTTCCTTGCACCGAGGAGAATGTTCAGACAATTCTCGAACAGGCCAAACATGCAGCAATCGTGGTGATGGCCTATGGATCACTGCACAAGAAGTTTGCGCATCATGGCGAGCTCATCACGAATGCGCTGCGCAACAACAATATCAAGCTCCATGCGCTGAAGATTACAAATAATGGCTCGCCCGGCCACCCGCTTTATTTGAAGGATACGAGCGAATTGATCGCTTATTGAAACACGAACGATGTTCGGCTGGACACAAAAAATATTATCGATCCGGGGAGCGGTTGATGCGCAAAACCGGCACCACAGACCAACGATAGAAAGACGGAAAATTGGCCAAGAACCTTCCCCGCAATCAGGCTGGTTTTGCAACGCGCGCGATCCATATCGGTCAGGAACCAGATCCTTTGACCGGAGCCGTGATCCCTCCGATCTACCATGCAACGACATATGTGCAGGACGGGATTGGAGCGAGCAAAGGTTTCGACTACACCCGCAGCGGCAATCCAACCCGAAATGGTCTGGAACGCTGCCTCGCAGACCTTGAAGGTGCAGAAGCGGCGTTCGTTTTTCCGAGCGGCCTTGCTGCAGCGGCGACATTGATTGAAGCGCTCCCGGCGGGATCGTCGATATTGGCGCATAACGATCTCTATGGCGGTGTCTATCGACTGCTTGCCGACGTCAAGCCGATCACGGCGGCGCATAATGTCAGTTTCGTGGATTTTTCCGACGAAGCCGCTCTTCGCCAGGCCGTCGCCGATCACAAGCCCGCTCTGCTCTGGTTTGAAACACCATCCAACCCAACACTGCGCATCGTTGATCTTTCTCTGGTCGCGGAACTCGGCAACAAGGCTGGAGCGATCACGGTTTGCGACAGCACCTTCTCCTCGCCAGCTGGCCAGCGCCCGATCGACTACGGAATTGATGTGGTCGTCCATTCGGCAACGAAAATGCTGAACGGGCATTCCGATCTTCTCGGCGGCGTGGTTGCGGTCTCTTCGAACGCTCCCGCCGGGCTTGCGGAACGCGTCAAATATTTGCAAAACGCGCTCGGTTCCGTGATGTCGCCGACCGATTGCGCTCTTTTGCACCGCTCGCTGAAAACCTTGGAAATTCGCAGCATCCGGCAATCGGAAACCGCGCTGAAGCTTGCAACCCATCTCGAACAAAGAGCTCAAGAACTGGGGCTGACCAAGGTTGTATATCCCGGTCTGGAAAGCCACCCGCAGCATAAACTGGCGGCGGATCAGATGATCAATTTCGGTTGCGTCATCTCCATAGAAGTCGCAGGTGACCTTGCACGCGTCGAAAGCATTTTGACTTCGACCCGCTATTTCCACTTCGCTGTCAGCCTTGGAAGTGTGGAAAGTCTCATTCAGCATCCGTTTTCACTGACACATGCGGTTGTGCCAGAAGACCAGAAGAATGATCTGGGCATTGGCGCGCAGCTCATTCGCATCTCTATCGGTCTGGAAGACCCGGAGGATCTGGAAGCCGACCTTGTGCAGGCATTGATAAATAACCGCTGATCGGTTTTTCGAATAGAAGCAAAGTAGCGAGGCGGCCCCAGCAATCCGCCCGCCATTTTGCTTCACTGACAATTAAAACCCGCATCAGCGACTCTGTGGGTGCATCGCACCTGTCGGAACATTATTCCAGCGAGACTGTTGATCTACTCATCTTGCAGCGATGAGGATAGAGCAATGAAACAGTTCATTATCGCGTTAGTTTTTGCAGTCGCCTCGACTGCAGCGTCTGCGCAAACACCCGGCATGCCGACCCAATCGGGTGGACAGGAACCTGAGGTGCCGGGAAACCCGCCGCCTTCGTCCAATCAGCAGCCTGCTGCACCAGAGAACGTACCCGTTCCTGAAAAAGCGCAACCACCAAAACATGATCGTAAAGACCGGATTGAGAAGCACACAAAGTGTGTGCCAGGTCAGGACGCGAAGAAATGCAGGGACGAACAGCGCGGTCGCAAGTAATCGGCTATCTGTCGTCATTCCTTTTGGAACAATCTCCGTATCGCGCGGTTTGGTAGGGCTATTTCGCTTCGCGTCTGTGCGTAGCGGACCAAGCACTCCATTCCAATGAGCGCATTGATGCCGGAGGAAAAGACATGCCCGCAAAATCGAAAGCACAGCAACAGGCCGCCGGGGCGGCCCTCGCCGCAAAACGCGGAGACAAAGCCAAAAGCAGCTTGCAAGGCGCGTCCAAGCAAATGGAAAAATCCATGAGCGAGACGGAACTCGAGAAAATGGCTTCCACCAAGCAAAAGGGAAAGCCGAACCACGCATCCAAGTCCTGAACGTCAACCTGCAAGAATTATCAGGACGATGAAACATTTAGCGGCCTGATGGGTTGGGCAGGCCTGTCGCTGAACGGAGCGGCATCAACGTCTGAAACCCCAAAGGGAGAGTTGGAAATGGCCAGAACCAAGCAACGCACACTTGAGGATCTCTTTTACGATACGCTGAAAGATATCTACTATGCTGAGCGGAAGATATTGAAAGCGCTACCGAAAATGGCGCGCGCCGCCGAAGACGAAAAGCTCAAGAATGCTTTCATGAAACACTATGAGCAGACGGAAGGGCATGTCGAACGCTTGCAGCAATGTTTCGAGATTCTCGGAAAGCGCGCGCAGGGCAAAACATGCGAAGCGATTGAGGGTATCATTGCCGAGGGCGAAGAGATTATGGATGAATTTTCCGAGACCCCCGCTCTGGATGCAGGCCTGATCTCTGCCGCACAGGCGGTTGAGCACTATGAAATAACCCGTTACGGCACCCTGAAGCGTTGGGCACAAACATTGGGCTACAATGATGTGGCCAAGCTGCTCGATCAAACCTTGCAGGAAGAAGGCCAGACAGACAAGGACCTGACCCAGCTTGCTGAAACGTCAGCCAATCGTCACGCCGAAGCTGCCTGAGTTTAATGGACAGCTACGAGAAAATTTGCGTCGTCAGCCAGTCTTCCGACAGTCGGCATAATGTTGCCAGTGTCGAGGCCATCGCTGAACGGTTGGCGAAACTGACGGGCATCCGTCTCGGTTCCACTGTGCAGCATTTCGACGACGCAGACCGGACATTCTTTGTTCCGACTTTCTCGCTTATCCGACAAAGCCACCCCGAACTCGATGCCGATCAGTTTTGGGGTGGCTGTGTGGATCAGGAATTCATGACGACCAAACTGGCGACACACCCCGCCTGGACCGAAGAAGACGCTCTGCCGACCGGCTGGATGCCCCAATTCGCGAAGGATCTGGAAGGTTCTGCCCTCTCCGGTTACTCCGTTTTCTCGCATGACCATGCTGCGCAAGCGGGTGCGTTTCTTCTCGACAAGCGAAAGATCCGATTGAAAGATCCCTATGCATCGGGCGGCAAAAAGCAAAGTGTCTTTCAAAACAATCACGAACTGGACCTGTTTCTTCAAACGCTTTCGGAAAGCGATATCGCTAGAGGAATGGTAATTGAGGAAGATATTGAAAACTCATCGACCTATTCGGTCGGGCAGGTCAGTCTTGCCGGTCTGACCATGAGCTATCTCGGTCGCCAATATACCGCGAGCGACCTCAACGGCGAGACCGTTTATGCGGGAAGTCGGCTCTATGTGGCACGCGGCGGCTGGGATGCATTGCGAATTCGACTGCGCATGCCTGTCGCCCATCGAATTATCGAAGGCGCGCAACGCTACGATACCGCAGCCGAGCAACATTTCGGCCTCGTCGCTTCGCGTAAAAACTATGACGTTCTGGTCGGACCCGTGACGGAAGATGGCTTTTGTTGCGGAGTGCTAGAGCAATCATGGCGAGTGGGCGGGGCTTCTCCTGCGGAAATCCTCGCTCTGGAGGCGATGACTGCGGACAGTTCCGTCAGCGCCTTGAAGGTTGCCGCACGCGAGACTTACGGTGCAGAACCGCGGTTCGCAGCCGATGATTTTGTTGTGTATGCAGGCGAGGACGATATCGGCCAGCCGCTCTATAAATATGCACGAATAGAGAAACTCTATCATGATCCGTAATGCTACCACCATTGATGTAGACCAAGTCCAACTGGACGCCACGGTCATCTCACCGGACACAACCATTCCAGGCGTTTTGTTTCTCCACGGCTGGGCTGGGAATCAGGAACGCGATATCGAACGGGCTAAATCAATTTCGGAACTCGGTTGCGTTTGCCTGACATTCGACATGCGCGGTCACGGACATACAGTCACCAGCAACAAGACCGTAACGCGCGGAGAGAATCTCGATGATGTCATTGCCGCCTATGACCGGCTGGCAAGCTTAAAGATCGTCGAGGATGGTTCGATTGTCGTCGTCGGAAGCAGCTATGGCGGTTATCTGGCGACGCTATTGACGGAATTTCGGCCCGTCAGGTGGTTGGCTCTCAGAGCCCCTGCCCTTTATCGCGACAGTTATTGGCAATTGCCGAAAGCGCAACTCGATAGGGTTGATCTCCAATCCTATCGCTCGGCGTTGGTCGGAGCGGAGGACAATCGGGCGCTCCGTCAGGCACGGGAGTTTCGCGGGGACGTCCTGCTCGTTGAGTCCGAACACGATACAATTGTACCTCATCCAACCATCGCCAGTTATCAAAGCGCTTTCATCCATTCTCATTCACTGACCCTGCGTATGCTGGATGGTGCAGACCACGCTCTTGAGGACGCTGTTCACCAGAAGACTTATAACCATCTTCTGACACGTTGGATCAGGGAAATGGTTCTCGGCGCCCGTTAGAATACAGCGTAAAAGCAGAAACTTACGGCCATTATCCAACTCTGTTGGATCAAAACACAAGGCAGTGGAACATCCTAGCCTCTCGCTGGTTAGGACACCTCTCACGATGAAGGGAGGAATTCCATGAAAAGCTCAGTCCGATATCCAGCAGCCGCTGCTTTTGATCTTATTGCCACCACTGCCTTCGCCCAAACGGCGCCCTCTGATGAGCCGCAAACCCCTGCGGTTACAACGCCAGGCGAGACCAATCCGAACGCACCCGTTCCGGGCAAGAACAGTTTCACCGAAGAGCAGGCAAAGCAGCGTTTCACCGACGCAGGTTACACCAACATCATGAACCTCAAACTGGGCGAAGATGGCATCTGGCGCGCCGAAGCGGCGCGTGATGGACAGCCCTTTAAAGTTCAGCTCGACTTTCAGGGCAATGTAACCACGCAATAATAACGCAGCCCTAACCGAACGAAGGAGATGACAATGGTACATGTCACCGGTCTTTTCGATAATCATGACGAAGCGCTCGACGCTGTCCGGGCACTGCAAGAAGCAGGTATTTCAGCTGACGATATCAGCCTGATATCCAACAATACCAACGGCCAATATGCCGATGATGCTGTCAGAGAAGATCAATCCACCATTGCCGGGGTGGAAACTGGCGCTGGTGTCGGAGCTGTTGCGGGTGGTGGAGCCGGACTGCTGACGGGGCTGGGACTGCTTGCAATTCCCGGTGTCGGGCCCGTCGTTGCTGGCGGCTGGCTCACAGCCACCCTCGTCGGGCTGGTCGGTGGTGCCGCCGCAGGCGGTGTTGCAGGCGGTATCGTTGGCGCGCTGATGGAAAGCGGCATTCCGGAGGAAGAAGCGCAAGCCTATTCCGAAGCGATCCGCCGGGGCAGCACGCTGGTCGTCGTTCGGTGCGACGAAGAGGACCGTCCGAAAGTGGAAGCGATTTTCGACGAGTGGGCGCGTGTGGACATCCGGAAACGGCGCAATGCTTATGTCGATGAAGGTTGGGAAGGATTCAGCGCTTCTGGCGCGCCATACACATCCGACCAGATCGAGCAAGAACGCCGCCGATGGACATAATTTAGAAGTGGAGCAGCCAGCATGAAGGAGGTTACTCCCAAGGATGCCCGGCAAGGCCGGAAGGGAAGCCGGATTTTCCTGATCCTTATTGTCAGTCTGGTGCTGGCGATGATTGTCTGGGCAGCGGTCGAATTTTACGGCCAGTTGACCCCCGGCAGGGGTTTCATGGATGACAACAGCAAGCCGCCCGCATCCACGGAATCGAAACCTCCTGCTTCTGCAACGGGGGCGCAATGACACGCCCGGCGACAAAAATTACGGAGGCTACCCTGGCCTCCGTTCGGCATGAAGCGCTTAGCTGTCGGCGTTGCGAGCTATACAAAAATGCGACGCAAACAGTCTTTGGCGAAGGGCCGGTGGGAGCCGGTATCATGTTCGTTGCAGAACAGCCGGGAGATAAGGAGGATCAAGGGGGGCGCCCCTTGATCGGTCCGGCAGGGCAGATGTTTGAACGCTGCCTCGCGGAAGCAGGCCTTTCACGCGATCGTTGCTATCTCACCAACGCGGTCAAACATTTCCGACATATTCAGCGGGGCAAGAAAAGGCTCCATCAGCGCCCTTCGACCAGCCATATAGAGGCGTGTCGCTGGTGGCTCGAGCAGGAGATCGAACTGGTCCACCCGCAACTTATTGTGGCGCTGGGAGCGACCGCCGTGCAATCCCTGTTGGAGAAGACAGTTCGGATAGCGGACATGCGCGGGCGGTTGCTCGCTTACGGTGAGAATACCCAATTGCTCGCCACCATCCACCCTTCTTACCTGCTGCGGCTACGAAGCCGACCGGATTTCGAGAAAGAACGCGCCTTGTTCCTCAAAGAGCTCGCGATGGCTGCGGATTTTGCCAATTAATCCGGACTCTGGACAAACGTGAAGTTTGTTACACCAATAGCGCGGAACATCGGCGCGCCGGTCGGGTTAGGCTTATGTCACGCGCGACAGATACCTTGGAAAGCATGAAACCCACCGGAAGGAAAGATAATGGCCCAGAGTCATACACCAAGCCATACCCAGGGTGGCACCCACGAACAACATGTCAAGGCTGGTCAGCAAAGCCATAAGAACGACGGCAAGCAGGCTAGCGGTGGCAATAATCAGCAGTCTTCCTCACGCGGCGGCTCACACGAGAAGCATGTGAAGGCGGGGCAGCAAAGCCACAAGAACTCGTGACAAAAAAGGGCGGCATAAGCCGCCCCACACTCAAACCGAACCGTGGTTCGGAAAGGTCAGACTGATGTCTTGCCCCCTCCATTCCGACTACACGTTGGAACCGGACGAGCTTGTTGATATGATCCCGGCATTGCGCGCATTTGCGCGCACTTTTTATAGCCAACGGGAAGATGCCGAAGATCTCGTACAGGAAACGCTCGTTAAAGCCCTAGCAAACCGGGAGAAATATATCCCTTATTCCCCGCTGAAATCCTGGCTTTTCACCATTATGCGCAACACATTTTGCACCCGCATCCGGTTGCAAAAGCGAGAAGCGCCCGGTGTTGCCGAATGTATATCGCCGACCGCAAGCGTCGGTGCTTCACAGGAATATACGCTCGAAGCACATGATGTGCAGATCGCGCTTGAAACCTTGCCACAGAAATATCGCCGTGTGCTTTCGCTGGTGGTGCTGGAAGGTAAAAGCTATGAACGTACAGCTGAAATTTGCGCTTGTTCGATTGGTACAGTGAAAAGCCGTCTGCATCGCGCCCGCCATAAGCTGCACGATATCGTCGATAGTTGATGAACGAAAAACTGTCGAACTGCCTATTCATAGCGTTTTGATTGAAGCGCAAAACCATCGCCCGATATCTTGCGTTTTGCCTTCGGACATGACTAACTAACTACTTGTTATGATAAGTCTAAATGATAGGGCCATGTATTCATTTTCGGGCAAGCGCATTCTCGTTTTCGAAGACAGTTTTCTTCTTTCGGAGGAAACCGGTCGCAAACTTGGTGCGATTGGTGCTGTAATTCTTGGCCCCGTCAACACGACCGAGCAAGCGCTCCATTTTCTCCAAAACGAAGAAGTCGACGCCGCTATACTTGATGTGGCGCTGGAGCCGGCAACTGTATTGCCGCTTGTCGATGCGCTTGAAACGCGATCGACGCCGTTCATTTTCGCCCTGTCCATGAATCCGGCGAGTGATAACAAGGGCTTTACCGGCTTCGTGCTGAGTAATCGTGACAATGATCTGTCGGTCATTGCCGAAGCTCTTTTTCGTCGTCGCGGTCTGGAACAGTAGTCCCGAACGTCACGGACACATTCTACGCCACATGATGGGAACACCGGAGGATTCCGGTGGTTAGATCCGAAGCGATAATAATGCTGAGGAAGGACAACCCTTTATGAATAAACAATATCCCACCCCTCCCTTCGATACGCCGCATCAGGCCATGCCAGGCTTGACGGAAAAGATGAATCCCAAGCCTGATCATGGCGAAGCAAGCTACAAGGGTTCCGGCAAGTTGGAAGGACGAAAAGCCATCATCACGGGCGGCGATAGCGGGATCGGACGCGCCGTAGCTATCGCCTTTGCACGAGAAGGTGCTGATGTTCTGATCGCCTATCTTCAGGAAGAGGCCGATGCGCTTGAAACGCGGTCGCTGATCGAGGCAGAGGGCCGCAAGGCCGTTTTGATGAAATGCGATATTCAGCGTTCCCAGACCTGCCGGGAAATTGCAGAGCGCGCCGCCAAAGAATTTGGGCAGATCGATATCCTGGTCAATAATGCCGCGCATCAGGCCAGTTTTAACGCGTTGGAAGATATCAGCGATGAAGAATGGGATCTGACCTTCCGTGTGAACATCCATGCAATGTTCTATCTGACAAAGGCCGCCCTGCCTCATATGAAACCGGGATCCGCGATCATCAACACGGCTTCGATCAATTCGGACATGCCCAACCCGACCTTGCTGGCTTATGCAACGACAAAGGGCGCCATCCAGAATTTCACTGCTGGCCTTGCGCAATTGCTGGCTGAAAAAGGCATTCGCGCCAATGCGGTTGCGCCGGGGCCGGTCTGGACGCCCCTGATCCCTTCCACATTGCCGGAAGAGGCTGTTGCATCATTCGGCAAACAGACGCCGATGAAACGACCCGCCCAGCCTGCGGAACTTGCCTCCGCCTATGTCATGCTGGCAGATCCACTATCGAGCTATACGTCAGGCGCAACCATTGCAGTCACGGGCGGAAAGCCAATCCTCTAAAAGAAAGCGCCCGCTTTAAGCGGGCGCTTCAATCGGGAGGATCTGTCTGTAAAGAATGGGGCGAAGGCTGCGTTCCAGCATCGTCATCGGTGGAAGGATAAAAGAGAGACCCTACCACCAGAAGCAACACCACACCGATGGCCAATAGAAGGAGCGTTCTCATTTGTCTGGCACGCGTTGCGCGTAGAGCCAATGCTCCTTGTCACCGCGGTCCTTCGGACGGTCGGTAGCCTTCTGGTCCTTCGACTTTTCTGAAGTCTTATCAGGCATTGTTGATGCCTTTCTATGCTCTTGTCGGAGTTGCTTGGGGATATGATGATCGTCCATCTCGTTCTCCTTTGGGCCAGTTTTTCGGGCTCAGACCGGCACCTAACCGACAAGCGCAGTTTATGTTCCCACAAAATTAGGCTCGATGATCGGTATCGAGGGACGCAATGAGGCTTATCAATTGCGGCTCGTCCACCAGCAGACCCGCCTCATCCGGCGAAAGCCATTTGCGCTGGCGCTGCTTCTGTTCTGGCCAACGGGCGTTTTCGCATTGAACATGCAACGGATAGACCCTCACCTTAACCGGGATGAAAACTCTTTTCAGGCGCTTCCAATACAGATAGTGGCCGATCGTAGAACGGCTGACTTTTCCTTCAATCCCCGCTTCTTCGAGGGCTTCAATACGTGCAGCGTCGGCGAGACTGCGCTTTTTCATCGGCCAGCCTTTCGGCAAGGTGAAGCGATGTGTGCTGCGCGACGTGACCAGCATGATCTTGAGGTGGCCATTTTCAAACCGATAGGGAAGTGCTGCCGCCTGCTCCAGCTCGTGGCCAGCCTTGGCCCGACGGATTCGCTTTTTCCATTTTCCACTAGCCATCGGCTCTCCTCCTGGAGCATCCCGATGCATAACCGCAAAAATACGCTTCTGTTCCATTTGAAACAATAACGCCATTTCATGGTTTGGGGTTCGAACATGTCAAAGGAGGAACGGGAAAATGCACGACGCAAAGCAGACTGAATGCATCACCGCCTGTCTCGACTGCTATCGCATCTGCACCGAAATGGCGTCCGACCATTGTCTGGAACGTGGAGGCGCACATGTCGAACCAAAACATTTCAGAACCATGCTGGGCTGCGCCGAACTTTGTCGTACTGCGGCGCACGTGATGATGCTTAAGAGCCCCATCCACAATGAGCTATGCAGGCTCTGCGCCCGGATATGCGACGACTGCGCGGAAAGCTGTCGCGCGCTGGATGATATGGAAGAATGTGTGGCGGCTTGCCAACGCTGCGCCGCATCCTGCAGGGAGATGGCAAATCATCCTGTGGAATGAGTGGCCTCTACAGCGGCTTCTCCTGCGGTATCCAGTGGATCGCGTCGGGATTAATCCCCAGAAGCAACGCCACGGCTACCGCACGGGCCTTCAGTTCCTCGGTGAGAACTGTGGATCGGGAAAGCACCCAGAAATAGTTGCGGCTTGACCCGACGATGATCGCCCACTCGTAATTCTCATCGAGATCAACAATGTTATAGCCGCCATAAAATGGGCCGAAGAAGGACACTTTCAACGCACCTTCGTCGGACGCGCCTACAAATTTTGCAGTACCGGTCGCACTTGTCGTACGACCTTTCCATGGATCAAACCCGCTATTGACGACGCGGACGGTTCCATCAGCGTTCAGAGAATATTCCGCCGTTGTGCGCGTGAGACCGCGTTCGAAGCGGTTTTCAATACGGCCAAGCTCAAACCATTTTCCAAGATAGCGGGAAAGATCGAACGGTTTCACCGGCACAACGCCTTTGGGCACTTGCGGCGATGCTGCCCTTGCCAGAGCAAATCCCAGTGCTAGCCCTGAAATTCCGAGCAGAAACTTGGCCGTTTTCATAATTGCGTCCTTCCTTGTCAGTTCATGACTAACCAGATGCGGGAGAAATAGTTCCGTTATTCAGGCATTCGCCATCAGCCATTTCAGCGTATTGCGTTCGGCTTTGCTCAGCCGAGGCGCCACAAGCCGGTTCGCTCCGGCGGCCTCCACTTCGCCAGCCAGCGTTCCCCGCTCCCAATGCTCGATAACGCCCGGATGAATATAGGCGCTGCGGCAAACCGCACGCGTATTGCCAAGCGATTGAGCGATACCGTCAATCACTTGATTGAGCACGCGCTTTCTGGCCGCTTCGCTTTCAGGTAATTCCGTCGAGCAGAGTGCTTCAACTGCCTCTGCGGTCGCAGCCCAGGTGCGAAAATGCTTGGAGGTAAATTCTGCCCCCATGGCGTCTCGCAGATAATCGTTGATATCCTGCGAGCAAACGGCGCGCCGGGCTCCCTCGTCATCGATATATTGGAACAGTTGCTGCCCCGGCAGCTCCTGTACTGACCGCACAATCCGTGCAATCCGCCTGTCGGACAGTTTCAGGTTCCAGCTCTTGCCCGACTTGCCCGTGAAAACCAGACGCAAGCCTGCTCCGTCGTCCTTGACATGGCGATTGCGCAAGGTGGTGATGCCAAAACTGTTGTTCTCCCGCGCATAGTTAGGGTTGCCAACGCGCAGCAACAGTCTGTCCATCATCCAGATGACGGTTGAGACCACCTTTTCCCGACCGAGGGAACGTCGCCGTATGTCTGCGTCGATCTTTTGCCGGAGACCGCTGAGCTTCTGACCAAAAGCCTGCAAGCTTGAAAACTTGCTCTGTCCGCGCTCTGCCATCCACGCAGGATGATAGATATACTGCTTCCTGCCGCGTGCGTCGCGGCCTGTAGCCTGTATGTGGCCATGCTGGTCGAGACATATCCAGACGTCCTTCCATGCGGGCGGAATGGCCAAGGCCGCTATCCGCACCTTTTCCCCCGCACTGACCGCATGTCGATGGCAATCGAGATAACGAAAGCCCGTGCCGCAACGAATGCGCTTTAGGCCCGGCTCGGTATCAGTGACATGGATCAGGCGATGCGGGATCGGCGATTTTTCGAGCAATGGTGCTTCCCCGAAATGGCTGTGGCGGAATCTCCTTCGCTGATAACCACCCAAACGCCTAACAGGTTCCAGCGCGGCCCTGAACCGGAACCTTCCAGCCTTCAATTGGTTATCCTCCACCTGAAAGGGGATGAAACGGTGCCGCACGCATTCTGGAAAGGCTATCTGAAACTGTCGCTCGTCACTTGTGCCGTCGAGTTAATGCCGGCGACCAGCGACAGCGAGAAAGTGCGCTTTCACACGCTCAACGCCAAAACAGGCAATCGGGTCATCAGCCGCTATGTCGATTCAGTGACGCACAAGCCTGTGCGCGATCAGGACGAGATCAAGGGCTTTGAGAAAGCGGAAGGCGACTATATCCTCCTTGAAGATGATGAGCTGGAAGCGGTGGCCCTCGAAAGCACACGCACCATCGATATCGATAAATTCGTAGAACGCGATAGCATCGGTTGGATCTGGTACGACAAGCCCCATTATCTCTCACCCGCTGACAAGGTTGGGCAGGAAGCCTTTGCAGTCATTCGGGAAGCGATGGACAAAAGCGGCGTCTGCGGCTTGGCGCGACTGGTAATGTACCGGCGCGAACGAGCCGTCCTTCTGGAGCCACGTGGTCCAGGTATTGTCTTATGGACCTTGCATTTCGGCGATGAAGTGCGAAAACCTGAGGATTATTTTTCAAATATCGGGGGCGAAAAGCCCGATAAAAAGCTGTTTTCCATGGTTCGTAAGCTGATCAAGGACAAGACGGAAGACTGGAATCCGGATTTGCTGAAGGACCCGGTTCAGAGGAATCTGAAATCGATGATAGCCGCCAAGAAGAAGAAAACAAAAGCACCCGCAAAGGCCAAATCCAGCGCCACGCCCCCGCCGACCAGCGGCAATGTTATCAACATCATGGATGCTTTGCGCAAAAGTCTCGCCAACGAGAAAAAACAGCGCTAACTGCTTATTTTGGCGCGTTCTCTTACCACTTCGGCAAAGGTTTTGCCGCTTTGCGGAAATCCTCCCATGGATCGTTCTTTAAAGCCGCAAGCCGCGTCGGCGTGTTCACTATGGTGAAATGGGTCGGACCGATTGCCGGGCTTACTTCATTCCATGCGAGCGGCATGGAAACCGCTGCACCCGGACGAGCGCGAGGCGAGTATGGCGCAACCGCAGTCATACCGCGTTGATTGCGCAAGTAATCAATGAGGATTTTGCCTTTGCGTTTGGCTTTGGAAATGGTTGATACGTAGCGATCAGGATTATCCGCCGCCATCTCGTCGGCGATTGCCTTGGTGAAAGCCTTCAGACTTTCCCAGTCGGCCTTCGGTTTTAACGGCACAACGACATGCAGCCCCTTGCCGCCCGACGTTTTTACAAAAGTGGTGAGGCCGTGTTTCTCAAGCCGCTCCTTTGTTTCAAAAGCGCCTTCGACGACGCGCTCCCAGGCCACACCGTCTCCGGGATCAAGATCCATGGTCAATATATCTGGCAGTTCCCAGTTTTTAAGGGTCGATCCCCATGGATGTATTTCCAGCGTGGCGGCCTGCACCAGCCCGATCAGACCGTCGAAATCCTTGATTGCTATGTACGGTTCTTCATCCTTCTCAGACGGATCATCAACCTCAACAATATGTTCGTTCAGACCCTTCCACGCGTGTTTCTGGAAGAAGTGCTGGCCGTCGATGCCTGTGGGACAGCGCAGCAAAGCCAGTGGCCGATTGATGATAAACGGCTCAATGCGCGGCCAGACCTCGGCGTAATAATCCGCCAATCCCTGTTTGGTGATACCCTCTTTCGGCCAGTATACACGGTCCGGGTGGGTGAGCTTCACATCGGCTTCTTCGGGAGCTGCTTTTTCGGGCCGGGCTGGCATGGCACTTTTCTCCAAGATGACCTCCTTCGCGGCCTTGTCGTCCCGCAAGCCGCGGAAAGACGCGTGGCGCAATCTCCTGTCTGCGGTCCATGCGCGAAACTCGATCTCTGCGACGAGCTGCGGTTTGACGAATATCGCGCCGCGCTTTTCTTCAGCTGTCAGCGTCGTGGCAAAGGGGCTTTTCTCCTGACGCATCGCGTTGAGCTTTTTATAAAGATCTTTGGCCAGTTTGACCGAAAATCCGGTTCCGACCCTCCCGACCGAAACGAGACCTTTCTTTTCCTGAACGCCCAGCAAAAGCGAACCGATTGCATCGCGCGTTGCGCTGGAAGGTACAAAGCCGGCAATGACAAATTCCTGTCGTCCGATGCATTTCGATTTGCGCCAGTCTTTGCTGCGTCCCGAACTATAAAGGCCCTCGCTCAGCTTCGAGACAATGCCTTCCAGCCCCAGACCGCAGGCATTGTTCAACACAGCTTCCCCGTCGGCATCAAAAGCCTCGCTATAGCGTAATGTGGCCATCGAAGGGGAGATAAGCTTTGCCAGCAGCGCCTTGCGCTCGACCAACGGCACCTGACGCAGATCGTTGCCATTAAAATAGAGGAGATCAAAGAGATAATAGGCGAAGCGATCCGAACGCCCCTCGCTCAAATCGCTTTGCAACGCGGAAAAATCCGACAAGCCCGCGCCGCTTTCCACCACAATTTCGCCGTCCAAAATGGCATTGTCGACGCCGGTCGCCAGAATATCTTTTGTGATCGCTTGGCCGAATTTTTCGGTCCAATCCAGCCCACTGCGCGAATAAAGCACGACATTGCCGTTTAAAACGTGCGCTTGAATACGATAGCCATCAAACTTGATTTCGTGAATCCAGCGGCTCCCTTCTGGAGCAGCGGATACCAACGTCGCCAATTGCGGTTCGATGAACTGCGGCATCGCAGCCTTTTTGGCGAGCTTCGGCAGAGGTTGCGCCTTTTCTTTGGCAACGCGGGTTTTAGCGATAGGCCCGGTTTTGGATGACCAGCCCGGCGCTTCATCTTCCACCTCGGCAATAACCCGCCCGGTTTTTACCGATTGCGGTTCTTCCTCGAGAATATCCGGATCGTTTGCCTCCCGCGCAAACTCATCCTCCCCCTTTATGAGCAGCCAGTTTTCGCGCTTTTCACCGGGCTTTCCATGCATTCGAACGAGATGCCAACGGCCCTTGAGCTTTTCGCCATCCAGTTCGAATTCCATGTGCCCATTATTGTACTGTTTGTGTGGATCGCCGATTGGCTTCCACTGCCCATTGTCCCAGACAATGACTGTGCCGCCGCCATATTCGCCCTTGGGGATTGCGCCTTCAAAACCGGCATATTCGAGAGGATGATCCTCCACATGGACAGCCAGACGCTTTTCACCGGGCACCAGACTTGGTCCACGCGTGACCGCCCAGCTTTTCAACACGCCGTCCATTTCGAGCCTGAAATCATAGTGCAACCGGCGCGCGTCGTGTTTCTGCACCACAAAAAGGTCGCCCTTGCTCCGCCCCGCCTTGCCGCGCGGCTCTTTCGTCAGGCTGAAGTCGCGTTTCTTGTTATAGGTTTCAAGCGGCTGTCCCATCATCCGGCCTTTCGGGGCTTCGCTTTGCTTGTCGCAGTTTTCGCCGGTTTTTTCTTCGGCGCGCTCATGGCTGCGCTCTTACGCAAGGCTTCCTTCAGATCGATCACGTCAGCAGTCTTTGGAGCGGCAGGCTTTTTGAGCGGCTTGCCTTCGATCTTCGCTTTTATCAGCTCGGCAAGCGCCGCGTCATAACGGTCGTCGAAGCTTGAGGGATCGAAACGGCCCATCTTGGTGTCGATGATATGCTTGGCCAGATCGAGCATTTCCCGGTCGAATTTGAATGCTTCGAGATTTGAAAATGCTTCGTTCGCAGAACGAACTTCATAATCAAAATTAAGCGTCGTTGCGATCAATCCATCGCCCTCCGCCCGGATAAGAATTTTGCGCGCGCGGCGGAAAAGCACCGCCTCTGCAACCGCCGCAACGTTTTCAGCTTTCAGGCCGTCGCGAAAAAGCGAGAAGACCTCGTCATCATCAACAGGCGCCAGATAATAGGGGCGGTCCAGATAGACATCATCGATATCACCACATTTGACAAAATGGGTGATGTTCAACGTTTTGTTGCTGTCCGGGATGGCCGACTGGATTTCATCATCATCGAAACTCACATAACGACCGGAAGAGATTTCATATCCCTTGATCTGCTCTTCGCGCGGAACAGCTTTGCCTGTATCGCTGTCGACAAATTCGCGGCTGAGACGATTGCCCGTTTTGCGATTGACCAGATGGAACGAAACCCGCTCGGAGGTTGATACCGCCGTATAAAGGCCGACAGGCATCAAAAGCTGCTCGACTTTCAACTGGCCTTTCCAGTTTGCGCGGATAGCCATGGCTTCCTCATTCCGTGTCAGATTACCTGCTCGGGTAAACTCGCAGAACCGCGAACTTGTTCCAGACAGCCGCTTCCCGAAAGCTGCACTAGCTCTCCGCCTTGAACTTTTTGGCCTCTGCGAGAAGCTTCTGCCGGTCACGGTGTCCCAAACGTTCGATCAATTCCCGTGCCTGTAGCGGCGAAAGATCCGAGTTCTCGGCGAGAAACTTGATATCCTCATCTTCAGTCAATGGAGCCGGGTTTTGCTCTTGCTCAGTCATGATGGTTTCCTCAATCGATTGGCTTTTGATAAGCTTGTGCGGCTGGGCTTCCTCGTCATATCCAGAACGTAGTGGCGTAACCGATGCAGATGATCGCGAGAATGACCATCCACCAGATCAGATAGATACGGCCTTCCTGCAATCCACGGCGCCGTTCAGATTCCACTTTCTGACCGCCCGGCGCTCGATAGACACGGGCACTATCGGTGGTTTTGTTGGGTGTAATCATCGCCATAAACCTCCCTGGCCCAACGATCTCGTAGAGCAAATGTTCCGGCGACCTCTTGCTGATTTCTTCCGGAGCCTCGGAATTCGACAACGCCGTTTTACTTTATAGACTTCGCCACGAAGGAACCGATCCCAGTCAAATAAGTTTCAATGGAGCGCTGTGTCGGCTTCCACTATCCTGGAGGAGGAATTGCCATGGAAAAGTTCTTCACTCGCCTTTCCCAGACTATCGCTGAACTGGCAGGGACATCCTATGCGTTCGGTGTTGCTTTGGGGTTCATACTCATATGGGCCTGTTCGGGTCCGATATTTGGCTTTTCCGACACCTGGCAGCTTGTCATCAACACAGCCACAACGATCATCACTTTCCTGATGGTCTTTCTGATCCAGAATTCGCAAAACCGCGATTCCACGGCAGTGGAGGCGAAGCTGGACGAAGTCATTCGTTGTCTGGAAGGCGCGCGTTCACAGCTTATCGGCATTGAACACCTCACCGAAAGCGAAGTCGAAGCGATACGGACGGCAATTGAGGACGAAAACGGAGATCAAACTACCAAAGTGAATGTTGAGGAATTGCTGCGTAGTGCGACCCGAAGAGCAAAAAGACACCGCCCGAAATAGACTGCGTTCCCGCAAGTCTTTCGACAGAAACCGATTTGGTTCGAAACATATGTGGTTTTGAGAAGTTAGACCTCCCTAATTAATGGAGGCTGAACAATGGCAAATCCTTCACCGAAGCCCGGAACGACCGATCAAAAACCGAAATGGGAAGGTCCACCGGAAAATCGACCGCGCGGTTATGAACCGGCAGAAGATAATCCCGACAAACAACGCGATGCAGCGGGACACAGCCTGTCAGATCCCGACCGCAAAAATCTCTCCGATGCTTTAAGCGAGCCAAAGTCCAACACCACGAAGAAAAAAGGAGATACGTAATGACGACGACTTCTCCAAACCCTATCCCCCTCAAGGCTCTCGCGCTGAATGCAACATTGAAAGGCAACGCGGATCATACGCCGTCCTCGACAGATGAACTGTTACGCTATCTGGATTCTCATCTCATTTCATATGGGGTAGAGACCGAACATCTGCGACTGAACGCATTCAATATCGAGCCGGGTGTGACATCCCGCGAAAGAGACGAGGATGAATGGCCCATTGTGCGGCAAAAGATTTTGGTATCCGACATTTTTATTCTCGGCACCCCGATCGGGCTCGGACAGCCATCCAGCATCTGCAAGCGTGTTTTAGAACGCATGGATGCCTTTCTTTCCGAAACAGAAGACAAGAACCGGACGCCTTCCTATGACTGTGTAGCTGCGGTCGTTGTGGTTGGTAATGAGGATGGCGCCCATCACGTATCCGCAGAGCTATATCAGGCTTTGAACGATGTTGGTTTGACCTTGCCAGCGAATGCCGTCACCTATTGGGTGGGCGAGGCGATGCAATCAACCAACTTCGTCGATCTCAACACAATTCCCGAAGTCGTTGTTTCAACGACGAAAATGGTCGCTGCAAATTGTGTCCATCTTGCCCATCTATTGAAGAACCACCCCTATCCAGGTAGCCATTAAAACATCATGGGCTGACTTGGGTTGTCCGGTTCCGGCGAAGGTGGCCCGGGATCGGGAAGCGGCGGTATTTGTTCCGGTTCGTCTGGGCCAATTGGATCACCATCGGGCTGGGGTATGGTGTCCGGTGGCCGTTGGGGGACTTTTTTCGGGCTCAGGCGATGGTATCTCCGGGGGATCGCCCGATTGCAATTCCAGAGCGTTCTTCTTGAATTGGGCAGCGTTTGCGGTATTGGGTTGCAGCGTTTTCATCGGATTTCCTTCCTCTTTTCCAGAAGGGCCGAACCTGTCGCAGAGGCGATTGTTCCGCCAGCTGTCTAACGTTACTCCGGCTTTCCGTAAGCACTGCGCAATTCAGTTTTCGCCAGCTCCAATATTCGTTTGCGCTCTTTCGGCAGCTTTGTGCCAGCGCGATTGATATAAAACGTCAACATCGACATCGCCGATTGGAATGGAGTGGTTTTGCGCTTTCGACTGTGATCGGCGGAACGTTTCAGGGAAAGCGCGATCTTCTTCGGATCATTATCTTCGAAAATATGCGGTTCCAGTGTCAGCGCATCGCTATGCTCGGTCACTTCTGCAGACCACTTTTTGGACTTGGTCATGCGTGCTCCTCGATGATTTTAAGGGAACTGTTTGCCCTCAAAACCTATTACCATGGCAGATGTTCCAGCTTTTTTAGTCCGCGATCAGATCAATGGCTGCCGCAAACGCTTATAAATCCCGTTCTCAAGTATCATTGGAGGAGATTGTTCATGGCAGATCATGATGCTGCAACCCGCAAAGACAAATTGCGAACCGGAATCCCCTTCTGGATAAAAACTCCGAATTCCACGGTGCAAGCGGACCGGCATCTTCCCGATCAGTCTTTTGACGTTATCGTCATCGGCGCAGGCATCTCCGGGGCTTTGATGGCGGAAGCACTGACCCGCAGTGGAAAAAGCGTGTTGATCGTTGACCGCAGGCCTCCTGTACGCGGATCAACCTCGGCGTCCACATCGATGATCCAGCATGAAATCGACATACCTCTCACGCAACTGCGCAGGAAAATCGGCGCCGCACCAGCCAATGCGGCCTGGATTCGGTCAGCACAAGCTGTGCAGGACTTGATCGATTTGTCCGCCCGGCTTGAGATCAACTGCCAAATGCATCGCAAGTCAGCGCTCTATCTCGCAGGCAACGAGATGAGCGCACAAGCATTGGCCAAGGAGGCGGCGGCGCGTAACGAGATCGGCATCAAAGCCGACTATCTCAACCGCGCAGCTCTGACTGCGCGCTTCGGACTGGATCGTCCCGCCGCGATTTTGTCGGATGTTTCCGCATCTGCCAATCCAGCACAGCTGACCGCCGGGCTTCTGCACAAGGCGCTGACGCGCAATGCCCATATTGTTTCTCCTGTCGAGATCACCGATATGGCTGAGTTGCCGTCCGGCGTGGCTCTGGCAACCCGCAAGGGCGAAGTTCTGGTTGCGGAACATGCCGTGTTTTGCACCGGTTATGAATATCTCCCCCAGATGGAAACCAGATGGCACAGCATCACATCGACCTGGGCAATCGCTTCGAAGCCTTTGCTTGATGTGCCCCATTGGATGCGCAACATGCTCGTCTGGGAAGCTGCGGATCCCTATCTTTATTTGAGAACTGATGCATTTGGGCGCATCATCGCCGGGGGTGAAGACGAGCAGGCGCAAGAAAGCAACCACGATCCAAAGAAGCTGGCATATAAAGCGGCCATCATCGCGAAAAAGCTGAAAGACCTCACCGGAATTGCGATCGATAAGCCAGACTATATATGGTCTTCGCCATTCGGAATTACGCAAGATGGCTTGCCGATCATCGACCGTGTACCGGGATATGAACGCATATTCGCAGCCATGGGTTTCGGTGGCAACGGAATTACCTTTGCCATGATCGCATCGCAAAACATCACAGCCGCGATAACCGGCAAGCCGGTTCCTGATGGTGAACTTTTCCAATATCGCTGACGCGCGGACCTACAAAGGTATATCATAACGGAAGTGGGGAACCGAGCATTGTCAAATTAAAGGCAGGCGAGACCGTTGAGTGGGCAAATAACGACCCGATGGCTCCTACCGTTGCAGTTCAAGGTGGATGGGAAATCATGATACCACCCGGGAAACGGGCGAGTAGGGTCATCACGGACAAAGCCAACATTGATTACTATTGCCGGTTTCATCCCAATATGAAGGGGCGAATTGAAGTCGTGTAGCTAAAACCCGCTTGTGCCAGTCCCTTTGATATCGTTGAGTCTGTTTAAATATAACGAGGGTGAACACAGTGCTGGAAACAGGCTGCGTTTACCCAAAAACTGTCCCGTATAGAGGTTATTCTCGGCTTTCCTGCCCGCCGATTTGCGGACGGCGATTTTACCGTAACGTACTTCCCGTTCCGAATTTCATCATGCAGCCTCGGGTGACCGACCATAATCCCAGTGTTTGAACGCTCCCTGCATTTAGCGATGAAGTCAAGCAGCCTATGTTCTGGACAATTGGTTTTTTAAACCGCCGCTCCAATAGTTCAACTTTCAACATCTGGCAAAAAGCCAAGCGCAATGAATCAAAGTGAAATGCGCCGGGTAATACCGGCGCACCTGTCTCTTAGCTGCGAATAAAGGCGAGCAAATCGGCGTTAACCACATCTGCATTGACCGTTAGCATTCCATGCGAGAAACCCGGATAGATGATCAACTTGCTGTTTTGCAGTAGCTTGTCTTGCATAAGCGCGGCAGTTTTATAGGGAACGACTTGGTCATCATCGCCCTGAAGCACAAGCGTTGGAACTGTAATCGCTTTCAAGTCCGCAGTCTGATCAGTTTCCGAGAAGGCTTTTATGCCCTCATAATGCGCCTTGGCACTGCCCATCATGCCCTGCCGCCACCAGTTATCTATCACGCCTTGTGAAGGCTCCGCTCCCGGGCGGTTAAAGCCATAGAAAGGGCCGGCGGGCACGTCGATGAAAAACTGAGCGCGATTGGCGGCGAGAGCGGCGCGAAAGCCATCGAACACCTCGATCGGAGTACCCTCAGGATTATTCTCTGTCTTCACCATCAGTGGTGGAACAGAGCTGACCAGCACGGCTTTGGCGACACGACCTTGTGGCTGGCCATGTTGCGCGACATAACGAGCAACCTCGCCGCCGCCGGTTGAGTGGCCTATATGAATGGCATTGCGAAGATCGAGATGCTCCGCGACGGCCGAAGCATCGGCGGCGTAGTGATCCATATCGTGTCCTTCACTGACCTGGCTCGACCGGCCATGGCCACGACGATCGTGAGCAACAACGCGGAAGCCTTCCTTTAGGAAGAATAGCATCTGATTATCCCAATCGTCGGCGCTTAATGGCCAACCATGGTGGAAATGAATCGGCTGCGCATCCTTCGGGCCCCAATCCTTATAAAAAATCTCTGTTCCATCCTTGGCTTTAACAAAAGTCACAGCAATTCTCCTTTGTTGTCGGGGATGATAAAGACGCATGCTATTCAGTTTTATGCACTGCACCGCAATTCAAACGTCAACCACCAACAAGTCGCGGATGAATAGAGCTCAATGATTGTGTTGGTGCCAGTTAGTGCGTACGCTACCCGCCCGACGGCGAACCGTCAGCGAAACTCTCAAGCCGATTTGAACCAATTATCTGTGACGCAAGCTCAGTTTGAGCTTTCATGCTTTGGTCCTCCGGTCAGGTGTATACCTTTGATATAGAGCGGACAGATGCAGCATTCCCTTATTTAAGCTACACCACATAAATTGAAATTGGCAAGAGAGACATTAATTAATTGCAAAACTAACACACCAACGAAGGCTTCCGTCTTCATCACGCAGTAATTCAAATATATTTTATAGATTCCAACAAAATATATTTAAAATATAATATTTGATGAATAAATATTACACTTACTTCTATTTCCAGAAAAGCAAATATATCGGAATATGTATGTCTGGAGCAGACGCGGCAGAAAAATCCGCACTCAATGCGAACTTACGACGGAATTCACCCGAAACGGTCGATCACTTCACATATAAGTCGCGTGAACGCTTCAGATGGGCCAGCATTGCCGCCTCGGCGCCTTCAGCGTCATTTTCGGCCAAACGGTCTAGAATTTCGGTGTGCTCGGCAAGCGTGTATTTTTCCTTGCCGGTCCAGATCAGCATGTGTGTGTGGTATTCCTTCAGCCACGCCAGCATGGCTTCGCTGACCGCCACAAAGATCGGATTATCCAGAATCTTTGCTATGCGAATATGAAACTCCATATCCGCAGCGATGAACGCATCGGCATCACCCAATGACTGCCGTTGCCGTTCAATAATATCCCGCAATTCCGAAATATCGCGCGCAGTCACCTTTTGCGCCGCCTCACGTGCAACGCCGCGTTCAAAAAAGATACGCGCGCTCTTCAGATGCTCGAGCGTCTCCATCGACTGCGCGAGCATGATCTTCGCCGTGGGGTCCACCTGTTGAAATATCGACCTTGCGGTGAGCTTGAGAACCTTCGCGCGCTCTCCATGCGAAATGCTGACCAAACCCATTTTTGCAAGCGACTGCATTGCCTCGCGGATCGCCGGACGACCTACGCCGAAGCGTTCCATCAAAACCCGTTCGGATGGCATTTCATCGCCCGGCAGCAATTCACCCGACGTGATCATGGTTTCAAGCCGGTCAAAAACTTCGTCTGACAATTTACGGCGAACGATAGGTTCGATTGGCTGGGTCATGGCATCTCACTAGTCATGAGCTTTGTTCCCTTATGCATCTTCAACGGCGCAGATGAAAGCCGTTACCCACATCCATGTGCAGGGGCTCACAATTTTTCCTCTTGCACATATTGGAATACTCATTATACCAGTTTGCATTCAAACGCCATGCGCTTTTCGCTGGCACGAGTAAAACAGCGAGTGACGGCAATTCCGATGAACATCCGCTTGACCTATCGCATAGAAAGCACCGGCAACATTGAGAAGATGGCGGCCAAGATCGCCAGCGATCAATCCACCGGCACTTTTGTTGCTGTTCCCGGTGAAACGGAGGAATTGAAGGCCCGCGTCGCCGCCAAGGTGCTGGATATACGCCCTCTGGAAGACGCGCAGGTTCCAGCCTGGCCAGAACTGGAATGCGATCACGGCCCGATCAGGCGCGCCGATGTTGATATTGCTTTTCCGCTTGATGCGGTCGGCACCGATCTCGCCGCTCTTATGACCATCGCCATTGGCGGGGTCTATTCGATCAAGGGCATGACCGGCATTCGCATCGTCGATATGAAGCTGCCACAGGCATTCCGCGACGCCCATCCCGGCCCGCAATTCGGTATTGAGGGAAGCCGCAAGCTCGCCGGCGTTGAAAAGCGTCCGATCATTGGCACCATCGTCAAGCCCGCGCTTGGCCTGCGTCCCCATGAAACGGCGGAATTGGTGGGCGAGTTGATTGAATCCGGCGTGGATTTCATCAAGGACGATGAAAAACTGATGAGTCCTGCTTACTCCCCGCTGAAAGAACGCGTTGCGGCAATCATGCCGCGCATTCTCGATCACGAACAGAAGACCGGCAAGAAGGTCATGTATGCCTTCGGCATCTCGCATGCCGATCCCGACGAGATGATGCGCAATCATGACATGGTGCTCGAAGCGGGTGGCAATTGCGCCGTGGTCAATATCAACTCCATCGGCTTCGGCGGCATGAGTTTCCTGCGCAAGCGCTCGGGTCTTGTCCTGCATGCGCATCGCAACGGCTGGGACGTTCTGACCCGCAATCCGGGCGCCGGCATGGATTTCCGCGTCTATCAGCAGTTCTGGCGCCTGCTCGGCGTCGATCAGTTTCAGATCAACGGCATTCGCGTGAAATATTGGGAGCCGGACGAAAGCTTCGTCTCGTCGTTCAAGGCGATCAGCACACCGCTATTCGATCCTACCGATTGCCCGCTGCCGGTTGCAGGCTCCGGTCAATGGGGCGGGCAGGCGCCGGAAACCTATGCCCGCACGGGCCGCACCACGGACCTCCTCTATTTGTGCGGCGGCGGCATCGTCAGCCATCCCGGCGGACCCGCAGCAGGGGTTCGCGCCGTGCAACAGGCATGGGAAGCCGCAGTGGCCGACATCCCGCTTGAGGTTTACGCAAAAGACCACCCCGAACTCGCGGCCTCGCTGGCGAAATTCGGCAATGGAGGCGAAGGATGACCAGCCTCGCTCCGCTGCTTTCCTATTACGGAGATGATCTGACCGGTTCCACGGATGTGATGGAAGCGCTCAGTTCGAATGGCATCGAAACTGTCTTGTTCATGAACAAGCCGGATGACGCTCTTCTATCGCGCTTTGGACATTGCCGGGCCATTGGTCTTGCAGGCACCAGCCGCAGCGAAACCCCGGATTGGATGGATGCGCATCTGACCCCCGCCTTCGCCTGGCTGCGTAGCCTCAATGCCGCAATTTGCCACTACAAGGTCTGTTCCACTTTCGATTCCGCGCCGCATGTCGGCAATATCGGCAAGGCGATCGAGATCGGCAAATCGGTCTTCCAGCAGGCTTATGTTCCGCTGATCGTCGGCGCGCCGCAACTCAAGCGCTACACATCCTTCGGCAATCTCTTTGCCGCCTATCAGGGTGAAACCTACCGCATCGACCGCCATCCAGTGATGAGCCGTCACCCTGTGACGCCTATGCATGAAGCCGATCTGCGGCTGCATCTGGCCAAACAAACGACATTGAAAGCCGAATTGGTTGATAGCGCAGCGCTGGCCGCATCTGAAGCGGATAAGCGTATCGACGCGATCACGCAAAAGGCGACCGGCATGGTGCTGTTCGATGTGGATAGCACCGAAAGCCAGTTGCGCGCAGGTGAACAACTCTGGCGTTTACGTGCCCGCCAAGGCTGGTTTGTCGCCGGTTCGTCCGGCATTGAATACGCCCTGTTATCCGCGTGGCGGGAGGCGGGCCTGATCGGCGCTCGGAAAGATTTTCCCCTGCCGGGCAAAGTGGATCGTATCGCCGTGGTGTCGGGCAGCGTTTCGCCGACAACGGAAAGACAAATCCGCACCGCAACCGCAGCCGGTTTTGACGGCATCAATCTCGATCCGCTCGAACTCCTTGGCGAAAATGCTGCGCAGGCGATGGAAACCGCCGTCGCACATGCGCAAAAAACCTTGCAGGCTGGCAGAAGCGTCATTCTCAACACGGCGCTCGGCCCCTCTGCTGATCGCGGTCGCGAAATCGACCGTATCGCCGGGAGCCGCCATCGACTGGCGCACATTCTGGGCTCGATCCTGCGCAGTCTGGTTGAGCGCGAAAAACTGCCGCGCGCCGTAATAGCTGGTGGCGACACGTCCAGTCACGCCCTGCGCGAGCTGCATGTCGATGCGCTGACCACGCTGCTGCCGCTTCCGCAAACACCCGGCTCGCCGCTTTGCACGGCGCATGGTGGCGATACTGCGACCCATGGCCTGCAAATCGCACTGAAAGGCGGACAGGTCGGCGCTGACAATTATTTCAGCCAAATACGCGACGGTTTACCCAACTGAAATCTGGAATACTCATTGACTGGTTATACCAGTTAAGTTACCAAAGACACCGGAGGAAAATTCAACCATGACAGCAATCGCTTTGTTCGGCGCAGGCGGCAAGATGGGTTACCGTCTGGCCAAGAACTTGAAGGGCTCGCGCTTCGACGTCCGCCATATTGAAGTCAGCGATGCAGGCAAGGCGCGTCTGAAGAACGATCTGGGCATCGACACAGTCGATGCCGATCAGGCCTTGCAGGCGCCGAGGTTGTCATTCTGGCCGTGCCGGACACCCTCATCGGAAAAGTGGCCGCAGGCATTATCGACAAGCTGAAGCCCGGCACCATGGTGATCGCGCTTGACGCGGCAGCTCCCTTCGCAGGTCATCTGCCCGAACGCGCCGATCTGACCTATTTCGTCACCCACCCATGCCATCCGCCGATCTTCAACGACGAGACCGACATGCAGGCAAAGAAGGATCATTTCGGTGGTCTTTTCGCCAAGCAGCATATCGTTTCGGCGCTCATGCAGGGGCCGGAAACGGATTACGCGCTGGGCGAAGAAATCGCAAAGGTGATCTGGGCCCCCGTCATGCGCTCGCATCGCGTCACGGTCGAACAAATGGCGATGCTGGAGCCGGGTCTTTCGGAAACCGTCTGCGCCTCACTTCTCGTCGTCATGCGCCAGGCAATGGACGAATGCGTGCGGCGTGGCGTACCGGAAGAAGCGGCCCGCGACTTCCTGCTCGGCCATATGAATGTTCTGGGCGCGGTCATCTTCAAGGAAGTCGACGGCGTATTCTCGGATGCCTGCAACAAGGCAATCGAGTTCGGCATACCCGCGCTGATGCGCGACGACTGGAAAAACGTGTTTGAACCGCAGGAGATCGCCGAAAGCATTCGCCGTATCACCTGATAATCAACGGGAGGGTCAAGCGCCCTCCTTCACTGCCCTGCTGGGAACAGGGCTGAACACACTGGGAGGAAATTATGGAATTCACACGCAGGAAACTGACGCGCGGTATCGCGCTGGCCATCGTCGCTGGTGCGCTGTCGGCAGGCACAGTCATGCCAGCCTGGGCGGCGGACCTCATCGCGATCATTACACCCTCGCACGATAACCCGTTCTTCAAGGCCGAAGCCGTGGGCGCAGAGGCAAAAGCCAAGGAACTTGGCTATGAAACGCTGATCCTCGTTCACGACGACGACGCAAACAAGCAATCTCAGCTCGTCGATACGGCAATCGGGCGTGGCGCCAAGGCGATTATTCTGGACAATGCCGGTTCCGAAGCGTCTATCGCTGCCGTGCAGAAGGCGAAAGATGCAGGCATTCCATCCTTCCTGATCGACCGTGAAATCAATGCGACCGGCATTGCCGTCTCGCAGATTGTGTCCAACAACTATCAGGGCGCCCAGCTCGGCGCGGAAGAATTCGTCAAGCTGATGGGCGAAAAAGGCAATTACGTGGAATTGCTTGGCCGCGAAGCCGATCTCAATGCGGGCATCCGCTCCAAGGGCTATCACGACGTTATCGACGACTATCCAGATATGAAGATGGTCGCACAGCAGTCGGCCAACTGGAGCCAGCCGGAAGCCTTCACCAAAATGCAGAGCATTCTGCAGGCCAATCCGGACATCAAAGGCGTGATTTCAGGCAACGATACGATGGCGATGGGCGCTTGGGCGGCTCTCGAAGCTGCCGGTCGTAAGGACGTGATCGTCGTCGGCTTCGACGGCTCCAACGATGTACGCGATTCCATCAAGGCTGGCGGCATCAAGGCCACCGTCCTGCAGCCAGCTTACGCGCAGGCGCAAACCGCTGTCGTTCAGGCTGACGAATTCATCAAGTCGGGCAAAAAGCCTGCTGAAGAGAAGCAGTTGATGGATTGCGTTCTGATCAACGGCGACAACGCGGAAAAGCTCGAAACCTTCGCTTTGAAGGATTGAGCCCCGGAAAGTTGAGAGCCGGGAGCCGTAATGCTCCCGGCATATTCCCCATACCGAGGATATCTTCATGTCAGTGCTGAAGTCAGCGTCCCTTGTTGTGCTGGCCTGTGGTGTTGCGCTTTCGGGCTGCAAGATCATCAAGACGCCAACAGCTGAGGAAGCCGCAGCTGCCCGCGGTGACAATTTCAACCCGGACCGCTCGGTTGCCGACATCTGGGATTCCAAGGTCAAACCGTTCTTCGCGGAAAAGACCGTGACGCTTGATGAAGTCATGACGGCAGCCAATACCGACGCTGACGCGGCGGGAAACAAATTCGGCCACCGCGAAAAGCAGGGCAACGCGCCTTGGACCTTTGCAACCAGGCTGGAAGGTACGGTTGTTGGCGCCGAGACCAAATCGCGGGCTGCCTATGTCGATGTGGACAGCAATGGCGATGGCAAGGCGGATGCGCGTGTTCAGATCGGGCCAACCGTTCGCGGAACGGCCATTCGCGACAGCTTGAGCTTTGTGAACTTCAATGAATTCCGCAACCAGATCGAATGGGCGCAGTTCGGGAAATCGTTCAATACCCGCGTCAACGACGAAGTTTTGTCGAAGCTGCCACGCGAAAATCTGGTCGGCATGAAAGTAAAGGCCAGTGGCGCCTTCGCCATGCCATCCAAGGGCCAGTTACCGCTTTTCACGCCCGTATCCATTGCGCTGGAGAAGTGAGCCATGGAAACGGAGCAGCCAATCAAAAACGATATCGTCCTCAAGCTTGAAGACGTATCGAAAGTCTATTCGGGGATCGTCGCCGTCAAACGCGCCAATCTCGAATTGCGACGCGGATCGGTCAATGTGCTGGTGGGCGAGAACGGCGCTGGCAAATCCACATTGATGAAAATCATCGCCGGTGTTGAGCGTCCGACCATGGGCAAGATCATTCTCGACGGTGAACCGGTTGTTTTCGACAGTCCTGCCGATGCGCAAAAGTGCGGCATCGCGATGATCTTTCAGGAACTCAATCTGTTCGCCAATATGTCCGTGGCCGAGAATATTTTCGCCACCCGTGAGATCATGCGCGGAGTACGCGGCATCGATCACAAGGCGCAGGTCCAAAAGGCCAACGAATATCTCAGGCGTCTGGATGCTGGCATCGATGCCAATATGCTGGTTTCCGATCTTCCCATCGGCCAGCAGCAATTGGTGGAAATCGCCAAAGCCATTTCGCTCGATGCGCGCATCGTTATCATGGACGAACCGACATCCGCGCTCTCAGCCGCCGAGGTCGATATTCTCTTCAAGGTCATCGCCGAGTTGAAAAGTCAGGGCGTCGCTATCGTCTATATTTCGCATCGTCTGGAAGAACTGATGCGCATTGGCGATTACATCACTGTGCTGCGCGATGGCAAGATCACCGGCCAGGAAGAAGTCAGGAACATCGATACGCAATGGATCGTGCGTTCCATGATCGGCTCCGATGCCAAGGATTTTGCCAAATCGGTGAACCACACGATAGGCGAAGAGCGGTTCCGCGCCGAAAACATCACCCTGCCCCGCGCCACAGGCGGCCTTGCCGTCGATAATGTGTCCTTGTCGGTCCACGCCGGTGAAGTTCTGGGAATATACGGCCTTATGGGTGCGGGCCGTTCCGAGTTTTTTGAATGCGTCATGGGTCAGCACCGCCATTCGACCGGCCAGATTTTCATAGACGGCCAGAAAGTGACCGAGCGCGATACGACACGCCGCATAAGGCGTGGACTTGCGCTTATTCCCGAAGACCGTCAGCGAGAGGGTCTGGTGCAGGTTCTGTCGATTGCCAGCAACCTGACGATGGCCAGTCTCGACCGGCTTGCGAAACTGTTCCACATCGCGCCGAAGCTTGAGAAGGAAGCCGTCAGGCAGGCGATCAAGGATCTCGCCATCAAAGCCCCGAACCCGGATTTCGAAGTGACTTCGATGTCGGGTGGCAACCAGCAGAAGGTTGTGATCGGCAAAGCGCTGATGACCAATCCGAAAGTTCTTTTGATGGACGAGCCATCACGCGGCATCGACGTTGGCGCAAAGGCGGATGTTTTCCGCACCATGCGCCGCCTCGCTGGCGAAGGACTGGCCATCCTGTTTTCAACCTCCGATCTGGAAGAAGTCATGGCCTTATCCGACCGCATCGCCGTGCTCAGCAATGGCAAGCTGATTGCCATCTTTGACCGCGAGCATGCGACGGAAGCCGATATCATAGCGGCCTCGGCCAAGGGCCACGGCCATAACCACGATCTGCAAACCAAGGAACTCGCGTCATGACAGCCAAAACCGCCACGGCAGCCACTGACCCAACCTTTTCGAGCGGATCGGCCTTGCTGACGCTGATGAAGCTGCGGACATTCATTGCGCTTTTTGCAGTTTTCATCTTTTTCTCCTTCGCCGCACCGAACTTCCTTTCGACAGCCAATCTCATTTTGATGTCGAAACACGTGGCGCTGAACGCCTTTCTCGCCATGGGCATGACTTTTGTCATCATCACGGGCGGGATCGACTTGTCTGTCGGTTCGATTGTCGGCCTGTGCGGCATGGTCGCTGGTGGTCTTTTGATCTACGGCATCGATCTGGGGATCGGTTATACGATCTATTTCAATGTGATCGAGATATCGCTCATCACACTGGCTGTGGGTGTCGCGGTCGGCTTCATCAACGGGCTCCTGATTACCAGACTCAACGTGGCGCCATTCATCGCAACACTTGGAACCCTATATGTCGCGCGCGGCCTTGCTCTGTTGTCGTCTGACGGCCAGACCTTCCCGAACCTCGTCGGGCGAGAAGATCTCGGCACCACCGGCTTCGGCTTTCTCGGCGCGGGCAGCATCCTCGGCTTGCCGGTTTCCATCTGGCTTCTGATCGTCGTTGCATTGGGCGCAGCCTATGTCGCCCGGTACACGCCGTTGGGACGACAGATTTTCGCGGTGGGTGGCAATGAGCGCGCAGCGCGCATGTCCGGTATCCGCGTCGACCGCGTAAAAATGTTCGTCTACATGTTTTCGGGCTTTTGCGCCGCCATTGCCGGACTTATCATTTCGTCTGAACTGATGGCTTCGCACCCGGCAACTGGAAACTCCTTCGAACTCAATGCTATCGCGGCGGCCGTTCTGGGTGGAACCTCCATGTCGGGCGGGCGCGGTACCATCGGTGGAACGATTATCGGCGCTTTCGTGATCGGGATTCTTTCTGATGGTCTGGTCATGATGGGGGTATCGTCCTTCTGGCAGATGGTCATCAAGGGCCTCGTCATCATCATCGCCGTGGTTGTAGACCAGGCACAGCGCCGCCTTCAGCAGCGCGTCACGCTCATGCAAATGGCAAAGGCAGGATAATGGCAGAATTCAAGGGCGCGCTCATCGGCTGCGGCTTCTTCGCAATCAATCAGATGCATGCCTGGAACGATGTTTCCGGTGCAAAAATCGTGGCGATCTGCGACCGCGACCCCGAGCGACTGAAGATCGTTGGCGATCAGTTCGGGATCGAACGTCGCTATACCGATGCCGAGGCGCTGTTTGCCGATGGAAATATCGATTTTGTCGATATAGCCACGACAGTTGGAAGCCATCGCATGCTGGTTGAAATGGCCGCTGCTCATAAAGTACCCGCCATCTGCCAAAAGCCTTTTGCCAAGAACCTCGATGACGCCAAGGCCATGGTGAGAACGTGCCAAGATGCCGGTATTCCCTTGATGGTTCACGAGAATTTCCGCTGGCAGACACCGATACAGGCGGTGCGAAAAGCACTCGATAGTGGTGCGATAGGCGATCCCTTCTGGGGGCGTTTTTCCTTCCGGTCGGGCTACGATGTCTTCTCGGGCCAGCCTTATCTTGCGAAAGGCGAGCGCTTCATCATCGAAGACCTTGGCATCCACACGCTCGATATTGCACGCTTTATTCTCGGTGATGTAGCAAGCCTCGTCGCACGGACCAAACGCGTGAACCCGAAGATTAAGGGCGAGGACGTCGCGACCATTTTGCTCGACCATGAAAATGGCGCCACATCCGTCGTCGATGTCAGCTATGCTACCAGACTTCAGGTCGACCCCTTCCCGGAAACCCTCATCGAACTGGATGGCACGGCAGGCTCAATGCGGCTTCATCAGGGATACCGTCTGGAAGTCATCAATGCTGGAGGTACAACCGTTTCGGACGTTTCACCCAAACTGCTGTCCTGGGCATCGCGTCCCTGGCACAATATTCAGGAGAGCGTCTTCGCGATCCAGCAACACTGGATCGACAAACTTGCCTCCGGCGCGGAAACGTCAACGTCGGGTGCCGATAATCTCAAAACCTTCGCGCTGGTGGATGCAGCTTATGACAGTGCGGCCAGCGGCAACCGCGTCGATGTGAAGGCTATGCTGGGATGAGCAGCGTCGATCCGTTTCTGCTTTATGGCACAGAAGAAACCGCTGCCCGGCCACTGCACCTGCAAGCTGGGCGTCTCGCAGTCGATCTGAGCGATGGTAATTTGCGCACTATCACCTATGATGGTGTCGAGGTGCTGCGCGCGGTGTCTTATCTCATACGCGACCGCGACTGGGGGACATATGCCCCTTCTATCCGCGACCTGACCGTAGAGAGAAACGCAGCTGGTTTTACTGTCGCCTATCAGGCCTATGTCAACGGTCCCAGCGATAGCGAGCTAATGGTTGCTGTGACCATATCGGCGAATACTGGTGGCACACTAACATTCGACGCTGTGGCTACAACGACAACCGGCTTCGAAACCAACCGCTGCGGCTTTTGTATTCTGCATCCGATTGTCGGGCTTGCCGGTTCGCCGGTTACGGTGGAACATGTCGATGGAACGCATGTACAGACCCATCTGCCCGATCTCATCGAGCCGTGGCAACCATTTAAGGATATGCGCGCCATCACCCATGAAGCCCTTCCGGGTGTGTTGGCCGAATGCCGTATGGAAGACGATGTCTTCGAGATGGAGGATCAGCGCAACTGGTCCGATGCCTCCTATAAAACCTATGTGCGCCCTCTCGCGCTGCCTTGGCCCTATCGGATTGAAGCCAACGAACCAATCAATCAGCGGGTCGTATTGACCATCCACGATAAGCGGTCGAGTGCATCCACTGCCGTCACTTCAAACACCGAACCAGTGTTCATTACGCCTGACGACGCGCGCGGCATCATGCCAAGTATCGGCATCATCATCACGCCGGAAGAAGCCAAGGCGAGCCTTGCTTCGTCCGGCCTGCTAAGCGAAATCTCTCCGCAGGATTTGCTGTTCCATTACGATCCACATGCCGGACATGACGCAACAGCATTTGCAGACTTTGCTGCTCTTGCCGCTGGATATAAGGGGCGCACATCGCTGGAGATCGCACTTCCCTGTGAAGGGTCACTCATCGACGAAACCACCCAGATTGCGACGCAAATGAAAGCAGCAGGCTTTGCGCCCGACGCTATCATTGTCTCACCGTCAATAGATCGCCAGTCCACGCCGCCCGGCAGCGCTTGGCCGCCTTGCCCACCACTGGAAGAAGTCTATAACGCCGCGCGCACCGCTTTTCCGGATGCTAACCTCGGCGGCGGTATGCTGAGCTATTTCACGGAATTGAACCGCAAGCGCGTGCCGGGCGCCCTGATCGATTTTGTGACGCATTGCACCAATCCAATCGTGCATGCCGCCGACGACCTGAGCGTCATGCAAACACTGGAGGCGCTGCCCTTCATTACGCGTTCGGTACGCGCCATTTATGGCGACAAACGCTATCGCATCGGCCCATCGACCATTCCCATGCGCCAGAATCCCTATGGCAGCAGGACGATGGACAACCCAAACAGCAAACGTATCGCCATGGCCAATCGCGATCCGCGCCATAACGGTAAATTCGCGGAAGCATTTGCCTTTGCCTATGCAGCGCGGGTGCTAGATGCAAATCTCGACTGTCTGACGCTATCAGCATTGACCGGTCCCTTCGGGCTGGTTGCGCATGAAAACGAACCAACGCCTGCGAGACAAACACGCCCGATTTTCAACAGCGTGAAAGCCTTGTCCGCGCTGGCCGGAAAAGAATGGCGCGCCTATCGTTCTACTTGCCCGAGCCATGTTCTAGCGTTTGCAGTGGAGAGTGGACTTTGGCTCGTGAATGTCACGCCAGAAGAGCAGAGTGTCAGCATAGAAGGTAAGAGGGCGTTTTCGCTCGAACCCTATAGAGTTCTATCAATACCGCTTTAAGCCAAAGCGCGGAAAGCAGCGGATACGCGACATCCTCCCGGTCGCGTATCTCTGGAAAGGTTCAGCGCCGCTTTGCGGGCCTCTCCGCCAAAATGACATTGTGACGCTTGGCGAGTTCTGCGGTCACCGCTTCAATTTCCTCAGCCTTGCGCGCTTCGTCCCAACCCAGTTCCAGCGCCAGAATATCCGCAATCGCAGCCAGATTATCGGCGGTCAGCGCGCCGTCAATGGCAAGCGTTGTGCGACGCAGCACGACATCAGCCAAATGAACCACCAGTTCGTTGCGAGCGATCCAGGCAATCTCGGTGCGGCTCACCGTATCCGTTTCGGGCAAATAGGTGACACCGACTTTGGCTTCGTCCCTGATGATGGAGCCCGCTGTCGTGCCGTAACGCTTGAGCAATAGCTCGACACGCGCAGCTTCAAGGCCCGTTGTACTTGCCTGTTTTGCGACCCACGCACGGCGCGCATTGTCATCCAGCGGGTAATCCTTACCGCCGCCGATTGCGAGATTGCGCGTCGAGCGGAGGCGCGTGCGTTGCAACCGTTGCAAGACCGTGTCCGCAACCTCTTCGGCAAACCCCCGGAACGTCGTCCATTTGCCCCCTACCAGCGAGATGATTGCGAATGGACGCGCCGGATCGGGCTCAATCACCGGCGCCGAGTGATCGCGACTGATCAACCCCGGTTCTGAGGCATTGGACGCAGGCAGCGGGCGGATGCCGCTATAGGTGTAGACAATCTGATTGCGGTCGAACTGCAATTTCGGCAGCAGTGAACGCAGGCTTTCAATGAAATAATCCGTTTCATCGTCCTCGCAGCGCACATTGTCCGGATCGTCGGAAGGAATGTCGGTCGAACCGACCAGCGCAAGACCATGATAGTCGTAAACAAGGCAGATACGACCGTCATCGGCCTCGAAATAAATCATCCTTCCAGCAAGGCTTTTCACCAGTTCGGGATGGTCGATCAGAATATGCGACCCCTTAGTGCCGCCGATCATCTTAGTGGGTTTACCAAGCGCAGAATTCACCCGGTCAATCCACGGGCCAGCAGCGTTGATCACAAGCTTCGGCCTCATTGAGAACGCCGCGCCGTCTGGCCCCTCAAAGCTAATTGCACCGTCAACGGCATTGACCAAGGCGGTGAAATTCGCAGCTGCACTTTTTGAATTGGCCTGAAGTCCGTCACTGACCAGTTCATAGACCAGCCGCTCGGGTCGGCTGACCTTGGCGTCATGATAGATACCGCCTGCAACAATCGCAGGCGTTATGTACGGCATTTCCTGCGTTGCGGTCTTCTTCAGGAGAAAACGGTGGTGCGGCATAACGCGCTCACGCGCACCGAAATAATCATAGAGGCCAAGGCCGATCTTGATCAGCACGGCACCGCGACTGCGCGGCGCAGTCGTGGAACCGAACAATGTGCGCAAGGCCGCGGTGATCCCTTTGGTCCACGAGAACACAGGAATAAACGTCGGCAGCGGCTCAACATTATGCGGCGCGTTTTTCAAAAGCAGATTTCGTTCCAGCGTGGATTGCGCAACCAGACCGAATTCCCCGGTTTCCAGATATTTCAAACCACCATGGATCAGCCGCGACGGTGCGGCACTGGTGCCCGATCCAAAATCGCCTTTGTCGACGATAAGGCAATTCACGCCTTGTTCGCACAAATCCCGGTACAGCCCCGCACCGTTGATGCCCGCGCCAAGAATAAGGACGTCAACACCATCCGCTTCCAGTTGGGCGATGCGGGTCTTCATTTCGGCAGGGCCTACGAAACTGTTCATTTCACCGTCTTTACATCTGTTGTCTGCGCAATCGCGCAACATGCGTTCGTTCTGTCGTCAATCCGAAAGAGCTTCAATTTTCGGCCATAATGGCCCAAGCGCCGAGGCAATTTCCTTGAACAGTGCGAAGCGTTTTTCATATTGCGCGCTGCGCTCCGCATCTGGAGTATAAGTGCAACCGATGGCATCGAGATCGCGCGGATCGCTATAAACGTCAGCAAAAACACCCGCACCTTTGCCCGCGCAAAGCGCTGCGCCCCAAGCTGCTGCCTCATCCGTCTCAGTGACGGTCACCGGCATCCCAAGCACATTGGCAAACATTTGCGCAAAGGCCGGGCTGCGCGATACACCGCCCGTCAACCGCGCAGCGGAGATGGCGAACCCTTCCTTGAGATGATCGACATGGATGCGGTGATTAAAGGCAATCCCTTCCCATACGGCGCGCAGCATATCACCGCGTTCCTGCCAGCCGCGCAGACCAAAAAAAGCGCCGCTTGCCAGTGGCGCCATAAGGCGAACCAAAAAGATAAGGATGGAACAATGCTGTTGAGGGCTTTGCCAGTGCAGCATCTATTTCCGGGCGCAACATGTCGTGGATCGAGCGACCTGTCTCTTCCGATAGATGCCGCTCGGATGGGCAGAGCTTATCGAGAAACCAGTCGTAATTCGCCGTTGACGCTGGCGAGATCGACATGTTGTTCCATTCCCCCGGCGCGATACCGTTGCGGCAAAACCAGTTCGGATTCACATGCGGTTCGGAGGATAGTGTCTCGTTGATCGAATAGGTTCCCGCGACCACCGCCACAGTGCCCATCTTCAGCCCGCCGACGCCAAGCGCCGATGCCGTAACATCATGCAGACCACCAACAACCGGCGTACCGGCAACAAGACCGGTGCGCGCCGCGCAAGCCGCAGAAACGCCACCCACGATCTCGTCCGAACGCGACATGGGTGGCAACGCGTTCCAAAGGGCTTCCAGTCCGAACAATGCAAGCGCGTCGCGTGAATAATCCTGTCTCTGCACATCCGTGAAGGAGGTGGACGCTTCAGTCCGATCCGTTCCGACCTCGCCGGTCAGGCAGAACCGGAGCCAGTCCTTGCAGGCGATGACATGTGCGATACGACTGAAGCGCTCAGGCTCGTTTTCTTTCACCCAGGCGAGAATGGCCGAAGGTGCGGAAGCATGCGGCAATTGTCCGGTAATGGCGATGGACTGTTCTGCGACGGCACCGTTCACCCAGTTTTCCGCAATATCGACAGCGCGGCTATCCAGCGACAGAATGCCCGCGCCGAGCGGGCGGTGTTCACTGTCGAGCATATAAATACCGTCGCCATGAGCAGTGGTGGCAATGGCCAGAATATCGGAAGCAGGCCTGCCGCTCGTGGCAATCGCTTCGGCAATCGCGTCCGCGGTGGCATTCCAGAATTCGTCCATGTCACGCTCGACGTGACGGGGATGCGGAAACGACTGGGCGACACGGCGGCGCGCGACTGACAGCGTCCTGCCGTCAATGTCGAACAATACGGCTTTCGTGACGGTCAGTCCGCTATCGATTCCCAACAGGCAGGGCATGGATCGTATTCCTGGTATGTAAATGCAGGCTCGGCAAAACGCGTTCGCCGCGATTTTGTTATTCTTTCTGACCGCCCGAACGGGCGATGACGACATTTATTTCCTGGGACTGCATATGTTCGATATGCGCCTCGGGCGTGTTTTCATCGACGATAACCACATCGAAATCACTCAGGGCGCCGAAATTATGCAAAGCGCGCCGTTCGAATTTTGTGTGGTCGGCCAGAAGCACACTTTTCGCCGCGCATTCGCGCATCGCTCTTTTGGTTTCAACCATTTCTGTCGATTGATGAAACAACAGATCGTCGGTGATTGCGGCGATCGAGATGAACGCCACATCGGCACGCAGGCGACGGATTTCATGGATCGTCATGCCGCCGACAAAGGCGTTGCACCAGTTGTAAAGCTGCCCACCCAGACCGATCAGCGTGATGTCCTGCATATCGCGAACTTCGTTCATCAGGATCAGCGAATTGGTAATAACGGTCAAAGGCGTCTTGGCCTGAAGATGCGGCACCATTTGCAGAACGGTGGTCGAGTCATCCAGAAAGATGGCTTGCCCCGGTTCGACAAATTGCATCGCGGCTTCCGCGATCAGTTTCTTTTCTTCCGACTGTCGCGACACCCGGTAAAGATCGCTTGCTTCGATCAGGCTGGTAGGTGCTGCGGAAACGACCCCACGCGTCTTGCGAAAAAGTCCCCGGCTGACAAGTTCATCGACATCACGATGCGCCGTCATCAGGCTGATGCCGAAACGCTCCGTCAAATCTTCGATCCGCATCGACCCCTCGGCCATCACAGTCTCGGCAATCTGCTGGCGGCGCACCAGCTGACGCGCATGCCGACTGTCGTTCGGCACTTGATCTGTCATCAGATTGTCAATGCTTGCCTTGTTGCTCACCGTCATGCCTGCCATCCGTTCCCAGCCATTATTTCGTTGTCACTGACAGGTTCTGGCGGACTACGCCAGACAAAAAGGGGAACGATATCCAGAGCGCCGGTTAGAGCCGGCGCTCCGGTCTATGCTCTTACTGCTCGAGAACGAACGGAGCCGTATATTTGTCGACATTATCCTTGGTGATCAGGAAGCAATCGAAAAGCTGCTTTTCCTGCTCAACACCGGTCTTGCCGGTCTTGATGAAGCTGTCAGCCTGCTTGACGGCAGCTTCCGAGAAAATGGCAACCGGCTGCAGCACGGTGTACTGAAGCTCACCGGCCTTGATCGCAGCGACCGCATCCGGCGAACCGTCGAAACCGCCAACCTTGACCTGTTCCAGCTTGCCAGCCTTCTTCAGAGCAGCGATTGCACCAAGAGCCATTTCGTCGTTACCGGAGATGACACCGATAATGTCGGGATTGGCCTGCAACAGGGCCTGCATCTTGTCGTGGCCCTGGGTGCGGTTCCAGTTGGCAACATCTTTACCGGCCTTCACCAGATCCGGATACTGCGACAGGACCGTTTCGTAACCATTCGAGCGGGTTGCCGCATTGTTGTCCGATGGTGCACCGAACAATTCGACATATTTGCCCTTGTCGCCAACGCTTTCAACCCACTGGGTTGCGCCGATTGCAGCGCCCTGCGCGTTGTTGGAAACGAGCTGTGCCTTGGCAAGACCTTCCTGATTGATTTCGGCGTTGACGAGGAACACCGGAATGCCTGCTGCGACAGCGCGCTTGACCGCCCCAACCGAGCCGTCAGCATTGGCCGGATCAAGAATGATCGCAACCGACTTGTTGGTGATCGCAGTGTCGATCAGGTTGCTTTCGGTGTTGGTGTCGCCCTTGTGACCGCCAACGACAGCCGAATAGCCCAGGCCTTCAGCCGTCTTCTTGGCGATTTCACCTTCGGTGTACCAGTATGGGTTCGAAGGGTCGTTGACGATGATCGTCATCAGACCTTCAGCCCAGGCAGCGCTGGCGATAAGCGGCAGTGCCGCTGCAGCAGCGAACAGAACGCGCATACCCTTCTTAAACATGTCTCACTCCCGTAACATTATTGTTTGTGTTGTGCCGGTTGCCCGGCGGGTATCATTTCCATTGGGCGAGGCTTTTGAGGTTGATCGCCGTCTTGGAACCTTTCGATACGCCCTTGGAATACGGCCCATCCGCAATCGGACCTGGCCCTATTCCTATCGTCGGGAGTATTGAATGCTGTTGAGCAGAACCGCGAGCACGATCACCGCGCCGGTAAAGACGGTCTGCCAATAGGAGGATACGCCGATGATCACCAGACCGTCGGAGAGGAAGCCGATAACGAAGGCGCCGAGCAGCGTACCCTGAATGGTGCCGCGTCCGCCTGTCAGCGCCGCGCCGCCGATGACGACAGCCGCGATTGCCGTCAATTCGTAGGTTGTACCGGCGGTTGGACCAGCAGAGGTCAGCTGCGACGACAGGACGAGACCGGCAATGGCAGCGCAGATGCCCGAAATCACATAAACGGAAATCTTGACCCGCTTGACCGGAACACCTGAAAGTTCTGCCGCCCGCTCGTTTCCGCCCGAAGCATAGAGCCAGCGACCGAACGCAGTGCGATTGAGAACGACCGCGCAGATGATCGCCAGCACAGCCAGAACCAGAACGCCAATCGGAACGCCGAAAAGCGTGTTGAAACCGAGCCAATCAAAGCCGGTATTCCCCAGTTCCGGACGGCCACCAAGATTGTTGTAGGTCAGACCATTCGTCATCAGCAAGGCGACACCGCGAGCACAATAGAGCACGCCAAGCGTGGCCACGAAGGCTGGAACCCGCAGATAGGCAATCAGCACGCCATTAACAGCGCCGACAAACGCCCCCAATGCACAGGTGATGATGACCACGGCCCAGACAGGGAAATACAGAATGATGCCGAATTCCTGCAGCGTCACGCCCTGCATCAGGAAACCCGCAACGACGCCTGCAAGCCCCAGTGTGGAACCGACGGAAAGATCGATGCCACCATTCAGGATCACCAGCAACATGCCAATCGCCAGTAACCCGAAAATGGCCACATGCGAAGACATGATGAGGAAATTGTCGACCGTGAAATAATAGGGCGATAGGAACGAAAAGGCAGCGATGATTGCGATCAAAGCAAAAAATGCACGACCTTCGAGCAGCAGATGCACGATATTGGTTTTCCGCTTCGCCCCGCCTGGGGTTGCCGCTTTGTCTTTTGTGCTCGTGACTGACATTCTATCAGTGCTCCATAACTAAAGCATTCCAGCGATCTGGTAACATCAGATCAGGTGCTCGAACTTTTCGACTTGCGCATGCCCGCTCGAAAACCGAAGACATGCAGCAGTTTCTCAATGACCAACCATGGCTTCGCCCGAGGCGGCCATGATCTTCTCCTTGGAGACATCCGAACCAAATTCGGCTGAGATGCGCCCGCGATGCATGACCATGATGCGATGAGCAATGCTGAGGCATTCACCAACTTCGGAAGTCGTATAAATGACCGCCAGCCCCTGCTTGGCTTTCTCGGCCAGCAACTTGAACACCTCGGCCTTCGCGCCGATGTCGATGCCCCGGCTCGGTTCATCCAGCAGGATTACTTCGGGCTCGGTGGCCAGCATCTTGCCGATCACGACCTTCTGCTGATTGCCGCCGGACAGCGAGCCAATCGCCGCATCACCGCCATCGGTCTTGATATGAACATTCTTGATCGACTGATCGATGATGTTCTTCTCGCTCTTTCGGGACGTGAAGAGGCCTTTGGTGATCTCGGCTATGCTGGCCAGTGACAGGTTCTTTCCGACAGTCATCGTCTGGACCAGACCATCACGCTGGCGATCTTCCGGAACCAGAACCAGCCCCTTTTCGATGCGTTGGGCGATGGAAAGACCCGAGACGTCGGTGCCCTTGAGAAGCACACGACCGTCACTGGCCTTCAAACGACCGGCAACCGTTTCCAGAAGCTCGGTGCGGCCCGCACCCATCAGCCCATAGATGCAAACGATTTCGCCTGCCCGCACATCGAGCGACAGCCGGTCGACCAGCGCGAAATCCGCGCCAGCAGGATCTGGAACCGTCAGGTTCTCTACGGAAAGGGCAACGTCGCCCAATTCATAGCCGTTTGGAGGAGACCCAAGATCGAAGTTCTCACCCACCATGTTACGAACGATCCATTCCAGATCGATTTCGTTGCGAGGCGCATAGGCCGTCATCGTTCCATCGCGCAGCACGACGGCATGATTGGTGATCTGCAGTGCTTCTTCGAGATGGTGCGAGATATAGACAATCGCAACGCCACGCGATGTCAGATCGCGGATGACCTTGAACAGCACCTCGACTTCCGATGCACTCAATGCGGAGGTCGGTTCATCCATGATGAGAATGCGGGAATTGACCGAAAGCGCGCGTGCAATTTCCACAATCTGCTGCTGGCCGAGACGCAACTCTTCAACCGGCGTCAGCGGGTCGATATCCTCTTCCAGTTCCTTCATGAGTTCGCGCGTGAGGCGTTCTTCTTCGGCGAAATTTACGCCAGTCGGCGTGCGGATTTCACGCCCCATGAAGATATTGTCACGCACATTCATGTTGGGTGCGAGGCTCAGTTCCTGATGGATGATCGAGATGCCTCGGTCACGCGCTTCCGTCGACGAATTGAATGTCACCGGTTCGCCGTCCAGCACAATCGTGCCGGATGTCGGCTGAATAACTCCCGACAGCACCTTCATCAAAGTCGACTTGCCGGCGCCGTTTTCGCCGAAAAGCGTGGTGACCTGGCCGCGACGTATCTCGAAATTCACACCCTTGAGAGCGTGAATGCGACCATAAGATTTGGCGACATTCTGCGCGGCGAGAACGACATCACCGTTCTTGCCTTCAATTCTGGGATTTTCGATTGTTGCGGCGGCGCTCATTTGACTGCGAACTCCACCGGCGTGACGAGCCAGTTCTTTGGATTGACGAGCTTGAACACGCCGGTCACCGAAACCGTCTTGCCGACGAGATTGTCGGCATCCACGCCTTGCAGAACCTGCTTCTTCATTTCGTTGTTGAGCGCAGAACCTGCATTTTGAAATTCGATCTGGTTCTTGAACTGACCAAATTCAATTGTGCCGGTCGCATCGCGCAAATCCGTGCCATTGACGGCGGGACCTGTCTGGACCCGGATCGACATGCCTTCAGGCAAGCCATCGACCTTGATCACATTATAGTTCGATTTGCGCTCTTCAACGACGCCGATGAACTTCACAGGAATGACTGGATTGACGCTGCCAACACCATATTTCTTGCCTGCCGCAGCCTTGTCGGCTGCAAGCGCCGTTCCAACTTCGGCTGCATCGGCGGCACGTTCGATAATGCTCGACTTCACCTTCGGAAACTCTGAAGCGCCATAAGCCTCAGGCGAAAATGCTTGCTGACGCACATCGGAATCAGAACCGATCTTGACGATCTTCGTATCGAAGCCAATCGCGCCTATAACGACCACAGCCGCAATCACACTCCAAAGAATGGCGCGGTTTTGCTTGGGCGAAGCTCGCGAAACTTGATTAGTCTGTGCACTCATTATTCAAACCTGCCGAATTGTCGGAACGGATCGCGCCCAGTACTGGCCGCCGTGAACACTCACCTGTTTGCGAATAGCCCTGCCGTCAGATCGGGCCAGCGAAATTCTCCACTCGCGCGGCAACCGGGACAACGGACAAAATCATGACATCCTCCACGCGGTCCCAGGGCTCCGCTCCTCCGTGCCTACTGGAAACAGGCATCGCCCCATGCATTATGATAGCGACGTGTTATTAACTCCAATTATGATGTTATAAACATAGATAACTGTCAATCCGATGTTTTGGAACAGACGGGGGAAGTTCGTTTTTCGGCGAGAAATCCGCCCGTTATGGCACCAGAAACGACTGTTTCAATCCACATATTTAAAAGCCATCGCGGCTGTTGACGACCGGATTGAGGCTTAGCTCTCTCGTAGAGAGATTCAATAAAAAAACATGCTATTTCAATATATTATATCATAAAGCGCGAACGATTTCCCGCTGCCAAAGGGTCAAAAATCGCCTCACTTCTTGAAGTGGCTTCCTCTCGGCTAACAAGTTTGTGAAAAATAATTCGTACACATAAAAATTTTACAGACATTGCCGAGCCGCTATGTTATCTCAGTTACACGCGAATGCCCGATTTCATTAAAAACAGGGTTGCGGCGACGCATTTCAGTCGCGGGAGGAATCCAGATGTCGATAATTACGTGTAGCGGCCATGCGTCATAAAGGTGATCTCATCATCGGAATCGATGCTGGCACGTCCGTTCTCAAAGCAGTCGCGTTTGATTTCAGCGGACGCCAGATCGAGTCTGCGGCCGTACGCAACAAATACGATACCGGCGATCACGGTGCCGTGACCCAGTCCCTGTCACAAACCTGGAAAGATTGCGCCAGCGCCCTGCTCGGCCTTGCAGAAAAAGTTCCAAACCTGCGCGAGCGCGCGGCGGCGATCGCCGTCACTGGTCAGGGTGACGGCACTTGGCTGGTCGGAAAGAACAACCAGCCCGTAACTGACGCCTGGATCTGGCTCGACGCACGCGCCGCCACAACTGTGACGCGGCTTGCCGCTGGCCCCATGAACCGTGCGCGCTTCGAAGCGACAGGCACGGGACTCAATACATGCCAACAAGGCTCGCAGATGGCGCATATGGATAGCGTTGCGCCAGAACTGCTCGACCAGACCGAGGTCGCGCTTCACTGCAAGGACTGGCTCTATCTGAACCTCACCGGCATTCGGGCCACCGACCCATCGGAAGCAAGCTTCACCTTCGGCAATTTTCGCAACCGCCAATATGACGATGTCGTCATTGAAGCACTGGGCCTGCAAAAACGCCGCAAGCTTCTGCCTGAAATCATCGACGGCACACAGACCATGCATCCGTTGAGTGCAGAGGCGGCAGCCGCAACCGGCTTGCTGGCCGGAACGCCCGTCAGCCTCGGCTATGTGGACATGGCCATGACTGCACTCGGTGCTGGCGTTCGTGGCGGAGCCTCCGATGCTGGCTGCTCCACCATTGGCTCCACAGGCGTGCATATGCGCGCAAAGCGGGTCGCAGACATTCACCTCAATCGGGAAGGCACCGGCTATGTTATCGCATTGCCAATTCCCGGCATTGTGACGCAAGTTCAGACCAATATGGGCGCGACGATCAATATCGACTGGATATTGCAGATGGCCGCCGACCTCATGTCCACACCGGACAAGCCTGTTTCGCTGAATGACCTTATCCCGCGCCTCGACGTATGGTTCAATGCAAGCCGCCCGGGTGCAATCCTCTATCATCCGTATATTTCAGAGGCAGGAGAACGCGGACCTTTCGTCAATGCCAGCGCGCGCGCAAGCCTCATCGGTCTTTCGAGCCGTGATCGTTTCCCCGAACTGGTGCGATCCGTGGTCGAAGGACTGGGCATGGCAACGCGCGATTGTTATGCCGCCATGGGCGACATGCCAGCCGAACTGCGCGTCACGGGCGGCGCCGCGCGATCACGCGCTTTGCGCAGCACACTCAGCGCTGCCGTCAATGCGCCGGTTCGCGTTTCCTCCCGCGAGGAAGCTGGCGCCGCCGGTGCGGCGATGATGGCGGCTGTCGCCATTGGGGCCTATGCGACGATGGATGACTGTATCGCCGAATGGGTGGAGCCTCTGCTTGGAACCCCGGAAGCACCCGACGCTTCCCGCGCACGGCATTATGAAGAGCTTTATCTCGCCTATCGGGAATCCCGGCTGGCGCTGGCGCCGGTTTGGGACCAACTGGCCGCCGACAGGTAAGGCCGGGCGGATTGGCGCAATATGATGAGACGTGCCGAAACATCGGCATTCCAAGGAGCATGCAATGGCTGAGACGGAAACTTGTGACCTGTTTGTGATTGGCGGCGGCATCAATGGCGCAGGCGTTGCGCGCGATGCTGCCGGGCGCGGTCTCAAGGTCGTTCTGGCCGAAAAGGACGATCTGGCGGAAGGCACTTCGTCACGTTCCGGTAAACTTGTCCATGGCGGCCTGCGCTATCTGGAATATTACGAATTCCGTCTTGTTCGGGAAGCGCTGATCGAACGCGAGGTGCTGCTCAATGCAGCACCGCATATCATCTGGCCGATGCGTTTCGTTTTGCCCCACAGCCCGCAGGACCGTCCGGCATGGCTCGTGCGGCTTGGCTTGTTTCTCTACGATCATCTCGGCGGACGCAAGAAACTTCCCGGCACCCGCACGCTCGATCTCAGGCGCGACCCGGAAGGCACACCGATCCTCGACCAATATACCAAGGGCTTCGAATATTCAGACTGTTGGGTCGATGACGCCCGGCTTGTCGCGCTCAATGCGCTGGGCGCCGCTGAAAAAGGAGCGACCATCCTCACCCGCACGCCGGTTGTGTCGGCGCGCCGCGAAAAAGGCGGCTGGATCGTTGAAACGCGCAACCGCGATACAGGCAAAAACCGCAGCTTCCGCGCCCGCTGCATCGTCAATTGCGCAGGCCCCTGGGTAACGGATGTTATCCACAATGTGGCCGGATCGAACTCAAGCCGGAATGTGCGTCTGGTCAAGGGTAGCCATATCATCGTGCCCAAATTCTGGGCCGGTTCGAATGCCTATCTCGTTCAGAACCACGACAAGCGCGTGATTTTCATCAACCCTTATGAAGGCGACAAGGCGCTGATCGGCACCACAGACATTGCCTATGAGGGCCGCGCGGAAGACGTTGCCGCAGAGGAAAAGGAAATCGATTATCTGCTCGCTGCGGTCAATCGTTATTTCAAGGAAAAGCTGCGCCGGGAAGATGTGTTGCACGCATTCTCAGGCGTGCGCCCATTGTTCGATGACGGCAAGGGCAACCCTTCGGCTGTCACGCGCGACTATGTCTTCGATCTGGATGAAACCGACGACGCGCCCCTTCTGAATGTGTTCGGCGGTAAAATCACGACATTCCGAGAATTGGCCGAGCGCGGCATGCACCGCCTGAAACATATTTTCCCCAATATGGGGGGCGACTGGACCCATGACGCGCCGCTACCCGGCGGTGAAATACCCAACGCCGATTACGAAACCTTCGCCAATAGCTTGCGCGACAGCTATCCCTGGATGCCACGTCAGCTTGTGCACCATTACGGTCGCCTTTATGGCGCGCGAACCAAGGATGTCGTCGCCGGTGCGGTTGGACTTTCAGGTCTTGGCCGCCATTTTGGCGGCAATCTTTACGAGGCCGAAATTCGCTATCTGGTCGCAAAAGAATGGGCGAAGACGGCACAAGATATTCTCTACCGCCGCACCAAGCACTACCTGCATCTGACTGAAGCCGAACGTGCTGCCGTCACGGAGTGGTTCGACAACAAACATATTGCTGCCTGAGGACGACATGGCCCTTACGCTCTCTTTGAACACCAACCCGCTGGTCAATCGCTTTGCCGAGCCTGATGATCTAATCGAAACAGTGGCCCGCGATCTCCGCCTGCGCGATCTTCAGCTGACCCATGAATTCATCAATCCCAGCTGGCAGGCCTCCACGATCCGTCGCCTGACGCGCACGATGGACAAAGCCCTGCAGCGAACAGGCGTTCGCGTAACATCGGGCATGACAGGGCCCTATGGTCGCCTCAATCACTTCGGCCATCCCGACAGCGAAGTGCGTCGCTATTATGTCGATTGGTTCAAGACCTTTGCCGATATTATCGGCGACCTTGGCGGCAAATCGGTCGGCACACAGTTTGCGATCTTCACCTATAAAGACTTTGACAATCCCGCGCGTCGCGAGGAGCTTATAGACATTGCAATCGACTGCTGGGCGGAAGTGGCCGACCATGCAGCCGGTGCCGGTTTGGATTATGTGTTCTGGGAGCCGATGAGTATCGGTCGGGAATTCGGCGAAACCATCGCCGAATGCATGAAACTTCAGGATCGCCTGACCGCTGCACATATGACGATCCCGATGTGGATGATGGCGGATATCGACCACGGCGATGTCACATCGGCCAATCCGGACGACTTTGACCCCTATGCCTGGGCACGCGCGGTGCCAAAAGTTTCGCCGATCATCCACATCAAGCAGAGCCTGATGGATAAGGGCGGCCATCGTCCGTTCACCGCGGCCTTCAACGCCAAGGGTCGCATTCAGCCGGAACCTTTGCTGAAGGCTTTCGCCGAGGGCGGTGCCCAAGACAATGAAATCTGCCTTGAACTTTCATTCAAGGAACGCGAACCGAACGACCGCGAAGTCATTCCGCAGATTGCGGAAAGTGTGGCTTTCTGGGCCCCGCACATTGACACCGGCGTCAAGGATTTGAAGATATAAAGAACGCCAGAATCCGACCGAAGCACCACGACGTTCGACAGGATAATGCTTCAAGTGAAAAACCTTAAGGCGCGCGCCTCTGATAAGATCAGATTAAAACGCGCCTGACCTGCGAAGGGACCGGACAGCTCGAAATGGCAGATGCAGACGATTCCCTCGCCCTTCGTGCAGCCTGGCTCCACTTTGTTGCAGGCATGACCCAGTCGGCTGTTGCCAAGCGCCTCGGGCTACCTTCCGTGAAGGCGCATCGTCTCATCGCCAAGGCGGTTGCGGATGGTGCCGTCAAGGTCACCATCGACGGCGACATTACCGAGTGTATCGATCTGGAGAACCGTCTCGCAGATCGATACGATCTCGATTATTGCGAAGTCGTACCCGATATCGGTGAGGAAGGCCTGCCCCTCACCGCGCTTGGCCACGCGGGCGCGGATTTTCTTCGCCGCGAAATCGAACATGGCGACCATGAGGTAATCGGTATCGGCCATGGCCGCACCCTGTCGGCTGCGGTCAACTATATGCCGCGCGTTGTGGCAAATGATTTGCGCTTTGTCTCGCTTCTCGGCGGCCTTACACGCAATTTCGCCGCCAATCCCCATGACGTGATGCATCGCATCGCGGAAAAACCGGCATGCCCGCTTATGTGATGCCGGTGCCGTTCTTCGCCAACACGGCTGAAGATCGCGAAGTGCTGCTTGCCCAGCGCGGCGTCACCACTGTTTTCGATATGGGATGCCGGGCAGAATTGAAAATAGTCGGGATCGGCACTGTGGATTCGCAGGCGCAACTCGTGACATCCGGCATGATCGAACTCGCCGAAGTCGAAGAAATCGCCTATCTCGGTGGCGTCGGCGAAATGCTCGGACATTTCTTCGATGCTAATGGCAAGCGACTGGAAACCGGTCTCACCGCACGCACCATCGCCGCGTCGGTTGAAAACGCGGATATGAGCCGCATTATCGCCCTTGCGGGCGGCTTGCCGAAAGCCGAAGCCATTCGAGCAGTCCTGAAAAGCGGGCGTCTTTACGGGCTGATCACCGATGAGCGCACAGCCAAATTCCTCGTCGAATAGCGAACGTGAAAATGTCACAAAATCACATTTATTGTAGATTTTTTTGTGATTTTGTGATTTATCGTCGTTGAATGTTTCGCGAGACAGATCGGACACAAGCGTGAAGCGCGACGACAGAAGACAGGCGATCATAAATTTACTGATTGAAAATCAGTCCGTCGATCTTGACGATCTGTCGGATCGCTTTGCCGTGTCCAAAATGACAATCCATCGCGATCTGGATTCGCTGGAAGAATCTGGTGTTTTGCGCAAGGTTCGTGGCGGCGCGACAATGGATGCAGGCTCGCAATTCGAAAGCGATTTTCGATTTCGCGTGCGCCAGGACAATGAAGCCAAGCTTCAGATGGCCAGAGCGGCACTAGAACTGATCGAGCCGGGCATGACCGTCATGATCAATGACGGTTCCACGGCTGCGGTTCTGGGCGGGCTTTTTCCCGAAAAGCGGCCGCTGACCGTCATCACCAATAACGCGGTCATCATCGATGAGCTGAAAGGCGAAAGCGGGATCAATCTCATTGCTCTCGGCGGTGTTTTCTCGCCCAAGTTCAACGCTTTTTTCGGCCTGCTGACGGAAGAGGCACTGTCGCATCTGAGTGCCGACATCGCGTTCATTTCGACACCCGCCGTCAATGGCAGGCTCGTCTACCATATGGACGAAAATGTTGTGCGCACCAAACGCGCAATGACCGCTTCGGCGACACGCACCTGCCTTCTGGTCAATCATCAGCGCTTCGGGCGTCCCGCGTTACATGTCATGGCCGACCTCGCCGATTTCGATGCCATCATCACCGATACATCCCCTGGCCGCGAAATCACAGCCGAGCTGGAACAGGCTGGGATCAAACTGACAATAGCAGACTAGGAAAGAGCATTTGGGCATGGCCAGATTTTGGGTTGGAACGAGCTGGAAAATGAACAAGACGCTGGCGGAAGCGCGGGCCTTTGCCGACGCGCTGAAGGCCGCTGACGGCGAACGATCTGCTGATATTCAGCGTTTCATCATTCCACCGTTCACGGCTGTGCGCGAAGTGAAGGAAATCCTGTCCGACACATCCGTAAAGGTCGGCGCACAAAACATGCATTGGGCTGATAAAGGCGCATGGACCGGTGAAATTTCTCCGCTGATGCTCAAAGACTGCAATCTCGACATTGTGGAACTCGGCCATTCCGAGCGGCGCGAGCATTTCGGCGAGACCAACGAGACTGTTGGCCTCAAGGTTGAAGCTGCGGTGCGCCACGGGCTGATCCCGCTGATCTGCATCGGCGAGACCTTGGAGGACCGTGAAAGCGGTCGGGCGGCAGAGGTTCTCGCGGAAGAAGTGCGCGGCGCGCTGTCCAAATTGTCGGACGAGCAAAAGCAGGCCGAAATCCTGTTCGCTTATGAGCCCGTCTGGGCCATCGGCGAAAACGGCATTCCCGCTTCCGCCGACTATGCCGATGCCCGACAGGCAGAAATTATCGCCGTCGCTGAAGGCATTGTCGGTCGCCGCGTTCCCTGCCTTTACGGCGGCTCAGTCAATCCCGGCAACTGCGAAGAACTGATCGCCTGCCCGCATATTGATGGCCTCTTCATCGGACGCTCCGCCTGGAACGTCGAGGGCTATCTCGACATTCTGGCCAAATGCGCAGCCAAGATTCAAGTGAATTGAGAATTCAGACTAGTTAAGGAGTGAGATCATGAAAATTGCAGTAGCAGGAGACAGCGCTGGCGAAGGTCTGGCCAAGGTTCTCGCCGACCACCTCAAGGACCGTTTCGAGGTTTCGGAAATCTCGCGCACCGAGGCTGGCGCCGACGCGTTCTACGCCAATCTTTCCGACCGCGTTGCATCGGCTGTTCTGAACGGCACCTATGACCGCGCCATTCTCGTCTGTGGCACCGGTATCGGCGTCTGCATCGCGGCCAACAAGGTTCCCGGCATTCGCGCAGCGCTGACGCATGACACCTATTCGGCTGAACGCGCCGCCTTGTCGAACAACGCCCAGATCATCACCATGGGCGCGCGCGTGATCGGATCGGAAGTCGCCAAGACCATCGCCGATGCATTCCTCGCCCAGACCTTTGACGAAAACGGTCGCTCGGCTGGAAACGTGAACGCCATCAACGATGTCGACGCCAAGTACAACAAGTGCTGATTTATTCGTCAGAACATGACAAAAAAAGCGGACGGGAAACCGTCCGCTTTTATTTTTACAGCAAGCTAAAAGCTTAGCTGAATTTCGGATCGAGAGAACCATCAAGATAGCGCTTCGCCATATCGGCTAGCGGGATCGGACGGATCGAAGATGCATGTCCGGCGGTGCCGAACTGCTCGAAACGATCCTTGCAAAGCTTGGTCATCGCGGCCATCGCTGGCTTCAGATATTTGCGCGGGTCGAACTCGCTTGGGTCTTCCTGCAGGATGCGGCGGATCTGGCCGGTCATTGCCATGCGGTTATCCGTGTCGATATTGATCTTGCGCACACCGTGCTTGATGCCGCGCTGGATTTCCTCGACCGGCACACCCCAGGTCGGCTTCATCTTGCCGCCGAACTTGTTGATGATTTCCTGAAGGTCTTCCGGCACAGACGACGAACCATGCATGACAAGATGCGTGTTCGGCAGCTTGCGATGAATTTCTTCGATCACATTCATGGCCAGCACGGAACCGTCCGGCTTGCGGCTGAACTTATATGCGCCGTGCGAGGTGCCCATGGCAATTGCCAGTGCATCGACCTTGGTTTCGCGGACGAATTTCACCGCTTCATCCGGATCGGTCAGAAGCTGATCGTGCGAGAGCTTGCCTTCCGCGCCGTGGCCGTCTTCCGCATCACCCATGCCGGTTTCCAGCGAACCGAGAACACCCAGTTCACCTTCCACCGAAATACCGCCGAGATGCGACATTTCGCTGACGCGGCGGGTGACCGAGACGTTATAGTCCCAATCGGCAGGCGTCTTGCCGTCAGCTTTAAGCGAGCCGTCCATCATCACCGAGGTGAACCCGGCCTGGATGGCCGTCATGCAGGTAGCAGCTTCATTGCCGTGATCGAGATGGACGCAAACCGGAATATGCGGATAGATTTCCGTCACTGCATCCATCATGTGGCGGAGCATGATATCATTGGCATAAGAACGCGCACCGCGGGATGCCTGCAAGATAACCGGCGCATCGACGGCATTTGCCGCTTCCATGATCGCCAGCGCCTGCTCCATATTGTTGATGTTGAATGCCGGAACGCCATAGCCTTTTTCGGCTGCATGATCGAGCAATTGACGCAGTGTGATGCGTGCCATTTTTCAGTCTCCCTACCAGTCGCGGTCAGATGCGCTCACGCGCGTAATATTCACCCAGAACATCCACCTCTTCAGCAACGCCAAACACGAGCGCGCTTCGCTCATGGTAGGATTGCGGCAGAATATCAAGAATAGCGGTCGAACCGTTGGTTGCTTTTCCGCCTGCTTCCCGGCAAAGGAAAGCGATCGGATTTGCTTCATAAACGAGCCGCAGGCGGCCCTTTTCGTAGCCCGCACGGCGATCATCCACATAGAAGAAGAGGCCACCGCGCTGCATGATGCGATGCATGTCGCCAACGGCCGCGCCGAGCCAGCGCATGTTGAAATTGCGACCGCGCGGCCCGTCCTTACCGAGGAAGACGTCATTCACATAGGCCTGCATGCCCGCAGAAAGATGCCGCTGAACGGATGCATTGAACGCAATATCCGACGCGCGTTCCGGCAGAGTCACGTTGCGGCGCGTAATCTGGAATAGTTCGCTCGCCGGATCGAAGGTGGCGAAAATCACGCCATCGCCAACCGAAAAGCAGAGATCGACAGAATTGCCGTAGGATACATATCCTGCTGCAATCTGCCTGTTGCCCGGCTGCAGGAAGGGTTCGTCCGTATCAGCGGGGAAGAACGAGAAAATCGTGCCAAGCGGCGCGCCGAGACCAACATTGCCGGAACCGTCCAGCGGGTCGATGGCAACCGCAATCAGACCATCAGCCTTGCCTGCCACGGGCAGATCGGCTTCTTCCGATAAAACGGAGGCCGCACCCGCTTCGATCAGCAAATCAACAAACAGATTGTGCGAACCGACATCGATGCTTTTCTGCTGATCCTGATCGCTGTTGACGCCAACAAGCTTTCCCGGATCACCCGGCAACGAACCGAGTGCAATGCGCCCAGCGAGCCTGCTCGACCCCGCGAGAATGGCCTTGATCGCATTGGCTGTCGCCAGTCGCAGAACGTCTTGCCCTGCCCAGCCATCGAGATAGTCTCCAACGGTATCAGCCTCGACGCGGTCATTATCGCCAGCCAGAACCAGCGGCGCAAAATTGCCAGCCATTATTATTCACCTTGCTCCAGAAGAAATTTCGCCGAGCATCGACGCGGAAGCGCCGAAGCAGTTCGTGCCAATCACTTTCTCTCCGATGCAGTTTGCCAGTTGCAGCATGTCGGATAAGGGCGAGCCGAAATTCATGGCGGCAACCTCCTTGCCAATCACTGATTTTTTGCCTGCCGCACGCATATTCGTGAGAAAGGTCAGCAGGCCTGAGCCCACTAACATCATCCTGAGATATTAACAACGTGGCTATAACATTATAACGATTTAAATGTGATTTTGTGTTCAATTTTTTTATTTCGTGATCGTTGGCAATTAGCCATCTCCTTGTAATCATTATGTTTCGGCGACACCGCTCCTTTCCGGAGATTCCGGGCCGCATCATGTTGCAAAGCGATTCGCCGCCTCATTGCGCCCGATACCGCCTTTGAAAGAAGTCATGTTCCATTCCATGCCTGAACAAGCGTCCTGCCTTTGCGAAACTGGCCGGTTGCCAGCATTGATATGCCTGCTATGAGTGGAGATACTGTTTCGAGATAGATTGCAGCTGAAGGCGCGCGCAATGTGCAAGGCACGGAAATGAACGAGGATTTCGGATCGCTGGATGACGAGCTGGAGCGCGCGCGCGTTGCCTGGCTCTATTTTATCGGTGGGCAGACCCAGCAAGAAATTGCACAGCGGATGAACATCACCCGGCTCAAGGTCAACAAGATCATCGGGCATGTGCGCGAGTCGGGACAGGTGCAGGTCAACGTCAACCTGCCATTGACCGACTGCATTGAACTGGCTGAGAAGGTTGCGGCGCGATACGATCTGGTCGAGGCGGTCGTCGTGCCCGATCTCAACGATTATATCGAGCAGAAGCGGGTTATCGGCGAAGCCGCAGGCACAATGGCGTCGGAACTGATTGAAGGGCGCGACATGGGCGTCGGGATCGGCTCTGGCAGAACCTTGAGCTTTGCGGTTCGCAGGCTCCATCTGCGTCCCAAGCCCGAGAGCTGGGTTGTCGGATTAACAGGCGGCGTCACCAGCGGTTCAGCGACAAACACGTTCGAAGTGGCAACGGATTTTGCCCGCGCATTGGGCGTGGAATGTCACTACCTGACCGCGCCGATCTATTGCGCAAACCCGGAAAGCCGCAATGCGCTGCTGCTCAATGATGAGCTGACCGATGTTCTGGCCAGAACTGAGATTGCCGATATCGGGCTTGTTTCGTGCGGCCCGCTGACGCAAGAAACGTCGCTGACACATATCCGGGTTGTCAAAGATAATCTCGATACGGTGCTGAAACTTGGCGCAGTCGGAGAATTCATGGGCTGCTTTCTCGACGCTCGGGGACGACCGATCGAACATTTTCTCAATGATTCAATTATCGCTCTGCCGCCGGACAAGCTGAAACTCAAACCCGTCTCGGTTCTTGTTTCTGGTGGTCTCAATAAAATTCCAATCATCCGCGCCATATTGCGCGGCGGATATGTCAATCGCCTCGTCACCAATGAAGGCGTCGCCCGGGCTTTGTTGCAGGGGCCGCGTTAAGCAACCCCTGCAAGCAATTGCTTATTTCTTCGCGGTGCTCTGCAAGGCTTCCGTCATGGCGCGCAGCGTCACAAATGTCGATGCTGCGCCGGGGTCGATATGGCCAACGGAACGCTCACCGAGTTTTGCGGAACGACCGCGACGCGATTCCATGGCAGCCGTCGATTGCATACCAGCCTCTGCACCCTTGCGGGCCGCAAGGAGGACATCCAGCGTCGAGCGGCCCTGCTTTACGGCCTCCGCAGCGGCAGCGACAGCCGGAACCCATGCATCGATCATGGTCTTGTCGCCCGGTTCCGCGCGACCACGATCGCGAATGCCCTGACACGCCGCTGCCAGCCAATCGGCCATGCCCGCACCATCAAGATTCAACCGGTTGCTGACCGCAGTACCAGCGCGCAGGAATGCCGTCGCGTAGAGCGGCCCCGAGGATGCGCCCACTGCATCGAGAAACGCCTTGGCCATGCGCTTGCAGATGGCTTCGATGGTTTCGTCTTCCGGCGCGTCTTCCAGCGCGTGCTGCACTGCCTTCCAGCCGATTTCCATCGTGATGCCATGATCGCCGTCGCCGATAACGCCGTCCAGCTCCGATAGCCAGTTTTTCTCGGCGATGATTTGCTCGCCGACATTGGCCATCATGATCTTGAAAATGGCTGGCGTCACATCACCATCCTTGATCAACTCACGCGGCGCGTCTTGGGCAGGATCGCGAGTTTCTGCGGCATGCTCCACCTTATGGCTGCGACTGGCCAGACGCTCCTTGGGCTGCACGGCACCGACCGTCACCGCAGGCGTATGACACGGATGGTCGAGCAGCGCCTGCAATGTATCGTCGAGCTTCATCAGCGTAATGGAAGCGCCAGCCATTTCGAGCGATGTTGCATATTCGCCCACCCAGGACGCGTGGATGCTCACGCCCTTGCCATCCAGCAACTGCTTGACGCGGCGGAAAACCAGATAGAGCTCGATCTGCGATGTCGCACCAAGTCCGTTGACCAGAACCGCAACACGGTCACCACGCTTGAGAGCCAGTTCCTCCAGTATGGACGCCATCAATTCGTCAGTAACAGCATCGGCAGGCGCAAGTTTTTCGCGACGGATACCCGGCTCGCCATGCAGCCCCATGCCGATTTCCATATCCTCGTCGCCGATGGTGAAATTCGGCTTGCCGGTCTGTGGCAAGGAACATGGGCTCAGCGCAACACCCATCGAGCGTGTCGCTTCGTTCGCCGCCTGCGCAAATGCTTCAACGCGCGCCAGAGGTTCACCGAGATCCGCGGCAGCGCCTGCAACCTTGAATACGAAGAAATCACCCGCAATGCCGCGCCGTTCCGTCTTCCGTTCAAGCGGTGCGGAGGCCACATCGTCGGCAACAGCCACATGGCGCACATCCATTCCGCTTTGCGCCAGCTCTTCCGCTGCCATTGTGAAGTTGAGCACATCGCCGGTGTAATTGCCGTACAGCATGAGAACACCGACACCACCATCCGCCGCGCGCGCCGCTTCGGCAATATGCGATGGCGATGGCGAGGCAAAAATATTTCCAACCGCCGCGGCATCGGCCAGTCCGCGACCGACGTACCCGGCAAAGGCAGGCTCATGTCCCGAGCCCCCACCCACAACGATACCAACCTTGCCGTCGCGGGGACCATCAACGGCCACTACGGCACGTCCGGTCTCGCCTTCGACACGCAGCATATCCGGATGAGCGCCAACCATGCCTTCAATCAATTCCGCAATGATGTTTTCCGGCGCATTAATCAGCTTTTTGGTTCTGACCTGTTCATTCATTTTCGTATCTCTCATCAAACTTCAGCGGCGGATTTAGTTGGCATCGCGTCGCAGATAGCGGCGCGAGATTGCATCAAAGGAAATAGCGAGAACCACAATCGCACCGGACACAATCCCCTGCCAGTACGGCGAGACGCCAAACAGCACGATGATGTTTTCGATGATGGCGATGATACCCGCGCCAAGGATCGCTCCAATCGGGCTGCCGATGCCGCCCGTGGTGGCGACACCACCAATGACAGAGGCTGCAATCGGGGCCAGAACCCAGCTATCGCCGATGGACGGTTGCGCCGTTCCCAGACGCGCCACCATCAACACGCCGGCCAGTGCCGCGATGGCGCCCGCCACGACGAACACCAGAAGGCGTACCTTGTTGACGCGGATACCCAGCATACGTGCACCGTCGCGGCTGTTGCCAATGGCATACATATAGCGACCGAACGGCGTTTTCAGCATTACGAAGGTTGCAACCAGAAGTGCGGCGATCATCACCAGAAACGGCACCGGAACGCCGAAGAGGTCGCCACGTCCCAAAAACTGTACCTCACGCGGTATGCCGGTAATCGCGACACCACGCGTCAGCACCAGATTAGCGCCGCCGAAAATACCCGCCGTACCGATAGTGAGAACCAGCGAATGCAAGCCGAGAACGGTAACCAGCAAGCCGTTGAGCAGGCCGAGGCAAGCGCCCAAACACAGCGCCAAAAGCATGGCGGTATATGGTTCGATTCCCAATTTGACCATCAGAATACCGGAGACGACGCCGCACAGGCCGCCAATGACGCCAAGCGACAGATCAAGTTCTCCCAACACCATGAGCATGGACTGGGCAATGGTAATGAGCCCCACAAAGGCCAATCCGCGTGCCACGACGGAAAGGTTATATGGCGTGAGGAAGTAAGGTGAAATCACCGCCGACAGGACGAAAATCACCAGCAGGGCAAAGAAGACGCCTGCAAGCGGCGTGCGTATCAAGTTGGAAAGCGGTTTAGTTTGCATCGGCTTTTACCTCTGTTCCAAAGATCGCGCCTACGAGTGTTTCGTTGTTGGTTTCGGTGGCGTCGTACTCGCCGGTAATGCGCCCGTTGTGCATCGTGATGATACGGCTTGCGCATTTCTTGAGTTCGTTCAGTTCCGAGGAAACCAGGATGACGCCCACGCCTTCCTCGGCCAGATTCTTCATGATGCGATAGATTTCGGTTTTGGTGCGGATATCGATGCCCTTGGTCGGTTCATCGAAGATCAGCACGCGCGGCCGCGTTGCCATGGCGCGCCCGATAATCGCCTTTTGCTGATTACCGCCTGAAAGTTGCGATATGCGCTTGCCCATGCCGGAGGTGCGAATACCGTAATCGTCGATGATTTTTTGAACAATGTTACGTTCGCGGCGGTCATTGATGCCGAGCGAGCCGCTGGTCAGTGAAAGCACGGACAGACCGATATTCTCGCGCAGCGACAGCAGCGGGAAAATCCCGTGATGCTTGCGCTCTTCCGAAAGATAGAGCATGCCGCCGGCCACGGAACGCGACGTATCGTTCAATGCCCAATCCTTGCCTTCGACCGTCACGCTTCCGGCGCGCGCCTTGAGAAATCCGAAGATGGTTTGCATGACTTCCGAACGCCCAGCGCCGACCAGTCCGGCAAAACCGAGAATTTCGCCCTTACGCAGATCGAAGCTGACGTCTTCAAATCGCGGGCCCGAAAGTCCACGAACTTCCATGATCGGCGCGGCGATCTCGCCCGTCGGTCGGAAATGCTCGTCCAGCGCGAGATCGCGACCAGACATGGCGCGGATGAGATCCGCCTCCGTCACGTCGCTGATCTTGCCGCTCTCAATCTTTGTGCCATTGCGAAGGACCGTGTAATCATCACCGATCTGGAAGACTTCATCCATCTTGTGACTGATGAAGACAATCGCATGGTCACGATCGAGCAGGCTTCGAATAACCTTGAAAACGCGCTCCACCTCGACACGCGTCAGTGACGATGTCGGTTCGTCCAGAATGAGAACCTTCATTTGAGAATTGGTGCAGGCCCGCGCAATTTGCAAAAGCTGCTGGTCGGATACCGATATATTGGCAACCAGCTGATGCGGATGCGCTTCGATACCGAACCGGTCGAGATATGTCTTGGCCTCTTCCATCAACGCCGTGCGATTGACCAAAAAACCGCCATGACCTGTCCGGCTGAATGGCATGAACAGGTTTTCGGCTACGCTCATCTGCGGAAACAGAGTCAGTTCCTGCGGGACATAGGCCACATTCTTATAGAGCGTCGGATCGGACGCAGGATCGCGCCCATCGATCAGAACCTGACCGCGCGATGCGTGATCGGTCCCGGTCAGAATTTTCACGAGGGTGGATTTACCCGCGCCGTTCTCGCCAGCAAGAATATGGGTGCGTCCGAGCTCAACCTGGAGATCGACCCCATCCAGAGCGGTCACACCGGGAAAATCCCTGCCGAGGCCGCGCGTTTCAAGATAAGCCATAGAGGGACATCCTGGACAGCATTGGACAAAGGAAGCGCGGAGAAACCCCGCGCTCCTGTAGCGTGATCGGTGGGATTAGTTACCCACGTTTTCCTTGGTCAGGAATGCGTTGCCGGTATCGATATAACCCGGCACCGGAGCGCCGGTTGCCTGGGCCCAGAGCACCATGACCGACCAGTAGCCCTGCAATTCCGGCTGCGATGCCGAAGAACTGTCAGCAACGCCGTTGCGGATCATGTCGAGCATTTCCGGCAGGTTATCGAGACCGACGAGCGTGACCTTGCCCTGCTTGCCAGCTTCGACAATAGCCTGACCGATGCCGATCGGACCTGCGGCATCCGATGCGACCCAGCCCTTCAGATTTGGGTTGGCCTGCATGATTGCGGCTGCCTGCTGCTGAGCGGTTTCGATGCTGTCATTGTCGATGCCTTCAGCAACAACCTTGATGCCCGGATGCTCGGCGAATACCTGACGATGGCAATCGGCGCGGATGGAGTGATTAGGCGCCGTCGGCACGCCCATCATGATCGCGACTTCGCCTTCACCGCCAAGCACCTCGACCAGACGGCGCGCGGCGATCTTTGCCTGCTCGCAGAAGTCGGAACCGATATGGGTAATAGCCATGCCTTCCGGCGGCACGGAATCGAACAGGACGAGCGGAATCTTCTGTCCCTGCGCTTCTTCGAGGGATGCGCGATTGCCGGACGGGTCGAGCAGATCCAGCGCCAGACCGTCAGGACGGGTTGCCAGCGCACTGTCGATGATCTGGTTTTGCTGTACGACATCCGCGCTCTGCGGAGCCGAATAAACGATTTCAACATTCGCGCCAGTCTGCGCCTTGAGCGCTGCCGCGGCCTGTTGCGCGCCATCATTAACCTTGTCGAACCAGGGATGAACGACCTTCGGCACGATGACGAAGCGATAGCTATCCTTCTTCGTCGTTCCCGGCGCATCCTGCGCGATTGCGACAGTCGGCAATGCAAAGGCGGCAAGCGCCAGCAAAGTAGCGAGTTTTTTCATTAGATTCCTCCCTAAGCAAAATCAGGCCAGGCAACCTCACCTGCCCGCAAATCGATGTGCGAAACGCCATGAATTTCGCTCCGCACATTAAGATCTTCGGCACATTTACAACTGTATTTTTAAAATTACAAGAGTTTAATCCCGTTGTTCACGGTGGTCCACATCGTCTCGGCTCGATGAGACCGCTTTACGGTGTGATGTTCACCGAATTCGCGGAAAAGCCTGATGGCGTCGATAAGATTGACCCAAACTGATTCAGCCGCATGCTGCACGCAGGTCTGGAGGGCGCTCAGTCCATTGGTTCGGCGAAAGTCGGCGACAAGACTCGGCTGGACACACTTGTCCCGGCCATTGAGGCCCTCGTTGAAGCGGCCGAAAGGGGCCGCGCTTCCGCAATCTCGTGGCCAAAGTTGGCAAAGCGAGACCCCTTGGCGAAAGATCGTTGGGGGTGTGAGATTCAGGAGCGACCTCATGCGCAATCATCTTGAAAGAGTTGTCGCTGGGCACCCGCGAACGTTCGGACTAACCGTGATCCAATGAGCGGAGGGACGGTCTGATAGCGCTGGCGATGCTGAACGAATACAAGTTGCCGCTGCCAATCACATCGCGGATCGACAGCGGTTTTATCAGAGTTCGGGTTTTCAGGACCGGCTAAAACGACCCTATTACCACTTCACGCGCAGGCCCACCTGTCCCGCGACAGAATAGCTGTCGCCGAAGTTATTCAGGCTGGTGTTGACCAAACCCTCGCCATAAATGGAATATTTATCATCATCCCAGTTATAGGTTCCGCCGATCCCCAGACCGCCCCATACGCGATCATTACGGCTGGCGAAACTCACGCCCTGGACATCGACCCTGGTTCCCTCAAGGAACTCATAATAGAGATTGGCGATGCCGTAGACGTGGGTGCGATTGAGCAAGCCCTTGTCATTCTGCCATGAGTTCTCATGGTCAAGCGTCAGGCCGAGACGGCCCTGCAGGCTTTCGCCCCGGTCGAGGCTGACACGTGCGCCGAATGCATCGGTGAATGCATCAAAGTCGACATTGGAATAAACCAGCTGGGCCTGCGGCGTGACCGACCAGGCGGGATCGATGGCTATGCGCTTGCCGCTTTCCAGCGACAGCGTATAACCGAAGCCGTCATTGCCATCGGCAAGATTCCTGCGGGCAAGAATAGAGTCGAGATCGCTCGTGTACCAGGTCACCTGGCCCTGACCATCCAGATAGAAGCCATTCTCGCCATACCAGGTCAGCGTGCCGCCAAAGCCATACCCGTCCGTCTTGATCTCACCATCGCCATAAACAGAATTGGTGTCGGTTTTGCCATGGGCGTAATGGACTGTGACGCCGCCAATCAGCTTGCCGCTTTCCGTTTCAGTCAACAGCCCATCAATACCGGCCTGAAGTTTGAAGACATTCTGGTCGTAATCGGTGCCAGAGGTCGAGAAACGCGGTTCGATGCTATTATGGGCGCCTTCGATACGGCCCCATACACCATTGCCTTCAATCGCAACACCAGCTTCTTCGGGCGCGGCATAAGGTGTGCCGACCGGATCAAATCCTCATCCGCCGTGACCGCCATCGACGGCTACCAGATGGCGCGCCGTGGGCGCGCGGGTGCAGCGCTTGCAATCGCGGCAATCGGGTCATTCTTCGCCGGTACAGTCTCTACCTTTCTGGTGGCGGTCTTCGCTCCACCGCTGACTGAAATCGCACTGAAATTCGGCTCGGCGGAATATTTCTCGCTGATGGTCGTAGGGCTGGTATCGTCCGTAGCGCTGGCACATGGTTCGATCATCAAAGCTTTGGCCATGGTCGTTCTGGGACTTCTGCTTGGCCTTGTCGGTACGGATATATCTACACCGGCGCGCCGCGTTTCACGCGGGGTATTACGGAATATGCCGACGGCCTTAATTTCGTAGCCGTTGCGGTCGGCGTGTTCGGCATTGCCGAAATTTAGCGCAACCTTGAAAGCGAACATTCGCGCGAAGTGCTGATGGCGAAGGTCACGGGGCTGATGCCGACGCGAGACGATTTCAAACGCATGGCCGCCCCGATCCTGCGTGGAACGGTCATCGGCTCGGCACTTGGAATCTTGCCAGGTGGCGGCGCCATTCTCGCCTCCTTTTCTTCCTACACCGTGGAAAAGCGCATCTCCAAGACGCCAGAGGAATTCGGCAAAGGCGCGATTGCAGGCGTTGCAGGACCGGAATCCGCCAACAATGCCGGTGCACAGACATCCTTCATTCCCATGCTCACGCTCGGCATTCCGGCCAATCCGGTGATGGCATTGATGATCGGCGCCATGATCATTCAGGGTATCGTTCCGGGCCCGAATGTTGCAACAGAGCAGCCCGCCCTGTTCTGGGGCGTGATCGCGTCGATGTGGATCGGCAATCTCATGCTTATCATCCTCAATCTGCCGCTGATCGGGCTGTGGGTGAAGCTTTTGACGGTGCCCTATTATGTGCTGTTCCCCATTATCATGACCTTCTGTGCCATCGGAGTTTATAGCGTCAATTCTAATGTCTACGACCTCTATGCGGTCGCCTTCTTCGGCTTCATCGGCTATCTGCTGGCTAAACTGCGTTGCGAACCGGCTCCCCTGTTGCTTGGCTTCGTGCTCGGACCGTTGCTGGAAGAACATCTGCGTCGCGCCATCATCCTGTCACGCGGCGACCCGGCAACCTTCTTCACCCGGCCAATCAGCGCAATTCTGCTCGCCATAGCCGCAACGGTTCTCGTGGTCGTGCTGCTTCCATCAATACGCAAGAAACGCGACGAGGTGTTCGTTGAGGAGGGTTAAAGCGCGCCCTCCAATTTCTCTGTCCGTGACAGCGCCAAAAGCGTTCTCAGAAATGCTCTATCGGAAGGCCACGCTGTTCATGTCCTGACAAGGCAAAGCTGGCCTGCTCGGCTTTCGTCCCGCCGTTCATGCGGTTGATCATCACGGCCACTTCGGTTCTGTTATGGACACCGAAACGTTTGATCAGATCATCGACATAATCCTTTATCGTATGGGGCGAAAGTTCCAGATGCCGTGCAATCTGCTTGTTGGTATTGCCAGCCGCCAGCAACCGGGCGACTGTCGAAAGACGCGGAGAAAGGCTGGTCAGATTGGCGCCGGGCGTCTTCGCCGGATGCCCTTCCTGAATGTTGCGCAAGGCAAGCGCCGACGAGCGGCACAACAATGAAACCTGCTCTTCAAGCTGCGTTGCATGCATCTCGAAACCAGCGGCATAAATCAGTGCCTGAATATTGCCGCCGACATAAATCGGGCAGCACAAGTTATCATTGTAATTCCATCGATAGAGCAGCGTGCGCATCAGCGGCACATTGCCTGCTGCATTCTGGGGCAATCGCGAGCCCGCAACCGCGCTGGCATTTTGCACCACGGCTGCAATCATCGGATCTGAATCTGCCAGCCCGTTCTGATATTCGAGAAGAAAGCCTGTGGGCGTGTTGATGCTGTGAAAAAGGCGCGGCCGATTATTCTCCAGCAAATAAATTCCAAGCGAACGCACGCGCAGCACATGCGCGGCAAAATAATCGCAAGCTATTGTAAAATCGTCATAATTACGGCTCTCCGCAACAGACAGCGCTGCAGAGACCCGTTGGTCTATCGATAGTATTTCCCTGGGCATTCAATCTCCCGAATTCCCAAGCCCCCCATTCGGGGGGAATGTTTGTTCCCGCTCTTGTTCGTATCATTCCCGCTTACAACGACTAAATCAAGGGGAACCGTTTTGGATACCAGCGTGCACCGGGCTCACACCGCCGACAACTATTCCGCAGTCATTCAGGGCTTCAACGATCGCCTGCAAGCCATTCTACCTTTGATTGAAGAAAAGGCGGAAGAAGCGGAACAACTCGGGCGGATGCATGATGACGTCGTGGACGCAATGCGCAAGGGCGGCTTCTACACGATGCTGTTTCCGAAGGAAGTCGGCGGCGCAGAATTGCGACCCATCGATGCCATGAAGATCATGTCCGCGCTTTCCTATGCCCATGCATCGTCTGGCTGGTGCACCATGGTCAACAATATGGAAGGCACGACCATGGCGATCTACCTCGACGACGAGGGGATTGCCAATGTATTCAAGGACGGCGTCGATGTCACCATTGCAGGCAACGGCGTGCCGCGTGGCTTCGCCCGCAAGGTTGATGGCGGCTACATGATCCGCGGCAACTGGGCCTATGGAAGCTCCATCTTTCACGCGGAATGGATTCATTCCGGCTGTTTCCTGCTCGATCCCAAGGACCCGAGCGGCAAGGCGCTGCTGAAAGACGAAACCGGCGCACCGCAGATCATCGTCGCACATCACCCGCGCACGACAATCCAGCTGCTCGGCAACTGGGATGTGCTGGGTCTGCGCGCTACCGGCAGCTTCGACTACACGCTGGCAACCGACGAAGACCTCTTCGTGCCGGATTCCATGGTCTATAGTTTCACGCAATCCGCGCCGAAACGCGGTCAGACGCAGGGCCATCTCGGGCTGGCGGGCTACAGCGCCCTTACCCATACGAGCTGGGCTATTGGTGTTGGTCGCCGGATACTCGACGAACTCGCCAAGGTCATCCGCCAGCGGCAGGACCCATTCGGCAAGAGTGCGGATAGTGCCAGTCTGCGGTTTCAGTTTGCCAATGCGGAAGCCCGCTATCGGGCGGCGCGAGCACTTGCGATGGAAACATGGGAAGATGTCTCACAGACCACCACATCCGGCGGTGTTCCGTCGCTCGACCAGATGACGATGGTGAAGCTCTCGCTGCGCTATATGCATGATATCGTTTCCGATGTGGCGACGTTCGCGCATCGTGCAGCGCGCGGTGCATCGCTGCACAACACGGCCATGCAGCGCTTTTACCGCGATATCCATTCCGGCACCCAGCATATTCTGCTCGCTGACCAGATCGTGGAGGAATGCGGCAAGGGTCTGCTCGGCCTGCCCGGCCCCGATGCGCGATGGACCGTTTTCGGCATCAGCGAAAACTGAGACCAGCCATGACGCGAAATATTGTCAGCTTCGTCGGGTGTGATCGCCCGACGAAAGTTCACCGGCTAACCCAGGCGATTGCCGCAAAGCTGGAAGCGGAAAACGATGTGTCAGTCACGCATCTGGACCTGTCCCATGCCGGGCCGAACCTGTTTACCGTCAATCGCAAGGCACTGGACCGGCAGTCCGAAAGCCTCATTTCGGAGATCGAGCATTGCGATGCTCTGATCGTCGGCTGCCCGGTCTATCAGGGAAGCTATCCCGGTCTTTTCAAACATGTGTTCGATCTCGTGCATCCATTTGCGCTGCGCGGTCGCCCGACCGTGCTGTGCGCGGTGGGCGGCGGGCATCGTCACGCATTGGTCGTCGAGCATCATCTGCGTCCGCTATTCGGCTTTTTCGAAGCCGGAACCGTCGCAACCGGTATTTATGCCTGTTCGGCGGAACTGGAACCGGACGGGCTGTTGCCTCCGGCCCTCGAAGAGCGGATCGACAGCGCCGTCGACCAGATAAGAAAGCAATTGGTCCAGTCACACCAAGCCAGCGGCATAAGGTGGAAAGATGTTGAATTACTCGAGCAGTTTTGAAAAGCGCACGGTCGAAATCCGAGGCAAAACCATCACTTATCTTGTGAAGGGTGAAGGCAAGGACATCGTTTTTCTGCACGGAACCGGGACATTTCCCGGCTTTAACAGTCTAACCGACATTGCTTCGCGAAACCGGCTCATCATTCCGTTTCATCCCAATTTCGGTGAAAGCGACGATGATGCCGATATCGTGCAGATCGGCGATTATGTGCTCCATTACATGGATTTCTTCGATGCGTTGGGGCTGGATCAGTTCGGCCTTGGCGGCTTTTCGCTGGGGGGCTGGATCGCAGCCGAATACGCGATCAGGCAGCCGGACAGGCTCACCGCGCTGTTTCTCGCGGCACCTGCCGGACTCGATCTTCCGGCAATCCCTCTTCCTGATCTGTTTCAAGTCGCGCCAGCCGATATCCCTGCCCATCTCACGCATGATCCGGCAGTCGCGCTCCGCTATTTTCCATCTGCGCCCGATAGCCGGTTCGATGCAGCGCTCGGCCGCGAAATGGGCGCGCTGGCGCGGGTCCACGCGACCGATGGGCGCGGCAATAAAAAACTTGGCCAGTGGCTGCACCGGCTGAATATGCCGACCCTGATCCTCTGGGGCGAGGAAGACCGGGTTATCCCCGCGCAATATGCCGAAGAATGGAAGCGCGGGATCAGTGGCGCACGTCTGGAGACGCTCGACGCGACCGGCCATCTGCTGTTTGAAGAGACGCCAGCGGCGGCGACACTTGTGCGCGATTTCCTGTCGACGGTCTGAGGTCCGTCTTCAAGCATTGGGCACCGCACGCTCCCGCCTGGGAGCATCATGAAGTTGCAGGTAAAAATAAGGGGAACCAGACCATGCAATGGGAAAGCCTATCGGACTTCGATCAATCCAGAATAAAGCGCTGGCAATGGGGCATGCTGGCGCTGGCGCTGTTATGCGAGATGTTTCTCGCCGCCGACTGGTACGCCTTTGCGGCGGTGATACCGTTCATTTCGGAAACACTTCAGCTCGATTCCGCGCAGGCCGGTCTGGCGCAGGGGATATTCGCGCTGACCTATGGTCTCGGCATGATTGTCTGGTCGCAATTGAGCCGTCGCATGAATGCGCGGTCGCTGTTGCTGATCGGCCTGTTCTGCACCGCCATCGGCATGGTGGCGCAAGTCTATGTCCAGACCTACGCCCAGCTGATTGCCCTCCGCCTGTTCATCGGTTTCTTTGATGCAGCAATCTTCCTCGGTAATATGAAACTCATCATCGGCTGGTTCCCGCAGAAGCGGCGCGGCAGCATGATCGGCTTGATCCTCGCGGCCTATAGTCTTGCGATCACGCTGGACTTCGCGATTGGCATTCCGCTTTCCATCACCTATGGCTGGCGCACCTTCTTCGCCATTCTTGCCATCGGAACGCTGGTGACGGCGGCTGCCGTGCTGCTCTTCACCCGCAACAATCCGGCTCATATCGGCTTCAAGGATTTTCGCTGGGAACCCGAAAAGCAGCAGACCTCGACGGCGTCACTGGCCAGCATCTTCCGCTCGAAATGGATTATCGTCGGCAGCCTGGGCATTTCGGCCTGCACGATGGCCATTGCCGGAACCGCCACCTGGGTCATTCCCGGATATATTGCTGTGCATCAGATGCCCGTGGAAGATGCGGCACTGATCGGCACCTTGATGGGACTGTCGCAGGTGGTGTTTCTCGTCATCGGCGGTTACGCCGCCGACCGCCTGAACAAAACAGGGATGATCAAGTTCGGAACCGTGCTCGCCGTCCTCGTCGCGGTAATGTTCACCGGCGGCATGGCGATACCGCTTGGCTTCGGCTGGCTCATCCTGATGGCGCTTTTGAGCGGCGTGGCCCTTTTCGGCGGCGGTGCGATCTTTGCATTCCTCAGCGAAAAATATCCTGAAGAGCTGGCGACGGCAGCGGTTGGCTATGCCGAGATTTTCGCCATTCTTGCGACCTTCATATCGCCCTGGGTCATGGGCGTGGTCATCAAGGTTTCTGGTGGGTCTTTTGTCAGCGCTTTCCTGACCTTCGCGATCATGGAAGCGATCATTCTGGCCATCATTCTGGTTGTCACCCGCGAGAGCTTCAGCCTGAATAATGACAAGGTTGCGGTCGCCGCCAGCGGTAACGGCAGTTCTTGATCTGACCGGCCCTAAGGAGTGCCGGTGTCCCAAGGTAAGCAGACAAGGCAGCCGTACTCGCCGCACTGGCGGCAACCCGTGTCACCGAACTTTCTGGTCGACCGGTGGACGAACTCTCCGGCGGCCAACGTCAACGCGTATGGGTTGCAATAGTCCTGGCGCAGGAAACGCCGATCCTTCTGCTCGACGAGCCGACCACTTTCCTTGACATCGCCTACCAGATCGAACTGCTTGATCTTCTGGCCGTTCTCAATGAGAGGGGGCGAACAATCATCGCGGTGCTGCATGATCTCAATCATGCTTGCCGCTACGCCACGCACCTGATCGCCATAAAAGACGGCGCAGTCCTAGCAGAGGGCGCCCCGGCAGACATCGTCGATGCCGAACTGGTCGAACGCGTTTTCGGATTGCCAGCCATGGTCATCCCCGATCCAGTCGCTGGTACTCCGCTCATCGTACCGAGAGGGAACATGAAGACAAGCGCATCACGATCTCCGGCCACACCAAACACGGCTTCTTAATCAGCTTCCACCGGAAAAATTTGTCGGACCATACCGTTGTTCGCAACATTTACTGCAAGACACCAAACGAAAGGGATCCGGTTTGGCTGGCCTGTTAAAACGCTTCGCATCCTATTATAGGCCACACCGTGGGCTGTTCGTGCTGGACTTTTCCAGCGCCGTCGTAGCCGGACTACTGGAACTGGCCTTTCCGATCGTAGTAACGCTATTCATCGACCGCCTGCTTCCCACCAACCAACTGGGCATGATTGCGCTGGCGTCTCTCGGCCTGTTCCTGATCTATCTGGTCAATGCCGGTCTTCAGGTCATCGTCACCTATTGGGGCCATATGCTTGGTCTCAAGATCGAAACCGGAATGCGAAGGAAAGCCTTCGACCATCTGCAAAAGCTTTCCTTCGGCTTCTTCGACAACCAGAAAACCGGCCACCTTGTCGCAAAACTGACCAAGGATCTCGAGGAGATTGGCGAGGTCGCCCGTCACGGGCCGGAAGATCTGTTCATCGCGCTCATGACGCTGATCGGCGCGTTTATTTTGATGATGTCGGTGCATGTGCCGCTAGCGCTGATCACCGCAACCATTGTGCCCGTGACTGCGATCTTTTCCACTCGTTACAGCAAGCGTATGACCAAAACCTGGCGCGCGCTTTACGGACGTGTGGCAGAGTTCAATGCCCGCATTGAGGAAAACGTCGGCGGTATCCGGGTAGTGCAGGCCTTCACCAATGCGGATCATGAACGGAAACTGTTTGCTGAGAACAACCAAAACTATCTGATGACCAAGCTGGAAACCTACAAGGCTCTGGCGGCGTCCATGTCACTGTCCTACCTGTCAACGCGCTTCGTGCAGGTCGTTGTGATGCTGGCAGGCGCATGGTTCGTGGTGCGCGGCGAACTGTCGGCGGGCAGCTTCGTCGGCTTCCTGCTTCTGGTTGGAGTATTCTTCCGACCGATCGACAAGATCAATGCGATCATTGAAACATACCCGAAGGGCATTGCCGGCTTTCAGCGATATACGCAGTTCCTGGATACGATACCGGATATCGCAGACCGGCCACAGGCGCGCTCCATCCAGAGGCTGACTGGTGACATTGACTATCAAAATGTTCGCTTCGGCTACAGTCCGGAGAAACTGACACTCGATGGAGTAAACCTCTCCATCCGCGCCGGAGAAACTGTCGCTTTCGTCGGCTCGTCGGGCGCGGGCAAGACAACGATATGCTCGCTTTTGCCTCGCTTCTATGAGGTGACGGGCGGTGCGATCAGCATTGATGGCATAGATATTCGCGACATGAGCTTGAGGTCCCTGCGCTCTAACATTGGCATCGTGCAATAGGATGTCTTCCTGTTCGCCGGCACGATCCGTGAGAACATCGCCTATGGACGCCTCGACGCCACCGAAGCCGACATCCTGGACGCGGCTAGCCGTGCAAGGCTCGACACGATGATCGCCTCACTTCCGAATGGTCTGGACACAGTCATTGGCGAGCGTGGCGTGAAACTATCGGGCGGACAGAAGCAGCGTCTCGCCATCGCACGCATTTTCCTGAAGAACCCGCCGATTCTGATCCTTGATGAAGCGACCTCCGCGCTCGACACCGAGACGGAGCGGGCCATCCAGCAATCGCTTGCCGAACTGTCGCAGGGCCGCACGACGCTTGTGATAGCGCACAGGCTTGCAACCATCGTCAATGCTGATCGCATCATAGTGATCGAAGACGGACGAATTGCCGAACAGGGCAGCCATGCCGAACTCATCGACCGCAAGAACGGTCGATACCGAAAGCTTCGATCAGATCAAGTTAGCGATTACAGCGCTATAAACGGTGGCTAGAACTCATTCTCTGTACCGCTTGCACAGTGAGTAGCTAAGCGAACTGGTGTATTTAGACGGTCAATACGAATATTTTAAAGATTCTGGACACGGGCAGCGTTTTGAGGGGTTTCTTCTGATCCAAGGTTACGGACATCTTGGGGCAACGGCACTCCCCGTGTTCAGATTGGAATTCAGAATTCCGCTTGCCTGAAACAACTTTTCACTACTCGAAGAAGGGCAAGATTGATGCAGTCCGTCAGGTATGGACGATGCCGCTTGGCACCCGACGGTTTGCCGCGCGCAAAAGTTATTAGCAGAGTCCAATGGAAGCCCATTGCGCACTCAACGAAATCAGATGCTGGATCACATCCTTTCGCAAAGAGACAACAATTCATAGTCCTGTAGTGCTCAAAACCACCGTATTGAATCCGGACCATAGCGAGCGGCAAGGCCCGCTATGTTTGGTCGCCCAGTATATCGAACTACACTCATCCGCGCCGTGTGCCGGAAGATACGATGTCGAGATATACAGCCAAAACAAGAATGCTGCCCTTGATGATCTGCTGCCAGAATGTATCGACGCCGAGCATGGACATACCGTTGTCAAGGCTCGACATGATGAGCGCGCCCACCAATGCACCCAGCACGGAACCGACGCCGCCGCGCATGGAAGTGCCCCCGATGAAGCAGGAGGCAATGGCGTCCAGCTCTCCCCCCATACCTGCTGATGGCGTGCCTGCCGCGAGGCGCGAGGTTGTCGTCAGGCCAGCCACCGCCGCCATCAGTCCCATCAAGGCGAAGACTGCCATCTTGACGAAATTGACATTCACGCCTGAAAAGCGGGTTGCTTCGGTATTGGAGCCAACCGCATAGATGTGACGACCGAACACCGTCTGTTTTGCGATAACAGTGAAAACGCCAAGGATCACCAGCAGGATCAGCACCGGGACCGGTACGCCCTGATAGCTGTTGAGGATCAGGATGAAGCCCAATATCAGGATACCGATACCGAGAAGCCTCGCGACTTCCATAGCGGGAGAAAGTGTCTGGAGGTTATGTTTGCTCTTGCTGGCCCGCGTACGTAGCGTCATGAGGATAAGAACGCCGAACAGCGCAATTGCGCTGAGATTGCCAAGCCAACCCGGCAGGTAACCCTGCCCGATATATTTGAATTCTGGCGAGATCGGCGCGATTGTGACGCCGCCCATGATACCCAGCACTATACCGCGAAAGACGAGCTGTCCGCCAAGTGTAACAATGAAGGAGGGTATGCCAAGATAGGCGGTCAGCCAGCCGTTGAAAGCGCCAAGCGCCACACCCAGAACCAGAACGGTGCTGATCGTCGCCCATAGCGGCCATCCGTAAACGACATCGAGTACGGCGGCGATGCCGCCTAGAAGCCCCAGAAGCGCCCCGACCGAAAGATCAATTTCACCGGCGACGATGACGAAAACCATCGCGGACGCCAGCATTCCCGTGATCGCCATCTGGCGCAGGAGATTAGAAAAATTGCGCGCTGTCAGAAACTGCGAACGCCCCATCTCCGGATCATAGGTGAGTACTGCAAACAACGCCCAGATGAGCGCGACCACGATCAGGAGAGCTACGATCTTATATTCCGCGAGAAACTTTCGGAGGCCTTTGCCCGTCAATGTCATATCATGCACCGGTCAAATTTGAGTATTCCAGAAAGGAGTTGAACAACTGGCGCCCGAAGAATGCGGGATAACCAATCGTTATTCGAGGGTCAGGCGACATTGCTCATGGGGTTGCCTATTGCGGCTGCAAGCACCTGCTCCTGCGTGAGATTTTCATTGGCGAAGTCGCCGCGCAACCTGCCCTCGCCGATCACCAGTACGCGATCGCTAATGCCGAGAACCTCCGGCATTTCCGAAGAGACCATCAGCACCGCAACCCCCTGTTTCGCGAGCGCGAAGATCAGTTTGTAGATTTCATATTTCGCGCCAACATCGACGCCCCGTGTCGGCTCATCCAGAATGAGCACCTTGGGATCGGGCAACATCATCTTCGACAGCACCGCCTTTTGCTGGTTACCACCGGACAGGGACGCGATTTCCAACATTGGATCGGCAGTCTTCACCTTGAGACGCAAAATCTCACGCTGGATCGTCGCTAGTTCCGCTTCCTTGTCGAGCAATCCGCGCAAGGAAAAACGATCCAGCACCGAGACAGTCATATTATAGCCCACCGGCATGATGGGCAGAATGCCGTCCTTCTTGCGGTCTTCCGGCACCATGCAGATGCCCTGTCGAACAGCATCGCGCGGCGTGCGGATTTTCAACTCCCTGCCTTCCAGAAAGACCTGCCCCTCATGCGCTCCGGGCCAGACACCGAAGAGGCTTGACACCAGTTCGGTCCGCCCCGCGCCCACGAGTCCGGCAATACCGAGGATTTCCCCGCGCCTAAGCGCAAACGAAACATTGTCGACCACCTTGCGATCGGGATTAGTCACCTCCCAGCAATTTATGTTGCGGGCCTCGAAAATGACTTCGCCAATATCGTGCGGCTCGCGCGGGAACAGGTTTTTCATCTCGCGCCCCACCATCATGGTGATGATGGCTGGCGTGGTGAGTTCCGCCATGGGCTTGGTGGCGATATGCGTGCCGTCGCGGATGACTGTCACCGTATCGGAAATTTCAGCCACTTCATCCAGCTTGTGGGAAATGTAGACACAGGCCATTCCTTGCGCCTTGAAGTCCTTGATGAGATCGAGAAGAACGCGCGTTTCGGCTGCCGTCAGCGCCGATGTCGGTTCATCCAGAATGAGAAGCTTCGCATTCTTGTTGATCGCCTTTGCGATCTCGATCAGTTGCTGCTTGCCACCTGAATAATGATAGACTGGAAGTGCTACATTGATGTCGTGTATCTTGAGGCGCGCCAGAAGTTCCGTCGCACGCGCATTCATCTGGTCATAATCGATGAAGCCCCCGCTCGTCGGCTCCGATCCCAGAAAGATGTTCTCCGCAACCGATAGATGCGGCACCATCATGAGTTCCTGATGGATGATTACGATGCCAGCCGCTTCTGTATCGCGAATACCTGTGGCCTTCAGCTCCTGGCCTTCCCACAAAATCTCGCCGGTCCAGGCGCCATAGGGATAGACGCCAGAAAGCACTTTCATCAGCGTGGATTTACCCGCGCCATTCTCGCCGCAAAGGCCGACGCACTCGCCCGGACGCACCTTCAGGTAAATACCGTCAAGCGCTTTCACGCCGTTAAAGTCCTTACCGATATTGCGCATCTCTAGAAGATATTCGGACATCGCATACGACCTTGCAGTGTTGCAGCAGAATAAGCCATCCGAAGACCGCCGACACCATCTCCCACGGCGGAATTACTCCAGACAACGCTGTCACAGACAGCATCGATACATTGGCGGGACCGGAAGCTGAACATTGTTTCAAAACTTCTGATCGCACTATTCTGTTGTGCTGATCGCCGGAGTAGGCTCCAGCGATCAGCACAAAGACTTATTTGCCGGATATCTGCTCCTTGGTGTAGAAGCCATCCTGGACGTAAATGTCAATATTGTCCTTGGTCACGGCAGTCGGCGTCAACAAAAGCGTATCGACCTGCTTGCCGCCATTATCGAGCTTGGAATTGAACTCAGGCTTTTCGCCCTTGACCATCTGGACGGTCAGCTTGGCTGCTTCCGAAGCAATGAGTTTCAGCGGCTTATAGACGGTTACGGTCTGCGTCCCGTCGATCAGGCGCTTGACGGCGGCAAGGTCGCTGTCCTGTCCCGAAACAGCAGTCTTCCCGGCCAGCCCCTGCGCGGCGAGCGCCTGGATGGCGCCACCTGCGGTGCCGTCGTTTGAAGCGACAACCGCATCGATTTTGTTCTGCGCGGCGGTCAGAGCGTTTTCCATGATGGAGAGTGCTTCAGTCGGGCTCCATTCCTTCACCCACTGCGAGCCAATCACCTTCACCTTGCCGGAATCGATGGCTTCCTTGAGAGCCTTTTCCTGACCGGCGCGGAGGAGCTTGGCGTTGTTATCCGTCGGCGAGCCGCCGAGGAGATAATAATTGCCTTCGGGCTTGGCCTTCAGGACGGCTTCCGCCTGCATGAAGCCGACGCGCTCATTGTCGAACGAGATGTAGGCATCAATATCGGCATTGAGGATCAGGCGATCATAGGAAAGAACCTTGATACCGGATGCCTTCGCATCGGCAACGACCGCATCGAAAACCTTCGAATTCATCGGCACGATGACGATGGCGTCAACGCCCTGCGCAATCAGGTTTTCAACCTGCTTGACCTGCTTTTCTTCGTTACCGTCAGCAGATTGCACATTGACCTTGGCGCCTAGCTTTTCTGCCGCCTCAATGAAATAGTCGCGGTCACGCGCCCAGCGCTCGACGCGAAGATCATCAATGGAAAAGCCGATGACCGGATTTTCCGGCGAAGCATAAACCGGCGTGGATGTCATCGCGCCTATGCCCAAAGCTGCGGCAACCAGCGCGCCGGTCAGAAAATTACGACGTTTCATGCAAACCTCCTCCAAACAACGCCGGCTTACGACCGGCTGATACCAAACCGCGCCCCCGAACACATTGCCCCCCGGAGTTCGGCACAACAAAACAGCCCCCTTTTGAGCTGTTTATTCTTTGAATGACTGATCGTCCCAAAGGCATTTTGCGCCCAGATCACCCCATCGGACAGCATGCAAAAGACATACCGCCCTATCCTCAGGAACAATTGATACGTGAAGAAAAACGAATAGCAAGCATTTTTTGATTTACGTACCTCATTTTGATCCTGATTGTCCGGAGCCTGACAAGGTGTCTATAAGATTGGCTGAATTCGCTTCAGGCAAGCTTAAGATGGTGAGTAATGAAACCAGCAATCGAGCAACTCTTCCCCGGTTTCGAAATGCAATATGTTGAAACGGACGGGGTCTGTTTTGCTGTCACGACAGGCGGACAAGGTATGCCGATCCTGCTGCTGCACGGTTATCCGGAAACCATGGCCGCATGGCACCGGATCGCACCGGTATTGGCGCAATCCTACACTGTCGTTGTCCCGGATTTGCCGGGCTATGGGCGCAGTCGCATCACTTCCAATCCAACTGGTGCAGGATCCAAGCGACGCATGGCCGCAAGTCTGGTCGAGTTGATGCAGACGCTCGGTCACGACCGGTTTGTTGTGGTCGGGCATGATCGCGGCGGTCGGGTCGCCTATCGTATGGCACTGGACCATCCGGGCAAGGTGCTTGGGCTCGTATCTGTCACGGTCGTACCGACACCCGAAATGTGGGAAGGTGCGAGCAAAGCATTCGGTATGGGTGCCTGGCATTGGTTCATGTTGGCCCAGCCCGAGCCACTGCCTGAAATGCTATTGTGTGGCAATCCGCGCTTTATGATCGATACCACCCTACAGAAAATGGCGCACGGTCTCGACAAGCTGCATCCACTTGCACTTGAAGATTATCGAAAAGCCTTTGACAACGCTGACGTCCGGCATTGGATATGCGAGGACTACCGTGCCGGCGCTGGCGTGGATGAAACCGACGATCTTGCTGATCGGGTAGCAGGTCGGCGTATTCACGTGCCGGCGCTGGTCTTCTGGGAAGAGGGCCGACGCTATGGCGGCGGGCGTGAATCGTTCGATATCTGGGCGGATTGGGCCAGCGATGTTGACGGCGAAGCTCTAGCGGGCGGTCATTTGCTGCCCGAGACCGCATCGGCTTCCATATTGGCACGATTAGCTCCATTTCTGCTTAAAATCGATGCCGGTGCATCGATTATCGCGAAGGAAGTTAGTCGTTAATCTTATTGAAAATCCCCCCACGTGGCTTTATGCGAAGCAATCTTCCATATTTTTCATGGTAGAGACGTAATGAAATTTTGTTTGTCGGGCTTAGCGGGAAATCTATTGTGCCGGGCTAACATTCGCATTGGAGGAGAGCCAGAATGGATTTCACCCTGACACGCCGTCAGACATTGATGGGATTTGGTGCATTGGGCGTCAGCACGGCTTTCGGGTCGCCTGCCCGCGCCGCGACACGTAATCTGGCGGTGCTCCATCTGGCGAGCCACGCGCCGAGCTATATCGCGTATGAGCGAGGCTATTTTAAAGATGCCGGTCTCGATATCGAATTGAAGTTCTTCGAAGCCGCGCAGCCGATGGCCGTCGCCATCGCATCTGGCGATGCCGATTTCGGTGTGACGGCGATGAGTGGCGGTCTGATCAGTCTCGCCGACAAAGGCGCGATCAAGGTGATCGGCGGCGCGCTTGCAGAAGAAAAAGGCATCACCGGAAACGTCATTCTGGCCTCCAACAAGGCCTACGAAGGCGGACTGACTGAACCGTCCAAACTGGCAGGACACAGTTTCGGGATCACGACGGCGGGATCGTCATTCCATTTCATGGCGCACAAGATCGCCAAGGCCAACAATATTCCGCTTTCTGAAATCCAGCTTCGCCCCTTGCAGAAGCTCGGCGCTGTTGTTGGTGCTCTGTCGACCGGGCAGATCGATTCCTGGGCAATCCAGCCCAACATCGCCAAAAAGCTCATCCGCGAAGGCGCGGCAAAGCAGATCGGCCTCGTCTCCGATTATGCACCGGATTATCAGGTCACAACGGCATTTACATCCACCAAGAATGCGAGTGATGAGCGCGCCATGACGGAAGCCTTCGTCAAAGCCTATTCCAAGGCAATCGATGATTATAATGCCGCCTTTGTAGACAATACGGCAGACGATGCAGCACGCGACGATATTGCGAAGATCGTGCACAAATATGTCGAAAGCGACAGTCCGTTCGAGACCGCAAAACAGAACCTGATCGATGGCGCGATGCGCATCAACAAAGGTTTGGCCCTATCGCTCAACAGCTGCGTGGAGCAGTTGGACTGGTTCCGGTCTGAAGGCATGGTGAAGGAAGCGGTCACGCAGGAGAAGCTGTTCGACACATCCTACGTCAAGACGATCTGAGATCGAGCAAGACCGAACATTCAGTGGCCGGCGGTTGGTCGGGCACCAAGCCTGAAGTCCCTTATCTCAAACCGGGATGCTATTGTTGGAGGGCGGACTTTCCGACTGGAGTTGAAATGGATTTGCAGCTTAAGAACATCGGCCATTCTTATGGTGCGGTCGAAGTTCTAAAAGATGTCTCGCTCACCATCCCGCAGGGACAGATCGTCTGCCTGATCGGCCCGTCAGGTTGCGGAAAGTCCACTCTTCTGCGTTTTCTGGGCGGTCTTGAACGACCATCTTCGGGTGAGGTGCTGCAGATCGGTTCGCCGCCGAAGGATTCACTCAATCCCCTCACCTATGTTTTCCAGCATTTTGCGCTTCTGCCATGGCGCACCGTGGAAGGAAACATCAAACTCGTGCTGGAGGACCATGGACTTGGCCGAGCAGAGATGGACTGGATCATAACCAATGTACTGGAACGCACCCGGCTTTCAGATTTCCGGCAGGCTTTGCCGAAGCAATTGTCGGGTGGTATGCGTCAGCGCGTGGCAATTGCACGCGCCTTATCGGTGCGCCCCGCCGTCATGTTGATGGATGAACCTTTGTCCGCGCTCGACAGCCAGACACGGGAACTGTTGATGGACGACTTGGTTGCGCTTTGGACACGCCAGCCTTTCACCTCCGTTTATGTCACGCACAATCTTAACGAGGCGGTGCGGCTCGGCCATCGGGTCGTGGTACTTTCACGAAGGCCAGGACGGATCAGAGAGATTGTCGATATCGATATCCCCCTTTCGGAGCGCCATCTTGGTGATCCCGTCCTTGAAGAAAAGCAGAAACAGCTCTGGGAGTTGATGCGGGCTGAAGCGCAGGCAGCGGATCAGGAGTTGATCAATGGTTGAAGTCGCAAAGATAAAGCAGCCCGACCAAAGTGTACGCCCGGTTCCCTTCCGGGGTGGCGGCTTCGCACCCCAGCCGGTGCGCCATATGGCATTGATCCTCTTCATAACGCTGCTCGCACTGGCAGAAATCGGAACTCGCAGCGGCTTCATATCCAATCTGACACTGCCGCACCCATCTGCTGTGCTGGAAACCTTCTTCCAGCTCTGGCAGACCGGCCTTCTATGGCAGCATCTGCTGCCATCGCTGCGGCGGCTTGTCATCGGTGCGAGCCTTGGCATCGCAATCGGTGTCAGTCTGGGCGTAATGATCGGCTTATTCAGCTATGTCCGCGCAGGTCTGGTGCCGCTCGTCGCCGCTCTTTTTCCGATCCCGAAGATCGCGCTTTTGCCGCTCTTCGTAATCTGGTTCGGCATCGACGAAATGTCGAAATATATGCTCATCGCATTTGGCACCTTTACGCCAACCGTGGTTGCCACGTACGGCGCAGTCGATAATGTGGATCGTTCGCTTGTGCGTATGGGGCAAAGCTTCGGACTTGGATGGTGGTCTATCGTGCGCAAGATCATCCTGCCCGCTGCCTTTCCGGCAATCCTGTCCGGATTGCGAGTATCGATCTCCATCGCCATCATTCTGCTGGTCGCAGCCGAAATGCTCGGTGCCCAGTTCGGCGTCGGTTCATATATCCTTGAAGCCGGATCGCTCTATGATCTTGAAAAGCTGTTTGCCGGCGTCACAATCCTTTCTGTGATGGGACTTATCGTCAACTTCATCATCGGACAGATCGAGAAGCGCTTCCTGACTTGGCGGGGTTGATTCAAGCAATATTTGCCGCCAGTTTGGCGTGCCGCAAGCAACGCTGACATATATTCCGTCCTGAACGGCATTAATAATGCCGCGCTATCATTTTTTTGAAGGCAAACCAAGGATTTGACGAACACCATCCTTCGAGAAAGGTTGTGCCAATTGAGCGAGAAATCCCTTTGCGACCTGTCCTTTGATGCCGATGTCTGCGGATGACGGTCGATCCGGATTGTGATAGGTCCTGAATATTTGGTCGAACAAGACAATGTTCTCGCCGTAATTGGTGTTTCCTTCGCGAATGTCCTTCGAGTGATGCCAACGATGGAGGCGAGGCGTACTAAAGACATAGTCAAATATCCCCGTCCTCATGTCGACATTGCAGTGGGTGAGAATGCCTGCAAAGGCGGTGACGGCACCTAACCACCAAAATATCTGTATTGGCGCACCCAGGAAATAAAGCGGAGCTTGGCTTAGCCCGACCTTGAACAGGGAATCGATGACATGAAACCTACCGGTATTGACGACCCAAAGCCGGGTCACGGAGTGGTGCAGTGCGTGGAAGCGCCAGAAGAACAGCCGCTCGTGCGCGATGCGATGCGACCAATACAGGCCGAACTCTGCAATTATCACGGCTAATGCCACCTGTAGCACAAAAGGCAATGTGGTCGGCCAAAAGCTGAACTGAAGCGTAGCCAGCGGCTGCAGGAAGCTGGCAGCTATCATAGGGAACAGCGCCGCAGCAAGTGCGGCGAGTTGAACAAGTCCCTTGGTCAACAACGTATGAGCGATATCATTCCAGGTCTCACCATCCGCCTCAAGCCAGCTACCTTCATACGGAATAATGCGTTCCATAATAAACAGCATAGCGACAGCGACAGCGTACACTATGGTGAACAATGCCATAGGGTGTTCGCTGTCGAAGGCGAATTTCGCGCCAATCAGCCCGGAGAAGAAAACCAATGGCCATCCGCAGTATCGCAAAGTCCATTTGAATAGCTGGAAATTCAACATCGCTTTGAAGCTCCTGTCCCGGCGAAGTTTTAATCGTTCCGGGCGGCCTGTGCGTGATTGGCTGACCCCATAAACTTTATCAAACAACTTAAAGCCAGAGGCCTTTATCGTCAAACCACACCATCACATGACGGAACCAAACACCCAACTCCGTTACAAAGACAGCCTTACATCTGATAGCCCGGTCTATCGCCATTTGCACAGCGCTAAGACGTTACAAATTCCTCTCCCAAATTTGGTTGTTCCCGCTCAGGTCGACAATCATGTATTTTTCTAATGAATTAATACCTTTTCGTTCCGTTGTTTCGGGCCACCGTTACTGTTTGATTGTCGTTGTTGTGGATCTCAAACTGGAGCCGCCGCCGTAAAACGCGCCCGCCACGGTGCGCTATTCAAAAAAATTGAGGGAACAGCATGTCAATCATTCGAAATCTAATCAACGCCGCCTTTTGCGGCCTTGCCTTGACTGCAACAGCGGCGAAGGCGGAAACGCTGACCGTCGCGCTTGGTACGGATCCTGCTTTCATCTCGGTTTATGTCGCTGAACAGCGAGGGCTCTTTGAAAAGGCCGGTCTCGACGTCAAACTCTTACGCATGGCGCAAGGAGGCGACGCAATGGACGCCGTCGTCGCGGGTCAGGCGACCTTTGGGATCGCAGCCGACCAGACTGTGATGATACGGCTGGCCCGTGCCGACATCAAGCCGCTCGCTGTCGTCAGCGAGTCAGGGACCCATCTGGAACTCATCAGCCGTCCTGACATTGGCGATCCCAGCCAGATTAAGAAGCTCGGCGTGATCAAGGGGACGGTGAGCGAATATGCTGCCGTCATGTTACTCAAGAAGTATCAACTCGATCACTCCGCTGTAATACTTGTGCCAGCCGGCGCTCCCGATCTTCCGGCCCTGCTCCAGCGCGGGGATGTGGACGCATTCTTCGGCTGGCCGCCCTTCAACGAGCAGGGAAGGCAGCAAGGCGGCAAGACGCTTCTGACAAGTGGCGACGTAGGATACGTCTATACTATGTGGCTTAGTGCTCAGGGCGAGTGGCTAAAGACGCATCAAGAAGAAGCCAAGAAGTTCCTGGCTGTCGTGGCCGAAGTCAATCGCGATATCACCACTGATCGGAACGCCGCTGCCATCGACTTCCAGAAAGCAACCAGAATGCGCGCAGCTGACACGGTGCCTCTGATTGAACGCCTGTCCTTCCAGACGCGAGACTTCTCCGAAGCCGACCTCGTCAGCTTCGCTGGCATCGCCGATTTCCTTTATGAGCAGAAGCGCACACCGCAACGCATCGACATCGAGAACTACGTTCAAAAGGGATTTTTTAAGGAATGACCGCGATGTCGAGAGGAAATTCAGTCACTATCGAGGGCGTTGGCATTCAAATCGGTGATCATGTCGTTACTAGCGGTGTCGACCTCATGATCAAGCCTGGCGAATTCGTCTGTCTGCTTGGCCCCTCCGGCTGCGGTAAGTCGACCTTGCTGAACGCTATCGCCGGCTTTGTTCCTGTCACCGGTCAGCTGGTCGTCGATAGTCAACCTGTACACGGCCCCGGCATTGATCGGGGTGTCGTCTTTCAGAGTTCGGAAGCGCTCTTTCCCTGGCTCACGGTCCAGGAAAACGTCGAATATGGCGCGCGTGCGCGGCGTATCAAAGACCCAACGAGCCGCCAAAGCTGAAGCTTATATCCGCATGGTCGGGCTCTCGCATGCTGCACAAAAATTCCCAAGTGAACTTTCAGGGGGAATGCGACAACGCGCCCAGATTGCGCGCGTACTTGCAAACGAACCGTCGGTGATCCTGATGGATGAACCATTTGGCGCCCTCGACGCCCAAACACGCGAGGTGCTGCAACGGGAAGTGGATAAAATCTGGCGTGAGACAGGCGCGACAATCATCTTTGTCACGCATGACATTGGCGAGGCCATTCTTCTGGCCGACCGGGTAGTGACAATGACGGCGGGACCAGCGGCTAAGGTGAAAACGATCTTGAATATCGATCTCCCGCATCCTCGCGACCTGTCGCATCCCCGCGCGGCTGAACTTATCGAGAGCTTGAGACAGGACATTGCAGCGGAGGTCAACCGTACATTGATCGCGCAAGGACTTTTGACGGAGGCAGCGGCATGAGATTGAACGAAGTCTCCCGTTCTGTCGCCGATAGGGCCCCCAAGGTCCCCGGAGCGCAATCGGCGCGCGCGCGCCTTTCACATGGAGTAATCGTCGCTCTTTCGATTCTGGGCGGCCTGCTTGTGTGGCAAATCCTGAGTCTCAGGATGTCGCCGCTTTTCTTTCCCTCACCGGCCCTCACAGCAATCGCCTTCTGGGAGCTGGTTGAAGATGGAACGTTGTGGACCTCTATCACCGCCTCCAGCTTCCGGATTTTCTGCGGCTGGGCGGCAGGCGTTGCGGTAGGCATTCCCCTCGGTATGACAATGGGTTATTTTCGCCTTGTTCGGCAAATATTCGATCCCTACATCGAATTTTTCCGCTTCATTCCACCGATTGCATTCGTCACTCTAAGCGTAATCTGGCTCGGACCGGGCGAAGCTTCAAAAATTGCGCTGATCTTCTACACGACCGTCTTCACCGTTACGCTCAATGCGCTCGCAGGCTCTATGGCGGTTTCCGATCTGCGCATCAAGGCGGCTGCCAGCCTCGGCGCGACCAGGGTTCAGACGCTCCTAACAGTCGTCGTTCCCTCCACGGTGCCCTTTATGATCACCGGCGCGCGGATCGCGATGGGCAACTCGTTCCTCACCATCGTCTCTGCTGAAATCGTCGCGGCCCAGGAAGGGCTCGGCGCCCTAATCTGGAACGCACGAAACTATGGACGGACGGACTGGGTTTTCGTGGGCATCATCGTCCTTGGCTGCCTCGGGTTTCTTTTCGATCGCATCTTGCGCGCGGTGGCGGCAAAAACGCTGAAGCGATATGGGGTCAACATGTAAGCGAGTGGTCCTCCGGGAACAATTGGATGACCGACCTGAAAGGGGCGTGGAAACAGCGCCCCTTTTCCTTCGCATATGCCTCGAATATTTGGATCGCGGCGAAAAGCGCGAACACAACGGAAGACCCGCCCCAGCTGTCTGCTGTGCGGGTCCATTCGTTGGGAATAGGCCGAAGCGAGCCCAGCGCCATTTCTCAAGGTGCGTAGGCGCTCTCGAAAGTCTTGATCGCGCCTTCAAGCGCCTCACCATTTTCGTCGAGCATCGCAGCCTGCCTAATGCGGCTAAGCCAAATGGCACCGTCGGGCTTCTGCACAAGCTGCGGAACCAAGGCCATAATCCGGTCGAATTTGGAATTCCCGCGCGCATGCGTGTCGGAATAGCCCTTCACCAGACGGCGGCATGTCACAGCCTCACAGGCAAGTTGATAGTTGATCGACAGAAGCGGCAGAGCGACACCCAACCAGGCATCAATGTGCGCCATTTCCCGCTTATATCGCAGGCTGCCGCGACGAAAGCGCTTCGTCGCGGCCACCGCGTAAAGCGTCAGGAACCACCAGACGGTGCCGGTCTGCACGCGACGGTCTTTGTTGATTATGCGGTCCAGCGCCTGATAAAGCCGCGGTCGGCGTTCAATCATCCCGCCGAGCCAGGCTGGCAGCGTGCCCGCGACTTCCTCCATGCGCGGATGCATGTATTCCGTCATATAAAGGATTTGGTCATCCTTGGCGCCAATCTCCTTGCGCACACGCTCGAAACGGCTGCTGCGTGTCTTAAGATCGGCAACGCGCACGACGTCGTCATAGGCCATCGCGACCGCGAGATATTTTGCCACTTCACAGGTGAAGCCGAAATTCTGTATTGAGCCGCTATTGACGATATCCTCGCCAAGAATCCGTTCCATCCGATCGAGATATTGCATCGCGTAGGCAGGGTCCTGATAGTCTACCAGCCGACATACGCCCGCAAACAGTATCCCCTGCGCATGCTGGGGGAATTTACCGCGAATGCGCGCCACGATAGCGTCTAGCTCGGTGTTTGCGGTTGTTACCGGTAGCGGCAAGAAGCTCTTTTCGGGCGAACGGGTAATCGGATCACGACGATCTTCGCGCGCGCGATCGTAGGCGGCTGAAAACGCCTTAAGGCTCGGCTCAACCCCTTTGCCACCAGCGCGGACTGTATCTTCGAAAGCCGAGCGCGGAAACGGTAGGACCTCGGCCGCTGCGAGCGCTCCGAGCATAGCCGAGGAAACGACGCTGCCGCTCTTTTCGGCAAGTGTTTGCATATCGAACGCAATGATTTTCTTGGCCGCGATACCGGCTGCTTCGACGACGGCGACCGGATCGCCAGTTCCATCGCCAGGAGTTTGCTTCTCGACAACCGCGTAAGAGCGATGGCTCGAAGCTATCAGCGTCGTGCGATCCGGCGTGACAATGCCACGGAGCATGGCACGCCCGGCCTCCATGAACTCGGACGCCAGCACTACGTCGACGTCACCGGGGGTCGGCATCAGCGAGAAGATTGGCCGCTTTCCCTCAAAATCAGGAAGCATTTCGATGTAGTAGATCGTCGCACCAGTGCGCTGTGCTACGCCTGGCACCGAAGTGGATTGCGCCGCCCAGCCTTGGGTCTCTGCCATGTTGACGATCCAGTCGGCGAGTACGCCCCCGCCTTGACCGCCCATGGCAAGGATCGCGATCGAGATCGGTCGCTTGAATGGAACTCCAGTAAGTTTCGGAGAGGTTACGTCAATCATGATGATCTCACGCAAAGGTTACACGCCGGCGGTCGGCGCGACGTTGAAAGAAGCCGATCACTGCAGTCCGGATCTTAGCCATAAACCGGTCGCGACGGGTCGGGTTGTGAATGACATCGGCGCGGTAGAAGGAGGGGCAAAGCACAGCGGCTTCGGAAACCTCGCCGCAATTGCCACAGCCGACGCAGCTGTTGTCGATCGCTGCCACCGGATCGTCCTTCAATGGATCGTCAGTGTGCTTGACGGAGAGCGAGGGACAGCCGGAAAGGCGGATACAGGCGTGATCGCCGGTGCACACATCTTCGTCGACGCCGAAGCGCTCCTTGACCATGCGCTTGCCGTCTTTTACCGCCTTATTGAACTGCGGCTTCACGCGGCGCTGCTTGTTCAGCATGCATTCGGAAGAAGCGATAATAACTTTCGGACCCTTTTCGTCAGTCGTCAGAGCTTCCTTCAACGTGTCGCGCATCTTGGCAACATCGTAAGTGCGATCAATCTGGCGCACCCATTTCACGCCCACACCCTTCACGGCATCGGTGATGGCGTTGTTGGTAGAGCGATCGGGATTTTGAGCGCGCGACGACAGGATGTCCTGGCCGCCGGTGGCCGCTGAATAGTGGTTGTCGACTATTAGGATGACGCCATCATGCTTATTGAAGACGGCGTTGCCGATACTGGTCGAGAGACCGTTGTGCCAGAAGCCGCCGTCACCCATAACAGCGATCGAACGCTTGTCCGCCTCAACATTGAAGGCGGAAGCACCCGCGCCGGATAGGCCGTAACCCATCGTATTGCCGCCTATATTGAACGGAGGCAGGACGGAGAAGATATGGCACCCTATGTCGCCTGACACATGATGCTGGCCGAGCTCTCGCTCAGTCAGCTTCATGGCGGCAAAGATTGGGCGTTCGGGGCAACCGGTGCAGAAACCAGCCGGGCGAGGCGGAACGATCTCTTGGAGAGCCTTTACCTTCTCGTTTTCGAGTATCAGAGTTGCGTCCGGCGCTTCAGAACGGTTACCCAAAAGCTTATGCGCGTGGGTATTGAGGAATCTGCGCAGCCCTTTTTCAATCACTGACCCAGTGTAGTCGCCGCCGAGTGGCAGTATATCCTTACCGTGGACCTTGGTGTTGATGTCCTTGCGATGGAGCGCGGTGATGAGCGCCTGCTCGATGAAAGCGGGATGGCCTTCTTCGATCATGATGACTGCCTTCTTATCGACGCAGAATTCGGCCACTTCGTCATCGATCATCGGATAGGTGACATTCATAACGTAGAGCGGAATGAGCGATCCGCCATAAACGTCTGCGAGCCCAAGGAATTGCAGCGCGCGCATGACACTGTTGTACATGCCTCCCTGCAGGATGATGCCGACGTCACCGTCGGCAGGTCCCAGGAACTCGTTGAGCTTGCGCGTTCGGATGAAGTCCACTGCGTTCGGCCAACGCTGCTCGAGCTTCTCCTTGTCATGGTAGATAGAGACGGGTGGCAGAACCACACGGCTGACATCGCGTCGCGGATTTTCAAGCGCTTGCTTCAAGGTGAACGCGGGCCGCTTGTTTGCTTTCGTGACGAACTGTCCATGCACATGGCAGGCGCGGATGCGGACCTGCAACATGACCGGCGTTTTGGAGGCCTCCGAAAGTTCGAAGCCATCTTCCACTGACTTGACGATTGATTCTAGATTGGGACGTGGATCCAGAAGCCACATCTGTGACTTCATCGCGAAGGCATGGCTGCGCTCTTGGGGGATGGATGATCCTTCGCCAAAATCTTCACCCAGAATGATCAGCGCCCCGCCCATGACGCCACCGGAGGCCAGGTTAGTAAGCGCGTCCGAGGCGACGTTGGTGCCCGCTGTCGATTTCCATGTGACCGCGCCGCGTAGCGGATACATCACCGAGGCCGACAGCATAGCCGCCGCTGCCGCTTCCGACGCCGACGATTCGAAATGGACGTCCAGTTCGTTCAAGACGTCCTTGGCATCGGCCAGCACATCCATGAGGTGTGAGATCGGCGAACCTTGATAGCCACCGACATAGGAAACGCCTGACTGGAGTAAAGCCTTGGTGATAGCGAGAATGCCCTCACCCCTGAAAATTTCCCCCTCACCAAGGCGCAGGTCCTCGACTTCTTTGGCAAATGAGCGTTCCGCCATTATTCTTTTCTCCCTCAATGCGATATATGATTATTCATATTTTATCGCGCAGTTCGCACCGGTTCGGTACGGCACGGCCGCTGTTGGTGCCGCTAAGCTTCAAGTTGTAAGGCAGTTGTCTTTTTCATATTTATATGACAAATCAAATTTATGTGTCGAGTCCGGTAGTCAGCTTTATTTTGACGCAGCTACCCAGCGGATCGCCTCGTCGGCGGAAAGGAAAATATGTCGGGATTGTTCTTTGACGACATCACTGTCGGGCAAATTTTCGAGGCAGGCCCTCATACCGTAAGCCGCGAGGAAATTGTGGACTTCGCTCAGCGTTTCGATCCCAATCCGTTCCACCTTGAGGATGCTGCAGCACTTTCGGTGGGACTTCCATCGGTTATCGCATCGGGGTTTCATACCCTATCGCTAAGCTTTAAAATATTTTTCGATCTGCACCTTTGGGACGATGCAGTCATGCCTTCACCGGGCCTTGACAAGATTCGCTGGCACAAACCTCTGCTTTCTGGCAACACGATGAGAATACGCGCTACCGTTATAGATAAGACATTGTCGCGTTCCAAACCCGACCGGGGAATTGTGACCGTTTTGCATGAGACCCTGGTTGTGGGAACAGACGCCCCATTGTTGACGGTGGAAGCAATGCATCGGTTGCGGACGAAAGACGGCTTCGCTACGAACAGACATAGAAAGTAGGAAGTGAGGCAAGGCACCATGGTTGAGAAAGACTCCAAGATTTCCGCCCGGCCAGTATCGCGCACGCTGGAACTGGAAGAGTTCCTTCCCTCACTTTTTAATCTGATAACGGCGGGTCTCAACCAACAGTTTTTGGAGCGACTGCGCCCCTTCGGCGTAACCGTTCAGCGCTGGCGAGTGTTGATGGTCATCATGAACAAAGGCGCTCGCAATATGGGCGAACTTGTGCAGCTGACCTTGATTCCACAATCGGCCCTCAGCCGGCTGATTGATCAGATGGAGAGGGATGGACTCGTTGTCCGTCGCATTTCTGATCACGACAGCCGCGTGGTCCAGGTCGAACTGACCCAAGGTGGACGACATATCTACCACCAGCTCGCTCCGGCAGCGGCTAGCCATGCGAAGGCCATCACTGCGGATTTTGACGAAGCAGAAACGGCGCAACTCTTCAGTTTGTTGCGCCGTGTCCTGAGTAATCTCGACATCCGCACCTTTGCCGATCAAGAACCGTCTACCGAAAGTTCCCCACAAGAGGGACCTGGAAACGCCTCGCCTGTGCCCCGCACAGCCGCAACCCGTAGAATGCGGACCAGAGCATCAACAAAAGTATGAACCGGGTTCCATGATCGTCGGTTTTTGCTGAGACTAAACTGGTGGGAAAGACATGGCGCGGCCATAACGGACGGTGCGGCCAGAACCGCACCGTACATCGGCGTCAGGCCGCAACATGCAGCGGTCTGTAATTGCCCCGCCAATAGGCTAAAGTCCCGCCCTCATCTTTGGTGCCCACAGCTTTGACCGAGCCGATAATGATCGAATGTGAACCGCGATCGATCATTTCATCGAGCTTACAGTCGAACACCACGACCGCATCCTTGAGCAGCGACGCGCCGGTGGCCATAGTCATCCACTCCGCGCCCTCGTAGCGATCGGCGCCATTGATGCCGCCGAAGCCCGAAAAACGTTCCGCCAGTGCTTGGTGTTCCGGTCCGAGCGCGCTCACGCCGAAATGACCGAAGCGCTCGATGATCGGCCATGTCGAGGACGATCGGTTGATACAGGCAATGACTTTCGGCGGTTGTGCCGACAAGGACACCATCGAGATGACGACAAGGCCCGACCGGTCTGTCCCCACACCAGCGGTAATAAGGCTGACATTGCCAACGACCAGCCGCATGGCAGCGCGAAACGCAGCCACACTCTGTTCGCCGGACATGTCGTGGAAGGTAAGTCCATCCGACATGATATGTCTCCCCGTCGCGTTACGCAGCCGCTTCGACCGAACGGTGCGCCGGGCGAATACCGCGCGCCTCGAGGATCGGCAGGACGTTGTCGCGGAAATAAGGAAACTCTTCAGCGTAATCGAAGAAGGAAAGCGTGGTTCCGCGAAAACCCGCCTGATGCAGCGCGGTGATGCCGTCCGCAACCTGCTCCGGCGTACCGACGAGAGGAAACCCTCCGTGACCGGCCGCCATGCGGTCGCGAATGAGTGCGAGCAGATCATGCGGGAAGGACTGCGCATGGCTAAACAACAGTCGCACGAGGTTGTCCACAGCCGCCCAGTCAATGTTGTTCTTACCGGTGTATTCCAAAAACTCCCTAGCTTCTTTTTCAGTCGGGCGACAGACGACATGGGAGAAGGTCAACACATTAACGTCACGGCCAGCATCACTGCCTTGCTGCTTCAGTGCGGCAATCTCTTCCGCGGAGCGGGACAGGTCTATAGCTGGAGTGAACAGGAAATCGGCATTGCGGACCGCAAAGGCTCGCCCTTCTCCGGAACCCGCGGCATTCAGAATCGGCAGTTGCCGCGATGGACGAGGGTCGCCCAGAATATTCTTCAATTTGAAATGGGTGCCATCCCAGTCGAAAGCTTCGGTGCGGGTCCAGAGCGCCTTGACGATATCATACCATTCCTGCGCATACCCATACCGGGTCGCGTGGTCGTCGGGCAGTGTCAGTCCCAGCGCCTCATATTCGGGCTTGTTCCATCCCGCGACGATGTTGAGACCGACACGACCATTGCCAATTTGGTCGATCGTGGCGAGTTGCTTCGCCACCACCATCGGGTGGTTGGCGGTGGTGTGGACCGTCGCAAAAATCGTGATGTTGCGCGTCATGGCAAGCAATCCCGCTGCCCAGGTCATGGTTTCAAGAACGCCGCCATGAAAATTCGTTTCACCGCCGTAACCAACCCAGCGGGCGATCGGCAGCATAAAGTCGATACCGGCGTCATCGAGCATCCGCGCCAATCGCAGATTGTTGTCCCAGGAATTATTCCAACGCTCCGGTAGTTTCGAAACCGTCAACCCGCTGGAACAGTTGGTGGCAAAAGTCCCAAGTAGGAACGTATCCGAATTAAACATGCGGTTTTGGGAATTTGTCATCGTTCTCCTCCTTACGATGAATTTTATAATAGAAAATCTATTTGATATTTTATGTAGACGCAAGAGGAACGCTGCTGCATCCTCCTGGAAGGGAGATTCACATGGCGCGCAGAAGCAAGAACAAGAGCATGGACAAATTCGACCGCACCTGGCACTTGGCCCATACCCCACTGGAAATCGACGTCGTAGAATTTGAATACGCCTTGATGCGCACATTCGAGGCTTTTGGCCGTTGGCAGACCGAATGCCTTTCCTCGGTTATAGATTTTGCAGCGAGCGGGCCGGAGAATGCTCTACTCCACACGATCAGAATGAACGACCGGCCCAAGAGCATACATGATCTTGCATATATGACCAATCGCGAGGATATCCCGAACATCCAATATAGTCTGCGCAAGCTGATCAAGAGCGGACTGGTCGAGCGCAATGGAAGTGGTCGCGCGGGCGTGACCTATGAAGCTACCGCGCTGGGAAAGGACGTTACCGACAGATATGCCGAAGTGCGGTCGGCCCTGCTGATAGATGCGGTGCAGCACGTACCGGAACTGGGTCAGCGCCTGGAAGGCGCGGCGCGCACGCTGGAACTGATGACGGGTATTTTTGCGCAAGCAGCACGGAACGCTGCGACCCATCGGCGACGCCCCGGCAGTTTCGCCGTCCCTACTCAGCCCAAAGCTGCAGCGACACAGTCCAACGAATGACCAGCAGCACAATGGGTTTAGAAAGTGCCGCCGTTCGGTCAAATCTTCTTGGTCTTTGAGTCAGGTCCGGGAATTTCGGGAATCATCTGACGAAGAAGGTTCCGCAAGATCGCACGAACTGCGATAGTGGCCGCAGATTGTTCACGATCTCGGGGAGCGATGAGACGAACTTCACGTACAACAGCCGGATCCGTCAGAGGGCGAGCTACAATGCCACGACCGCGCAAAGCAGTAAAAGCGTAGGCGGGCAGAACGGCGATACCGGCATTGACCTCGACCAGCGAGAGAACCGTATGAATCTGGTTGACTTCTATATGGGGCCGCAGTGCCAGTTTCGCCTGTTCAAAGCCAAGTTCGGTCAAAAGTCGAATATTGCTCTTCTGGGTGAGCGTGATGATTGGCTGATTGTCGAGTTCGGACCAGCCGACCTGCTTATATCCAGCAAAATCATGTTCTGGAGATACAAAAACCATCAACTGATCCCGAAGCGCAGTCTGGCTCTCGACATCCGAGTCTTCACCAGAAAATGTGCCTATGCCAAGATCGCAACGCCCATTGCGCACCTGTTTTATGACGGTTTCAGGCCCCACATCGTCAATCTTGATAACGAGATTGGGATATTCATCAGCCACCCGGCGAACGAGACGTGGAAGCACTGTTGTGCACAGCAAAGGTGGAGCTGCGATACTGACCTGGCCCCGCCGTAACTTTCCCAAATCGCGCACTGTTTCGGCGGCGCGATCAATTTCTGCGAGACCGGCGAGCGCGCCTTCGGCAAAGGCACGGCCCGCATCCGTCAGACTGACGCGCCGTGTCGTCCTGTCGAAAAGCCGCGCATCCAGCACGGCCTCTAGATCCCGGATTGTATGTGAAAGATTAGCCTGGGTCGTTCTGACACGCTCGGCTGCGCGAGAAAAGTTGCCTAGTTCGACCACGGCCTGGAAACATTCAATTTGGCGGAGAGTGGGGCGCATTGGTTCACTTATGAGTTTTTTATTATGAATATATTCTACTTACAATACTTCTCGAATGAAAGAAAGTCGGGCTCGATCAGGAAGACGCGGGTTTTGATTTGACCCGCCCCCGAAGCGAGGTTTCCGATGAAGTATGACCGTCAGAACGCCAAAGCCCACTCGCGCGCTACGATGCGCGGTATCTGGGCTGCGGCAAACACGCCTTTCAATGAGGATGGATCGATCGATGAAGGCGGCTTCCGCAAGAATGTAGACCACTGGGTCAACGATCTCGGCATTGACGGACTTTTCGTCGCGGGAAAGCAGGGCGAATTTTTCTCCATGTCGGTTGACGAACGCAAACGCATGTTCGACCTGGCTGTCTCGGCAGTTGGTGACAAGGCGCAGACGATCATGTCCTGCTCAGACCAGAACATGGATGTGGTCATCGATCTGGCAAAGCATGCACAGGCCTGCGGCGCCGATTATATCGTCGTCCATGCGCCTGTCCTGCACTTCCTGCGCGCGCAAGACGACACACTGATGCGCTATTATGAAACGATCGCCTCAAAGGTGGATATCGGCCTTGCGCTCTGGTCGCATCCCGATAGTGGTTATCTGATGAGCCCCGAACTCTGCAACCGTCTGGCCGACATCGAAACCGTCGTCGCAATCAAATATTCGGTCCCGCGCGACATGTATCGCAAGCTCACCGAACTGGCGGGCGACCGCATTCTGGTTTCGACTGCATCGGAAGATGAGTGGCTGGACAATATTCTCGAATTGGGCTGGCAGCTATATCTCTGCTCTTCGCCGCCCTACACGCTGCAGACAAGTGTTGATCGCCGCATGCGCGATTATACCGATCTGGCCTTTGCTGGCAAAGCTGATGAGGCACGCGCCGTCTGGCAAAGTCTGGAGCCTGTCCGGCACGCCTTCAAGTCGTCACGACCGGCTGAAAAGCCCACCTCGCACCAAAAATACTGGCAAGAGCTGCTCGGCCAGGTCGGCGGGCCTGTTCGTGCGCCGATGCTTGAGTTGACCGATGCCGAGAAAAGGGCAGTCCGGCAGGCATTTGATGGCTGCGGTCTCAAACTATCCTGATCGAACCGAAAAGGGGAACGAGAATGACAAAACTGAGCGCCTTTAATTTTCAGAAATGGATCGATGAACACAAGCACCTGCTGAAGCCACCTGTCGGCAATCAGTTGGTGTTTAAGGACGCAGACCTGATGGTTACGGTTGTCGGTGGTCCAAACAAGCGCACCGATTACCACGACGATCCGGTCGAAGAGTTCTTCTATCAGCTCAAAGGCGACATGCTGCTGAAGCTACATGATACGTCGACGGGTGAGTTTTACGATGTGCCGATCCGCGAAGGCGATATCTTCCTTCTGCCTGCGCATATCCGCCATTCGCCGCAGCGCCCACAAGAAGGCTCTATCGGTCTGGTTATCGAACCAGCTCGTCCTGAAGGCGCTCTTGATGCCGTCGAATGGTATTGTTTCGAATGCAGCGGCCTCGTTCACCGTGCTGAAGTTGATCTGGAATCCATCGTGGACGATCTGCCGCCTCTTTACGCCGCGTTCTACAACGATGAGAAGCTGCGTACCTGCCCACATTGCAAAACCGTTCATCCCGGAAAAAACCCGCCGGAAGGTTGGGTGGCGCTCTGACAAGAGCACGCCCGGCGATACTACCGGGCGCCCGTGCACAAGCTTAAAACATAAGGGGAATTGAAGTGAAAAAGAAACTTCTGATGATCGGCCTGCTGGCAGGGCTGACAACTGGCGCGACTGCCGCTGAACCAGTCAAGATTGGCGTGATAACGACCTTGTCAGGTCCAGGAGGCTATCTCGGTCAAGACGTGCGCGATGGCATGAAGCTTGCCATCGATGCAGAAGGTGGCAAGCTCGGCGGCGTACCGGTTGAACTGAAGGTCGAAGATGATGCGGCCAAGCCCGGCAACGGGCGTCAGATCGCCGAACGGTTCATGTCGGAAGACGGCGTCAAGCTCTTTACCGGCATCATCTTCTCGAATGTTGCCGGCGCGGCGGTGCCGGATATCGTCGACAACGACAACCTCTATATCAGCGCTAATGCTGCGCCGTCCAACTTGGCGGGCAAGGCCTGTGACGCGAATTATTTCGTGGTTTCGTGGCAAAATGACTCGCTTCATGAGGCATCCGGGATCGCGGCGGAACAGGAAGGCTTCAAGCGCGCTTTTATTCTCGCACCAAACTATCAGGCGGGCAAAGATGCGCTGGCCGGCTTCAAACGTCGGTTCAAGGGGGAGATTGTCGGTGAAATCTACACCCAACTCGATCAGACCGATTATTCAGCCGAAATGGCACAGATACGTGCCGCCAATCCTGATGTGGTCTTCCAGTCTCATCCGGGTGGCATGGGCATCGCATTCCTGCGCCAGTATCAGCAGGCTGGTCTTCTCGGTAAGATTCCAATGGTTCTGTCCGAGCCATCCAGCGATGCTGTGATCCTTAAATCATTGGGCGATGCTTCGGTCGGCCTCATGGCTACCAGCCACTGGAGCCCGGATATGGACAATGCCGCAAACAAGGAACTCGTCGCTAAGTGGAAAGCCGCTTACCCTGACCGCCCGCTGACATATTACGGAACGCAAGGCTACGATGTGGCTCGCCTGATTGCTTCTGCGTTGAAGAAGACCGGTGGCGTTGACGATATCGATGCAGTGCGTGAAGCGCTGCGGAAAGCGGATTTCCAATCGGTGCGCGGCAATTTTTCCTTCGGCCCGAACCAGCACCCGTTGCAGGACTGGTATCTCCTCGAGATCGTGAAGGGTGACGATGGTATGCCGACCACCAAGATCAAGAAGAAGCTGATCGAAAATTACGGTGATTCCTATTCTGCAGAATGCAAGCTCTGACAGCCACCGCCCTGCGCGTGTGAAAGTACGCGCAACGCTTCTTTTTATTTTTTATGAAGGTCGTTTCCTCCAATGACACTCATCTTCGAGCAACTTTTGAATGGCCTTCTCTATGGCGTCATGTTGTTCCTTCTGGCAGCAGGGCTAACACTGATCTTTGGGATCATGGGCGTTATCAACCTCGCTCATGGCTCGCTCTACATGATCGGCGCTTTCATCGGGACCTGGGTGGCTGTGCAGACAGGAAATTTCTGGCTGGGCCTGCCGGCAGCAGTTCTGGCGGCAACGCTTGCCGGTATCGTGATCGAGCTCGGCGTCATGCGAAAACTCTATCAACGCGATCATATGGATCAGGTGCTTGCGACTTTCTCGCTTATTCTGATTTTCAATGAACTGACCGTGCTGATTTTTGGTCGCCAGCCAATTTTCACGCAGTTGCCTGCATCGCTCTCTCAACCGATCGAGCTGTTTTCAGGCCTGAGCTACCCCCCGTTTCGACTGCTCATCATTGCAGCGGGTCTGATGGTGGCTGGCGGGCTTTACCTGCTCATAAACCGCACCCGCATTGGCATGCTGGTCCGCGCAGGCTCGACCAATCGCGATATGGTGCGTGCTCTCGGCGTCGATATCCGTCTTCTCTACACAATGGTGTTCGCGCTCGGGGCTGCTTTCGCGGGCCTTGCCGGCTTCATGACCGGGCCGATCCTCGCCGTTCAAGTCGGCATGGGAGAGCAGATATTGCTTGCCACTTTTGTGGTTGTCGTAATCGGCGGCGTCGGCTCGATCAAGGGAGCCTTCATTGCTGGTATTTCGCTCGGCATCATAGATACATGCCTGCGTGCATTTCTGCCTTCAATACTGCGCCAGTTCATGGCGGGCGCCGAGGCAGACGCGCTCGGCGTGGGCATCGCCTCCATGGGTATCTATCTGTTGATGGCTATCGTTCTTCTGTTCCGCCCGAGAGGCCTCTTTCCGGTGGGAGCCTGAAACATGTCATATCGCTTTCTATTCGTTCTTCTCGGCTGCGGGGCGCTTGCATTATTTCCTTTCGGCGCCGACGCATTGGGGCAGCCGGCTGCGTCAAGCCTTGTCGCCCGGATCATGATCTATGCTATCGCTGCGGCCAGCCTCAATCTCATCCTCGGCTATGGCGGGATGGTGTCTTTTGGTCACGCCGCCTTCTTCGGGATCGGCTCCTACGTCGTCGGGATTCTCTATTTTCACCATGCCGAAGAAACGCTGCTCTTCGGTTTTATTCCGGGTTCTGATCAATTTCTGATCACTGTTCCTGCAGCAATGCTGGTAGCGGGACTTGCGGCACTGATCATTGGAGCTCTGGCGCTGCGTACTTCGGGCGTGCAGTTCATCATGATTACGCTCGCCTTCGCCCAGATGCTCTTCTTCCTCTTCGTTTCGCTGAAGACCTATGGTGGCGAAGACGGGATCATTGTCCGCCGGGCAAACGATTTTTTCGGCTTCAGCCTGCGGGAAAAGACGACGATGTATTATGTCATCCTCGTCTCGATGATCTTATATTTCGGCTTTCTTTGGCGGGTCGTGCATTCGTCCTACGGCGCGGTGCTGTCCGGTATTCGGCAGAGCGAGCGACGCATGACCGCCATGGGTATCGAAACCTATCGCTACAAGCTCTACGGCTTTGTTCTTGCCGGAATGGGCGCGGGTCTGGCTGGAGCGCTTCTCACCATCTTCATGCGGTTTGCAAGCCCAGACACACTGCATTGGACTAAATCGGGCGAGTTGATGGTGATGGTCATTCTGGGTGGCGTCGGCACTTTCTTCGGTCCCATCTGGGGTGCAGCCGCATTCCTGATCCTGCAGAATTATCTCGCCTCCTGGACTGAGCATTGGCAGCTCGCCATGGGTATCATTCTGCTTGTCCTCGTCTTGGGAACCAAAGGCGGCATTGTCGGTGGTTGGCGTGCGCTTTGCCGTCTGTTTCGCAAGGACCGCAAAGTGGAGGTGACCGCATGACTGCGATCTTACAAGTCCGTGATCTGGTGAAGCGTTTTGCAGGGCTGGTCGCGACGGATCATGTCACACTCGACGTCACGGAAGGGCATATCCATGCCCTGATCGGCCCGAACGGCGCAGGAAAGTCTACACTTATCAACCAACTTTGCGGTGAGCTTACGCCCACATCAGGGACGATCAGCCTGATGGGGGAGGACATTACCACCTTGCCCGCCGCGATACGTGTCGGTCGCGGGTTGGGACGCACATTCCAGATATCGACACTTCTGAATGAAATGAGTGTGCGCCAGAACATCGCCATGGCGGTGCAAGCGCGCGAGGGACATAATTTCAGGATTCTCGACAGTCTGAAAGGCCGCAGCGCCATCTGGCATGAGGTTGATGTAATTCTCGCCCAAAGCCGACTGGCCAATCACCCGGAAAAACTAGCAGGCGATCTGTCAAGTGGCGGGCGCAAGCAGCTTGAACTGCTCATGGCGCTCGCCGGTAAGCCGAAGCTTTTGCTTCTCGACGAACCGATGGCCGGTCTCGGCCATGTCGAAAGCCAGGAAATGATCGAGCTTCTGCAGGGATTGCGGGGAACGGTTTCGATGCTGCTTGTCGAGCACGACATGGAGGCGGTGTTCGCGCTGGCCGACCGCATATCTGTGCTGGTCTATGGCCGCGTCATCCTAACGGGCACGGTGGAAGACATACGGGCGAGCGAAGCTGTGCGGGAAGCCTATCTCGGTGGAGAGGAGGAACTGTGCTAAAAATCGATGGATTGCAGGCCGCTTACGGCCACTCACAGGTATTGTTCGACGTTTCGCTCGAAGTAAACGAAGGAGAACTTGTAACCCTCATGGGCCGTAACGGCATGGGCAAGACGACCACGATACGCACGTTGATGGGTCTCCTCGCCCCCAAAGGGGGGAAAGTCCAGATTGCAGGGCGAGACACGACCAGCTACAGCCCAGAAAAGGTGGCGCGTCTTGGTGTCGGCCTTGTGCCGGAGGGACGACAGATTTTTCCGACATTGACGGTGCGGGAAAATCTGGTTGCAACCGCTTCAAACCGATGCAAGCGGCAGTCTCCGTGGGATCTCAGCAAGATATATGCGCTTTTCCCACGTATGCAGGAGCGGGCGGACCAGACGGCCGGCACACTGTCGGGCGGCGAGCAGCAAATGCTGGCAATCGGGCGTGCGCTGATGACAAATCCGCATCTTCTGATCCTTGATGAAGCGACGGAAGGACTTGCCCCCGTCATCCGCACGGAAATCTGGCATTGCATCATGCAATTGCGCGAAATGGGCCAATCGATCCTGCTAATAGACAAGAATATCGCCGTTTTGAAGCGGCTGGCGGATCGCCATTATATTGTCGAAAAAGGCCGGACGGTCTGGCGTGGAACGAGCGCAGATCTCGAACGGGACCAAGATCAGGTGCATGCTTATGTCGGTATCTGAGTCAATCGTCCTGATTGGATGGGGCGCTATCGGCAAACGGGTTGCGGAACTCCTCGCCGAGCGAAAAAGTCCAGTCAAAATCGGTGCAGTCGCGGTGCGCGACCGGTCGGTCACTCGTGACGGACTGCCTGTCGGCGCCATACAGATCGAAGATCCCGCCGAACTCGCAGCCACCGGCGCAAGACTTGTCGTGGAAGTTGCGGGGCGCCCAAGCGTCTTGCCATGGGGTGAAGCAGCTCTTTCCGCGGGAATGGATTTCGCGGTTTCATCGACATCGGCGTTCGTGGATGATGCGATCTTTCAAAGATTGAAAGACATCGCGGCGATCCGCGGTGCGAAACTGATTATTCCACCCGGCGCGCTCGGGGGGATCGACGCGCTTTCGGCAGCAAGCCGTCTTACCATTGCAAGCGTCGAACATCGCATCATCAAACCTGCAAAAGCCTGGGCGGGGACACAAGCCGCCCAACTGATACCGCTCGATGAAATCACGGAGGCAACCACGTTCTTTACGGATACGGCCCGTAAGGCTGCAGACGCCTTTCCGCAAAATGCCAATGTCGCCGTGATTACCTCGCTTGCTGGGATCGGTCTCGATCGTACCCGTGTCTCATTGGTCGCAGACCCGGCAGCGCGCCTCAACATGCATGAAATCATTGCCGAAGGCGATTTCGGCAGGATGCAACTGCGTTTTGAAAACGGCCCGCTCGCGACCAATCCGAAATCATCGGAAATGACGGCGCTAAATCTCGTCCGCCTTATCGAGAACCGGGTCGCCACCACGGCAATTTAGAAACACACTCTCCCAAAGCGAGAAGCAGCCTTGGAATGAAGACATGAACAAGAACCAACATTACATACGGCATCTGGCTGAAGAAACGGGTTTAGACCCCGCTCGCCTTGATCGCGATTATAATGCCAAAGCTACCGTTTCGCCGGAAACCTTTGCCGCCGAAATGAAACGCTACCGCCAGGCAAGTGTTGAGCCGCGAGTTCATTGGGGGCAGCATTTCGACGTGGTTTACGACGAAGAAAGCGGGCAACGGATCGATATTTTCGGCCCTTCGTCAAGCGGCGGACTAAATCCGGTTTTTATATTCATTCACGGTGGCTATTGGCGGGCGCTGTCCAAGGAAGATTCCGCCATGATGGCTGGAATGCTTGCGCGCGAAGGCATTGCCACGGTCGTCGTCGACTATCGTCTGGCACCCGAAGTATCTCTTGCCGAAATTACGCGGGAGGTACGCTCTGCTCTGGCCTTCGTTTGGCGTCACGGTCGGGACTATGGTCTTGATCCGAACCGGATAACGGTCGGGGGAAGCTCTGCCGGCGGTCACCTTGCGGGCGCGCTCCTTTCTGAGGGATGGCAGGGCAAATTCGGTTTGCCAAAGGATGTAGTCAAGTTTGCCATGCCGGTCAGCGGGCTTTTCGAGCTTGCCCCTGTGGCTGAAACTTTCCCGCAGGGGTGGCTGAATCTTAGTCCTATTGATGTCGATCAACTTAGTCCCATCCGGAGCATTCCTGTGGGTGGGTGTCCGATAACCGTAGCATGGTCAGAGCATGAAGCGGACGGCTTCAAACGCCAGTCACGCGCTTATGCCGATTGCTGGGCTGTGGCTGGCGGAAGGGTGAAGGCAATCGAGGTCGCGAACCGAAACCATTACAATATTCTGATGGACTGGTGCTCGCCAGAAACCGAGATGTCGCAGGCCCTGCTCGCCGGGATTCGCAACATCGGTTGACTGGCTTCTACAAAAAGTTTTGCGGTCGCGCGGCTCTGCGCGGCTGGCAGTTTGGTGCGTGAAAAATTCGCCGACACTCATACAAACTCATGTGATAAAACTCATGGATATATAGTTTCAATATGAATTGTCACATGAATTAAACCCCCTCATTCTATCCGTAACGATAATCTGGGCTTGGCCCAACTAGTAGATTGCAGAGGCTTTCTGATGCAAAAATCCGACGTACAGCTTTTCATAGGCGGCGAATGGCGCAAGTGCGCCAATACGCTTCCAATTATCAACCCTGCAGACGAGACCGAGATCGGCCAGGTTGCGGTGGCAGAACGGGGGGACCTGGAGGCTGCACTTCAGGCAGCCTGGGACGGATATCAGGTCTGGCGCAACACTGCGCCGGCGGCCCGCGCTGCGATCATCATGAAGGCGTCGGCGCTTATGCGCGAGCGGCAGGAAGAGATCGCACGCGCGATCACGCTCGAAAACGGAAAGCCTATAGCTGAAGCCCGGCTTGAGGTCATCCGGGGCTGCGAATTTTTCGAATGGGATGCGGGGGAATGCATTCGTTTCTATGGCCGTGTCATACCAAGCGCGCCCGGTATTCGCTATATTGTTGTGCATGAGCCAATCGGCCCAGTCGCTGCTTTCGCACCATGGAATTTTCCAATGAGCCAACCTGCACGCAAGATTGCGGGCGCTCTGGCTGCCGGTTGCTCCATTATTCTGAAGGCATCCGAAGAAACGCCGACTGCAGTTACGCATATTGCGCGCGCATTTGAAGATGCAGGGCTGCCAGCAGGTGTGTTGAATCTGGTTTTCGGCGTTCCGGCGGATATTTCGCAATTTCTCATCCCCAGCCCCGAAATTCGGGCCATCGCATTCACCGGATCAACAGCTGTCGGCAAGCATTTGACCGAAATCGCCGCGCGTCATATGAAGCCCGCTCTTATGGAACTCGGCGGCCACGCCCCGGTCATCGTTTGCGAGGACGCCGATCCGGTTCTGGCGGGCATCGCATCAGCACGCCGAAAGTACCGCAATTCAGGCCAGGTATGTACCTCCCCAACACGCTTCTTCGTTCATGAAACCCATTATGAGCGTTTTACTGCAGCTTTTATTGAAACGGCGCAGTCAATCCGTGTCGGTAACGGACTGGAGGAAGGGGTGCAGATGGGGCCTGTTGCAAATGATCGTCGCATTATGGCGCTGGAAGAGTTGGTCAGCGATGCCGAAGCCAAGGGTGCAAAATTGCTTTTTGGCGGTCGCCGTCTGAAGAACAACGGTTATTTCTTCCCGCCGACGGCTCTGGCGGAATTGCCCAGCGATGCCCGTGCGATGTCCGAGGAGCCTTTCGGTCCGCTGGCCTTGATCAATCCAGTGCCGTCCCTTGATGTGGCTATTGAAAAGGCGAACTCGCTGCCCTTCGGTCTTGCCGCATATGGCTTTGCGAACTCCGCGGAAAATGTGGACCGTCTTATGTCGGGTCTGGAAGCTGGGAACGTCTCGATCAATACGCTCGAAGCATCTGTCGCTGAGACACCGTTCGGTGGTGTCAAGGATAGTGGGCTTGGCCGCGAGGGCGGAGCAGAAGGATTGCATCACTATACGGTCGTGAAGAACGTCTCGCATCGTTTGGTCAATAGTCTCTAGACCATTGCGGGACCGCCAGTCCGGCATCTCTCCTATGACAGTGGATAATGGTTCGACATATGATGGAATGCAGCACTATCGAATGATGTTGGTGTTCTTGCCGGTTGCTACTTCGATATGCGGCTAACTCGCCGCATGCTCTTACGATTATGGTCAAATGAGGAACTGAATGGATGCGACTTTCTAAATTGCAACATATCGCGGGCGCCTTTCTGGTATCGTCTACTCTTGGGGGCACTTACGCGCATGCGGCCGACGCCGTGAAAATAGGTTTTATTACCACCCTGACCGGCGCTGCAGGCTATCTCGGCGAAGACGTGCGCGACGGCTTCAATCTCGCGGTTAAACAGGGCAATGGTCTTCTGGGTGGCCAAAAGGTCGATGTTGTTATCGCCGACGATGGACTGAAGCCATCGACAGGCCGCCAGTTGGCGGACCGGTTCCTATATGACGAGCAAGCCGATATCATAACCGGTATGATTTTTTCGAATGTGGCCTCGGCTATCATTCCCGAGGTAATCGACGCCGGTAAGATCGTGATAAGCCCTAATGCCGGGCCCACTGAATTTGCCGGTGTTAACTGCAATGCGAACTATTTCGTCATGTCATGGCTCACCGACAGTATGCAGGGCAGCGCGGGGCGCAATGCAAAGGCTCTCGGCTTTAAGCGAGCTATGGTGCTTGCTCCGAATTTCCAGGCAGGTAAGGACGCGGTCGAGGGCTTTCGCCGTACTTTCGAGGGAGAAATTATAGAAGAGGTCTACACAAGTCTGGACCAGATCGACTATGCAGCGGAAATGGCGCGCATAAGGTCTGCAAAACCTGACGTAGTATTCCAGTTTCACCCCGGTGCTTTGGGGATTGCGTTTCTTCGTCAATACCAGCAGTCAGGCCTGTTAAATGAGATACCAATGGTGGTTGCTGAGCCATCCATGGATCATGCCATCCTGCGTTCTCTTGGAGGAATTACAGAGGGCCTCAATGTCTCGGGTTCCTGGAATGTCGATCTGAACAACGACGCCAATAAGCAGTTCGTTGCCGCATTTCAGGGCGAGTACGGCCGGACCCCCACCATGTATGCAGCGCAAGGCTATGATACAGCGCGGGCTATCGGAGCGGCACTGGCACATACCGGCGGTGATTTTAAGGACCCCCAAAAGTTTCGTTCTGCAATGTTGAAGGCTGATTTCTCATCCGTTCGAGGTAACTTTGCGTTTGGCAAAAATCAGCACCCGGTTCAGGATTGGTATGCTATGCGCGTCGAAAATGATGGGAAGGGTGGGTACAGTTTGGTGACGAAAGATAAGATCGCTGAGATGTCCGGAGATGTGTTTGCCGATGAATGTAAACTTGAGCCCGCATTATGAAGCACAATCACATCTGGATTGCCAGTTTGGGCATCAGCCTTGAACAACTGGCACTTGAGGACGGGACGCTTGTAACTTGCATTCCGGATCTCGGTCCCGTTCAATGGAGGCGTGATAAGCTTATTGGTGAGATGCAATTCACTCGGAACGAGCCCTATCCGACATCTCCGATGAATAGCGCCGATAACGGACTTGCCGATACATTATCGCTTAGTTTCAATATCTATCTTGTCCAATCCCGTGCTGGAAATGTTTTAATAGATACTGGGATCGGAAATGGTAAGTACCGCCCCGATCGACCCGCATGGGATAGGTTGAATGGTCCGTTTCTTGCCATTCTGGAAGGACTTGGTTTAGATGCCGATCATATTGATTTCGTCATCAATACCCATTTACACGCCGACCATGTCGGCTGGAACACCATTGCAGACTCTAGCGGGGTCTGGCGCCCAACGTTTCCTTCGGCGACTTATGTTACGCCGGCACGAGAGCTTGAAGCAATGTTGGCTAAAGCCCAAGCAACGTCCAATTCGTCGAATCTACTCCATGGCGCCTGGCAAGATAGTGTCATGCCAATCATCGACGGCCCCGGCTATTTGGCGGTGCAACCAGGCGAAATCGTTGCCGGTCTTCAAACAATTGCATTGCCTGGACACACTTCCGGAATGATCGGTCTGATCTTGGGCAGCGGCGATGAAACTATTGTCTTCACAGCAGATGCGATACATCACCCTATCCAGTTGCCTAATAATGCTCCGGCATCGAATTTTTGCATGAAGCCGGAGGAGTCGGTCCAAACGCGGATCAAACTTCTGGAAACCTGTGCGCTGAACAACTGGATCATCGCGCCCTATCACTTTCCGGCTCCGGCCTTCAGCCACATCAAGCGAAATGAAGCAAACGGATATGAGATAAAACCCTTCGTCTTGCCTGGGTGATCAAAAGACCTGAGTGGAACCCCTGATAAGAATTGGGACAATAAACTCGCGCAGTAGCTGCTGCAACGCATTGCCGAGGAGTTTGCAAGGGCTGATCGGTATGATCGACGTCGATTGCAAACTTTCGTCAAATCCGACAATGTCGACATTCCGTCCTCTTGGAAGCTCTGCCTTCGTTGCCATTTATGCGCCCGGGATTTCCCATCACGGATAACTCCCTTATTGTTTTGCATTTATAATTGCGAAGAATGGCGTCTCCACTGTGCACTCCCACCGCCGACGATGCCACCCGCATCTTAGTTTGGTGCCCACTATGAACCGCTACAACATCGCTGAACGACGTACAATTGCGCGCTAGCGACCCCCTCCGCTTGAAATTAATCCTGTCACGATGTATATACTCGTGTATATACAAAGGAGGCCAATATGCCACAGCTCCGACACTCCGAACCTACACCAGCCCGCGAAGCAAAACTCTTCCGTAACAATAAGAGTCAGGCCGTACGCATTCCAGCTGACTTCGAACTTCCGGGCGACCGGGTGATGATCCATCGCGATGGAGATCGACTTATCATAGAGCCGGTGCGTCGCCAGAACCTGTTGGAAGTGCTTGCCGGGCTGGAACCGCTTGGGCCGGAAGATCAGTTCCCTGATATTGACGATACCCTGCTACCGTTGAAAGAATTCGACCTGTGAGCGCGCTCTACATGCTTGACACCAATGTCGTGTCCGAGCTTACACGAAACCCCAAAGGTGCTGTCGCCATACACATTGCTGAGGTCGGACCAGAAGCAGTTTGCGTCAGCATTATCACGGCAGCGGAGTTACGCTATGGATGCGCCAAGAAAGGATCGCCGAAGCTACTGGCGCACATCGAGGCCATTCTTGGAAGTATGCAAGTGCTCGCACTTGATGTGCCTACCGACGCCGAATATGGACGAATCCGAGCCGAATTGGAAGCCGTTGGCCAGCCCATCGGTCCGAATGACCTCTTCATCGCTGCCCATGCTTATGCGCTCGGGGCGGTGTTAGTCACGGCCAATACCGGAGAATTCTCACGCATCCGTGCTCTGAGGGTCGAAAACTGGCTACGCGACTGAGCCGTGCTGTTGTTCCTTCAAAGAGGATCTGCCGCTGAAGGGACAGATCACAAAAAGTGCATTTATAATTGGTAGATTGTACCTTGGTCTGCTCATGCCTCGGATAAAGACTGGTTTTCCGCTGATGGCTGCTATGAATGTAGGCACCGAATCTGAACAACAATTGATGCCTTGACTGCTGATGATGACCAACCCGATCCACATTCTCAAAACCGTTTATGGATACGATGCCTTCCGTGGGCGACAAGCTGAAATCATATCGCACGCGATAGCAGGCAATAATGCATTCGTCCTGATGCCGACAGGCGGCGGCAAATCCCTATGCTATCAGATTCCCGCCCTTGCGCGACCAGGCATGGGGATCGTGGTGTCACCGCTTCTTGCGTTGATGGCCGATCAGGTGTCCGCGCTCCGGCAGGCAGGTGTGAAGGCTGCGGCGCTCAATTCCGACCTTGCTGGCGATGACAGGCTAGCCTTGTGGCATGATATCCATGCTGGTGTGCTTGATCTGCTCTATGTCGCGCCTGAAACACTGCTCAGACCAGATACATTGCAACGCCTGAGCGACGTGCCTCTCTCGCTGATCGCTATCGACGAAGCACATTGCCTGTCGCAATGGGGGCATGATTTCAGACCATCCTATCGACAGCTCGATGTGTTGATGACGCAGTTTCCCAATACGCCACGCATGGCGTTGACAGCAACCGCCGACGAGCCGACACGTGCGGAAATCCTGTCGCATCTGCAGATTGACGAGCGCGATGCCTTCATCGCCGGTTTCGACCGCCCCAATATTCGCTACACGATCATGGAGAAGAACAATCCCCGCGCGCAATTGAAACGTTTTCTGCAGGATCACCAGGGTGAAAGCGGCATCGTCTACTGTCTTTCAAAACGGAAGACGGAAGAAACGGCCGAATGGCTGCGCAGCCTGGGCTATGACGCTCTCTCCTATCACGGCGGCATGGAGAAGCCTGCGCGCGAGGCGAACCAGGCACGGTTCCAACATGACGAAGCGATCATCGTGGTGGCGACGATTGCGTTTGGGATGGGCATCGACAAACCGGATGTACGCTTCGTCGCCCATGTCGATCTGCCGGGAAGCATCGAAGCTTATTATCAGGAGACAGGGCGTGCGGGGCGCGACGGACTGCCAGCCGAAGCGATGATGCTCTACGGTTATGAAGATATCGTCCTGCGCAGCCGCTTCATCGAGGAATCCGACGCGCCCGATCAGCGTAAGCGGATGGAGCGGCAGAAACTCGACACCCTCCTCGGATTGGCCGAAACGGCGAACTGTCGCAGACAGGTGCTGCTGTCTTATTTCGGTGATAGATGCGAACCGTGCGGCAATTGCGATACCTGCGCCGAACCACCAACCCTCTTCGATGGGACAATAGCCGCACAGAAAATATTGTCCTGCATTCACAGAACCGGGGAGCGGTTCGGACAAGCCTATATTGTCGATGTCCTTCTTGGCGTCGAGGATGAACGCATCAGCCGCTTCGGTCACGATCAGATTTCGACTTTCGGAATCGGCCGCGAGCATGACAATCACACCTGGCGTGCGATCATACGGCAGTTGATCGCGCAGAGGTTAATCGATGTGGACTTTGCCGGGCACGGCGGTTTGTCGATCTCGGAAGCAGGTCGGCAGTTTTTTGCGCGCAAAGCATACGCTCATGTTGCGTGTCCCGTCGAAATCGAAGCCATCGCGTGGTACTGTTTCACGTGGGAAATCGGCAACATCCGCCCTTTCGGAGCGTGATGAGGCGCTGTTTCAGGCACTGCGCGAGAAGCGGCTAGAGATAGCGCGCACGCAAAATGTCCCACCTTATGTGATCTTCCACGATCGCACACTAATCGAGCTGTCCACTGCCAGGCCAGCCTCACGCGCCCAGATGGCCGATGTGCCCGGTGTCGGCGATACAAAGCTCGAACGCTACGGCCCGGCCTTTCTGGCCGTCATCAACGCACACGGTTAAATCCGCCTCAGCATTTGGCGTTCAACAATACCGACCTTAGAGTCTGTCAGCGCTACTCGGGATCGCCATGAGATTCCCTCGGGCTTGACATTGCGATTCAGGATCATTGCTGGATTGGAGGCCAGCGTGATGACGCAATCTCTTGTACTGTGACGTGCCCCTGTTAAAATGGTTCGGCTTTAATGTTAGTCTTCCCGCCTCGCTTCTTCCATGATAAGTCCTTCCTGATTATCATTAAGCCCTCGCGCACCATGGCGCTTATTGCCCTTATGTGCTCAGGGTTTCCACATCATGGATAAATTCGTGATATCAGTTTTCTCATAACCGATCCCGACCGTTCGTTCTTTCCCGGGTCAAATGCCCCCGATCTTCTTCACGGCCTTCTATCGTCAGTCAGACATTCACCCTCGGCTACGATTTCTATCGCCCGACGCACCGCATCCTCTGCGGCAAAGGTGGCGATTTCAGCTTCGTGCGCGGAACAAGGAGGAATTCCTAAACCCCACACTGTGTACATCTCATTTTGAGCTAGCGTCGTGTTACCTGGGTCCACCACTTTTAATGCGTATTTGGTTGCAGATGGGGTCATCGGGGTGCTTCCATAGAAGCTCCCGCTAATGACTTCCAGCTGACCAACCTGGCAGCGCACGCCATCGAATTCTTCCAGCGCCGGCGGTAAACTACCGGCAAGGATAATCGCATCATTCCGGGAAAAACGGCCGTACAGCGAATAGCAGTATTCGGTGTCAAGATCGAAAATGCGCAGCCGTGAGATCAGCCGATCGACACCTTCATAGTGCAAGATGCAAAAATACGCACACCCGCCACAAACCGGAATGTCCGCTTCATCAAGAACTTGCGCGTTCTCACCGAATATGTCCCATGGAATTTCTTTTAACATTTTATCATCTCTCACCAGCCAATAGACATATTGTGAGGCCAATCAGCCGCCGGCGCAAACGGACCATGAACACCGATGAAAATTTTTAACGTGGCACGTTGAACGGTATTATGCGACTGGATAGATACGACCGTTGTGACAAGCACAACTGGCAGGTTTGGGCCGTTAAAGTTTGACAAACAGCCAAGAGCGCAAATCCTGAGGCAATCGGCCGACCATCTGGATCGCGCTCGAAGAAGCGTGTCGTCACACCCGCCAAGTCTGCGACGACCATACTGAATGGCTGATTCCGGGTTTTACCAGGCCTGACGAATTGGAGCCGGCAACCCAAATAAGAAAACCGGGAGCACGTATGGCGCATGCTCCCGGTTTTCTTATTTCGATAGACTGTGGGTTGCCAAATGGCCGCTTACGCGAGTGCCATTCTCATTTCGCCAATATATTCTCCGCGCTCCCAGAAATGGCCCCATGCGGTGTTTTCGTAGTTTGCCCTGGGAAGTCTGTAAAGCGTCAACCGGACAGAACCTTGCTTTCCAAGTGCGAGCAACCGCTCGCGATAGGTTGTGGCTACGTTGATTGCGAATGCATTCGCGAATTCGAATTCATACTCACCATTGATATCAACGCTATCGACAAAACACTCGTTGGTGTCGTCAACAATCACCACACATCCATTGAGCGTGGAATAAGCGCGACAAGCTCGCTTGAAATCGTGCCAGACCGAACCTTGTCCTGATTGATTATAGCGTTGTTCGACGGTTGACTCATCGGCAAGGAACGAAAAATGTCCCTCCTCAAAATCCTTGAGCATGCGCGCTGCAATGCCGTTGCTGGCTTTGTCGATACCGTAGTCTAAAGGCGAAGTTCCAATCATTGAAAAATCCTTTCCTGAAAATGATTGTCTGTCAGCTTCAAGAAACGCTGGCTTCTATAGTAAAGCACAATATTACAATAATATCAGATGCTTATGCTTTTTTAACTGGTCCAATTGTGCCCAAATGGCCCCCAAACGGCTTCATTTCGAAGTGCTTTAATGCCTGTTTCATGACATAATGTCGCATATTGGGACGCGTCAGTGGTATCCGCAATCAAATCGCGGATTTTAGTACCTGGAAGAGCCGAAAGCGCTATTTATCCGGGCAATGCCAGAAATACTTCTGACCAAAACATCGGGCTCGATTGACCTCGGCTTAGATCTGGGTAGCAGACACAGGAGGCGTTCATGCGATTGGCTTTGGCCCTCCTTTTGCTACAGGCTTCCTTGTCGCCCAATACCTGTTAGCTCCCTGTCGGTCACGATTCTGTGCTCCGGACAGGCGGTTAATCCACGACTATCACCCAGTCCCAGCGAAACCCATTTCTGCCCTGCTCCCACCAGTAACCGTAAGGATTGCAGACGATGCGGCTTTGACCGATCTGAACGTCAAAGGCATGATGAGTATGGCCACAGATCCATATATCCGGGGCCTGTTCGGAATGCAGGATGTCATTGAAGGCCTCTGCGCCACAGGCAAACAGAAAATTTGCCTCTTGCCCCGCATAAGCCGGCGGCGAAATTATAGTTTCTCATCAGATTCTGATCCCATAATCGGGAGCCGGCGGGGAAGCATCGCCAAAGGCACAAGCAAGCATGTTCCCTTTTTGTTTCGAATGCTCTAGAAACCACGCATGGACATGTCAGCCGATTATCCGCGGTCCCGTGTTCAAAACCACTCATGCGTGACGAGGACATATGGCAGCGGCCCATCTGGAAAAACTGAATGATCGCCAGCGAGAAGCGGTCGAACATGGCGTCGCCATGCCGGATGATACGATCGGCGGTCCACTTTTGATCATCGCGGGTGCTGGATCGGGCAAGACGAACACATTGGCGCATCGTGTGGCTCACCTGATCGTCAATGGCGCTGATCCGCGCCGGATATTGTTGATGACATTCTCGCGTCGCGCGGCGTCCGAAATGGCCAGGCGTGTCCAGCGTATCTGCAAACAAGTGCTTGGCGATCATTCGTCCGTCATGACGGACGCTCTGGCCTGGGCGGGAACATTTCATGGAATGGGCGCGCGTCTTTTGCGCATTTACGCCCAACAGATCGGGCTCAGCGCCGACTTTACCATTCATGACCGAGAAGACAGCGCCGATCTCATGAACCTCATTCGTCATGAACTGGGTTTCTCGAAAATGGAAAGCCGCTTTCCAACCAAGGGCACCTGTCTCGCAATCTATTCGCGGGTCGTCAATTCCGAGAGTACAATCGGCGTGGTGTTAAAGAATGCCTATCCTTTTGCCCTTGGTTGGGAAGAGCAGTTGAAACAGCTCTTTGCCGCCTATGTGGACGCCAAACAGCATCAAAATGTGCTCGATTATGATGATCTCCTGCTTTACTGGGCGCAGATGATGTCGGATGCCGCGCTTGCCGAGGATGTCGGTCATCGTTTCGACCATGTTCTGGTTGATGAATATCAGGACACAAACCGCCTTCAGGCATCGATCCTGTTGGCGCTGAAACCGAGCGGGCATGGTCTGACGGTTGTTGGTGATGATGCGCAGTCGATCTATTCCTTCCGCGCAGCAACCATTCACAACATCCTCGACTTTCCCAAGGAATTTTCTCCAAAGCCAGCCGACGTCATCACACTCGATCGCAATTATCGTTCAACACAGCCCATCCTTGCTGCCGCGAATGGAGTGATCAGTCTCGCCCGCGAACGGTTTACCAAGAACCTCTGGACCGATCGTCAATCGGAGCAACGGCCCATGCTTGTAACGGTTCGGGACGAGAGCGATCAGGCGAACTATATTGTCGAGCAGGTCCTGGCGAACCGTGAGGTGGGCGTCAGGCTCAAACAGCAGGCGGTGCTGTTTCGCACGTCGAGCCATAGTGGCGCTTTGGAAGTCGAACTTACCCGTCGCAACATCCCCTTCGTGAAATTCGGCGGACTGAAATTCCTCGACAGTGCGCATGTGAAAGACCTGCTCGCTACATTGAGGTTTGCGCAGAATCCACGCGACCGTGTTGCGGGCTTCCGCCTTTTGCAGATGCTATCCGGCGTTGGCCCGCAAACGGCTGGCAGGATTCTTGACACCATTGCCCTGGACCCGGAACCTTTGCAGTCGCTTGCAGAAATTCCGCCACCGCCAAGAATTGGGGACGACTGGCCAGCTTTTATTGATCTCCTCTCCAGCCTTCGAAAAGCCGAAGGCGGTTGGCCAGGAGAAATCGGCCTGGCGCGCGTCTGGTACGAGCCCCATCTTGAACGTCTTCATGAAGACCACGATACACGCAAGGCGGATCTGGTTCAGCTCGAACAGATCGCCAACGGCTATCCGAACCGTGAACGCTTTCTCACCGAGCTTACGCTTGATCCACCGGATGCAACGAGCGATCAGGCTGGCGTACCGCTTCTTGATGAGGACTATCTCATCCTTTCCACCATTCATTCCGCCAAAGGTCAGGAATGGCGCTCCGTTTACATGCTCAACGTCGTTGACGGCTGTATGCCCTCTGATCTGGGGGCGGGAACGACGGCCGAGCTGGAAGAGGAACGCCGCCTGCTTTATGTCGGCATGACACGGGCCCGCGACAATCTTGCTCTCATTACACCGCAACGTTTTTTTACCTATGGGCAAAATGCGAAGGGCGACCGGCATGTATATGCTTCGCGAACGCGATTCATCCCCGCCACACTCCTTCATTTATTTGAGACGGCGAACTGGCCAAAAGTAGCAGCAACCGCCAGCGAAGCCAGCGCGCGCAATGTCCGCATTGATGTCGGCGCACGGATGCGAAGCATGTGGAAGTGATGTTCCGCGTTCCATACGCGCGCGAATGGACAAACACTTTGTATGAAACCATTCCTGTCTCATGCAACCCAGCTAGCTTCTGACAATCTGGTCCATTGGTCTTTTAGGTCGGATCGCGTCGATTCCATTCTTTCATCGGCGACCCAAGAGAAGGGTCGCCCGATCGGTTAGGTTTCTATCGTAGTCTGAGGCGTAATGCGGTCCATCCTTTAACAGTTGGAGGATGTTGTCAGACATGGGCCGCTTTTCCGACGCTTCGCGCAAGCCAGATCTGAAACCGTGGTGCTACATCACAAAGCTCGCCAAACGCCTCTGCTGGCAGTTTTCGCTCGATGCTCGAAAGGTCCTCCTCCGACGGGTCTTTTTTTGACCATTGGCCCCATGTTGATGAACGCGGATTGACCAGGAGTCGAGCAGATGGAGAACGCCGTCGTAAGCTTCTGATATCGCGTTGCGAACGCGCGCCCAGCGCCCGGCATGGCACCATCTGTCGAAGCGATCTACACAGGTTATAATGGACCGCAGCGGGCTGGAATTTCTGCCCAGCTTGCTATCGCGACGTTTTATCGCCGGTGGGCCAGCGCCTGATTGGGCTGGCGCAGGCTCGGATCGAACGGGCTGATCTTGTGGGAAATGATCGCCGCTTCCCGGCGCAGCAGTTCAACGACAGTTTGCAGCCGCTGTTCGGTCAGGCGTGAGGCCAGCGTGCCGACGCTGAAGGCCGCCACGGCTTCGCCGCTATGGTCGAGAATGGGCACGCCGACACCAGCCATGCCGTCGATCATATTAAAGTTGAAGGTTGCAGCGCCTGTCTTTCGCACGTCATCAATCATGATACGCAGATCAACTTCGTCGATGGTGGACTTATCCAGAATGCGGGGCATGTTGAAGCGGATGATCGCTTCCCGCTCTTCTTCCGGCAGGAAGGCGAGAATGGCGAGACTGCCCTGACCGATACCAAGCGGAACCTTGCCGCCAATATCGCCGGTATAGGAGCGGATCGGAAAAGGTCCCTCGACACGATCAAGACACACAGCATCAAAATTGCTGCGCACCAGCAGGAAAACCGTATCGTTGAACGTGGTCGACAGCCGTAGCAGCGCCGGGCGCGCAATATTCAGTATCCCGTCGCGTTGCCGGGCCTGCGCTGCCATGGCGAAAAACTCCAGCGACAGGCGATAGGCCTTCTTGTCGGCGATCTGCTCGACAAGGTTTTCGGAAATCAATGTCTTCAGCAGACGATGGGTGGATGGCTGGCTCAATTCGAGATCACGGGCCAGATCGATCAGCCGCACGCCGTCCTCGGCGCTGGCGGCCAGACCTTTCAAAATATGGATTGCCTTCACCAGACTTGAGTTGAGAGCGGCGCCAGATTTCGAATTCTCTGATATATCATCCATAAAACTGCTTCCAAATTCTGTATTTTAAAAGATGTATATAATTTCTTCCGGATTTGAAAATTATAATTTGTAATCGCAGAATTTTTTCTGCCATCTGAAAGCGTCGCCAAATGGGAAGGTCCGGCGAGGCACCGAAAAAGTGCTGCAAACGGATCGGCGGTTTTGCTTCAGGCGTTGTTCAGGGAACGATGCGGCCGCGAAAGCGGCTGGCCACTAAAGTGTTGCTGCGCAACCGAGCATGAATGACCGCCCCGCCAGCCAGCCCTGTAAAGAGGCGACGTGAGATAACATCACGGCGCTTCCGCTCCCCCGCACATTTCTGCGGAAGTCAGGCCGAGAGGGAGACGCAATGAGCTTTTTGACCCTTTCCGGAATTTCCCGCCACTACGGCAAGTTCGCGGCTGTCGATAAATTCAATCTGACGATTGAAAAGGGGGAGTTCATTTCGCTGCTCGGCCCTTCCGGGTGCGGCAAGACCACCACCTTGCAGATGATCGCCGGACTGGTGCCCCCGACCGCCGGTTCGATCACGCTTGATGGTCGCGATATTACCCGTCTGGCCCCGGCCAAGCGCGAACTTGGTGTCGTCTTCCAGAGCTATGCGCTGTTTCCGCATATGACGGTGGCACAGAATGTCAGTTTCGGCCTTGAAATGCGCAATGTGGCCAAGGCCGAGCGCGAAAAGCGTGTGCGCGAGGTGCTGGAACTTGTGCATCTTGGCGCTCTGGCGGATCGCTATCCGCGTGAGATGTCGGGCGGTCAGCGCCAGCGTGTTGCGATTGCCCGCGCGCTGGTCATCAATCCGCCAGTGCTGCTTTTGGACGAGCCGCTCTCCAATCTCGATGCGCAGCTGCGCGAGGAAATGCAGTTCGAACTGCGCCGCATTCAGCGCACCGTCGGCATCACCACCATCATGGTGACCCACGATCAGGCCGAAGCGCTGTCGATCAGCGACCGAGATCGTCGTCATGGAAAAGGGTCTCATCACGCAGGTCGATGCGCCGTACAAGCTCTACGAGCATCCACACAACCATTTCATTTCCAATTTTGTCGGCAAGTCCAACTTCCTCAAGGCGCGCGCCGAAGGCGAGATGATCGCGCTTGCGGGGACGGCGATCCGCTTCCCGGCAGGCGAAACCAAGCTTTCCGGCGATGTCTCAGTGTTTATCCGCCCGGAAAAAGTGCAGTTGGTGAATGACGGCGAGGGTCATATCGCCGGTGAGGTCGCAACGCGCTATTTTATGGGTAGCCAGTGGTTGCTCGGGGTCAATACGGCAGCAGGCCCACTTTCGGTGGCACTGCCCAATCTCGGTAATCCGCCGCCAGCCGAAGGCACGCAGGTCGGCCTCAACTGGAACCATGAAGACTGCCGTATCCTCACCGCAGGGGTGAACTGAGCATGGCTTCGGTGACTTCCCAGGATATTTCCGCAGCCCCGAAGGAACCGCGCAATCTGATGCCGCTTTTCCTGGCCGGGCCGTCGACGCTACTTTTCTTCGCGCTGGTGCTTTTGCCGCTGGGGCTAACGATCCTGCTGTCGTTCAATAGCTACAGCTATGACAAGGGCATCGAGAACGTCTATTCGCTCGCCAATTACGTGCAGGTTCTCAAAGACCCCTATTACCTGTCGATCTTCTGGCGGACGCTCAAGCTGGCGCTCATAACAACCGTCATCACGGTGCTGATTGGCGTGCCGGAAGCCTATATTCTTTCGAATATGCGCAAGCCGTGGCGCTCGATCTTTCTGCTGGTGATCATCGGACCGCTTCTGGTTTCGGTCGTGGTGCGCACCTTCGGCTGGAGCATGCTTCTCGGACGCAATGGTCTGGTGAACAGCCTGCTGCAACTGGTCGGCCTGCCGACGACACAGATCCTTTATAGCGAGACCGCCATTGTGATCGGTCTGGTGCATATCATGCTGCCCTTCATGGTGATCCCGGTCTGGACCGTGCTGCAAAAGCTCGATCCGTCGGTGGAAGCGGCCGCGCTTACGCTTGGCGCATCGCGCCTGACAGCATTGCGCCGCGTGGTATTTCCGCAGGCAGTGCTGGGCATTCTTTCGGGCAGCCTCATCGTCTTCGCCCTGTCGGCAAGTTCGTTTGCCATTCCGGGCCTGCTTGGCGGACGCCGTCTCAAGATGGCGGCAACCGTTGTCTATGACGAATTCCTGATCGAGTTGAACTGGCCGCTGGGTGCAGCCATCGCCATCATCGTTCTGGTGGCCAATCTCATCATCATGATCGCCTATAATCGCCTGCTCGAAGGGCAGGCCAAGAAGAAACTGGGGTAAGCACCATGGTCAAGAACGGTCCTTTTGCCCTTTTCTTCCACACGCTGGTCGTCATCTTCATGCTGGCGCCGATGCTGGTGGTGTGTCTGGTGGCTTTCACCCCGGAAAACACGCTGACCATGCCGTGGAACGGCCTTTCGCTTCGCTGGTTCAAGGCTGTGTTCGAGCATAACGACTTTATGACGTCGTTCTATAACAGCGTGAAGCTCGCCTTCTTCTCGGCCACGATCTCCACATTGCTGGCGGTGCCGTCCGGGCTTGCCATTGCGCAATATAATTTCCGTGGCCGCGATGCGCTCAATGCGCTGTTTCTGTCGCCGCTGATCATTCCGCATCTGGTGCTGGGCGTCGCATTCCTGCGCCTGTTCTCCCTGATGGGCTTCACGGGTTCATTCGTCTGGCTGGTTGCCGCGCATTCCATCGTGATCACGCCTTATGCGCTGCGCCTCATTCTCGCTTCGCTCGGCAGCATGGACCGCAATGCGGAAAATGCCGCGCGGACGTTGGGTGCCGGAGAATGGACAGTGTTCCGCCGCATCACCTTGCCGCTTTTGCTGCCGGGTCTGTCGGGCGGCTGGCTGCTTGCCTTCATCAACTCCTTTGATGAGCTGACCATGTCGATCTTCGTCACGTCGCCTTCGACGGTCACGCTGCCGGTCCGCATGTATATGTATGCAAGCGAATCCATCGATCCGATGATGGCTGCGGTTTCCGCCTTGATGATCCTCGTCGCGACCCTCACCATGATCATCATTGACCGCATGTTCGGCCTCGACCGTCTTCTGGTAGGCAAGGGCTGATCCGATCATGACGATCCCGGTTTCACCTTCGGCGGCCCAGTTCCGCAGACGGTATCGGCTGGCCGAACAGCCGCTCAGCTTCTCGCTTGACGGCGTGCCTTGCGAGGGACGCCGTGGCGACACCGTGTTGACCGCCATTCTGTCGGTGCAGGGAAAGCTGCGTCATACCGAATTCACCGGCGAACCGCGCGCAGGCTTCTGCCTGATCGGCGCTTGTCAGGATTGCCATGTCATGACGGCGGAAGGGCGGCGGCTACGCGCCTGCACAACACTACTGGAAGAAGGCATGGCGTTTGTGACGGAGCCTTCGACATGAGCGCTGTTGCGTCCCCTCTTTTGGCACCCGTCATTGTCGGCGCAGGGCCTGCGGGCATTCGCGCCGCCGAAACTCTCGTCAAGGCTGGTCTTCGGCCTGTCGTGCTGGACGAAGGCATGCGCTCCGGCGGGCAGATTTATCGCCGCCCGCCGATTGATGACGGGCGCAGTTATCGCAGCCGTTATGGTTCCGAGGCTCCCAAGGCCGAAGCGCTGCACACGACATTCGACACGTTGCGCGGTTCTATCGATTATCACCCGGAAACGCTGGTCTGGAATATTTCGCGCAACGATGGCGATCATCTCGATCTCCTGACGGATGGCGTGCATGGTCAGCTGCCCTATAGCCATCTCATTCTTGCAACCGGCGCAACGGATCGTGTGCTTCCCTTCAAGGGCTGGACGAAGCCCGGCGTCTATACGCTTGGCGCATCGCAAACTGCGCTCAAGGCGCAAGGCTGCACCGTTGGCGAACGCGTCGTGTTCATGGGTTCCGGCCCACTGCTTTATTTGGTGGCTTGGCAATATCACCATGCAGGCGCCAAGGTGGCGGCTGTTCTGGATACGGCGCGTTTTGCTGCCAAGTTTCATCTCGCGCATCTGGCGCTGTACGCGCCCCGCATTGTGGCGCTTGGGGCCTATTACGGCCTGCGCCTGAAAATGGCGGGCGTTCCGATCCACTATGATGTTCGGCCCGATTGCGTGCTGGGCGACGACCATGTCGAAGGTTTGCGTTATCGCACGGGCAAGAGCGAACACGAAGTGGCCTGCGATGCGCTGGCCTATGGTTTTGCGCTCCGCCCGGAAACGCAGCTTGCCGATCTTGCCGGTTGCGATTTCCGCTTCGAGGACCGCGACCGCGCCTGGTTGCCGATGACGGACAAGCTTGGCCGCACCAGCCGCATCGGCGTCTATGTCGCCGGTGATGGTGCTGGTATCGCCGGTGCCGATGCTGCCGAAATTCGCGGTCAGCTGGCCGCTATCGCGCTTCTTCGCGATCTTGGATTGCCATTCGATAACGGGACCGAACAGCGTCTCATTCGCAAACGCGATGGCATTTATCGCAAACGCCTGATTGTCGAAAAGGCATTTCCGTTTCCGCTCGACTGGTTTCAGACGGTGGCAGGCGATGTCACGCTTTGCCGTTGCGAAGAGATCAGCCTTGCCGAAGCGCGGGATGTGATCGGCGCAGGCAACACACAGGAAATCAATCGCCTCAAGGCCTTGAGCCGGGTTGGCATGGGGCGCTGTCAGGGCCGTATGTGTTCGGCAGCCGCAGCGGAACTTCTGGCTTCCATGCGCGACAAGTCACCCGCTGATGGCGGACGCATCCGCGCCCAGGCACCGGTCAAGCCGATCCCGCTCGGTTTTGGCGCTGCGGCCAGAGAGGACGTTGCGTCATGAGCCGGCGTCTTCAGGCCGATGCGGTCGTTATTGGCGGCGGCATTGTCGGCGGTTCCGCAGCGCTTTTCATGCGTCAGGCTGGTCTGTCGGTTATCCTGCTCGACAAGGGCTTTTGCGGTGCGCAGGCAAGCGGCGTCAACTATGGCGGTGTACGCAGGCAGGGCCGTGCGCTCGAGCAGATCGCCCTATCGCAGCGCGCGCATGAAATATGGGCGCGGCTGCCGGAGCTGATTGGCATCGACGGTGAATATATCCGCAGCGGCCATTTGAAACTGGCGCGCACCGAGGAACATTTCGCAAGTCTGGAAGCCTATGCGGCGACTGTTCGACCATTAGGCCTTGCGGTGGAACTGATCGGCGGCAATGCGGTCAAGGACCGGTTTCCATGGCTCCCTGGCAATGTGGCCGGCGCTTCGCTTTGCGCCGATGATGGTCACGCCAATCCGCGTCTTGTGTCGCCTGCTTTTGCACGCGCTGCCAAGGCGGCAGGCGCGACGGTGCTGGAAAATACGCCAGTGCATGACGTGCAGGCGACCGGCGACGGCTTTGCCATTCTGGCGGGAACCGATCTTGCGGGTGAACGGATCGAAATCCGGTCGCGTCTGCTCTTCAACTGCGCCGGTGCATGGTCTGACCGTTTTGCGGCTTCGTTCGGTGAGCCTGTTCCGTTGAAGCGCGTTTATCCATCCATGGTCGTGACCGAGCCGATGCCGCTTCGATTGCCGATGAGCCTTGGCGAAGAAGGCGGCGGCTTTTATGGCCGTCAGGTGACACGTGGAAATTATGTGATGGGCGGCGGGCGCGGCACAGCGCTTGAGAACCCCGATTTTTCGCGTCCGTCGGTCAATGCAGCGTCATCGGTGATGTTGCGCGCCATTGAGCTCTTTCCACACCTGAAAAATGCCCAGGTTATCCGCTTCTGGTCTGGCACCGAGGCCGAAATGCCGGATGGAAATCCGGTGATCGGGCCAAGCAGCCGGATCAAAAATCTCTATCACGCCTTCGGTTTCTGCGGCGCCGGTTTTCAAACCGGGCCGGGGGTCGGAGCCGTGCTGGCCGATTTCGCCGTGAACGGAGAAACGAAAACGCCGATCGGCGCTTTCGCCATCGACCGTTTTGCGCCCGAAAACAATCCAACCTCAAACCACAAAGGGGAGTAGCATGAACACCAACCGGATTACGAAAACCGTTGCAGCCGCGCTTGGCCTGTCGGTCGCTTTCGCTTCCGCCGCATCGGCAGAAACGAAGACGCTCTATATCGGCATGAACGGCGGCAACATGGAAAAGGCTTATACCGAGCACGTCCTGCCGGAATTCGAAAAAGCCAATGACGTGAAAGTCGTGGTCGTGCCGGGCACGTCGGCAGACATTCTCGCCAAGGCCACCGCCCAGAAAGACAATCCGCAGATGCATGTCATGCTGCTCGATGATGGCGTGATGGTTCGCGCCATCAATGGCGGCCTGTGCCAGAAAATCTCCGACGATCCGGTTCTGGGCGATATCCAGCCCGCCGCCCGCATAAAGGATGATATGGCTATCGGCGTTGATATGGGCATGACCGGCATTGCCTATAACAAGAAGCTCTTCGACGAAAAGGGTTGGGCTGCACCGACCTCGTGGATGGACTTCGCTGACGAAAAATACGCCAATGCCGTCGTGTTCCAGTCGGCTTCGGCCTCGACATTCGGACTACACGCATTCCTGATGTTCAACCGCATTCAGGGCGGCGACGATAAGCACCTCGAGCCGGGCTTCGAGAAGTTCCCCGACATGATCGGCAAAAATGTTCTGGAATATATCCCGTCTTCGGCCAAGATTTCGGAAATGGTCCAGACCGGCGAAGCCGCACTCTTCCCGTTGACGCCAACTGGCGTGAACAACCTGAAGGACAAGGGCATTCCCGTTGAATATGCACAGCCGAAGGAAGGTTCGGTCGTTCTCGCCGTGACCGAATGCGTGCTGGCAGGCAACGGCGAGCCGGAACTGAGCCAGAAGCTGGCGCATTATCTGCTGTCAGCGGATGCGCAGAGCAAGGCGCTCGACCATGGCAATGTCATTCCGTCGAACGAGAAGGCCAAGGCCGGTACGCCGGAAGCACAGGCCAAGCTCGATGCGTTCCGCGGTTATATGCAAACCGCGAACACGCTTGATTGGGATGCTGTCAATGAAGGCCGCCAGCAGCTCAACAGCCGCTGGAATCGCACCATTGAGAAGTAAGCTCTTGTCGAAGGCCCGTTCCGGTAAACGGAACGGGCTTGGCTCCGTAACGTTAACTTCGTCGTAAAGCTCTGCCGTGGATAACAGGGTCTGCACTGGCGACCAGTACATCGTCCCGCCGCTGGCGATCCTGGTCACGGCGGGCGCCTGATTTCCAATCGTTTCCTATTCGGATACCGGTGATCTTCGCACCGCAGCGTCGAGCACACTGAGCCCTCATGCATTGCTCATTCAGCAGTGCCAACGATTCTTTCCCACTAACCGAACTTAAAGCAGCATAGGTACACGGGGTAAATTGGTTGGCACCATTCTGATTTAGAGCAAGAGTCATTAACAAGCTCGACCAGTTCCTTGTAAAGGACTTAGCTCCAATTCCAGATTGCCAGTCAAAATTCTTGGTAGTGGTCCCCCTCCATCGGCGAAAAGGCTGGTACGCTTTGAAAGGGTATGAACCGCTGCCCCCTGCCATTGGTAGATGCGCTGATTGCCAGTCAGAGTTTCGCGTATCTCGCTCCTGTCCGGATCGCGTTCCAATAAAGAAGCGCTGAGTTACATACAGATTCCAGTTGAATGCACATAAATATGCGCATATAATAATCAACCAGAGGAGCATGTGTTATGCCACGATCGGAGTCTGCCCGGACATTCAAACGCGCGACCAATCTTTCAATCGATAATGAGCTTCTTTCTGAAGCGCGCCAACATAAAATAAATATTTCGCGTGCAGCCGAGAGTGGAATTGCGCAGGCGATAGCTTCTGCCAAGTCAGCACTTTGGAAAGACGATAATCGTCCAGCGATACAAAGTTCTAATGCTTACGTCGAATCAAACGGCTTACCTCTTGAACGTTATCGTCAATTCTAATGGCGAGATATGACGTTTACTCCAATCCGAGTGGCGGCTATGTGCTCGATGTACAGGCTGATCTACTGGATGAGCTGAAAACACGTATCGTCATCCCTCTAATTATTAAAGCGCTGGCCCCCATCCCGGCGAAGCGGCTCAATCCGAGCTTCGAGATTGAAGGCGAGGAACATGTTTTGGTTACACAGTTTATGTCGGCAATTCCGGTGTCGGTATTAAAGGAACGAGTCACAAACCTTTCTGCTTCACATGACGATATCGTATCCGCGCTCGATATGGCATTTCACGGGTTTTGAACTCTACAGTTCAGTTATTCAACTGAGTGACAACATTGATAACCAGTCAGGAAATTTCCCGCTTGGCACCGGCGAACTGCTTTCGTTCATAGTGACGACTGACAAGTGCCGCACCCAATCTAATCATAATAGTGCCGCAAGTCTCACCACAACACCCAAAACTAAACTGGAGCCAAAAGCGGGGCTTTGGCAGTCGGTTGTACAAATTGGGGCAGAAAGGTCACAAAAAGATAGATCAATCCTGGGATTGAGAACCTCAACAATAGTGCTATCTCGAAACGTCTTTGATTGCGGGTTGCCGGAATGATCGTTCGTCTTGTTCTACTCAAAGAAGATGACCAGCCCAAGCCAGACGAGATAAGCAGAGCCGATAGGTCTTATGATCGCATAAACGATCGAATCATGTTCTGACAGCGAGGCAAGGCTCTTCGTAGCCGCGGCGGCCTTCAGCAACAACGCAAGAACTGGTTATCCAGTTCAATATATAGTCAAGCTCGCGCAGGGGTTAATGAGCTAGTTAGCTTTGGGTGCCGTAAATACGGGAAGCGGGTAGGTTTGCCCCAAAACAACCCCAGCTTCTCGCAAAATCTGCTCTGGCGCCGCAAATGGCTTGTGGATCCAGCGATCCGGGATTGCGGCGATCTCTGGAACCCATTTGCGTACGTAGACGCCATACATGTCAAATTTGTCGCCCTGCAAAACCGGATTGAACACACGGAAGTAAGGTGCCGCATCCATACCACAGCCAGCGACCCACTGCCAACTCCCCGGGTTGCTGGCTATATCCGCGTCCACCAACGTATCCCAGAACCATTTCTCGCCCTCACGCCAGTCGATCTGCATATTCTTGCTTAAAACCGATGCCACCAGCATTCTTACACGGTTGTGCATCCAGCCTGTCGCCCAGAGCTGACGCATACCAGCGTCAATCAGTGGGATACCGGTCTTGCCTGTCTTCCAGGCATCAATCGCCTCCGGATTGTTGAGCCAGCGGATATCAGCCAATGTGTCGCGCATGTCGTTTTCGGCAATATCAGGACGATAATAGAGCTGATGATAATGGAAATCGCGCCAGATCAGCTCAGAAAGAAATTTTTCACCGCCAGCGTGAGTGCTTTGATCATGATCCATGAGTGACAGTGTAGCATGCCATGCTTGTCGTGGACTGATTTCGCCAAAACGGAGATGGGGCGATAGTTTTGATGTACCTTCAACGTCCGGACGATCACGATCTCCGGCATAATCGCGAATAGTTGTATCAAAGAAATGATAAAGTTGGTCAATGGCAGCCGTTTCGCCGATCTTCCAAAGACCGCTCATCTTTCTGGACCAGACAGCCTCTTTGTAGTTTTTCTGCTTGGGCTTGTGTTTGACGGTCGTCGTCTCGACTCTTCGGTCTGGCGAGGGTAGTGGTCTGCTCACACCATGCTGGCGCAGTGATTTGGCATATGGTGTAAAAACTTGATAAGATCCGCCGTTGCCGGATTTGATCTCCCAGGGTTCCACCAGCAGATTGCCTGCAAAAGACTCCACGCGCAGTCCTTTGTCCTTAAAGCTGGATTTGATGATTGCATCGACTTCTCGCTCTTGAGGAGCATAACGACGGTTCCAGAAAACGGTATCAAAGCTGTTTTCCTCAATTAATTGTTCGATGATATTGAGCGCTTCGCCGTCGGCAACAATCAACTCTATATTTCGTTCATTGAGACTTTTTGCCAGCAAGTCCAGGCTCTGTTCCAGCCACCAACGGACGGCAGCGCCCGGGACACGCAATTGCGGATTGGACTCATGCACAAAAAGGACCGTGATCGCGCCACCCAGCTTGAATGCGGCATGAAGGGCAGGATTGTCAGCAAGGCGCAGATCGTTGCGCAACCATACAAGCGCTTTGGCAGTCATTCATTGATCCTTCGTTAAACGGTTGCAGGACATGTTTTCAGACGCAAAAATCTCACCATATTCATGACGAACGCTGTAATCTTCCTGGGGTTTTTCGGGGACCAGGGAAAAACGCGTTGACCTGGCCTTGCAGAGCACGGAATTTTTCACCCCGCGATTTCAGCATATGTTCTTCAAGCGCAGGGATGCCGGAGACATGCACCAGCAGCCAATACATCTGGATCGGAGCAAGAAGCGACAGCCAACTCCATGGCGATCCGGTAATTGCCATCAACGGCCACGCGCACCAGAACAGCCATTCAAAGAAATAGTTGGGATGTCTGGAATAAGCCCAAAGACCGGTTTCGCAAACTTCTGTTTTGGCTTCTGGAGTCATGCGAAACTGCGCAAGCTGCGCATCAGACAGCGCTTCACCAATCAACGCTATGGCGATGATTGCAACCCCGACCATATCCCAGACATATGGAAAACCGGGGCGACCAACCACAGCGAGATAGACAGCCAGAACCAAAATGAAGGCTGCGAGAGCCTGTATCTGCAAAAACCAATATAAGCGAACGGAAGCGTTTTCGCCCCATTCTTTTAGCAGCTTTGCATAACGCGGGTCTTCGCCATGGCGCATGCTACGCTTGGCGATATGAAAGCCAAGACGCAGCGACCACACCAGAATGAGGATCATTATAGCTAAGCGCCGTTGCCATGTCGCATCTGCAAGAATAATGGCTATGACTGAGCCCACCCCCACTGAAAACGACCAGATAGCGTCGATCCAGCCGCTTTTGCCGGTCTTTCGTTCAAGCGCCCAGGCAAATGCCATGATGGCAGACAGGCTGATGGCAACAACTAAGAGCAGACCGGGTTGCATGGCGGACCTTTATTGGGAGTTCGCTTTTCCTCATGCAATACGTTCTGTTTGTCTGCTTGGTTTCTTAAGCGGCTCAAAAAAATAAAAAAAGTTTCGTCGCGGATTGAACCAAACTTCTTCTCAAAACGTAAAACGACGAAAATGTAGCACATACGCAGCTCAACGCGCGGTGAAGAGAGGGACTATGGATATCACGAACCGTCCGGGTAGCTCCAAACGTCTCAGCGTCGCGATCATCGGCAGCGGGATTTCTGGATTATCTGCTGCATGGCTACTGTCGCAACGGCATGATGTGACTTTGTTTGAATCATCGGACCGTATTGGCGGTCATAGCAACACCGTCGAATTTGAGAGCAGTCATGGTCCTGTGGCCGTCGATACCGGGTTCATTGTCTATAATGAAGTGACCTATCCCAATCTGACTGCCCTGTTTCGCGCGCTTGACGTTCCAACAGCCGCGTCGAACATGTCGTTTGCTGTTTCAATCGGAAATGGCGCTTACGAATATTCCGGCGGTACCGGCCTAGGCCTCTTTGCCCAGTTCTCCAATCTGGTCAGTCCACGCTTCTGGTCGATGATCCGCGATCTCTTACGATTTTATCGCAATGCGCCCAAAGACCTGAGGTTCATGGGCGATGTTGCGCTTGATAATTATCTTGCACGCAATGGTTATGGCCGGGCTTTTCGTGAAGATCATCTTTATCCGATGGCGGCAGCGATCTGGTCCACCCCTGCCATGGAAGTGGGGCAATATCCGGCTGCAAGCTTCGTCCGCTTCTGTTGCAATCACGGCCTTCTAGCTCTTCGTGACAGGCCAATCTGGCGTACGGTAACTGGCGGTAGTCGGGAATATGTAAGGCGGATCACAAAGCCCTATGCAGACCGGATCAGGCTCTCAACGCCGATCAAATCCGTGCAACGCGCCGAACATTCCGTCGAGTTGATCGACGGAAACGGTATTTCCCATGTGTTCGACGATGTTGTGATTGCCACACATGCCGATGAGGCTTTGCGGATGTTGGCCGATCCGGGCGCGGATGAAAGCCGCATTCTCGGCGCGTTTCAATATTCACGAAATGAAGCGGTGCTGCACAACGATATTTCGCTGATGCCCAAACGCCGTGCGGCGTGGTCGAGCTGGAATTACCTAACCAATGCAGCAACTGGCCAGGCGCAGCCATCCATCACTTACTGGATGAACCGTCTGCAACCGCTGGGCCAAGCGCCCGAGACTTTTGTGACGCTCAATCCTTGTCGTGCACCACGCGAGGAACTGGTGATCCGTCGCGTTATCTATGAACACCCGATTTTCGACATGGCAACAGATCGTGCGCAGAAAGAAATCTGGTCCTTGCAGGGGCAGCGCAGGACATGGTTTTGCGGCGCGCATTTCGGCTCCGGCTTTCATGAGGACGGCCTTCAGGCAGGTCTTGCCGTGGCAGAAGATCTGGGCGGCCTGCGCCGTCCATGGCAGGTCGAGCACGAAAGCGGGCGCATCGTTCGCCAGAGTTTCCCTATTTGGGAAAGGGCGCTGGCATGACCGAGAACTTCCAGTCCGCACTGTTTCCCGGCCATGTGACCCATGCGCGTTTACGACCGAAGGTTCATAAGCTGGCCTATAAAATCTACTCGCTCCTGCTCGACCTTGATGAGCTGGAAGCGCTTGATTGCAAACTGAAGCTGTTTTCGCTCGACCGTTTCAATCTGTTTTCTTTCTACAGGAAAGACAGAGGCGACGGATCCGCCCAGCCGCTACGCAAGCAAGTGGAACGCGCCATGGAGGCAGCCGGAATAGTACCTGATGGTGGTGCGATCCGCCTGCTCACAATGCCGCGTATTGCGGGCTGGGCTTTTAACCCGCTCAGTGTTTTCTTCTGCTATAATTGTGGCGGTGAGCTTGTGGCGGTCCTCTGGGAGGTTGATAACACTTTCCGCCAGCGCCACGGCTATATGATCCCGGTCCAGAACTGCGATAACGGACGCATCGTACAAAGCTGCGACAAGGCTTTTTACGTCTCGCCCTTCATGGATATGAAGCTGCGATATGAGTTTGAAGTCACGCCTCCCGCAGACCAGCTTTCCATCCGCATCAACAGTTTTGATGATGAAGGCCTGCTTTTGACGGCCCGCCATCTGGCACGCCGGGTTGAGCTAAGCGACGCCACCTTGTTGCGTGCGTTTTTTTCGATTCCGTTTCTCACCTTGAAAGTGATTGGCGGCATTCACTGGGAAGCGCTGAAAATATGGTTGAAGGGCATCGGTTTACGCAAACGACCCGCAGCGCCTGAGATTTCCATTACATCTGTTCGTAACGAGACCGCCCAGCAGAGGAACAAGGCCGCATGAGCCAGCTCGACGAATATCATCAACTATCGGCATCAACCCGGACTGAACGACCGGCTTTCAGCCCCTCGGCTATCGTGTTGAAACGCCTGCTGAAGCAGGTTCAGCATGGGCGATTGGTGCTTTCGCTGCCCGACGGTGAGGTCATTGCCGTTAACGGTCGATTGCCCGGACCGGAAGCCAAAATTGCAATTGTTAAATGGAACAGCCTGCGTCGCCTGCTGACGGGCGGGGATATCGGCTTTGCCCAAGCCTATATCGAAGGCGAATGGACATCGCCCCATCTCACATCGGTCATCCGTTTTGCGGCGCGCAATCGCGATACGCTTATATCCACATTACGCGGATCTGGTTGGACGCGAGCGCTGAACCGTATCGGCCATCTGCTCAATGCAAACACGCGTCGCGGCAGCCGGCGCAACATCGAAGCCCACTACGATCTCGGCAATGATTTCTATGCCCGGTGGCTCGACCACTCGATGCTTTATTCATCAGCGATCTGGACTGAGACGACCCATAGCCTTGAAAGTGCCCAGGAGCAGAAGTTGCAGTATATTTCTGAAAAACTGGCGCTTGTGGGCGGCGAAAGAATTCTGGAGATCGGTTGTGGCTGGGGTGCCTTAGCTGGCTATCTCGCAAACTGTCGTAATGCCCATGTGACAGGAATAACCCTGTCGCCGTCGCAGCTCACCTGGGCAAAAGCCGCAGTTGAAAACGTCGGGCTCAGCGAAGCCGTTGACCTTCGCTTGCAAGATTACCGCGATATTCAGGGCCAGTTCGACCGCATTGTATCAATCGAAATGTTTGAAGCCGTTGGCGAAGCCTATTGGCCTGAATATTTCGCAACCCTGAAGCGTTGTCTCAAGCCCGGCGGTCGAGCCGTCCTGCAAGTCATTTCGATAGAAGAAACACGCTACGAAAACTATCGTCGCAAGGCCGATTTCATCCAGAAATTCATCTTTCCGGGAGGCTTTCTGCCGTCGGATAAAGTGCTTGAACGCGACCTTGCAAAGGCCGGTCTGGTTTTAAAGGAGACCGAGCATTTCGGCCGTTCCTATGCGCTTACGCTTGCCGAATGGCGTCAGCGCTTTATCGCCAACTGGCCTGAAATCGAGAAGCTTGGATTTGACGATAAATTCCGGCGACTTTGGGAATACTACCTTTGCTATTGCGAAGGTGGGTTCGAGGAAGGTGCAATCAATGTTGGGCTCTACACGATTGAACACGCTTAGACTCCACACCTACTAATGAAGGAAGCGTCGATGAAATGGATACTGACGGTCGGCATGATGATGGTATTGTTTCCCTTCTCGGCGCAGCCGGCTGAGATCAACGGTAACTGGGCGCGCGGAGATGGCAACGCGCGGGTGAGAGTTGCGGGATGCGGCAAGGATATCTGCGCGACCAACACCTGGATCAAGCCCGGAACACCAAAAGAGAAAACCGGCGACCGGCTGGTGATGAGCATCAACGAAACTGCGGACGGGCAATATTCAGGTACGGCTTTCGATCCGCAACGCAACCTGACCTACAAGATCAGCGTGAAAGTTGACGGCGACACTATGACGACCAATGGCTGCGTTCTGGCTGGCCGCCTGTGTCGCAATGTGGGCTGGACCCGCATCAAGTAAGAGAGCGAGCTATCGATGAAAGATTATCTCATAGCCTATGTGGTCACAGCGGTTGCATTTCTGGCAATCGACTCCTTTTGGTTGTCCAATATGGCGAACGTGTTTTACCGCCCTGTCATGGGTGACATGCTTGCGCCGGGTTTTCGTCTCGCACCAGCTGTCGTTTTCTATGTGATTTTCGTGTTTGGACTGGTTTTCTTCGCGGTCAAGCCCGGACTTCTGGCCGGTAGTGGTACAGTCACACTCGTTCACGGGGCGCTTCTCGGATTTGTCGCTTATGCGACTTATGATCTGACCAATCAGGCCACTTTGAAAAACTGGTCGTGGACCCTGACAATCGCAGACATGGTCTGGGGCACTGTCCTGTCTACCGCGTCAGCCTATGTTGGCTATTGGGTTACGTCGCGGATCAGCGGCTAGGTTGGAGTAAGAATATGCAAAAATGGGGTCTTCTGGCCGCCTTCGTCCTGGTCATCATTGTTGTAGGAATGGCAATCGGTATGGGTTTTCCGCCGGGCGAATGGTATGCAGCGCTTCAAAAACCTTGGTTTACCCCGCCTAACGCTGCCTTTGGCCCCATCTGGACGATACTTTATATCTTCATTGCCACTGCAGGCTGGCGCACATGGATAAACGATCGTGGTTGGCGGCGGCGCGGACCGTGGTTTGGTCAGATGGTATTGAACTTCGTCTGGACGCCTATTTTCTTCGGCGCTCACATGACCGTGCTGGGGCTTGTCGTAATCATCGGCGTCTGGCTTTGTGTGCTTTTGTTTATCATTCGCGCATGGCAACCGGATCGCATCTCGGCACTGCTATTCGTGCCTTACCTCATATGGCTATCGCTGGCGACAGCCTTGAACACGGCAATTGTCGTGTTGAACTAATCAAATAGGCGGCAATCATGCCGCCTTTTCTTTAGATGCCAATCAATGGCTGCACAAGCCGCATAAGCCAACTCTGGAACTTGAGCGGTGCGTCGGTCACCGCAAGACAGATGCAGTCGCCATCCGACGAGGCAATCGGCTGATGCACGAGATCAGCGTCCGCTTCCTCAATGTCACCGCGCGCAAAGAGCCCGGTTCCATCATGGAAACTGCCGCTCAACACCAATGTCAGTTCGCGACCGCCATGCCCATGTTCTGGCACCGGCTTTCCTGCGGGAATTCGCAAAAGTCGAACCTGCGTTTCGCTGTCTCGAGTTTCAATTGGCACCTGATAGGCACCCCGGCCAAGAGATTTCCATTTCAGGTCCGGCAAATCGCCATCGACGTAGGATCGCAGTGGTTCCGGTATCACGGCAGGCTGCTTTATCTCGAAGCGCGGTGCAGAAGGTTCCCTTGATTGCGGTGTCTTCTGCAACCTGTCTTTGAAACTATCCCATGTGGATGCTTCGAGTTTCTGCGGCTCAACCGCGTCAAGAAGCTGACCGCCAATCTGTTCAAACTGCTTGAACCTTGAACGGCAGGCCGGGCAGAGCGCAAGATGCGTGGCGACTGCGATGCTCCAACCCTCGGCCAACGTGCCCGCAGCATAGCCTGAAAGGAGTTCGTCGCTCAAATGATGCTTGATATCCATCAATGCGCTCCCGAATTATCGAGCGCTGCGCGCAATTTGTTGAATGCCAGCCGCAGGCGGGATTTAACCGTACCAAGCGGGAGGTTCAGCTTCTTTGCGATGGCGCTATGCGTGCGTTCCTCGAAATAAGCGAGTTCAAGCAAGGCGGATTGCTCCTTCGGCAAGTCGGCCATTGCAGCGCGCAACTGGCTGGCGGATTGCCGCTCGGCAATCCTCAGGTCAGCGGGTTGTTCCTCATCGGGCACAAAGGCCGGATCGGTTGGGTCGAACTCCGGGCGCCGGGCGCGTCGCACTGCATCGATGCGTTGGTTTCGTGCAATGGTGAAAATCCAGGTGGACAAGGCTCCTTTGGCAACATCGAACTGATCTGCCTTGTTCCAGACCGCAATCATAGTCTCTTGCATTAATTCTTCCGCTGTTTGCGCATCAGCAGACAGTTTGGCCATATAAGCCTTCACCCGGGGTGCGAAATGCTTGAAAATCACCTCGAAAGCGTCCACATCGCGTCGGGAACTGACCGCCAGCATCAATTCCTCCATTGAGGGCTGGTCTTCAGGTGCGGTCTGTCCATTCATCCGTATTAAACCCCATCCGCTCAGAAGTAGCGAAGCCAGAACCTGTAAATTATGCTGAGCTTCCATGTGCCACTGTTGCGAGAGGAATGAAACTTTTGTGTTCATCAGCATTATACGCAAACAGATTTAATCTGGATCACACCAGATTTCAAATGTATGGCGTCATCGCAAGCAGCACTCTCGAACTCTGATTTTTTAGCAATAAATCATGCATCAGCTAAGTGAATTCATAACAGCTGAACAAGCTCTTATTTTACCCGCGATCTTATGGCTCACCAAATGCTTTCTCGTAATTGATCTCAAACGTACGAAAGCTGTAAATCGCCGCCTCGATGCACCGCTTTTCATCCTGTTTGTCGAGCGGTACGGATTCCAGCAAAGAAACGGACTTCTTCCATCCAGCTAGATTTCCGACCTGTTTTGCTAAATGACGCGCACCATACTCGTCGCCAAGACCAAGCAATCGAGCCTTTTGGATGAGAAATGTCGCCCCCAATGCGGAACCTTCGAGCACGTATAGCGTGCCAATCGCGGCAGGCAAATCAACAGGCGTTCCAACGGGGAACTTCAATTTCGGGCTCTTCAGTTCTTCCCCGTCGGACAGGTCCGCGTAATCCTGTTGAAGGTCAGATTGAATTTTATGTTTATCCCAGTCTGAGAATATTCTTTTCAGTTCACTTTCATCCAGCAATGTTTCCAGAATCAATCTGCTGTGCCAGGTGGCCTTTAGATATTTCCTGTAGGCATTCAATGAATCGAACATGCCATATAACGAACCAAGTCTGTCAATTCTGTCGTGGTGGGGCGCGGTAGCGGCTTTCAAATCCCAACGGCGTTGCGGGACAGTGTGTTGGGTCATTAGAAAAAATTCCATCGTTCGTTAGGCTCGTAAAGACTACGTAATATCGTTTTGCCGACATTGCCAGATAGGCTTTCTAGATGGTGAGCAGTTCAAGCAGTGAACGAGGAAAACGTCATGAATAAATTCCGTGCATTACGGCGTCGTAATGCTCCTCGATTTCCTGCGTACATCTGCAGGATTTGCGCTTCAAAGCGCTTTTATCATTTATGATGAACAATCCGCGTCTGGTGGCAATAATGCCCTCGTTACGCAATTGACCAATAATGCGCGTTACAAAAGTCCTGCCAACTCCCAGCATTTCTGACAACTGATCGTGCGTCATCTCAAATTGATCTGTGCCGGTTCGTTCTGCTGCTGCTAGCAGCCATTTGGCAGTTCGCTGGGTTATGGTATGGGTCGCGTTACACGCAGCCGTTTGAAATACCTGAGCCATCAGGCAATCAGAATAGCGGGAAAACCAGTGCCGAAGCGAAATGGAATCCAGCTTCAACTGTTCGAGTGCGGCCGTTTTGATCCTGACAAAACTTCCCGAGTTACGAACGATGGCAGTGGCATAGGCGGGCAGACTTCCGTTCGACACAATCCCCCCCACAGCCCCTTCCCTTCCTATCAGCGCGATTTCGACGGCGCTATTGTCTTCATCGACCCAGCGCTGAAAACTCGCGAGCGCTGCCCCGCACGGAAACCATGTGTGAACAACGTCATCTCCCGCCTTCTGCAAAACAGCCTCCGCTTCAAGTTCGTAGAAGACCGTATGCGGCAGCAGCTTTTGTCGGTCCTCCTCATTGAGCATCATCAGAAGCAAATTGCCCGACATCTCGTGGGTCGATGTTAAATTCATACAGTCGAGTTCCTCTTTTCGCGACCGTTGTGTCCAATAGTGGACGGACGATCCTTTCGGTCTATGTTACTTTTAGACGTAATTAACGTAACCCATTGAAAAGACGTGTTTGTTTGTGTGCTCCATCATTAATAATACAATCTCAATGGATGTTTTCGTTTGTCAGCGGTCACAACGTCTTGCCGTTTTCAGCTCTCAGATAATTTAGCAATCCTGGAAAAGGTGCGCTCACGAACGGTTAAGTCCGGGAAAGTTCTGCCGCAATGGATGTGTCCGAACCTGTCAATCTCACTAATTGTGACCGCGAACCAATCCACATTCCAGGTTCGATCCAACCGCACGGCGCAATGCTGGTTATGGATCAGTCTGGCCAAAATCTCCTTTTTGCTTCTGCCAATATTCCATGCATAACGGGCTATAGAGGGGATTTGATCCCTGGCATCGCCATTTCTTTGATTGTGGGCGAGAAAAATGCCCATGATTTCCGTAATGCAGCCGCAAAAGCGAGAGAGCCGGGCTTGTCATCTGTCGTACTTGGCCTGCGCTTTCCAGGCAAATCCCTGCTCTTTGACGCTGTGATCCATACACACAAGGGAAGAACATTCGTCGAAATAGAGCCCTGCGCGGATCGTGGGCAAAGTGCCCGTCAGGCGCTTGATCTCACACGCAGCGTCATTCATCGCATTGGTCGCGAGGAAACGGTAGACAAAGCTGCAGCAACGGGCGTGCGCCTTGTAAGAGCAATGCTGGGTTACGACCGCGTGATGGTTTATCGATTTCTCCATAATGGAGCCGGTCGCGTCATCGCAGAGGCAAAGTCTCCCGTGCTTGGCAGCTTTATGGGACAACATTTTCCGGCGTCGGATATACCGGTTCAAGCCCGGCGTCTTTATCTTATCAATACAATAAGGATGATTTCCGACACGTCCTATCAGCCGATCGCACTTTGTCCCTCACTGGCGGCAGACGAATCTGCTGTCGACATGTCCTTTGCACAGTTGCGTAGTGTTTCCCCGATCCATTGCCAGTACCTGCAGAATATGGGTGTCTCCGCTTCGTTGTCGATTTCGATTGTCGTTGATGGAGCATTATGGGGCCTGATATCTTGTCATCACGACAGCCCTAAAGTCACCCCTCTTCCCCTGCGCATAGGCGCTGAACTGTTCGGGCAGTATTTTTCGCTGCATATTGCCGATTGTGAAAGACGCAAAACATTGCAGCTCACCGCAGACGCACGAGCAAAGCTCGACGCGATCGTGTCCCAATTAAGCATCAGTGACGAAATTCGCGAGAGTCTGGGGGCACAACTCAGCCGGTTTTCCGAATTGGTTGGCGGCAACGGAGCTGCATTATGGATGAATGGGCAATGGCTTCAAAGTGGCGACGTACTCAACGAACATCAAACTCGCCAAGTGCTCGAAACCGCAAGCCGTCAATCACGACGCGAGCTTTGGGCAAGTCAGGAAATCAGGGCCCACTTGGCCGATTATGCCGGAAGCGTTGCAGGCCTGCTGGCAATACCACTTTCGATGGCGTTCAATGATTATCTTGTTTTGTTCCGCAACGAAGAGGCGCACGCTATCGAATGGGCGGGCGAGCCGGTGAAAACCACCGTTGAAACGCCTTTCGGCCCCAGATTAACGCCGAGAGGCAGCTTTGATACCTGGCGGGAAGAAGTTCGCGGGCGTTCAACGCCCTGGACAGCAACAGACCTTTCGGTAGCTCAGTCGATTGGCACCTATTTGCGTGACGTTATACTCCGGCAAAATGAGTTGTCTGAACAGGAAAGAGCGAAAACCGAACAGCGACGCCAGGTGTTAAACGCCGAACTCAATCATCGTGTGAAAAATATTCTTTCTCTGGTGAAGTCAATCGCGCTTCAGACGGGAGCTAACGCGACAAATGTTGCTGATTACGCTCAAACGCTTGAAGGACGATTACGTGCGCTCGCATCGGCACACGACCTGTCTTTGGACGGCAAAAACGGCGGTTCGCTAGCAGATTTGCTCAAAACCGAGGTCAACCTTTATGGTGATGCCCCTGGTCGCATAACTCTGGAAGGTCCACCGGTTCATCTCGATCAACGCGCATTCAGCGTTGTCGCCATGGTCTTTCACGAGATGATAACAAATGCGGCGAAGTATGGCGCGCTTTCAATTCCACAAGGACGCCTGACTATCAGGTGGAAACAGCAAGCCTCCGGCGACTGCGAGATTTTCTGGAGCGAGACCGAAGGGCCATCCGTTACTTGGCCCTCACAGACCGGATTCGGTAGCAAGCTAATTCGAAATTCTTTTGAGTACGACCTCCGCGGAAAAGCCAAGATCGAATACCACCGGGATGGACTTCGGGCACAGTTTTCTGTTCCATCTTTATATGTGACGAAATTGACCGATGAGTTAATTACGCCAGATCTTCAAAAAGGAGTTGTTGAGAAAGTTCATATGAACGGAATGAAGATTTTGGTTGTCGAAGACCAGAGCCTGATCGCTCTTGATATGGAAAACACGTTGCGGAGATTTGGTGCGGAAGATATTAATCTTGCCTCTAACGCTCCAGAGGCATTTGAGATTATTGAAAGATCGAAACCCAATCTAGTGATCCTTGATTTTAATCTGGGGGACCGTACTTCGGAGAATATCGCCGAATTACTTCTCAGACTGAAGATTCCTTTTCTGTTCACCACAGGTTATAGCGACAGGGTGCTCATTCCCGAAAAGCTTTGTGACATAACCATCGTGCGCAAGCCCGTTAGCGATGCTGCTATTGCAGCAGCCATCAACTCCGTTCTCGGATAGTGTATTTCCCTATTTCGCGAAGCCGAAAGAGTTGGAAGGCGTTTATGGCTGGCTGCCAATCGCTCCATTATGTTGAGAAGAGACCCGCCAGGCAACTTCTCTGCGCAACGGCGCTCCGTTCCGCGCATGGGTTCTGCCCGTTGCGATCTTGCAAATCCTGGATGCGCTTCGCCAATGAGCCGGTCGCCGACTGCGCCCGTTACGACAGGCTCAGGAGGATAAGTTGATGGAACGCACGCAAGTTCTAGAATTGATGAGCACGCTGAAGCTCTACAGAATACGCGGCGCCTACGACGAGGTCATGGGCAATGGCATCAGGAGGCAGCACGAACCATCGCGCGTCGTAGGCGACCTCCTGCAATTGGATCGACGAGAAACAGGCCCGGTCCATTCGCTACCAGCTCAGAATTGCCAAGCTGCCATTGGCAAAAGACATCGACTTCGCCGACACGCCGTCAATGAAATCCTGGTGCGGGAACTGGCCACCGGCACCTTCGTTGCCGATCAGCGCAACGTTGCTCTCGTCGGCGGCACGGGACCGGACAAGAGCCATCTAAAGCGTGTCGCATTTATTCGGCCTCATACCCAGCAGCCTTAAAGAAGTTCTGGCATTCATTGATGGAGAAGAGACTGATGACATCGCCAAGTGCTTTTGAGATGGCGTCGAAGCTGCGTGCTGCTCGCTTTCTCAGAAGTGCTTTGAGTTTTGAGAAAGCCATTTCGATTGGGTTCAGGTCCGGCGAATAGGGCGGCAGGAAGAGAAACCAAGCGCCCTTTGCCTTGACCAGTTGCTCAGCCTTCCGGCTTTTGTGGAAGCCGACATTGTCGAGGATGACTATATCACCGGCTGACAGTGTCGGCACAAGCTGTGTCTCGATCCAGGTTTCGAAGATGCGGCTGTTCATCGGTGCATCGACGATCCACGGCGCGGTCAGGCCATGGCAGCGCAGTCCGGCAATGAAGGTCTGTGTCTTCCATTTTCCGAAGGGCGCATAGGCGGCAAAGCGCCTGCCTTTGGCAGACCATCCGGTGCGTTTTGTCAGGCGCGTATTCGTGGAAGTCTCATCGATAAAGATGAGACGCGACAAGGCCTTGTTGAAGAACCGCTTTCGGCGATTGATCCAAAGATCACGCGCCTTGGCGATCTCTGGTCTACGCTGCTCGCTTGCCTTGAGGCTTTTTTTTATTGCTCAGCCCAAGTCGGTGTAGAAATCGCCCGACCGTGGCGCGGTGGACTTCAATACCGCGCTCCGCGAGCGCAATGCACAGTTCGTCCAAAGTCGTTTCGCCACGGGCGGACATCTGCTCGCGGACCCAATCACCATGAGCCAAAAGCTTCACACTACCAGGCGGGTGGCCCTGCCTGGCGGCGGCCAGACAGCCGGATGACCGATGCAGGATCATCATGTTGTTGACGAACCGAGGCGAAACACGGAAATGCCGAGCGGCTTCCCGGTGACTATTGCCCTCATTCACAAACGCAACGACACGCTCACGCAACTCAATTGGATGCGGCTTGCCCATGGTGCATCTCCTTCCATGAGACAAGTGAATCACAGATCAAGCCAAACGGGAATCCCGAATCCGGTTAACAGCGACATGCTTTAGCTATCGCGATTGCTCGGGCACTCATACGCAACAGCGCGCGCGACCGCTTGTTCAACGTCGTTGATCTGGTCGATCGACTTGAAACGGAAACGCGCAACGGCAAGCAGGGTCGAATAGCCGATTATCTCACACGCCTCGACTTTATCATCTTCGGCGAACTTGGCTATCTGCCGTTCGCGCAGGCCGGAGGTCAGTTCCTGTTCCACCTCATCAGCAGGCTCTACGAGCGTACCTCGATCATCGTCGACGAACCTGGCATTCGGTGAATGGCCGTCGGTGTTCAGTGACGCCAAGATGACAACAGCACTTCTCGACCGCCTGACCCATCACTGCGAGATCGTGGAAACCGGAAATGAGTCCTGGCGCTTCAAAAACCGCTCTCAAAGCTATAGCGAAGATACACATCACCCGCGCTTGGCCTACCCTCTGCAACCCCGGCCAGCGCCGGGCCGGCCAAGCGCTAATCGTCTACAATGGGGTGAAGATTGGACCCCGATAAGGGGTTAATATTGCGCGCTAATTGAGAGTCAACAAAGCAACTCAGTGGCTATTAAGAATTGGGGCCGCCGCATTTCGTGGCCGCATCGGCGCGGCCTTTCGTTTCGGCTTTGGCAAAAGGCCCTCGCGTTGCGCTCTCTTTTTTGCATCTTTGCGAGCGCGACGGATGGCTTCGTCTTTCTCGCGGATGCGTTTTTCTGACGGCTTCTCATAAGCGCGACGTTCTCTGATTTCACGAAAGACACCTTCGCGCTGCAATTTCTTTTTCAGTACACGGAGTGCCTGGTCGACATTGTTATCTCTAACGAGTACCTGCAATTTCTATCCTACTCTTTTGAAAATTTGGTGCGCTCGCGCTCCAAACGTGCAGCTCGGAGCCGGGCGGTTTTTGCGTTAACTGCTGCTCTTTCGTTTTCCAGAATGCCCTTGGCAGTCTTGTCGGTCACAGCGTTTTTTGTTTCCATACGTGTGCGAGGCTGCTTGAAGATCGTTTCTTTGGTAGGCTCGCCCATCTTATACTGTCCTTCCGGCTGTTGGATCCGCATTCGGGTCAGAAAAAAAGGACCAAATAAAAAAGGTCGGGCAGACCCGACCTTCCAATTGTCTCAACGAGCAATGCCAGTACATCCGTGGTCAAAGACCCGAGACAATATCATTGCTCCAATCAAATAGCCTGAAGATTATCGGCAGCCTTCTTGCCCGAGCGGCGATCCGCTACGAGTTCGAAGCTTACTTTCTGGCCTTCATTGAGTGCATGCAAACCTGCACGCTCAACAGCCGAAACATGAACGAATACATCCGGAGAGCCATCATCAGGTTGAATAAATCCAAAGCCTTTTGTGCCATTAAAGAATTTTACTGTTCCGTTGGTCATATTGAATATCCTTCAAATCGAACGGTTAAATAATAACGAAAATTAATTCGCTGCGAGTTTTACGATTTGAGAGAAAAAGAAGGGCTTTAAATTTCAGCCACGTCGTTCGATAACAAATTCGATGCGTATCATCTAGCGCTAACCAAGCATTTTTACAAGGTCTTGACTTTCTTTTTATTAAAACGTGATCTTGGCGCGGTAAAAAGAACCCCGTAGCGAAAACGTGCGAGGCTGGAAGTCATATGTCATTGGCAAACAAATTTTATTTTTAGAATCGAGAAAATCAAGCGACGGCTCACTCGCGATATTTTTTCTCTGCAGCGTCGAGGCGCGCCAAAAGCTCCGAAAACGTGTCTGCATTATTGTTGGAGAACCTCACTCTCAAACCGTCTTTCAACGCCTCTGCTATAACTTGCGACGGGAGATCACAAAGTCTCACGCCCGCAGCAAACTGTCTCGACGAATGGTATGGTTTTGTAAGATCTGTCATGTGCCCATTGTCTTTATCATTTTCTGCACAACAAACGGGTGGTGGCTATGTTCCAATAACGAGCACACTGTATTCTGCAAAAGCCCGTGAAATCTCGCAACCAGTAAGGCCACGCTTGGAAAAGGTGGTGCACTAGCAGTGGGAGTTTTCTCGGTTCGGAAAAATTATGTAAGCACAAAAAATTCAACTCGGCGCCGCAAGACAACTTAAAATTAAAATTTATATAGAATTCTCGCAAAAGTTGATTACATTGGTGCTATAATCAAAATCCAACGCATAATTATGTGCGTTCGATCACTGAAGATCGGATACCATCATGAACAAGTTTGATTGGTTAAAGCCCGCACTCGGCGGCGCATCGGTTGGTGCCATTGCGGCAATTGCTATCGGGTTCTCCGTAGGTGGGTGGGTCACACAAGGCACTTCTGAGCGCCTGATTGCATCCAACATGACCGACGGGGTAGCACTCGCTCTAACGCCTTACTGTCTTGAAAAATCGAAAAACGATCCGGCCGTTGTAAACATACTGGCTGACTTTAAGGCCGCACCAGCTTACTCCCGCGGTACTTTTATCGAGAAGACAGGGTGGGCGACACCGTTGGGAGCACAGCAACCCAATACCGCGCTCGCTACTGCGTGCGGCAACGAACTCGCCAAGGCGCTTTAATGTGGCCGGGAAACCGAACGAGGAGGCTATAATGAATAAACAACTTACCCATAGCATTAATTTGGAAACTGTTTCTGTACGTCCACGGCATGATGAGGACACGACGGCCAGCAGAAGCGATCTCAGAAATGCTCATGAACAAATGACTTCTCCATCTAAAGATTGGTCGCAGCTTGCGAATATTCTCCGGCGTTCTTGCGGCGGTTTCTCACGTACCCGGTCGCCACGTCATTCTTTACCGAGGAGCAAACGCAATGGCTAATGACACCACAGCTCTAGAACGAAAGGTTCTTGCACATGAGCAGATACTTCAGGTTCTCATCGGGCATCTAGCCGAGACCGAACCCAAATTTCTGGATCGACTTAAAGCAGTATTCACGCATCATCATATTCTTGGCTCCAATGAGCTGAACTACGTTAATACAGCGCAGTATGCGGAAAAATTCATTCATGAAATTGAGAAGATGCAAAAGTATAATGCAACGCTTTGATTTTCTCCGTCTCATGATTATCTGATAAAAATTCTGAGCCGATTATTTTTAAATAAATAAATATTACATGTCTGCTTGCGCTTTAATTCGAAAAGGCGCACTGTTTATTATGCACAGCAATTGAAACGGGCGCTATCGTTGGGAGAGAACAATCTCCTGCCCCAAAATGAAGGGGACATGCGATGTCTTCCGCTTCACGTCTATCCTACTTTGGCCCAGAAGATTTCCCTTCGCTACGTGCTTTCCTGCAACGTTCCGGATATTCGCTGGAGGGTTGCGAAAAGCCAGAGACTCGCATGGAAGCCGCCAAACACCTTTGTGAAATTTTCAGCGACGGAAGCCATAATCCTGTGCAGATGCTGGACATGCTTTTGGCAATTCGCGCCCAACGGCTATCACAATCTAATCAAAGAGAACTGGAAGCCTGGGAGAATGAGGGGGCTATACGGCCCCGCAAGTCACTGCAAAATCCTTGGTCTTGCGATGGCCTCCTCGAAAGCGGCTCCGATTGAGGTTGGCCCATGGCTGATAATCCGCGTTTCGTGACGTCGGGCTAAATACGGCGACTTCGAGTGGGGATCGAGAGGCCTGTTTCACGAGGAACTTACCGGGCTGGCATCGTCTCAATGACACGTGATCAATCTGGCGAGGATAGAATGTCAGCCCAAAAATCTTTGGATCGTAAATTGAGCGTGTATCTGATCGCATTTCTCATCATATGCATCGACATCGGATTGGTCGCGTGGGTGCTCGGTTCCTACGTCTATTAAGTACTGGTATGCGATGTCCTAAAACGTCTGCTTTCCAACTATAATGAAGTCAGAGTTTCCATGTATTCCGACGTTCTTTACATCCACGTTCAGCAAACCGTTGCCTTTTTCCGATGATAATTGAACAAGATCTCCTAGATAGGCCTGCCGGAGTATGTCCATGCTTGCCCACAAGACGCCCTTTGTAAACGTCTTCTCGCCTTCCGTGAGTATGGAAATACTGTAGCCAACAGAACCGAGGTTCTTTCCTTCGCAATACAAATTGCCTATTGAACTAAATGTAGACGTTGGCATGATTGTACCCCCGATAGGGGCTGTGTCTCCTCACCAAGAAAAGTGGGAGACACAGCTATAACTAATGCCGTTTGGTTTTGATCAAGTCATTGGCAGGAGTAGGAAAGCGACCTGAAACAACATCTGTTGACGCAGTTTTCTCCTTGACCTTATCTTTCTTTGGCTTTCTTATTTCTCGGTTACTTCTTTTCTGACCACGGGGCATTTTGAAAACTTCCTGTTTTTGAGGAATTAACTAATTCTTTCATACCGGACCAATCCAGTGATGGTTCAAATCACCGCTGGAGATACTTCCACATTCTTACAGGGATGTTGCCGAGAAAGCTGCGACATCGCTCGCGATGGTGGGTGCCCAGATTGAAATTCCTGAATGAGTAGCCTTGCTGCGGATATGTGAGCGGCACGGTTTTCTGCGGTATCGTAAAGCCGATAGCCGGCGCGTCGCAGTATTTCACGCATCATTCGAAAGTCGGTAGGGCCAAAGAAGGGCTTGATAATTTTGGAAGACATTTCGTCCTCCTTGTATTGGGGCTGGAGTATGCACTCGCAACCGACAGCGCCCGTTTCAAAAGCTGTCGAGACATGCACCATGCGCTTTAAATTTGAGCAAAGCAACTGAGGCTGAATTGCGACGGCAGATCGGGTCAATCATTGCATAAAAAGCTACTTCATGTCCTCCACGGTGATGCGATAGGAAGTTTGCCGAGCCTGTGAATAGACCTCGCGAGCAGCATCGTAGATCAGTTTCCGTGAGGCGTCGAAGGCGGCAAGAAGCGATGATTCCGTCGCTGCAATGACGCCATTATTCTCCAGGGCGGGCTTATCGATTAGAAATGGGACGGAGGTCATTCCATCGTAGCCGACAAATCGCACGCCCATCTCAAGATCATCGAAACTTCTGCTGGGGTTTGGAAATGAAAGGGCCATTACGTTTCGCTTTTTACTGCGTCGCCTTCGTCATCGCAACGATGGACGGCATTTGCCATTCTTCGATGTTTCTTGATAAATTGTGTCAGGGCGATCTGTAGTCGACCTTCGTCACGTGTTCCCTCCTGAAATCGACGTGTCAGATAACGTGCAGCATCAGTGCGCAAATCTTGTGTGTCGCCGGTTTTACGAGCCTCCCTTAGAAGTCGCGAAATCATAGTGATGTTTCTGGAATTCAACGCGATGGAAGACATTTTGTCCTCCTTTGTTGCGGGCCAGGTATTTGAAACCTGAACGACAGCACCCGTTTCACTTACTGCCGTTTTGAGCATCATGCGCTTTATGTAAGGAGAAAGCAAATATGGCTGCAGTTCCATCGCCGTTAACTCAGACTGGCTGCGTCGCTAAAAATGCTTCCTTGGTCATATAAGCTGCGGTTCTCAACAGCGATCCGCGGCTATCCATATCAATAATGCTGCCAATGTGTGAATACTGCTGTACCAACTATCGTTGTGACTTCCCCAACTGCTGCGCAATACGCCTCCGGGCGGCTTAGGGGCTGGACAGCCGGACCATTTTACGAACTGGCGACAACGTTTCGAAACAGCTTTGCCTATTGACAGTCTCTTTATATCTATTATTCTGGATATATGGAAAATGAAGAAGCAATAACAGCTTTCGCTGCTCTGGCCCAACCGACACGACTGGATACATTCCGGAGGTTGGTGCAACACGAACCTACGGGTATTCCTGCTGGTGAACTGGCGCGCATGCTGGATGTACCGCAGAATACAATGTCTGCACATCTGGCGACATTATCTCGCGCTGGACTTATAAAAGGTGAACGTCAGAGCCGTTCGATTATCTATCGCGCCGACCTCGACCGTTTTCTCGAACTGACCCTTTTCATGATCAAAGACTGTTGCGGCGGTAGTGCTGAACTCTGCGAACCTCTCATACAAAGCCTAACACCGTGTTGCGAACCGAAAGCGACTACACAATAACACGAGACCGACGAATTCGGCCTTCCACCAAACGGACTGATACAATGACAGCTAGGGTTTATAGCGTGCTCAGCTTGAGCACGGGTAATGTTGTGCGTTCAATTTTGAGCAAGGCAACCTGGAATGTGGAGAATAACTGATGTCCACATTCGAACGATATCTGACTGTCTGGGTGGCTCTTTGCATTGTCGCTGGCGTAGCTCTGGGGCACTTCTTTCCGACAGTATTCCATGCAATCGGATCTGCTGAAGTCGCCAGGGTCAATATTCCGGTTGCTATTCTCATCTGGCTTATGATCATCCCCATGTTGCTGAAGATCGATTTTAGCGCATTGAGACAGGTCACTGAGCACTGGCGTGGTATCGGCGTCACGCTCTTTATAAACTGGGCCGTCAAGCCATTCTCGATGGCGCTTCTCGGTTGGCTATTTATCGGCTGGCTGTTTCGCCCTTATCTGCCTGCAGACCAGGTCGATTCCTACATTGCCGGGCTGATTATTCTGGCGGCCGCCCCTTGCACGGCAATGGTGTTTGTCTGGTCGAACCTGACCAAAGGCGAGCCGCATTTCACGCTGTCGCAGGTCGCTCTGAACGATTCTGATCATGGTTGTCGCATTTGCCCCTATCGTCGGGCTATTACTCGGACTGTCGGCAATTACTGTCCCATGGGATACGCTCGTTCTGTCGGTTGTCCTCTATATCGTCATTCCGGTGATTATCGCTCAAATCCTGCGCAGAAGTATTCTCGCCAGCGGCGGACAACAATCCTTCGACGCAATGCTGAAGACACTACAACCGCTGTCTCTGGTTGCGCTTTTGGCGACGCTCGTTCTGCTATTCGGCTTTCAGGGAGAGCAGATCATCGCACAGCCCATGATCATTGCAATGCTGGCCGTCCCGATCCTCATCCAGGTCTATTTCAACTCTGGCCTCGCTTATCTGTTGAATCGCATTTCAGGCGAGCAACATTGCGTCGCTGGTCCATCGGCTTTGATTGGTGCATCCAACTTCTTCGAGCTGGCAGTAGCAGCCGCAATCAGCCTTTTCGGCTTCTCATCTGGCGCGGCGCTCGCAACAGTGGTTGGCGTTCTTGTTGAAGTGCCCGTCATGCTCTCGGTCGTCTGGATCGTGAACCGCTCAAAGGGGTGGTACGAACGCGGTGCCAATCAAAAGCCAGTCACTGAAACAGGAAAACCCTGATGTCAGTTACGATCTATCACAATCCGAAATGCGGCACGTCTCGTAACACATTGGCCTTGATCCGTGCCAGCGGCGAAGAGCCTGTCATCATTGAGTATGTGCAAAATCCGCCGTCACGAGAACGACTGGTCGAACTGCTTCAAGCAATGGCGATGACGCCCCGTCAGCTCCTTCGTGAGAAAGGCACACCATATGCCGAGCTGGGATTGTCCGATCCCAAATGGACCGATGATGAACTGGTCGATTTCATGATGGCGCATCCTATCCTGATCAATCGTCCAATCGTGGAAACGCCTCTTGGCTCCAGACTGTGCCGTCCGTCAGAACTGGTTCTCGACATTCTGGAAAACCCGGTGTCGTCATTCACCAAAGAGGACGGAGAAGTCATCACCTATGAAAGAAAGTCCCGCTGACATGGACCTACCGAACCTCGATCAGAATTCCTTCGCATTGCCCAACCTGGATGCTCTACGCGCCGACTTTCCAAAGCATAAGCCTCGTATCCTTTTGCTCTATGGCTCACTTCGTGATCGTTCCTACAGTCGGTTTCTGACGCTGGAAGCGCAGCGCCTTCTTGATGCGATGGGGGCAGAAACGCGTGTCTTTCATGCCAATGGTCTTCCCTTGCCAGACGACGGTTCGGCAGAGCATCCGAGGGTTCAGGAATTGCGTGAGGCAATGCTTTGGTCAGAAGGGCAAGTCTGGACCAGTCCAGAACGTCATGGAGCCATGAGCGCCGTCATGAAATCGCAGATCGACTGGATTCCTTTGCCGGGCGGAGCAATTCGTCCGACGCAGGGCCGAACTCTGGCATTGATGCAGGTTTCAGGGGGATCGCAGAGCTTCAACGCTGTCAATCAGATGCGCATTCTTGGGCGTTGGATGCGAATGATCACCATTCCAAACCAGTCATCCGTCGCAAAGGCATGGCAGGAATTTGACGACGATGGACGGATGAAACCCTCATCATTCTATGATCGTGTGGTCGATGTGATGGAAGAACTAATGAAGTTTACACTTCTGACGCGTGGCATCTCGGATCATCTCACAGACCGTTATAGCGAGCGCAAGGAAGAAGCGTCCAAACTCGAAAAGCGTGTTTCGTTGAAATCAATATGAACGCTGAACGGCTTCCCATTGCGGCCATTGCCGGTCTCGGACTGACCCAGAATATCGGTTACGGCACTTTATATTATTCCTTCAGCATTCTCGCGCCGTCCATGGCGCGGGACTTCTCCGTTTCCAACGAATGGATTTACGGAGCACTGTCGGTTGCCCTGCTAGCCGGGGGCTTTCTGGCTCCCTGGTTAGGCAAATGGATTGATCGTTACGGTGCTGGTCGCATGATGACGATAGGCTCGATACTGGCCGCCATCTCTCTCATACTGTGTTCGTTTTCTCCAAGTGCTTTAACGTTTGCAGGCGCGCTGACGATCATCGAAATCGCCGCCAACCTCGTCCAATATGGAGCAGCCTTTGCATTATTGGTGCAATTAGCGCCAAATGTTGCCCAGCGTAGCATCACCTATCTGACACTGATTGCAGGCTTTGCCTCGACAATTTTCTGGCCCATTACAACAACCCTTCAACATTGGCTCACCTGGCAACAGACCTATTTGCTGTTCGCTTGCCTCCATTTGTTTCTCTGCGTGCCGGTACACCTTTTGCTCGCGCGTTCTATTGCAAAGAATGGTCGGAAACGATCAACGAATGGAACAGTCACAACCGCCTTTTCAGGTGATTTGCCTGCCCATCAACGGCGCAAAGGTTTCGTGCTTATTCTCGTGGCATTCTCGACTCAGGCTCTCGTTGCAGCGGCCATTCTGGTCCATATGGTGCCGATGTTGGGCGCGCTCGATCTTGCAGGTTCTGCAGCATTTATTGGCGCGATATTCGGACCTTCACAGGTAGCCAGTCGCCTGATCAACATGCTTGGTGGCAAAAACCTCGCTCCGATCAGTCTGGCAGTAATCTCTGCCTCCTTGATGGGTCTAGCCCTCATTGTTCTGCTATTCGGAGCCCCATCCATTATTGCGACGATGATGTTTGCCTGTCTTTTTGGTTTCGGAAACGGTCTTTTCAGTATTGTCTCTGGAACGTTGCCGCTGTCACTATTCGGCAGTGACGGCTACGGTGCCATGCAAGGCAAGATCATGTCAGCCAGACTAATCATTTCGGCCACTGCGCCATTCGCGATGGCTTCCGGTATAGCGAATTTTGGTGCGAGCTGGAGCCTCACTATTTTGGCTCTTTCTTCCTCGCTAGGTGTCGCGATGCTCACAGGACTGAAGTTGCTTCGCTAATGTCAGCTTTCAGTCTGAAGCAATTGGGGGCGAGATTACGGCAATAGAGCGCAAAGCGGTCATGTGCGGATCTGGTTGCCAGTCAGAATCTTGATAGCCTGAAACAACATCTCCTCGTCCGTGCAGAGCAGTTTTATTTCGTTTCAAGCTACTTCGGTACTGAAGCGTAAACGCGCCATATACTCTTAGCTGAGGCGACTAAAACTCCATCTGAATTAAAATCCAGACTTACGAAAGCCAGGCTACGACCACGTTTTTGCAACGTGCATTTGCAGATTAACGATTTATCTGCGGTAGCGGTATTCAGAAACTGATATCAGTCTGCACAGTTGTATACCTAAACGTTGGATCGGTTGTGCGAAGAATCTTGGCCGCCGCAATATCAGCAAATGTCATGATAACACCGCCATGAATAAAGCCACTTCGGTTATTATGCCCTTCGTCAGGAATAAACTGGAACAACATTGCCCCTTTGTTTGTCTCGCTGAAATCGATCGGACCAAGATTAACCGAGAAAGCTAACAACTCCAGCGGCATCCAATTGGTTTTAGCCAGTGACCTCATCAATGCTCACTCACCGGTACATGGTGCGAAGACGCGTGGATTACTATCGCCGCTCTGTCTGCCGAGACAAAACGGCTGAAATTTCTGGTCGCCTTTCGCCCGGGCCTGATTTCACCAACCCTCGTTGCACATCAGGCTGCCACCTTTCAGCGTGTGACACAGGGTCGTTTGCTGCTCAACGTGGTGACCGGTGGTGATCGGTTTGAGCAGGCACGGTTTGGCGACCACCTTGATCATGACGCCCGTTATGAGCGGACGGCGGAGTTCATTCACGTGCTGCGCGGTGTCTCAGATGAAAATGCGACAGAGCCGTTTTCCTTCACGGGCAAACATTACGACATACGCGAAGCGCGCATCAATGCCGCCCCTTACGGCCTGCCGCAGATCTTCTTTGGTGGTGCAAGTGGCGCCGCAACCGAGGTCGCCACATCGCACTCCGATGTCTATCTGGTTTGGGGCGTCAGCCGGAACTGGAAGCAGACAACCTCAAAAAGCTGAAGGCACAGGCGGTGGCAAAGGGTCGTGACCTGAAATTCGGTATTCGCCTGCATGTGATTTCTCGCGAGACCGAGGATGAGGCATGGGTGGTTGCCGACAAGCTGCTAGGTTGGGTTTCCCCTGATCAGGTGGCAAACGCCAAAAGCCTTGCAGCAAAATCGGAATCGGTTGGCCAAAGCCATATGACAGCGCTGCATGCCGAACGGGATGGCCTGCCAAAATCAGCCCGTGAACTGCAAATCCATCCCGGTGTGTGGTCGGGTTACGGTCTCGTGCGCGGCGGTGCGGGGACCGCGCTGGTCGGCAGCCATGAGCAGGTGGCAGACCTGGTCGAGACCTACCACAAGGCAGGGTTTGATCATTTCATCTTCTCCGGCCAGCCGCATTTGGAAGAGGCCTGGCATTTCGGTGAAGGCGCTGCAGCCCGCATGAAAGCCCGTGGTCTGCTGGCCCCGGTGTCGTGATGTGAGACAGGTGTCCTGCCCTGAAGGACACCAAAGACGGCTGCCCATTCATAATGCAGGGCGCGTTCCTTGCTGCTTTCAATTTTTGGGATACTCCACATGACTGAACAGACCCGTCCCATAGAGGTTCGCGCCCTTACCAGCACGCAAGAAAAGCGACAGGCCTTTGCCCAGTTTCGTCAGGCCATGCTTGGCATTGGCGACATCGGTCACGCCGATGCGAAGGCCGAAACCGACTATCTGGAAAGCGGTTCGCCGCTCGGTGGATTTATAGACGGTGAACTGCAGGGCGTCGTCAATGGTTATGACGGTTCTGTTGCCCTACCCGGCGGCAATTACGTTAGTCACCTCGCAGTGACGCATGTTGATATCGCCCCGACCCAGATCCGCAACGGTATTGCCCGTACGCTGCTGAGCAAGCAATTGAGGCGCGCTTATACGCAAGGTTATGTGGTCGCGGGCTTGCGTGCATCCGATGCTCGTATCTATGGACGCTACGGATACGGAATCGCGTCTTGGTCTGTTCGGCAGGAGGTTGACCTTTGCAATGGTGGACGGCCAAAACTTGAACGGCGTAGTGATTTACGTATTGTCGATGCAGTTGAGAGCTTTGACTTGTTCCAGAAAATTGCCAAAGCGATTCCGACACCACGGGCAGCAACCTTGTCACGCTGGAACGCATGGTGGACAATACAGGAGTTACGTACCAGAAAGGCATCCACACCTCACCATGCGGCGGTGGTTGGGTCTGAGGGCGCCGAACGGGGATATATAAGGTTTCATATTCAATCATCGGACAACTGGTTTACTTCCGCTCAAAGAACAGCAATTGTCGATGATATGGTGGCTCACGACGACGACGCCTGGCGCGCACTAATCGGCCACTTATTTTCCCAGGATATCCTTCACAAGGTTATTCTGCCCCGCTCCTTCGATTGCGAGACGCACGCCCTGCGCCTTATGTGACGGCAGGTTGTCCATGATGACGATGTCGCCGGTCACCAAGGTTGGAATGAGAACCTGTCCGACATAGGCCTGGAATGCGACGCCGTTCATCGCACCGTCGAGGACCATGGGTGCGGTCATGCCGGATAGTCTGAGTGCACCGGTAAATGTCGTTGTCTTCCAATGGCCGTTTGGGACCGGTAAACGGCATCGATGTCCGCAAGGGGCTCGTCCGCGAAGCCGGGACATCTTCGTGCTCAGGCCGGTTTCATCAATGAAAACGAGGCGCGCTGGATCGAGATCGAGCTGGCCGTCGAACCAGTCCTGGCGACGCTTCAGCAGGTCAGGACGGTCCTGCTCCAGTGCATGTGCGGTGCGGAGCAGGCAAGACATGCTTAGCGATATTCATGCCCGCCTCAATGAAGAGGTGCCAGGAGCTTATAAGCCCATAGACTGCGTTGTCGCACCGATGGTCGAGGCGGGAGAATGGTAACAAAAGTAGCGAAAATCAAACCGCTCATCACTATTAAAGGATGAGGCATATGCAAAAAAGGCTCGCGCCGCTCGTATTGAATTGCGCGAGCCGCTGTAACGACTCGGGTAAAAAATTGCATCCTTGCTGAATGGCGACAAAGGGACCGCAAGCAAAACCCGTTCCAGCGGGTAGAGAAACGCCCACCATCGCGCTGTCTGATTGCCAGTCAATACTGTAGATCTCATCACAAAACCAATTGGGTTATGCATTGATTCGCAGTATAAAAATTTTCTCTGCGGATGATCGTTGTTCAAAAGCCGAAATAATCCGTCGTCATCTAGAATTATTTCATTTTGGTAAAAGATATCTTTGAAGTATTGACCGAAATTTTTCGTTCATCTTATAGCTTTCAAATCGCCTTTGTTAGACGTAATTTGCTCTGCGGCTATAGTCACATAGTACATTTAATATCAATATAAATACAAAAGAAACGCATCAATAGACGTTATTTCCTCATTCGTTATTTAACAGATAATCACGGGATCTGTTTCAAACAGGAGACACGCGGCGGCGGTCGCGATCAAGACTGAGAGATCGGCACCGGTACTTATGACAAGTGCTCCAGTACAGCCATAGACGTATGCCGATCCGAATAACACAGATCCGATCCGCTCTAGGTCAGCACGATACCACCATCCACATTCAGACTCTGTCCTGTCACAAAAGCCAGAATCATCTGATGCCAGGAACGCGACGGGTCCGACGACATCTTCCGGGTCACCAATGCGGCGCATGGCGGTCTTTTCCTGCCAGGACTGGCGCACGGCAACATCGTCCAGATTGACCCGCCCCATATCGGTCAGGATAATCCCCGGGCAGATGCAGTTAGCCGTAATCCCGTGAGTGCCAACCTCCTGTGCGAGAACGCGGGTAAAGCCCATGACGGCGGCCTTCGATGCGGAATAATGGGCCTGTTCCGGTGCGCCGTGCTTACCGCCGATGGAAGCGATATTGACGATGCGGCCGTATTTCTGCTGCTTCATGTAAGGCAACACAGCCTGAACGACGAGAAACGTTCCCTTCGCATTGACATCGAGAACACTATCCCAGTGCTCTTCCTTGAGGTGCTCCACATCGCTGGCGATGAGAATACCTGCATTGTTGACAATTGCATCGATACGACCAAAAGCATCAGCCGTCTTCTTGACCATCGCTTCAACATCGGCCTTGTTGCTCACATCGGCATAGACGGTCAGGGCGCGGCGACCTGTGGCTTGGATTTCCTGTGCCACCTCCTGCAACGCATCTTTCTGACGCTCGATGTCGTTGATCGCCACATCGAAGCCGCGCGCGGCCATACCAATTGCGATAGCTCGGCCAATACCACGGCTTGCGCCGGTGACCAGAGCAATTTTTGCCTGTTCAGTCATCTTATTCTCCCAAAATCAAAGCGCGGTGTAACCGCCGTCCACGGCAAGCACAGTTCCCGTCACGAAGCTTGCGGCATCGGACGCCAAAAACAGAACAGCATTAGCGATCTCTCGCGGTTCTCCCAGCCGTCCCTGCGGCGTCACGCGCATCCAGTTTGAAAACCACTCCTCATTGCTGCGGCCAGCAAGCGTAAGTTCCGTTGCGGTGTAACCCGGCGCAACCGCGTTGACCCGCACGCCTTGCTTTGCCCATTCAACAGCCAAAGACTTGGTGATGAGGTTTACCCCGGCCTTGGCAGCGTTATAGGCAACCTGCGGCTGCGGATAGACGACAATCTCGCCGCACATGGAAGAGATGTTGACAATGGCACCGCTCCCTACAGCAGCCATGCGTTTGCCAAAGGCCTGAGCACAAAAGAAGACGCCGTTGAGATTGACGTCGATCACCGCGCGCCAATCTGCTTCAGATGTTTCGCCCGCCGGGCCGTTCCGAACAATGCCCGCATTGTTGACCAGAACGTCGGGAACGCCAACCTCGGCAGCAATCGCTTCGGCTGTTCGCTCTGCTGCGTCACGATCCGTGACATCCAGAATGTAGAGGCTTGCAGATGAAGGACGGCGCGCATTGAGTTCCGCGGCTGTCTGCTTCCCGGCCGATTCATCGCGGTCCGTGATGATGACCGTCGCGCCGGCTTCAACGAAAAGCTCGGCAATGGCTCGCCCAATACCCGTTGCGCCACCGGTTATGACAGCGCGCTTGCCGGCCAGTTGAAAATCTTTGAGCATTTCGTCCTCCCACTACAATGCCTCAGGCAGCTTGTACGGCCTTCAGCGCCGGATAGAGTGCTCGATATTGCTGGTAGATTTCATTGTAGCGTGCGGTCTCGCGCGGACGTGGTTCGATACGCTTGCCCAGTCTGACCATCGCGGCAATGCCGTCATCAATACTCGCGAAATGGCCAGCCCCATGCGCGGCCAGAACCGCAGCCCCGACAGAAGGAGCATCACGCGATTGCGGCACGCAGACCGGCAACCCAGCCGTGTCGGCATGGATTTGCAGCCAGAGCGGCGATGCGCTGGCCCCGCCGCCAACCGTAATTTCCTGCCCGCGATAACCAGCCTCGGCCATAGCATCGAGAATGGCGCGTGTGCCGAAACTGATACCTTCCATGATGGCACGGAAGATATGATGCGGTTCATGCGCCAGCGTTAGACCGATAATTGCGCCGCGAGACAAGGCGTCGGTATAGGGCGTGCGGTTACCCTGAAAATGATCCTGCACCAGAAGGCCTTCTGCACCCGGCTCCAGCGCAGCCGCCTTGGCGTTCAACGCTTCCATATCCATGGTGCCGTTCATCATGCGCCCAAGCCATGCGATGATAGATCCGGTGGAAGTCTGCCCGCCTTCGATAATGTAGCGTCCCGGATAAACCATGTTGGGATAGCTGCCCCAAATGCCCGGCGCATGCAGAGGCTTATCTGCAACACCAAATTGCAAGTGAGATGAACCGGTTATCAGCGCAAGCTGACCCGGCTTGGCAACGCCAAGGCCGATCATGCCGATGAGTGCATCGGCCCCGCCCTGCACCACCTTTACGCGCTGCGAAAGGCCAAGTGCGGAAGCAGCAGATGCGCAAAGCCCGCCAATAACTTCGCCGGGCGCGACTACGCGAGATGGCCATTTCTGTAGCAGAGCTCCAAGACCAAGTTTCTCCAGAAGCGTAACCGGAAAGCCGCCGCGATCCGTCGAATAGTGCCAGCGAAGCGAGACATTATTGAGGCTCGCCGCCTTTTCACCGGTCAGACGCAAGGTCATGAAATCCTGATACTCGCAGATTGTATCTGCCTTCTCGAAGACTTCCGGCTCATTGCGCGCGATCCACAACGCTTTCGGGATCATCCATTCCGCGGAAACCGGCCCTCGCCCGCCGCCATTGGCCTGCAAGGCCTGATCGCCGGTTGCAAGTACGGCATCCGCTTCGGCACTTGCTCGGACATCCATCCAGATGATCGAAGGGCGCAGCGGCTTGCCGTCCGCATCCAAAGCCACGACCGTGCAGCTGGTCGTCGCCAGCGTGATCGCTTCAATTGCCGACGGGTCGACAGCCGACTCCGCCATCGCCTTGCGTGCGGCCTGGACGAAGCATGACCACCAGTCTTCCGGATTTTGCTCCGCGCGCGCGCCGCTGGAAAACTTCGTCTCATAGGGAACTGCCGCGCTTGCAAGGCAAGAGCCCGACAAGTCGTAAACCCGCGCCCGGATACTTTCCGTTCCTCCGTCGGCGGTGAGAAAATAAACCATTCAACTCCTCCCGAGGCGGCTGCGAAAACTCCTCCAGTCTTCGCATGCCTCATCGCGCGATTTTCAACTCAGGCCGCGAAATGCTTCCAGCGCCTTGCCCGCATACATGACTGCCGGGCCACCGCCCATTTCAACAGCGACTTCAAGCGCTTCGACCAGTTCTTGTTCGGTTGCGCCGTGCTGGATCGCCGCGTCCACGTGGTAGAGGATGCAATCTTCGCACCCCTTCACCACGGCAATGCTGACCGCAATCAATTCGCGCTGCGCCGATGAAAACGCGCCAGCGGCCGTTGCGGTCTTACTCACCTTGGCAAAGCCACTCATCAGTTCGGGTGCAGATTTTGCAAATGCACCAAGCCGTGCTCGCGCTTCTTTCAGACGTAGCCTGACATCGTCAGTCATGGGAGCTCCCCGTGGAATTTATAATCAGATCAAGCACATCTTGGGACTGATCCCATTGCGGCATATGGCCGGACCGACCGAGGAAATGCACGGCAATCGATGATGGCAATGCGGTCGCCTGTTGCCATGGGATGATGCGATCCAGCAGACCAACGAGAACACGAACTGGCTTTGCGTGAGAAAGCTTTTCTAGGGCCGGAACGATGTCGGAGGTTTGCCCCCAAGGACCCACAATCGCTGCCGAAAGCGCTTTGAGACGCCCCTTGGCCGTGGTGGTCGCAAATTCCGCCGCCAGTTCCGGTGAAAGCTCGACGGGCTTGGCTGCGATACGGCGCAACAGATGGCTGACTTCGCCAGCCGTCGTTGCATTGGCCATGCCGGAGATAAAGCCGGCATCGACTTCAGAACCAAGTCCCGCCGGCGCGATAAGCATCAGGCTCGAAATGCGGTCTGCATGGGCATCAGCAAATTGCGCCGCAGCGACGGCACCAAGAGAATGCGCGACGATGTCAACCTCGGCAATTCCCAGAGCATCAAGGAACGCAGGCAGGAAGGCGCTGAGTTCAGCCGCGTCCGCAGCATCGATTGTCGTTAGTCCATGGGCAGGCAGATCGGGCACGATAACACGGCATTTTGCACGCCGCAGACCCGCTGCAATGCCGCTCCAGGTCGTCCGGTCGCCGGAGAAACCGTGTAGCAAGAGGATTGTGCGGCCATTCTTCGGCCCCCGATCCAGATAGGCGACGCGACCATTTGCAAGATCGATAAAATGCACGGCGCCATTCGATTTCGAACCGCCAGAAGCCGCAAGCACATCTTCCTTCTCGATCCGCCCCCGGCGTCCGCTGCCCGAAAGCGAATTGATGTCGATGCCATTCTGGCGAGCAACCTTGCGAGCAAGTGGCGTTGCGCGAACACGATCACCGCTGTTTGTAGAAGCAGCAGGTTTGGTAACGGAAGCTTCCACAGCCCCTTGAATTGGTTCAACGTCTTGAGCAGTCGCCGCCGATGCTTCCGGCGCTTCATCTTCGCCGTCGCTGGTCCAGTCGGCTCCAGTGCCAATGTCGATGCGCGCCAGAGGCGCTCCGACAACCACATGGTCGCCAATAGCGCCGATCCACTCATTGAGCGTGCCGTCACCCAATGCCGGAAATTCGGCTACCGTCTTGTCGGTTTCGATTTCAATGATCGAATCCCCGCGCTTGAAACTGTCACCCGGCTTGACGAGAAAGCCGACAATCTTGCCTTCCTCCATCGTCTCGCCAAGGCGCGGCATTTTCAAAATCCGTTCACTCATGACAACATTCTCTCGGCAACGGAGCGGATGAAATCGGTCGTCGGAACGCTACCCGTTTCAAGCTCCTGCGAAACTGAAATCGGAATGTCCTCACCGGCAACACGTACCACCGGCTGTTCGAGGTAGTCGAAGCATTCCTCGGTAATGCGAGCGGCGAGTTCAGCCGCAACACCGGCGGTCATCACACCCTCCGAGACCACCATCGCCTTACCGACGCGCTCGACATGTTCGCGCACCGTGTCGAAATCCAGCGGGTTGAGCGTGCGCAAGTCGATGACCGTCGCCTCGATACCCTTAGCGGACAGCTTCTCGGCAGCATCGAGCGCATAGTGCAGCTGGCGCGAATAGGTGACTATGACGAGATCCTTGCCGGTACGGCGCACATTGGCTTTGCCCCATGCGAGCGGCTCGGCGTCGAGATCGACCTCTTCCTTGCGGGTGTAGAGAGCCTTGTGCTCGATGAAGACCACAGGGTCGGGCTTCGTCAGGCTCTGGCGCAGCAGATGGTAAGCGTCCTGAACCGTGGCTGGCATGGCCAGGCGCAGACCCGGCGTATGCATGACCCAGGCTTCAAGGCTCTGCGAGTGTTGGGCGCCGGCGGAACGTCCGGTGCCGCCTTGGGTGCGCAGAACCATCGGCACGCCAATCTGACCACCGAACATATAGCGGATCTTGGCCGCCTGATTGGCAAGCTGGTCCATCGTCATGCCCAGAAAATCAATATACATCAGCTCGGCAACCGGACGCAGGCCGGTCATGGCAGCGCCAACCGCAGCACCGACAATGGCCGGTTCGGATATCGGCGTGTCAATCAGGCGTTCAGGGCCGTATTTGCCAATGAGATCCTTCGTGACACCATAAGCGCCACCATAGCGCCCCACCTCTTCGCCGATCACGACGATGGTGCTGTCTTCCGCCATGGCATCATCCAGCGCTTTACGCAGCGCGTCGCGGTAAGTCATGGCAACCATTATGCTTCATCCTTGGAAAGTACGCGGTCGATACGGGTGCGAACGGGTTCGGGCTCAGGTTCGCCCACGGCATAAACATCCTTAAACATGGAGGTGAGCGGCGGCGCCTTGGACTCGACAGTGAAGTCGATGGTAGCGTCCATCTCGGCAGTGATGTCGCCATCCATGGCGTCGAGTGCAGCTTCCTGCGCCAATCCGGATGAAACGAGCCGATCGCGGGTGAACTTCACCGGATCCTTCTTGCGTCCTTCCAGTTCCTCTGCCTCTGCGCGATATGGGCTCTTGTCCATGCGCGCATGACCAAAGAACCGGTAGCAGGTGACCGACAGGAAGCCCGGCTTGCCGAGCCGCGCATCGTCGATCAACCCTTGAGCCGCATTCTTGACTTCCTCGACATCTATGCCATCGACAACAGCACCGTTAAGGCCGAATGCATGCGCGCGCTGATCGAAAGCCGTGTTGGCGGTCGCCTGATCGACCCGGGTTCCCATACCGTACTGGTTGTTGATGCAGACGAACACCACCGGCAGACCCCACAGGGCCGCCATATTCATGCTCTCATAAAGAATGCCCTGCTGCATCGCGCCGTCGCCAAAGAAAGCGAGCGAAACGGAATTCTTCTTCAGATATTTGCTCGACAGTCCTGCGCCAACGACGGCGGGAATACCGCCACCGACGATGGCGTTGGCGCCCAGATGACCGAGCGCCATGTCGGCAATGTGCATGGAACCGCCCTTGCCGTGGCAATAGCCTGTTTCCTTGCCGCCGATTTCGGCCATCATCTGCCTCGGATCAGCGCCACGCGCCAGAAAGATACCGTGGCCCCGATGGTGGGTTGTGAAGGTGTCCTGCGGCTGCATGGCGGCACATACACCGGCGGCAGCACCTTCTTCACCAATGGAAAGGTGAAGCATCGAACCTGCCGTCTGGCCGCGCACGAAGAGTTCGCCGACGCGTTCTTCGAAAGTGCGGATACGACGCATCGTTCTATAGAGTTCAAGAAGATTGGAATTACTCGGATTTTGCACGTGCGCCTCCGACAGACCTGTCTGTTGTAAATTTTTCATGATGTCCGGTTCAGTGCCCTCACAGGAGCTTTAGTTTGGTGGTACGCGAAACAACCGCGACCGCGACGAGAATGATGAGGCCTTTCACAATGCTCTGGATGTAGGTGTCCATGCCAATCAGATTGAGGCCGTTATTGATGACGCCGATGAACAGCGCGCCGAAGAAGGTTCCAGCGACTGTTGCCGTGCCGGGTCGAAACATGGTCATGCCAATGAAAACTGTTGCAAGACCGTCGAGGAGATAGCGCTCACCAGCATTGGGCTGGCCGGATCCGAGACGCGCCGCCAGAAGCGCACCCGCGACCGCTGCAAAGATAGAGCAAACGATCAGCGCAGCCGCACGATAGAAGCGACCATTGACGCCCGAAAGTTCCGCGGCCTTGAGATTGCCCCCGACAGCGTAGATGTAGCGGCCGAAGACGGTGCGCTCCATGATGAACCAGGCGACGAACACGACGATCACCATTGCATAGGCAAGCACGGGAATACCGAAAAGCTGTCCCTGTCCTAGCCAGAGATAGCTGGCCGGAAGGCCACCATAGATCGCCCGTCCGCCGGTCATCAGAAAGTTGACGCCATAAAGAATGGAGCCTATGGCAAGCGTGGCAATTAGCGAAGGCACACCGACAAGGGTGACGAGCGCCGCATTGACGGCCCCCACGACAAACCCTGCCCCCAATCCAGCAAGCAAGGCCAAAGGCAAGGGTGTGCCCGCGACCAGCAGCAGGGGCACCAATACACCGGCCATCCCGACCATATATCCGACCGAAAGGTCCATTTCGCGTGCGGCAAAACCGAAGGTCAGGCCCGCGCCGACGATGGTGAGCATGGCAATCTGCTGAAGAATGTTGAGCAGATTATTGGCTGTCAAAAACCGGTCCACCGTCAACGAGAAGCCCGCGAACAGTAGGAGCAACACGAAGAGCGTGGAATATTTCAGCAGCCATTCGCCCTTGAGCTTCTTGCCGAAGCTCTGCGCATGACGCGACGATTGCGGGGCAACAGCGGGGTTCTGTGTATTCATAGGATGACTCCTGCCATCGCGGCAATAAACTTCGCTTCGGAAAAGGCCTCACGCGGAATTTCCGTGCCCGGGGAGCCATTCACGAAGGGGATAACGCGGTCTGCGACGTCGGCAATTTCCAGAAGGTCGGACGAGGTGACCAAAATGGCCACGCCCTTGTCGGCGATCCTGCGCATCTGCGCGTGAATTTCACGCTTCGCGCCGATATCGACACCCTCCGTCGGCTCGATGAAAATCATCAGCCGGTAGTGATCGTCTGCGCCGTAAAGCCACTTGCCGATCGACACCTTCTGCTTGTTGCCGCCGCTCAGATCCTTCACGAACTGATTGCGCGAATGCGCTTTCACGTTCAGAAGCTGCATGGTGCGGTCGGCTTCCTGCGCTTCACGGCGCATCGACAGTACGCCTGTACCGCTCAAGGCCGCAAAGGACGGATGCACCATGGCAAGGTTTTCACGCACGTGCCAATCGCCGATCAGCGAATATTCCATGCGGTGATCGGGAACCAGCGCAACACCCTTTTTCTGCATGGTGCGCGCATCGATCCGGGTGATTGTTTCACCCTGAAAACGGCATGTGCCGCTGGTGACGCCGCTCGGCGTATAAAGCGAACGGGCAAAGCCAAAATGGCCAGCGCCAGTCAGGCCAATCAGACCGACGATCTCACCCGCACGGATGGAAAATTTGTCAACGTGCAGACCACCGGCATGCCAATTGCTGACTTCCAGCACCACAGGACCGAAACTGCGATTGTAACTGGCTTCCTGCGCCATCGCCGTCTTGCCGCCCGAGCGTTGCAGCATCATATCGATCAACCCGGCTTCGCTCGCTTCCGTGGCCTGAAGCGTCGCAATGTGACGACCATCGCGCAGAACTGTAATTCTATCGCTCAATGCCTTGATTTCAGAAAGGAAATGGCTGATCAAAACGATCCCGACGCCTTGCTGCGGCAGGGTCTTGATGATCTCCCAAAGGCTCTCTTTTTCGCGTGCAGGCAATGTCGCCGTGGGTTCATCGAGGATGAGCAAACGGACATTGCCACGCAGTGCGCGGACAATCTCGATGATCTTCTGATCTGCCATAGGCAGCATATCGACCTGCTCGTCGAGGTCGATGGAAACTTGAGGGAACCAGCGCTTGAGCAAGTCATTGGCGCGCGACAGCAGCTTGCGCTTGTCGATCACACGGAGGCCCATGCGAGGCTCGTCGCCCAGCAGAACATTCTGTGCACCGGTCAGTCCGGGAACGAGACTACCCTCCTGCGACACATGCGCGATACCCTTGCGCAACGCATCACCGGCACTTGCAAGCTTCACCTCGACGCCGTCAATGGTGATCGTGCCCGAAGTCGGGCTTTTGCTGCCGCCAAGAATACTGACCAGAGTGGTCTTTCCGGCGCCGTTTTCTCCGATCAGTCCATGCACCTCATCAAACCGAAATTCAGCGCTCACCTGATCCAGCGCCAGCGTTCCGGGATAGGACATAACGATCTGCGACAGGCTTACCGCCATCGGAGAACTCCCATGAATTCAATCTACTCTAAAGGGGCCGGAACGCGGAACGTTCACGCTCCGGCCAGATGCAGGCAACTTGGGGGGCTTGCCTACTTCTTCGGGAGGAAGTCCTTGCAGTTCTGCTTGGTGACAAGCGGCGCATCGAGATAAACAGTCTTCGACGGAATGACCTTTGCAGCGTCTTCCTTCCTGACCACAATGCTCTCGATCCATTCGCCGGTCTGCGCGCCCATCTTTTCGAATGGCTGCGAGACCGTTGCGATCATCAGGCTGTCAGGCTTGCAGACTTCTTCGATCGCCTGCGGATGGCCGTCGATGCCGATGACTTTGACATTCTTCAATCCGGCAGCGTTCAGCGCGTTTATGGCGGCCTGTGCAGGCTCATCCCAAGGCGCCCAGACGGCATTAATGTCTTCACCAAAGCGCGATGCATAGTCCTGCATGGTCTTGGTCGTATCTTCGAAGAAAGCCGTGTAATCGATATTGTGTTCGGCGATGACCTTCACTTCCGGATATTCCTTCAGCACGGTTTCCATCACATCGCCGCGCTTGCGCGTGCCGTGGTGCTCTGCCATGCGCAGGAAGATCAGATTGCCCATGCCGCCCATTTCATTGAGCAAATATGGCGACACATCAGCCGACATCGCCCAGTTATTGGTAGTGACATCGACCACAACGCCGTCAACCTGACCGCTATCGATGGCGAAAACCGGAATTTTGGCCGCAACAGCGGAATCGATAGCAGCACGCGAGGCACGCAGATCCGACATGCTGACGATAATTGCGTCTACACCACGCGAGGCAGCATCCTGAATGTTCGACGCCGTGCGTTCGCCCGAGCCGCCGCTATCCAGAACGCTGATGCTCCAATCCTTGTTGGTTTCCTTAAGCCAGGCATCAAAGCCAGTTTTTGCACGCTGCTCGGACTGCGCCGCAGCGTTGGAATGCACCCAGGCCACATTGGTAGCAGACGCGCTTGCCGTGCCCATGAGCATGGCCAGAGCTGCGACAGCCATGGTTTTCCTAAAAAGTTCCGAACCCATTTTTTCCTCCCGAAGGCCATGTGGTTGGCTCCACAACTGGCTTTGAATTACTGTTTCCCGGCACACATGCAGTTCAGTTCGAGCTGGCGCCTGTTACGGATGGTCCCATCGCCCTCCGCACTCCTCCACACCCGATGCACTGGCGAATGTCGGTCTCTGCTCCTCCAGAAACGCCATTCAGCTGCCTGTGCTTCAGGTTCCATTCCGATTGACCTGCCCGCTCTTTCGCGCTCTTGTCCCCCGGAACGATTGGTATTAAGCGTCGTCAAATTACAAATGTCAAATAGAAATACATTTGTAATTTAACATGCAGGAATTGAACGAGGGACAAATGAGCGAATCCGAAGATAGCCTCATGGTGCGCGTGGCGTGGCTCTATTACGTTGGAGGATTCAACCAGGAGGCGACCGCATCCCGACTGGGCCTGACCCGGGCCCGCGTGAACAAGATATTGGGTGAGGCCCGCGAAAGCGGCCTTGTCAGCATTTCCATCGACCATCAGAACGCAGGCACATTGCCCGTGGAAAACGAGCTGATGCGCCGCCATGGATTGGATTTTTGTATTTCAACACCGCCATTTGGCTTTCATGCCGATGAAGATACGGCATCCGAAATCCGCAAGCAGGTTTCATTCCGGGCCGTCGGTGTTGCCGCTGCCACCTATCTGAAAAGCTTTCTGGCCGACAATGAGGAAGCGATCATCGGCACCGGCTGGGGCCGAACCATCGAACAGATGACATTGCAACTTGCAGGTGTACGCGCCCCACAGGCGCGCTTCATCTCCGTCATGGGATCGCTGACCGCGAACTCCGCCTATAATCCATTTGAAGTTGTGCACATGCTGGCGCGGCGCACGGGCGGGCAAGGCTTTTTCCTGCCAGTTCCGTTCATTGCTGATTCCGCAGAAGATCGAAAAGTCCTCATCTCGCAACGTTCTGTGGCGCGTGCGCTGGAGATTGCCCGCACAGCCTCCGTCTGCTTCATTAGCGCTGGCGAGTTGACGGAGGACTCACTGCTGCGCCGCCAGAACATGCTCAGCAAATCCGAACTGGAAAGCCTGCGTGCCGCCGGTGCAATTGGTGACACCAATGGCATTTTCTACGACAAGGACGGGCAGCAGGTCGAGCACGAGATGAATCAGCGCACCATCGCTCTCAGCTTTGCCGAACTGAAGAAGGTTCAAGTCGTGCTGCTCATCGCCGGGCAGGAGAAAGCGCTTGCGGCCAAAGCACTTCTGAAAAGTGGCATCGTCAACGGCCTCATTATCGATGGTGATGCCGCTGTAGCACTGAACCAGCTATTATAATTAGCTAGACTAAACTCCAGCGCAGCAACTTTATCTATAACGTTTTTTGATGCGTCCATAAGCCACGGAGGAGGCGGTGGTTACGAGCCTTCTGCCGATTGCGACGATAACGGCTTGTGGGATAGCCGCGTTTGTTGATTCTTTGTGTGGCAGATTTCAGAACACAGATTGATATGCACTGGGCACGCAGCCCGGTGCACAAACAGGCTCAATACCCGCCGCCCTTCGCCGCAAACTTAAGGTTAATTGGTATTATTTTGCTGCCCACAGCAACGGGGCGCCTGACTCAGCTTGACCGCATAAAGCGACAAGCGGACAGTCACCTGATATCCAGCCAAGAAACCAACTGTCGTTAAAGCATTCGCTACGCCTTGAAAAGGTATGAACCGCTGCCCCCGTAATGGGCGATCCGCTGATAGTTAAATAAGAACAAGATGCTCTTCCGCACACAAGGCGGAAGAGGCTCTATGTCTTGCCACCTGATATAGTTGGCGCCAAGGCCATTGTTCTCGTCATTACTGAAAGCAGCATGACCAGGAGATCAATCCCTCTTAAGGACTGAATTAAATCCGTACCTTGGTGCCCGATTGCGCAACACGGCTACTACGTCTGCGAATACCTTGTTTCTCACCTCTGAATAAGACTGCTTGGAATAATGTGCAGCATGTGGAGAAAGAAGGAGGTTTTCCACGCTCAGAAGCGGGTTGTCCATCCCTACCGGTTCCTGAACCAGCGTATCAATGCCGGCGCCAGACAGGTGTGCCGATTGGAGTGCGTCAGCCAACGCTCCTTCATCCACAAGGCCGCCGCGGGAAACGTTGACTAGGATCGCACCCTTCTTCATTCGTGCAAGCACGTCTCGTGAGATGATATTCTGTGTTTCAGGCGTGGCGGGAACATGAAGCGAAACAATATCGGATTGAGTTATCACTTCCTCGAACGTGGCTGCTTCCACACCGGTCGCAGCAATGCGGTCCGCAGCCATATAGGGATCGTAAGCGATGATCTTATACCCGAATGCTGAGGCCTTGCGTGCCGTCATACGACCGATTTGACCAAAACCGATCAAACCGAGCGTTTGATGCGATGGCCGAATAATCCCCTCGCCGTCAACCATAGCTTGCCATCGGCCTTCACGCACTGCAGTGTCGTAGCGCTTCAGCCGACGAGCGAGAGCCAACATCATTGCCACGGCGTGAGTGCTGACCTCGTCCAGATTGGAGTCTGGCACATAAGTGACCTGCACTCCTGCCCGTGTACAGGCCTCGACATCAATGGAATCGAGTCCTACACCAAAACGACCGATGACTTTGAGTTTTGGTAGCGCCTTCAAAACACGCTCAGTCACCGGTTCCCGCAAGATCATCAACGCATCTGCGTCGTAGCATTCCTCAATCAGCTCCTCTTCATTGAGAAGTGTCTTTTCTATGAAGGCCGCATCGAGCTCTGCAAGATAGGCATGTTGTTCCGGCTCAACGGCGAGAACGCCATCACACTTGACGATCTTCATGCAGATTTCCTTTCCGTTTCAGTGAGCGCGGCTCGCGCTTGCGATATGCCTCCAGCCATTGCAGCGCCGAGAAACATCGTATCGCTTGCGAGCAGATAGAACGAGATTCCTTTCCCGTACCAAGCGGCTATGTCGCTTGTATCCGGGCGGAAAATGCCTACGGCTTTGTTCGTAGAAATTGCTGTTCTTGTGATCTTTTCAATCGCAGCAACAAGCTTTTCGCGACCATTCGGTCCCATCGCATCGATGGAAACGGACAGGTCTCCGGGGCCTATGAAAATCACATCGACACCATCAACTTCTGAGATCTCTTCGATATTGGCCAGACCTTCAGCCGTTTCGACCTGGATCGCCAAAGCGATGGCATCGTTTGCTGCGGTTAGATAGTCTGGAATACGATAGCCATAGGCCGCGGCGCGACCAGGTCCAACCCCTCGAGCGCCGATCGGCGGATAGCGCGTTGCCTGAACTGCGGCCCGTGCTTGGTGAGCCGTTGATACGCGCGGCACAAGAACACCTTGCGCACCGGCATCAAGCACAGCCGCAATCGCTTCCGGTGCATGACCCGGTACCCGGACCATAGCCGGCACAGCGTGAACATCGCAAGCCCGGATCAGATCCTCAATACGCTCACGACTGATCTGCGAATGTTCCCAGTCTATGCAGACGAAATCAAGCCCGGTGGCAGCCGTCACTTCGACCGCGACAGGATGGGGGATAGCGGAAAACGTTCCCATCAGCGGTGAGCGTGCCTTGCAGCGAGCACGAAAACTTTCCATGAATCCATTCCTTTTAAAAGCGTTAGAAGACTGAAATTTCTTTCCTTCCACGCAGTTTTAGCGGGCAGCAACAATTAGCGCCTCACGCCGCCGTGCAAGCCGGATGTTCACGAAACTCATGAGCCCTCCCGACAGAAGAAAAGCAGCCGCGACGAAAAGCGCATATTCATAATTACCGGTCGTATCGCGAATGATCCCGAACAGGTAGGGACCGGTGAATCCGCCGAGATTTCCAAGTGAGTTCGCCAGTGCGATCGCGGCCGCCGCCGCAGCGCCTGATACAGCAGGCCGCGGCAGCGCCCAATAGGCACTCCCGCCGGCATAAATGCCCGCCGCAACACAACAGAACGCGAACATCGAAATCAGCGGATTTGTCGTCAGAGCACCTATCACAAACCCCAATGCCCCAAGAGCACAGGGGATGAGCACGTAAAACAGGCGATCATCCGTATATTTCGTGTACCGGCTCCAGAAATAGATAGCGAGCGCGGCTGCTATATAGGGGACAGCCACCACCCAGCCCACCATCGAAGTCTGAACACCCAGTTCGCGAACGATTTGCGGAAGCCACATGTTAAGCGCATAGCCAGTTGTCAGGATAAGGAAATACTGGAACGCGAGCGCAAGTGTAGGCAAATCCATTAATGCAGACAGTGGCGAGGCATGCTTTGCAGCAGAATTGCCTTCCGCCTGCAACTGCGCGCGCAGTACGCTTTTCTGGCTATTGTTAAGAAACTTTGCGTCTTCAACGCGATCAGGTAACCTCAGAAAGACAACAATACCGAGGATGATGGCAGGTATACCCTCGATGACAAACATCCAGCGCCAGTCGAAGGCCTCGATCAACGCTGTTGACAGCGGTGCACCAACAGCATTCGCAATAGGCCCGAACGCGAAAAAGATCGCAGTTGCCCTGCCAATCTCACGTTTCGTGTACCACTGGTTCATATAATAGACGACACCGGGAACAAAACCGGCCTCGGCAAGACCCAGAAGGAAACGGACCGCATAGAAGGAATAAGGGCCTTGTACCAAAGCCATGCACATGGAAAGAAGGCCCCATGTGACCATGATACGCGCTATCCATCGGCGCGCGCCGACCTTCTGCAAAATGAGATTGCTAGGAATCTCGAATGCAAAGTAGCCAAGAAAGAAGATACCTGCGCCAAAACCATAAGCTGCAGCCGAAAGGCCTATGTCAGCGTTCATTGTTAGAGACGCGAATCCAACATTCACGCGGTCCAGAATAGATACGAAAAAGCTAATCCCGAGCAGCGGCATTATGTTGCGTGTCACTTGTCGAGCGGTATGTTCATCCATAATTTCCCCTCCATGGGAATCAATTTCCCTCTAAGTTCCCGATATGAAAGTGTCGACACTTTTTATTTTATTGTCGACACATATAGAAAAGATGGAGCCATGTCTAATAATTTTACGCCTTCAGACGAGCATAACGATCCGCAAGGACGTACCGGCGACATGGTGCAAATCTTAGCCACCAGTCTGCGAGGAAAAATTCTAAGTGGGGAATTGCCAGCAGGACAAAGGGTACGCGAATCGAGCATAGCATCAGACCTCAACGTCAGCCGCGCAACGCTGCGTGAGGCCCTGAGGCTAATCGAGAGGGGTGGATTGATCGAGAAATCACCCAACCGTTCCTATATCGTTGTTAGCTTCAATGAACGAGATATTTTCGAACTGGCCACCTTGCGTACGGCTCTTGAAGTCATGGGAGCCCGTTTAGCGCTTCAAAGAAGTTATACATCTTCCGCTTTAGCGGCGGCCATACCTGCTATCGCATCGGCTGCCGAGAACCGAGATCTCAAGTCGCTGGCAGCGGCCGACCGTCGCTTTCATGAGATATTGATCGAATGCGCTGATCACAGGCGTCTTCTGGAATCGTATCATGCATTACAGGATCAGATTGAACTGGCCATGCTGAATGTCCAGAAACATGAACTGAATATTGCGGGAATAGCAGACCGGCACGCGCGGTTAGTTGCACTTGCCACAAACCCGGACAAATTTGTTGAAGAACTCTATCGACACATCCGTGAGGGCATGGGCGTTAGCGATATATCGGTATTGATTTGATTCACACGGTATCATTTCGTACAAATCTTGGGGGTGGTGAACTGATTGCCAGTCAAGAAACCACTCGGCCAGGACCAGACGACCGCGTTTGCCGCGTCAATCAACGAACCTGGTTTAGCCCCGCCCCATGATTATCTCGCGTCAATCCATCCCATCATAATCTGAAGCGGTGGCCTCGGCATAGGTGAGAGCCCACTTTCTCACACAGTGAAACATAATGACTCTGCACATGAGATGAATTGGCTTTCTGCCTCTATTTTGTAGATTTTCGGCATGTAGAACGCAAAGTTATTATCTGCTATTGATCCAAGGGGCTGTTTTCAATTCTCTGATAAAACTTTGATCTCGATAGTTCAAAATTTTCGGCGAGAGCTGGGAAATTTTTCAAATTCATTTTGAACTCAACATTTATTCTGCTGCGAACTCATTCTGCTTCCAGTAGTAGACACGTTCTGGAATTGGCCTTAGAGCCTGAATCCGGTCGAAGTTAAAAGCACTGACATTGATGCTGAACGTCTTTCCATGAAGTAGCATTTCACTGACCGCCAGGCCCGTGGCAGGCGCATGCATCATTCCATGACCACTAAAACCAGCCACAATGAAAAGATTCTCGTTCTCAGAAACAGGCCCTATCACTGGACATTGATCAAACAGGTTATATTCGTACAAACCAGCCCAGGCGCGCAACAAACGTAACTGTTCGAAGCCGGGAATACGATGGGCAAGTTTCGGCCAAATGCGTTCATCGAATATCGCATAGTCAACATCGAGACTATAATCGTCAGGTGCATTCTCAAAGTCCGGCGTCGTTCCGCAAATATAAAGATGACCTTCGGGGCGGAACCAGGATCCAGACTGATCTATAACGAACGGGCAATCTGCGATTTTCTCGGGGCTGTCGAAAACGAAAATGCACCTTTTGCGAGGAACAATTGGAACTTCAACGCCAGCATTCCGCATTAGTGCACCGGTCCATGCACCCGCCGCAACCACAAATCTTCCCGCCTGAAAACTGCGCCCGTCACGAAGACGAACGGAGGTGATCTTATCTGACCCCTCGCGAGTGAAGCCAAGGACTTCACCTGTAATATACTCGACTCCTTGAACACGTGCTTTACGCCGAAATGCCTGATGCAACGCAGGCCCATCGAACCAACCTTCATCGTAGGGTCCGAACGAGGCTATCGACACATCTTCGGTGTTCATCCAAGGCGCACGAGCCTTCAGCGCTTTGGTATCAAGTAACTCTACCTGATAGCCGCAATCCCGTAGCGTATTCGCCCGGCTTTGGAACGCCGGCACATCTTTTTCTCCACCAAGATAGAGATAGCCTCTTTCCAGAAAGCCAATATCTGCCGGATAATTCTCGACAGAAAGATGGCGGATCGTGTCACGAATGAAGCCGATCCCGTATTGTGACAGCGCGATGTTTTCCGGTGCTGTAAATTGCTGGCGGATTGCACTGGCCGAAAGGGAAGAGGAAGCTGAAGCGTAGCTCGGATCGCGCTCGATGACAGTTACGCGTATTGGATGGGTGGCATCTCTCGTCAGGAAATAGGCAATGGCACTGCCGATAACGCCGCCACCGATGATGAGGATATCGCTGATGTCAGACATGATTTTTAGCCGGTTCAACTGCCCAGAAGGTCATATCAACTCGCTGACGTTGATTTCCTTGTGAACGTCCTGTGTTGAATGGGCTTCATCAAATCGATCAAAAGCGAAAGCTGGATTTTCCAGCCAGGAACAGCTTCCATGCACGGCAATGGTAGCAAGCCCCTGTCCGACCGCAGGCGAAACCTTGAAGCCTTTTTCGCTGGCGCCTGCACAAACCAGAAGCCCGTCCAGCCCCGACACTTTGCCATAGATCCCCTTGAGATCGGGCGTAAAACCATCCACACCCACCCAGCTACGCCCCCCGACCGCTCGACTGGCCGCTGGAATACGTACACTCAACCGCTTGATCCCGTCCCGAACCGCCTGTTCTTCCACATCATCGCGTAAGTTCGCCGGATCCATCGGTGACCCATATCGGGTATCGCGCATGGAGATCGTGGCAAGGCCGGTTGCTTCAGGCCGGAACGACGTATCGAATTCTGCATCGAGAAAAGTCGCCGGTGAAACAATCTCCTGAGGCAGGTGAACCCGCCCTATCGACAAACGACGCGGGATAACCGGCAGACTTAGCCCGATAGTGCGCGCCAAAGCGCTCGACCAGGCTCCTGCTGCCAGGATCACAGTTCTTGCTTCAATCCGGCCCTCTTGCGTATCGACGCCGATGACCTTCCCGTCGCGCTCCAGGATAGTATGCACTTCGTTACGCGTGGATAGTGTCACGCCCAAGCGCGCTGCAGCCGTAAAAAAGGAATCCGTCACATGCGCACCATAGGCGCATCCGCAACGCGGCTCCCAAGCTGCACAACTCGTTTCGGTATTCATGAACGGCTGCAGTTTCTTCAACTCAGCGCTATCCAGGAGATAAGCCTCCGCGCCCAATCGGTTGACCCGATCGATATTCGCCTGCACTGCCGCACGCCGGGAAACATTTTCGAGATAAAGAAAGCCCGTTTGGTTGAAGCTGCAATCGCCACCGACGATGTCCCCCCAATTCCGGAATATTTCATTGCTGCGAATAGCCAGTTCTGCTTCGGGATCATTGGCATGATATGTTCGCAGAAGGCCCATTCCCCGGCTGGAGGCTCCGGCTGCCGGCCATGCTCGATCCACGACAATAATGCTCCCGGCCCCCATTTTTGCCAGAAAGAAAGCGGTCGCAGCGCCGTTCACACCGCCGCCGATAATAACGACATCAGCCGTTCGGCTATAATTGCTATTCATGATGTTATTGTTCCTTCTTTTGCCCTGTCTTGGCCAGTTCGCACCAAAAATCCGGTACTGAACTGCCCCTCTGTGCAGCCGGCAAAGCCGCTTTAATGCCGCAGAATTTCACCGAGAAAATTTCGCGTTCGGGCATTGGCTGGATGCGAGAAAAAGCTTTGGGGATTGTTTTCCTCGATGATCTCACCGCCATCCATGAAGACAATGCGGTCGGCCACAGCTTTGGCAAATCCCATTTCATGGGTGACGCAAACCATGGTCATACCGTCACGCGCCAGCTCAATCATCGTTTCCAATACTTCACCCACCATTTCGGGATCGAGTGCGGATGTCGGCTCGTCGAAAAGCATGACCTTGGGCTGCATGCATAGCGAGCGGGCAATTGCCACACGCTGCTGTTGTCCACCCGACAGTTGGGCGGGATATTTATCGGCCTGATTGCCGATATGAACGCGCTGCAAAAAAGCCATCGCCCGTTTTTGGGCCGTTTCGCGCGGCACCCCTCGCACCCACATCGGCGCTGCCATGAGATTCTCCAGCACCGTCATGTGCGGAAAGAGATTGAAGTGCTGAAACACCATACCCACATCGGCGCGCACCTTGTCGATATGAAGCATCTTCGGACCCAGCTCGATGCCGTTTACGATGATATGTCCTTGCTGATGTGCCTCAAGCCAGTTCAGCGTGCGGATCAGCGTCGACTTACCCGAGCCCGAAGGACCACAGATCACGATACGGTCGCCGGGATCGACGGAAAAATTGATGTTTCTCAAGGCCTGGTACGAACCATACCATTTGTTCACGTTTTCCATTCGGATAATGGATTTATTCATGGCCCTGTCCTTCAACGCGACTTGGCTCGGAAATGTGCTTCAAGCCGGGCTTGCAGCAGTTCCAGCACAATCGAAAGCAGCCAATAGATCAGTGCCGCCGTGATGAGCATTTCAAGATGTTTGAAGTCCTTGGCTCCAAGGGTCCGGGCGAGGAACATCAGTTCCCATACGCCGATGACGGACACGAGGGAGCTATCCTTCAGCATGGAAATGAACTGGTTACCCGCTGAGGGAATGATGAGCGGCAGAGCCTGCGGCAAGATAATGCGACGCATGGTCAGTCCGAAACCGAAACCAAGTGAACGGGATGCCTCCCACTGGCTTTTTGGAACGGATTGGATACCCGCTCTGAATATTTCGGTCATATAGGCGCCGTAACAAAGGGAAAGAGCAAGAACGCCTGCCGGGACGGCGTTGATCACATATCCAAGCTGCGGCAGCCCGAGATAGATTATGTAGACCTGCATCAATAACGGCACACCGCGGAAGAACGAAGTGTAGAAGCTGGCAACCGCGTTTGCGAAATTATTGGATGACAGCTTGGCAATTGCTCCGGCGAGTGCCAGCACGGATGCAAACAGGATCGAAATACTCGAAATGTAGAGCGTCGTAAAAACACCCTGTGCGATCATGAACCACAGCTTGCCTCGAATAAAGCTGATGTCGAGGTTGAAACTATAGAAGAACGCCAGAAACAGCCCCGTCAGTTCGAGCCAGATCACGGCCAGTTGTACCGCTCTCGGCAGAAAGCTGATTGCGTATAGATTCAGAATGAACAGAAGTCCGAGAACCAGCGCGATGGATACGCGGCCGAAATAACCGGATAGTTCGGGCGCACCGATAGCGGGACGCATGATTTCACCAAACCCTGTATTGGTGAGATTCACGGCTGCGAAAAAAATCGTTGCACCGAGAAGCAATGCTCCGAGAAACAACGGCTTCCGGATCAAAGGTTCACGTTGGACAGTATCAGGATAAAGCATGTGGGCATTCTCCTCGAGCCCTATACGGCGTGCTTACACACACGGTTTGCCGACTTATTCAGCGACCGTGTAGTCGATGCCGCCGTACCACTTCTTTGAAAGTGCGCTGAGCGTTCCATCCGCATGCATTTTGGCAATGATACCGGCGAGTTTTTTGGAAAACTCGTCATCTCCGAGATCTATGGCCACGGCCATTGGTTCGTAGAAAACCGGCTTGCCAATCACCTTGATCGGATAGCCGCTGCTGATCGCTTGCTGGATCGAAGGCAACGCGTCCAGAAGCGCGTCGAGGCGTACGCCATCACCAATGCGCATATCGTCAAATACGGCCTGAACGCCTTGATAGGTAACCACTTCGCCGGGTTGCACGGCGTATTCAAAAGGCGGTGTTCCCGCAGCATCGATCTTGAGGTCATGTTCCAGATAGAACTGGAATGTGCATCCTGCGCACACACCGATCCGCTTTCCCTCCAAGGCAGAAATGTCATTGAGAGCGCTTTTTTCATGCACCGCGAAAGCAGCGGGCGAATAATAATAGATCGCCGGGAAAGCGAGCACCTTGGAGCGTGTGCTCGTGGGTGTCATAGAACCAACAGAAACATCCCATCGCCCTTGCCATTTGCCCGCCGTAATAAGCTCCCATGCCGGCGTCACGAACTCTACCTTGACGCCTAACCGCTTTGCGATCTCCCGCGCCACTTCGACGTCAAATCCATCCATCTCGTTTTTATCATTCATGAAGCTCTGCGGCGCCCAATTTGCAGAAGTCGCGACCTTGATCACGCCGGAAGAGGTAATGCGGTCCAACGCTTCCCCTGCAAATGCAAGCGCAGGCAGGAAAGCGAGAGAAGCGCCCGCGATTAAAGCGGCCATACTGTTTCTGATGTTCATCATGTTCCCCATTGTTGTGCCTCGCTGATTTCGGGAGGCTTTCATTGGTTTCTGTGGAGAATAGAACGGACCGATGAATGAAAAAAATGAATTCATATTATGCTGGTATAGCTAAATGGAATATACTGTCAGGCGCTCAGTGAAAGGAAACGGACGTGAATATCCGACAACTGAAATTGTTCAGCGCAATATACGAAACGCAGTCGGTCTCGCTTGCAGCCGAAAGGCTTTTCATATCCCAGCCTGCCGCGAGCAAGATGCTTGCAACGCTTGAGGATCACGTCGGCTACCAATTGTTCAGACGCGAGGGCGGACGGTTGCGCCCCACGCCAGAAGCACATCTACTCAGTGACGAGATTATTGAAGTCCTGCACGGTTTTGATCGTCTCAACTTAAGCTTTCGTCATGCGGGCCGCGGAATGCGAGGAGGTGTGCGCCTCGCCGCGGTACCGGGCCCCTCGCTAGGGTTTTTGCCAATTATTGTACAACAATTTCAACAGCATTGGCCGGAAACAAACTGCACTCTGAAAACACGCAATGCAGTGTCGGTGCGTGAAATGATCGAAACAGGACAAGCCGATATCGGCATCACTGACACCGGAATTGCCTCGCCCAAATATGATACGATGTCGATAGAGTTGGAATGCTACTGCGCCATCAATCGATCCCATCCGGCAGTCGGCGCGGCAATGCTTTCGCCATCCTTGCTCGGTGAAAGCAATTGGATCACATTCGGGCCCGAACATGAGACGTTTCATCCATTGCTCTCAGCATATAGGGAAGAAAAGCTCGCGTTCAAATCGAACCTGACAGTCGACTCATCCGTGCAAGTCTTGTTAATGGTGGAGCTGAATGCTGGTGTGGGATTGGTTGACCCACTCAGTGCCAGCCTTGTTCAGAGCGGGCAACATGTTCGTTTTCCCGATGTGCTGCTCAAACCGTTTGCACCGCGTATCACGGAATCGTACGATATTATATCGGTCAACTCGCGCCCCATGTCACAGGCTGCAAGTTCGTTTTTGAGTTACATTCATGATGCCCTCGCGGCTCGTCCCATTGGCTCATGATCGGCAACTTAAATATGTCGTGCAATACTCGCTGCCCGATAAGCACTCCAGGCTATAGGTGATCCTCGCGTGTGGCCTACTCCATCAAGCCTTGCCGAGTTCCATCGAACGCTTGCGCGCTGCTTCAACGGCCTCGGCAACCAGCGTTTTGAGACGGTCGCCACCCATCAGCACGTCAAGCGCCGCCGCCGTGGTGCCGTTCGGGCTCGTCACCTGCTCGCGCAGTTTCGACGGGGTGTCGGTGCTGGCGTCGGCAAGCGCGCCCGCCCCCATCACGGTCTGCATGGCAAGAAGTGCCGCCGTTTCGCGTGGCAGACCTGCCGTAACACCAGCATCGGTCAAGGCTTCGATGAAGTGGAACACATAGGCCGGGCCTGAACCCGAAACCGCCGTGACGGCATCCATCAGCGTTTCGTCATCGACGCTGGCGACCTTGCCCGACGTTGCGAGCAGGCGTGCGACGAACGCCTCGTTGTCGGCGGTCACATTGGCGTTCTTGAAGGTCACCATCATGCCCTTGCCGATGGCGGCAGGCGTGTTGGGCATGCAGCGGAGGATGGCGGCGTCGTTGCCCAGATGATTTTCAAACAGCGCAACCGGAATGCCAGCTGCAACGCTGACAAAGGTGGCGGCAGGCGCAAAGCGCTTATAGGCAGGCAGAACAGCGTTCATCACTTGCGGCTTGACGGCAACCAGGATCATGCGCGGCTTAAGGTCAGCAGGCAGCGCATCCGCGCTGGCATAGGCGTGAACGCCGGCGCCAGCTGCACGTTCGCGCAGCGCATCCGTCGGCTCGACGACGTGAACATCGCCAGCTTTCAGAATGCCATTGTCGAGCCAGCCTTTGAGCATGGCAAAGCCCATATTGCCGCAACCGACGAGAATTACCGTGTCCTGCATATCTGGCGCGTACTTAGCGAAAATTCGCTCTTGATCTGGTACGACATTTCAGATCGTTGAGTTGATTTAGTCTTATCGCCATGGCATTCTTAAAGTAGCCAATCCGCTTAACACGATGACAGCGGCTCCGAGAAGTGTCAGCGTATCCGGGATCGATCCGAAGACAAGATAGCCCAGCCCGATTGCCCATAATAGATGGGTATAGGAAACCGGCGCGAGCCGGGAGAGTTGTGCCTCCGGTCTGCGATAGGCAACAGCGATGGCCACATGCGCTGCAAGCCACAGCAAGCCCATCAAAACAGACATCGTACCTTCGAGAAGGTTGGGCACAACAAAGACGAAAGGCTGGCCGAGCGTGAGCACGACAAGTCCGCTCATTGCCGAATAGGCCAGCGTCGTTGCGAGTGTATCGACCAGCACTGCCTTGCGCGTCATCACCATGGCGGTAGCCCAACAGGCCGCAGAGGCGATGGAAAACAAAGCTGCTGGATTATAGGCGGAAAGGCCGGGACGCAGAATAACCATGACCCCGATCAATCCGCCCGCGACGCCAAGCCAACGAGACCAGTTCACCCGCTCCTTCAGCAGAAGAACGGATAGAAGCGTGACAAATGACGGAGATAGAAACACCAATGCCGTAGCTTCCGCCATTGGCTGCAATCTCAACGCCATAACCAGAAGGATCGTCGCACCCGCCATGCCAAACCCGCGTGTGATCTGCGCGCCCGAACGTGCACTTGGTCTAGGCAATCCTGTTCGCAGACATATGACAATAAGCAGCGCCGCAGCCGCCAGATAGCGAAACCACGCTATCTGAATGGGATGAAAGCTCACTGACAGTTTCTTTGCGATTGCATCCGAAGCCGCAAAGAGCGCCATTGCCAACAGGCACAGAAAAACGCTCTCGCGGCCACGCCAAATCGATCGACGATTGATCCCTTTACCGAGAGTGGCGATGTAGTGAGCAATCATGGCCAAATTTCAGGATTTTCGGACTTCGAGAACGACACCAGCCTCACTGCGCGTATCGAAATAGCAAAAGCCACCCCCATCTGTTCGCTTGCCACGGGCGATTACTGGTAGGCCCAAACCACGTCCATGGGCTTCGGCTGCATCGCGGTCCTCCACCTCGAAACCTAGGTGATAAACGCCCTCGCCATTTTCATCGAGAAAACGCTTTTGCGGAGAATCCAGCACACCAGGGTCACAAAGCTGGATCTGGACATTATCGAGGTTCGCGCACTTATAGCGCATGGCCTTGGATGCCGCTTTATTCGGGACATCAAACTCCAGATACTCGCCCGACTTCGGATAGTCTAACCAAGGCCCAACGCCGAGGCTCTCATAATAAGCCACGGTCTTCTCAAGGTCTTTGACGACGATGCAGATGTGGTGAAGCTTTTGGAAAATAGTGTTCATATGGGTTTCTCTAGAGGGGAAGGTTGACAATAGTTCTCGCTGCTCCCGGTTGTGAAAACCGGGAGTTGACGTTCATCAGTGGGTTCGAACTTGGTAAGATCGGGTTAGATCTGGATTGCCGGTTCGATAATGGCCATGGTCTTTTCGACGTGTTCGCGCGCAGCGCGCTCGGCCTGATCTTCATCACGTGCAATCAGAGCATCCACAATCCTGCGATGCTGAAGATTTGTCTCCTGCACTTCCTCATTGGAAAATAGGATCGGAACCCGCAGCATCCAGTAATGAAACTGTGTTCGCTCGTGGAACTGGGAGAGAAACATATTCTCTGCACCGCCCACAATGAGATTGTGAAACTCGTTATTGAGACGATTGAGTTCGGGACGGGTCAGCCCCTCCCCCGGCTCCATAGCATCGATCAACCGCTGAAGGTCATCGAAGGTTTGTGCTGGCGCATGGCGGGCGGCAAGCCTGGCTGTCGCCCCTTCAATGGCCGCGCGACTTTCAAATATGGCTCTTATCTGGCTGCGGTCGACATTTTCGACAACCCAGCCGCGTCCCCGGCCAAGCAATCCCTCGCCCTTCAGCAGCAGCAAGGCTTCACGAACCGGCGTGCGCCCGACGCCAAGCCGCTCGCACAGTTCTTCTTCAAGCAAGCGCTGACCTGGCTTCAATTCGGAGCCCAGAATCATACTGCGAATGCGAGTCCGAACATCTTTCGCGATGGGCTCGCCGCCCGAGTCTTTCTTTTCCGCCATTTTCAGTCTCCGAATCATCCGGGCATTGTAGAGGCAGGCAATACCCGCGCAAGAAACTGTCGCGCCCGCTCACTGTCTGGATTGGTAAAGAATTTCGCCGATGGCGCATCTTCCGCCACCTGACCACCTTCCATGAAGATGACACGATCCGCGACATCGCGTGCAATCGCCATGTCGTGGGTTGCGATCACCATGGTCTGACCTTCCTCGGCGAGTGCGCGGATGGTCACCACAACTTCCTGCGCCAGTTCTGGATCAAGCGCGCTTGTCGGCTCGTCAAGCAAAAGCACGCGAGGTTCCATCGCCAGGGCGCGAGCGATGGCAACGCGCTGTTGCTGGCCGCCGGATAGCGCCGAGGGATAAGAAGCCGCTTTGGTTTTCAGGCCAACCTTGTCCAGCAAAGCCATGGCGACTTCGGCAGCTTCAGCTTTTGGACGCTTCAAGACGTGCACAGGGCCGCTCATGACATTCTGAATTGCCGTCATATGACGGAACAGGTTGAAGTGCTGGAACACCATGCCGATTTTTTGCCGCTGGCGGCTCAGTTCGCGGTCAGAAAGCTCATGTAAAGCCATCGCGGTTTCCCGATACCCAATCAGTTCTCCATGGACATAAATCCTGCCCGAACTGATGCGATCGAGATGGTTCAGGCAGCGCAGCATGGTCGATTTTCCGGCGCCCGAGGGGCCGAGCAATGCAACGACCTGCCCCGTTGGAACATCAAAACTCACCCCGCTGAAAGCATTCACGGCGCCCCAGTTCTTTGACACATTTATCGCCGACACTGCTGGCATATTTTTAGCTGTCGCGCTCATCGTTGCGGAAATACCTTCTCTAGCGTGGTCTGGATCGCGGTCGCAAAGGCGGTCATCACGAGATACCAGAAAGCGGCCACTGCAAGCAGTTCCACCACGTGGAAATTGGAGGAATAGATATCTGTCGCCACACGCAACAATTCCAGGTAGCCGATGGCTGATGCAAGGGATGACGATTTCAGCAGCATAATATACTGGTTGCCTGCCGCCGGTATGATGATACGACCCGCCTGCGGAATGACCACTTGTGTCAGCACCTTGCGTTGCGTCATGCCAAGCGCCGTCGCAGCCTCGCGCTGCCCCCTGTCCACCGCCAGAATGCCGCCCCGAATGATCTCGCTCATATAGGCGCCTTCAGCCAGACTGAGACCTGCCAATGCGGCAAGGAAGGGCGTTACCACCGAAGTGGTTGGCGCATCGATCAATGGCATTTCCATAAATGGAAGCGCGATATAGATGCTTGGAAACATGATCGGCACGGCATTGAACCAGAATATAAGCTGGATCAGCATTGGCGTGCCGCGGAACAGATAGACATAGACTGCTGAAATGCCCGACAGAATAGGGTTGCCACTGACGCGCATCAATGCGGAGACAAATCCTATCAGCGTCGCGATAACCAGAGCCAGTGTTCCAAGCACGAGGGCATTGACCGCGCCCATGACGATCATTGGACTAAAAATATAGTCCTTGAAGATCACGAAATCGAGAATCTTTGCCCGCAATGACGCCCATGCGATGGACGCAACGCAAGCCAGGACAATGGCGCCTAAAACCCACGAGCCCCAGCGGCGCCGGTGAATGATTGGCAGGTTGGAGGTTGGGTGAATAGTACTGGCATCCATTGCCCTGATTCCAATGTCAATTACGTTTGCTTGCAGGCAAATTGATGGTGATTTCCGGAAGAACGCCGCCGCCTACGCCCCACTTGTCCATGATGGATTGATACGCGCCATCAGCCCGCATTTCTTCGGTCGCTTTCTTGATCGCATCCCGTAACCCGCTTTGGTTTTTTGCGAACCCCCAGGAAGTAATGTAAGGCGTCAGAATATAGTTGCCGCCGGCGATAGCGTATTTGCCGGGAAACTGAGACCCCATATAGACCAGCGCGGGGAAGTCGCCCAGATAGGCGTCGACGCGCTTGAGGTCGAGCTGCATGCGCGCATCGGGTGCAGAGGGCAACTGCTCTGCAACAATTGCGGCTGCTCCGTTCTTCCGACATGTGGCGGAGGATTCTTCGACTTTTGCCATGATCACCCGGCTGCCGAGAAGCGTCGCGACTTTTTTGCCGCAGAAATCAGCAATGGTTTTGTATTTGCTGTCGTCTTCAGCGCGCACCAGCATGCTGCCGCCCGACATCATGTAATTGACGAAATCGAGCTTCTGTTCGCGCTCTTCAGTGTCGCTGATACCGCCCGAAGCCATATCGAAGCGTTTTGCTTCAATGCCCGGGATGAGCGCCGAATATTCAGCTTGCACGAATTGCATTTTCAAATTGAGGCGCTTGGCAATTTCCCGCAACAGGTCAGCGCTGGCGCCGCTGACTTCCTGACTTCCCGGCTCGCGAAATTCGATGGGCGGAAATGTCTGCTGCGAACCGACAGTAAGTACGCCGCGATCACGGATTTCCTGCGGCACGAGCGATGCCGCGTCCTGCGCAAAGGCTTGGCCTGACGCCATCAAAGTCAAGGCGCAAACCGAGCTCATAAATGGAAGTCGACGCTTATTCATTAAAAGTTCCCCACTGTTTGTTTTTATCTTTGGTGTTTAAGGCGATGGCCGCCCATCGCCTTAAAATGCCTTTAGCGTGTTTCCGCACCCCGCCCCGGTATCTTGGATGGATTGGGACGATCGGCGCGTGGGCACTCACCAGCTACATCGAAAACGCCCTGCACTTTGTCGATATAGTCTTGCGGGAAGCCCCACTGCTTCAAGCCTGCCGGAATATGCTCCCAGTAGAAGTTCGGCGGACGCATTGCAATGCCAGGCGTAATGAGACGGTAAGTCCAGCAATCATACATCTTGCCGTCGTCGCCATAGACGGTGACGCAGCAACGTTCGAAGTCGTCATAATCTTCTTCGAAGTGCTTTTCATCATGCTCGAACACAACGCCGAAAGCCTTTTCGCCATAAGCTTCAGCCGTATTGAGAAAGTGGCACCAGCCTCGATCCTTGCGCTCACCCGCAGCATGAAAGCGCAGCGCATGATTGGCCGCATAACCCTTCGTGATCGACTTGGCCTCCGGCATATAGCGGCCGATTTCTATATCGTGCAGCCAGGTGCAGTAAGCGAAATAATACATCATTACCTCTTCCAGAATGACAGTAGGCCGACGACCACCGCCACCTAAGTTTATTTGATTCACAGGCACTGACATGCCCCGCGCAACGGATTTGGTTTTCACCTTTTCCGTATATTCTAATATATATTTTTGCGTATATTTTTGTCAAGCATGTTTCTCGCCGATGCTGAAAATATCGTTTCGGGCACCGAGAGGGAAAAGCGACGGTTGGCTCGAACGTCGTTCGGCTGGATTTTGAGATGCGAAAGAGCCAACCTGATGAACCTGTAGAAGGGAAACTGCTATGCAATTTGAATTCGCGCACACGCACGCCTATCCCGGATGCAAAGTCCGGGTCACTGACGCAAATGTTGGGACGGAGGCGGTCGTAAGGTTCAGCGACGGTGTTGTCACGCGGGGGAGATCTGAACGCCAGACAGATTTTATCCTTCTGGCCATATCTTCTTACGAAACAGCAAGAGGCACAAAAATAGCTGAGAAAGCATGGATATTAAGACATGATGTCAAACAGGGTTATTGGAAAGTCTCTGCCAGGGCACCGACATAACGTCCGACTGATAAGCCCCAGATTGCCAGTCAGTGTCTGGATGTTGTGAACGTTCCAATCTCAGCCGTTGGCCATATGTAGGGTTATTCTACTTCACATGTTCGGGTCTGCGTTCGAATTTGAGAGCGTCTCTTCAAATATTATAATTTTGAACATAAACGAAAATTTCCTGTCACCAACGGCGCTCAAACATTAGTATATCCCCAGATATGCTTTTCGAACATTTTCATTACCGAGGAGTTCTTCACTCGCTCCCGAAAGATGTATCTGCCCATTTACTATCACATAAGCACGTTGGGACAATTTTAGTGCGTGATTGGCATTCTGTTCGACCAGAAAAATAGTCTTGCCCATCGCGGCAATCTCTCCCAGCACCTCGAAGACGCGCTTCACGACCAGCGGCGCCAGCCCCAGCGAAGGCTCATCGAACAGGATCAGCTCGGGCCGCGCCATCATGGCGCGCGCAATGGCCAACATCTGCTGCTCACCGCCAGACATGGTGCCCGCAACCTGATTGCGACGCTCTTTGAGGCGGGGAAACAATTCAAACATGGTTGCGCGGTCGGCGTCGAAATGCTCCATACCGACAGGCGTGGTGCCCATCATCATGTTTTCCTCGACCGACATTTCCTGATAGATCTGCCGTCCTTCCGGCACCAGCGCCACGCCCCGTCTTGAAATACGGTTTGTCGCCAGACGCGAAATATCCTCACCCCGATGGACGATCTTGCCTTTCGATGCGCGCGGCGAGCCGAAGATCGTCGAAAGCAGCGTGGTCTTGCCTGCGCCGTTCGCGCCAATCAGGCTGACAATCTCGCCCTTGGAAATATGCACATTGACCGAGCGCAGCGCTTCCACCGCACCATAATGCGCGTGCACATCCACCAGCTCAAGAAGCTTGTCGGTTGCGCCCTGCCCGTTTGGTTCTGCCACCTGGCTCACGATTGCACCTCTTCTTCGCTGACACCGAGATAGGCCGCTATCACTGCGGGATCGTTGGCCACCTGTTCAGGCGTTCCATCGGCAATGACCTCGCCGTGATCCAGCACGACAATGTGGTTCGATATGCGCATCACCAGCCCCATATCGTGCTCGATCACCAGCACGGTCAGTTCCTGCTCAGCGCAAAGCCGCTGGATAATCTGGGAAAGCTCATGTGTTTCGGATGGGTTCAGCCCCGCCGCCGGTTCGTCAAGGCATATGAGTTGCGGCCCGGTACACATGGCGCGGGCTATCTCCAGTCGTCGCTGCCGACCATAGGGAAGTTCGCCAGCCAGCCGGTTGGCGTCTTCAAGCAGGTTCATCTGGCCGAGCCAGTAATACGCGCAGTCCACCGCCTCGGTTTCCGCCTTGCGGAAGGCCGAGGTCTTGAAGATGCCGCTCAAAAGCCCGTTGCGGGTGGCAAGATGCTGGGCAACCAGCAGGTTTTCCACCACCGACATTTCCTTGAACAGCCGGATGTTCTGGAATGTGCGGGCGATGCCCGCCCGCGTCACCTGATGGGAGCCGCCGGTGATCGGCTTGTCCATGTAAGCGCCGATGTCGCGCGGGCCTTCCGGACCGTTGAGCACAATGCGTCCTTCGCTCGCGCGATAAAAGCCGGTGATGCAGTTGAACATCGTCGTCTTGCCAGCGCCGTTGGGACCGATCAGCGCGGTAATGCCGCCTTTCGCCACCGAGAAATTGACGCCGCGATTGGCGACGATGCCGCCAAACCGCATGGTGACATTTTGAACTTCGAGAATTGGCGCGTTCATCGGCTGGCCTCCATGGTCAATTGATCCCGCTTGGAGGAAAGCCCCGCCGATACCACCGCTTCCGACGACGGGAAGAATGCCGGGCGCGTGACCCGTACCAGTCCGCGCGGCTTCCAGATCATCATGACGACCATCAGCACGCCGAAAATGAAGACGCGATATTCCGCGAAGTCGCGCAGCAGTTCCGGCAGGATAGTCAGGACCAGCGCGGCCAGAATGACACCGACAGTCGAGCCGAGACCACCTAGCACCACGATGGCGAGGATGAGCGCGGATTCGAAGAAAGTGAAGGAGGTCGGGTTCACGAAGCCCTGATGTGCCGCGAAGAACACGCCTGCAATCCCGCCTGTCGATGCGCCAAGCATGAAGGCGGAAAGCTTGATGAAGACGTGATTGACGCCAAGCGACCGACAGGCAATCTCATCCTCGCGCAGTGCTTCCCACATGCGCCCCAGCGGCATGACGCGCAGGCGCTCCACCGTGTAGATCACCCCGCACACGACGAGGAACAGCACGAAATACAGGAACCAGAACTTGTAATCGGAATTATAGGCGATGCCGAAGAAGTCGTGGAACGGCGTGCCTCCCTGCTTTGCGGTCCGGCTGAACTCCAACCCGAAGAGCGTGGGGGCGGGCGCGGGGGCGCCGTTCGGTCCTCCGGTGAAGTCCAGCCAATTGTTGAGCACAAGGCGGATGATCTCGCCGAAACCCAGTGTCACGATGGCGAGGTAATCGCCATGCATCTTGAGCACCGGAAAGCCGAGGATCATGCCGCAAAGGCCCGCGAGAAACGGCGCGATGACCAGCGCGCTCCAGAAGCCCAGACCCAGATATTGCGAGCCGAGCGCCAGAAGATAAGCCCCCACCGCATAGAAGGCCACGAAGCCGAGATCGAGCAGGCCAGCCAGCCCGACGACGATGTTCAGACCCAGACCCAGGAGGCAGTAGATCAGCGCCAGAACGGCGATGCCGAGGAAATATTTGTCGGCTACGAAAGGCAGCATCAACCCTGCCAGAAAAATCACCGCCAGCAGCGGGGCTGCTGATTTTTCCTTGCCGGTCCTGACCGTGACGCCGCCGCTATTTCTGGACAAAAGGGCTTTCAGCCTTGCGCCAAAGGGGCTCATGCCGATCAGCGAAAATATCAGCCGTCCGGCTGTGACGATGGCGGCAAGCGTAACGGCCCGCATCAGCTCATTGCGGAAGGAGAAGCCGTCCAGCACGAGACCAGAAATCGGCCCAAGCAGGATCAGCGAAATGGTGAAAGTCAGCAGCGCTTCCTTGAAAAGCGCGAGAAGACGGTCGTTCAGCATGGTTTCCGGCCTTCCCTCAGACTTTCTGGATTTCCGGACGACCGAGCAGGCCGTAAGGACGGAAGAACAGAAGAACAATCAGCAAGGCAAAGGCGAAGACGTCTTTGTAATCCGTGCTGACATAGCCGGCGAACAGCGCTTCGGTGAGGCCGAGCAATATGCCGCCGAGCACTGCGCCCGGCAGAGAGCCGATGCCGCCAAGCACTGCTGCCGTAAAGGCCTTGATGCCCATCACGAAGCCGATGAAGAAATTGAACGACCCATAGTTGAAGGTCACCAGCACGCCGCCGACGGCGGCTGTTGCTGCACCGATCACGAAGACCGTAGAGATGGTGCGGTCGGTATTGACGCCGAGGATTGCAGAAATACGGATATTCTGCTGTGTCGCGCGGCACTCACGGCCAATGCGCGTATAGCCGATCACATAGGTCAGAATGCCCATGGCGATCAAAGAGGCCAGTAGGATCACGGTCTGCATATAGGTGATCTGGGCGAAGTGCTGTTCGGTGCCGAACCGGAAAGCGCCCTGGATCAGCGTCGGCACACCCTGATCGCGCGCGCCTTGCGAAATCTGAACATAGCTTTGCAGCATCAGCGATATGCCGATCGCCGAAATCAGCGGTGCCAGTTTGGTGGAGCCGCGCAACGGCCTGTAGGCCACGCGCTCGATCACCCACCCATAGACCGCCGTGATGGCGCAGGTGATGATCAGGATCGAGATAAGCGCGAAAGGAACCGACAGAACGCCGAAGAAGCCCAGCACTGCAAGCGTGATCGCGGCAATATAGGCCGACACCATATAGACGTCGCCATGAGCGAAATTGATCATGCGGATGACCCCGTAGACCATCGTGTAGCCAACAGCGATCAGTCCGTAGATGGCGCCCAGCGTGATCCCATTGATCAGTTGCTGGGCCAAAATATAGAAGTCCATGGCAACCCCTTTTGCATTCAGAGCGACATGCGATCTGAACTCTTGGTCCGACGCATCCAGCCGCACAGCGTGACGTGCTGCGGATGCGGTTCAGGCAAGGAGGAACCAGCCAGACCGCAGGGTCTGGCTGGAGCTGGTAGAGCCTTAATTGACGAGAACTGGGGTTCCCTTGTCGTCGAAATTATAGAAGACGAACTTGAAGTCCTTGATGTCGCCCTTCTCGTCCCAAGTGATCTTGCCAATGGCGGAATCAACCGTGTTGTTACGCAGCCAGTTGGTCTGGACCTTGATGTCGTTACCCGCCTTCAACGCAGCCACGATGGCCTGCGCATTGGCGTAGCCATAGAGCGTGTAGTTGGCTGGCGTGATATTCGCCTTCTTCAGCGCATCCTGAACGCCCTTGGTCGACGGATCGGCCAGCGGGTCCGGCGTTGCCGAATAATAGACATTCTTGAGATTGCCCGCGCCGCCAGCTGCCGCAATCAGCTCGGTCTGCGCGAAGGAATCGCCGCTCACTACAACCACATCCAGACCCTGTTCCTTGATCTGGCGGATCAGCGGGCCGCCTTCCGGAATAAGACCGCCAAAATAAACGGCCGTTGCGCCAGAGCTCTTGATCTTGGTCACCAGTGCATTGAAGTCGCGCTCACCGCGCGTCAGGCCTTCATACAGAACCGGCTTGATGCCGCGTGCTTCGATGGTCTTCTTGACTGCATCGACCAGGCCCTGACCATAGGTGTCCTTGTCATGGATCAGCGCGATCTTGTCCCGCTTCAACGTGTCGAGAATGAACGCACCGGCGACGACTGCCTGCTGATCGTCGCGTCCGCAACCGCGAAACACCGTTTCCAAACCACGCTCGGTCACGGTTGGATTGGTGGATGCAGGCGCCATCTCCAGAATGCCTGCATCATTGTAGATCTCGGAAGCAGGGATGGTGCTCGACGAGCAGAAGTGGCCGATCACCGCCTGAACCTTGTCCTGATCGACAAAACGGTTGGCAACGGCAATCGCCTGCTTCGGTTCGCAGGCATCGTCGCCCTTCACCAGCTCGATCTGCTTGCCATTGATGCCGCCGCTGGCGTTCACATCGTTCACATAAGCGGAAACACCGCTGTAAACCTGTTCACCGAATGTAGCGTTGGGGCCTGTCATCGGGCCTGCAACACCGATCTTGATCGTGTCGGCAGCAAAGGCCTGCGACAGCAGGAGACCGGACGCGATGGCCGATCCGGCGAGAAGTCTTGCGATGGATTTCATGGAGTTTCCCTCTGGTTTTAACCGTTGTTCTTATCGAAGCGATTTCTGTTCCGATGGAAGTGTTCGAACCGCTCCAATTCTTTGCTTGCAGGCATTTTCTGGGCAAAATCGCTCTATATTCTCACTGGAAACGTTAGGGCCGCTCTCGGCCTTCGCCATTTCCACGCGAGTGGTCTCATCGCACCAATCATATGATTTTGCTTGCGTATTACCTCCACCAAACAAAAATCGGCCAGCTGAACCGCCGTTTTTGCGGCTTGTTTTCATGTTGACACATATATGATAAGTGACGTATTTAAAGATCGTCAAGTGGAATTACGAATGAGCGCGGCCCAACACCATCAAGACGCATCAATTCCAGACCCCGACGGCCCGATCTTCCACCCGCCTCCATACGACCCAGCACAAAGAAACGCCGTGATCGGCGACACGCCAGGAACCACAGGCCAGGGAGCCCAGACATGAACATGATCGCGTTCGAAAACCGGCGCGCGGCGACCATCAAATCCTCACCGTCGATGGCAGTTTCGATGGCGGCCAAGGCCATGCGGGCCAGAGGCGAAAACGTCCTCGACCTGTCGCTCGGCGAGCCGGATTTTGATACGCCGTCGCATATTGTCGAGGCGGCTATCGGCGCGATGCGCACCGGCATCACGCGCTATACCGCGCCTGACGGCCTGCCGGAGTTGCGCCAGGCCATTGTCGATAAGTTCAGGCGCGAGAACGGTCTCGACTATGCGCTGGACGAAATCTCGATCGGCAATGGCGCAAAACAGATCCTGTTCAACGCCTTTCTCGGCACCTTGGAGCCGGGCGACGAAGTGATCGTTCCGGCCCCTTACTGGGTGTCCTATACCGATCTGGTGATCCTGCATGGCGGCCTACCGAAAGTGATCGCCTGCGGTGTGGAAGACGATTTCAAGATCACGCCGGAGCGGCTGGAAGCGGCAATCACCCCAAAGACCCGCTGGTTTCTGTTCAACTCGCCTTCCAATCCAACCGGCGCGATCTATACGGCGGACGAATTGAAGGCGCTGGGTGAAGTGCTGGCACGCCATCCGCGCGTCGCGATCATGTCGGATGAAATCTACGAACACATCGTCTGTGACGACACACCCTTCACGTCATTCGCCATTGCATGCCCCAATCTGCGCGACCGCACATTGATCATCAACGGCGTTTCCAAGGCCTATGCCATGACCGGATGGCGTCTTGGCTATGCGGCGGGTCCGAAGGAACTGACCAAGGTGCTCAACAAGCTTCAGTCGCAGAGCACCACCTGCCCCTCCTCCATCACGCAGGTTGCGGCAGCGGCCGCCCTCAACGGCCCGCAGGATTTCGTGCGGAAGGCGGTTGCGGAATACAAGGCGCGTGGCGAACTGGTGACAAAGGGCTTTGGCGCCATTGCGGGGCTTGAAGTGCGCGCGCCGGAAGGTGCATTCTATCTCTTCCCGAAATGCGCTGCCTATATCGGTAAAGTGACGCCGGAAGGCACTCTGATTGAGAATGATACAATGCTCGCTTCCTATCTTCTGACCGAAGGCAAGGTCGCCACTGTGCCCGGCGCGGCTTTCGGCGTTGAGCCTTACATCCGCCTCTCATTCGCGACCTCCCGGGATAACCTGACCGCAGCCATCGAGCGCACGTCCGATGCTCTCGCAAAACTTCGCTAATTAGGACCTCTTCATGACCCACTTTCAAAGAACGCTGTTGACCGGTGCTGCCGGTCGCCTCGGATCGGAGCTGCGCAAATCGGGAACGCGGCTGGGCCAGATCGTGCGCTTGTCGGCGCTGGAACCGTGTCAGGATCTCGCGCCGCATGAAGAGGACTTCCCCGCCGATCTCGCGGATTTTGACGCGGTTTCGCGCGCTGTCGAAGGCTGCGACGCCATCATACATATGGGCGGGCAGTCGGTGGAAGCGCCCTGGAAGACCATCCTCGATTCCAACATTTCCGGCGGCTACAATATTTACGAGGCAGCCCGCCGCCACGGCGTGAAGCGCATCGTCTTTGCAAGCTCGGTTCATGCCATCGGCTATTACGAGCGGACGGATACCATTGACGGCACTGTTCAGACGCGACCCGACAGCCTTTATGGCGTCTCCAAAACCTTCGTGGAAAATCTGGCCCGCTATTACTTCGACAAGTTCGGCATCGAAACCGTCTGCATTCGCATCGGCTCCTCCTTTCCGGAACCGACCGACCGTCGCCATCTGATCACCTGGCTGTCCTTCGAAGACTGCCGCCAGCTGGTCGAGAAGTGCCTGTCGGCGCCGCGTGTTGGCTTCATGGTCGCCTATGGCATGTCGAACAACAGCGAATCCTTCTGGGACAATCGCACAGCCGCCGTGCTCGGCTACAAACCCATGGACAGCGCCGACGATTATCGCGATGCGGTTTTCGCCAAGACGCCGCAAGGCGATCCCAACGATCCGGCAGTCCGGTTTCAGGGTGGCAGCTTCTGCGCCGCCGGTCATTTCGAAGACGAAAATAAGTAGGCTTACAATGCAGGCTTCCAAGACTTCCTATGATGTCGTCATTGTCGGCGGCGCGGTTGTGGGCAGCGCGACCGCCTATTTTCTGGCGACCAACCCCGATTTCAACGGCACCATACTGGTGATCGAAAAGGACTGGACCTATCAGCGCTCGGCAACGGCGCTGTCATCCAGCTCCATCCGCCATCAGTTTTCCAACGCCATCAATGTGCAGGTCTCGCGCTTCGGCACGGAATTCATCCGCAATTTCCGCGGAAACGTGGCCGTCGATGACGACACACCGGAAATCGGCTTTCACGAAGCGGGCTATCTGTTCCTTGCCGCCGATGACCGCGGCGATCAGGTTCTGCGGCGCAATCATGAAACGCAGGTTTCCTGCGGCGCGGAAGTTTCGCTGCTGGATGTGGATGGCCTTGGCCAGCGCTTTCCTTGGCTCAATCTTGAGGGACTGACGCTTGGCAGCACCGGCGAACGCGGCGAAGGCTGGTTCGACAGTTCCGCGCTCATGCAGGGTTTTCGTAAGAAAGCGCGCGCGCTTGGCGTCGAATATATCGAGGACGAGGTCGTGGCCGTCAACCGTGAGGGCGGCCGCATTGTCTCCGTGATCACCAAAAGTGGGCAGACGATTGCCTGCGGCACGATGGTCAACACGTCCGGCACCAACGGCAAGAATGTCGCCCGCATGGCCGGGTTGGACATTCCGGTCGAACCACGCCGCCGTTCGTTGTTCGTCGTCGATTGTCGCACACCGCTGGAAGGCAAGGTGGGCCTTACCATCGACCCAAGCGGCGTGTTCTTCCGGCCTGAAGGCAAGTTCTATCTGATGGGCACCTATCCCAAGCACGACCCGGAAGTCGACCCCAACGATTTCGATGTCATGCATGACGAATTCGACGAGGAAATCTGGCCGACCTTGGCCAATCGCGTTCCAGCCTTTGAGGCGATCAAAGTCGTCAACTCATGGGCTGGCCATTACGACTATTGCACGCTCGATCACAATGTCATTCTGGGACCGCATACCGAGGTGAAGAACTTCCTGTTCGCCAACGGGTTTTCCGGTCACGGATTGCAGCAGTCGCCAGCCATGGGGCGCGGCTTGAGCGAGTTGATCATCTATGGCGCGTTCAAGACACTCGACCTCTCGCCCTTCGGCTATGAGCGCGTGACGGCTAACCTTCCATTTCTGGAAGATGCCGTGATCTGACCGGCTTTCCAGACAAAATCAAAAAGCCCGAAACTGTCGCCGGTTCTGGGCTATTCTGTTTGTTTGCGCTGCTCAGTCTGTCAGCGCATCGCTGGCCGGTTCTTCCAGCAAGGAGCGGTAGCGATTGAGGCTTTCCTCCAGATGCGCGACCAGCGCATTGCGCGCCGCCTTTGCATCGCCCTGCGTGATTGCAGCAAGGATCATCGCATGTTCCTTGTTGATCTTCTTGAGATAAGACCGCGAAGCCCGCACGGGCTGGCGATGCTTCAGGAGCAGATCGAAGTTGATCTCGCCGATCACCGCTTCCAGAAAGTTCGGGAAATGCGGATTGCGGGTTGCTCGCGCAATCGCAAGGTGGAAATCGAAATCGGCGCGTGCCTCGACTTCCGGATCGTCGGTTTCCAGATTTTCCAGATGATCGTAAGCGCGGGCGATTTCCGCCAACGCCTCCGGCGTGCGGCGGGTGGCGGCAAGCGCCACCGACTGCATTTCTACGCCAAGCCGCAATTCAAGAATCTGCATTGCGGAGCGAATATCGTCGATCCGGCTGATCTCGTAATTGAGCGCCTTCACGTCCTTGTCGGTGACATAAACGCCCGCACCCTGCCGCGTGGTGACACGCCCTGCCACCTTGAGCGAGGTCAGCGCCTCGCGGATAACAGTTCTGCTGACGCCAAACTCTTCACATAGCTGGGCGCTGGACGGCAGCTTGTCGCCGGGACCATAGAGACCCGAGTCTATTCGGGTCGTCAGTTCCGCGACGACAATTTCCGCCAGATTTCCGCGTTGGGTAATGATTGACACGACATTTAACTCCAGCGCTGGTTATTTGATTTTATAAATCACGTGATGACTAACTATAGTGGCAGTACCATTTCATTGAGTATCTGAACAGGATGCCGGATGGACCGGCGTTCAATCGCCTCGATTAAAATGCTCTGACATATCCGCATGCCTTGACGAATTTCCAATCGTTGGACGTCGCTTGATAAATCGAATTGACGATAGGAAAAACGGTACGCGAGCTGTCACCGATGTCCACTTCACCTTGAAAGCCCGCCTGGGCCAGGTGTTGAGAGAGTTCGAGTGTCAGGCCATTGAAGGGCTGTTTCCTGATCAGGGATGGAATCATGTGGGACTCAAAAAACTTCTTGCATCGCCTTCAACTTGGCATATAAGTGATAACATACAATTCTTCCCACGCAAGACCAAATATGAGGCGGAACGTGAAAGATCAGACCATTATCATTGTCGGCGGCGCTTCGGGACTGGGTTTGACGACAGCAAAGCTGATGGTGGAAAACGGAGCGGCCAAAATCGGCCTCATAGACCGCAATGCGGAACTACTCGCCAGTTCCGCGGAATCCTTGCGCGAACTGGGCGTTGAAGTCGCGACTTCGGTCGCAGATATTTCGCGAGCCGCATCTGCCCATAAGGGCTTCAACGACGTCGCCGGCAAGCTAGGCCGCGTGCATGCGCTCGTCAACAGCGCAGCCATCTATCCGCGCAAGCCAATCCTTGAAATCACAGATGAAGACTGGGATCTGGAAAACGCCATAAACGTCAAAGGCACCTATCACATGATGGTGGCCGCCGTTCTGCATATGCGGCAATTCGTCGATGTGCCGCACGTCACAGGTCGCATCGTCAATGTCACCTCGGTCGACGCCTTCAAGGCGCATCCGCAAAACGCGCATTATGCAGCCACAAAGGCGGCTGTTGTCAGCCTGACCAAATCCTTCGCGCAGGAATGCGCCAAGGACCAGATTCTGGTCAATTCCGTTGCACCGGCGGGCTTTGCCACCGACCGCGCCAAGGAACTGGGCTTCCTGCCGGAACTGGCCAAGGCAAGCGCGCTTGGACGCGCCGCCGAGCCGGTGGAAATGGCGCAGTGGATCGTCATGATGGCTTCCGGCCGCAATACCTATGCCACTGGTGAGAATGTGGTGGTCAGTGGAGGCTATATCTATGTCTGATCCCTACCGCGTTGCGCTTGTCACCGGCGCCACGAGCGGCATCGGCAAGGCCACCGTCGCGCGGCTGCGCGAGCGCGGGCTGACCGTCTACGCCGTCGGTCGCAACAGTCAGGCGCTGTCAGCACTTGCCGCAGAAACGGGCGCGCTCACGGTTGAGGCCGATGTGCGCGACACGAAGGCAATCGAGGCTGCACTTTCTGGCACCGAGGTCGACATCCTGATCAACAATGCGGGCATTCTTTCCACCCGCGCCTTGTTTCACGAGATTGACCCCGACGAGATCAACGCCATGGTCGATATCAATCTCAAAGCGCCGATGCATCTGACCCGCGCCTTTCTGCCCGGCATGGTGGCGCGCAAGCGCGGCCACCTCATCTATATCGGATCGAGCGGCGGTCAGGCGCCTTATCCGAATATGGGCGCTTACGGCCCCTCCAAGGCTGGCTTGAGCCTGTTTTGCGACAATCTGCGTTGCGATCTTCTGGGCACGTCTGTTCGCGTCAGCGAAATTGTGCCGGGCCGCGTGCAGACTGCACTCTACCGGACATCAATCCCCGACAATCAGGCGCAAGCCGTGCTTTACGATGGCTATCGCCCGATCCAGCCGGAAAACATTGCCCAGATCATTGGTCAGGTGATCGAACTGCCGGTCTTTGTCGATGTTTCCCGCGTCGAAGTCTTCCCGACCGATCAGGCGACCGGCGGCGGCTCCATGGTCAAATTTCAGGAAAACTAAGGCGAAGGCGACCCTCTGCGTCGCCTTTGTCGTTTCATCAGCATCATACCGGGCATCGCTCGCAAGAGCCGCGCACCGATCAGCTATGCGCGCGCGAAAAGCCCACGCCATAGCTCCACCGAAAGACAAGTAAAACTTGCCAATTGCCGGATTATCTTGATTTCGTGAAAATGCTCCGGCTGGCATGATCATTCACAAGGTGATCGCCGAAAAGGCGCACAGGAAGGAATCTGGAATGCGTAACGGAGGCCAGCTTCTCGTCGAAAGCCTCGTCGCTTTGGGAGCAAGAAAATCGTTCGGTGTGCCGGGAGAAAGCTATCTCGCCGTGCTTGACGCATTGCACGATACCAAGGGCGCGCTCGACTTTGTGATGTGCCGCAACGAAGGCGGCGCTTCCTTCATGGCAGCAGCCTGGGGCAAGCTCACCGGCGAACCCGGCCTCTGCTTCGTCACACGCGGCCCCGGCGTCACCAACGCCTCCGTCGGCATTCACACCGCCATGCAGGATTCCGTACCTATGCTGATCTTTGTCGGACAGGTCGGAACCGACATGAAGGGCCGTGAAGCCTTTCAGGAAATCGATTACCGCGCCGTCTTCGGCACCATGGCGAAATGGGCGACCGAGATCGATGATATCGACCGTATTCCCGAAATTCTGGCCCGCGCCTGGACGACGGCGACCACGGGTCGCCCCGGCCCGGTGGTCATCGCCTTGCCGGAAGACATGCTGACCTCTGCAACAGATGCAGCTCCCCTTTCCGGCCCCGCAAAGATCAGCGAAGCCGCACCTTCCGCCGCCGCTCTGGACGACGTGCAGACCTTGCTCGGCGCAGCTAAGCGGCCTGTCATCCTGATGGGCGGCATCAACTGGACTGAGGCCGGGCGCGACGCCCTGCAAAACTTTGCTGAAGCCTCCGACATTCCGGTTGTCGCTGCCTTCCGCTATCAGGACCAGTTCGACAATTTCTCGCCCTCCTTCGTCGGCGAGGCAGGCGTCGGCATGCTGCCGCATGTCAAGGCGCTGATCCGCGATGCCGACCTGATCCTCGCGATCAATGTCCGCTTCGGTGAAATGACAACGGATGGCTATACTCTGCTTTCCGTGCCGGTCCCGGCGCAGAAGCTCATCCATGTCCACGGTTCGGACCGGGAAATCGGCAAGATCTACCAGCCCACACTCGGCATTCAGGCTGGCCCCAATGCTTTCGCTACCGCCTTGAAGCCGATCAAAGGCGACTGGAATAAGTTGCGGGCGGATGCCCGCGCCGCTTTCGAGGCGAGTTTTTCGGCGCCTTCGCAGCCCTCGCCCGTCGATATGGTGGTAGCGATGGAGCATGTCCGCGATGTGCTGCCCGAAGACGCCATTCTCACCAATGGCGCAGGCAATTTCACCGTCTGGCCCAACAAATTCTTCAAATTCGGCAAGAAGAGCCGCCTGCTCGCGCCGCAATCGGGCGCGATGGGTTACGGTCTTCCAGCAGCGGTCGCCGCGAAGGTGGCCTTTCCGGAGCGCACGGTTGTCTGCTTTGCCGGGGATGGCGATTTTCAGATGAATTGCCAGGAACTGGCGACTGCCAAACAGGCGGGCGCGCAACCCATCGTGCTCATCCTCAATAACGGTATCTATGGCACGATCCGCGCCCATCAGGAGCGGAATTATCCGGGTCGTGTTTCCGGCACCACTATGGACAACCCCGATTTCGTGGCGCTTGCCAAGGCCTATGGCTTTCATGCGGAGCGCGTTGAGCGGACGGAAGACTTCCCTGCCGCTTTTGCCCGCGGCCGCGCATCGCGCAGGGGCGCTGTGCTCGATCTCGACATTTCACCCGAAGCACTGACACCGCGCCAGACGCTCAGCCAGATGCGCGCCGCAGCCCTCGCTAAAGTGCCGGTCTGATTGGATCAGATATGCATTTTAGCTGCTTATTTTAACGCGCATCGTTTCCGAAAACCGTTTCACACTTTTCGGGATGCGCACTAAAAAGGAACCAGCATGAGCCAGACCATCCGCCTTGGCGCTGATATCGGCGGCACCTTCACCGACATCGCGCTCGAATGCAAAGGTGCGCTCTATTCCACGAAGGTTCTGACCAATTACAGCGCGCCCGAACAGGCGATCCTCGACGGCATTGCCATTGTGACCCGCGATGCGGGTATCAGCCCTGCCGATCTCGACATTGTCATTCATGGCACCACGCTGGCCACCAATGCGCTGATTGAGCGGCGCGGCGCGCGCACGGCCTTTGTGACGACGGATGGCTTTCGCGATGTCATCGAGATGCGTACCGAAAGCCGCTTCGAGCAATATGATCTCAATCTGCGCCTGCCAAAGCCGCTGATCCCGCGTGAGGATCGCTTTGCGGTCAAAGGGCGCATCGGCGCGCAGGGGCAGGAACTTCTGGCCCTCGACGAAGAGGCGCTGGAGGCCATTGCCGACACCATTGCCGCAGGTGGTTTCGGCGCGGTGGCCATTGGCTTCATCCACTCCTACATGAATCCGGACCATGAACGCCGCGCCCGCGATATCATCGCGCGCAAGGTTTCGGTTCCGGTCTCCATTTCCTCCGAAGTCTCGCCGCAGATGCGCGAGTTCGAGCGCTTCAACACTGTATGCGCCAATGCCTATGTGCGTCCGCAAATGGCGGATTATCTCTCCCGCTTGCAGGTGCGTCTGGCGGAGATGGGCGCAAAGTGCCCGGTCTTCCTCATCCACTCCGGCGGCGGGCTGATCACCGTCGAGACCGCATCCGAATTTCCGGTGCGTCTCATTGAATCCGGACCGGCAGGCGGCGCGATCTTTGCTGCCGATGTGGCGCAGCGCTTTGGCCTTGACAGAGTGGTGAGCTATGACATGGGTGGCACGACCGCCAAGATTTGCCTGATCGAAGATTTTGCTCCCAAGACTGCCCGCACATTCGAAGTGGCCCGCACCTATCGCTTCTGCAAGGGATCGGGCATGCCGATCTCCATCCCCGTGATCGAGATGATCGAGATCGGCGCTGGCGGCGGCTCTATTGCATGGGTCGACGCCATGGGCCGTATCCAGACCGGCCCGGAATCGGCAGCTTCCGAACCCGGCCCGGCCTCCTACCAGCGCGGCGGCGAACGCCCGGCCATCACCGATGCTGATCTGCTGCTCGGCAAGCTCGACCCGGATAATTTTGCCGGTGGCGCAATCCGCCTATCGGTGGAAAACGCCGCCAAAGCCGTGGCGCGCGATGTGGGAGACAAACTCAACATTGCCGTGGAGCCTGCCGCCTTCGGTATCTGCGAAGTGGTGGACGAAAACATGGCCAATGCCGCCCGCGTTCACGCGGTGGAAAACGGCAAGAACATTTCCGACAATATCATGATCGCCTTTGGCGGCGCGGCACCGCTGCATGCGGCGCGCCTGTGCGAAAAGCTCGGCATCGACCAGTGCCTGATCCCTGCTGGCGCAGGCGTCGGCTCGGCCATCGGCTTCCTCAAGGCACCTTTCGGCTATGAGGCGCTGGCCTCGAAGATCGTGCGCATGTCGGACTTCAAGGCTGCCAGCGTCAACACACTGCTGGACGAGCTGAAGACGACGGCGGAAGGCTTTGTCCGCGCAGGTACGAACGGCAAGGTGCTGCGTGAAATCACCGCCTTCATGCGCTATGTCGGCCAGGGTTGGGAAATCCCGGTGACGCTTCCCGACCGCAGCTTTACCGAAGCCGACGCAGAACTGATCCGCGACAGCTTCCGGCAAAACTATGCCCGTTTCTTCGGTCGTGCCATTGATGGGCTGGATGGTCTCGAAATCGAAATCGTAACCTGGTCGGTCAAGGCGCAGGACGAACGCTCCACGCCCAAACGCCATGCGCTGACCTTCGGTCGCTCGACCATTGAAACGCCGGTTACCCGCGCCGTCTTTGATCCCGCACAGGCCGCCAATCTGACGACCGCCATTGTGGAACGCCACACGCTTGCCCCCGGCGCGCGCGTCAGCGGCCCAGCCGTGATCGTAGAACGGGAAACCTCCACCGTTGTCACCTCGCCCTTCGATGTGGTCATGCAGGATGACGGCGCCCTTCTTCTCCTGCGCAAGGAAACAGCAGCATGAGCGACGCGACACAGGAAATCCGCATGCAGGTCATGTGGAACCGTCTGATCTCGGTTGTCGAGGAACAGGCGCTCACCCTTCTGCGCACGGCCTTCTCTACCTCGGTTCGCGAGGCGGGTGACCTGTCTGCCGGTGTGTTCGACCCTCAGGGCCGCATGCTGGCGCAGGCCGTGACCGGCACGCCCGGCCATGTGAACACCATGGCTGAGGCCGTGCTGCATTTCATGGCCGAAATCCCGCGCGAGGAGATGTATCCCGGCGACACCTATGTCACCAATGATCCATGGAAAGGCACCGGTCATCTGCACGACATCACCATGGTGTCGCCATCCTTCCTCGGCGACAAGCTGGTCGGCTTCTTTGCCTGTACGGCGCATGTGGTCGATGTTGGCGGGCGTGGCTTCGGCGCCGATGGCAAGTCGGTCTATGAAGAGGGCATCCAGATACCGATCATGAAGTTTGCCGAGCGTGGCGCGGTGAACAAGGATCTGGTGCGCATGCTGCGCGCCAATGTGCGCGAGCCCAATCAGGTTGTCGGCGATTTCTATTCGCTCGCGGCCTGTAACGATGTCGGCCATAACCGCCTCATCGACATGATGCAGGAAATCGGTCTGACATCGCTCGACACGCTAGGCGAGTTCATCTTTGCACGCACCCGCGCCGCGACGCTGGAACGCATCCGCGCATTGCCGAAAGGCCAATGGGCGAACGAACTTGTGACCGATGGCTATGACAAGCCGATCAGCCTCGCGGCAAAGGTCGAGATTGAAGGCGATACGGTCAATGTCGATTTTGCGGGCAGCGATGCCGTCAGCCCATGGGGCATCAATGTCCCGATCATCTACACCAAGGCCTATGCCTGCTATGCCCTGAAATGCGTGATCGCGCCGGATATTCCCAACAACTGGGCCTCGCTGGAATTGTTCACGATTTCCTCGCCGGTCAATATCCTCAATGCCGAGCGCCCGGCCCCGGTTTCGCTGCGCCACGTCATCGGCCATATGGTTCCCGACCTCGTTCTCGGCGCGCTGGCCAAGGCCCTGCCCGGCCAGATTCTGGCCGAAGGCGCTGCCGCATTGTGGAATATCCACATTTCGGCGCGTCCCGTGGCGGGTCAAGCCGGACGCAAGGCCGAAATCCTGATGTTCAACTCCGGCGGTATGGGCGCACGTCCCGAACTTGACGGCCTGTCGGCGACCGCTTTCCCGTCCGGCGTGATGACCATGCCGATCGAGGCGACCGAGCATACCGGCCCGATTGTCGTCTGGCGCAAGGAACTGCGTCCTGACTCCGGTGGTGACGGCGAATATCGCGGCGGCCTCGGTCAGACGATTGAAATCGGAGCCATTCCCGGCCACGAGTTCGATTTTTCGGCGATGTTCGACCGCGTTCACCATCGCGCCAGAGGCCGCAATGGCGGCGGCGAAGGCGCGCCGGGAGTGGTGGCGCTGGATGACGGCACCAAGCTGAAGCCGAAAGGCTGGCAGCATGTCCCGTCAGGCCACAGGCTGGTGCTGCAACTGCCGGGCGGCGGCGGTTATGGCGAGCCGCAGAACCGCGACCCGCAAGCCCGCGCCGAAGATATTTCGAAGGGCTATGTGTCGGCCAAGTAAATAAAATGAAGCATCGGCCCGAAATCAGTTCTGAGCTTCGGGCCGATGACATAGAAAATAGCGTTTCCGGCAAAACCGCGAAGCGATTTGGCACAGGAAAAGCGAATAGATGACCAGCCGGCATTCGTGATGGAGTGATATGAGCGAGCGGACAATCAGACTGCCCCCTCTCAACGCGCTGCGTGTGTTTCACGCGGTAATGCGCCACCGCAGTTTTCGCAGCGCCGCCGACGACCTTCTGGTCAGCCCGCAAGCCGTCAGCCAGCAGATCAAGCAGCTTGAAGAAACGACCGGTGTCCAGCTCTTTGAGCGGAAAGGACGCACGGTCGAACCGACCGAGAATGCCATTCTGCTCGGTCATTATGTCCAGTCCGGCTTTGCCGAATTTGCCGAGGGTATCCGCCGCATCAGCAAGACCGGCCAGCGCGACCGGATCAACATCAATGCCAGCCCCTATTTTGCGACACGCTATCTGCTCGAAAAGCTGGGCGGCTTTCGCGACATTGTGCCGGGCGCCGATCTTCGCCTGACAACCATGGTGGAGCTGCCGGATTTTGCCCGCGACGATGTGGATGTCGCCATACAATGGGGTTTTGGAGGCGATGTTCAGGGGAGCTGGAAAAACTATGAGACCCGGCCGCTGACCCGCGACGTAAAGGTGATCTGCTGCACGCCCGATCTGGCGCGCCAGATCGCGTCACCCGCCGATCTTCTCCCTATGACGCTGCTGCATCCCGTGCTTTCGGGCAACCTGTGGGCCGATGTTCTGGATCATATGGGCGTCGCGTTCGATCCGGCGGCAAGCAATATGCGCCTTCAGGACGCCGCCACCATGCGCCGCGCGACCGTGGCGGGCTTAGGCGTCGGGCTCCTCTCCATCGCTGACGCGGAGGAAGACCTCAAGCTTGGGCGTCTCGTCGCGCCTTTCGGGCGCGAGATCATGACCACCATGCCGGAAGCAAAAGTGCCGTGCTTTTATCTTGTCTTCCCGAAAGCGCATCTGCGGGTCCCCGCCATCGCAGCTTTCTGCAAATGGCTCGAAAAACATCCCTGGCGCGCCGAGAGGCTCGATACTGCGGCAATAACAGACAGTTAACCTCTTGATCTGATTGCCAGTCATAATCTGTCGACCACGATCAGGGCCTCGCGCGAACAAGAACATTAGCGGGTGCGTCGGCCTAGGCAAAAAATTGATTCTTATATGATGAGTGGTAAGTGCTACGCTTCGTACACTTTTGCATTGGCTCAATTCAGCACAACTGGTGGCCCTACTTTATTACCCCAGTCGCCTTCGATCTAAAGCAGTGTCATCGTTATCTCTTGCTATTACATGTCACTATAATCCGATGCCAAAGGTTTAATAGAACGATGACACATATTCTCAGAAAGCAGAACGTGGTGGCCATCGCACATGCAGAGACTAACGTGCTCCACGCACGAAGCTTTCACCAAGTGCTTGCGGCAAGCTTGCCTTGCGGCCAGCGATCAACAATACCAACATCACCATGGCAAATGGCAACATCTGGATCACGTCTGTAGGCACATTGACGCCGGCAACCTGTAACGCCGTTGCCATCGATAGGCTGACACCGAACAGTAGTGCGCCGCCCAATACCCACAACGGCCTGCCGCGCGCAAGCATAGCAAGAACGATGGCGATGAAGCCGTTGCCATGGCTCATGAACGGAATGAACACGCCCGCAACTGTGACCGACATGAAGGCTCCGCCAAGACCGGCCAATGCACCGGTTATCAGTACGGCAATACTTCGCGTGCGGACAATATCCACACCGGTTGCATCAAGTGCCGCCGGTTTATCGCCCGCCGCCTGCAGAGCTGTGCCGAGATGCGTCATCCGGTAAATCCAGGCGAAAACCGCGACCAGAATGACCGCCACATAAACAACCGGATTATGGTTGAACAGGATTGGTCCCAGCACGGGAACTTCAGACAGAGGCCAGATCGGCCATTTCGGAGCACCGTCCAGACGTGGGTATGTTTGCGAAAACTGCACGAAATGCAGGAGTGCGGTCAGACCTTGCACAGCGAGCGTCAGGGCAATACCGATGACGATCTGATTGAGGCCGAGCCGCACGCAAAACAGCACCATAAAGGATGCGATGAACGCGCCAGCCGCCATGCCGCCGACGAAGCCGAGCCCCATGCTGCCGGTGGTCCATGCCACCAGAAAACCGGCATAGGCACCGACCAATATCATGCCTTCGAGCCCGATATTCAGGACGCCTGCCTTTTCCGACAATTGCTCGCCAAGCCCTGCTAGCAAAAGTGGTGTACCCGCAGCGATTGCACCTAGGAACAGCGTGATGATGAAACTATCCGTAAAAAGCGCCATGTTTTCTCCTCCTCAGACCTTCGCCCGGTAACGGCGATTCTTGTCAAAATATTCCGCCAGCGCCAAGGTGATCAGCAACAACGCCACGATGACGAGCGAGAAGAAACTTGGGACACCAAGCCGACGCGCTGCACTTTCCCCGCCGATTGTGAGGGCGGAAAACAGGAAGACATAAGCGATGGAGCCAAAGCCGTTGAGCCGCGCGAGGAAAACCAGCGGCACCACCGTTAGGCTGTAGGCCGGGTTCCAGTCCGCGCGGACATTGCCTTGCGTGCCCAGAATATCCACCGCGCCGGACAGCCCGGCAAGGCCTGCCGAAATGGCAAAGACGGCGATGGTCAGCTTCGGAACCGATAGACCGGCATGAACGGCGGCGCGCGGATTGGCCCCGACCAGCCGTAATTTCATGCCAAACGAGGTTTTCGTCATCATCAGATGCATGGCGATGATAACGACGAGGCCGATGATCAGGCCCGATGAAATGGTCGTATCGAACAGCTTCGGCAAGCGCGCATCCACCGGAAGCGTGCGCGTTTGCGGGGTCGTGGTCGCCGGATCGAGAAAAGCGAGCTTCACCAGCACATTGGCCAGCGAAACGCCAAGGAAGCTCATCATCAAAGTAGTGATGATTTCATTGATGCCATGCCACGCCTTCAGCATTGCAGGCAACAGGCCCCAGACCGCCCCAACCGCCAGACCAATTACCAGACCGACAGCAAGGTTGAGCCAGATTGGCAATCCGGCCGTGTGCAAAAGCGGTGTGGTAGCCGCGACAATCACCGCAGCGAACAGAAACTGCCCGTCGCCGCCAAGATTCCAGATGCCAGCACGGAAAGCCACGATCAGGCTTGCCGCGATCAGCAGAAACGGCCCCATACGGGTCAGCGTTGCCGATAGACCGGACGGCGATAAAATCCCCCGCTCGACCACATAGGCATAATAACTTAGCGGATTGACGCCCATGGCGAGCAGGATCAGCCCACCCAGAACAAGGGCCGCGACCAGCGGTCCAACGCTGACGGCAAGGATTCTGCCCCACGCGGAAAAAGACAGACGTGCCATCTGTCCAGCCATCCCAGCCGTGCCGGCTTGCTGATCGCTCATTCTTCTTCTCCGGTACTCATCAGACGGCCGATGGTATCGCGCGCGCCTGCTTCATTCTGGACCGTACCGAGCACTCTGCCCTGGTCGATCACGGCTATTCTGTCGGCAAGCTCCAGAAGCTCGTCCAGATCGGTGGAAATCAGCAACACCGCCTTGCCAGCATCTGCGGCATCACGAATACGCTGGCGGGTGGCCCGAATGTTTTTCACGTCGAGCCCATAGGTCGGCTTTGCAAAAATCACCGCTTCGGCTGCGCCTGTCAGTTCACGCGCCAGCAGAACCTTCTGGATATTGCCGCCCGACAAAGTGCCAACCGGCGTCTGGACATCCGGCGTGCGGATATCGAAATTGCGAACATGTTCGGCAGCCTGAGCGCGGATCTGTTGAGGTTTTTCCAGCCCTTTGCGCCAGAATGGGGCGGCGCCAATGTCTTTCAACAGAAAATTGGTGGCGACCGCGAAAGCGCCCACCGTTCCCTCGCCAAGACGATCATCCGTCACGTAGCGCAAGCCTGCCGTACGGCGCTCACCCACCGAAAGCGCGCCGATTTCAGTCCCGTGCAAGCGAACGCTTCCGACGGACGGCGCTTGGCCTGCAAGCGCTTCCGCGAGTTCTTTCTGGCCATTGCCGTCGATACCGGCAATTCCCAGTACTTCCCGAGCACGGATGGTCAGCGAAACATCGCGAACCGGAATGCGCCCCGCGCTGGAGTTAAGCTTTTCGACCGTCAGTACCGTCGCGCCCAAATCGCGGCTGACACGTGGCGCGGTTTCACCGTCACCCGTGGCGGCATTGCCGAACATGAGCTGGATGATATTGGCTGTGTTTTCTGCATCGGTATGGGATTTCAGCTCTTCCGGTGCGATAGCGCCAGCGTTCTTGCCGAGGCGCAGCACGGAAATCCGGTCGCCATAGGCAAGCGCTTCGTTGAGCTTGTGGGTGATGAATATGACCGCCAGCCCTTCCGCCACGAGCCGCCGCATCAGTTGCCCCAACGACACGGCCTCGTTTGGCGTCAGCATGGCTGTCGCTTCGTCAAGGATCAGGCATCGGCTGCCACGCATCAAGGCACGCAGAATTTCCACCTGCTGCCGTTCGCCCAGCGACAGGCTGGAGACCAGCGCAAACGGATCAACCCGCAATCCCACGCGGCTTGCCGTTTCGTTGATACGCTTCGCAACGCCGCTGCGATCCGGTTTCCGCCACCATGCGCCGCCCAGTGTAAAATTGTCGACGACCGTCAAACTCGGAACCAGCATGGAATGCTGGAAAACAGTACCAATCCCCAGCGACAATGCATGGCGGGGCGATGTGATGTTGACCTGTGCGCCATCCACCTCGATCCAACCATCGTCAGGCTGCTGCAGCCCGGACAGCATGCCGACAAGTGTGGATTTACCCGCACCGTTTTCGCCAAGGAGAACATGAACCTCGCCCGGCCAGATATCTGTGCTGACATTACTATTGGCGACGACACCCGGAAAGCGCTTGGTTATGCCGCGCAGAGCGACAAAGGGCATGCCCGATGCACTGACCGGAGAATTTATCGCGTGTGATGGAAGAGGGACTACTTTTTCTGTTGTCGCCTGCATCAAACTGTCCTTCATGGAAGTCCGCCTCGTCGCGACCGGATGGATCACGACGATGCGCGGAAGCAACGAGACGGGTATTCGAGCGTCGTGCGTCCTTTCGGGCGCACAAAATTCGCTCTCACTGCTTTATCCATGCATCGCTTTTTCAGAAATCGAGCCCGATTTCTGAGCCGATGCTTGAGCAAGCCGGTTACTTGGAAGCGACCGTTTTCACCAACGCATGCACGCTGTCGGCGTCGAACTTCGGCTCAACCTTGATCTCGCCGGAGACAACCTTGGCCTGAAGATCTTCGATCTCCTTCCACACATTGTCCGGGATGTTCTTAGTCTTCAGAAGACGCAGGCTGCCGTCATCCAGTTTGATATTATAGTTATGGCTGCCGTATTTGCCATCTTTCAGGTCCTGAATCATCGCCGCATAAACGGGTTTCAGATCCCAAATGACAGAAGACAGAAGGAAGCCCTTGTCGATCGGGCTCTTGTCGCCGATGACGTCGATGAAATAGGCCTTGCCGCCATCCGTCGCAGGCGTGGTTTCAACGGCCTGCAACATGCCGAAGCTGGAACCGTTGCCCTGTCCGAAGATAACGTCCGCGCCGGAAGCGATAACCGTTTCCGTCACGCGCTTGCCGCCTGCGGCGTCCGCATAGGCAGCTGGTCCAATGACGGCATAACGAACTTCAACCGCCGGGTTTTCAGCCTTCACGCCCTGGGCAAAAGCAACCGACATGTTGTTCCACGATGGCGGCTCACCAGAAACGACGATACCGACGACCTTGGTGCGGCTGACCTTGGCGGCGAGACGACCGGCGAGATAAGCACCGTCGCTACCGGCAGCGGTATAATCGGCCACTTTGCCTGCGGAAAGCTTGTCCGGGCTGTCGACAATCGCGACAGGAACCTTCATTTCCTCGCCGATTTCCGGCCCGGCAGTGTTGTAGCCGGAAGCATGCGCGATCAGCAGACCGGCGCCATCTTCGGCAAGCTCGCGCAGCGTTGGGCGCACGTCGCCATAGCCGAGATTTTCCGCAACCACGACCTTCACACCGGCAGCTTCGCCAGCGGCCTTGGCCGCGGCCACGCCCTGTTGGTTCCAGCCCATGTCGGTTCCCATTTCCGGGGCCAGAATAGCAATTGATTTGATATCTTCCGCCAATGCAGTACTGGCCATCCAGCCGCTTACTGCAAGAGCAAGCACAGCTTTACTTACTGTACTGATTCCCATTTTCTTCATTTTTTCGTTCCCTATTGTAGAATTTTGTTGACTATTTCTTATTCTCCGGTTGAATCTTAAGTACAAACGGGAGAAAATTTTAAAAATGCGAATTCACCTTACCTTTCTTGTTACAACACTTCTTGGATTAAACACCGCGCAGGCCGCCATCGGCGGCCAGTCGCTCGACATTACGGTCGAGAACAGTGGAAAGACTTCACTGGCATGTTCGGCTGCTTTCGCGCACTGGTTCTCCGCCGATCTTGGCGAAGTTGCACCCGGCGCGAGCCGTTCATTCAGCTTTGGTGTCGATGTGAAGACGGGCAATGTCTTCCAGTTGAACTCGGTCGGCGACAAGATGGCCGTGCAGCGCATCTGGTGCGGGCACAAGGGCGATGACTGGGCAACACGCGCCGAAATTCCGATGGAGCGCCGCGCAGGCGTGACGCCGGAACCGGTGCATCTGCGCTGCGAGGCAGGCGTCAAGGCAACCCGATGCGCCGCCCCATAGCGGCGCTCGACCAAGCCCTGGATTAGGCGAATTGCCAATCTGTTACAGCCTCGCATCTGACCCCTCCATTTGGAACGAAGCGGGTCCGAAACGCAGATCACCGAAAGATCTCTGCTGCGCATGAACCTCACCCCGATTGACAGTGCGAGAATACGATAGCATGATCATACCGTAATACAATATTGAAAATCGACTAGCGGTGAATTTGCAGAAATCCTTACATCCATTTGGATATAAAGGGAAATTTCAATAACGCCCGCAGATCAGCGTTCATAAGAGAGAGAAAATGCGCACAGCAATTGTTACCGGAGCGAGCCGCGGATTGGGGAAAGCCTCCGCTATCGGACTGGCAAAAGACGGGTTCGCGCTTGGTCTTTGCGCCCGTGATGCGGCAGCTCTGGAAGAGACTGCGGAGGCTGCACGCGCCGCTGGTGCGCCGGAAGTCGTCGTCATTGCCGCCGATCTTTCACAGCCGGGTGCTGCAGAAAAAGTTGTCGCCGATACGCTCGCCGTCACCGGACTGATCGATGCGCTGATCAACAATGCAGGCGCGACCAAGCGCGGCGACTTTCTGTCGCTCAGCGATGATGACTTTCTGGAGGGCTTTGCGCTCAAGTTTCATGCCACCGTGCGCTTTTGCCGAGCGGCATGGCCGGCCCTTGTCGAGAGCAAAGGCAGCATTGTGAATATATCCGGCGTCGGCGCGCATACGCCCGAGCCAGACTTCACGATTGGCGGCTCGGTCAACTCAGCCCTGATCAACTTTACAAAGGCGATTTCAAAGCGCGCCCAAGGCACCGGCATGCGGATCAATACGCTCTGCCCCGGCCATATCGTGACCGACCGGCTGCTGCGTCGTATCGAAGTGCTGGCGAAGGAACAGAATATTTCTCTGGATGCAGCACGCGATGCGCTGCGTGAAGCGCAAGGAATCCAGCGTTATGGAGAAGCCGATGAAGTTGCCGACGTTGTGCGCTTTCTATGCAGCCCTGCGGCTGCCTATGTGCATGGCACGGTCATCAATGTCGACGGTGGTGCGACGCCGGGAATATGATCCCGGCGCCAAACATCCGGTTTAAGAAGCGCTGGCCTCTTCGGCCAGCCGCTTGCGCAGAATGGCGATTGCGACTTTGCCCGCATTCATGACGTGATAAGCCGCCGCCCTGCGGGCTTCCTTGCCGCGTCTGGCTGCCAGATGGCCAACGACCTCTTCCAGCTCGGTGAGGCTTTCGCGCGTTCTACCCGGCGCGCCGAGCGAAGTTGCGCGGAGAACCATGACGCGAGCGTTCAATGACGACAGCGTATGGCCCAGCGCCTCATTATGGGCACCGTAGATCAGGCAGTCGTAGAACGCGTTCTTGGCCGTCAGCCGCTCCAGAGGATCGGTGATCTTATCGCTGTTCTTCAGCACTTCGAATGCTGCCTTCAGAGCTGCAATGTCATCATCGGTCGCATTTTGGGCGAACAGTTCGCAGGCAAGACCTTCCAGTTCGATACGCACCTGATAGATGCCCTCGGCCTGTTCAGGCTTCAGCCGCGCGACGATGGGACCGCGATGCGGCACCACTTCCACAAGGCCTTCACTCTCCAGCTGACGCAGCGCTTCGCGCACAGCCGTGCGGCTCACGCCAGTCATTTCACACAAATCACGTTCCGTGATGCGCTGCCCGGCGGTGAAATACCCAATCGCGATAGAGTTACGGATACTTTCTGTAACGCTATGACGGACAGGTGCGGCAGCCTTTATCACTTTGAAATCAATAGGTGGGTTTTTTCCGTTCATCAATATCGCCATAAGTTTGCGCCCCATAAGCGAAAAGCGGGCATATTACCGTATTACTATACGATAACTGCACTTTTTGAAAGCATCCCCTTGTTCTCTCTGCCCGTTTTAGGTGCAGAACGTTAAGCGGGTGCCTCTTCAATCACCGCCATCGCCGCTGCAACACCTGCGCCAACGTCGATATTTGGCACACCTGCCGCCTTGAGACCGCTTGCAATGGCGGCAACCGAGACGAGCGAATATGTCGGACGTGCTGTCGGCCCCATATGTCCGATGCGGGTCAGTTTGCCGAGCGTTTCACCGCGCCCAGACGAAAAGACAACTCCATAGCGGTCACGGATCGCCGCCCGCAGTTTGGCTTCATCCACCCCTTCCGGGATCGCCACAGCGGTACAGGTCGGCGACGCGATCTCTTCCCGTGCGGCCCAGAGCTTCAGACCGGCGGCCTGAATGCCTGCGCGGCAGGCCTTGGCAGTCCAGGCATGGCGCGCCCAGACGGCCTGTTCGCCCTCTTCCAGATAGAGGTCGAGCGCCGCATCCAGCCCATTGATTTCGGAAACAGATGGCGTGAAAGGGAAAGGCTTGTGAGCTTCATGGGCACGTTTCCAATCAATGATCGACAGGATGGAAGCCGTCGGCGCATCGGGATTGGACGCGATTTTCTCCCAGGCCGCATCGCTGACATGCAGGAGCGTTAGCCCGGGCGGGCAACCGAGACACTTGTTCGGACCGGTCACGAACATGTCGGCATGCGCCGTTTCAGGCAGCACATCCATGCCGCCGAATGCCGATACGGAATCGACGATGAACAATTTGCCAGCAGCCTGAACGACCGCGCCGATTTCCGCGACAGGATTGACCGTGCCGGATGGCGTATCGTGGTGGCAGATCGACACAATCGCAACATCAGGACGTTTTTTGAGGAAATCAGCCACAGCTTCGGCGGTCAGCACCTCATTATAAAGCACTTCCAGCTCGACCACTTCCTTCGCATAGCGCGCAGCCCAGAAGCCGAAGCCTTTTCCGTAGACGCCCGAAACGAGATTGAGCACCACATCGTTTCTGGCGATCAGCGAAGCGGCAGCCGCTTCCAGCCCAAGAACAGGCTCTCCATGCAGGATAACCGGCGGTGTTTTGGTGTGAAACACGCGCTGCACCTTGGCATTTACAGCCTCGTAGAACGCAAGAAATGCCGGGTCGTAATCATAAAGAACCGGCCGCGACAAGGCCCGCAATACAGCCGGATAGGCATCGACAGGGCCGGTGGTCAGCGTAAAAATCGGGTCGGCAATTTTTCCTGCATTCATTTCGCTCTCCCTTGCTTATGCATTTATCTCGATGCTCTATCTGGCTCGCGCCAGGCTGAGAAATGAGGTGGCGTCGGCGGCATTCTCTATCCCTTCAAGGACAGCGATCAGCGCCTCGTCGTCAATTGCAATTCCGCGCCAGTCGATCTGCGCCTTGAATTTCCGTGCCAGTTCAGCGTTGCTCATTGGATGAGCCAGCCCGCCCTTGGCGCCATCGATCTTGCGCACCAGTTTGCGCCCATCTTCGAGCAGAACGCAAACCTCGACCGCTTCGAAAGAAAACGACGGATCATCGACGAAGGACAGTTTTTCACCCAGCGCCTTCAGTTCAGACTCGGCTACCGCGGCATCGGAGAAAGCCGCCAGATCGGCCTTGCCCCACAGTAAGCTGACCGCAACGGCATGTTGGGCGCTGACTTGCGCCAGCCGTCCGGTGGTAACGCCGGGCCTATCCGTGCGCTGGCGCAGCAATGGATGGCCGGTCAGTGTTACAGCGGTAATGGCATCGGCCCGCAGACCGCCCTCAACGTGCAGTTCAAGGCAAGCTTCAATCACCGGATTGAGCACCACACCGCATGGATAGGGCTTGAATGTGTTCTTCAGGATTTCCCAATCGCTGCCAAGTCCGCCGGTCAGCGCATCATAGTCCGGCGTATCGGAATGCAGAGCCAGAAAGCCGCACGCACCCTCCAGCGGCTCCGCCGGGCCGGTATATCCGTCGGCGGCCAGCAAGGCAGACATGAGGCCTGCTCGTGCAGCCTGCCCTACGGAAAGGCTTTTGGACATAGTGCCCAGTGTTTCGACCGATCCGGATGCCTGTGCCAATGCATGACCCAGCGCATCAACGAGTTGCGACGGAGAAAGCCCCAGCAGCCGACCTGCTGCCAATGCGGCACCAAATGCCCCGCAGGTGGAAGTGATGTGCCAGCCGCGTGCATAATGAACCGGATGCAACGCATTGCCCAACCGGCACGTCACTTCCGCACCGAGCACGAAGGCCTCGATCAGCGCGGCGCCAGATACCGGACGCCCTTCCCCGGCCATGGCTTCGGCCAGCGCCAGAATGGCTGGTGCGACAGGTGCCGATGGATGAATGACTGTCGGCACATGCGTGTCGTCAAAGTCGAAAATATTGGCGGAAGCGGCATTGATATAGGCCGCCCAAAGCATGTCGGCACGCTCCGAGCGGCCAATGATGCTCGCTATCGCCGGTCCAGAAAAGGCTGGCAGCATGGCCATCAGCTTTTGTATCGCCGCTTCGTTCGAGCCGCCTATGGCCGTGCCGACCATATTGAGCAATGAGCGCCGCCCGGCAGCGCGCACTGCTTCCGGCAAAACTGTCGGTGCATGGACGAACGCCGCCAGAGTGAGGGTTAAACCTTTCATGTCACGCGCCAGCAGCTTTGCCGCGCACTTCGGCACCCGCCCATTTTTCAAGCGGGCGAATGATTGCGGTCATGTCGGCATCCGCACCGAGATCGGCCTTGGTGATCGAGAAGAGCATGCGCACCGCATTGCCCACCATCATCGGCACACCGAGCCGTTCGGCTTCTTCGAGACATAAACGGATATCCTTGAGCGACAAGCCAATTGCAAAGCCAAAATCGAAACCGCGCGGCAGTACGAAACGCGGTATTTTATCGGCGCTGGCGGAGGTTCGCCCGGAACCGGCATTCAGGACTTCGATCATGACATCGGCATCGAGACCAGCCTTGGCACCCATCACCATGGCTTCGGAGGTGATCGCCAATGCAGCAGCCGAGCAGATATTGTTGATAAGCTTCATCACCTGCGCCTTGCCCGGCTCTTCGGCAACACGGATCACCTTGCCAAGCGCGAGCAGCATCGGCTCCACGACCGAAAAATGCGCCGAAGGTCCCGCAGCCATAAGCGCAAGTGTGCCCTTCTTGGCGCCTGCGACACCGCCCGAAACCGGACTATCGATCAGGGCAATGCCCGCAGCTGACAATATTTCAGCAAGATCCATCTCGGCTTTCGGCCCGGTGGTCGACAAATCGACGACGCGTTTCACGATGCCGGGATTGGCCGCAATGCTGCGCCCGACAGCGATCACCACCTCGGGCGTGGGCAAAGACAGGAAGATCGTCTCTGCGCGAGCGGTCAATTCGCCGATGGTGCCAGCCTCTTCAGCCCCTGCGGCTACCAATGCGGCCACAGCCGCTTCGGCGCGGTCATTCACGGCAAGCTTGTAGCCTGCACCGATGATGCGCTCCGCCATTGGGCGTCCCATATTGCCAAGGCCGACAAAACCGACTTCACTCATTCCACTCTCCTGTTATCGCGGTCGCGCCATCAAGCAAACGACCAGCCATTATCCACCGGTATCGCCGCACCGTTGATTCCTTCGCTGGCAGCGCCGCAAAGGAACAGCGCCAAGGCGGTCACCGTCTCTATCGGAATAAATTTGCCACCCGGCTGACGGGTGGAAAGGAAAAGACGCGTCGCCTCTTCAGTGCTGATGCCTTTTTCCGCAGCCAGCTCTTCGATGCGGACAAGAGCAGAATCGGTCGCCATCAGTCCGGGACAGATCGCGTTGCAGGTGATCGCGGTCGAGGCCAGTTCCAGCGCGACCGTCCGCGTCAGGCCGACCATTGCGTGTTTGGTGGTGACATAATCCGCACGACCGGCAAGCGCGATGAGGCTGTAAACAGAAGCCATATTGACGATCCGCCCCCAACCCCGTGCCTGCATGCCCGGCAGACAGGCGCGAATCAGACGGAAAGGAGCGGACAGATTGACCTCCAGCGCCTTGTCCCAATCGGAATCGGCCAGCGCCTGCACCGGCGCCATTTTGCGAATGACCGCATTGTTGACCAGAATATCGATCCCACCCAACTGTTCGGTTGCAATGGCTGCAAGGTGATCGGCTGCACCGGTTTCAGACAGATCAACCACCGATGAGCCGACCGGCTGGCCTGTCTCACGGCTCAGAGCCGTCGCGGCATCACTCACTTCGGGCAGAATATCGGTGAGAAACACACGATCACCGGCCTTTGCAAAGCTGCGGGCCAGTTCCAGCCCGAGGCCAAGGGCCGAACCGGTAATCAGAACACCACGTCCTGTTGCAAGCGTCATCGCGCCAGTTCCTCCCATGTCAAACTTGGCGCAACGTCGAGCCGAACGACGATCCCCTCCAGTTCAGCCGAAGGTGCTGAATAGGCCTGCATAACTGCCGGATCGTGGCCCGGAACAATGTGATCGAGGCTTGGCGCCAGTTCGGTCAGTCGGGCATAGCCGCGAATAAGAGAGGCTTCATCGTAGAGCACGGGAAACGGATTACGACGCTCCATATTGGCGTAAAAATGCGTCGCATCGGAAGCCAGCACCACCCAGCCGCGCGCGGTATAGACGCGAACCGCCTGCAAACCGGCGCTGTGGCCCGGCACGGCATGAAGCCAGAAACCGGGCGAAAGTTCCCGGTCGCCCCGGTGAAATTCAATCCTGCCCGCATAGAGGCTGCGAATATAGGCGACAATGTTTTCAACATCGAAAGGAGCGCGCGCTTTCGCGTCGCACATGCAGGGACCGGTCGCGTGTCCCGCCTCATCAACCTGCAAATGAAAATGCGCTGCCGGAAAATCACCAAGCGTTCCCGCATGATCGTAGTGGAGATGTGTCAGCACGACCTGGGACACTTTGTCTGCATCCACGCCGAGAAATGCCAGCGCATCCACCGGCTTTCGCAGCAAGGTTCGCCCGCGCGCATCGGCAGCATCCTGTCCGAAGCCGGTATCGATGACGAAAACCTCGTCACCGCGCCGGGCGAGCCAAACGAAATAGTCGAGATCAGCTCCCGACTCATGCGGGTCAGAAACATGCAGAAAATTGTCTTTGATCGTTCGTCCGCCATGGGTGGCGTAACGCAAGGCATAAAGCTCGAAGGGCGCTATTTCCCCGTCAGATCCCGTTATCGGCTCCGCCATGATCCTCCCGCCCCACAAGCGCATTCGACGTTGATGCGCCGAACAATTTCATCTTAGCCTACAGTATGACCGTAATCTTGTCATACAATCTATTGACAGGTCAAGTCCGGCATGTCTAACCTTGGGTCAATAAGAAAGACAAAACCACGGGGACAAGCTGGCGCACTGCCACCTTAACGGAGAGATGTATGACTCGTCCTGAATTCAACGGTGAACAATTCCAGAAGGGGTTGAAGGTTCGGCGCGAAGTGCTTGGCGAGGCTTATGTCGCGCCATCGCTGGCCAATGCCGATGACCTGACCGCACCGCTTCAAAAGCTCGTCACCGAATGGTGCTGGGGTGAAATCTGGACCCGCCCCGGTCTCGAGCGCAAGACCCGCAGTTTTCTCAACCTCGCCATGCTGACGGCGCTGAACCGTCCGCATGAAATCAAGATCCACGTTCGCGGCGCACTGAACAATGGCGTGACCGAAAACGAGATCGTTGAGGTCATTCTTCAGGCCGCGATTTATTGCGGTGTGCCTGCCGCGCTCGACGCGATGCGTGTTGCTTCGGATGTGATCCGGCAAATGCGTGAAGAAAAGGCCGAAAGCGCCTGATTTATATAACCGGAACCGCTCCATAAAACCGGGGAACACCGGCGATTCCAATTGCAAATAGGAGGCCCAATGACACAGGGAACAGCTACAAAACCAGCCAGCACGCCGCATCGGCTGAAGACCGGCGCGGAGTATAAGGAATCCCTCAAGGACAACCGCCAGATCTGGGTCGGCGGTTCCAAACTGAACTCCGTCTATGACGAACCCGCGCTGGCCAAGGGCATCGACCTTCTGGCCTCGATGTTCGACGATCAGTTCACTGAAGAACATGCCGACGCCACCACCTATTACGACGAAAAGGCCGGCGCTGTTCTGAGCCGTTCGTGGCAGATTCCACGCACCAAGGAAGACCTAACTGCCCGCCGCCGCATGATCGAATATACGTCGCTCAAGACCGCAGGCACCTTCGGACGCCCGCCAGATCTCGCGCCGTCCATCGTTGTTGGTCTCTATGCCTATCTACCGACTTTCAAGAAGAAGAAGTCGCTCATCGACGGCATTGATCCGGACTTCGCCGAAAACATCGAACGCTACATGGAATACGGTCAGAACAACAATCTGACCGCGTCGGAAAGCCTCGCCGGACCGCAGGCCGACCGCTCGTCGCCCAAGGCTTCCGAAGCCTCGCTCCTGAAGGCGCGTAAGGTCACGAAGGACGGCGTCTATATCTATGGCGCCAAGACTGTCGGTTCGATTGCGGCTCAGGCCAATGATATTTTCTTCACCAATCTCGGCGGCATTCAGGAAACCCCTGCGGATGCCTGCATCTGGGGTTCGGTGCCAATCGACACGCCCGGCATCAAGATGATCTCGCGTGAAATGGTCTCGCAGCCATTGTCGAGCAAGTTCGACCATCCGGTGTCGAGCCTTGGCGAAGAAGCTGACCAGTTCATCGTGTTCGACAATGTTTTCGTGCCGAAGGAACGGCTCTTCAACCTCGGCGATCCGACGGCGATGAGCTATTACGGCCCGGTCTGCGTTTTTGCACACTGGCATGTCCTCACCCGTCTCGCGGTGAAGGCTGAACTGTTCGTCGGTGCAGGCCAGATGGTTCTTGATTATCTCGGCACCGGCAAAATTCCGGCTGTTCAGATGATGCTGGGCCAGTTGGTCGAATATGCGCAGACGCTCCGCGCCTTCGTCACCGCTGCCGAAGCGCTGGCTGTCCCGACCGAAGGCGATGTCATGCGCCCCGATGTCGGCATGCTGACCGCCGGTCGCCTCTATTCTATCGAAAACTACCCGAAGATCATCCATATCCTTCAGGAACTGTGTGGTCAGGGTCTGGTGATGCGTTTTGGCAAGAAGGCGTTCGACAATCCAGAAGTCGGCCACTTCCTGCATGAACTGCTGCCTGGACATGGCGTATCGGCCATGGTCAAGGAACAGCTGATGAATTTCATCTGGGACATGACCTCCGGTTCGCTGGCTGGCCGCGTTGCACTGTTTGAAAACGTCAACGCCACACCGGCTCCGGCCCTGCGCGCCCGACTATATAATGAAGTCAAGCGCGACGGTTATGTCGCCCAGGTGAAGAAGATCGCCGGGATCGAGTAAAGCTCTGACGACCCCGCCTGATGCCAATCGGGCGGGGTTTTTTCTTTCGCGACATGTTGGAGATTGCGATGGACCAGTCCTCGCTTATCGACCGCTTTTATAGCGCTTACACTTCGCGCGATGCCGAGGAGCGGCTTCGCTTTATCACGCCGATGGCTGGCACGAGGAAGTCGCCATGGCGAAACGCCGCCAGGGACACGCCGCTCTGGCTGAGGGGCTGACCGGCTTCTGGCGCATGCTGCCCGATGTTGCATGGGAACGGCGCGGCTATATTCGCTCGGGCAATCAGGTTGCTGTTCCCTATTACATGACCGGGACCTTCACGCCGCGCGGCGACAATGTTGAACCACGCCAGATCGCGCTTGACGGTCTGCATATATTCGAGTTCCAGGACGGTCTGCTGGCGGGCACCAAGGACATGTGGGACCTCGATCTTTTCAAAGCGCAGATGAGTTGAGACGATGAATGATCTGGCGAAACTCGACGGCATCGCGATTGCCGGTCTGATCTCCAGCAAAGAGATCAGCGCAAGCGAAGTCCTCGAAACCACTATCGAACGGATCGAGCGGCTCAACCCGCAGCTCAATGCCGTCGTGCATCCGCATTACGATCTCGCGCGCAAGCAGGTCGCCGACGGCTTGGCCAAAAGCCCGCTTTCGGGCGTTCCGATGCTGTTGAAGAACACCGGCTTCGAAGCGGAAGGCATGCTCCTGTCGAGCGGGTCGGAACTGCTGCGCAATGTCGTCAGCAAACGCGATTCCACCATCACCGCGCGCTATAAAGCGGCGGGCATGGTGATTGTCGGCAAGTCCAATACGCCGGAATTTGCGCTCAGCTTCACCACAGAATCCGACGCCTTCGGCCCGACCCGCAATCCATGGGATATCAACCGCACGGCGGGCGGCTCGTCCGGCGGCTCGACTGCGGCTGTCGCCAGCGGCATGGTGTCGCTTGCCAACAGTTCGGACGGTGCGGGTTCCACACGCCTGCCTGCCAGCCATTGCGGTCTTTTCGGGTTCAAGCCGTCGCGGCTGATCAATCCCGTTGGTCCTGCTGCCGCTGAAGCCATTGGCGGCATGTCCACACCACACGCCGTTACCTGGTCGGTGCGAGACAATGCAGCCATGCTTGACGTGACAGGCGGCAGCGATCTTGGCGACCCATGGGCGTCTCCAGCCACGCCGGGCAGCTATCTGGCAGCGCTCGACAAAACACTGCCTCGCCTCAAGGTCGCGATGATTGTCGTTGCACCAGACGGCAGTCCTATTGATCCAGAAATGGTCGAAACTGTGCGCGCCACCGCGCGGTTGCTGGAAGACCTCGGGCACAGCGTCGAAGAAGTTGCAGATGCAGGCTATGACGCGGAAGCACTGAAAGCGGCATGGCGCATCATCGTTGGTGTCAACGTGGCTTTGGGTGTCAGCGGCGGTGATGCAGCCTCTGCCAACATCGCCAAGCTTGAACCCGTCAATCAGCAATGGGTCCGCGAAGCGCTGGCAATACCCGGCACCCGTTATTTGTGGGCCGTCAACCAGCTTCACGCTTCGGCGCGCGCGCTCGGGCGGTTCTTCAGCACATATGACGTCATGCTGACCCCGGCTGCGGCAGAAACCGCGCCGCTATTGGGCAAGCTTGCCGGTCAGGGCAAAAACATCGACGAATTCTACGATCTGTTCTGGTCGCATTCGCCCTTCACTGCCGTTTTCAACACATCCGGCTGCCCGGCAATGTCGGTTCCCCTCGGCATGAGTACCCATGGCCTGCCCATTGGCTCCCATCTCGGTGCGGCCTTTGGAAACGACGCATTGCTTTTCGCGCTGGCTGCGGAGCTTGAACGCGCCGCTCCGTGGATCGACCGGCGCCCATCCATATTCGGCTGAGGAAATGTTTGATGAACAACTCTGAAATCCTTGCCCTTGATGCTCGCGACATCGCTGCTGCCGTAGCCTCCGGTGCTCTCACCACCCGTGCAGTCACGGAAGCCTTTCTTGAACGCATTGCGGACAGAGACGGTCCGGTCATGGCGTGGCAACATCTTGATGCCGCGCGGGCGCGCGCCGCCGCCGATGCAATGGATGCATCTGGAGCCAAGGGAGCGTTGGCTGGCGTCCCTATTGGCGTCAAGGACGTCATCGACACAGCCGACATGCCCACGGGCTATGGCACAAGCATCTATGAGGGCTTTCAGCCGCCATGGGATGCGCCAGCCGTGCAGATCACCCGCAATGCAGGCGGCTTGATCCTGGGCAAGACGGTTAGCACGGAACTTGCCATGGCAAGCCCGAACAAGACCCGCAACCCGCACAATCCGGCCCATACGCCGGGCGGATCGTCATCAGGTTCCTGTGCTGCCGTTGCCGCTGGCATGGTGCCTCTGGCCTATGGCACACAGACTTCCGGTTCGGTTATTCGCCCTGCAAGCTTTTGCGGCGTGACGGCCTTCAAGCCGACCTTCGGAGCGATCAACACGGTGGGGATCAAGGTACTCTGCCACGGGCTGGATACGCTCGGCATTCTCAGCCGCAACATTGGCGATGCCGCCCATTGCGCCGCAGTGCTGACCGGTAAATCCGAACTGGCCACCCTCACAGCACCGGCGCGCCCTCGTATCGGCGTCCTCCTCGGCACCCGTCTCGAAAAAGCGGAAGCCTATGCGATCGACATCGTCAACCGGCTGGCGTCCGTCGCGGAAGCATCCGGCGCAGACGTAACCGTGCTGGCCGCTCCGTCCTGGTTCGACGGCATTTTCGACCTGCATGAAGCCGTCATGGGCTGGGAAGTGACCCAGTCACTCGTCTCCGAGACCAGCCGCCATTGGGATCGGCTTACACCCGTTACCCGGGCCATGATGGAAGATCAGGGTCGCGTTGATGAAGCCCGCTATCGTGCTGCCATGGGCGAAATTCCAGGGATCCGCCTGATGATGGACGCGATCCTCTCGCGTTTCGATGCGGTGCTGACGCTGGCCGCCCCGGGCGAAGCGCCGGAAGGAACGCCGACTGGCGACCCGATTTTCAACCGGCTGTGGAGTGTCTTGCAAGTGCCGCTCATCTGTCTCCCCGCAGGCAAAGGCCCCAAGGGATTGCCAGTCGGCGTCCAGCTTGTCGGCGCGCGCGGCGCCGACCACCGGCTTGCCTCAGCGGCGCTCTTTGTTGAAACCGTGCTTGCTGCAAAAGGAGGCACCCTATGATCCAACCAGCCACCGATCAACTGACCGATGATTTTCGCTCCGCCATGCGCCAGCTTGCGGCGACGGTGAACATCATTACCGCCGGTGAAGGCGATCAACGGCGCGGCCTGACGGCAACTGCCGTCTGCTCCATGTCGCTGACGCCGCCTTCCATGCTTGTCTGTGTCAATCGCTTCGGCGAGGCGCACAAGGCGATCACCTCGGCGGGCAGCTTCTGCGTCAGTATTCTCGCCGACCGCCAGCGTGAAGTCGCCATGCGTTTCGCAGGCCAGATCGGCCGTATGGGTGAAGACAAATTTGCGCCCTATCGTTGGACAAGCCTTGCGACGGGTGCTCCGGCTCTTGATGACGCCATGGCCAATCTCGATTGCGAGATCGCCACGGTTTCCGAGACGGACAGCCATTCGATTTTCGTCGGCAATGTAAAGGCCATTCGCTTCGGACCTGAAACATCGCCGCTGCTGCATTACAACCGCAACTTTTTCACACTGGCAAACCAAAACGCACTCTAGAGCGGTTTCAGCAGAAGTTGAATCGTAATAACCTCTCTAGCCTTTTGTTTTGTCGCACATCTTATCCGAAAACCGCTTCGCACTTTTCGGGATGTGCTCTAGCAACCTGACAGAGTGGGAACCGGCTGCACCAGAATAAACACAATAACAAATAGATAGAGCACTTTCTTCATCGGGACTGGCCGACGTGCTCTCTGGTGTAGCCACAGTGTCAAACGGGCAGACGCCCAATGGAGGTATCATATCATGTCAATCAGCGACGCTCAGTTCCTGAAGGGCTGGAGACAGGTGCTCGAAATGTGCAACCTGAAAGCTGGCGAACAGGTCACCATTCTGACGAGTGACGACAGCAACAAGCAGATCGCCTATATCGCCAAGCTTGCGGCTTCCGATCTTGGAGCGGTTGTCACCGAACTGAACCTTGCTCCGGTCAATGCCGAAAAAGCGATTTCGCCTGACAAGTCTGGCTATATCGGCAAGACGCCACTCGACGGCAATTCGGCAGCGCTGGCCTGCCTCATGGCGTCCGACATGGTCATCGACACATTGCAGCTTCTGTTTTCCAAGGAACAGGAAGAAGTATTGAAGACCGGCACGCGCATGCTGCTGGCGGTGGAACCACCGGCAATCATGATGCGCCAGATTCCGCGCCCGGAAGACAAGCTGCGCGTTCTCGCTGCCGCCAAGAAGATCGGCGCGGCCAAGGAAATGCACGTGACCTCGAAAGCCGGCACGGATTTTCGTTGCCGCCTCGGGCAATATCCGGTTCTCACGCAATATGGTTTGGCCGATGAGCCGGGCCGCTGGGACCACTGGCCGAGCTGCTTTTCGGCTCGCTGGCCGGATGAAGGCAGCGCCGAAGGCACCATCGTCATCGACGAAGGCGACATCCTGCTGCCGTTCAAAAAATATGCTCGCGCGCCAATTACGGTGACCATCGAAAAGGGCTTTATCGTCGATATCAAAGGTGGTTACGACGCCGAGTTCATGCGTAAGTTCATGGACAGCTTCAATGATACCCGCGCCTATGCCATGGCCCATGTCGGCTGGGGCCTGGAAAACCGCGCCAACTGGACGGTGCTCGGCCTTTACAACCCCGAGGCACAACTTGGCATGGATGCGCGCTCGTTCGCAGGCAATTTCCTGTGGTCGTCGGGTCCAAACACCGAAGCCGGCGGCGATCGCGATACGCCATGCCATCTTGATATTCCGCTGCGCAACTGCTCTGTCTCTCTCGATGGCGAAGTCATGACACTGGAAGGCGTTGTCATTCCTGCGGATCAGAATTAAGGCAATGGCACAATACAACGTGGCAATTATCGGCGCTGGCTCTGCTGGCGCCCTTCTCGCCGCACGGCTGAGCGAAGATCCAGCACGGCAAGTCGTGCTGATCGAGGCCGGTGGCGAGCCGACAGACCCCGATATCTGGAAACCGGCCATGTGGCCCGCGATCCAGCATCGCCCTTATGATTGGGATTATAATACCGTCCCACAGTCGGGTGCTGCCGGTCGCAGTTTCCCTTGGGCACGCGGCAAGGCGTTGGGTGGCTCCAGCCTGCTGCATGCCATGGGTTATATGCGCGGCCATCCCGCCGACTTTGCTGCCTGGGCGGAAGCGACGGGCGATAAGCGCTGGAGTTGGGAAGGCTTGCAGAAAGCCTTCAAGGCAAATGAAGACCACGCACTGGGCGGCGATGGTATCCACGGCAAGGGCGGCCCGATGCCGGTATGGATACCGGACGAGGAGGTCAGCCCCCTGACCCGCGCCTTCATCGAAGCGGGTGCCGCAGTTGGCCTGCCCCGCATTCCCGGTCACAGCACCGGGCAGATGATGGGTGTTACGCCGAACTCGCTGATGATCCGCGATGGCCGACGCGTAACGGTCGCCGAAGCATGGCTGACGCCAAGCGTGCGTGCGCTTCCCAACCTGACGATACTGACAGGCACAAAGACCCGACATCTCAGTTTCGACAATGCTCGTGCCACTGGTCTTGAGGTTATCGGCCCGGAAGGTTTATCCACGATCACTGCCGACAAGATCATCCTTTCAGCGGGTTCGCTGGAAGGCCCCGCCCTTCTCATGCGTTCAGGCATTGGACCGGAAGACGTGTTGCATGAGGCTGGCGTGACCTGCCGTCTCAAAGCGCCTGAGCTGGGCCGCAATCTGATGGATCACCTGCTTGGCGCAGGCAATCTCTACGCTGCCAGACAAAAGCTGGCACCATCCCGTCTGCAACATTCGGAGAGCATGGCCTATATGCGTGCCGATGGCACTGCGACGGACGGCCAGCCCGAAATCGTCGTCGGATGCGGTGTTGCGCCCATTGTGTCGGAACTTTTCACGGCGCCAGCACCGGGCAGCGCCTATTCCTTCCTGTTCGGCGTTACGCATCCCACAAGCCGTGGTGAAATACGCATAACCGGCGCAGGTCTGGACGATCCCCTTAGGATCGACCCCAAATATCTCCAGACCGAGAACGACCGGCGATTGTTTCGGGCTGCCCTCGCGGCAGCGCGGGAAATTGGCCATCGCCCCGAACTCGATGAATGGCGCGATCACGAAATTCTCCCCGGAGCGGTGGAAACCGAGGATGATATCGACGCCTTCATCGCCAAGGCTGCCATCACGCATCACCACCCGTCAGGAACCTGCCGTATGGGCAACGACGATGCCGCAGTGGTCGATCCCGATTTGCGGCTGAATGGGTTGGATAACGTCTATGTCGTGGATGGCTCCGTTCTGCCGAGCCTGACCGCTGGTCCCATCCACGCGGCCATTCAGGCCATCGCCGAGCGCTTTGCCTGCGACTTCATCGGCAAGGCGACTTAGCTAACAGGGCGCGTTCGCTGTTCCAGCCCGGTGCGCCCAATTTTCCTGCCAAGCGGCGAATTTACGATAGTTTTTGGCCTCGTGGCACAAAACCTTGGAAAAAGCCAATAATTTTAGGACGCATTTGCGCTGCGAGTATTTCATACTGTTACCTGATCTAACCCTCTCATCTTCGCGACTCCAAAACATGGTCTAGAGAGGGTGATTGTGTTGTCGCTTACTTCATAGGGCGGACAATGGCCGTATATCCAGCCATCTGATTGCCAGTCAGACTTTCGCGTATCTCGCTCCTGCCCGGATCGCGTTCCAATAAAGAAGCGCTGAGTTACATACAGATTCCAGTTGAATGCACATAAATATGCGCATATAATAATCAACTAGAGGAGCATATGTTATGCTACGACCGGAGTCTGCCCGGACATTCAAACGCGCGACCAATCTTTCAATCGATAATGAGCTTCTTTCTGAAGCGCGCCAACATAAAATAAATATTTCGCGTGCAGCCGAGAGTGGAATTGCGCAGGCGATAGCTGCTGCCAAGTCAGCACTTTGGAAAGACGATAATCGTCCAGCGATACAAAGTTCTAATGCTTACGTCGAATCAAACGGCTTACCGCTTGAACGTTATCGTCAATTCTAATGGCGAGATATGACGTTTACTCCAATCCGAGTGGCGGCTATGTGCTCGATGTACAGGCTGATCTACTGGATGAACTGAAAACACGTATCGTCATCCCTCTAATATTAAAGCGCTGGCTCCCATCCCCGCGAAGCGGCTCAATCCGAGCTTCGAGATTGAAGGCGAGGAACATGTTTTGGTTACACAGTTTATGTCGGCAATTCCGGTGTCCGTATTAAAGGAACGAGTCACAAACCTTTCTGCTTCACATGACGATATCGTATCCGCGCTCGATATGGCATTTCACGGGTTTTGAACTCTACCGTTCAGTTATTCAACTGAGTGACAACATTGATAACCAGTCAAGTGGAGATTGAAGGGGGCGACCTATTCGGCTTCCAGGTGGACACGTTTGTCGAATTGCTTCCGCAACTATGAAAAATGTTGCAACTTGTCGAGAAACCGGCCTATCAGCTAGCCGCCTCGTTTCTGATAGTCTTCAAGTTTTCTGAAGTCAGAATGACTACATTTTCGCAGGCAGCCCAGACTTGTGGAACGTGGTACCGCGTCGAAATGGAGATAAAACTTTGGCAGTTGGTCGTCAATCCATGCCCCCACTCAATGCGCTGGTGGTTTTCGACAGCGCGGCCAGACTTGGCAGTTTCTCCCGTGCAGGTCAGGAACTGGGCCTTACCCAGAGCGCCGTCAGCCGACAGATCGGCAAGCTGGAAGCCTTCATTGGTTCAAAGCTCTTCAATCGTCTGCCGGTTGGCGTACAACTGACTGCCATGGGTGAAAGTTATGCCTCGGAAGTCAGTCGGCTCCTGGGCGATCTCAGCGCTGTCACAGATGGCCTTCGGGCGTGGATAGGCCCCCGGCAGATCACCATCGCCTGTTCGCGCGGCATTGCCGACCAGTGGTTTCTCTCGCGCATAGGCAAGTTGAAAGCAGAGATTTCAGGCATCGAAATCCGGCTGCGCGTAACGGATGACGTCGCCCATTTGCGCCTCGATGAGTTCGACCTTGCATTGTTTTATCGCAAAGAGCGCCCCATCGGCGTCAATTTGACGGTTCTCGGACGAGAGGAAGTCGTGCCGGTATCAGCGCCGGGTGTGCCCAATATCATGGAGCAGGAAGCGCCTGTACTGCTTGCTATCGAAGATACGATGCGCGAGTGGCAGGGATGGCCGGAATGGTGGCACGACGCCCGACTGTCGCCGCCCGGCGGCGCGCTGGAATGGCGGCTTGGCGATTACGGCCTTTGCGTCGCCGCGGCAACGCAAGGCATTGGCATCACCCTCGGCTGGACATGGCTGATCAAGGAACAGCTTGCGAGCGGGACTTTGGTGCCCGTGCATAGCCACATGATGCGGTCGGATGCCTATTTCTATCTGATGCGACCGGCCGACCGTCACCAGCGAAAAATCGTACGGGAAGTGGCCGGCTGGCTGATTGCGAGCAATGGAACCGATCCGATCACGTAAAGATGATCGGATCGGCGAAACGCATCATTCCTGCGGGAGTGCGGCGCGGCGGCGCGACACCATGCGGAAGCGGATATATCCGAAAACGGTGATCACCAGCCAGGCAACCTGCGAAATAAAGGAACCGAGGTTGAAGTTCCAAACCAGCGAATAGATCAGGGCGATGCCGCCCAGCACATTCAGCAGCGGAATGACCGGATCGTCGACGGTAAAAATACGCAATTGAATCAGCGCATAGCCAAGAAGGTAAAAGAACGCGCCCACCAAGCCGATAACATCCGGCAAACCCATTTTCGATCTCCAGGATCATCCAAATCTAAAAAAGCAGGGACAGCTTCCCCTACGGAAAAGCGCCCCTGCCGGTACTGTTGGACGCTCCTTTATTCCTGTTCGCGCAAATGCCAAGACACACATTTCGCATGAGGGTATGCTTAAAAGTCATGCCCAGAAATCCGACATCAACCCTTGAAAATAAGGGCTACAGTAAGCTACCCCACCCGCAAAAGCCGATAAGCTATGACTTAAACACAGGGGTACAGCATGCCTGAGCAAAAAAGCCAGTTTCAATTGACGCGTCGTTCTTTCATGGCGGGCGCAGCCGGCCTCGGTCTGGTGGGCATCACCGGCATGAGCGGCCTGATCACCTCGCCCGCTGCGGCGGCAGGCGAAGGCGCGCCAAAGAAAGGCGGAGTGCTCAAGCTCGGCATCGGCGGCGGCAGCACGACCGACAATTTTGATCCGCGCCTTCTGAAGGACTGGGTTCCGGTCAATCAGGCCTACATGCTGATGAACGGCCTTGTCGAAATCGACGCCAACAACAAGGCTGTGCCTGAACTGTTCGAAAGCTGGGAGCCGTCAGCCGACGCCAAGGAATGGACCTTCAAGGTTCGTCAGGGAGTGACCTTCCATAACGGCAAGACGCTTGACGCCGACGACGTCATCTATTCGATCAACCTTCATCGCGGCGAAACCACATCTGGCGCGCGTTCGCTCGCCTCGGAATTCACCGATGTCGCCAAGGTCGATGCTGGCACGGTCAAGATCACGCTGAAGAGCGGCAACGCCGATCTGCCTTACATTCTGTCCGATTATCACTTCCTCGTCGTTCCGAAAGACTGGACCGATTTCAACAAGCCGGTCGGCACCGGACCTTTCGTTTTCGAGCGTTTCCAGCCGGGCGTGCGTTCGCGTTTCACGCGCAATGAAAGCTATTGGAAGCCGAACACGGCATGGGTCGATGCGGTTGAAGTCATCGTTATCAACGATGTGTCTGCCCGTACCAACGCCATGATGTCCGGTCAGGTGCACGCCATCAACCAGCTCGACTTCAAGACCGTCGATCTGTTGAAGCGCAATCCGAACCTCAACATCGTCCAGTCGTCCGGCGGCCAGCACTTCTCCTTCCTGATGGATTGCACGCAGGCACCGTTCACCGACAACAATGTCCGTCTTGCCGTCAAACACGCCATCGACCGTGAACAGATGCTCAAGACCGCCTTGCGCGGCTATGGACGTCTCGGCAACGACAACCCGATCCCGAGCACCGACCCGTTTTTTGACGCAGCACTGCCGCAGCGCGCCTATGACCCGGAAAAGGCCAAGTTCTATCTGAAACAGGCCGGCATGGATTCGCTGAAAATCCAGCTGTCCGCTTCCGATGCAGCCTTCACGGGCGCTGTCGATGCCGCTGCGATCTTCCGCACCGCCGCCGCCAAGTCGGGCATCGAGATCGATATCAAGCGTGAACCGGCTGACGGATATTGGGACAATGTCTGGATGAAAGCGCCGTTCTGCATGTCTTATCGTGGTGGTCGCCCGACTGCCGATCAAGCCCTGTCGGTCGCCTACGCATCCAACGCATCGCAAAACGATACGCATTGGAAGAGCGCCGATTTCGACGCCAAGCTGCTTGAAGCCCGTGCGATGCTTGATCAGGCCAAGCGCAAGGAAATCTACGCCGAATTGCAGGCGATGATCAGCAATGATGGCGGCGCGCTTATTCCGATGTTCGGCGACTATCTCGACGCCACCTCCAAGAAGCTCAAGGGCGTGACCACGCATCCGATGTTCAATCTGATGGGTGCGCGCCTTGCCGAAAAAGTCTGGCTGGAAGCATAAATGTTCGTTCTAATTGTTAAGCGTGTGGGGCTCGGGCTCCTCACGCTGTTCCTCGTGTCGGCGTTGATTTTCGCCGGCACGCAGATTTTGCCGGGTGACGTGGCGTCCGCCATTCTCGGTCAGAATGCCACGCCGGAAGCGCTTGCGACGCTGCGCGAAAGCCTCGGCCTCAATCAATCGGTCCTCGCACGCTATTTCGCGTGGCTGGCAGGTTTCGTGACCGGCGATCTCGGCACCTCGCTTGCCAATCAGCAACCGGTTGCCGATCTCCTGTGGCCGCGTTTCTGGAATACGATGGCGCTTGCAGCCTTTGCAGCAGTCATCAGCGTCCCGATCGCCATTCTGTTTGGCCTCATTTCCGCAGTTAAGCGCGGCGGCATCTTCGACCGCGTTGTGAATATCGTAGCGCTCGCCTTCGTTTCGCTACCAGAATATTTCCTCGGCCTTTTGCTGATCCTGTTCCTGTCGATCCGCTTCAACCTGCTGCCGAGCCTTGCCGATACTTATGAAGGCATGACGTTCCTTGAATGGGTTCAAGCCACGGCCCTGCCCGCACTGACGCTGGTTCTGGTGACCGTTGCGCAGATGATGCGCATGACCCGCACCGCCGTTTTGTCGGTTATGGATCAGGCCTATGTTGAAACCGCCTATCTGAAAGGTCTGCGCACCAAGCGCGTTGTAACCAAGCACGCTTTGCCCAATGCGGCAGCGCCAATCGTCAATGTGGTGGCGTTCAACATCGCTTACCTTATCACCGGCGTGGTGCTGGTCGAAGCGGTCTTCAACTATAACGGCCTTGGCCGTTTCATGGTTGACGCCGTTTCCAAGCGTGACCTTCCGCTCGTGCAGGCTGCGGCCCTCGTCTTCGGTGCGGCCTATGTCATTCTCAATATCATCGCCGATGTCGCTGCCATCGCGCTCAATCCGCGCCTGAGGCACCCACGGTAAAGACAATGAAGAAATCTATTCCCCTGACGGCGTGGGTCGGTCTCGCCATCGTCACCCTCTGCCTCCTGATGTTCCTGTTTGGCCCAATGATCGCGCCTTATGGTCAGGAAGATATTGTCGGCGCGCCATTTGATCCGCCATCGGCGCAGTTCTGGTTCGGTCTCGATCAGAATGGCCGCGACATGCTCTCGCGCCTGCTCTTTGGTGCGCAGATGTCGATTGGTGTTTCACTGGCTGCATCGCTGTTGTCGTTCAGCGTCGGCGTGCCTCTCGGTTTCCTTGCCGCCATTTTCGGTGGTTGGGTCGATACGATCCTGTCGCGCATCGTCGATACCGTCATGTGCATTCCGGTGCTCATTTCGGCGCTCGTCATCCTTCAGGCGCTCGGCTCTTCTCTCCCGGTGCTGATCATCACCATCGCGTTGCTCGATTCCACCCGCGTGTTCCGTCTGGCGCGCATTGTAGCGCAGGGCGTCAATGTGCTGGAATATGCCGAAACCGCCCGTCTGCGCGGCGAAGGTCTCGGCTGGCTGATCTGGCGTGAGATCCTGCCGAATACGCTGCCGCCGCTGATCGCGGAATTCGGCCTGCGTTTCTGCTTCACCTTCCTGTTCGTAGCCGGTCTGTCGTTCCTCGGTCTCGGTATCCAGCCGCCATTTGCGGACTGGGGCGGCATGGTGAAGGACAACCAGCAGGCCATTCTCTACGGACTCTACGCGCCGCTGTTCCCGGCGGCTGCAATCGCTATCCTCACCGTTGGCGTCAACCTCGTCGTGGACTGGCTTCTGGCCGGACGCACGACCACGCAGGGAGCTGATCGATGAGCAACGATATCGTTCTTTCAATCTCCGACCTCGTCGTCAAAGCACCCAATGGCGCAACGCTTGTCGATCATGTCGATGTGACGCTGAAGCGTGGTGAAGTGCTGGGTCTCATCGGAGAGTCCGGTGCTGGCAAATCCACCATTGGTCTGGCCGCGATGGGCTATGGCCGTGGCGGCTGCAGGATCGCTGAGGGCACAATTGTCGTTGACGATATTTCGTTGATGGACGGCACTCGCGAGACCCGTGAAAAGGCGCGCGGCGCACGCATCGCCTATGTTGCACAAAGTGCGGCAGCGTCGTTTAACCCGGCGCACCGCATCGGCGATCAGATTATGGAAGGCCCGCTTTATCATGGCCTGATGACCAAAGCGGAAGCAAAGGAATGGATGTTGGAACTGCTGCACGCGCTACAGCTTCCAGACCCGGACAATTTTGGCGACCGCTATCCGCATCAGGTTTCCGGTGGCCAGTTGCAGCGCGCCATGGTCGCCATGGCAATGTCCTGCCGCCCGGATATTCTGGTGCTGGATGAGCCGACCACCGCACTTGATGTGACGACCCAGATCGAGGTGCTGGCACTCTTGCGCAGCCTGATCCAGCGTTACAACACCGCTGCTCTTTACATCACGCATGACCTCGCCGTGGTGGCGCAAATCGCCGACCGCATCATGGTTCTTCGTCATGGCAAGATGGTCGAGCTTGGTTCTGCGGAAGAAATTCTCGAAGCACCAAAACAGGACTATACCCAGCGCCTGGTATCCGAACGTGAAGCCAGCATTTCGGGCGAACAGGCCGAGCACAAGACCGGCGAAATCCTGCTCGAAGTGAAGAGCGCAACCGCCTATTACGGCAAGAAACTCGTTTTGACCGATGTGGGTTGCTATATCCGTCGCGGTGAAACGCTTGCAGTTGTGGGTGAATCCGGTTCCGGCAAATCGACGCTTGCACGCATCATTGCAGGCCTGCCGCCGCACTCAAGCGGCATCATCACGCTTGCCGGGCAGCGGCTGGAAGCGAACTACAAAAAGCGTAGCCGCGAAGAACTGCGCCGCATTCAGTTCGTTTACCAGCTGCCCGACGTGGCATTGAACCCGCGCCAGACCGTCGGTGAAATCATCGGTCGTCCGATGAAGTTCTATTTCGGCATGAATGAGGACCAGCGCGAGATTGAGGTCAAGCGCCTGCTTGAACTCATCGGCCTGCCTGCCGATTTCGCAAGCCGCCTGCCGGGCGCGCTTTCGGGCGGACAGAAACAGCGTGTGTGTATCGCCCGTGCGCTGGCCGCCAAGCCTGATCTCATCATCTGCGATGAAGTCACCTCGGCGCTCGACCCGCTTGTCGCGGAGGAAATTCTCAGGCTTCTGCGCAAGTTGCAGGACGAATTGCACGTGTCATATCTCTTCATCACCCACGATCTTGGCGTCGTCCGTCGGCTCGCCGACCGCACCATGGTGATGCAGAAGGGCAAGGTGGTCGAAACCGGTACCACGAAGGCAATCTTCGAACCGCCTTACGAGCCCTATACGGAGCAGCTCATCACATCCGTTCCGGAGCTACGCCGTGACTGGCTGGACGATATCCTGAAAGTCCGTGCCGCCAGTTAAACTACCGATGCGGCGCTAATGCCGCACCGGCTCCTCTTTATTGAAATTGGAACCGATCATGACCGTCAATATCACCGAGCATCTGTGGATCACTCTCAAGGATGGCACCCGTCTTGGTGCACGCCTGTGGCTGCCTGAAGGCGCCGAGGAAAATCCCGTTCCTGCCGTGCTCGAATATATTCCGTACCGCAAGCGCGACGGCACACGTGGCCGCGATGAACCAATGCATGGCTATTTCGCGCAGAACGGCTATGCCGCGATCCGCGTTGACATGCGCGGCACGGGCGAATCCGATGGCCATATGGCCGATGAATATATCCAGCAGGAGCAGAACGATGCGCTGGAAGTCATCGCCTGGATCGCTGAGCAGCCATGGTGCAGTGGCAATGTCGGGATGATGGGCAAGAGCTGGGGCGGCTTCAACGGTCTCCAGGTCGCAGCCTGCCGTCCGCCCGCATTGAAGGCGGTCATCACCGCCTATTCGACCGACGACCGCTTCCGCGACGACATCCACTACATGGGCGGCCTGCTGCTCAATGATAATCTCTGGTGGGGCACGATCATGCTCGCCTATCAGTCGCGTCCGCTCGATCCGGCGATTGTGGGCGCTGGATGGCGCGATGCATGGATTGAACGTCTGGAGCGACTGCCATTCTTCCCGGCGCTCTGGCTCGAACACCAGCATTACGACGAATATTGGAAGCATGGCTCGGTCTGCGAAGACTGGTCTGCAATCCAGTGCCCGGTTCTCGCCATTGGCGCATGGGCCGACAGCTACACCAATGCTGTTCCGCGCCTGCTTGAAAACCTTCAGGTTCCTGCGCGTGGTATTATCGGCCCATGGGGCCATGTCTATCCGCAGGACGGTCTGCCGGGTCCGGCAATCGGCTTCTTGCAGGAAGCTGTGCGCTGGTGGGACCAGTGGCTTAAGGGCAAAGAGACCGGCATCATGGATGAGCCGAAGCTCCGCGCCTATATCTGCGATACTATCGAGCCCACCGGCTCGCGCGACTTTACCAATGGCCGTTGGGTTGGCGAACAGAACTGGCCTTCGACCGAAATCGTACACACGCCTTTCGCGCTTGGCGCTGACTTCACGCTGGGCAAGGCCGATGCAGCCAAGGGTATGCTTTCGATTTCCTCGCCAAACAGCCACGGCAAGGCCGGTGGCGAATGGATGGCGACCGGTTGCCCTGGCGAACACCCGACCGATCAGCGTCTTGACGACGGCGGTTCGCTCAACTTCGACACCGCTGTTCTGACCGAGAACCTCGAAATTCTCGGCGCGCCAGTTGCACGTCTGACATTCACCGTCGATCAGCCGGTTGCACAGGTTTCGCTGCGTCTGAGCGATATTCTGCCCGATGGCCGCATCACCCGCGTCAGCTATCAGGTCTTCAACCTCAACCACATCAACGGCCATGACAAGCCGGAAATGCTGGTACCGGGCAAGACCTACGAAATTGCGATCAAGCTCAACGATAGCGGCTACAGCTTCAAGCAAGGCCATCGCATCCGTCTTTCGGTTGCAACTGGCTATTGGCCGATGGTCTGGCCATCACCAAAGCGTGTGACACTCACGCTCGACACCGTTTCATCAGTTCTTGATCTGCCAGTGCGCCCGACATCCGCCGATGACGCGAAGGTCGTCTTCCAGAAGCCAGCACATGGCCCTGCAACGCCTATGACCCAGCTTGATCCGGGCAGCGTGCGTCGCTGGACCAAGCAGGATCACGTCACCGGCGAAACGCTTTATGTGACGGAAGGCATTGGTGGTCTGTTCGGCGAAGGCATTTTGCGCTTTGACGATCTCGGCACGCAATTAAGCCACAGCCTCAAGCGTGAACTGCGTATCCATGACAATGACCCGTTGTCCGCGTCTTATGTGCTGACACAGGGCTATCAGATGGGCCGCGAAGGCTGGATGATCGATATTGAAAGCACCACCAAGATGCAGTCGGACGCCGCGAATTTCTATATTTCTGGCGTGTTGACGGCGAAGGAAAATGGTGAAGCGGTGACAACCCGCGAATGGAACAAGACCATTCCGCGCTATCATCTTTGAATAAGTACTATAAGCGGTGGCGTCGCCTAAAAGATTTTGCTGAGCGCGGTGATATTCACAGAGCATGACCGAAGACCAGCCTGTTCAAGTTAGGCGCCACCGTTTTCCAGAAGATCATTGCGCATGTAGTGTGGCTTTATTATCAGTTTCCACTGAGCTTCCACGACGTAGGAGACCTGCTTGTCGAGTGCAGCATTGAGGTTTCGTTGCTGGCAGGCCATCAAAGTCAACCGCTAAACCGGAAAAAGGCGCAGTTCTGCAATTCAATTGCCTCCTACACGATCCTCATTGCTGCTGCTCCTCGATTGGATGAGGAAGAAATTGCAAGGGCATGTGAGCAGAGCCTGCAAGAGGAAATCGCTATGGCGGACTGGCTTCGGTCCAATCTGGATGCGACAACTACCCAGTTTCTGGAGAGGACTTTTGCCGAGAGCGACGCCGCGAAGTGAACCACAGATCAAGCCAAACGGGAATCTCGAATCCAGTTAACAGCGACATGATTTAGTCTGCATTTCGATTAGTTTATCATGATAACAACAAATCCAAAATCGCATCAGCATGTTGATTGGCACTTGGTTTCGATATCGAACGTCGTCGCAAAAGTCATCACGTTTCACATCCTATCCTGAACGATCCCCGCTGATCTGACGGCCGTTCCGCCGCTTCCTGCGGGAGAAGTTATGAACCAGGCGCCCGGAACTGCTTTGCGGAGGTTGCCGGCAATAACCCGCACATCTGCGCCGGCAGAATGGTGAACCGTCCTTAAGAAATTGGTGCGAGCCAGCACGGCCCGGTCAATTTCATGCGTTTTCGATCCCCGCCCAAGGCCGTAAATGGGGCTGAGAGTTGTAGTCCGTCAATCTTACCTTCAGACCTGTCGGGACGTTGAAGTCCCACCGGTCAAAGTGGACGCCGCCGTGGACATATACACTTCCTGTTGAGGAAGGTATGGAGGTGCCCACAGGCAAAGCAATGCCAGAGGCGACTTTGCCTTCAGCCAGAACGCAACAGATGCAACTGGCGACACTACCGTCCACGTGTAAATCCAACTCGACGTCTTTTGTCGAGTGGCATCGCCTTCCCTGTTGAAGAGTCACGCCTTTCACTACGACGCGGATGCGTCCAGTTTTTTGGTTTGATCATGAAGTAAGCAAATGGAAACCACTGATACTGGCAGAGATACCAAAGCGGATACGAGAGGCAGATCAGGTAAAACAAACGCCGTATAGAGGATCGATGCGCAATCAGGCTGGCAAGCCAGACCTTCCCGGAAGCGTAAAGAGCGTTCCGACTGCCTTCAGCCTCATTTAGCCCAATATACGTTATACGATGATTGTGCGGAAATGGAAGGTAGTCGTATTGATCGGTTCCATTTCGTTCCGTTACTGCTCAAGTTCTGTCACACAGAAGCTTCGCTTTGAAACGGGATTTCGCCAGCAGCTTGTTTCGTTGTCACGGCGAGGACCATCCGTTACGAGTTCATTCAACAGCCATCTCCCGTCTTTCTGATAGACCACTGTTCTGTCGCCATCTGGCCAGACATACACGTCTAATCTGACCTGATTACGCTGCTCCTTAAGCTGGCCCGCCGCCTGATAAAATGGAAATGCTCGGCAGACCTTGTCAGAACGAACAATTCCACTGTCATCCTCAACCCGGCAACGCACACGGCTATGGTAATAACGCCCGTTACTCCAGTCATTGAGTAGTTTCCGGTTTAACTGACAAGCCTGTTCAATACTGTCCATGCAACCCATGTCATAAGCCCGCGAGGCTTCAGATCCGATGCCAATCGGGCTTTCCGTGTCGTCATACATGTTTCCCGGAAGGATGAGTTTAGGGGCGCCAGTCTGGCCAAGCTGACCCAGCGCATCCAGAAGGATATTTCCATATTTGATACAGGATTCGCCATCAGTGGTTTTAACAAAAGGATGAAAGCACCCGCTTTGATAAGCGATCACTGCTTCCTGTGGGCTGGCTTCAACACCAAGACCGAACGCGTAGATGTTACCGGCCAACTTGCAGGCATAGGGTGACAGTCCCACATCTTCGGCGCTGCACGAAAATTCTGCCCAGCGCAAAGCATCTGTATATCGGACTTTCTGCGCCAGCGCGAATTTGGCTGCATTATAGCAGATACTGACATCCTTCAGTCTTCCGACTGCATGCTTGATCTGGTACTCGCAGGTTTTAGCGTAAACATCGGTTGCATTGCCGCTATCTCCATTAGAAGCCAAACTATCCGCCAGCGAAAGGCACGTGCTACCGGGGCTGTCGTCAAATCGACAACCGGTACGAAGAACTGATAGAACGGCATCTTTAGCATCTGGTGACCCGTCTTGGAATTTCTCCGCAATGAGTGAAGCCAGCGCATTGCAACCGTTGATATTTTCAGCGTTACACGCGCCAGAAAGCTGGGCTTCAATATCGGACGATTGTCCATCTCCCTGTAAGGATTTGTAGGTTGTAACCGCTGAACTGCAGGCTTGGGGGCCTTCTGAGGTTTTGTCGGTCTTGCATTTCTCAATATGCGCGTCATAGACCTGACGTTGCGCGGGTATAGCGGCATTAAGCTGCGGGTCGAGAGACGCCGTCAATCCATCGCAAATGCTATCTTTCTCTGATTGCTGCGCGCATAAATCGATTGCCCGCGCCGCAGCTCTGTTCCTCACCTCGGCGGCCCAATGATCGTTCAGCCTCGATTGAGTGGCACAAGCTGATGGATCGCCCGCGGCGCAGCCTTTTTCCAGGAAGCTTTTCGCATTACCAATTCGTGTGTCAACGTCGGCGGAAGTCTTTGTAAATTGCAGAAAATCCCGGTATTTCAGGTAAGCTGCTTTACAGTGCGTGATATTCGGTTTCGCAGGCCCTGGAGTACAAATTTCCTCCACCAAAGAGCCCAAGGCGTAGTTTTCATCCGGTGTTGCGGAAGCATAGCCCGTACGCGCCTGAACGACCTTTGCGAATGCGTCTTGAAGTTCTTCGCATGCCCAGGCAATGCTGGTTCTACATGCGGTCAGTGTAGCGGCAAAATTCGATGCCGCCTGAATGAGCGTCGGCGTCGCATAGGGCGCCGTACCACGAGCAAGTAACACGCAACTGACTGCCTGCCGTGCGTCGCAACCAAGTTTTGCAAGTTCCAAACCGACAAGATCGTCGGGATTACCGGTTCCGCCGTCAATTGCGCGAAACTGCGCATTTTCTAGAGTGTTTTCGGCTCGATTGATGGCAAGTTTACAACCAAGCACATTTCCGCCCATACACCCCATCAACGCGTAATGGGTAACAGTTGCTGGCAGGGTTCCGTTTGTGTCTTCTGCGTTGTAGATTGCCTCAGCATACCGGCTGCAGGCTTCAGGAGCTCCCAGGTCACAAGCTTGCTTTAAAACTGCCACGTCGTGGATTTGCACGCCTTGTTGCATCATATCGCGAGCCGCCGCGCGGCGTTCAGCGTCGGAAGCGAAGCGTCGGCTTTGTTCGTCTGAAAAAGCGCTTTCGGTTTTTACCAACGCTTCAACAAACTCGGCGCCCGTGGAACATTGGCTGTTCGCCGGAAGGTCTTTTGCAAGCCGCAGTATCGTTTCGCTCGCCCGAATGTTGAGTAAACCAAACGACAGCGCATAATTCCCGTTGCTCATTCGATAAGCGGCCATGGAAGCACGGAATTTTTCAAGAGCCGACGCTTCTTTGTTCAAGGCCGCAATTGAGCTTTCTTCAACTGCCACCAAATGGCAGGTGTTGGGAGGCGCCAGAAAATTCTGACCATTCGCGGCCCGCTTTTCGAAGTCGCAGAAATTAAAGACCTGATCGATCGGCAAAAAACCAGTCGCGCGTTGCAGTCCGGTTCCGGTCGCGTAGTTGACGGAAAAGTAGGGCTTATTGTCTGGTCCAAAGGTGACGTCCTGCAATTGGATCTCTTCGCCGGAGTGAAGCGAATGTCCCACTGACAGGCCCGCACTGGCGCTTACCTGAACGGGCGCACAAACGTGCCTGATGCCAAGAGGCTGATGCGGTGGCAAACTGTCGGATCGGGCGTCACTGCTTATTGTTACGAAGGCTAAAAGCGACGCAGACAGAAGTGCGATACGATACTTAATCGAGCCGCCGCCCATTATTCTATATTTCACCATCCCCAACAACAATTCCCCACGTGTTGATCCACTGCTTGAGCTTCATCTAGCACACGCACTGCTCTTCCAATAGTTCATTCAGCTACCTCTGTGGTTTTGACCACGATTGTATGTGACGGGTCAAAGACACCATAACGAACGGCTCCGTTGCAAACATTCGTTTTGCACGGAACAAGGTTTAACTGTAGGCGCAATTATGCTGTGAGCGCTGCGAATTGTTGTTTGAGTGAAAGCGGTGCGTTGAGCCGTAAGTGCATTGTAGCTTTCGCATCATGTGAATGAGTTCGATGCTGGCGAGCGTGATGCTGGCAGTGGCTTCAGACATGAAGCCGAGCATGGATCGTATCCGATGTTTGACACGGCGACGATCTTGTTCGATAGTGTTGTTCATGTATTTGCTGGAGCGAATGGTGATGGGTTTTCCACCCCGCCGCAACCGGTTCTCCGCATCACACTGCATGATGGCCATGCGATTGGTCTGGCTCCCATCAAAAGTGATCTTCTCTGGCCGGACATGCCGGGCCAAAGCTTTGTGCAGAAACCTTTTTGCTGACTGTATCGCCGTTGCTATCGATGGCACGATACAGATAAAGGCCATCATTTCTTTCAGATTGCGAAGGCTCAGATTGTAAGTCAGGTACCATCGAACACAAAGGAGGATGACGGACTTATCGAAGTGGCGACCTTTGAACGTCAAATAATCCAGCTTTTGAAGCTGAGAACCTATCTCAACGCTAATTGACGAAACGTTTGCAACAGATCCTCCTCGAACACGATATTCTCAAGGGAGCCATTGGGGTGTGGTCCAGCGTGCAACCCGTGACGACCAGCCGTGCGTTGCGCAGCATCTGGATTTGCCTGACTGTCGCGTCAAGCTGCGTCCAGTTCCAAGGCTGGCCTCGCGCAATCAGTCCGACCTCGAACTGGTAGGGCGTCAGAACGCCGGCCAGCGGCACGAGTTCGTTGCAAATGCACTCGACCACCTGATCGGCGACGAACACGCCGAGATTGGAATCTCCCATCACCGGGTCGCAGATATAAATGATGTCCGAGTTGATCTGCCTTGCGCGTTCGACGAAGGCGGCAACAACATCGCCGTTGGCGCGGTAGCCCAGATAGCCGGAGACAATGTAGCGGCTCGTCTCGATCAATCCGCGTTCTTCCACTCCGCGCAGCAGATCGCCGACCAGTTCGGATTCACACGGCCTCGCATGGTCTCAAAGCCGGGATGGTTCGGCAGCAAGGTTGTCGGAACCGCCGCGACATTCAACCCATGTGCCTGCATGGGCAGGATGGCGGCGCTGTTGCCGACATGCCCATGCACGACCTGGCTCTGGATCGAGATGACGGAAGTGGTTATCGTCATCACTTCGCGGTCCTTTCGGTCATGGTGAGGCCGGACCGCTCGCGATGCGGTAGGCGACCGTTGAGGACCATGTAGGCGACAAGGCCGATCACCAGTCCCCAGAACGCGCCGCCGATGCCGAGCAGCTTGATGTTCGCCGCAGACGCCAGAAAGGTGATGAGGGCGGCTTCACGCGATGTCGGATCTGCCATGGCTCCGGCAAGGCTGCCGCCGATCGTGCCGAGCAGCGCCAGACCGGCAAGTGTGGTGATGAAGGTTGCCGGGAAAACCATGAAGACGGCGGCGAGCGTCACGCCGAATACGCCGACCAGCACGTAGAAGCAGCCGGCCGCGATGCCTGCGATCCAGCGCTTTCGCGGATCTTCATGCGCTTCCTTGCCGGTAGCAATCGCCGCAGTGATCGCCGCGATGTTGAAGGCGTGCGAGCCGAACGGAGCCATGACGAGCGAGCCAAGGCCGGTCACGGTGACAATCGTATTGGCGCTGGTCTTGAAGCCGTCGTTCCGCAGCACCAGCATTCCCGGCATGTATTGGCCGGTCAGCGTGATGAGAAACAGCGGCAGCGCAACAGACAGGAGCGCGTTCAGGGAGAACGCCGGCATGGTGAAGACGGGCGCGGCGAACTCCAGCTTCAGCCCCGACAGATTGACCCGGCCCTGCGTCAGCAGGAACACCAGCCCCAGAACGAGGATGCCGACGACAGCATAGCGGGCGGAAAAGCGCTTCAGCACGACATAGGCGATGACCAGCAGTCCGACGAGCAGCGGATCAACGCTCGCGCCACCGAATGCGCCGATGCCGAATTGCAGCAAAATGCCAGCTAGAAGGCCGGAGGCGATGCCGGGCGGGATCAGCCGTATGACCTTCTCGAAATAGCCGGAAAGACCGAGCGCGACGAAGGCCACCGCCGAGATCATGTAGGCACCGACCGCTTCCTCATAGGGCGTCGTCGCCAGCGCGGTGACGAGGAACGCCGCCGCCGGCGTGGACCAGGCGGTGATGATCGGTTCGCGATAGCGCCAGCTCAGGAACAGCCCCGTCAATCCGACCCCGATGGACACCGACCAGACCCATGAGGCCGTGAGTTCGGGGCTTAGCCCGGCGATCTTGGCGGCCTGAAACACCAGGATGAAGGTGCCGCCATAGTTGACGATGACGGAGATCAGTCCCGCCACGATGGGATGGGTCAGGTCGTTCAAGCGGATCGACGAAGGTGAAGCATGTGAGGGCATGATCCTGAAGGGTCTCCTGAAGTTCGGGGCGCACAGGGCAAAAAAGCTGCATTGACAAATAGCCCACCAATGGCCTGAATTACCCATCCACTTCTTTCGAGAGATTCAGACCATTTGTTCAAGCACTCCCAACTGGAATCCGTGAAGGCATGGATCGCCCATCCCGCCCATGCGGCGATGCCGCTTCATGCGCGGATTCAGCGGGCAATCCGGCACCTGATCGTCGATGGCGTGCTTGGGCCGGGGAAGCCGCTTCCAGCCTCACGCGCGCTCGCCAAATCGCTCGGCGTGTCGCGCGACACGGTTGAGGCCGCCTATGCCCAGCTTCACGCTGAGGGCTTCATTGACCGCCGCGTCGGTAGCGGAAGCTTTGTCGCCGAGATGATGGAGTTCACGCCCGGCCACCGCCTTTCCCGGCGTGATGCGCTTGCGCGCAATCAGGCCCCGAACCTCAGCAAGCGCGGGGCTGCGATGTTCCGCAGCGGCGGGGTGCGCGAGATGCTGATCCCGCGACCCTTCGCGCACGGCGTGCCGGAAACCCGCACCTTTCCGCTTCAGCTCTGGGAACGGCTGGAACGACAGGTGCGCAAGGAGGCCAGCGCGCCCACGCTGTTCCATGGCGATCCGCAGGGGACTGAACCGCTACGCCGCGCCATCGCCGACTATGTGAATCTGGAGCGTGGTGCGCGCGCCACGGCCGACCGGGTGCTGATCCTCACCAGTTCGCAACAGGTCATGTCGCTTTGCGCGAACATGCTGCTCGATCCAGGCGACCGCATCTTCATCGAAGACCCCGCCTATTACGGCGCACGCAAAGCGTTCGATGCGGCGGGGCTGGAATGCGTGCCTATTCGCGTGGATCGGCTGGGAATCGTCGTCGACCAGATCATCGCCGAGCCGCGCAAGGCCAAGGCCGTTTCCCTGACGCCTTCGCACCAGTTTCCGACCGGGGCGACACTGGCGCTGGAGCGCCGCCTTGCGCTGATCGAATGGGCCTCCCGGCATCAGGCGTGGATCATCGAGGACGATTACGACAGCGAGTTCCACTATGCCGGCAAGCCGACCGCCTGCGTGCAGGGGCTCGATGCTCACGACCGAACCATCTATATTGGCACCTTCACCAAGTCGCTCTTTCCGGGTTTGCGGATCGGCTATGTCGTGTTGCCGCCCCAGCTCGTGAAGCCGATGACAGTGGCGCGCACGCTGTTCGATGGGCATTCGGCCCCGATGCCGCAACTGACGCTCGCCCGGTTCATGGAGGGCGGACATTTCGGCGCGTATGTGCGCACCATGCGCGGCATCTATGCCGAACGGCTCGATGTGCTGGTCGGTCTCGTTCAAAAGCATCTGGCGGATTTCGTCGAACCGCGCGTTCCAACCGGCGGGCTGCAAATGCCCTGTCTCCTCACTGGCAATCTGTCGGAGCGTATGGCGATCGACGCCGGGCGACGTGTTGGGATCGAGCTTCTGGGATTGTCGGCGCTTCACGCGACGAGCGATGCCAGGGCCGGTTTCCTGATGGGCTTTGCCGCTTATACGCCGGCCGAAATCGAACATGCCGTCAAGAAGCTGGCGAACGCGTTTCGGGCGGTGGCGAAGTCGTAGCTGGCCTTCGCCGGGTTCGGGTCGAATGGTCTGAATGACAGGCAGGAAGTGGCGGGGCATGGCAGACCGCACGCATGATAGATGCTGACGGACATCGCCACGCTGGATCAGCGCGGCGGAGAGCCATTTTCTCAGCACCTTGATGGAGACCAGCAATGCAAACATCGGCCGCCCCGCACGCAGTCCTAAGCGGTCAATATTCAGGTGTCAGTGCTACCGGGCTGTCCATCGCCGATACAGCCGTTGCCGCTGCGATCACCAACGAAACCATCCGCCAGCGCGCCTCCATCGAGCTGATCGCGTCGGAGAATTTTGTAAGTCAGGCCGTGCTCGACGCACAGGGATCGGTGCTCACCAACAAATATGCCGAAGGCTAGCCGCATCGCCGTTATTATGGCGGCTGCGCGAATGTCGATGTCGTCGAGGACCTGGCGATCAAGCGCATGAACCAGCCTTTCGGCAGTACCTATGCCAATGTCCAGCCGCATTCGGGAAGCCAAGCCAATCAGTCGGTGTTCCTCGCGCTGCTCAGACCCGGCGATACGATCCTCGGGCTTGATCTCAAGGCGGGTGGGCATCTCACCCATGGCGCACCGGTCAAAATGTCCGGCCGCTGGTTCAACGTCAAGAGCTATGGCGTGGACCCGGACAGCCATCTGATCGACATGGATTAGGTCGCCGAGCTGGCGCGACAACACCGCCCAAAATTGCTGATTGCCGGTGGCTCGGCCTATCCGCGCGTGATGGATTTCGCACGCTTCCGTGGAATCGGCGATGAGGTGGGCGCGATTCTGCTGGTCGATATGGCGCATTTCGCGGGGTTGGTCGCTGGCGGCGTATATCCGTCGCCGGTTCCTTTCGCCGATGTCGTTACTTCGACCACGCACAAAACCTTGCGTGGGCCGCGCGGCGGCTTCGTGCTGACCAATGATGCCGAGATTGCGAAGAAGATCAATTCATCGACATTCCCCGGCCTTCAGGGCGGGCCGCTGATGCACGTCATCGCCGCAAAGGCCGTGGCGTTCGGTGAAGCGCTGCAACCGTCCTTCAGGAAGTATTCGCAGGGCGTCGTCGAGAATTGCCGGGTGCTGACGCAGGCCCTTGCCGATGGCGGGTTGACGATCACCACCGGCGGCACGGACTGCCATCTGGCCGTGGTCGATCTGCGTGCCTTCGGCGTGACCGGCAATATCGCTGAGAAGGCATTGGAGTCAGTTGGCATCACGCTCAACAAGAATGCTATCCCGAATGACCCGGAAAAGCCGATGGTCACGTCGGGCATTCGTGTCGGCAGTGCCGCCGGAACATCGCGCGGTTTCGGCGCCGACGACTATCACGAGATCGCCACGCTCATGCTCGACACGCTGGAGGCCGTCCGGGGCGGAACGCTCGACACCCTCCGCCGAGATCAATGGCCGCGTGCGCCAGCTCATTGCGCGTTTCCCGTTGCCGTACTGATCGGGGGCGACATGAGCACGCCTTCGACAATCGAGCTATCGCCCGAGGACATCGCCCGCTTTGGCAGCGATCCCGCTACCATGTTCGCAGCGAACCTGAAAAGCGTGCAGGCGCGCATCAAGGCGGCCTGCCAACGCAGCAAGCGCAACCCTGATGACGTGCGCCTGCTGCCCGACACGAAAACGGTCCCGGCGCATATTCTGCGACTTGCCTACGCTGCCGGGATTTCCGACTTCGGGGAAAACAAGCTCCAGGAGGCCCGCGACAAACAGGCAGTTCTCAGCGATCTGACAATCCGTTGGAGCATCATCGGCCATCTCCAGACAAACAAGGTGAAGTATCTTGTTCGGCTGGCGTCTGAGTTCCATGCACTCGATAGTTTCCGGCTAGCGGAGAAATTAAACCGTCGGCTCGATACCCTAGACCGCGACCTTGATGTATTCGTGCAGGTCAATACGTCGGGAGAGGAGAGCAAATACGGTCTGCACCCTGACGACCTGATGCCGTTTATCGAGCGTCTGTCGGGCTTTCCCCGGCTCAAGCCGCGCGGCCTGATGACGCTGGCAATCTTTAGCTCAGATATGGAGCGTGTGCGCGCCTGTTTCCGTTCGCTGCGCGAACTGCGGGATCGCGCCGTCGCCATCCACCCTGACCTCACGCAGCTCTCTTTGGGTATGTCGGGGGATTTCGAGATCGCGATCGAAGAAGGCGCGAACGTCGTGCGGGTCGGACAGGCCATTTTTGGCGCACGTTCGACCGGCACCGCGTATTGTTGGCCGGGCTTTGCTTCCGATTCTGCTCCGACCGTGGAGATTGAGCCGGCCAACATATCCACATAATGAGAAGCGACACAAGACCGCCGCAGCACTCTTGAAGTTCTCGAAGACAGGCCCGACCGACATTGAGGACATTGTCCCCTATATCCGCTTTATGGTATAAGACGGCTGGTGGATGACTGGACAGGCCGTCCTCGTCAATGGCGGCTATACGACCAAGTAATGGTATCGGCGACCTGCCGCTAAACCGGCAGGTTGTTCGGTTGCAAAGGGGACCCCATGCATATGCTTCTTGTCATCGTCGGAGGGGTCGTCTTGCTCGGCGTCTTCCTTCTGTTCGGAAAGCTCTGGGGCGGCGACCTTGCCGGCATGGCCGCCGCAGCCAAGCTCTTTATCCCAGCTTGGTTCGCTGTGGCGGCAGTCAATATGTGGGTCGGCGTGACCAAGGCTGGCTACACTATCGCTCAGGAACTGCCGATCCTCTTTGTCGTCTTTGCCGTGCCTGTAGCGTTTGCCGCCCTCGTGGCATGGCAACTGTCGCGAGGCTGATTAATGGCGGCCGAAGCCGCGCCTCTCGGCAGGGTTAACCTAACCCATGGCAACGCGTCGCCAAGTGCCGACTAAAGGTTTCGTCATGATTTCGATATCCAGAATGCGGCAGCGCAGCGATGACGGGTTGATTTCGGATGTTGTCAACTTCTGGAAACAGGCCGGGGATGAGGGCCGATGGTTCATCAAGGACAAGGATTTCGACCACATCTTCCGGAAATGCTTTCTCGAACTGCATATGGCGGTCGCTGAAAGGCGCCATGACCACGTCAGATCGAGAAGATTTTGGACGGCCATAGGGGGTACCGTATCGAGACAGCCACAAAGAGTCGATTACTTGACGATTACGGTAGCGCCAGGGCTTACGAGATTGTATAGCTCAATCACATCTTCATTGAGCATTCGAATACATCCCGACGATGCCTCGGTCCCAATGGTCCAGGGTTCTGATGTGCCGTGAATTCTGTAAAGCGTATCAACACCGTTTTGATAAAGGTACAAGGCGCGTGCTCCGAGTGGATTGTGCGTTCCTGGCTCTATCCGTCGGGGCAAACCCGGAGCTTTGTTGCGCATATCATCTGTTGGATACCATGCTGGCCAGATGGCTTTGCGCCCAACCTTCGCTGTTCCCCACCAACCATAACCACTAGCACCTACTGCTACCCCGTAACGACGGGCAGTTCCGTTCGCGTTGTAGAGATACAAGAACTTTTGCGAGGTATCTATCAAAATCGTTCCGGCAGCGTGTTGCTCCATAGGCGTAACATCGACAGGCGAAAACCGAGTATCGAACTTTTTTCGATCTACGAGAAATACCTCGTACGGTTCGTTACGATAAGCCTGTTTAGCTTGCTCGGTTTTCTGAGCGAGCTCGGCTCTCGAGCTTTGATCCGCGGTAGTGCATGAGGAAAGGATTAATGGAGCGAGAAGAACGGCGCCGAGCACGCATTTCTTCGTTACGCAACGCACTAACATTTCATCATTAATAGAAAACAATTTGAATCTCGCTTACGCAATTTGTCAGGCCGTACCGCCCTTACTCATCACTGATCGACTGTACGCCAGCAAGATTACGTCGCAAGTCGTCTATATGGATTGGTGATTTCAATAATCGTTTTACTCGATGGTTCTCGTCTGCAACTGACTTGCCCGTGGACGAAGCGCCTCTCAGATAGTTCTTTTGCCACTTTGTCTCGGTCGTCAACTCATCTCGCATCTGCAAGCCAGCGCTAAAGAGCCTTCGCTCGCTGCTCCAAATCTTATATTCTTTATGGAAATCCGGATCATCTTCCATTGGCCGGATAATCGGCTGAACCTGCTCAATAGCGACACTTGGTACCATGGTGATGAAGCAGAACGGCTCGCCTTTTTCAAACGTTACAGACCCTGGCCGTGTAAAGCGCCAATTCATTGTAAAGCTAAACGGCAGCCAGTTGGTTTCCACCATACCGTCAAGAGGCGCGATCCCGTCTTTTATTCGATTTGGAGCCCCTCGTGCCCAAACCATCCAACCCGGGTCGGTCCTGAATACATAGCCTGGATGAAATGTGACGATGCCATGCCCAAACGTTGAGCTTACAAACCGATGCGTGACGTTTGGTTCATTCACGCGAATCATTATGTCGTTTGTGGAGTTATGACCGTTCCACGTAACAGTGATGCTGATCGGGTTTAACAATTCCCAACCGCTCGCATTTGCGATTGATAGTGGTGTGCAACGATATGCAAAATGGTCACTCGTTTGATCCATCCACTCTCGCGAACTTTCAGCAGCAATTAGCTCTGGGGGATTTGGAGATTGGATCATGCAATCAAGACGTACACCGGTCATTTGAAAATGGTTCCCGCTATCAATAAAGGTGCCACAGCATAGTCGCTGCAGCACACTTTGTCAGTATTGTTTTGAGAGGTTGGGCACCCCATGTTCTCCAGTGTACATGTGGCGCTTAAAGTCCAGCAGGTCCTGGAGGTCCTGGAGGTCCTTGAGGTCCTTCAGGTCCTTCAGGTCCTGCAGGTCCTGGCGCGCCCGGTTGACCATCGGAACCTGGAACACCGGGTTCACCCGGTGATCCAGGTTGGCCATCCAAACCGGGAAGGCCAGGGAGTCCATCCACGCCCGGAGTACCAGGCGTACCATCAAGGCCAGGGGTGCCCGGTGTCCCCGGAACACCCGGTGTACCTACTCCTGGAGCGCCAGGGGCGCCGGGAATTCCTACTCCTGGCGTGCCTGGAGCACCAGGAGCACCTGGTGCTCCAGGCACGCCAGGCAGTCCCCACGTGTCGCTCGTCTGACGTGGCAGATTACGAATATCTGTTCCAAGACGATTTGGCATAAAGTCACCACGATCACGCTCGATGAGAGTCCGACCTGGTTTATCGGCGTAATAATCGCTTTGATCCGGTGTTACGTCACATGAGTAATTCTGGGAAGGATCTTTACAGAATACTGTCTTAGGCGCGGACGCTTTGCCTTGCGTTCCAAAATGGAAGCGCAATCCAGCCATAGCTGAGAATCTGTTACTGTCGCTGCGGTTGTTCTTATCGAGATCATACGACAAATCGCCGTAAAGAGTCGTTGCAACATCGCCGAAATCAATCAGATACTCTGCACCCCCAACAAGTTGGGTGGAACCACCGAATGCGCCGCTGTAATTCAGGCCAGTACCGACCTTGAAATTATCGGTCACATAATAATTTACGCGACCTTGAGCAAACGGATCAAAGGCTTCCTCAAGCGAATTCCACTCGATGCCAGCGAGCCCATCAAGTGTGAAACGTCCCAGATAGGCTTGTCCTTCGACGCCTAACTTGCTGTTAACATAGCCGTTTTCGAGGAATCCGTCATTGTCGTACGTGCCGGTGCTATAGAGATAGCTACCGTAAAGCCCAAGCGCACCCTTTTTTGGATCCCGTCTAAAGATATGCGCGGCAGCTCCAGCGAAACCGCTTTCGCTCGTCACGCCGCCGATACCGTCCAGCTGAAAGCCGTATTTGTCTCCCAGCGGCACAGCAACCGAACCTTCGCTGAAGCCGAATTGCTCGTCGCCATTGCCTCCGACACCCAATCCTACAGAGATATTTGGCGCTGCAACTGCGCGATTATCAGCCAACTGGGGGCTCGTGCCATACATCCGTGAGTGAACGGACTGGTTCTGGAGGGCAACCTGGTTCTGAGCGACCGTCTGATTGACAGTGGCCAACTCCTGACGAAGCCGCGCAGTTTCCACCAAGGCCTGCTCAAGCCTTTTGGCCATTCGCTCTTGGTTCCGCTGTAAGGTGAGAACCATCTGATAAAGTTCAGCGTTGCTCGGAGCCTGCTGGGCCAATGCAGGAAAAGAAGAAACCGCCACGAATGTGAGCACGGAACAACTGCCGAAAAGTAAAGCTGTATGTTTGCGCATTTTCCCCCTCGAATTGCCACGCAGAATCCCACCACCACTCCGTACACAGGAGTAGTGCGCAGAATCAGAAGATTTTTCACAGCAAAATACAGTTGTATGAGTAACTTTGTTCTTTCGTTTAGTCAATTTCACAAAATGTCTTTAAATGTCACTTCATTGCATATTTGAGTTTGACTGGATACAATCTAATGCGTACAAGAATAGCTAAATCACCTGTAAAGTGGGAATTCGATTCTGCGGGTTATTAGACCGCCCGGGGCATTAAGACTCCATGCGCATCCATTTTTGCTACAAACGCGCCGCTGCGACATTGGAAATGGCTTTTTGCCGTGAGGTTCCCCACAAAATGCAGAAAATCACATCGACCCGACAGGTTCGAACGAAACTTCATTTTTATAGAGCTCTATACTGGCACAATCCTAAACCGCCACAGGCGTCAGAACCGTAATGCGCCTCTCTTTCGGACCCATAGATCAGTAATTGTTACATATATGAACTGCCTCGCTTGCTGATACACTGATTGCCAGCCACAAATTCAACGGAGTGTCGAACGTACCTATCCAACTTCTGAGAATTGACATACCATTGATGAATAAATGTCACACCACCCTCCAATTCTAGTGCTCCAATCCGTCGCTCAAGAATGTTGGAATGGATGGTCTTGGTGCTATCATCTAAATGCGCCGCGTTAATCGGCAAAGAAAAAACCTCGACCTCGAATGGTGTGCAAAGGTAGCTCCATCCCTGCCCTCATAGCTCTTTTTCGGAGCCTCGCCACAATTGTATTGAGATGCGCATCGTTGAACTCAAAAACATCCTGCCCCAATGCTTCTTCAACAAGCACCTTTCGTTCAACGGGTTCGCCACACGCAACAAATAGCCGATCCAGCAAACATCGTTCTGTACTAGTTAATCGGAGTTTTTGCCCTCTATTATTGGTCAGGACCCAGCCCCCGTCCACCAATGACCAACCGAAAGCTGAATGCGATAACGACGCACCGGACCTGGAAAGACGGTTTCTAAGCGCTGTAACCGCGGCAGACAGCTCCCTCACGTCAACTGGTTTGACGAGACAAGCGTCAGCTCCAGCGTTAAAACCTTCAACTCGAGCATCTATATCCCCCTGGGCCGTTACCATAATGATACCTACCGAATGCGTAGCGCGCAGGTGAGCTGCAATTGACAATCCGCTTTCTTCTTTTAAACCGGTATCCAGAATGATAATTTCCGCCCGCCTCGCTGCATAGGCCCTATAAAAGGCAGCCGCGCTTGCAAAGCCGAGCCCAATCACCCCTATCCCTGAAAGACCTTTCAATATTTCTTCCCGGAATTTCTCGTCACCGTCAACAAGATAGACAATCGGCGAACCTAAAATTTCGTCTCTTTCGAGTTTTTCTCTGATCATCGGCAAGTTCTCATGCAATGGCTGCAAATATGTAATATTCGAAGGACTGTGGAACTTCACATTTCTAATGAATAACTACGCCGTAAAGTCCTCCGAACTGCCCATTGTTTCGAAAATGCAAACTCCACGTAGAATTGTCGAACTCCATGACGATAAATCCTCACGCGCTTAGCAGAATCGTAGCCTCTTCCATTTACCGAATGTTTCTTATATTACCTCCTCGTCGCGGCCTTCGTTTTGGAAGCCTCATTCAAGGAAATGCCATCGGGACAGGGCGCGGAAACAAGAAGCCCTGAAGATGCGTAGCACCCGCGATGCGTGCAACTAACGCCTGCTCTTCTGTCTCTATTCCCTCAACAACTATTGTCGATGTGTAACAGGCTGCAAAACCGATGATATGTAAGAGGGAATTTCCTCCCCGCTTTGAAGGCCTGATCGCACCAACAAACGATCGATCAATCTTAACAATATCGAAATCAAGTACTTGCAGCAGGCTGGGCGTGGCATATCCGGCACCGCAATCATCCAGCGCGATTCGACATCCCGCTTCTTTCAGTTCGGTAAGCATCGCGGAAGCCGCTGGCAGTTCGTTCAATCTTTGTGTTTCGGTGACCTCAAGGACTAGCCGGGATGCCAAATCTGGTCGCGATAGAATTTGGCTTTTGACTGCATTCCTAGAATCGAGATTAGAGAAATTATCTCCTGATAGATTGCAACCAAGTACCGCGTACGGGTTCAGTTCAAGATGTTTTAGAACAACAGAAAGGATCTTCCTGTCAAACGGCGCAACTTCACCCGCAGCTTCAAGCTTTGGAATAAAATCCCCCGCACAATATATCCGCCCATCCGCGCCAGTTAGCGTTGCGAAACATTCGTCGTAGAGAATGTCTTCGAGATCATTAGCAGCATATATTGATTGTACATTACATCCAACACGCATATTCCCCAAAACGGCTGCCAAATGGCTGTTCTCTTCCCCAAAAAAAATCACGGTCTATCGACTCCATGCCCCCTCCAAGCAAAAGCTCACCAAAGCGTCGCAGACTGGGTGTTAAATCTCTACTCATCGTACACAAACGCTAAAGCCCAACTACGTTACGTAACGGTTACGCCATCATACGTAACGTTATGCTATTAGAATGCTGCTTTATTGACTTAAATGAACCGTGGACTTGCCACGAAAAAGTGGAGAGGTTTTCATGAATTGAAAGGACACCTTTATTACGAAGCGAGTGCCCTTTGCGGGAGAATTTGAACGTGAGGCTGTTCGTCTGGCCGAGACGAGTGGTCGGACCCGGCGTGAAGTTACTGAGAACCTTGACGTGGGAGACTGTCGACGCTAACACGGTGGATTTCCCGCAATCGGGATGCAGCCATGGATGATCCCGAACTGGTTGCTGCGAACGAAGATATGGCGGCTGAGCTTAAACGCCTTCGTCGAGAGAATGACATATTGCGGCAGGAACGCGAGATACTAAAGCGTGCAACAGCTTTTTTCGCCAAGGAGGGAAGTCGATGAGGATTTCGTTTCATCGATCACGTCTGCGCTCACGGGAGAGTCACTTCCGGTTTCGCTAGCGTCGGGAGCAGATGTGCTAAGCGGTTCGATGAATGCCGGCGATGCTTTCGATCTCGTTGCCAAGCACGAAGCGAATGATAGCACCTACGCTGGCATCGTTCGCCTCGTGAAGGAGGCACAGCATTCCAAGGCTCCAATGTCCAGACTGGCAGACCAGTGGTCTATCGGCTTTCTGATAGTGACCGTCATAATCGCCTTCGGAGCATGGTGGTTCACGGGAGACCCGATAAGGTCGGTCGCCGTTCTCGTCGTGGCGACACCATGTCCTCTCATCCTGGCGGTGCCCGTCGCTCTTGTTGCGGGACTGTCGCGTTCCGCTCATTTCGGGGTGTTGGTGAAGGGCTCCCGCCCATTGGAGAATATGGCCCGTATCAATACGCTGGTACTGGACAAGACCGGAACGCTGACCGACGGCCGTCCGCAAATCACCTCGATCCACCTTGAGCCGGGATTCAGCGAAAATGAGGTATTGCGGTTCGCTGCTTCCCTTGACCAGGTGTCCAAACACCCTATGGCACAGGCACTTGTGCTGGCTGCTCAGGGGCGCGATATAGATCTTGCATTTGCCGACTGACGTCAGCGAACTGGCAGGGGATGGCGTGGCGGGCTGGGTCGATCGCAAAAGCGTCGTTGTCGGCGGACATAGCTTCGTTGAGAGACAGGTCAATGCAAAACTGAGCGAAATCCCCCATACAGAAGCTGGAGCGGCCCTGGTTGCAGTCGCGATAGACGGCAGGATTGCGGGCTATATCGTTATGGCCGACCCCTTGCGCGGCGAAGTTGTTGATACGTTACAGGAACTGCGCAAGGACGGCGTAAAGCGCATAGTGCTGGCGACAGGCGATCGTGCTGCGGTGGCCAGGCGCATCACCAAGGGCTTGGGGCTTGACGCCATCTACTCCGAACTTTCACCCGATCAAAAAGTGCTGACCGTACTCAGCGAGCGCAAGAACGGTGCTGTGATGATGGTCGGAGACGGCGTCAACGACGCGCCCGCACTTGCCGCGGCTGATGTCGGCGTTGCCATGGGTGCGAGGGGAGCGGCAGCCTCGGCAGAAGCGGCCGATGTCGTTCTCCTCGTAGATAGAATAGATAGACTTCGCGCCGGGATTGAAATTGCCAAGCGGTCAAGGCGCATTGCTGTCGAAAGTGTAGTGGTTGGGATTGGTCTTTCTGTAATCGCCATGATCGCAGCCGCGTTCGGTTATCTAAAACCTGTTCAGGGTGCATTACTCCAGGAGTTGATTGACGTCGCTGTCATCCTCAATACGCTTCGGGAATTAAAAATCTTACCTGCCATCAGTTGAAGGAGCCATCGCGACACGCCCTCCGGGGTGGATTACGGTCAGCTTAAAATTCGTGGCCCATCATTTGCGGTGGCCATAGCAACGCGAGATCGAACCGGATCACGGCACGCCGGCCGGCGTGGGATATCAAAAAGACGATTGTATCAGGTCAGTTGCGCTTCGATAGGCTACGTGAGTTGCTGGCTATACAGCACGTCCTGATATATAAACCACAACGGATCTATCGATCACATATGAGGGGCAGCGATGGAGCAGCTATTCTTTAAGATAATTTGTTCGCAGACGCAGATCTCTCCGCGCGCTCGAAAATTATTATGGTTTGCTTCAACTGCTTATGTTCCCCACTTATTTATGACAGCCCTTCTCCCCTTGCAGGCCTTCCTTATCAGTTTAGGAGGGGTGGCAGCATCCTGGGCTGACACATGTAGCGCGAGCGATACTACTACCTGTGGTGCCCCGGGCGGCCTTGGTGTTCCCGGGCGCAGCGGGGACGGAGGGGTCGGCAATGGCCAAGGCGGCGGTTCCAGTCACATCGGCGGTGATGGTGTAACCACTCAGGATCCCGGTGGTTGGGGTGGGAACGGAACCGGAGGAGCGGGTGCGCAAGGTGATGGAGGTTTGCCAGCCGATGGAGGCGGGCCGGGTTTCATCTCCCCCGCAAACGGGTTGGTTATAAATGGCTCAGGAACTGGGTTTGACGGTGCAGGTGGCACCTCAGGTACGAATTTCGGCGGCGGCGGTGGTGGCGGAGGGGCGGGGATCCGTTACTCCGGACAAGACATTTCTATCACTTCGCTCGGCTCGATTTCTGGGGGAGCGGGCGGTCAAGGCGGTGGTGTCCTCAACGGGACAAGTGGAGTCGGTAACGGTGGCGGCGGTGGTGGCGGTGGCAGCGGGATCATTAGCGTCGGACCCCAGGCACGCATCGCTAATGACGGTTCAATTGTCGGAGGATTTGGCGGAAACGGCGCAGACGGTGGATTTGGCGGCGGTGGTGGCGCGGGGGGTGATGGATTGCTCTCCCTTGGCGGCATGGCAAACATCATCAATAGCGGCACGATCGCAGGTGGTGTGGGAGGCAGTGGCGGCGCAAGCGGCGGCTTTGGAGTGAAAAGCACAAATGGCGCGGGCGGCACTGGTATTAATCTCAGTGGTCAGCGCAATATCATATTCAATGTTGGTACGGTCATTGGCGGCGAGGGAAACGGAGGGGGAACCGCAATTATCACCCGTGGTCAAGACACAATATACAATGCGGGAACGATCGCAGGCGCCTTGAACAATGGCACACGATCAGCGGCGATAGAATTCGGTGGGGCAGAAAATCGCCTTAATCTATACTCGGGCTCGACGATCCTCGGCGAAATTGTTATTAACGCCGACGCAACGGCAACAATATCAGCTTTGGACCGCGGCCTTACGCTCGATAGCGATGTGCGTCTTGGCGAAGGCACTTCTGGCGTCAATTTTAACACTTCATTCAAAGATCTGGAGCTCTCCGGCGCGATTTCGGGGAATGGGGTCGTAAACGTCCGTGGAGGAAACGTACTAACGTTTTCCGGGGCAAGCAGTTACACTGGCGGGACGAATATCTCCGAAGGAACTCTGGTCGCCAATCACGCGAATGGTAATGGAGTAATCGACGCGTTGGGCACAGGTCTGATTTCGCTCAACGGGGGACGGCTGCACTCAGCTCTCGGGAGCTCCACACTCAACAGCTATCTCGTTGCAGCGGGTACAACGGGGACGATCACCACTGCAACCGGCACCTCGCTGTGGCTCAACGGCGGAGCGGGGCAAAGCTTCTCAATTGAGGGCGATCTGGTCATCGGAACCGATAATGCGAGAGGTGACGTGATCATGGACGTCATCGGTACGAATGCAGCGTCCGCTTCGACAATAACTGTTGCATTTGGACGCCTTGTCGATGGTAACGGTTCGCTCGGAAATCTTACCGGGTTTGCAGGTGCAACACGCGTCGCCTCTGGCGCGACGCTCGATTTCTCTGCACAGGGCGGCACAATTCGCAACTTACAGGATACGACGCCGGGCCAAGGCGGCACTGTATCCTGGGGTGATAATCTGTTGCGTATATATGGCGGCAGTTTTTCAGGCCAGTTCGTGAGTTTATCGGGTGGTGAACTCGTCAAGGGGAGTACCGACACACTCCTCCTCAATGGCGACAATTCAGGCTTTACCGGCACAACGACGGTCGCAGATGGAAAACTGATCGTTGGTGATATCAACCACAGCAGCGCCACACTGCGAGGTACCATCGACGTTTTATCCGGCGCCACTCTTGGCGGTCATGGCTCGCTCGGAGAAACGACGGTTCGGTCCGGCGGCATAATGTCTCCCGGCAATTCAATTGGTACGCTGACGGTGGACGGCGATCTGACACTGAAACCTGGCTCAGTTCTTGAAATCGAAATAACCAGCAATGGCAGCTCTGATCGCGTCGATGTCGCGGGAACTGCTACAGTTCCCGGCAGCACTGTCTCGGTTGCCACCATCGATCCGGAAACCAGTTACCAGAATGGCCAACTCTATCATATCCTGAAAGCGGACGGCGGCATCAGTGGCGAATTTGCAGGCGTTGTGTCGAACTCAGCCTTTCTCGATATGAGCCTTGCCTATGGTGATACGACGGCTGATCTCAATATCTGTCTGAAAACAGGTTGCCCGAGGCCTGTTGATCCGGAGATTCCGGGTCCCGGCACGCCCGAACCTGAACGGCCCTCCCCTGCCCTCTTTACGACGGTCGCTCAGACCCGCAATCAGTATGCCACGGCTGGCGGACTGGATAGTCTGGCGCAGACGGGTTCGTCGCTGGCTTTGTACAACACCTTGCTGATGCTGTCCGCCGATGAAGCACGTGCGGCTTTCGACAGTCTTTCCGGTGAAGCTTACGCTTCCGCAAAAGGCGTCTTGATCGATGACAGCCAGTTTATCCGCAATGCGGCACTCGGTCGTCTGCAACAGGCATTTGGCGGTGCTCCAGCAACGCCAATCAATGCGCTTTCCTATGCCGGAGCGCAAAGGCCTGTTTCGGCTTCAGCCTCTGCCATCGATGCCGCGGCCCCTGTCGGCATTGCTCCTTCTCAAAATCTCTATACCGCCTGGGGCTATGCCTATGGCGCTTGGACGAGGCAGGATAGCAATAGTAATGCAGGATCGGTAAAATCCTCTGTTGGCGGCTTTGTCACCGGTATCGACGGTACTGTCCTCGACACATGGCGTCTCGGCCTTCTGGCCGGCTACAGCCATTCCAGCTTCGATGTGGATGATCGCGCTTCATCGGGCAGCAGCGATAATTATACACTCGGCGCCTATGCTGGAACCGAATGGACGCTCAACAATGGCCATGCCTTGGCATTCCGATCCGGACTTGCCTATACATGGCATGATGTCGACATGAACCGTTCTGTCGCCTTTCCCGGCTTTGCCGATAATCTGACCAGTGATTACGATGCGGGATCTTTCCAGCTCTTTGGCGAGCTTGGCTATAAGATCCACTATGGCAAAGCCCTGTTCGAGCCCTATGCGGGTCTTGCCTATGTTCGCCTGAAGACCGACGGATTTGATGAGAAGGGCCAGACTGCTGCCACCCTTTCGGTTCAGTCTGACACAACGGAAACCAGCTTCTCAACGCTTGGCCTCCGCGCATCAACAGAGTTCGGTCTGGGCAGCATCACGGCAACGGCGCGAACCGATCTTGGCTGGCGACACGCCTATGGCGACATCACGCCGGTTTCCACCGCGAGCTTTATCGGTTCGGATGCCTTCACAGTCTCCGGCCTTCCAATCGCTGAAGATGCAGCTCTCATCGGGGCAGGGCTTGATTTCAAGCTGACCGAAGATGCCACCCTTGGCCTCTCCTATAACGGTCAGTTTGCATCCGGCGCAAAACAAAACGGATTCAACGCGAAACTCAGTGTCAGTTTCTAAAGCATGTCGCAGTTAACCGGATTCGGGATTCCCGTTTGGCTTGATCTGTGATTCACTTGTCTCATGGAAGGAGATGCACCATGGGCAAGCCGCATCCGATTGAGTTGCGTGAGCGTGTCGTTGCGTTTGTGAATGAGGGCAATAGTCACCGGGAAGCCGCTCGGCATTTCCGTGTTTCGCCTCGGTTCGTCAACAACATGATGATCCTGCATCGGTCATCCGGCTGTCTGGCCGCCGCCAGGCAGGGCCACCCGCCTGGAAGTGTGAAGCTTTTGGCTCATGGTGATTGGGTCCGCGAGCAGATGTCCGCCCGTGGCGAAACGACTTTGGACGAACTGTGCGTTGCGCTCGCGGAGCGCGGTATTGAAGTCCACCGCGCCACGGTCGGGCGATTTCTACACCGACTTGGGCTGAGTAATAAAAAAAAGCCTCAAGGCAAGCGAGCAGCGTAGACCAGAGATCGCCAAGGCGCGTGATCTTTGGATCAATCGCCGAAAGCGGTTCTTCAACAAGGCCTTGTCGCGTCTCATCTTTATCGATGAGACTTCCACAAATACGCGCCTGACAAAACGCACCGGATGGTCTACCAAAGGCAGGCGCTTTGCCGCCTATGCGCCCTTCGGAAAATGGAAGACACAGACCTTCATTGCCGGACTGCGCTGCCATGGCCTGACCGCGCCATGGATCGTCGATGCACCGATGAACAGCCGCATCTTCGAAACCTGGATCGAGGCACAGCTTGTGCCGACACTGTCAGCCGGTGATATAGTCATCCTCGACAATGTCGGCTTCCACAAAAGCTGGAAGGCTGAGCAACTCGTCAAGGCAAAGGGCGCTTGGTTTCTCTTCCTGCCGCCCTATTCGCCGGACCTGAACCCAATCGAAATGGCTTTCTCAAAACTCAAGGCACTTCTGAGAAAGCGAGCAGCACGCAGCTTCGACGCCATCTCAAAAGCACTTGGCGATATCATCAGTCTCTTCTCCATCAATGAATGCCAGAACTTCTTTAAGGCTGCTGGGTATGAGGCCGAATAAATGCGACACGCTTTAACTTCTGAGCGGAAGCGCATCTCGAGGAACTTAAGAACGGCAGGTTTGAGGCCCGGAAAGAGCTGCCAGCTTTCCATTCGCTGCGTAGGGCAGGCGTCCGGCAATCACAACGACGCTCTACGTTAATGCGGACGTGCATCGCCATTACCAGCCAGATTCTTCTCGCTTTTCCTATTTTTTATTCCGGACAAGAAAATACGGCAGACCCAATTCACGGTATGGATTTTGACGCGTTCTACTCAAAGAACTCGAACGGTAGCGCCGACCTTCACCTTTTCGTAGAGTTCGATAATGTCTTCATTGAGCATGCGAATACAGCCTGACGAAGCCTCGGTCCCTATGGTCCAGGGCTCATTTGTCCCGTGAATACGATAAAGCGTATCGCGACCGTCGGCGAACAGATATAGCGCGCGTGCACCTAACGGATTCGCTGGCCCGGGTTCGATGCGCTTTGGCAACCCCGGTGTTTCGGCATGCATATCGTCGGTTGGATGCCATGCTGGCCATTTTGCCTTCCGCTCGACCGTTGCCGTTCCGCGCCAGCTATACCCGGTTTTGCCAACGGCTATCCCATAGCGCCTGACAGTATTTGGGGATTCGACAAAATAGAGATGCTTGTTACGAGGGTCGACTATGACCGACCCGGGCGCGGCATCCATCTGTTTTGCCATCGTGACCGGCTGAAGATCTTTCGCGAACTTGCCGCGATTGACGGGACGAACTGGAAACTGTTCAGACGAATAGGGACTTGCGTCCAGCGAAGGAGACACATTTCCAGAGCCAGCACTGCAACCCTGTACCGCGAGCAATCCAAGTATGAAACTCCGTCGGGAGATTGCAGAACGACAAAGCGATGTCGTAAGCGGGATTGCTGTCATAAGAGAGATCCAAGCGTTGTCGGGTTATCTGAACTCGGGCGTCGCGGAGCCATTAGCATCCAGTGAAGGCCGGATAATAAAACGCTCCCGGCATCTCTTCCATACCGGGAGTGTTTATTTGAAAGTCCGATCAGAACTTCACGCGCAGTCCCAGCGTTCCGCCGACCTCGTAACTGTCAGCAAAGTTCTTCAGGCTGGTATCTGCAGATAGTTCGCCATAGATGGCATACTTGTCGTTGTTCCAGCTGTAGGTGCCGCCGAAACCAATGCCGCCAGTCACCCGGTCGGCGCGGCTGTCGAATTTGGTTCCCGATACATCTACCCGGGTTCCGTCGAGGAACTCGTTGGTGAGATTAATGATCCCATAGACCTGCGCGCGGCTTGTCTGACCCTCAGCGTCCTTCCAGCTGCGCTCGTGCCCAAGCGCCAGTCCCAGACGACCCTTCAGGCTGTCACCCTTGTCGAGCGACACACGGGCCTCGTAGGGATCGGTGAAGCTGTCGAAATCAACAGACGACCAGATCAGCTGCGCCTGCGGGGTGAGCGTCCAGTTCTCATTAAGACCGATGCGCTTGCCAGCTTCGAGGCTTAGGGCATAACCAAAACCATCATTGCCGTCAGCAAGTCCCTGACGCAGCGTATCGGAGTAAAGATCGCTGTCATACCAGGTCACCTGCCCCTGGGCATCGAGATAGAACCCGTTATTGCCGTACCAGGTCAGCGTGCCGCCGAAGCCATAGCCTGTTGTGTCAATGTTGCCATTGCCAAAGATCGACGAGATATCGGTAGAGACCTGACCATAGTGAACAGTTACGCCGCCAATGAGCTTGCCAGCATCGCTTTCATAGAGCTGACCGTCAATGCCGGCCTGCAGCTTCCACATATCGTAGTCATAGTCTGACTGGCTCGTGGTGACATCAGGCTGCTGACGACCATGCAGCCCTTCGATGCGACCCCAGACGCCAGTACCGCCAACAAGTGTGGTCGCACCATCCTGATAATAGGCATTCTGGTCCTGCGTCGGCGTGCATTTGAAGTTCTGTGCCGGGTCCTTGCAGAACACGGTCTGGGCCGGAGCCTGTTCGCGCCAGTAGCGGTTGCCTGTGCGCTGCGCAAGCGTCGGTAGACGATTAAGAACCTGAAGTGCATTCGGATAAGTCTCGTAAACCGGCACGCCAGGATGATAGCGCGGCGGTTGAGGGCCAGTAGGTACGACCGGGCCGCCTGGAACGACTGGATTGGTCAATACTGAGCGCAAATACCAGTCATCAGCGGCATAGCTATCCCCATAGACATCTGTGCCACTAGAGGTAGGGCTTCTGTGCAGTGTATAGGCATAGGCGCCTGCGATCTTGGCGTTCTGGCCATCATTCGTTACATAGTCGCCATTACCAAGGAAAAACGCACTCGTGGTCGTGGTGCCGCCATTGATGGCGTTGACGACCTTGATGCCATCGGTCGTTGGCGCGCCAGTGCCGTTGATATTATTAATAACAAGCCCTGTTTGACCAGTCGCTGTGCCACCATCGATCACGATCTGGTCCGATGGCGAGGCATCGCCGCCCAGGTAAGTATTCAAGACAACCGTACCGGCTGCCCCCCGGCGCCTCCAACGAAATTAGAGGCCGTCAGTGTCTTATAGGCGCCGTTCACAGGCGGTGCAAAGACGATCAGGCCCGCATTCTCGGTGGAGCTGCCAGCGGTGTTGTTGACAGTGGAACTAGCTATCATGTTCCAGGTGCTCGTGACATCGACAGTCATATTGTCGGCGTTCAACGCAGCCCCGGTCAATGTACTCCCGTTCAGTGTCGCGTTGGCCCTGGCGGTTCCCTCTCCCACCACATTGCCGGTCAACGCCATGTCGGTGAAATTGCCGCTGGTGGTGCCGCCTACGGCATGTACCACGATGCCGCTGCCTGTTGTGGGAGCGACACCGGTCAGATTGGCAACGACATTGCCGGCCGTTCCGGTGATCAGATCCCCCGTCGCGCTCAGGGAGCCACCTGCCATCATCACCGTGCCATCTCCGGTGCCAAGAATACCCGACGAACCGGTTCCGTTCGCCGTCACGGCAGTGTCGGTCGTGTTGATCTGGCCGCCAGCGTTGACGGAGAGGCCCGAAGCAGCCTGCGTTGTGACGGACGAAGCCGTCATCTTGACATTGCTGTTTGCACCTTCCGACAGCGCACCGAAGGCGCCGGCACCGCTGGTGTTGACGGTAGCATTCGTGGCGTCGACGACACCGCCTTGCATCGCGTGCAAGCCCATGGCGTTGACACCTAAAGTGGTAACCGCCGTGCCGTCCTTCGCACCGTTCGTCAGCGTGACCGAGCTGCCGGGTCCGGTCACCCGGACACCATCGGCAGTGAAATTGGCGGTCGGAGCACCACCCGTCATGATCGTGCCGCCAGCAACTGTGGCGGTGCCCCCGGCATTGGCAGCGACACCGATGGCACCGTCGCCAGTGGTTGTGAGCTTGTTGTCCGTGATCGTAAGCGTGCTGCCAGCCCCAATCGCCTCTGCGCCGTTGGACTCCTTGCCGATCTCACTCGCTAGGTAATGGCCGCCGGACGTGCCGAAACCTGGCTTATACCCGGTGGTGATCTCGCCGCCGATTACACTCATCGTGCCGCCGCCAGTGGCACGGACACCGGCGCTGGACGGGCCGGTCGTCCGGACAATGGCATTGCTAATGGCGACCTTGCTGGCCGTTCCGTTTCCATCCGTCCCATCCGCAATCGCGCCGGTGGAGCCGGTCTCATAGGTAAAAACGCCGTAGCCCTTGAAATCGATGAAAGCCCCGCCCTGGGCCACCGCGCCGGCGCTTGCCGCTCCATAGGTGGTCACGCTGCCGCCCTGATCAATCGTGATCTTGCTGCCGGTCCCCTGGGCGAGGAGAGCCACGGAATTGCTGATGAGCGTTCCATGATAATTGCCGGTCACAACCGCGCCGCCATGGATAGTGGCCGCTCCCCCGTCGGCAACCGACATCCCGGCACTGTTATTGCCATAGGTGTTGATGTAGCTGGCGTTGGTGACGATCGTGCTGCCGGCACCCGAAACAAAGGCACCTGCCGTATCCTCGCCGCTAACGAAACCACTCACACCGGTGAGGGTGATTTGGCCCCCTGATTCAGCGACGAAGGCAGAACTGCCCATGCCAGAAGTCGAGATGCTGGACTGCAGGGCATTGATGCCGGTAATTTCAACCGTGCCACCATTGGCTGCATAGGCGCCATACGCATTGTTGCCGCCTGTAACCACGATTTGTTGCCCGACATTCGGTGGCAGCGTCACGCCGCTAAAGTCAGCATTTACATCACTGCCAGCTCCGGTTGCGTAGATGCCGTGGCTGCCGTCGCCCGATGTGCTAACGAGGACACCCTTTCCATTGATCTGGCCGCCGCCATCCGCAAAAAGACCGTGACTGCCTGCGCCCGTCGTATTGACATAAGCGGTGTTATATCCCCCACTACCATCTGGTGCGCCGTTCAAATTGATCGTTCCGTCGCCGCTCGCGTGGGCGCCGGCACCAGTGCCGCTTGCCTCCAAGCCAACAACGTTTCCTGTGTAGATCCCGGTGCCGGAGGCGCCGACCACATCCGTGGCATCATTGCTAGATCGAGTTGGCGTACCTGGCATGCCTGAATCCGTGCAACTACCCGAGGCGATGCTCACAGGCGCATCCGGTGCTGGTGCACACTGCGCGAATGCCTGCGTGGATGGCAGCAACACGGTCACAGCCGCCGCCAGAATATAGCGGTGATTGTAGACGGAGCTTAGCAAGGCCTTCTTAAGGGAGTTAACTGCGGAAGCATCAAAACTGCGAATGCGCATTTCTTTATAGTCAGACTGCATGTGGGAAACCCCTCCCCGTGAACTTTCAAGAATAGATACACAATTTTAGTAAGACGTCCAGATACACTTAAAAATGCGACCTGAGTAGGCTCTGCATGGCCACTGGTTGCGAACATTTGAGCTTCTCAAAACCTTACAAGCACCTGACTTACACGGTTACGCAAGTTCACCCGCGGCATGCTTATCGACCAGCTTCTGACACTCATGAATTGCGCGAGATGCGGCACCGTAACGGTAAATTTGATGTAAGTCTCAGCAGTTGATTAGAGGGCATGCACGACAATCGCTCCTCGCTGTACCACCGCCACCGCTTTCCGCCTGAGATTATCGCTGAAGCAGTGTGGCTGTATTTCCGGTTTCCGCTGAGCTTTCGCATGGTCGAAGACATGCTGACATATCGAGGGGGTCATCGCCCCCCACAAGACAGTGCGCGAGTGGGCTGAAAAGTTCGGACGACACTACGCCAATAAATTTGTCGCCGCGCACCTCGCCTGGGCGAAAAATGACACCTCGATGAGGCTGTCGTGACGATCAATGGTGAGCGACATTTTCTGTGTCGCGCTGTTGATCAGGATGGCTTTGTACTTGAAGTGCTGGTCCAGAAATGTCGCGATACCAAGGCTGTAAGGCGCTCCACGCGCAAGTTGCTGTCAGGTCAGGGTGCCGTTCCCCGCGTCATGGTCACTGATAAACTGAGATCTTATGGTGCTGCCAATCGGGAGATCGGCCTCACGGTCTGTGATCATCGCCAGCGCAAGGGCTTGAACAATCGGGCCGAGAATTCTCATCAACAGATAAGGCGCCGAGAACGAGGCATGAAACGCTTTAAGTCAGCACGACACTTGTAGCGTTTCGCATCCATTCACAATCCGAGGTATAACCTTCATCATTTTCCCCGCGACCGCTTCACCTCTGCCATTCACCGCGAACTGCGTCAAACCACCAACACTGTCTGGCGCGATATCGCTGGCCTCTAATACGCGCAATCACTGCATCATAGTTCAACAGGCGTCTGCGCACAGGATAAGGCTACGCTGCCCCGGATAAATCCGACGCCGGACGCCGAAACCGTCATGGCTCAACTGCCATTATGGTTCGAGCACTATAACAATCGTCACACGCACAAGGCTTTGGATATCAATCTCCATAAGAGTTCCTGAGCTGAAATGCCCAATCCGGAAAATGTCCGGTTTTTAAGGAGTAACTGCATATTTTTTAATTTTGGGCGCCAGCTGCACGATACTGATATTCTATTTAAATTATTTTCTCTATCTTAAATAACATTAATATAATATATTTATTGCAAAATTGCTTATAATTATTCGCAATGCCATAATGAAACATTATATTGTATATATTAAAATAAAAGTAAAATTAATTCATATTTTCATATTATATATTATTGGTTATAAATTTGAATCAAATACAATATTAATTATAGAAAATTTGAGGTTTGTCGGATAAAGCGTAATGTTGTCTTATGGCTATTGGGTTATCATGTGGGTTTTTATTCATTTGTTCTAATATAAACACACCAAACTGATCTGAAATCGATTAGTAGGAAGCTAATGATTGCGATTTTTATACAACTGATCGGTGGCCTTCTTGGTGGGTCGGTGTTCGGAAAGATCGTTCATGTCGCTAATATGGGTGCGTTCTGGAATGCTGCACTGAGCCCCAAGATTGGACCGCCGGGAATTAGAATTTTCCGGCTCTTATGCCAATGGCGGGCTGATGACGCCATCGGGATTATGCAAGGCAATCGGCACGTTATATCCGATTGCCGAGTGAGGACGATCCTCATTATAGTGTCGACGCCAATTCTCCAACTTTTCGCGCGCATCTTCAAGCGTTAAGAACCAGTGTGCGTTCAGGCACTCGGCGCGAAGCTTACTGTTGAAGGCTTCGATGAACCCGTTATCCGTCGGCTTTCCGGGTCGGGAGAAGTCCAGTGTGACTGCACTGAGCCCCAAGATTGGACCGCCGGGAATTAGAATTTTCCGGCTCTTATGCCAATGGCGGGCTGATGACGCCATCGGGATTATGCAAGGCAATCGGCACGTTATATCCGATTGCCGAGTGAGGACGATCCTCATTATAGTGTCGACGCCAATTCTCCAACTTTTCGCGCGCATCTTCAAGCGTTAAGAACCAGTGTGCGTTCAGGCACTCGGCGCGAAGCTTACTGTTGAAGGCTTCGATGAACCCGTTATCCGTCGGCTTTCCGGGTCGGGAGAAGTCCAGTGTGACCTTGTTGGCATAGGCCCACAGATCGAGGTCACGCGAAACAAACTCACTTCCATTATCAACCCTTATTGTCTTCGGATAACCAGCACGACGACACACTTTCTCAAGTGTCTGAACGACATCCTCACCACGATAACTGAAGCGCGGATCGGTTGCCGGCGAGTAGCGTGAATGCGTATCGACAATAGTCAGAATCCGGAGTTTCTTTCCTGTTGCCAGCTGATCATGCACAAAGTCCATCGCCCAAACATCATTCGGCCCGATCGCTTGTTGACGATCCTCACGCAGCTTGGCCTTGACACGACGTTTCGGATGTTTATTCCTGAGCTGAAGTCCTAACTCATTGTATATTCGACGTGTTTTCTTCATGTTGATGGTCCAGCCTTCGCGACGAAGCAGGACGTGTACGCGACGGTAACCGTATCGCACACGGGTCTCACAAATCTCTTTGATCCGCTTCTCAACAGCGGCCTGCACGGTGCGGCGGGACTTGTAATTGATAGTCGATCTTTCGAAGCTTAGTGCTGCACAAGCCCGTCGGATCGATATTCCCCAATCAACAAGCATTCCCGCCACCAGATCACGTTTCCGCGCAGGCCTTAAAGTTTTCGGCGGATCACATCCTGCAACATCTCCCGATCAAGCGTGAGGTCTGCAACAATCCTCTTCAGCCGCGTATTTTCCTCTTCCAAGGCGCGCAGCCGCCGTATCTCATCAGGCAGCAGACCTGCATACTTTTTCTTCCAGTTGAAATAAGTTGCCTGGCTGATCCCGCTCTTGCGACAGATTTCCGCGACCGGAACGCCGTCATCTCCCTGCTTGAGAATAAACACCTTCTGAGCGTCCGAAAACTTCGATGCTTTCATGCCTTCCACTCCTTCTTCCAGCTAGGAAAATAGCGCGGAAAACTCTCATTATAAACGGTCCAGTTTTAAGGGAGCAGAGCAATGCATTGATGGGGGCATTGGGGGGGGGAATAGCGGGCGGTCAGTTGATCGGCCTCGTCCTCGGCAAGACAGAAATGTCAACCGGGATCGATGTAAAAGCCGTCATCGGTCCATTTGTTGACGGCGCATTGACTAGCGGTCTCGTCCAGATTTTCGCGGGAATGTATCTGAGAAGGCTAATTGAACGTTCAATTACAAAAGGGCGTAGATCGTATTTTTGAACATAACATTGAGACGGGAGGAGCAATCATGGTAGCGCGAGGAAAACCGGCCCATTACCGGTTAGCCGAAGTCTGCGAAAGACTGAACACAACCGAGTGTCAGCTTGCGAGCCGGTTGGGATTATCGCGTGCGGCGCTCAAATCAATCGAACGTCCGGATGCACCGCTTTATCTGCAACTTGCACTGACTGCGATGATGGAGAGCTTGCAGCCCGACCCGATGTTTGTACGCGCTGCGTATCACTCCGAAATTCCGGCCGATCCGGTTCAATTGAGGCTTGTTCGATAATCAGTTCCGAAGGGCAACGGACATGATGACGAAACTGACTGCAATTTCCTTGGTGGTTGTAGCCACGGCTTTTCCCGGTACAGCAATAGCCGCTTCATGCGGCTCTGGAATTTCGGGTCAAAGCCCCGCCGTGAAGATGCTGCAAAGGCAGTTGTCGGCTTTGCGCTCGATCCAGCGCGGGCGCGGCTGCAAGCCCGGTGACACAGGCGGCGGCTTTTTCAACGCCTGTCGTGAAGTGGGTATGAAGATCAATGAGGTGCAGCAGGAGTTGCGCGCAACTGCGGCTGCAAATAATGAATGCAGGGCCGAAGCCCGAACGGGCCGAACAGCCAGGGCAGCTACCAAGCCACAAGCCATGAACGTGTCGGCGGCTGGCAATGCGCGATCACAACCGGCCTCGACCACTCCTAAAAAGGTGCGCGGGCCGAAAAATGCCCTTCAATACTGTGTGCGCCTGTCGGATGGCTATTATTTCCCGACGCCCAATTCGCAGTACAAGCAAAAGGGCGGCACGGATGCCGCTCTCATTCAATGCAAGATGATCTGCAAGACCGACGCAATGGCGGTCTATATCAATGACCAGAATGAAGAAGCCGCCGATATGGTTTCGGTCCTGACTGGTGAGGTCTATGCGGATCTCGCAACAGCTTACGATTATCATGGTGAAGGCAAGTTCGAACGCTGCGACTGGAATGGCTACGTTCGGAAAGTCAGTTCGGGCTTTGCGGCCAAAAGGCAATCGAAGCACCTTGCCGATGCTGTCTTACCGAAACCAGGCGTCAAACCGGATGATCAGGACCCCGTGGCTGTGGCTGAAATTCCATCGCAATCGCTTCGTCCCGCCCCTTCCCGCTCAATCCGTATTGTAGGTCCAGCCTTTATACCCGACGCCGATAACAAGGCGTTCGGTCACATGCGCCGTCATCAAAACTGAAACCAGCCAAGCAGCATTTTTCTATGGGAGCGTTCATGACAAAGCTGAAACTCAGATACTTATTGCTTGCTTTCGTCCCGTTGGCCGTTGCCGGCTGCGTTACAGCGGAGGAGGTCGATCAAGATACATGCGCCTCTTTCGGCTTCAAGCCAGGTACAGACGCGTTCGCAAACTGCATGATGGAGCAAAGCGCCCGCGCTGACGAAAAAAGACGGGAATGGGAACGCGAGGACCGAGCGCGTGAGGAACGCAAGCGCGAGCGCAAGAAAGAAAAGGAACGCCGTCGCCGCGAGGAAAGCGAGATCGATAACCGGCCACAATTTGACCGGGACGGCAATCCGAACTTTGACACACAAGGCAATTACATGGGCTGCCATGGCGTGGGCTGTGACGTCGATAACCCTGACGACTAATCAGATGCGGCTTTCTTGCCCAACTAGCGCGTGAGCGCCAAAAAGATTGAGCGCAACAATGATAGGGGCAGAAACGGAACGGTTTCCTCACTGCTGCGCTCAAGACGAATGTACCGAATGACAAAATGGGAAGGCAAGCCAGTTTTCAAAAACGGGCGAAAAAACGATGTAAGAGCTGGCTCGGGAAATCTGCACAGCTAGGATAACCCGTGTAGCACTGACAGACTCTAAGGTCGGTATTGTTGAACGCCAAATGCTGAGGCGGATTTAACCGTGTGCGTTGACGACGGCCAAAAAGGCCGGACCGTAGCGTTCGAGCTTGTATCGCCCACACCGGGCATATCGGCCATCTGGGCGCGTGAGGCTGGTCTGACAGTGGCCAGTTCGATCAGTGTGCGATCGTGGAAGATCACATAAGGTGGGACATTTTGCGTGCGCGCTATCTCTAGCCGCTTCTCTCGCAGCGCATGAAAGAGCGCTTCATCTCGCTCCGAAAGGGCGGATGTTACCGATTTTCCACGCGAAACAGTACCACGCGATGGCTTCGATTTCGGCGGGACACGCAACATGAGCGTATGCTTTGTGCGCAAAAACTGCCGACCTGCTTCCGAGATCGACAAACCGCCGTGCCCGGCAAAGTCGACATCGATTAACCTCTGAGCGATCAACTGCCGTATGATCGCACGCCAGGTGTGATTGTCATGCTCGTGGCCGATTCCGAAAGTCGAAATCTGGTCGTGGCCAAAGCGGCTGATGCGCTCATCGTCGACGCCAAGAAGGACATCGACAATATAGGATTGCCCGAACCGCTCCCCGGTTCTGTAAATGCAGGACAATATTTTCTGCGCGGCTATTGTACCATCGAAGAGGGTTGGTGGTTCAGCGCAGGTATCGCAATTGCCGCATGGTTCGCATTGATCACCGAAATAAGAAAGCAGCACCTGTCTGCGACAGTTCGCCGTTTCGGCCAACTGGTTTGGCGCAGCTCGCGGTGAATGGCAGAGGTGAAGCGGTCGCGGGGGAAATGGTGAAGGTTGTAGATCGGGTCGTGAATGGATGCGAAACATTGCAAATGTCGCGTTGACTTGAAGCGCTTCATGCCCCGTTCTTGTCGTCGGATGGGCTGATGAGAATTCTCGGCCCGGTTGTTCAAGCCTTTGTGCTGTCGATGATCACAGACAGTGAGGCCAATGGCGCGGTTGGCAGCACCGTAAGAGCCAAGCTTGTCCGTGGGTGGCCATGACACGGGGAACTGCGCCCTGAACTGACAGCAACTTCCGGATAAAGCGTTTGGCAGCCTTGGTATCGCGACGTTTCTGGACCAGCATTTCAAGCACAAAGCCATCCAGATCAACAGCGCGCCACAGAAAGTGCCGCTCACCATTGATTGTCACGACAGCATCATCAAGATGCCATTTATCACCAAGGCGCGGTGTGCGGCGACGGATTGTATTGGCGTAATCTCGTCCAAACTTTTCAGCCCACTCGCGCACTGTCTTGTGGGTGACGATGATCCCTCTGTATGCCAGCATGTCTTCGACCATGCGAAAGCTCAGCGGAAACCGGAAATACAGCCACACCGCCTCTGCAATAATCCCAGGTGGGAAGCGATGGCGATGATAAAGCGAGGAGCGATTGTCGAGCATGCTCTCTTATCCACCGCTGAGACTTACATCAAAGTTAAGGGTACGGTGCCCTCTGCATGAAATACGGTCGCAGCAGAAAAGTCGCGCCCAGCATACCTGCGATCAGCACGAAAACTGAGACCATGCCGAAACCGGACCATCGTATTAGCATTGTCTAAACTACCTCTGTCTTAGGGAAGATCGAGCGGTAATGACTCTTGCTTCGTCGATGAACAACCCCTTTTCTCGGAGTATCCGAAAAAAACCGGCAAGGTTTAAGATCGGCCGCAGCGCTGGGCGTCTGCGCCAACCCATCCATTGGGCTGGTCGACCCTCGGTACTCTGCGGCACAGGACCTGAAATCCCAGTCCCGCGGGTTGCCCTTCGCTCCCCCAAAAACAAACACCCGCCGCTGGAGGAGCGACGGGTATTTATGGAAAGACCTGACCTTGGGAGGAAGATGTCTGGTCTTAGGTCGCCGAGGAATTGGGAGGAACGGCCTCAGCGACAATCAAAATTTGTTAGCGACCTGAAGCCTGACGAGCTACGGACGAGATTTCCGAAGCCATGATGCCCAGATCGTTCAGTTCATGAGCATTCAGGCGGCTCAGTTCGTTTACGGTGTTACGATAACGGCGCCAGTTGCTGTACGAGCGGATCAGGTTCATTTCTCTCTCCTCAAAAATTTTCTTTTTGTTGCAAGCAGCATATAGGTCCGTATGGTTTCGGACAGAAGCGCCAGTTTCGCATAGCTGACATGCCAATAAGATGGGGTAACGGCTTAAGTCCGTTATGATCGCAGCCAGGCCGAGCGAGAGTTCTCGGATTGTATTCAACCGAATTTCTTGGCTAAAAAGACGTGCGCAACGAATATTTAACCATAACCCGGCGAATACTTATCGGGTCCAATCAGGCTTACGGTATGTCGCGCTTCGCTCCTTTATCCAAATTCACATTGAGTATTGTTGCAATTTCCGGCGTGCTTGTCAGTTCGGGCAAAGCAGCGACGCTTTTCCTTGAATATGAGATAGTGCGACAATCTTTCGAACAGCGCCAACGCCATTCCACGCCGTCTTCCTCAATTGACCGTTCGATCAATGAACTGCTTTTGCAGGTAAAAGATATCCGACCGCCCGCATTAGTGGGGTCAACTGCACCGATCGAAGCGGAACTCGACCAGATGACCACCGGCAGTATCAACCGTACACAACCCGCTCGTCAGGAAATTTCATCGACTTATATTCCAACTGCCGACGACATGGCACCCGCGATAGAAATGCCAAAAGACGTTGGTTCCAAAGAACAGATTGCATCCTATCAGATCATGTTGGACAGGGCTGGCGCGTCGCCTGGCGCAATCGATGGGCGTTCAGGCCGAGTTGGAAAATACCGGCTGACCAGCTTTCAAGGATTACCTCATCACCAATGAAGACGTTGGCAGGCAATTTGTGGCAGAAATCCCTGCCGATTATGCGTTGAAAGCCCAATTGCCAGCAATGGCTTATACCTCAGTCACAGAAATGATTGGTGAGCGGTTTCAAATCGATGAGGGTTTCCTCAAAGAGATCAATCCAGGCGTGAATTTCAATCATCCAGGTTCGGTGATCAAAGTCCCCAATCTCGGCAAAGCTAAACGTACGCCGATTGCCCATATCATAGCAGATAAAGGTCGCATACAGGTTCGGGGCTATGGGGCAGATGGAAAGCTGAAGGTAGCTTACCCGTCTACGATCGGCTCTTCGGACACCCCTTCCCCTTCGGGCACCGTTCAGGTCAAACGAATAGCGATCAACCCCAATTATACCTACAATCCCAGGATCAACTTCAAACAGGGAGCCAATGAAGGCGTTCTGACGATTCCACCTGGACCAAACGGTCCTGTCGGCACGGTATGGATGGCGCTTTCCAAACCCACTTACGGTATTCATGGCACCCCTGACCCCTCACGCATCGGCAAAACATCGAGCCATGGCTGCGTGCGTCTTACAAACTGGGATGCGGAAGAACTCGCGAAAATCGTTAAACCCGGCGTCATGGTCGTGTTCACGGAATGAACGATCTGAAGCCTGACGAGCAACGGACGGGATTTCCGAAACCATAATTATCCAGATTGTTCCGTCCACGTGTATCTAAAGCATGTCGCTGTTAACCGGATTCGGGATTCCCGTTTGGCTTGATCTGTGATTCACTTGTCTCATGGAAGGAGATGCACCATGGGCAAGCCGCATCCGATTGAGTTGCGTGAGCGTGTCGTTGCGTTTGTGAATGAGGGCAATAGTCACCGGGAAGCCGCTCGGCATTTCCGTGTTTCGCCTCGGTTCGTCAACAACATGATGATCCTGCATCGGTCATCCGGCTGTCTGGCCGCCGCCAGGCAGGGCCACCCGCCTGGTAGTGTGAAGCTTTTGGCTCATGGTGATTGGGTCCGCGAGCAGATGTCCGCCCGTGGCGAAACGACTTTGGACGAACTGTGCATTGCGCTCGCGGAGCGCGGTATTGAAGTCCACCGCGCCACGGTCGGGCGATTTCTACACCGACTTGGGCTGAGCAATAAAAAAAGCCTCAAGGCAAGCGAGCAGCGTAGACCAGAGATCGCCAAGGCGCGTGATCTTTGGATCAATCGCCGAAAGCGGTTCTTCAACAAGGCCTTGTCGCGTCTCATCTTTATCGATGAGACTTCCACGAATACGCGCCTGACAAAACGCACCGGATGGTCTGCCAAAGGCAGGCGCTTTGCCGCCTATGCGCCCTTCGGAAAATGGAAGACACAGACCTTCATTGCCGGACTGCGCTGCCATGGCCTGACCGCGCCATGGATCGTCGATGCACCGATGAACAGCCGCATCTTCGAAACCTGGATCGAGGCACAGCTTGTGCCGACACTGTCAGCCGGTGATATAGTCATCCTCGACAATGTCGGCTTCCACAAAAGCTGGAAGGCTGAGCAACTCGTCAAGGCAAAGGGCGCTTGGTTTCTCTTCCTGCCGCCCTATTCGCCGGACCTGAACCCAATCGAAATGGCTTTCTCAAAACTCAAAGCACTTCTGAGAAAGCGAGCATCACGCAGCTTCGACGCCATCTCAAAAACACTTGGCGATATCATCAGTCTCTTCTCCATCAATGAATGCCAGAACTTCTTTAAGGCTGCTGGGTATGAGGCCGAATAAATGCGACACGCTTTAGGCAGCTCATTCCGGTTAAAGTGTTACGGCGCTTTTCTGAATTTGCATTGGTTAAGTCGGATTAACAGAAGGTTGTTTTGCTTCGAAGAAACGTTTGAAACCCAAAAACGGCTTTCCATCAGATGCCACGACAACAAGGCCGGAACGACCGATAGCGCGGTTCCTACAACGATAAAGGCAGTCGCGGAGATTGTTTCCAGTTCAGCCGGCACAGGCTGGCGCTCGATTTGCCTTACATGATCAGTTTTAGCGGTCCTCAAACGCGTGTATGGCAACCGTTATATCGGCACTAAGCAGATATCAATTCTAACTGAAAGCCGGTTTTCACGCACGTTGTCACCCTGGCTCGGATCCGCACACTGTTTCAACCTCTTTTCCAACGGTTTTGGCTTCGTTTTTTCTCAGTGCAGCGAAGATAGTGAAGATCGTACATGAGATTGCCGCAACTCCGGGAAGACCGTGCGGAGAAAACTCCATAGCTAAACCGCCAATCAGGGGACCTACAAGAGCGCCGAGACCCCAAGCTATCGACAATAAAGCGTAAACACTGACCAGCTCTCCGCCTCTAAAGCGATCTCCGAGGATCGCAATCATTGTCGTATAAATCCCAACGAATGCGCCACCCCAGGCAAATAGCAGCGGATAAGCGAGCCAGTCATGAGAAAGCGCAAACGGCCAGACAAGCGCCCCTACCGCCGACATTGCACCGAGAACGACAATAAGGAGTTGGCGTTTAACCCTGTCGCCGATCCAGCCAATGGGGAGCTGTAGCGTAATTGAACCCAGGAGCAGGATCGTGAGTAATAGTGTCGCCGATTGCTCTGGCCATCCTAACTGAATTGCATAGAGAGGGAGCAAGGTCAAACCTGCGGCTTCAAGAGCCGCGTTCAGAGCGGCAGCGGCGATTGCCAATGGAACAACTTTCAGAAAGGCAAATAGACTCGTTTTATTTTCCTCCGCCGACTGTACTTCTGCTGGCCGGCCGCTCTGCAGAACGAGAAAGCCAAAGAATGCAAGTGCGGCCCCAATGACGAACGCAAGCGATTGCTCACGCCCCACAAGCGTCAGGATAGCAGGCCCCAATGCTGTGCCGGCCGACAGGGCAGTAACGTAGATAGCTATCGTTTTACCACGATTTGCCTCAGCGGTGATCTGGTTCAACCACGCTTCAGAGACCACGAACATGGTTTCTGAAGCTGCACCCAGCGCAGCACGCAGTGGAAACCAGATCCAAAAGAATGGTGATGCGGGAAAAAGTGCAAACAATCCGCCAGCAGCCAGAAGCGCTCCTTTGGCAAGCCTACCAAAACCAAATCGCTTCAAAAGGGCGGGAAGAAAAGGGGCGATCATAAGAACGCCGACCGCATACATCGCACCATTTACGCCGATCCACGCCTCGGAATACCCCGCATCAGACAACTCAAGTGCTATCAGTGGCGCGCTGAGTCCATATGTCAGGCCAAACATGGCTGCCGTGAGGATCACAACAGCCATTGTTCTCAATGAACCTGTCATGGAGCAACCCTTTCACTCTCGGAACGTTCTTCCTTGCTGACCAGTTCTCTTTTTGATTGAAACGCCTGACGCATGCGCTTTCTCCAGCGTCTCTCGCTATTCTCGACGACCTCATTGAGAAGCCGGCTATAGTCAAGCACGAGACCCGGGGTCCAGGTCATCGCTTCAGCTCTGCCTCGGACAATGCGCATGAACCAAAAATGTGGATCGCTGATAATACGAAATACGTCGCGCCAGGGTCTTCCCGTATCACCGGCGCCTTCTATTGCCGCGTCAAGCGCTTGGATGACAGTCGTTGAGCAATTACGTGCGGTCAGATTGTAGGTTTTATCGCTGGCATAAGCCTCCCAAAATGTTCGCAACGACTGCGGGTTAAACCGGCTAAAACTGATCTTCTGATCCGGCATACACCAAGCAGCAGCTTCCTCTTTTAAAGATGCATTGAAACGGCCAGGCACATCGTTTTCCGGCCTCGCTGAAAGAAGCGCACGGAAATCGTCGGGATTATGATCGATATCATCCGCCGGATAATGGCTCACATAAAGATCAGGCGGCATTTCAAGCGCTGCATGTCCCGTAGAGATAACACCTTTCTTGTCGACAGCCGCGACATATCGGTCGATAAGGAGCCTACGTTCTGGATCTGAGATCGAACCCACTGCAGTCCAAACATAGACGTTGAGGATCATGTCCTTTTCGACAATGAGCCCCTCCCCGACAATGGGATGGAGTTTACCACCCTGCCAATTCCGCGCCGCATAGAGAGGAAGCGACGTTATTGAGGCGCCATCGGGTAGACGTCGCAAGGGGAGCGCCATACGCACGAGTGCGTAGCCTGACGTTATTAGTAACAATGCAAAACAAAACGGAACCGTTAGCAAGTGCGGAACCGGCCATGCAAAAAGGATCATAAGCGCCAAGCCAAATTCAACCAGTCCCGCCACTATTCCAAAGCGCCAGCGCGGGCTACGTAAAACATAAGCCGATCCAATCCGGAACAGTCCATCGGCAAGAAACGCGGTTCCAAAAACGATCGCGGCACCAATATTGTTGTCCCATGGCACATTGAAAACGAGAAAAGCGGCAAATAGAAACGCCACCCCCCGCAATGCATCGATCCAGTGACGGCGCAAACCGAGCGCAGCTGCGGCTATGATTTCTACAAATCCTTCGACTATGAGGAAAATAGCCAGCGTGTCCAGAAAGACGGAGAGCTTTCCATCGCTAAGATCGAACAGGATCAGGATGCCCAGGAGCATCCATAACATCCCGGCGGCCATGAGAAGTCGCCACATGGGTTTTAAGGCGCGCGCACCAAGAAGGAGAAAAAGGAGTCTGACCATTATTTAGGAGCACTTGTACGAGATTAATCTATCGACTGCTTGGTTTTATTTTATTGCTGTCTAAGTATGTCGAATAAGTAAAGCATTAAAAACTAATTATAGTAGCTAATCACGTTTTCCACACCAATAAGGTCCGGCTTTCTGCCTTGCGACTGATTACCATGCAACATTTTCACAATTGAAATTCACGTGGTACCCACACTGAAGAGCATCGATTCCGGTAGATGTCCAAACTGCCGACCCTGCTATCGTGATGCACTGATTGCCAGTCAGAAATAGAATTAACCTTCGTCTTTGTAGTGGCCATTAGTTCCGAACATACTATTCTTTGTCCAACGGTTCTGGATATCGCGGCCGACTCAAAATCCCTTCTAGATGGCGGTTTTTCGTGCCTCGGAAATATAAAGCGCGCGCAGGTCGCGTGTAATTTGGCCTGGCTTCCCGGTACCAATCGATTCACCATCGATTGCAATTACGGGCGTGACAAATGTCGAGGCGCCAGTGATGAACGCTTCGTCAGCCTCCATCACCTCCTTAATAGTAAAACTGCGTTCAACAATTTCCAGCGTCGTACAAGCCACATAGCGCAAAAGGGCGGTTCGCGTAATGCCATGCAGAATATCGTTAGACAGTGCACGGGTAATCACCTTGTTGTCCTTAACGATATACGCGTTATTGGCAGTGCCCTCGGTAACAAAACCATCTTGAACGAACCACGCATCATCTACGCCTGCTTGCTTTGCCAACATTTTTGCCATTGAGGGGTAAAGCAGCTGCACAGTCTTGATATCACGACGCGCCCACCGTAGATCGGGCACAGAAATCACCTTGACCCCTGTCTTTGACTTTGGCCCGTCAATCAGATTGGACACCGCTTGTGTGAACATCACAACTGTCGGCTGAACGGCTTCGTCTGGAAACGCAAAATCCCGGTCGCCGGGGTTTCCTCTGGATATCTGCAGATAGACCAGTCCCTGATCGAGCTGGTTTTCTATGATCAGTTGCCGCAAAATATCAAGAAGCGTCTGGCGGTGAAGCGGCTGACGGATGCGCAGCTCGGAAAGTGAGCGATCCAATCGGGCTGCATGTCCGTCAAAATCGAGAATTTTGCCATCAATGACTGACACAACTTCATAGACAGCATCGGCAAACAGGAAGCCGCGGTCAAATACAGAAATATTCGCCTCGTCTTGGGGAACGAAGTTTCCATTGAGGTAAACTGTTCGCTTTTTGAGCATAGCAATAGCCTGTTAAAAATTTTTCCGCTTGGTTGTCGAGGCTGTCAATCGTTGAGGAGAGTTTCAAAGAATAGCTCTCCAATCTCTGGAAATGCCTCCGGAAATTCTTCGCAGATTTCTTTACCCTGTGTCATCAGGCAGATGATGACAGGAGACTTTCCGGTGACGGCAATTCGGATCAAATCGTGTTTGTAATAGGATGCTTTGGGATCACCGGTCCAGGTATTCTTCCCCGCTTTACTCCATATCTGCGCATCAGCAGGAATACCGCCACCAAGAAATTCGGTAACCTGAAAATGCGGCTGTCTGGCTTCGGCACTATTGCGGTCACGTAGCAATGTCTGTTTTGCCCTGTTTTCAGAAGCGGCTGAGAGCGGAAGCTGACTGGAGAAAAGCGCGCTGAACAGACGCGCTGCGGCAAGCGGCGTCAGCGCGTTCAGATTTTCTCCCGCAAGCCCTGCATATTGAGCCTCACGCCCATAGCGCACATCGTCCATCAGCTTCTGCGTGATATTACAACCCTCGAACTCTGGCCAGTTGAGTCCGGAAAAGAAGCTGTTGAGGTGCTCGCGCTTTTCCCGCCATTCGTTGAACTGGGAGCCTTCCAACATGGTATCGCCGGTCGTACCCGTAATAATGTCGATGACATAATTGGTTCCGGTGTTGGATGACCACAGGATCATGTCACGCACGGCGCGAGACAGTTCTTCATGATCGGCGACATTGCCATGGTCAATAGCGTTGAGCACATGGACCAGATGAAATGCTTTGACAAGACTGCAGGGGTAGCAGCGCCAGTCGCCACGATATGAAAAGCCATCCGGCTTTTCACCGGGACCTTTCTGACGCAATGCGACGAAACCAAAATTGTCGGCCCGCAGGCCGCGGTCGGCAAACGTGTCAGTCAGGCAGCTGGTGATGACTTCACAGCGGCGCGACCAATCAGAATTATCTTCAAAGAACACTGGATGATCTTTCTATCAGGACGTTCACGGTTTAGGCGCGCTCAGCTTTCCAGCAGCGGACCAGCCCGCCGTTGACAAGATGCTGCATGGGCTGGCTTTGGTGGCAGATGTCTTCGGTAATCGGGCAACGAGGCGCAAAACGGCAACCGGGCTGGACGGCAAAGGGGTCGGGTATCTCACCACTTATCGGCTCGCCTGTTGCCTGCGGACGGCGAACATCGGGCACAGCTGCAATCAAAGCCTTTGTATAAGGATGACGGGGAGAAGCAAATAGGGCGGCACTGTCCTGCAATTCAACGATCTCACCCAGATACATGACTGCAACGCGATCACACAGATAGCGGATTACATTCATGTCATGGGAAATGAAGACTATGGTCAAACCCTTATCTTTGTTGAGCCGTTTCATAAGATTGATGATCTGCGCCTGAACAGAGGCATCAAGGGCCGAGACCGGTTCATCGGCAAACAGAACCTGCGGATTGGCGCAGAGTGCCCGCGCCACCGAGACGCGTTGTCTTTGTCCGCCGGACAAAGCATGCGGAAATTTCAACGCCGTTTCGGCTACCAGATTGACTTCCCCGAGTACGTCAAGCGCCCGCTGCCTACGCTCGCCGGCAGGAATATTGCGGTGATAATGGGAGATCACTTCTTCCAGCTGCGCGCCAATTGTCATGCGTGGATTGAGCGAGGAATAGGGATCCTGAAAGACCATCTGAAGACGGCCATCACGGTCCGGCCCGTCAAGCCGACGGCCATTGAACACCACCTCCCCTGCGCTGCCGGGCTGCAGTCCGACGCCTATGCGCGCGAGCGTGCTCTTGCCACATCCGGATTCTCCGACGATGCCGAGTATTTCTCCCTGCTCGATACCAAGGTCGACGCCACGCACCGCATGCAGACTGACAGGCGGACGGTTGGCAATAACATCGCGAAGGCTGCGCCTGACGGGAAACTTCTTTTCGATCTTCCGGAAATCAAGCACTGACATTGGCAACCTCATTCAGAATGCACGCATCGAGATGACCGAAGGATGAGCCGCCACGTAACTCCAGCGCCGGCGGGCGTCCGATCGCGCACCGAGGTTGGGCACGGAAACAGCGTGGCACAAAGCGGCAACCATCAGGCGGATTGACGAGCCCTGGGGGAGCTCCCTGAATGGGAACAAGTTCCTGGTCGCGAGCGGCTTGACCTGGAAGCGCGGCGAGCAGCGCTTTCGTATAGGGGTGCGAAGGCTTGTCCAGGACGTCGCGCACCGTGCCCGTTTCCACCATACGCCCGGCATACATCACCGCCATACGATCGCAGATCTGGGAGACGACCCCAAGATCGTGGGTGACCAAGATGATTGAGGCACCAAGGCTGTCTCGACGTTCTTTGAGGAGCCGCAATATCTGATCCTGTACGGTAACATCGAGCGCAGTGGTAGGCTCATCGGCTATGATCAGACGCGGGCGCAACGCGAGAGCCATCGCGATAACCACCCGCTGACGCAAGCCTCCTGAAAGTTCGTGCGGATACGCGTCAAGTCGGCGCTCCGGCGACGTTACATGGACATCCCGCAACAGTTGCAGCGCCGCCTCGCGGGCTGCCTTTTTGCTGACATTTCTGTGGCGGCGTATGACTTCACTGATCTGCTTGCCGACACGCATGGTCGGATTGAGCGCCGTCAGCGGATCCTGGAAAATGAAGGCGACATCGCTTCCGCGGATCTTTGACAGTGCTCTTTCCTTCATCGGAACGAGGTCGCCGACGCCCTCGAGCAGTATCTGACCGCCGCTGACCCGCGCGGCGGCACCACCAAAAAGGCGCAGGATCGAGCGACAGGTGGCTGACTTGCCACAGCCGGATTCGCCCACAATTCCAAAAATTTCACCGGGATTGACATCGAAGCTGATGCCATCGACGGCACGAACGACACCCGACGGGCTGCCAAACTCGGTCATGAGGTCGCGGACAGAAAGAAGGCTCATGACTTACCCCTTCGGTTTCAGCGTGGTGGACAGACCTTCGCCAAGCAGCGAAAATGCAATGCCGATCCAGACGATGGCGAGACCCGGAAAAATGGTCATCCAGGGCGCCTCGCGCATATAATCGATGCTTTCGACGATCAGCAGGCCCCATTCCGGCGCGGGAGGCTGCACACCGAGGCCGAAAAAGGACATGGCGGCCACGGCCTGAACGGTGAGCACGACATCGGACATTGAATAGACAATCGCCGGCGTGACGACATTGGGCATGATGTGGCGCAGCATCACACGCAGCTTGCCAAATCGCAAAACGCGTGTGGCGTCGATATATTCCAGCCGCGACACAAGCAGTGTTTCACCGCGCACAATGCGCGCATAGCCGATCCAGTTAACGATGAAGAAGGCGATATAAAGATTGGTTTCACTGGGCCCAAGCACCCCGACTATAGCCAGGATGAGGACATAGAATGGAAAAGCCCAGACGATATCGGTGATACGCATCAGCACCGCATCGACAATCCCGCCGAAGTAACCTGCGATCAGACCGATCATCACACCCATGATCATGGGACCGAAGACACAGATCAGCGCCAGACGCAGATCGTATACGGCGCCCGCCAGAATGCGGGTAAAAATATCGCGCCCGAAATTATCGGTGCCGAACCAGTGCAGCGCAGACGGCGGTTGCATCGCGCCCGCAAAATCGAGCGCGAAGGGATCGTAAGGTGACAATATCGGTGTCAGGACAGTAGCGGCCAGTGTGATCAGCAGCATGAGCAGGCCAATTGCACCGGACCAGGTGTGCAGAAGTTTGCCGGGAATGGACATGGTCTACTCCATCCTGACGCGTGGATCGGCCAGCGCGTAGCAGATGTCGGTAATCAGATTTACAATCACAACCATGATTGCGAAGAAGACGGTCAGGCCGCGGATGACGGGCAGATCGCGCGAAACGATGGCATCGATCAACAGGCTTCCAAGACCGGGTACAGAGAAGATCTTCTCGACCACGACGGTGCCGCCGACTATCCAGCTTACCCGCACGCCGATGATGGATATTGTTGAGATAAGGCTGTTTGGCAGCACATGGCGCAGAAAGATTTCCGGACGGCGAAGACCTTTTGCGCGGGCCGTGTCGATATAATCAGCCTTCATCGTGTCTATGAGCGCGGCGCGCAGACTCTGCTGTATGAGGGCTGCGGTTGAAAGACCGACAACCAGAGAGGGCAGGAAAAGCCGGTTTATGTTGATCCAGAAGCCAGTGCCGACACCACCGGTAGCGAACCAGCCCATGCCAAGCGCTAGCCAGATAATCAGCATATAGCAAAGCCAAAACGGCGGCATGGCAATGAGCGCCACAAACACCTGACGGATGACGTTGTCGATGAACCGGCCGCGATAAATGGCGGCGACAATGGCGAACGGGAGGGCGATCAGAAGGGCTATAATGGTTGAATAAGCCACGATTGCTAATGTGAAGGGCAATCGCTCCATCACCAGAGCGATGATTGGCTGCTTGTGGAAGATCGAAACCCCGAAACTCCCCGTCAGGCAATCACGCAGAAAATAGATGTACTGGACCCATAACGGCTTATCGAGTCCCCAGAGTTCACGCATGGCCTGCAATTCTCCAGGGCTGGCGCGGGTTCCCATCGCATGGGACGCCGGATCGCCCGGCACTATCTGAAGAAGCAGAAAACTGATCAGTGTAATCCCCAACAGAACCGGGATCAGCATCAGCAGACGTTTGAGAATGGAAAAAATCATTGCGTTCGCTGGCGTTCGATTTTGGCGTACCGCCCGGACTTCGAAAGTATCTCTCGAAAAGGCGATGGCTCACTTCATTAAGAATGCCGTACCTTGCGGAATTGACCGGCCGCATGGCTCTGGGAAATGCCGTAACCGTGATAGGCGGCGGGATTCGCGCCTGCTATCCTTAATCGACCCGCAGGCGCTGAATCGCGAGGCGATGGCTCACCTCATTTTTCGAGTTTCACATCCTCAAGGCGGAAGTTTGAAGTGGGAAGCACTTCAAAGCCCTTCACGGTGCTGCGCACCGCCCAGGCTGTCGCGGGATGATAGAGGAAAATATACGGTGCGCCGTCATGCAGGATACCGATCATTTCCTTAAACATCGCACCACGCTTTTCCCCATCAGCGGTCTTTCGCTCTTCCGCGTAAAGCTCGTTGAGACGATCATTCTTCCACTGGGTGTGGTAGGCATTCGCGCGTTCCGGATTAACGGCGACAAAACCGATGATCTGATCGGGGTCAATTGTGTCGGAGGTGGTGTAGGACACCGACATATCGTAATTGCCCGCTTTGGTCGTTTCCCACTGGGTACCGCCTTCCAGCATCTGTACCTTGAGCTTGACACCAATTTGTTGCAGCATCGCCTGAAGTGCAATAGCTGCATTGCGGCTGGTTGCGGCGCCTGAGTCGACCACAAGCTGGGCCTCAAAGCCGCCGGCGTAACCCGCATCAGTCAAAAGCGCCTTTGCCTTGGCCAGGTCATAAGGATAAGGCGTTAGATTCGCATCGGCATAGGCCATGACAGGCATGGTTGATGCAGCTGGCTTGCCAGCGCCATAAAGCACGCCCTGTACCAGTGCATTCTTGTCAATCGCATAATTCAGTGCCTGACGCACACGTTCATCATCAAAGGGTTTGCGTGTGGTGTTGAGCTGCACGAAGTCGGCGCGATAAGGGATGGTCTGGCCAACACTGATACCTTCCTTATTGCCAAGCTCCTTTAGTTGATTGACGGGCGGATCGAGCGCCACATCGACTTCGCCCGCCTCAAGCTTGATGGCGCGTGCAGATGGTTCGGTAACGACATCGAGACGCGCCTCGTCAACGAAAGGCTTGCCCTGCTGCCAGTAATGCGGATTCTTAGCCAGCTCCACCTTCGAGCCCCGCACCCAGGACTTCAGCATGAAAGGACCTGATCCAACGGGCGCGTCAAAGAACGCCGCTCCCTTGGCTTCCACCTGCGCCTTGGGTAGAATCGCAGCGGCAAAAAGCCCCAGATTGTTGAAGGCCGGCGTAAAAGGTTCGGCGAGCTTCATCGTGATTTCATGCGGACTGACGATCTCAAAGCCTGTGATCGGACGATAGAACCGACCCCATCCGGATTCCTTGGAAGCAGCACGTTCAATAGAGAATTTCACGTCTTCGGCCGTCACCGGCGTGCCGTCAGAAAACTTGGCATCCCGCAACTTGAACTTCAGCGTCAGCCCATCCGGAGAAACGGTCCAGCTTTCTGCAAGGCCCGGCTCAAGCTTTTCGCCGGTTTTGTCCGGGCGAACGAGCGTGTCGAAAATGAGCAGCTGGGTCCAGATCGAACCATTGTCACTGGTTGCAATCGGATCAAGTGTGATGGGATCAAAACCGATAGCGACACGCAGTGGATCAGCTTGCGCCGTGAGAGCGGAAAGCGAAAAGACAGAGGCGAGAAAAAGGCCTTTTAGGCCGAGCCTGGAAAGCATGAAAGTGCTCCTACACCATTTGCTGTGATTGAAGCGGCATCCCCTTATTTTTTATAGCCACCGCTTCTTCAACAAAGAAATTAGACAACAACCACCCGTATGGATAATAATAAATCTGCTATCTCTTATTAATAGGCTGATAATGGATTTGCGTGAACTGGAACTGTTCGGGACGCTCATGCGCGTTGGAACGACAATTGAAACCGCGCGCTTGCTGGGAATATCTCAACCCAGTGTGAGCGGACAATTGAAGCGCCTGGAGAGCAGGCTCGGCTTCTCGCTTTTTCATCGTACCGGCAATCGTCTTGAACCGACACGCGAGGCAAATGAGCTTTTTGCGCTCTCGATGCCAATTTTCACGACGCACACCCTTGTGCGCTCTGAATTATCCACCTTGCGTCATCGCGCGTCCCGCCCAGTGGCGATTTCTGCAACGCCAGCACTCGTTGAAAGTTTTATCGGACCGGTGCTTCTTAATGCAGGTTACCGTGACTGGAGACAGCGCCTACTTTTGAAGGTTCACACACCCGAAGAGGACCTGCGCAAAGAGGAGGCTGACATCGGTTTACAAATGGCTTTACCGCCAAAGGCCGAATTTCACTCCTATATTGTCGGACAGACCCCTTTGGTTGCAGTCATTCAATCGGATCATCCACTGGCTAGATTGAAGTCACTTACCTGCGCGATTATCGCCAAACACCCGCTGGTTTGTTACAATGCAGACTGGTCGCCCATGGGCGGCACCATTCGCACAGCCTTTGCCGCTCAAGGACTAAACTATGATCCTGTATGCGTTGTGCCGTTTTGCGGAACTGTTTGCAGTCTGGTTCGTGCATGCGGTGGAGTCGGCGTCGTGGATGCGATGACTGCGCAGGATTACGCCATGCAGGGACTGGTTTCACTGCCGATCAACGATATGCCGGAGGTCTCTATCGTCGCCTTTCATCGGCGAAACGAACCGTTGCGCGCTTCGGTTCAGGATTTCCTGACGGCCCTTCGCAACCATCCATGATATCTCCCAGCTGTGAAATCGAGACCTGATTAGAATTTAACGCACGAACATTCAAATCAGCCTCAATTCCGAAGCTAAATCGATCTCAAGAACGTGACCCCCGTCGATATCATGTTCAAGTGATCCCAATCAGGACAAAAATGCCGTCACTCTGATTGGATATAAAGCTAAGGAAAAGCGTTAAATGACCGGAATGGAAACAGACAATTTGGACTAGTCGTAATTTAGAGAAGCAGGCGTTTTCCCCAGACACCCCCACCTGATTGCCAGTCAAGAATCGTCATCACCGCTTTGTTCCCGCGATTGGTCACGATGAAACATCCCCATCGCCTGGATAACTCAGGCATAGGGATGTTTTCTAAGTGTATCAGATAGCTTTCTGCAACTCCGGCAGCACGGTGAAGAGATCACCGACGAGGCCGTAATCGGCGACCTGGAAGATCGGCGCTTCTTCGTCCTTGTTGATGGCGACGATGACGCGGCTGTCCTTCATGCCAGCCAGATGCTGGATCGCGCCGGAGATGCCGACAGCGATGTAAAGGTCCGGTGCAACCACCTTGCCCGTCTGGCCAACCTGCCAGTCGTTTGGCGCATAGCCCGCATCGACTGCCGCACGGCTGGCGCCAACCGCCGCACCGAGCTTGTCGGCAACCGGAAGGATCACTTCCTGGAACTTTTCAGCCGAACCAAGTGCACGACCGCCTGAGATGATGATCTTCGCCGAGGTCAGTTCCGGACGATCCGAAGCCGACAGCGCATTGCCAACAAAGCTCGACAGCGCCGGATCGGCAGGCACGGTTGCGTTCTCGACGGCAGCCGAACCACCCTCGCCCGTTGCGGAGAAGGAGGCCGTACGCACTGTGATCACCTTCTTGGCGTCGGTGGACTGCACTGTCTGGATCGCATTGCCCGCATAGATCGGACGCTTGAACGTATCCGCTGACACCACTTCCATGATTTCGGACAACTGCATCACATCGAGAAGTGCTGCAACGCGCGGCAGGATGTTCTTGGCCGAGGTCGTCGCCGGTGCGATGACCGTGTCGTAATTGGCGGCGAGTTCCACGATGAGTGCTGCCGTTGGCTCGGCCAGACGGTTTTCCAGCGCATCGCTTTCAGCCAGCAGAACCTTGCGCACGCCTTTGAGCTTGGCGGCTGCATCGGCTGCAGATTTTGCACCCTTGCCTGCAACCAGAATATCGACATCGCCGCCGATCTGGGCAGCTGCCGTCAGCGCCTTTGCCGTCTGGTCCGAAAGGGTTGCATTGTCGTGTTCGGCGATAAGAAGAATAGCCATTTATCTCGTCCCTTCCGATTTCTTAGATGATGCCGTCAGCCTTGAGCTTCTCAACCAGCTCGGCAACCGAGCCAACCTTGACGCCAGCCTTGCGGCCACCCGGCTCTTCGGTCTTCAGCACCTTGAGGCGTGGCGCAATATCGGCGCCGAAATCGGCAGGCGACTTCTCGTCCAGCGGCTTCTTCTTCGCCTTCATGATATTGGGCAACGACGCATAACGCGGCTGGTTCAAACGAAGATCAACCGTGACAATCGCCGGAAGCTTCACATCGATGGTCTGCAGACCGCCATCCACTTCGCGCGTCACCTTGGCCGAACCATCAGCCAGTTCCACCTTGGAGGCAAAGGTTGCCTGGCTCCAGTTGAGGAGCGCCGACAGCATCTGGCCGGTCTGGTTGGCATCGTCGTCGATTGCCTGCTTGCCGAGGAAGACGAGGTCCGGCTGTTCAGCCTCGACAACGCCCTTCAACACCTTGGCGACGCCGAGTGGCTCAACCGTCTCGTCGGTCTTGACCAGAATGGCGCGGTCCGCACCCATGGCAAGCGCGGTACGCAGCGTTTCCTGTGCCTGTGCCGGGCCAACCGAAACAGCCACAATCTCCGTTACCTTGCCAGCTTCCTTCAGACGGATCGCCTCTTCAACCGCAATCTCGTCAAAAGGGTTCATCGACATCTTGACGTTGGCAAGCTCAACGCCCGAGCCGTCTCCCTTCACACGGATCTTTACGTTGTAATCGACAACCCGTTTTACTGCGACAAGGACTTTCATGGTACTAACCTTTCCTTGAGGCGAACCGGATCGTCGTAACGATATATCGGAGCCGGTTCGCACTAACTATTGGACGGACGATCAAAGGCGCGCGCGTTTGGCTTCCGAATCGTATGGCGATTCCTCGATCACACGGGCCTTGCGCATCTCACCCAGAACCGGGATTTCCAGTTCCGTGCCCGGCACGCCAAGCTCGACCGGCAGCAGCGCCAGCGCGATATCGTGCCCGAACGTGTAGGAATAGCTGCCCGAGGTGACGCGCCCCACCAGCTTGCCATCATGGTAGACACCCTCGCAGGTCAGCGTGCTGGCGCCATCGGTTTCAACCGCAAGCGTGACCGAACGGCGCTTGATGCCGCGTTCCTTTTCCTCAACCAGCGCCTGCCTGCCGATGAAATCGCCCTTGTCGAGACGGATGAACCGTTCGAGGCCGCTTTCCCAGGCGCTCAGCTCGGTGTTCATGTCGCGGTACATGGCGCGATAGGACTTGTCGAGCCGTAGCGATTCCAGCGCATGCAGGCCGATAAGGCGCAGGCAGTGCTCCTTGCCGGATGCGAGCAAGGCTTCCAGCAGATGCCGCTGATAGGCCAGCGGATGATAAAGCTCCCAGCCCAGTTCGCCTTCATAATTGACGCGCAGCAAGCGCACATCGCTGGCAAGGCCGACCGTTCCAGACTTGATGCCGAACCACGGAAACGCCTCGTTCGACAGATCGATTTCGGTAAGCGACTGCAACACGTCACGCGCCTTCGGCCCGACGACGGTGAAGCAACCCCGATCATTGGTCACATTGCGCAGGGTAACGCTACCGTCCTTCGGCAGCAGCTTCGACAGGTCGTCAAAGTTCCAGCGTTCGGCGCGCGGGGTGGAAATCATATAGAAAGTACCGTCATCGAGACGCGATACCACATATTCAGCCTGCACGCCGCCCTTCTTGGTCAGATGATGCGCGAGGTTGACGCGGCCAATTTTCGGCAGGCGGTTGGCGAGAATGCCGTCGAGCCAGGCTTCCGCGCCGGGACCGCTGACCTCGAATTTGGTCATCGGCGTCATTTCGACGAGGCCGACCGCATTGCGGACCGCTTCAACTTCCTCGCCGACATATTTGCCCTTTTCCGTCCAGCGCCAGCTGTACTGATCCTTGGCCTCGACGCCCTTAGGTGCGAACCAGTTCGGCATTTCCCAACCGTTAAGGCAGCCCCAGACAGCGCCCAGTTCCGTCAGGCGGTCATAGGACGGCGCGGTTTTCTGCGGGCGAGCGGCGGGCATGTCCTGCCCCGGATAATGCTGCTCGGCATGGGTGCCCCAGGATTCGCGCACCTTCTCGCGGGTCCAGTTCTTGTTGGCGTAATCGCCAAAACGACGCGGATCGAGTTCGGACGTATCGATGCTGTTGCCGCCCTCCACGATACGCTCCGAAAGATAATAGCCGATTGCACCGCCCCACAGGATGCCGCCCGGAACGCCTTCGGCCAGCCAGACATTGTCCAGCCCCCAGGCCGGACCGACCAGCGGCAATTCATCCGCCGTCATCTGGAACGGCCCGCGCACATTGGCCTTGATGCCGACGCGACCGAGTGCGGGAACCATCTCGATGGCCTGCTCCCAGTTCCACGAAACAGAATCGAAATCCTCTTCCAGAAGATCGGCGCCGAACCATTCCGGCACGCCGTTTTCAGCAAAGAGCTTCAGATGTTCCGTCTTCTCATAAGGGCCGAACATCAGCCCGTCGCCTTCCTCGCGCAGATAGCCCTCAAAGCCCTCGTCGCGCAGGATTGGCATTTCCGGCAGGCCCTGACGCTTGCGCTCGATCACTTCCGGCACCGCATCGGTGATCCAATATTGATGGACGATCGGGATCGCCGGAATGTCGAGACCGAGCATGGCCCCGGTCTGGCGGGCGTAGTTGCCAGTCGCCGAGATGATATGCTCGCAGATGATGTCGCCCTGATTGGACTTCACCTTCCACTCGCCGCTTGGCAGGCGCTCGAAACCGTTGACCTGCGTGTTGAGATGAACCTTCGCGCCTCTGTCGCGCGCGCCCTTGGCAAGCGCCATGGTGACATCGGCAGGCGCGATATGACCGTCATCCGGGTGATAGAGCGCGCCCAGCATGTCATGATTGTTTTCAAGCAGCGGCCACAATTCACGGGCGCGTGCCGGAGAAACCAGCTCGGCGCGCAGGCCCTGCACTTCGGCAACGCTCATATAGCTCTTATATTCGTCCAGCCGGTCGCGCGTGTTGGCAATGCGCAACTGGCCGCATTTGTGCCAGCCGACATGCTGGCCGGTCTCGGCTTCCAGACCTTCATAAATCTCGATGGATTTATTGATCATGCGGCCGATATTGATGCTGCGCGCATAGGACGGGATCAGGCCTGCCGCGTGCCATGTGGAACCGGCGGTGAGCTGCGTGCGTTCCAGAAGAACGACATCCGACCAGCCCCGCTTGGCCAGACCGTAAAGAATGGAGGCACCGACGCAACCTCCCCCGATGACAACCGCGCGCGCATGAGTCTGCATTCCAAGTTCCCTTCCAATATATGATTTGGAGATTGCCGAAGCGTCGCTCCCGGCGACAATACGGACTCCTTTGTGCGTTACATTACAGAGGGTTCTGCCCCCTGTGAGCTTGATAAAAAATCCGCGAAGATATAACTTCAGATTATGCATAGACTCCGCTCGCTCATCCCTTCGGCCAATTACCTCTTCGTGTTTGAGGCGGCGGCTCGACGGCTGAGCTTTACGGCGGCAGCGGAAGAGCTGAATGTCAGCCAGCCAGCGGTGAGTAAGACGATCAAGCTTCTGGAAGAAGCCACCGGATTGAAGCTTTTCCGGCGCGAGCGCAGCCGTCTGGAACTGACGGCGGAAGGCCAGCGGCTTTATCGCGAAACGCAGGAAGCATTCGACCATCTGCACATGGTCATCTCGTCCATGCGCAAGAAACACTCGCGCGATATCATCCGCGTGTCGTTCTCGGCATCCTTCGTGCAGCTATGGCTTTTGCCACGCCTGAAAGGGTTCAAGGAAAAGCATCCGGATGTGGCGCTGCGCATCGAAGAAAGCAGTCGCGACGATCAGGATTTGCTTGAAGAAGATATCGACGTTTCAGCGCGTCTGGGGAGAGGCAAATGGCCGGGCATCCTCGCCTGGCCCTTCGTGACGGAGGAAGTCTGGCCGGTTTGCAGCCCCGCTTATCTGAAGGAGCGCGGACAGATCGAGGAAGCGAGCGATCTTCTGAACCACACGCTGCTGCATTTCGAGGAGCGCCACCGCTCGCGGCTTGGCTGGCGCGAATGGTTGGAACGCTCCGGCGTACCAAACCCGCGCATTGAACAGGATTTCGTCTTTACCGACGCGCTCAGCTCCATTGAGGCTGCGGTGCAGGGGCAAGGCGTGGCGCTTGGCTGGAAACACCTCGTCCATGATCATATCGTGGCCGGACGCCTTGTGCCCGCCACGCATATTTTTCATCGGTCCGGCGATACAATTCATCTCGTCATGCCCGCTCAACGCCCGCCAAAGCGGGGGCTGAACTGTTCCGCGACTGGCTTCTCGAACGGGGCGCAGACGCGGAACTGGATATATAGGCCCTCGGCCTATTGCGCGAAAACCACCGTCTTGTGCCCATTGAGCATAACGCGGTTTTCCAGATGCATCTTCACCGCCCGCGCAAGAACCCGGCTTTCGATATCGCGCCCGGTGGCGACGAAATCTTCCGCGCTCATGGAATGCGTGACCCGCTCGGTTTCCTGCTCAATGATCGGGCCTTCGTCGAGATCCGGCGTCACATAATGCGCCGTTGCACCGATCAGCTTCACGCCGCGCTCGAAAGCCTGATGATAGGGCTTTGCACCCTTGAAGGATGGCAGGAACGAATGGTGGATGTTGATGATCTTGCCGAACAGGCGGTTGGACAGATTATCCGATAGCACCTGCATATAGCGTGCGAGGACCACCAGATCGGCCTGCGTCTCGCGTACCAGATTGATCAGGCGGGCTTCCTGCTCGGCCTTGTTGTCCTTGTTCACGCCCCATGAATGATAGGGAATGCCCGCACTTTCCGCCGTTTCGCGGCTATCTTCATGATTGGAGACGATGGCAACAACCTCGGCATTCAGCCAGCCGACGCGGATCTGATAGAGAAGATGCAGCATGGCGTGATCGAATTTGGACACCATGAGAACGATCTTCGGCTTGCGGCTGGCATCGGCCACCGCGAATTTCATGCCGAACCGCTCGCCTGCCGGTTTCAGTGCATGCTCGATCGCCTCACGCGACATGCCAAGCGGCGCGCTGAAAGCAATGCGCATGAAAAAGCGGTTGGTCAGCCTGTCGCGAAACTGATTGCTTTCCACGATATTGCCACCGATGGCCGCCAGTTCCGTGGTGATGGCCGCCACGATGCCGGGCTTGTCATCGCAATCGAGCGTGAGGACAAAAAGGGCTGGTTCGACGGCGGCGACAGAGCGCACCTTCACGGGCATGTCGTTCATGGTGGTTCCTTAAGACTGATCAGTCGTTCTTGGGAGGCTTTCCGAAAGCGTATTCACCGACCTTCGGCACGAAATGCGGGTGTTGATAACCGGCAGGCTTGTCACCGACCGAAACGCCGGAGTTGAGAATGCCCGCCTGATAATCCGACGCGAAAAGCGAATAGGGATAAGTGGGTTGAAGGGCGCTTGCACCCTCCAGTCTAGCGCGCAACTCATCCGGAATTGTAAATGCGAGCGCGTCCAGATTGTCGTCGAGTTGGGCAAGCTTGCTTGCGCCGATAATGGCTGCTCCGATGCCCGGCTGCGTCACCACCCAATTGAGCGCGACCTGTGCCATCGGCTTCTTCATGGCATCGGCCACCTCCGCCAGCGCCGCAACGATACGCATGTTGCGCTCCGTGAACAGGCCCAGCCCTTCGGCATTGTCGCGGTTCAGGCGACCCTCGCCACCCGCGCGATATTTGCCCGACAGAAGCCCCATGGCCAGCGGGCTCCATGCGGTGATCCCGAGACCAAGATTTTGTCCGAGCGGCACAAATTCCTGCTCTATGCTGCGTTCGACCAGTGAATAGGGCAATTGCAGGCTGATTGGTTGCGACAATGCATGCGCTTCCGCCCAGGTTTGTGCGCGTGTTGCATACCAGGCAGGCACATCCGAAAGGCCGCAATAGCGGATTTTGCCGGCTCGGATCAGATCGTCGAAAGCGCGCATCACCTCTTCCACCGGCGTTATTCCATCCCAAGTATGCACCATATAGAGATCGATATAATCGGTCTTCAGTCGCTTCAGCGACTGGTCAACCGCTCGCATCATGTTCTTGCGGCCATTGCCACCGGCATTGGGATTGCCCGGCTGCAGATTGTTCGAATATTTGGTCGCAATGACCACGCGATCCCGTGCGCCAGCTTCCTCGACGAACTTGCCAACCAGTGTTTCGCTGAGACCCGCGCCATAGGAATCCGCCGTGTCGATGAAATTACCGCCCGCTTCCAGATAGCGGTCGAAAATGGCCCGCGCATTGCCCTCATCGGTGCCCCACGACCCGCCGATCCCCCTGATCCCGGCATTGCCGAATGTCATCGTGCCAAGCGCGAGACGGCTGACACGAAGACCTGATCGGCCAAGGAGAAAATAGTGGTCTAGAGGCATCGGAGAACTCCGGTTACATGAAGCCGTGATAGGGGCGGCACGCAACAGTCTGCTGGACATAGTTAATCATCGTGATGAAATCGAACACAGGCCGCCCAGTCACTTTCTGCACCGCATGAGCATAGGGTGGGAGATCGCTGCATTCGAGTAGAATGGATCGAACATCGGGATTGTCACTCATCAGCTTTTTGGCAACGTTACAAACCTCGCGCTCGATGGCGGCGGAATCGAGCGTTCCCTTCTCTTCGAGGATCGCTTCACGGAATTCCTCCTGATCTTCCATTCCAGCCAGTACAATCGGGATTGTGCTGGAGATTCCGCTTGCCGCGAAATGGCGCGGTGTCAGACGCTCTGCATTGGCGGTGATCACGCCCACAGTGCCACGCGCTACAGCGTGCATGAAAGGTATCTGCATCAGGCTCGACAAGAAGACCGGAATATCGACTGCTTCGGCAACCTCTTCCTGGAAATATGCCATGAACCCGCAGGCGCCGGTAATTGCTTTCACACCACGCCTCTGCAACTCAAGCGCCGCCTCCACGAAAGCCTCACGCAAGTGCGGGTCTCGCCGGTTCAACAGCCGATCAATGGAAGCACCACACACCTCCTGATAACGAACGGGATAATTATAGGTCGTCGCATTGCCGACATTGCCGGGCACACAGGGATAGGCCGCATCAAGAATGAGAATGCCGACCTGTTCTCCATACCATGACTGGCTATTCCGGCTGACCGCGTAAACAGTCATCGTTCAGTCTCCGATAAAATGTATGGTTGAGACAGGTGCAGCAGTAAACCGCTGCACCATATCATTGTGTTATCGACTACTCGATGAGCTTTGGCGCACCGGTGTCGCCAGCGCTTTCATCGAGACCGTAGGACTTCAGGATTTTGGCAATCGTGCCGTCCTTGTGCATTTCCTCGATATTGGCGTCGAGTGCCGCACCGAAATCCGTCGCGCTCTTGGCATAAGGCAGGCTGGCCTGCGCCGCTTCCTTGGTGGCGCGGATGCGCGGATCAGGCTGCGCAACCTCGACCTTGATATCCTTGAGCGTGCCATTCTTGGCCGCATAAGCGCCGGTCGAATAGCCATCGATACCGATGTCGATGCGCCCCGATGCGAGATCCTGATGCATGTTCACGGAGTTCGGATAAAGGCGCAGTTTCGCACCCAGAAGTTTCTTGGCATCGGTGACCCAGAGATAGCCCTGAACGGTGCCGACATTCTTGCCGACCAGTTCCTCGACAGTCTTGGCGCCATCCTTGGAATAAAGACCCATCTGGTCCTTATAAAGCGGATAGGAAAGGTTCATGACCTTGGCGCGTTCGGCGGTGCGATACCAATCGCCGGTGGTAATATCGGCCTGACCCGACAGCACATACTGGATGGCCGCAGCCGGATCGACGGCGACCGGCTTGACGGTCAAGCATTCACGCTTGGCGAATTCGGTTGCGATATCGCCATCGAGACCCTTCAGCTTGCCGCTCTCATCCATGAAAGAATGCGGTGCATAGGTGGTGACGGCAATCGTCAGCGTGCCCGGCGTGATGGTCTTGAACTCATGCTTCGGCTTGCAATCCTCTGCGAACGCTGCCGAAGACAGGCCCATAAGCAATGCGGCGCCGAGAACACCTTTACGTATCATCCCATTTTTCATCTGCTACTCCCCTTTATTTTTGTGGGCATTTATTGTTGCGTTGGGTTTTATCGGGTGGCGTAAGCGGATGAGCGCTTCTCCACATAGGAAACGATCCATGCTGCCGGAATACAGATCGTGGCATAGAGCAAGCCGGCCAGCAGCAAGGCAGGCATATAGCGGAACGTATTGGACCCGATTTCGTAGGCGTTGCTGACGAGTTCCGGCAGGGCGATCGTGAAGCAGAGCGACGTGCCCTGAAAAATCAGGATCGCGAAGCCCAGCAGCGCGGGAAGCGCCACGCGCAGAGCCTGCGGCAGCAGGACAAAGCGCAGTTCGTCAAGCGCATTGAAGCCCATCGCCTCTGCCGCCTCGCGCTGGCCGTGATGGATCGATTGCAGGCTCGCGCGGATGATCTCGCTCGTGTAAGCGCCCGTATTCCAGGCCAGCGCCACCACGGCAGCCAAAAACGAGGTCATCGTCAGACCGGTCGCAGGCAGGCCGAAATACATGAACTGTAACAGCACCAGCGCGGGAGCGCCGCGCCCGATCTCGACCAGAAACAGGCTCAGATAACGATTGAAGCGCGATTTTGCACCGACGCCCAGCGCCAGCAACAGCCCGAGCGGGATGCCGATGGCGAGGCTCAGCGCCGCCACCTGCAAGCTGACTTGCAACCCGCCGAGCAGCGCGGGCATCCATTCGTAGAATTCTTCAGAGGTCGGGAACATCAGCGCGCCACCTTTGCTCTCAGATAGCTGTCGGCAGAGCGCGACAGCCATGCGACGGGGAGGCTCAGGAAAATGTAGAACAGGCCGACCAGCGCGAAGACCTCGATGCCCTTGAAGGTCAGCTGCGACACCTGATTGCCCCTGAAGGCGAGATCCGCGACACCGATGGTCGAGGCAACGGCGGTTTCCTTCATCAGCCCGATCAGATAGCTCGCCGCCGATGGCAGCGCGACACGAAAGGCCTGCGGCGCGACCACATCGACCAGCGTGTGGCGGGTGCCGAAATTCAACGCCGTCGCCGCTTCCCACTGGCCATGATGAAGAGAGGCCAGCGCACCGCGATAGATTTCAGCCATATTGGCCGATGCGATCAGCCCCAGACCGATCAGTGCAGCCACAAACGGATTAATCGGCATGATGCCCATGCCAATGCCGAAGAAGATGATGAACAGCCAGAGGATCGGTGGCAGGGCGCGCACGATCTGGATCAGCACAGCCGCGATCCACCGTACCGGCGCGAGACATGCCTGACGCGCGGCGAGAAGCGGGACGCCAAGAATGCAGCCAATTGCGAAGGAACCCAGCGTCAGCGCTATGGTCCATGGCAGGCCGCTCAGGATGAGGAGAACATTGTCCGCTGTCATCGGTCATGCACCGCACGAAGAAACCGCTTCGTGCGTTCCTCTTGCGGATTGCGCATGACGTCCTTCGATGCGCCCTTCTCGATGATACGCCCATCGGCCATGATCATGACCGTATCGGAGACATTTTCCGCAAAGCCCATTTCATGGGTCACCACGAGCATGGTCATGCCGCTTTCGGCAAGCTCGCGCATGACGGCAAGCACTTCGAGCCCCAGTTCAGGATCGAGCGCCGAGGTCGGCTCGTCAAACAGCATCACCTGCGGATTGAGCGCCAGCGAGCGCGCGATGGCGATGCGCTGCTGCTGACCACCCGAGCAGCGGCCCGGATATTGTGTCGCCTTGTCAGCAAGACCGACACGTTCGAGAAGCTGGATCGCCCGCTCCTCGGCTTCTGCGCGGCTGCGACCCAGCACACGTTCTTGCGGCAGGCTGACATTGCGCAGAACACTCATATGCGGGAACAGATTGAACGACTGGAACACCATGCCAACCGTATTGCGCAATTCCTTCAGCTGCGCAGTACGCGGCGCTTGAGTGGCGTCGAGCTTTACTTTGCCGACCGTCAGGAGACCGCCATCCGGCCTTTCCAGATAATTGATGCAACGCAGAAGTGTGCTCTTGCCCGAGCCGCTGGGACCGATGATTGCCAGCACTTCGCCTTGCGCAACTTCCAGATCGATATTCTCAAGGACGAGATGCGCCCCGAAATGTTTGCTCAACCCCTCAAGGCGTATGAGTTTCGATGCGGAGGCAGGCGCATTTTCCACGCCAGCAGACCCTGACACCAAAGTCGGTCGCATTGCGTTCAATAACTGCACTCCCCCTTTTTTATCGTTCATCGCGACAATCCCATCTTTACGCGGATGCAGGCCGGAAATGCCTGCAAGACACGCTGGATCTATGCTCGTTCTGGCGGAACCTTGATTATTTATTATGCCGCCGACGTTCCCTTTATCTTCATCACGATAGTGACCGCTGGAAAGAATACAAAGGCAAAAAATTTCTACGACTTCATAACTCTTAGTTATGAGTTCATGCCTCTGACTACAGATCCTTGCCCAGCCGCAACCCGTCATAAATGGCCGCATGGGTGTTACGGGCCGCAACGGCATCGCCAATCCGATAAAGCTCGAAAGCGCCTTGCGCATTTCTGACAACGTCCTGTTTGCGCCCCTCGATCAGGGCGTCGTAATCCACCGCGCCGAGGTTGCGGGAGAGGGGTTTCAGCTCGAAATACAGTGCATCCATCGGCCGTGTACCGTCATTGATGACGATCTGGTCAAATTCGCGCTCGCTGACAGGCGCGCCATAATCGCTGCCGATCCGCGCAACGAGCCTGTTGCCGTCGCGGTGAATGCCTTCCAGCCGATAGCCGACCGTGAAGGTGACATCCTTCTTTTGCAGGCTGCGCATATAGGGCACGAGGTTCATGCCCATAACTTCCGGTGCGAATGTGCGGTCGGCAGTCATGATCTCGACCTTGCCGCCCGCATTGGCGATGAATTCCGCGGCCTGAAGCCCGGCATGATCTCCCGCCTCGTCAAAGACCAGCGCATTGGTTCCCGGGCGCACATCGCCGGAAATGATGTCCCAGGCGGAAACGGCAAGCTCGTTGCCCGCGCCAAGCAGGCTCATTTCCGGCATGCCGCCGGTCGCGATGATTGCCACATCCGGCGCTTCCGCCGTTACCGTGTCGGCCTCGGCCCAGGCGTTGAAGCGAAAATCGACGCCGAGCTTTTCGCACTGCGCCATGCGCCAGTCGATGACGCCCATCATCTCGCGACGGCGCGGGCTTTGCGCTGTCAGCCGTACCTGACCGCCCGGCTGGCTCGCCGCCTCGAAGACCACGACCTTATGACCGCGCTCGGCGCTGATGCGCGCGACTTCCAGCCCGGCGGGACCCGCACCGACAACCACGATGCGGCGGCTTTGTTCAGCCTTGTTGACGACATGCGGCATGGAGGTCTCGCGACCCGTGGCGGGATTATGGATGCAATAGGCTGCACCGCCCTGATAAATCCGGTCGAGGCAGTAATTCGCGCCGACGCAGGGGCGGATTTCCTCTTCCCGCTTTTCAAGGATTTTGCGCACGATATGCGGATCGGTCATATGGGCACGCGTCATGCCGACCATGTCGAGCTTGCCGGATGCAATAGCATGGCGCGCTGTTGCCACATCCTGAATTTTGGAGGCATGAAACGTCGCCATTCCGGTGCTGGACCGGATTTCGCCCGCGAAATCCAGATGCGGCGCACTCGGCATGCCCTGAATGGGAATGACGTCAGTCAAACCGGCATCGGTTTCAATATGGCCGCGAATGACATTGAGAAAATCGACCAGACTGCTGTCCTTCAGCCTGCGGGAAACCTCCAGTCCATCCGCACGGGTCAGGCCGCCTTCAAGCGTCTCATCGGCGACATAACGAATGCCGACCAGAAAATCCGGCCCAACCCGCTCGCGAATGGCGCTCAGAACCTGAAAGGAAAGCCGCAGCCGATTGTCGAGCGAACCGCCGTAATCGCCATCGAGCTCATTGGTCAGCGGCGACCAGAACTGGTCGAGCAGGTGGCCATAGGCCTCCAGTTCCAGACCGTCGAGACCGGCTGCTTTCATCCGCTCCGCCGCATCGGCATAATCGCGGATGATGCGCTCGATATCCCACTCCTCGGCCCGTTTGGGGTAAGCGCGATGGGCCGGTTCGTGCTTTGCAGTTGACGACACGGAGGGCAGCCAGTCGCCCTTGTCCCAGCGGGTGCGGCGACCGAGATGGGTAAGCTGGATCATCACCGCCGCGTCGTGCTCATGGCACTCATCCGCCAGCATCCGCAACCAGGGCACAACCTCGTCCTTATAGGCCAGCACATTGTTGAAGGCAGGCGGACTGTCCTTCGACACCGAGGCGGAGCCCGCCGTCATCGTCAGCGCGATACCGGCCTTGGCCCGTTCGACATGATAGGCGCGATAGCGCTCCTTCGGCATGCCGTCAATGGCATAGGCTGGCTCATGCGACGTGAGCATGATGCGGTTACGAAGCGTCAGATGCTTGATGGTAAGCGGCTGCAACAGCGGATCGGCTGACATTTCGGTCGTTCCCATTTGTTGTTTTCAACAAGGCTAGCTAGAAATGTACATCACTGTCAATTTAATAATCATAGCTGTCATTTTACCGTACAAAGCTGTTTAGTCTTCTTGCCAAATACCGAGCGTCTGGTAGATCTGACGCCATGGAACAACCGGTGACAAACGAAACAGGATGGCGCGGATCGCCAGATCTTTGGCTTGAAGCGGCTTATGATGCGCTGATCGAAAGCGGCGTGGAAGCCGTGCGTATTTTGCCGCTGGCCAAGCGGCTCAATCTGTCACGCACCAGTTTCTACTGGTTCTTCAAGGACCGTCGAGAATTGCTCGACACTCTTATCGCGCGTTGGCGCGATAAGAATACAGGTGCCCTACTGCGCCAGACAAATGCCTATGCAGAAACAATCGAAGAAGCCGTTTTAAATGTTTTTGATTGCTGGTTTGATTGCGATCTATTTGATCCTGCTTTTGAATTCGCGATCCGCAGTTGGGCCCTTCAATCAGAAAAAGTTGAAAACGAAGTGCAGAAGGCCGACGTATTGCGTCTTCGGGGTCTTTCTCGGATGTTTGAACGTTTCGGATTTGATGAAGATATCGCCGATGTACGCGCGCGCTCTATATATCTTGTGCAGATTGGCTATATCTCTATGCGAACGCAAGAAAAGACTGCATTGCGGCTCGCCCGTGTTCCATATTATGTCGAAGCCTTCACTGGCCGAGCACCGCAACACAAAGAAATTAACAGATTTCTTTCGCGACACGTGGAAAGATGACTATTCCCAAATCAATGAAATAATACCGATTAACGAGCTGCCATTTGATTGCCAGTCAAGATTCCTCACGATCGAAACATAGCCCACCTCGCCGCTTGTCTGTTCTAAAAAAAGTGGCGGCTGACGAGAATAGCACTCATCTCCAACAGGACGAGCCGAATGCACAACCAACCAGCTTGCTACTGCCGCATCGTTCAGAAGCAGTGGCAACAAGTGCTAAGGCCGCAACATCGGCTAATAAATCGAGCTACCCACCACGCAGAGAGTGCGCTCCACCATTATTCCCTGGGATTTCACCGGGCTGACATTGATAGAATATCAGGGTCTTCGCGCTACCAGGCCTTCGCGAAATCCGCGAAGGCCTGGTAGCGCTTGACGTCGATTGGAATTCCCGGCGGTTTGATTTCGCCGGAGGGTTTCACCGAATAAAACGGATCGCATCTTGAAGGCACTGGAAATGCTACCAACTCATTCGAGAGGCCATTACTCTTTGGCTACTCGCCCGGAGCGAGTGCTACCTCATGTCGGTCCCAACAATCGCCGAGTTCCTTTGACAGTTTATGCTTCATAATGCGCTGGCTCGGCGTACGCTCGAACTCATCAATCACGGCAATGTAACGTGGATTCTGATAGGGTGCGAGACGGCTCGACAGCCACGCCGAAAGCGTAGCTGGGTCGACTTCGCAACCATATTTCGGCTTGACGAACAGCTTTATGTCCTGCTCGCCAAATTCGGCAGCAACGCCGACAATCGCGCAATCCTCTACCGATGGATGCGCGCCCGCAATATGTTCGACTTCCCATGCGGAAACATTTTCACCTTTACAGCGTACACTGTCGGTCAGGCGACCGTGGAACCAGAGATTGCCGTCTGCGTCGAATGAACCGGAATCGCCGGTATGAAGTGCGCCGTTGCGCAGGGTTTTTTCCGTCGCTTCGGGATTGTGCAAATAACCCTGAAACAAGGCGCCTTCGATAGAAGAACGCACGACGATCTCCCCCTTCTCGCCGTCAGCCACGGGCTGGCCGGTTTCATCAAGAAGCTCAATCGTGAACCATGGCATCGGCTTGCCAACTGCACCGACAGTTCCGTTATCATTACAGGTGGTGATACTGGAAGCCTCGGTCATGCCGTAGCATTCGCGCATCTCGACACCGAAGCGGTCACGGAAAAGCGGCCAGACTTCTTTCGGACAACCGCCGCCCCAAGCGATCCGTACCGGATGATCCCGATCGGAAGCGCTTTCCGGTTGCTTCAGCAATATTTGCAGGATACCGCCCAGATAATGGATATGCGTTGCACCATATTGGCGAACCTGTGCCCAGAAACGGCTGGCGCTGAAACGGTCGACCATCGCCAGCGTGACGTCCTCCAGCGCGGGAAGGACAATGAGTTGTGCGCCGCCGATATGATAAAGCGGCTCCCAGACAAAGAAGACGTCGCCCGGCCGCACCATGGTCAGTTGCCGTACGGCTTCTCCAGCAAGTCGCATCATCCCGTGGGTAACAAGCACGCCCTTTGGCCGTCCGGTTGTGCCGGATGTGTACATGATGGCGAAAAGATCGTTCGCTGTGGGCAGATCACCGGTAAAGCTTGCACTTTCCTGGGCAACGATATCTTGTAGCGATCCTTGACCCGAAGTCAGAATGAAAGCCTCTGCCGGTATCTCAGCGCCACTTTCGCGGATGGTTTCCCGTGCATCGGGATCGCAAATGACCACGCCCGCTTCGCAATGCTCCAGAATATAGCGCAGCCCCTCGCCTCGTTGCTGCGCATTGACCGGCACCCAGACTATGCCTACGCGAGCAAGGCCGAACAAGATCGGCAACGAAAGTTCCGAGTTACGCATCATGACCGCAGCACGATCACCGTGCTTCAGCCCACGAGCGTTGAGATGCGCCGCAAGCGCGGCTGACTTCCGCTCAATGGCAGCGAAGCTGATCGGTTCGCCATTGAATAGGGCAAAGTTTTGGTCGGGCTTTTGCGCAGCCTTGGTCAGGAAGCTTCCGAGGAAGCCTTCAAATTTCACAGTCATGGGAGGCACACTCTTTTTGATCATGAGGAGCGGCGGAGTTTTTCCGCCGCCAGAAGAAGCGTTGTAACAATGAGGAAAACGACGACCGATACAGCGGCAAGCGTCGGATTGAGCTGGAGGATCATGTCGTCCCACATCTGTTTGGGCAAAGTGGTCTTGATGCCGCCACTGACAAAGATCGCAACCGTGAGTTCGTCGAAGGAGGTAATAAAGGCGAAGAGGAACGCCGCCGTCAGACCGCTGCGGATGAGCGGAACGGTCACGAAACGCAGCGCTTGCACCTTGTTCGCACCGAGCGTTGCCGCGGCCTGATCGAGACGCCAGTCATAGCTTTTCAAGACTGCTGCAATCGCAACGAAGGCAAAGGGCAAAGCCAGCACCGTATGGCCGATCACGAGACCTGTATTGGTGGCCACAAGTCCGATCTGGGCGAACAGATAAAACAGGCCGACCGCAATAACTATGCGGGGAACGATCATGGGAGCGAGAAAGAAGGCAAAGATCAGCCCGGCCCAGCGTGACCGCGACCGCGCCAATGCCAGCGCGGCAAAGCCACCAATGACCGTCGCGAAGATGGCCGTCGCAAAGGCCACACCGAAGGAGCGCAAGGTCGCAGACAACCAGAGATCGGAGGTGAAATAGGCGCGGAACCAGTCGAGGCTGAAGCCGGGAGGCGGGAATTCCAGAAACTGCGAGCTGGTGAACGCAATCGGAATCACGATCAGCGTCGGCAGCATCAGAAATGCGCAGGACAGAAAGCAATACAGTCCCATCAGACGCTTTGTGACGGCTTGTCCGAGCAACGTACGGACAGCGGTTGCAATGCTGCTTGACGCAAGCGCACAGACTTCCAGAATACGCAAACCGATATTTCGCAGAATACCGGTTTTGCCCTTACGACCGGTGCCCGTATCGCCTGAAAGACTTGAGAGACCGAAAACACGATCATAGACCCAGCACGTGACAAGGGCAGCAACCAGCATCATGGCAGCCAGTGCACCCGCGAAAGCCCAGTTCAGTATTTCCTGCACCTGCACGATGATCAGCTGCGCAAGCATGGTCTGCTGACGTCCGCCTAAAAGGGCTGGAACGATAAAAAAGCCGAGGGAAGAAATGAAGGTGAGAAGCCCGGCTGCTGCTGCCCCCGGCAGGGACAATGGGAAATAGACCAGCCAGAAACTCTTGGCCGAATCCGCCCCCAACGTGCCCGAAGCCTGTGTCAGCCTGCGATCAATCCCGCTCATAACTGGCAGCATGGTCAATACGGCCAGTGGCATCATGGCATGAACCATGCCGATCATGACACCGAACTCGTTATGCAGCATTTCGAGCGGTGAGCCGATGACACCGGAGCCGAGGCCGAGCTGATTGATCGCGCCGGTGCGACCGAGCAGAATAACCCAGGCAAAGCTTTTGACGAGATAGCTCGTCCAGAACGGCACCATGACCAGCAGGATCATGAGACCGCGTTTGCGTTCCGGCAGACGCGACAGCCAGTAGGCGAGTGGATAGCCGAACAGAAGCGAAAACAGCGTTGTCAGAGCAGCGATGCGAAACGTAATCAGCAAAACGCGAAAATAGACATCCGTGTCGAAGATTCGCGTGTAATGCGCCGCCGTCATCGCACCCGTATCGGCATTTTCGAAGCTCAGCCCCATCAGGCGCGCAACGGGCACAAGGAAGAAGATGATCAGGAAGGCGAGCCCCGGCAGAGCAAGCCAGAGCGGACCGAACCGGAAACGGGAACGCGTTGTCGCGCCCGCTGGGAAAACTGCAGCTACACTCATGGCGTCACCAGAACGGCGGCTTCAGGCTGCCAGCTCAATGTAACGTTTTCGCCCAGCGCAGGGATAGGCTGTCCCGGCAACACACGCACCGTCAGAAGACGTGCTTCGGCGGCGTCAACCAACACACGCGTTTCGGACCCGGCATAGACCACTTCCGCAACCTGGCCGCTGATACGGTTCACTCCGGTATCTCCGAGCGCCAGATGTTCCGGCCGCACGACGAGAGCCATTTCGCCGCCATCGACCGTGCATGTCTTGTCGAGAAGAAGCTTCGCATTCTTGGTTGCAAGATGCTTGCAACCATCCGTGCCCGCTTCGATATTGCCACGGAAAATATTGGAGATGCCGATAAAGTCTGCTGCGAAAGCGGTTGTTGGGCGGGAGTAGATTTCCTGTGGCGGCGCGATCTGCTCGACCATGGCATGGTTCATCAGACAAATCCGGTCCGAAAGCGCCAGCGCCTCTTCCTGATCGTGCGTCACATAAACAACGGTCGCGCCGGTCTGACGATGCAGCCGCTTGATTTCAAACTGCATATGTTCGCGCAGCTTCTTGTCTAACGCGCCGAGCGGTTCGTCCATGAGAATGATGGAGGGCTGGTAGACAAAGCAGCGCGCCAGCGCCACACGCTGTTGCTGGCCGCCCGAAAGCTCACGTGGAAACCGCGAAGCCAGATGGCCGAGCTGCACCATTTCCAGCGTGCGCTGTACCTGCGCCTTTACATCGGCAGATTTCTGGCCGCGCATCTTCAGCGGAAACGCGATATTTTCTTCGACAGTGAGATGTGGAAACAGCGCATAGTGCTGGAAAACAAGGCCGATGTCGCGCTTATGCACCGGCGTATCGGTTTCGTCCCTGCCATCAATGAAAAGGCGGCCTTCCGTGGGCAAAACAAGGCCGCTGATCATCTGAAGCAGCGTCGTCTTGCCGGATCCTGAAGGTCCAAGAAGTGTAAGAAACTCGCCCTGCTGCACCGCAATAGTCGTCGGTTTAAGCGCGGTGGTTTCACCGTAGCGCTTGGAGAGTCCGTCAACGAGAAGTTTGGGCTGAAGAGCCTGTTCGGGTTTGGCAAGCATGTCGTTCCCTTTTAACCCGGAGTCAGCGGCCATTATGGTCGCTGCTCCACCTTTTGTTTTTGCGTATTGTGTCTTCTGGGAGACCGCGTCGGTCACCTTCAGTTCAGCTTATCCCAGTATCCAGGCATTGAAGCGCTCGGTCATTTCGGAACGATTGGCGCTCCACCAGTCTTCCCTGGCAATGCTCATCTGTTTCAGATTGGCTTCGAAGGTCGGCAGTGACGATGCCCGTTCTGCGGGAATATGCTCATAGGCCTTCAGGTTAGTCGGGCCGTAAGCGAGGAATTCCGTGAACAGCGCCTGTTGCTTCGCATCGGTGCAGAATTTGACAAACTGACGCGCACTGTCGGCACGCGGCGAGCCTTTCGGGATACCCCAGCCTTCAATGGAATAGAGGCCCTGGTTCCAGCCGATTCTCACGGGAGCGCCACCGTCGATGACGGCCTGCGCACGGGCGTTCCACAAAGCAATCATGTCCACTTCGCCGCTCTGGATGAGCTGGCTCGACTGGGCACCGCCCGTCCACCACACATCCACATGCGGCTTGATTTTTTCAAGACTGGCATAAGCGCGCTCGATATCGAGCGGGTAGAGCTTGTCGAGCGGAACACCGTCAGCGAGCAATGCCTGCTCCAGCGTATCGATCGGGTTCTTGCGCAAAGACCGGCGCCCCGGAAATTTCTCGACGTTCCAGAAATCCGACCAGGATTTCGGCGCGGTGGTATCGTCGAACTTGTCGGTACGATAAGCCATGATCGTCGAATAGACATCGACACCGAGCCAGACATTCGTCAGCGAATCCGGCATCAGGCCGGGAACATCCCCGGCAGCAATATTGATCGGCTCCAACAGATCGCGCTTCTGGAGGATATCGCGCGCCGACAGTGTCAGCGTGCAGACATCCCAGCTATAGGAACCTGTCTCGACCATAGCGCGAAATTGCGCGGTCGGTTCGGCATCGCGCGCCACGTTGATGACCTTGATGCCCGTCGCCTTTTCAAAAGGATCATAAAAGGCTTTGCGATAACCAGGGCTGTAAGGGCCGCCCGGATCAGCAACGGTCAGAGGTTCGGCCGCGAATGCACGACGCGTCAGAATAGCTGGAGCAGCCAGAGCAATCCCGAGCCCTCCTCCGAACTTCAACAGATCGCGGCGATGAAGTGTAATCGTTTTCCCGTTTTTCATTGTTTTCCCTCCGGCAGGTCGTTCCGTTATGCATTGCGGTATGAGACAGCCCGCCACCGTTGGTGACGGGCGGCAGTTGATCGATCAGGACGCCTTGCGCGCGGCGCGCTCAGCAAGAAACTGCTCCATCATGCGAGCGGGTTCGCCCGATGCATAAGCTTCCTTCTGAATGCGCGAGCCGGCATCCAGACAATCGCGGAAACCTGCTTCCGTCATTTCGCGGAAACGCTGCTTGTTGAGGCGCATGGCAACCGGCGGCTTAGCGCCAAGCTCACGTCCGAGTGCAATTGCCTCATCCAGAACCTTCGACTGGTCCACAATGCGGTTGATAATGCCGATGGCACGGCATTCGTCGGAATCCATCAGGCGACCACTCAGCGTCAAATCTATGGTGCGGGCGAGACCGATAATCTCGCGCATGATCCAGGGGCCCGTCGTGCTGGCGATTCCGGAATTGATTTCCGGCTGTCCCATGTGCACAGCCGGATGGCCGATGCGGAAGTCACAAAGAAGTGCGACCTGAAAGGCCGAACCGGCAGCAACACCGTTGAGCGCAGCAATCAACGGCTTCGAAAGCGAACGCATGCGATCATAGAGACGTTCCCATTCGCCAACCCACTCTTTGCCGCGTTCGGCGTCAAAAGTACGGGTTTCGTTTAGATCCTGACCGGCACTGAACGCGCGATCGCCGGCACCCGTCAGGATGATAGCGCGGATATCGGCATCGCTTTCAAACGCATCGAAGGCATCGATGAGCTGACGACGCATGGCGCTGTGCCAGGCATTGAGAATGAGCGGACGATTGAGAGTGATGATGCCGACCTCGCCACGACGCTCAGTCAGGATAAAGCGATCCATTGTATTCTCCCTTGGATTATGCGCTTATCAATACTTTTTTATTGCATTGCAATAAGCATTATTTTATGGTGATTTAATCATATTACTATGTCAAGCATCTTTTCAGATGTTTGATAATTCTGCTACTGATTGGAAAATATCTCGGGTGAGTTCTTAGATGGCACGCAAGACGGAAAAGTCAGAAAAATCAGGCGCGGAAGGTGCAAGCGAAGACCGTGATCCACTACTGGTACAATCGGTGGAAAAGGCATTCCGCGTCTTGCAGGCGTTTGATGGCAGCAGGCCCAATCTCAGCCTGTCCCAAATTGCAGAAGAGACCGGCTTTGACATTTCCGCGGCACAACGTTTTACCTATACGCTGACCAAACTTGGCTACTTGACGAAGAGTAGCGAAACAAAGCGTTTCGAATTGGGCGTAAAGACACTGGACTTCGGCTACCACTACAGCCGCGCCAGCGTGTTGGTGGAGCGCGGCACGCCCTACCTACTACATTTGAGTAAAACTACAGAAGAGACTGTTAATTTGACTGTTCTCGACGGGACCGACATCGTGTTCGTGCAGCGTTTTATGAGCCGTCACGTGTTGAATAATGATGTCGTCACCGGCATGCGCCTGCCCGCTTATTGTACGGCGCCCGGTATTGCCATTCTCTCAGCACTAACAGAGACGGAAGCGAATGATGTGTTAGATCGTTCGCATTTACATCCCTACACACCACACACCACCTGGAATCGTGAGGAGTTGAACGCAAAGCTCAAACATGCTGCAACCAAAGGCTATGCAACAGCTTTTGAAGAGTATTTCCACGGCGATCTGTCTTTCGCGTCACCCATCCTGGACGCTCGGGGCCATCCCTATGGTGCAATCAATATTGCTGTATCTCGCAGTCGCTACACGCCGGAAGAAGCGGAAGAAAAATATGCGCCCCTGGTGACAGCTGCGGCTCGATCCATCACTCTTATAACGCAGGTGAGACGTTAAACGAAAATAAAGTAGTGGAGCAGCGGTGTTTTTTGCGGCTGCGATAGCCTTTCGAAGGCCTGGTTGCGATCTCTCACATCCGTAACGAATTGCGCATCAGGGGGACCAAAAATCTAGAACTCTGCTCCTGCCATCTGCTTCGTCGCGAACATGTCAGCAGCGCTCCTCATGAGGAGTTAGGTCCTACCACGTCAAAATGGCAAGAACATCGCAGTCCCAACATTAGTCTAGATGCGGGCCGCCAAAGCACCCTTAGTCCTCAGAATTTTTAGTTAAATCCGTTTGCCGGAGTTGCCGTCGAACAAATGCATCCGATTCTGATCACCAGCAACGTGTACAATCGCTCCCACTTCCAGTTCACTGTCCCGTGGAAACTCGACCGTTAACATCTTTGGCTGACCTATTTCTAAATAGCCAAATATTTGACTACCCAGTCGCTCCACGACCGCCAATTCGCCCGTAAACCAGGCTTCATCTGGAAGGCACAGCTTTAGATCTTCTGGACGAAGCCCCAGGGTGACATGATCAGGATAAGAAAACGTTTTTCCACCTACACCAAGCATGATGGCTTTTGCATTATATTCGAATACAATGCCTTTATTAGTGTCCTTTCTCAACACACCATGAATGGCGTTCATTGTTGGACTGCCGATAAACTGCGCGACGAAGAGGCTGGCAGGATTGCGATAAATATCAAGCGGCTTTCCGATCTGCTCGACATTTCCGCGGTTCATAACCACGATACGGTCGGCCAAGGTCATCGCCTCAACCTGATCATGCGTCACATAGACAGTCGTAGCCTTGATGGTTCTGTGCAGCTTCGCAATTTCCAGCCGCATTTCGACACGCAATGCGGCATCAAGATTTGATAACGGCTCATCGAACAGAAAAGCATTTGGTTGCCTGACGATTGCTCGCCCCATTGCGACACGCTGACGCTGACCGCCTGACAATTGCGCTGGTCGTCGCGCAAGAAACTCCCCAATCTTAAGAGTCTCCGCCACCGCGTTGATACGCGACGACAGGTCATTATCATTCGCGCCCCGCATCTTGAGCCCGAAGGCCATATTCTCTTCGACGCTCATATGGGGATAGAGCGCATAATCCTGGAATACCATCGCGATATTGCGTTCCGATGGCGAATGGTCGTTGACCACGGTGTCGCCGAATTTCAGTTCGCCGCCGGATATTTCCTCAAGGCCAGCGATCATTCTAAGCAAAGTTGATTTGCCGCAACCGGAGGGACCGACCAAGACAACGAATTCACCGCTCTCAATCTGAATATCCAGATCCTGGATCACCTTATGGGTGCCATAGGATTTCTGGATTCGCTCCAATGCGATGGCAATCATACCCTCTCCTTCCCAGAGTTTCCGCTTGACGTCATTTATTAATATTATTATCAATAATGATAACTGAGTTAAAACGCAAGAAGGCGCGATTATCGGCGTGGCTTATTTTTCATCGAAACTCGTTCAAAGCAGACCTCCGAAAGCGGCGGTCGTGTTTGAAGCGCTTAAGCAAGATATAATGCTTGGGACTCTGCCCGCAGGCGCCAATCTTACGGAATTGGAAATAGCGGCACATTTTCGGTGCAGCCAGGGCCCTGTTCGAGAAGCGCTGCTTCAGCTGCAGGAAGAGGGGCTCGTTCTGCGGCAAGGACACCGAGGCACGCAGGTTTCCCTGTGCACTCCCGACGAAGCCGTGGAGATGTTCCGGCTTCGCAACTCGATAGAATGCAATGGAATTTTGCGTGTCATGGCCCGCCAATCGAAGCATCTGATCGACGATCTTCGGATCATGCTGGATAATATGTTGAAGGCTGCTGAAGAAGAAGACGAATATCGCCTTGCGGCGATCGACCGCGATTTTCACCGGCGCATATTCGAGGAAGCAGATCTTCCAGCTCTCAATCCCATCCTCCACCGCTGCCTGGTGCACAATCACCGCTTCAAGATTTCGCAGAGCCGAAGCGAGCGCGATCTGCGCGGAACGGCACTACGACATTGTTCAATCATCGACGCCATCGAAGCAGGAGACGCGGCCGCGGCTCAATTGGCTATGGGGCACCATATTGCAACGATTGTCGATCTTGGCCCGGCAGTTTTCCCAGATGAGGCGCGCCCATGACAGCCCTTGCTCTCAATCGTGAACTCCAACCGGAAATGCAGGAACTGCTCGAAAAGCTGGCGGATGAATTGTCGGCGGCTCCAGATCCGATGACGCTTCCTCCCGCTGAAGGCCGTGCGCAAACCGAAAAGAACAATAGGCGCTGGAACGTCAATCTTCCCAGAATGCATGATATGCGGTCGATCCGCGTCGCCGCCGACTCGTCCGTTGGCTCGAACGAGACGCCTCTTCTGATCCTCGAACCGGAAACGCGGCGACCGGGGACCATTCTGTTTATTCATGGCGGTGGCTTTGCGTTCTGCAGCCCGAGCACCCACGAACGCTTTGCGCGGGTTCTTGCCGAAAAGACACGAATGACCGTGGCTCTGCCGGATTACAGACTCGCTCCTGAAAATCCCTTCCCTGCTGGCCTTCACGACGTCATCGGCACACTGCGAGCATTGCTGGACGGCGAAATCGACGGATTAGGTGGACCTGTCTACATCGCAGGTGATTCAGCCGGAGCGAACCTTTCACTTGCCGCGATGCTAAACGAGGTTGAATGCGATAGGCCGCTTCCTCAAGGCGCTCTGCTTTTTTATGGCAATTATGCCATGAATTTCGAAACACCGTCCTATCGGGTTTTCAGGAACGGCCCTGGGCTGACGACTGATAAAATGAAGCGTTACTGGGGCTGGTACGCGGCTTCGAATGACATCGCGTCCAATCCACTTGCCTGCCCGCTTCAGGCCGACGATACGGTGCTTGGACGTCTTCCGCCGCTCTACCTCACAGCCGCCGGTATAGATCCCCTCTACTCCGATACGGTCTCGCTGCATGAACGTCTTCTGAAGATCGGTCGTAAAGACGAATTCGCTATTAACGAAGGCGTCGTGCACGGCTTCTTGCAATACACAAATGAACTCACGGCAGCCGAAGCAGCGTTGGAGGACGCAGCTCAGGCATTGAGCCGCATGGCCTGATCGGGAGTGGCCACAACATTAAATGGGAGGAATAACATGTTGAAATCTCTGATGCTCAGTGCGGCATTTGCTGCTGCGCTGACTGTATCGGCGCAAGCCGCTGAAACCGTCCGTTTCTGGTATCATTTCGACAATCCGGAAAATCCGATGTCGCAACTGGTCGCCAAGTTCGAAGAAGCTAATCCCGACATCAAGATCGAAGCTGAGAACATTCCCTGGAATAGCTATTACGACAATCTCTATACTTCGATTGTCGGCGGCAGTGCGCCCGACGCTGCTATGGTCAAGCTGTTCGCACAGCCTCGGCTGACCGAGATGGGCGCGCTGGAACCACTGGGCGAGCGCATCGATAGCTGGGCAGGAAAGAGCGATCTGCTCGACAACCTGCTTGAACTGAACAAAGCAGCGGATGGCACCCAATATTACTTGCCTATTCAGTATGTAGTCCTCTATCTCTATTATCGTGCCGATCTCTTCAAGGAAGCCGGGCTGGAACCGCCTAAAACCTGCGAAGATTTCCGTAATGCTGCGATCAAGTTGACCCATGCTCCCAACCGTTATGGCTTCGGTCTTCGCGGCGGCAAGGGTGGCTGGGATCAATGGGGCGCCTTCGTGTTCTCGCAGGGGGCTGAGTTGAAACCGGGAGGTCTGACGACACCTTCCGCAACCTCGGCCAATCAGTGGATGATTGATCTTTTCCAGAAGGATAAAGTCATTCCTCCGTCCGCGCCAAACGATGGTTTCCAGGAAATCATCGCTGCTTTCAAAAGCGGTAAAACTGCTATGACCATTCATCACATCGGCTCTTCCAAGGATCTTGTCGCCGCCCTTGGAGACAAGGTGTCCGCTGTACCGGTGCCTGAATGCGCAAATAATCGTTGGACTTCCTATGGAGATGAATCTCTCGCGATCTTCTCGTCCTCGACGGTGAAGGACGCCGCATGGAAATGGATCTCCTTCCTTGCAGAAGGCGAGAACAACATTGCCTTCAATAGCGCCACGGGCCAGATGACCGTTACAAAAAGCGGCTCTAAAGACTGGAAGCTGCATGAACGCCGATTCGTCGACGCCACGGTCGCTTCGCTGCCATTCGCGCATGTTCTGCCGCAGAATGAAGGTACCTCGGAGTTCGTCAATACGGCATGGCAGACCGCAATGCAGCGGGCGCTGACGGGGCAGATCACATCCGAGCAGATGATGCAGGAACTGGACAAGCTGTTCCAGAACTAGCCCCTATTCGTGGCGACGCTCTTTCGGAAGCGTCGCCACATCGTCTCGTCAAAAGTCTTTTTCGCAAGCCACTCAAGATTATGAGCATGGATAGATAGCCTATGTCCGCCGTTCCCTCCTCTGTCAGCGCACCGAAAGCCCTTCGTCGAAGACAGAAAACGCTGCTGCCCTATTGGCTCTTGAGCCCTGCCGTGATCGTCACTTTGGTGATCGTTTTCCTGCCGATGCTTCAGGCCGTCTGGACGAGCTTCTATGACCTCGTGCTGTTCAAGCCGAAAGCCACAGCCTTTGTAGGGATCGGTAATTACGTCAAGCTGCTACAAGATCCGGTGTTCTGGGCAGCATTCTGGAACACTTGCATCTGGATCGGCTTGACGGTTCCACTTCAGATGGCACTAGGTTTGGCGACCGCTCTGCTACTCAACAGGGAATTTCCCTGGCGTGGTCTGGCGCGCGCCTTGGTCATCATTCCGTGGGCCCTGCCCAGCGTCGTTATCGCATTGATGTGGCGTTGGATATATGATCCGAATACTGGTGTTCTCAATGAGATACTGCTCAATGTGTCGGTCATAAGCCATGCTGTTCCATGGCTCGCCGATCCAAACATTGCGCTCTTTGCCATCATCGCAACACTGACCTGGCAAGGCTTTCCATTCTTCGCAATCATGATCCTTGCCGGACTACAGGGAATTCCCAAAAGCCAGTATGAGGCGGCGTCTATCGACGGTGCGTCGCCGTGGCGTCAGTTTGTGAATGTAACGCTCCCGGGCATCGCTCCTGTTCTCGCAACGGCAGGTTTGCTGCGCGTCATATGGGTCGCCAATTCGATGGACGTTATCTTCGTCATGACGGGCGGTGGCCCTGGCTATTCGACCTACACGCTGCCTCTCTATGGGTTTGTAAAAGCGCGGCAAAATCTGGATTTTGGATATGGCACCGCAATTGCCGTTACCTTCACACTGCTGCTTGGTGTGATCGTGGTTCTTTATCTTGGCCGCACAATGCGTGAGGTTGAAAAATGAAACGTCAAAGCACCCTCAGGCGTATTTTGACAACCGACTTGCCGGTTGCCTGCATCGTCCTCTTTGCCCTCGCACCATTCGCCTGGATGGTTCTAACGTCGCTGACGCCGACTGACCAGCTGTCTTCTGGCGGCGTATCATTGTCTCCGTCAGGCTGGAGCCTTGATAATTACGAACGCCTTTTCAACAAGGCGCAGTTCTATAAGAATATGCTCGACAGTCTTGTTATCGCTGTCGGCACAGTGGTCCTTGGTCTCGCTGTTTCCGTAACCGCAGCCTATGCGCTATCCCGCTTCCGCTTTATCGGACGCAAACTGTTCATGATGCAGTTTCTGCTGATCAACATGTTTCCCATCGTGTTACTGATCCTTCCACTGTTCGTGCTGATGCGGAAATATGGCATTCTGGACACCTATTTCGGGCTCATTCTGGCAAACGCCACGGTCGCCATCCCGTTCTCGGTCTGGATGCTGACAAGCTATGTAGCAGCCATTCCGAAAAGCCTCGACGAAGCGGCCATGATCGACGGCTGCTCACGGCTTGCGGCTCTCCGGCGTGTGGTCCTACCTCTCATGATGCCAGGCATCATTTCCACCGGAATATACATTTTCATCACGGCCTGGAACGAGTATCTCTATGCGCTGACGCTTGGGGGGCACAATGTGCGTCCCGTTACCGTCGCCATTCAGACACTGATTGGCGAATACCAGATTGAATGGGGTTTGCTGGCCGCAGGCGCAGTTGTCGGCGCGATGCCTGCAACGGTTCTTTTTTTACTCGTTCAAAAACGGCTCATCGGCGGCCTCACACAAGGGGCGGTCAAAGGCTGATGCCTTCCAACTCTACGCGTTCTTCATCCAATCGAGGAAAGACCATGAACCCCATCGGGTTGATTTCAATGCAATATGCGCGGCCCTTCACGGCCGAGCACTTCCCCCTGTTCTCTAAGATGCGAGAGCATGGTTTCGATTTCGTCGAATTGCTGGTTCCAGAACCCGGCGAGCTTGATCTGAAAGAGACGCGCAAGGCGCTAGATGATGCCGGGCTTGGTGTCGTTCTCGCGGCACGTGTCAATCTGGAACGCAATATTTCGTCGTCCGAGGCCAAAGGCCGTCAGGGCGGTATCGACTATCTTAAATATACAGTCGATTGTGCTCATGCGCTGGGCGCGCAGGTGGTTGGTGGACCACTAACCGGCAACCCGCTTGTCTTTGCTGGCCGTCCGCCACAGCCTGTTTCGGAAGACGAGCGTTTGCGGCGCAAGGAAAGCTGTGTTGAAGCTCTTAAAACGGCCGGGCAACATGCGGAAGGCAGCAATGTCCTGCTAGCGGTCGAGCCGCTCAACCGCTTTGAGAGCGACGTTCTGTGCACTACACAGCAGGCTATAGAGCTGCTGGATGCAGTCGATCAGCCTGCTGTGAAGCTGATGCTAGATACTTTCCATATGCATATGGAAGAAAGCTCGATACCCGAAGCCATCAAGCTCGCGGGCGAACTGGTTGTTCACTTTCAAGCCAATGAAAATCATCGCGGCTTTCCCGGCACCGGCGCAACAGACTGGGTTGCGGTTTGTCGCGCGCTGCATGAAATCGGCTACACCGGGCCCATTTCCTTGGAGCCGTTCCGACGACAGGATGACCGCTTTGGCGTTCCTTTCGCTCAATGGCGTGCTCCGCATGAGGACGAAAGTGATCGCCTCGCCGCCAGTACTGCATTTATGAAAAGCCATCTTCTTCTTACGGAATATCGTCGATGACCCTCAAAATCGGTTGGATAGGTTGCGGTGTGCACGCAACCCAGATGCTGCTGCCACAGCTTGTTCGTTATGATGTCGAGATCGTGGCCCTTTGTGATATAGACGCGGCGCGTCTCACCAATGCCGGAAGACAGTTTGGCGTCCGCACGCTTACCAGCGACGTAGAAACCTTGCTGAATACGCCCGGTTTGGACGCCATCGGCATGGCTGTCGGCCCCGACCAGCATCTGGCATTTGGAAAAGCAGCGCTGGAACGCGGGCTGCCGGTTTTTATGGAAAAGCCGCCGTCTGGCTCGGCAGCAGGTGCACGCGAACTTCTCAAGGCATCAGAAAAAGCCAAAAAGCCGCTCCTGTTGGGCTTTATGAAGCGCTATTCCATCGGAAACAAGATTGCCGCCAACATCATCCGATCCGGCCAATTTGGTGACGTTCTGGGGCTGACCGGCTATTATATGACAGCTCCCGGCTATTTTGCAGGGAACGTCGACTATACCGGCTTCTTTTTACATCACTGCGTCCACTATATGGACCTCGTTTCTCATCTCGTTTCGCCCGTTCGCAATCTCACGGCCAAGAAAGTTGAGAAGGAACCAGGTAGACTTCTCATTCACGTATCGTTCGATTTCGAATGCGGGGCGATCGGCACAATCGCCATGGGGACCATTCAGTCGCGTGGCACACCGGTTGAGCGTATCGAACTTATGGGCGATCATCAGCGTATTGAAGTGGATGACGTCATCGACGTGCGCTGGCATCGGGACCCGGCCTTTAAGATCGATGATCCCAAAGCTGCACTTTCGGGTGATTGCGATACGCTGACATGGAAACCGAACTTCACGGCGGCCGCCAATGAAGATCCGAAAGGCTATCACGCGTTGCTAGCGGATGTGATTCCAGCGCTGAAAGGTGAGGACACGGCGGCGCCAAACATTGCAGACGGAGTTTTAGCAATGGAGCGGTTGGAAGCCATGCGGTCGAGTATTGGCGTCTAGCATAAGTCTTAATTGCTGCGCTTACAGGATTTATAATTTTGATATAAGACACGTCAACAGCTTTGCTTGCGACGTGTCTCAGGCCGCACATCAAATGCGTCCTCAAATTGCTGCGGGCCTGTCCTGCCATCTGTTTATCAGACATTAGTTTCTCTGCAACATCAGTACGACCCTAAACGCCTTGAAGGGAAATGAACCCGCAACCTGAGCCTTTGGTCTTCCTAAGCTATTGATAGAGCCGCGCAATGAGCTGAAGGCGCTAATCGGTCCGAAGCAGCCCCGAAAATTGCAGACATTGCAATAAAGTCTGAAACAATAATCACCACGTCATTCCGCAAAGTTGGCCAGTTAGTATCGCCCACGCGCTGATCCCAACATCAATCAGGATAATTTTCTCCTGCTTGCTTTTGCAATCGATATTGCGGACGATGTTACCGGATGCCCATCCGGGAGAACTCTTGGGAGGAAAGACATGCAGCATTACGCACTGAAATCGCTTTCCCTTGCCGCTGTCATCGCCATTGCAAGTCATCTACCTCTGGCTCAAGCGGCATCGCCAGCCCCGGCGGAAGGCCAGAATGGCATGGTGGTTACGGCCCAGCATCTTGCCTCGCAAGTCGGTATCGATGTGCTGAAGAACGGCGGCAACGCCGTCGATGCGGCGGTCGCGGTCGGCTACGCGCTGGCGGTTGTCTATCCAACGGCCGGCAATCTCGGCGGGGGTGGCTTCATGACGATCCGCTTCAAGGACGGCAAGAGCACCTTTCTGGATTTTCGCGAGCGCGCGCCGCTCGCCGCCACTAAGACCATGTATTTGGACAAGGATGGCAAGCCGGTCGAGGGCGCCAGTACTGAAACCTATCTCGCCATCGGCGTGCCAGGCACGGTGGCTGGCCTCGAGGAGGCACGCGTAAAATATGGCACCCGCAAGCGCGAGGAGCTGATTGATCCAGCACTAAAACTCGCCAAGGACGGCTTTACGCTGGAGCTGGGCGATATTCTCTCCTTTGCCGACGGCAATGAAAGACTGGCGAAAGACCCGGCAGCGGCGAGAATCTTCCTGAAAGACGGAAAACCGCTTTCCTTGGGTGAAAAGCTTGTCCAGCCAGATTTGGCAAAGTCGCTTTCGGCCATTTCGGAAAAAGGTCCGGCAGCCTTCTATCAGGGCGAAATCGCCGATCTGATCGTCAAGTCGAGCAAGGAATATGCCGGCATTCTCGCCAAGGCCGATTTCGAGCAATACAAGGTTCGAGAGCTAGAACCGGTCAAGTGCAGCTATCGCGGCTATGACATAGTCTCATCGCCGCCGCCTTCTTCAGGCGGACTGATCATCTGTGAAATCCTGAACGTGCTGGAGGGTTATCCGATTTCCTATCTCGGCTATGGCTCGGCGGAAACCACGCGTTTGATGGTGGAAGCGATGCGCCATGCCTATGTGGACCGCAACACGGCATTGGGCGACCCTGATTTCATCGATAATCCAATCGAGAAACTCACCAGCAAGGCCTATGCCGCAGAAATCCGCAGTCGTATCGATCCTTATCGCGCAGGTGTCAGCGAGTCGCTGAAACCGGCTGAATTCAAGGAGTCCAACGAAACCACGCATTATTCCATCGTTGACAAGGACGGCAATGCCGTCGCCGTGACCTACACGCTGAATGGATCGTTCGGCACGGCCAAGGTGGCCGAAGGCACCGGCATTCTTCTCAACAACGAGATGGACGACTTTACCATCAAACCGGGCGTGGCCAATCTCTATGGTCTCATACAAGGCGAAGCCAACGCCATCGAACCGCGCAAGTCACCTTTGTCCTCGATGAGCCCGACCATTGTATCGAAGGATGGCAAACCGTTCATGGTTATTGGCAGTCCCGGCGGTTCGCGCATTATCACGATCACGCTGGAGGCGATCATGAATGTCATCGACCATGGCATGGATATTCAGGAAGCTATCGATGCGCCCCGCATTCATCACCAGTGGCTGCCTGATCGGGTCTATATGGAAGCGAACGCGCTTTCGCCGGATACGATCAGGCTGCTGACCGGCATGGGCTATACGGTCGGCGAGGACCATAACTGGCCGGTCTGGGGCGAGGCAGCCGGTATTCTTGTCGGTGGCAAGGATATGGCAGACATCGAAAAAGGCGGCGACAACCGCTATTATGGCGCAATCGATAGTCGAGCCGTCGCTGGTGCAGCAACGGGATATTAGATCCCAACCACTCGAAGATGATTGCAACACCGGATTAGAGGAGACGTGACGATTTCACGTCACATCTATATGCAGCATTTTTTTCCCTATACAGCCAACATTATATTCCGTTTCCCACGTCCCGGTTTCAGACCACCTAACCTTTTATCGCTCCGGCGGTCGCCCGCTGACAAACCGGTGCTGGAAGTGCCATCACCAACAAAAAAACAGGGACGGTGATAGGAAAGCTGTACAACTCCATCGTGATCACGCCGGGCCACATCACCGGCATAATCACTCTTCGTCTGATAATGCGTGCAACCATCGACACGCGCGGCTACTAGGAATTCGTCGCAATTTTAATACTCAAATCGTTAGATGACCTGAGCCGGAACCGCTGTTCCGCTGGCGGAGAAGATATGCATGTCCTTTGTCGAGGCCGTAAATGTTAATTTATTTGATAACCTCCCATTCGCTTCCTCAGGGGTCTTGATCAGATATTTGGTGTCGGAACCAGCCATGTCGATATAAAGGATTTGCGCCTCGCCCAGATGCTCTACAAGATCCACGACACCAGAAAAGACCGGGCCATCAGTTTTGTCGTGCGCAATCCTGGTATTCTCGGGTCGAATTCCAACGCTAACTCTATCATTGAGTGCGAAAGTTCCATCGCTGGCTTCAAGGCCAAGTTTCGTCCCACAATCAAGATGACAAGTATAACTGCGTCCCATGGCTTCCGATATGGTGCCCTCGAGTATGTTCATGGCTGGAGAACCGATGAACTGGGCCACGAAAAGGTTGGCGGGCTTTCTGTAGAGCTCGACGGGTGTGCCGATCTGCTCGATGTGTCCGTCTTTAAACACGACGATGCGATCAGCCAGTGTCATCGCTTCCACTTGATCATGCGTGACGTAAATCATTGTGACATCCGGCATGCTTTGTTTGAGCTTCGCCAATTCTATACGTGTTGCAACCCGCAAGGCTGCATCAAGATTCGACAAAGGTTCGTCGAACAGGAACACACGTGGATTTCTCACGATTGCGCGGCCGATCGCAACGCGTTGTCTCTGTCCGCCGGAAAGGGCTTTTGGCAAGCGCTGCAGATAATCGCTGAGCTGGAGAATCTCGCCTGCTTTTTTTAACGCGTTTGTCGATCTCGGTCTTTGCCACGCCGGCAATACGGAGACCAAAAGCCATATTCTCATAGACGGTCATATGCGGATAAAGTGCGTAGGATTGGAAAACCATCGAAATACCGCGCTTCGATGGGGCCACGTTATTCATGCGCTCACCGGCAATGACGAGATCACCGGATGTGATTGTTTCCAGACCGGCAATCGACCGCAGCAAGGTTGACTTTCCGCAACCGGACGGTCCGACGAAAACGATGAATTCGCCCGATTTGATATCAAGATCGATGCCATGGAGTACTTCCAAGTTGGCATAGGATTTACGTATGTTCTTCAGCGACAGGTCGGCCATCGTTCCCGTTCCTTTTATTATTTTACGCGCGGCGGTTCCGTTCGCTCACGGAGCCAGACTTGCCAGAAACCTTGTTAAGGGACCCGGGGCACGATTGAGGATTTCGACATCGTTCTTTTTCCGAATAGCTCGGCGGACAATTCTAGCGCCTAGATAGCGCACAGGTTCGGGCGGAAGTTTGGTCCGCTTTTCGATCCCGACCAGTCCGCACCGGCTCCATTTATCCGTCCAGCCCAAGACAAGGCTTGCCATGATGCGGCCTGCAACCGGTGTTTGGGCTATGCCGGTGCCGTTAAAACCGAGAGCATAAAAAATATTGGAATGCTGCTTGAGATGATCGAACACCGGCAGATGTTGTGCAGTGCAATCGATCGGACCGCTCCAGTCATAAAGAATCGGCACATTTTTCAGCTGAGGATAAACCCGGTGAAGCTCCCGGATATTGTCAGCGCCGCCATCACCGCTGCGGTTGAAACGAGCGTCAATTCGATCCTTATAGGTGATGCCGCCTGTTCCCCGTCCGAAAACAACCTGACCGGATGGCGTGCGTTGATAGTAGAGCACGTGATGCTGCGCATCGCAGATTGAAGCGCCATCGATCCATCCGATGCGTTCGAGCACATTTTCCGCAGGTGCCGTCGCGATGAGCTGACTGCTCACGACATAAAGATATGGATGCAATTCGGGGATTGCGGAAGCCCACGCATTGATGGTCAAAACGACCTTCGCGGCGGAAAGCGTTCCATGTGCCGTTCGAAGTTTCGGTTGCTCGCCTGTGACGATCTCCAGGACGGGGCTTTGCTCATGAATGACAATTCCCCTCGCAAGAGCCAACTGGCGAAGGCCCAGAGCAAGCTTTGCCGGCTGGACAGTGCCTGCCCGGTCTTCCACGATACCGACATAAGAAGCCTTCGAACCGGTGCGGCGTTCGATGTCTTCTGCACTCAATGTCCGGAATGGATTAGATCCGGATTTCTGACAGAGATCGTAAGCCTTGGACCAGGCGCCTTCCTGGGCCGAAGAGCTGGCCGTCCAAAGCCAACCGTCAAGCCGCAGATCCATGTCGATGGTTCCGCGATCCTGCAAAGCTTTCAATTCGTCGATCGCATCGCATGTCGCCTGGCACAGCATGCGCGCATCGTCATCGCCCACGAGGTCGCGCAACATGTCGATTTCGGCAAACCAGCTATGCACCTGCCCGCCATTGCGTCCCGATGCGCCGGAACCGCAAAAATCCGCTTCCAGGATCGTGATACGCGTCTGCGGCGCTTGTTCCTTGATCCGCAGCGCCGTCCACAGTCCGGCATATCCTCCGCCAACAATTGCAATATCGCATTGTTCGTCGCCGGTGAGAGGTGCGGCGATCCTGTCAGCGCTGATGCTTTGCAGCCAGAAAGAACGGTCCTGTTTCGCGGCGACAATGGGTGGTCGCATTTTAATAATGCTCATATTCAGACCTTTTGCGCTGTTGCGATGACGTCATCGTATTTGCTGAGCAGCCATTGCGGGATGGGCTGCACGCGCTGCGGAAAACCGCCAAGATGCGTGCAGGTTTCGGATGCGCGGATAGCTGCCTGACGAAGTGCCGCCTCTTCGGAATAACCTTCAAAGAAATGGGCCGTCAGAAAGGTCGCGATAAAGCTGTCGCCGGCACCGCAGGTATCCACCACGCTTACAGGCACCGAGCCTGCCGAAAACAATTGGCTTCCATTGTCGTAGAATGAACCGCGCTTTCCGCAGGTCACGACAATCTTCTGCGCGCCAGCCTGCTTGAATCGCGCGATCAACGGCTCCACCGGCTCTTTTGGATCGTCGGGACCCGACGCAAAAACAAGCGGAACACCTTCAAGCGACAGGTCGAAATGCCGTGTCGAGACGTCCACGCTGAACCCGATCCCGTCTTGCACCAGCTTGCGCACCAGTTTTTCACTGGAATGGGTCCCAAGATGGGTCCAGTCGGATAAGAGCAATTCCTGATATCGCTGTGTATCCGGAATGTAGTTCTCGCCGACGCCCAGAGATTCAAGCAGGAAATGTCTTTCGCCTGCATCATCGGTCAACAGCGTAACCGCTGATTTTCCTTGCAGAATTTCAACGTCATCACGCGCCAGTCCGGCATCATCGATAATGCCAAGCATGATATCGGCTTCTTGATCGGGAGCCAGGGCGCCAAAATAGCGGGCACCATATCCAAGCCGTTTCCATTGCACGGCGACATTGAGGGCGTTTCCGCCAACCGTGACAAAACCCTTGTTCAGATAAGCATCAAGACAATTGTCACCGACGGCAATAAGATTGGGATTTGCGTTCTTCATCATCATTCCGCAGTATCAAAATGAGGAGCGATTGCATCAAGGCAGCGCCGCCAGGCCGCAGCCGGGTCCAGCGCATACGAACCATTGCCAAAGGGCTCGAAGGTCAAAGTACCCTCGAAAGAATGGTCAGAGATTTCGGCAAGATAACCGTCCAGTGGAAGGTTTCCGTCGCCCCAGACAAGGTGCCCTGACGGAGTTCCGTCAACGATATGAATATGGGCAAGGCGCTTGCCAAATCGCTTCATATAGCCACCGACCTGATCTCCGGCAGCAGCCATCGCAACCAGATCGAGGACCAGATCGACATTATTGGCATTCAGGTCCCGCCAAAGCCGTTCGAGATCGGCGGCATTGTTGGCGATGTTGCTTTCAAGACGCTGCAAGGGTTCGAGCAGACATCTGATACCAAGGCCGGCTGCATGTGTAGCAATTTTGCTCAAGGATTCAACGGTGTGAGCCCAGGCGAGATGGCGGCTCTCGCATTCAAAGCCACGACCGGGCGTCAAAAAGAGATAGCTCGCGCCCAGTTCGGCACTGATATCAGCTGCACGCAGGAAGCAATCCACACTCTTCTCGCGATAGGTCCTGTCGCCCGAGGCTATATTGACCGGATACAGGACCTGCTCGGGTGTGAAGCAATGTACACTGATCCCGTTATCGCCGAGAATTGAGCGGAGTTCCGCCAGTCGCGCCGGGCTGCCATGAAACAGATCGAGATGGGGGGCTATCCCCCAAAGCTCCATGCGTTTGAAACCCATCTGGCGAAGTTGCCCGGCAACCCATTGGAAGGGATGGTGCTGAAAGGAGAAATTCGCACCGATCAACTGTTCACGTCTTAACATTTCTCGCTCCGTTATTTGCCGATGCCTTCAGCCAGACCGCGTATGAAGAAGCGCTGTGCGGCGAAGAAGACAATCAGGATTGGGAGTGCGGACAATGTCATTGCGGCAAAGACAACGGCATAGTTTGTTCCGTGTTTTGCCATGATGGACGTCAACCCCACTGGCAGGGTCTGGACATCGGCGCCACTGGTAAAGATCATGGCGAAAAGATATTCGTTCCAGGCAAAAAGAACGTGCAGGATCACGCAGGAAACGAGGATCGGTTTGCAAAGCGGCAAGGTCACCCGCCAGAAAATCTGGCCCTCGCTTGCGCCGTCCATCACCGCCGCTTCGTCGAGATCGCGCGGAAGCCCCAACATATAGGCGCGAATGAGGAAGGTGGTGAACGGGATACGGAATGCCGTGTAGAGTATGATAAGCGCCCAGTAGGTGTTATAGAGGCCGAGCTGTTGCATGATCCGCACCAGCGGAATAACCGCGACCGTGGGGCTCAACATCAGGCCGCCAAGCACTAGGCCGACAAAGAAAGGCTTGCCCGGCAGTTTCGACCGTGTCAGGCCATAGGCGGTCCAGGCGCTTATCAACACCGTACAGACAGCCGAAACCAGCGTGACGATGATGCTCGTTGCAATATAGTTCCTGATGCCCTGGTTCCAGGCAGCGATGTAGTTATCGAGCGTAAAGCCCGTCGGCAACGCAAACGGTTCGCCGAATATCTCGGAATTGGTTTTGAAGCCGTTCAAAGCCATCCACAGAAGCGGATAGATAACCACAATACCGAGGCAGATCAGAAAGGTCACGAGACAGACCTTGGCCAGTATCTGCACGAAATCGGTGGGTTCCGTTTCGCGTGTCTGATAGGAGGCGTTCATAGATACACCCTCCGTCTCTTTGTGTACCAAAGCTGTCCGAAGCCCGCCAGCAGCGTAATGATAAAGATTACCGATGCGATGGCTGCGCCATAACCGAAATCGTTTTCAATGAAGCCCTGCTGGTAGAGCCATGTTCCAAGCACCTGACTGGAGTTGTTGGGACCGCCGCCCGTCATCACCATGACTTCGTTGAAGACCTGAAAAGCACCGGTGATGGTAACGATCACCATGAGGCCGGTCATTTCACGCGTCAGCGGAAAGGTGATGTTCCACAAGCGGCGCCACATACCGGCGCCATCCATGATCGCCGCATCGTAGAGTTCGCGCGGGATCTTCTGGATTGCAATGGCAAACAACAAGGTCGAGTATCCGAAGCCCTGCCACTGGCTCATTGCGATGATTGCATAGGTCGCGGTCTGTTCTTCTCCCAACCATGCGCGAGACCAGGCGCCCAGCCCCAGATGGGTCAAGGCGGAGTCCAGCAGCCCGATATCGGGCTGATAAATGAAGTAGAACAACAGCCCCGTCACGGTGATCGAAATCGCCGACGGTACGAAATAGACGGCGCGCCAGAACCTGCGCCAGGTTTCCTGTTGCAAACCTTCAATGATCGCAGCAAGCACGAATGCGCCAAAAACCTGGAAAACAACTGAAATGACTGCATAAAGCGTGTTGTTGAGAATTGCCGTCCATATTACCGGATCGTCTTGCAGACGCCGATAATTATCCAGACCGACAAAGGCTGTTTCACCCGTAAAAATATCCTGATTTGTCGTACTGACGATGAAATTGTCTATGATTGGATAATAAACAAACCACAAGATCAGAACGAACGCGATCAGAACCCAACGGAACGACAGCAGCTTCGCCAGCAAACCGGACTTGTCCAATTCGGACCCGTCCGGTCGGGAGACGCCGTTTTTGACGGCCTCCCCCCTTATATTCACGCTTCATGACAGTCATCGGCCGACAACATCCTTATTTGGAAGAGGCTGCTGCTTGTTTCACCTTTTCCATAACCTGCTCCGGTGTCATGGAACCACCAATCAGGGCTTGCAGACTTGAAAGCCAGGCAGCGGCGACGCGCGGTGGGTTTGCAGTATCGAGCCACGGCACCAGATAGGACGAATCCGCGATAATCTTGAGCCCTTCAACGACAGATGGGTTCATGCTCTCGGACGAATAGCCGCCGACAGTGGCGCTGGGCTGCCCATAAGGCGGCGCCGACAGAACCTTGCCGTTTTCCGGAGAAGTGATGAACTTCATGAAGTCGATGGCTAGCGGAACATTCTTCGATGCCGCATTGATCATGTAGCCCTCGGGCGCGCCTTCGATCGATTTGACGTCGCCCTTTGCATCCTTGGGTGCGGGTAGCTTAAAGAAGCCGAAGTCTTCCTTCTTCAATGCGCCATCGGCTGTGCTCTGGTCGAATTCGATGATTTCCTGATAGTACATTGCGGACTTGCCGTTGCTGAACTGTTGCAGTGCCGAGGCATAGGACGAGCCGTTGGTACCTGCACCGTCCGAACATTCGTCGGTGAGCTGCTTCAATTGCTTCAGGCTCTCGACATAACCTGCATCCGAATATTCGGCGGTTTTCGGGTTGAAGTCCTTTTCAAGTGTCGCTTGCGGTACGTTATAGGCGAGAAGCTGTCCAGCGAAATGCACCGCCGGCCATCCCTCTTTGTTTCCAAACGAAATCGGCACCACATTGGACTTGCGCAAGGCGGCACACGCGCCGATCAACTCATCGAAACTCTTCGGTTCGGCCACTCCAGCCTTGGCAAAAAGCGCCTTGTTGTAGCCCATGAACTTGGCGTCCAGATAAAGCGGAATTCCGTATAACTTGCCATTATACTGGAAGGCGCTCACAGCGGCATGGGCAAGCTGTTGTCCCCATGGCGTATCCGGACCGATGACCTTGGTCAGATCTACTGCACGATTGCCGCGCACGAAGTTCTCACCCCAGCTACCGGTCCAGGTGAAATAGATATCCGGCAAGGAATTCGATGCGACCAGAGCCTTGGTCTTTCCCTTTACGCTATCGTCACTTTCCTGGATAAGCTCAACCTTTACATCAGGATGCAGCTTCTCGTATTCCTTGGCGGCATTAACGAAATAAGGTGAAAGCTGCTGGAGGCCGAACTTCGTCAGAATGCTCAACGTGCCGGAATATTCGACCGGAGCATCGGGTTCGGCAACAACGGCGTCCTTTGCAAGGGCTACATCGATATTGCTTGCGGCCAATCCAAGCACCATGAGCGATGCGAGGCTTGTGGTGCTCAAAAACGTCTTGCGTTTCATTTCAAAGTTCCTCTCTTTTGGCTATTGTTTCTTGATATTCGTCTGAATACGGAAACCCGATCCGGCGGAGCCGGACCGGGAACTGTTTTAGTACTCGACGCGCTTATAATAACGCCGTGTGGTCAGCGGATGGTCGCGCAGCACTTCCAGATGAGCACTCAGGCGCTCCAGCATGGTTGCGAGGATGATCGGAGAAATCAAGCTCCGCGTCTTCTCGGAAACACCCGGCAGCTTGGCTGTGGCTGCGTCGAGAATACGAACTTTATCCGTGTAGCGCTTGGCGAAATTCTCAACCCGGTCCGTCAGCGGACGGCAGGCATCCTCACCCTTGAAAATGAACAGGCTGACACCCGGTTCTACCAGCTCCAGCGTGCCATGGAAGAAATCCGAAGCATGAACAGGACGCGTCCTAATCCATTGCATTTCTTCAAGAATGCACATGCCGTAATAATGAGCCTCTGGCCACGCAGATCCCGCCCCTGTGAAGATATGGTAGTTCTCGTCTTTGATTTCCTGCGCAAGCGCGGCTGCGCTTGCTTCAAAATCTTCCTTCACGGAGACCAGCAGTTCGGGAAGCAGCTTCAGTTCGGAAACCGTTGCATCGAAATCGGCATATTCATCGCGTTCGGCCAGCAGCGCCAGCACGATGAGCAAGGTCTGCAGGTAGAACGATTCCGACGACGTGTCGTCCTCCGCAAAATTCGTGAAGTTGTAATCGGCATCGAGCCCGAGAGGCGTATCCTTGTGTCCGGTCAGCGAAAGGGTTTTCACACCCTTCTTTTTCAAGAACGCGAGAAGCTGCACGCTTTCCTTGGTCGTCCCCGACAGGGATGGAAGGATAACCAGCGCCTTTTCGTCCAGTCCGGCGGGCGCTTCGAGGACAACCTGGGCGGAAAATGCCGCTGAAACCGGAAACACCGTCGAGTTGCGCGCAAGCTCGATCGCGGGCTGGGTCAGAAACTGCACACCGCCCGTCCCCATGAAGAAAATGCGTTCCAGGCCGTCGTCGAGCAACTTACGCACCAAAGCGCGTACATCGTCGGCGATTGCGACCGAGCCGCCCTGTATTTTCACAAAGCGATCTTTATCGAAGTTGAGCATTACTACCTTCCCGTTTGCGCAGTTGAAACCTCGAGAAAAGCCCGAACCGGTTTTGCGCCTGTAACTCGTTGAGACAATGTGAGATCGATCTCACATATATCTAGCGCACAAGAATTTTCTTCTGGCAAGTGGGTTTTTGAAATTTTTTAAAGGGCCAGGTTTTGTTCGTCGTCAGCTTAACGACGGCTTACCGAACCTCTGACTATCAGCTTGGTTTCAAAGCTTATTTTCTGCGGAGGTCCCTTTTTCCCCGCGATTTTCTCAAGCAGGAGCCGGCCCGCGGCCCGACCGATTTCCGACACCGGCTGAGCAACGACAGTGATCTGCGGATCGGTAAAAGTGGCCAGATTAAAATCGTCAAAGCCAATCAAAGACACATCGTGGGGAATCGATATACCCATCGAGCGGAACGCCAAAAGCGCGCCCTGCGTCATCAAACTGTCCACCGTGAACAGTGCTGTCGGAGGATTTCGGCGGCTGAACAGGCGTATGGTCGCATCGATGGCGTGTTCAACCGTCGATTGCGAGACCGATATCATTTTTTCATTCGGCTCTATACCATGCGCGAGCAACGCAGTCTTGTAACCGTTGAAACGCTCGCTTGACGTAAAGATGCGCGCATCGTCTTGCAAAAGCGCAATATTCTGGTGCCCCATTCCAATCAGATACTCAATGGCCTTTCGCGCGCCGCCTTCATTGTCAACAAGGACGCTGTCGCACTCAATGCCTGGCGCCGCACGATCGATCAGCACCACGGGCACATTCTCATCGATCAGACGTTGCAGATGCTGATTATCCTCGGCTGAGGTTGGCGCTACTATGAAACCTCGAATGCTGAGCGATTGCAAACTCGCCAGCAAGGATTTTTCCAGTTCCAATTGTTCTTCGCTGCTGGCGATGATGAGATTGTGCCCTTCTTCGCGCGCCAGCACTTCCACATCATGGGCAATTTTTGCAAAGAACGGATTTTGTATATCGCCGAGAACACAACCGATAATCGGAAGTTGACCGCTGCGCAAAGCCTGGGCCAGTCGATTGCCTCTATACCCGAGCTTCTCGGCGGCGGCCTGAACTTTTAGCGCCGTTTCATCACCAACATAACCGTAGCTGTTGAGCGCACGAGCAGCAGTGGCGCGCGAGACTTTTGCTAATGCTGCTACATCCTTCAAGGTCGCCGTTTTTTGCGTCATGTCATTTTCACAACTGATGATCCTTGACAGTAGTTATCATCCGCAGAGGCGCAAGAGTAGTACCGTTTATCAAATGATTTGCAGGCTGATCGATCGAAGATTATTTGGGCTCTGATCTATTGTGCGGTGAAAGGCCGGGCATATCAAAACAGCTTTCGTCGTATAGAACGGAATCGACCCGTCAACCATTCTGACACTCTCGTGATGCGCTGATTGCCAGTCAAGATTTTCGGTTCCGGCTCACGTCGGTAGTGACATGCAGGCATACATGTAGAAACGAGCCGCAGTTGAGGCACTTCGGCTTGACCTCACTTAGACACAGTTCGTTGCGCAAAATACTGTGCTGGAGTACTGCCGAGAGCCTTTTTGAACATGGTGATGAATGCGTTCACGGAGTCGTACCCCAGCGCGGCCGCAACATTCTGAACGCTCTCGCCACTTGCAAGTTCACGAAGTGCCGCGACCAAGTGGAGTTGTTGTCTCCAACGCCCGAAGGTCAGTCCTGTCTCGCGGATCAACAGGCGCGCCAACGATCGCTCGCTCATCGCCATCCGGTTTGCCCAATCGCTCAACGTACTACGATCTGAAGGCTTGATCGTCAGCGCATCTGCTATGGCACGGATTTTTGGATGGTTGGAAATCGGCAGGTTGAACCGTTCACGGGGCATCTGCACAAGTTCATCAAGGACCACCCGCACAATCCGGGCGGGGTGGCTGTCGGGGAGATAGTCAGCTTGCTCGCTAGCAAGCCGATCCACCATCTCTCTGATCATGGGAGATACCGACAATGTGCAACTAGTTTCCGGCAAATTCGCCGCATGCGGCTCGACGAATAGATAGTTCAGTCGGGCATTCGCTGTCGCGCGTGCGCTATGGGGCACGCCGCCGGGAATCCAGACCCCGCAATTGGGGGGTACAATCCAGATATCGTTGCCCGCAGTGCAGGTCACAGCTCCATGTAGAGTGAGGATCAACTGACCCTTTCTGTGTACGTGAAGAGGCACTTCCGCCTCATGATCGGCGAAATCAAGTTTGTGGGCGACCGCAGGCAGAAGCGTGAGGTCAGGATCGAAAACTGAAACAACAGAACGCAGCACCGACATCAGAATGGCCATTTTTAGATATTTTATGTCATAATACTGAATTTATTTGCGCGCGCAAATAGGACACAACTGGCGGGATGAACACCGCGCAGCCTCTTAACACTCTCTCATACAGGGCCTTCGAAGCCTTTCGAGTTCAAACGAGCTTCCTCCGTACTCCCTCCATGATCGCGGATGCGGATGCTATATTGTTTTCGGCAAAGAGCTTTGCCGCAGCGATGCTTGCCTACTACATTTCGCTACGGATCGGTCTTCCAAAACCGTTCTGGGCGATTGTCACAGTCTACATCGTCTCACAGACGTCTGCCGGAGCGTCGCTCAGCCGTGGTGTCTATCGCTTCGCTGGGACGTTTGTCGGCGCCATAGTAACGGTCGCGATTGTTCCAAACTTCGTGAACGATCCGATTGTGTGCAGCGTCGTGCTTGCGGGTTGGATCGGTCTCTGCCTGTTTTTCTCGCTGCTTGATCGCACACCACGCGCCTATGCCTTTGTTCTCGCCGGGTATACAACGAGCCTGATCGGGTTCCCGAGCGTGCTTGATCCCGGCGCAGTTTTCGAGACGGCTTCGGTGCGCGTCCAGGAAATCTCGATCGGGATTCTGTGTGCGGTCCTGATCCATCGCTACATCCTGCCGAAACACATGACCGGCCAGTTTACCTTCAAGTTGTCGGCCACTCTGCGAAACGCCCGTCGACTGGCGGACGATGCATTGAGCGGAACCCGGGGAGAAAACTGTCGCGACCGTCACCAGCTTGCAGCGGACCTGCTAGCAATCCAAGGGCTTGCCACGCATCTGCCCTATGATCCAGCTCCAACGCCATCACGGCGGATACTGCAACTCATCCATGACCGGCTCGCGAGATTGCTGTGGCTCTCAGCCGAGGTCAAAGAGCGAATTGAAGCACTTCGCGCCGGCGACGGCGATGCCCCCGCTGAGTTGATCCTTCTGGTTGGCGAAACCAGAACCTGGGCCGCAAATGCCGAAATGCAAGACTGGGAGGCTGCCGCGGGCCGACTCATCGCGCACGCACGATCACTCCAGAAGCGTTTGGGCTCCGATGCTACTATGCCCGGCGACAGGCTTGCTGCCAACCTCGCAGGTCATCTGGCCGAGATGGTTGGTTTGTTACAGGATTGCGATAGGCTGCAACGGAACATCGCAGCGCCTGGGCAAGTGCCAGATGTCAAACCGCTTCATGGCCTGAAACGCGCGAAAGGCTATGTCTATCACCGCGATCCGTGGATGGCGGGACGCACTGCGTTCGGCGCGATCATCGGTATTCTCATCGGCTGCGCCTTCTGGATATGGACGTCTTGGCCGGAGGGCGGAATGGCAGTATCCATTCTTGGCGTCTGCTGCACCTTGTTCGGCAATTTCGATGCGCCTGTGCCCTTTGTTGTCAAGTATATCGTCGGCTCAATTTACGGGGTCGCGATCAGCCTAATCTACAGCTTCGTCATCCTGCCCCAGGTGACTAACTTCGGGGTTCTTGTCGCGGTGCTCGCTCCGGCGTTCCTGTTCGCCGGCTCTCTCCAGGCACGCCTACCCACAACCTTCATGGCGCTCGGCATCACGCTGACTATTCCAATCCTATCGGCTCTCGGCCCCTATTACACAGGCGACTTTTCCACTTCACTCAACGGTGTAATCGCGTTGTTTGCTGCAGTCGGCTTCGGTGCTGTGAACATGTCCTTGTTCCAGACCGTGCCGGTTGACGGGGCGATCAATCGCTTGCTTCGCTTGAGCCGTCGGGACGTTGGCCGCCGCGCGCTTGGCGCTGCGCCTAACGAAGCGCGCTGGACAAGCCTGATGATTGATCGGACAGCCTTGCTTCTGCCAAGGTTGCGGCTGACCGGCAACGCCTATCCGGATGTGCTCGACGATACGCTTAACCATCTTCGCATAGGGCATGTCGCTGGACAGCTTCGCAAGACGATCCCGCAGATCAAGGGCGAGATCAGCATAGAACTGAGAGAACTTTTATCAGTCATCGCCAGACACTTCAGTGGCCATAACCCGTCAACATCTCCCGACCTCCTCGACCTCGATAAGAAGATAGAGACCCTGATCGAGAAGACAGCCGGTAGCGTGCTTAGGAACCGCCTGCAGATTGTCGATCAGCTCATCGACATGCGGTTCGCGCTTGGCTCTCAAACCGACAGGAGGATCACAACCGATGATCGTTGATCTCAATATCGGAGGTGTCCTGATCCCCGGCCTTGTCGCGCTCGCGGTCGTCGCGCTGATCGCCACCATGGTAGTGCTGCGCCTGATTACCGCCTCGGGTCTCAATCGCCGGTTCGCTTATCGGCCGCTCTTCGAACTCGCCACCTTTGTTATCCTCTACGGTCTGCTCGTGCAGTACCTGCCATGGATCGGACTCTTGCCTTGAAACCTGTTCTATCCCTGCTTGGGCGGTATGCCCTGACCCTTTGCATCGTCGCCATCTCCGCCTTTATCGCACTGGAGGCGTGGAACTATTACGAGCGGACGCCCTGGACACGCGATGGACGGGTTGGCGTCGATGTCGTACAGATTGCGCCGGAAGTCTCTGGGACAGTCAGTGCCGTTCCGGTGATTGATAATCAATATGTGCGTCGGGGAGACATCCTTTACGAGATCAACCCCGAGCGGCTCAGGTTGGCAGTTTCGTTGGCTGAGGCTGAGGTAGAAGCCAAACGTCAGGATATGGTGGTTCGTCAGACGACAGCACGGCGGCACAGTAAGCTCAAAGACGTTGTCTCCCAGGAGGCGATCCAGCAATCAAGCGGCGCGGCTGCGGTGGCTGGCGCCGCCTATCAGTCAGCGATGGCGGCGCTTGAGCTAGCCAAGCTTAACCTCGCCCGATCAACTGTTCGCGCACCAGTTGACGGCTATGTCACCAACCTAAGGCTTCGGCCAGGCGACTTTGCAACCGCCGGCGTGACGAAGGTCGCAGTCTTGGATGCAGCGAGCTTCTGGATTACTGGCTACTTCGAAGAGACTAAAATCTGGAAGATCCGCGGTGGTGACCCGGCACGGATCATGCTGATGGGTTTTGATCAGCCCATATTCGGCCATGTTGAAAGCATGGGCCGCGGGATAGACAACAGCAATGATACGCCCGGTCATCTCGGCCTGCCCAATGTCGCAGCCACATTTTCCTGGGTACGGCTTGCCCAGCGCATCCCTGTGCGCATCCAAATCGATCAGGTACCGTCCGGTGTTGAACTCGCGGCTGGTATGACAGCAACTGTTGAAATTATCTCTGTTAAATAAATAGTCGGCGCCGATGAACTCTTCGTCCAATATTTCATCGGCAATTATCAACACCGTCGCAACTGTGTTTAGTTTTGAACCAGCTCTTTCCCGAGGCGGAAGAAAAAACCTGTCAACGGCTGGAGGCTCCCGCTCTCCGGGTAATCGAGGCAGATATGGTGGCATGGACCGATCCGTTACATGCGTTTTCCGGAAGGTTTTGACGTAGAGTCAAGAAAAATCGTGCTTCAACCCGACAGCTTTAGACGGGTTGCCGTTCCAGACAGCCAGTCAGAATCATGAACGATGTCGCCAACTTTGAAGATGACGTCTAACATTCTATAGTAAAGCTGAGAAAAGGGTTGGCCAAATCATTGTCGATCTCCACGACCAACATCCATGATCGCCTATCAGCCGTCATTCATCTCCCACCTAATTAGGCTGTTGGCTGTTTTTCGCTCTGTTACAGCTGGTAACTGAAGATCAGTCGAGGAATTGCTTCAGCTTCTGCATCGCCCAACAGAAAGTGACCGCCTTCGGACATATTGAACAAAGGTCAGTGCAACCAGCTTATTAGGCCACTGCTATTTGAATATGGGCGGCATCAATGGAACTCACCCGAATGCGTGCAGCCTGGCGATACGCGCGCGGTGTAAGCCCGGTTTCCCTCCGGAAGTACCTATTGAAATTGGACAGATTATTGAAGCCTGCTTCAAAGCAGATATCTGTCACCGGCTTTTCTGTTTCGGTTAGGAGCGTGCGCGCGCGCCACACGCGCACAGACCGGCTGTAATCGGAAAAAGCCAATCCCGTCAGCCGTTTGAAAGCACGTGAAAAGGCGGAAGACTCCAGCCCCACAGCTGCCGCTACATCCTGCATCTGCATCGATGGTGTGGACTGCAGAAGCTGTATCGCCTTATCAATGCGACGGTGGCGCTTGTCTGAATTCTCGTTGTAGGACGAGACGAAATGTGAACTGGCTAGAAGGCGTTTTTCCGGGGCGGTTTCTATGGCTTGCAGGATATCGATAAACAAGCCCAGTCCGCCGCTTTGCCCCGTCTTGTTCAGATCGAGAATCATCTCACCGATCCGCCCTGCCGCCGCCCCCATTATTTCGATGCCTTGCATCGAAAGAGGTTTCAAGCGGTGAAGCACCTCAAATTCGGGGCAGATAGCGCGAATCCCTATTAGGGCATCGGCATCGAACTGCAACACCAGATCACGTCCGGGAAGGTTTGTCGCCCCGGGCGTAATCCAGTTATGTGGTAGGTTGGTTCCCGTCAGCACCAGATGGCCGGGCGCAAAGGAGCCGACATAATCGCCGACATAAGCGAGGCCCTTGGCGCCGGGGATATAATGGATTTCCCATTCGGGATGATAGTTCCAGATACAAATCGCTATCGGATAGTCATCGCGCCGAATGAGATAGGATTTCCCCTCCGGGAGTTGAATCCTCTCACGTGTCGCCGCAAAGGCATTCGGGGTCTGTTGCGATTCTTTCGATGGAATTGACATATCTGATCGGTAAAAACCCCCATATTTTGTCATAATAGTATTAGTTGATGTCGAAAAGCAATCTAGTGCTTTTTGCGATGTTCCATGAAATTTCACGTGTCAGGCGCTTATCAAAAGCGTCTTATGGGGAGGATGACAATGAAACGTGCTATTTTGGGCGCGAGCGTCGCATTGGTTGCGCTCGTCGCTGCTTCCAACAGTTTTGCCGCAGCCGTATGTGAAAAAGACCTGCGCATTCTCGCGCAACCACGCGACGGTTTGACCCTTCTTGAAAAAGAAGTCGATGAGTTCGAGAAGCTTTCGGGCGCTGGTTTCGAGATCAGCTATCTGAATGAAAATGACCGCCGCGCCAAGTCGCAGGCCGATGCCTCGACCGTTGGCAGCTACAATGTCTATTACGTGGACGAAGCCAATTTGGCGCTGTTCGCATCGTCGGGCTGGATTGTGCCGCTCGAAGGCTTCTATCCGAAGGAATACGACTACAGCGATTTCGATGCCGGTATGCGCGCTGCTGCGACTTACGATGGCAAGCAGTGGTTTGCTCCGATACAAGGCGGCGGCGACCTTCTTGTTTATCGCACCGATCTCCTGGAGAAGGCGGGCATTCAACCACCGAAGACCTGGGACGAATATAAGGCTGCAGTTGCCAAGCTGCACGATCCCCAGAACGGTGTTTATGGCACGGCATTGCGCGGACAGCGCGGTTCAGGCGCCAATGTTTGGCGCTGGATGCCTCTGTTCAAAGCACTTGGAGGCGAGTGGTACAAGGACGGCAAGCCGGCATTCAATTCCGACGCGGCTGTAAAGGCGACGCAGGAATATCTGGATATGTTCAAGTATTCCGCGCCCGGCACACAGACCGGTTCGTGGGATGAATCCACCGGCGCGTTTCGCGCAGGTAAAGTGGCAATCCTGATCGAGATCCGCTCCGCTGGGTGGCATGTCCGTCGACAAGGCACAAAGCCAGGTTGCCGACAAGGTCGGCTTCTCTGTGCCGCCGACACCACTGCCCGGTGCGGGTTATGCACATGGCTTTGCCATTGCCTCCAAGGCGAACGTCACGGATGCAGACAAGGCATGTGCGGGACTATTCGTGGCATGGGCCACATCGAAGGAACAGGAGGCGCGGCGTCTGGCTGCTGGTCAGCCGGGCGAGTTGACCCGCACCAGTACGTTCCAGAGCCCTGAATATGCCAAGACCTTTGGCCAAAATCTCTCCGATGCCATGGCTGCTACCGGAGAGCGGACGCAGGTTACCTTCTGGCAAGATCCACGTTGGCAGGAGCTGGGTAACCAGTGGGGTATCATGCTGGAAGAGCTGATCACCGGGAGCCGCACCGACATAAAGGGCGCGCTTAACGATCTTGAGGCCTTCGCAAACAAGCTCTGATCGCGTTGTCGTAACGCTTGTGTCCGGACACACTTGGGAGAGTGTGTCCGGTGTCACCGACTTTTCATTCTATGCTGCTTTCCCTGTCCGCAATGAGCGGCCAAGGCAGGGAACCGCTTTCTGTCAAGGACTGTTTCATGAAACGTGGACGATCTCTGCCCTTCGTCTTTCTGGGGCCGCCCCTGATTATCCTGATGGTGCTGGCGCTTGTGCCAACTTTGTTCGCCATCAATATCTCGTTCCAGAACCGCACCTTGTCACAAGGTATGGTGCAATATGTCTGGTTTGAAAACTATGTGGCGCTCTTCAGCGATCCGCGCTTTTTGAATGCTCTGTGGGTATCGCTCAAATGGGAATTGCTGACCGTGGCGCTGACCATGCTCGTTGGTGTCAGTTTGGGGATTGCCATGTTCGAAGCCGCCAGCACGCGTATGCGCACTATATTGTGCATCCTATTCATCATACCTGTTCTGCTGCCGCGCGTCTGTGCCGCCTTCGTTTGGAAATTTGCGTTCCATCCCCTCTATGGCGCGCTGACCTGGCCTGTGAGGGAGCTGACTGGCGCTACGCCCGATGTCCTCTCCACCCCGTGGGGCGCGCTCCTGACAGTGACATTCGTCGATGTCTGGCAGTGGGGCCTGTTTTTCGCAGTCATCGTGCTGAAGCTTTTAGAGGCTCTGCCGCCGCAACCCATCGAGGCTGCACGGATCGACAAGGCGACGCGTTGGGATATCCACCGATACATCACGATACCAATGCTCAAAGTGCCGCTGATAAGCCTGTTGCTCGTCAAGGCGATCGAAAGCCTGCGCTCTTTCGATCTCGTCTATGTCATGACGCGGGGTGGGCCGGGCATCTCGACGGAAACGCTCGACATGTACGCCTATTCGCAAGGGTTTATCGAGTCCGGCAAGATTTCCTACGCGTCCTCCATGGCCGTCATCATGATGGTTCTCACAATCGTCGTATTCACCGTCGCATGGAAGAGGCTGAACAGATGAAAATTTCTACACTCTTCCTGCGTGCCCTTCTGTTGCTTGCGGCTGCACTGGTGGTGTTGCCGCTTCTCTGGACGTTTCTCAACGCCTTCAAGACCAATGCAGATCTACTGGTGAGTACGCCGAAACTGGTGTTCCAGCCGGTCTGGGACAATATGAGTTACGTGCTCAACCGCCGCTCGGTGGCACGCGCGTTGACCAATTCGGTTATCATCTGCTCGTCCGCAGTTGTCGTCGGTGCGCTGTTGGGCGTGCCAGCAGCCTATGTGATTGCGCGTTACAAAAACCGGATAACCGCTGAGGCGCAGTTCTTCGTATTGTCGTTGCGTTTCCTGCCGCCGGTGGCTGTGGCTATCCCGATGCTTGTCATCTGGCTCGGTCTTGGCCTCTACGATACTCGTCTGTCGTTGATCGTGACCTATCTGATCACCACGGCCTCAATCACGATCTGGCTTTCTGTTCCAGCTTTTGAGCGCGTCAGTCTTCATGTTGAAGAAGCCGCGCGTGTCGATGGCCTTGGCCGTTACGCAACCTTTTTTCGCGTTGCCTTGCCGATTGCGCGGTTCCAGATATTCGGTGCCTTAGCTTTCGCATTCGTGCTCGTCTGGAACGAGTTTCTGCTTGCCATGATGCTTACCACCTCGAATGCGAAGACGCTTCCGATCATCGCTTCGGAAATGTCCCAGCTTGGCATGAATGTTCCATGGGGCATTCTCAACGCCGCAGTCGTCTTGCTCTCCTTGCCACCGCTTATCCTCCTCGGATTGCTTGCCGGTGGTCTCAATGCAGCTTTTTCAAAGAAACAAAATCAGGACTGATCAAATGAAAGCACTCGTTCTGGAGCGCGTCGGCGAACTCAATCTGCGGGATATCGATCTTCCAACAGAAATGGGAGCGGATGATGTGCGCATCAAACTCCACACGGTCGGTGTTTGCGGCAGTGACGTACACTATTACACCCATGGTCGCATTGGCGATTTCGTGGTCAACGAACCGATGGTACTCGGTCACGAGGCTGCCGGTACGGTGATCGAGGTTGGAGCCAATGTTTCCCATCTCAAGCCCGGTGATCGCGTTTGCATGGAACCGGGTATTCCCGACCCGCTGTCGCGTCCGTCCAAGCTTGGCATCTACAATGTCGATCCAGCGGTCCGCTTCTGGGCCACGCCGCCAATCCACGGCGTTCTGTGCCCTGTTACGGTACATCCGGCAAATTTCACCTACAAGCTGCCGGACAATGTCTCCTTTGCAGAAGGGGCGATGGTCGAGCCTTTCGCCGTTGGTATGCAGGCTGCAACACGCGCCTGCATTTCCCCCGGCGATACGGCGGTGGTCACTGGTTGCGGCACCATCGGCATCATGGTGGCGTTGGCAGCGCTGGCAGGCGGCTGCTCCCGTGTGTTGATTTCCGATCTGTCGGAAGCGAAGTTGAAACTTGCGGAAACTTATGCGGGCATTACCGGCATCAATCTGCGCGAAGTGAACATTGTGGATGCCGTGAATGAGGCAACCGAAAACTGGGGTGCCGATATCGTCTTCGAATGTTCCGGTGCTCCGGCGGCAATTCGTGATCTGTTCAAGATTGTCCGTCCCGGCGGCACGGTTGTGCTGGTCGGACTTCCGCCCGAACCGGTCCTGTTCGACGTGTCCGGTGCGACTGCCCGTGAATGCCGTATCGAAACAGTGTTCCGCTATGCCAATGTTTTCGACCGCGCGCTTGCGTTGATCGCTGCGGGCAAAGTTGATCTTAAGCCGCTGGTGTCCGGTACCTTCACTTTCGATGAATCAATTACCGCATTCGTGCGTGCCGCCGAAGGTCGCCCAACGGATGTGAAACTCCAGATCATTCTCGATACGGAGGCAGGTTGATGGCTACAGTCGAATGTCGGTCAATCCGCAAGGTCTATGGCACCCATGAGGTGATCGGGAACTTCAATCTGAGTATTCGCGATCATGAGTTCGTCGTGTTCCTCGGCCCCTCCGGTTGCGGGAAATCCACATTGTTGCGCATGGTGGCAGGGCTCGAAGACATCACCGGCGGCGATCTTCTGATCGGCGATCAACGTGTGAATGACCGCGATCCCGGTGATCGCGGTATCGCCATGGTGTTCCAAAACTATGCGCTCTATCCGCATATGTCGGTACGCGAAAACATCTCGTTCGGACTGGAACGCGCAGGCGTTGGCAAACACGCCATCGACGAGCGCCTGGCTCCAGTTGTCGATGCGCTTGGGCTACAACCCTATCTCGCGCGCAAGCCGACGGAGCTTTCCGGTGGTCAGCAGCAACGCGTGGCCATTGCACGCGCCATGATCAAGACGCCGGACGTTTTTCTGTTTGACGAACCTTTGTCGAACCTCGATGCCAAATTGCGAGGCAGTCTGCGCGTTGAAATCGCGCGGCTTCACCGCGATCTGAAAACCACCAGCATCTATGTCACCCACGACCAGCTCGAAGCCATGACCCTGGCTGACCGCATTGTCCTGATGAAGGATGGTCACATCGAGCAGATGGGCACGCCGGAGGAAATCTATCATAAGCCTGCAACCCTATTTGCAGCAGGTTTCATTGGCACACCCAACATGAATTTCTTCCAGATGCGTGCCGCCGATGGAATGCTTGGAGATGGAACGCTTCGCCTTGAAGCACCATTCTCGGTTCAGCCGGAGAATGTCACAGTTGGTATCCGTCCCGGCGCGTTTCGGCTCAGGGATACCGACGGTGCGTTCCGAGGGCAGGTGGAACGCAATGAGTTTCACGGCGAAACACGATTAGTGACATTGCGAACGGGATCGCATGACTTCAACGTCACTGTTCCATCCGGCGTGCGTCTGAGCGAAGGACAAACTGTCGGTGTCGACGTTGATGCAGCTGACCTGCACATCTTCGACACAGCGACCGGACAACGTGTTGTCGCAGCATAGAGTGATGAAGGGCGGGAGCTGCACATGTATATAGGACTTGATCTGGGAACCTCTGGCCTCAAGGGCATTCTCATCGATGACGGTCAACAAATCCTTGCGGAAGCGCGTGCGCCGTTGACGGTCAGCCGTCCGTATGATGGCTGGTCGGAGCAGCAGCCGGACACATGGCTATCGGCTGCCCGGCTCGTGCTGGAGACACTGGCGCGTCAGAGAAATTTGTCTTCTGTGCGGGGTATCGGCCTGTCAGGGCATATGCATGGTGCAACGTTTCTCGATGCGTCGGATCAGGTGCTTCGTCAATGCATTTTATGGAACGATGTTCGTGCTGCCGATCAGGCGGCTAGGCTTGATGCGATCCCGGCCTTCCGCGCCATTAGTGGCAATATCGTTTTCCCCGGCTTTACAGCACCAAAGGCGGTATGGCTTCGCGAAAACGAACCTGAGACGTTCGCAAAGGTACGAAAATTCCTGTTGCCAAAGGATTATCTGCGACTTTGGCTGACCGGAGAACATGTGTCCGAAATGTCCGATGCGGCGGGAACGAGCTGGTTCGATTGTGCACGCCGCGATTGGTCAGACGAACTTTTGTCATGGACCGGACTGGACCGCAGCATGATGCCCGCCTTGGTGGAGGGTTCCGCCATATCGGGCCGGGTGCGACCGGAGCTGGCTGCGGAACTTGGACTCTCGCTCGATGTGGTGGTTGCAGGTGGTGCTGGTGAAAATGCAGCCTCGGCCGTTGGCGTTGGCGTCGTCAACGCTGGGCAAGCCTTCGTATCGCTTGGTACGTCTGGCGTCTTGTTTGCAGCAACGGATGGCTATCGACCAAATGCCGCATCGGCAGTACACAGCTTCTGTCATGCGTTGCCCCAGGCTTGGCATCAAATGGGCGTCATTCTCGCCGCAACCGACGCTCTCAACTGGTTCGCCCAACTGGTGGGGAAAAACCCAGAAGATCTCACCGCGAATCTCGGGGCGCTTGAGGCACCAGGAAGAACGTTGTTCCTGCCTTATCTCGGCGGTGAACGCACACCGCTCAACGACGCTCATATCCGTGGCGCGTTTCTTGGGCTGGAGCATGCAACCGATCAGGCGTCCGCCACACGCGCAGTGTTGGAAGGTGTCGCTTATGCGTTGGCCGATTGCCGCGATGCATTGGCATCGACGGGCACCGAGCTAAGTTCACTCGTTGCTGTTGGCGGGGGAGCACGATCACACTACTGGTTGTCGCTGATCGCGACGGTGTTCAACACCCCGGTGTTGTTGCCCGTCAGCGGCGATTTTGGCGCGGCTTTTGGCGCAGCACGACTTGGTATGATGGCCGCGACTGGTGCCGGTGCGGAAATTGCCACGGTGCCGGAAATAGAGCGGGAGTTTTTGCCAGTCTCTGACCTGTCGGACGCATTTCGCGATAGCCACAGCCGTTATAAATTGGGTACAAAAGCGATACGTTCTATGGATTATCAGTTTCGTTGACCGCCTTTCACCAATTTTGGGTGAGCCGAAAAACTCTTAACGTTCTGCTTTGGATTGCCAATCAAAATTCGTATCACGCTTGTTTACGCGTTGCTACGACAGTCATTTTTGATCTGTGTAGCAGAACGTCAATGCGGCATGGATAGAAATAATCCTGCCCGCATGGAATGGTAGTGATTAGTTGGGAGAAGCTGTCGTTCATATTGCTGGCGAGCATTTGGATGGAGGCACGATGACGTGGAATGAAATTACCAACGGTTTTCTTGGTGAGAGTGCCGACGACAGGAAATATGTCAAACCGATGCAGACGAGGCTTTTATCAAGGTGCTGGATTATCAGGCCAGCAAATTCATCGCGGTATTTTCATCGGTAATAAGTCCGTTGATGATGCTGCCGCGGAGCGCAGACAGCAATGGTTGCACTTTCCGTTCACCGGAAGCCACGCAAATGCGTTGTCTGCTGACATTGATCTGCGGTGCGACGCTGGTGATACGCAAATTCGTGGCACCTTCGACGATTTTCCCATCGATATCAAATGCCCAACCGCAAATTTCTCCAACGCCTCCAAGCCTGTTAAGTTCAAAAAGCTCATCGCGGCTAAGAAACCCTTCTTTTGCAAGTGGCGAATCCGCCGCCAGATCGCTGATCCCGGTCACCCAGAGATCGGCAGTCGATGCTAGTTGGTGGACGCGCCTCACCGGCTCAATAGCTAGCAACGCGTCCCTTTCTTCTACCGTAGATAGGTAGAGCGGCAAAAGAAGCGGATAATGCTGTGCGCTGACTGTTTCCGAAAGCTTGATCAAGGCATCGAACGGGCTCGCCGATCCGTCAATGCCAATATGCCCCACCAGTGACACCAGTCGATGGACCGAGCCGTTGAGTGGAGAAACGCGCTGGACCGTGGCGCGCATGGTGCGGCCGGTGCCAAGCGCCATCACAATGGCAGTTCTGGACCGTAACTGCCGCTCTATGAAAACGGCAGCGGCTTCGGGGACGGTCGTTGAACCTTCCGGCCAAGTCCCTTCCGAGGGAACAACGTCGCAATAAGCTAGGTCGAATTTCTCCGACATCCTGCCTGCAAGTTCCATGCAATTTGCAATTGGATGGTTCATCCGAAACGTGATCAGCCCTTCAGACCGGCATTGTGATACAAATCTCTGTGCCGTGGGGCGTGAAACGCCCAGCATCTGTGCGATCTCGTCCTGTGTCTTGCCGGCAATATAATAAAGCCAACCCGCTCTTGCGGCATCGTCCAGTCTGGGCTTGTCATTATCGGCCATCGGCGGAAATTTCTCTCACTAGGGAAGGCAGGTCGGCAGCACGCTTTAAAATGTGATCTGCACCGGCATTAAGCAATGTTTCAGTATTGTCCAGTACCGAATAGTGGCTCCCACCGGTAAATCCGACAGCTGTCATCCCCGCTGCCTTGGCAGCCTTCACGCCGCTGGGGCTGTCTTCGACAACGACGCATCGTCGGGCCGACACCCCCATCTGTCTGGCCGCATAAAGAAAGAGGTCAGGAGCAGGCTTGCCGTGTTTAACCATCGTTGTACTGAAGATACTGCCTTCGAAAAGTGGCAGTAGACCTGTTTGCCCCAATGATATCTGAAGTCGTTCCTCATCGCTAGATGAGGCGACGCAGCGGGGCAGTGGTATAGCTTCAATCGCCGAACGAATTCCATCAACGGCAACCAGTTCCTGTTCAAAGCGCGTAAAAAGATACTCTCGCCAGCTCGAAACAAATGTGTCGGGGAGTGGCTTGTTCATTTGTTCCGTAAAGGCATCGGTCACTGCCGACGCCGGGCGTCCTAGGAAAGTCCGCAATGCATAGTCGAGGTCCGTAGGTACGCCGTGCCTGCTCAGCACATCGGCCACTGCGCCGCAGCTGATGATCTCGCTGTCGACCAGCACCCCGTCACAGTCAAAAATGACCAGATCGAATGCTAGCGAGGCGGGGTTCATTTGGGTGATATCCATCAAGCGACTCATGAGAAAATGATTGATATGTGAGCGTATGATAAAACCGGCGTGTTTGGAAGAGCAATATCGCCTTGCGTTCTAAACGCGAATATATTCACCTTAGAGAGCAGGATAAGTAATCATTTTGACGCTTCAATTATGGGCTGGACAAACGATTATCAGAGCGTATGCTCAACATAAGAGCACTTGATCGAGACGGGAGGATACGATGAAGCGTCTTTTAGTGGCTTCCTTAATGCTGGGCTGTTCGATGCTGTCCAGCATAACGGCTGAGGCAAAAACGCAGATCGAATTCTGGCATGCGATGGGAGGCGTGCTCAATGAGCGCGTGAATGAACTCTCGAAGAAGTTCAATGAATCTCAGGATGAGTATGAGATTGTCCCGGTCAATAAGGGCAAATACGAAGAGCTTATCAATGCGATGATTGCAGCCTATCGCGCGAAGCGCGCGCCGGTCATTGTGCAAACCAATGAGCGCGCATTTTTGACCATGCTGAACTCATCGGCAATAATACCCGTCGCCGATCTGATGGCCAAGGAAGGCTACAGTATCGACTGGAGTACGGTGATTGCACCAGTTGCCGCTTACTATAGTGACAAGGGCAAGTTGCAGGCTCTGCCATTCAACTCGTCAACGCCAATCCTTTGGTACAATCAGGATCATTTTAAGGCCACAGGCTTTGAAAAGCCAGCTGATAACTGGGATGAGCTGACACAACAGTTGCACGCGATCCATGACAAGGGCATTTCGAAATGTGCCATGGTTTTGCCGGGCGACTATGAGTGGAGCTTTCTCGAAAACTACGCTGCCGTGAACGACTACCCCTATGGCACAAAGCGCAATGGCATTGACGGCATCGATACCGAGTTTGTCTTCAACAAGTCTCTGACCCGTCAAGTGGAGCGCATGCATGACCTTGTTTCGAGCGGGGTCATGGAGATCGCTGGACAGGGAATTCAGCCGGTTCAGCTGTTTACTTCAGGCACCTGTTCGACGATTATTGCATCGACTGCGTCTCATGCCGCAGTGGAGGCTTCAGCAACATTCCCGTGGAATGCGACTTTTCTTCCCCATGAAAAAGACAGAACAGCACATAACAGCGTCATCGGTGGCGGCGCTCTATGGGCAATGAAGGGTCATTCTGATGATGAATATAAAGGTGCTGCCGCTTTCTTCGATTTTCTAGCAAAGCCGGAAATTCAGGTGTGGTGGAGCAAAAACACCGGCTATGTTCCCGTTACGACGACGGCCTATGAAGCGCTGAAAAGCGAAGGCTATTTCGAGCAGCATCCCACCCGCGCCATCGCGATTGAACAGCTTATGCGCAAGCCAAACTCCGATAATTCGCTGGGCTTCCGCTTCGGTAACTCCAATCAGGCCAATATCTTCATTATGGAAGAAGTGATGGCCGCCTCACTGGGGCAGAAGCCGGTACAGGAAGCGTTAGATTCCGCTGTCACGCGCGGCAACGAAGTGCTTCGCCGCTTTGAAAAGCTAAGCGCAGGAAAATAAGGCAATGAAAGCACAAGGTGGAGGTGCTTTCCGTCTGCGCTCCCCTTTGGGGGAGCGGCAGGAAAGCGGCCTGAAGCGCGCGCACTTTCGAGAATGGAAAACGCCAGTCCTATTGCTGGCGCCACAAATGCTCGTCTTGCTGTTTTTCTTCTTCATTCCGTCATTCAGGGCGCTCATCCAGGCGTTTCAGCTCAATGATCCTTTTGGCGGTTCAGTGCAATGGGTTGGTTTCTCGAACTTTGCGGCATTGCTCGCCAGCCCGTCCTATTGGATGTCGGCCAAAATGACGCTCTGGTTCACGCTGGCGCAGAATGCAATCACGCTTTCGGTTGCGTTGCTGTTTGCTTTCGCGACCAACCATGTCATTCGTGCTCGTGGCGCTTATCGTACGATCCTGCTGCTTCCTTATGCTATCGCTCCAGCAGTTGCGGGCATAATGCTGGCATTTCTGTTCAACACCCGTGTCGGACCCATCGCGCAAATACTGCACATGCTGGGTATCGGTTGGGACGCCACGAAGAACACTACCGATGCGATGACCCTCATTATTCTTGCGGCATCGTGGAAACACATTTGCTACAATTACATATTTCTCGTCGCCGCCCTGTTGGCCGTTCCGCGTTCGATCCTGGAATCTGCCGCCATCGATGGAGCGGGACCCATTCGACGGTTCCAGCGCATTTCCCTGCCAATGATCGCGCCGACGCTGTTCTTCCTGATTGTCATCAACTTCGTCTACGGCCTGTTCGACACATTTGCGATTATCGATGCCACCACACGTGGCGGACCGGCAGGGGCGACTTCGATTCTCGTCTATAAGGTCTATCAGGATGGCTTCGTCAATTTGGACATGGGCTCGTCTGCTGCGCAGTCGGTCATTTTGATGATCCTCGCTCTTGCCCTTACATTCGCGCAATTTCGCCTGGTCGAACGGCGCGTCAATTATGCGGTGTAAATAATGAACGAACGCACACCGATATTGGACGTTGTTTGCCATGCGGTTCTCATAATCGGCATCGTGTTGGTTTGCCTGCCACTTTATTTCGTGGTGGTCACGGGTTCGCTGAGCCAGGAGGATGTGTTGAAAGTCCCGATGAGTTGGCTGCCGGGCGATCAGTTTTTGATCAATTCACTGGAAGTTCTGACAACGATCAATTTCGGACAGCTATTGTTGAACACGGTTATTGTGGCCCTCGGAATTACTGTCGGAAAACTGGCTTTGTCGGTGCTTGCCGCCTTTGCAGTCACCTATTTCCGCTTTCCGTTCCGAATGACCGCCTTTTGGCTGATATTCATATCGATGATGCTGCCGATTGAGGTGCGAATTGTCCCAACCTATGAATCAGCAGCCAATATGGCGCTGCCGCTGAATATCATCTTTGCTTGGTTGGGCATTTCGGTCGAGCTGAACTGGAACATGGTGAACACCTATCCTGGACTTATCCTGCCGATCATCGCTTCAGCAACGGCAACATTTTTGTTCAGGCAGTTCTTTCTGACAATTCCTGACGATCTGTGTGAAGCCGCGCGGATTGACGGCGCCAAGCCGATGCAATTCTTCTTCTGCATTCTGCTTCCACTTTCCCGGTCGAATATCGTGGCATTGTCGATCATTCTCTTCCTGATGGGCTGGAACCAGTATCTGTGGCCGTTGTTGATGACGACAGACCCCAATATGGCGACCGCCGTTGTGGGTTTGAAACAGGTTATGCCGCAGTCGGATGGTCTTCCGACATGGCACCTTCTCATGAACGCCTCGCTTTGGACCATGCTTCCGCCCGTGCTGGTGATCCTCATCATGCAGCGATGGTTCGTGAAGGGTCTCGTCGACAGCGGCAAATAGGGAACAATTGGAGAATACAAAAATGGTGAAGATCATTGGTCATCGCGGTGGGCGTAATCTGTGGGCCGAAAATAGTATCGCAGGCTTTCAAAACCTGCTCGCTTTCGATGTCGATGCAGTGGAACTCGACGTACATTTGAGTTCCGATGGTGTGCCGGTTGTGATCCATGACCCGTTGCTCGACCGTACCACCAATGGCAGAGGACCTGTTCAGGCGCAAAGTGCCGAAGCGCTTGGAAAAGTCCTCTTGAACGACAGCCGCGGTCAAACCGTACCCACTCTAGCGGATGTTCTGGATATCTTTGCTCTCACCCAGCTGGAGCTTGAGCTGGAGATCAAGATTGATGAGCGGGGAAGACCATATCCCAGTATGCCCGAAAAGATCATTACCCTTGCTCAAGAGCGCAATATGCTGGATCGTGTCTTCCTCACCTGCTTCGTGCCGGAAGTACTGGAAGATATCCGCATGAAATTTCCAAACCAGCAGTTGCTGATGTCGATTGACCGGCGCTCGGCGGAGTTTTTCGGTGGATTTGAAAAAGTGCTGAAGCGTGGCAACGATGTTGCAACGGTGTTGGCTTTTGAGAAGAGCTTGCTGGAGATTGTATTAGACCAATGTGTGTCTGAGGTTGGGACACCAAGGCTTGGATGTTGGGTACCAAATACCGAAACTGAGCTTGAATATTGGTTGAGAAAGCCTATCGGACAACTGACGACTGATCGGCCCGATCTTGCAGTTCTCGTCGCCGGTCGGCAGTCTTCGCCGGTCAATCGGCAGAAAGGGTGACTTCATGGCCTCGGTCGAACTTCGTTCAATTCACAAATCCTATGGCAATGTGGAAGTCATTCCAAGGATCGATCTTTCGATTGCAGATGCTGAATTTGTTGCGCTTGTCGGACCTTCGGGATGCGGTAAGTCGACTTTACTGCGCATGATCGCAGGTCTTGAACAAATCACATCCGGTGATCTTCATATTGGCAACAGGAATGTAAACCATGCTAATCCTAGTGAGCGCGATGTTGCCATGGTTTTCCAGAACTATGCGCTTTATCCGCATATGTCTGTCTTTGACAACATAGCGTTCAATCTTCAACTTGCTGGCCGCCCGAAAGCGGAAATTCGGGATCGGGTCGGTGAAGCAGCTCGGATGCTCGATCTGACGGCCCTATTGGACCGCAAGCCGCACCAGTTGTCGGGAGGCCAGCGCCAGCGCGTTGCAATGGGGCGCGCCATTGTGCGAAAGCCTTCTGTCTTTCTGTTCGATGAGCCGCTTTCCAATTTGGATGCAAAATTGCGCGTCTTGATGCGAGCAGAGATCAAGGAACTGCACCAGAAGGTGAAGATCACGTCGATCTATGTCACGCATGATCAGATTGAGGCGATGACACTGGCCGATAGAGTGGTGGTGCTTAACAAGGGGCGAGATCGAGCAACAAGGCACGCCAATGGAACTTTACACAAAACCTGCCAATATCTTCGTCGCAGGCTTCATCGGTTCGCCAGCAATGAACTTTCTTGATGCGACGATCGAGCATAGTTCAGCAGGTGCCGCTATACGTTTGGCAAGCGGTTCGAAACTGGAAATGTCCGACAGCGACACCGATAGAAGCGGCAAAGTTGTGCTAGGTCTGCGTCCTGAACATGTGGAAGTCAGGCGCGATGGCGGCATTCCGGCGAAAGTGCGTTTGATCGAGCCAACCGGTGCACAAGCACATGTTGTTTTTGAGGTCGGATCCGAGAAATTGATGGCTGTGGTTGGCAGCGAAATGTCGCTAGCAGTGGGCGATGTCGTCGAACTGGGTATCTCATTCGAACGGATGCATCTGTTTGATCCGACCAGTGGTGCTCGCATCAATTGATGACTGTTATCTGGACTTTGCGATAATTCGACTTTTTGAGATCCGTTATATGACTGCTCTTTCTTACTCACTTCAAAAATCACGTCATCTTGAATATTGGCCATGGAGTTTTGGGTAAGTACGGACAGATTAATAGGTTGGTTCAACCGGCCGATAACGCAAAGCATTTTTCGACAGCCTGCTTGATTGCCAGTCAGTATCTGGTTATCCTTGGAGGAACGTGGCGCGAGAAATCGTGCGCTGCATCCTTCTGAAGCTATTATGGACGCGATTAAGGCCCGCCTGACCGAGGCGTCAGTAGAAGATTCGGTTTTGCTATCGGATCTGCTTTCTCGGCTCGATGCCATCGAACATTAAAGAGCCCAAGCGATGAAACTGACGTGCTTTTCCAAACGTAACAGGCAATCCGTGGTGCCATAGGCTAAAAGACCCTAATGCCAACTTACCGCTTGTTTTTCAACGGAACTTCCTCAAGAGCAAGCCGATAGGACGTGCCGTCTTTCCAACCGTCGGCCGATGGATCGGGTGGCGGTGCTGCTTGAGCAAGGTCAACCCTGGTCCGCTTCAAAGAGGCCGTGTTGGTTTCCAGTTGCGTGTCCCGTTTACGTAGCATGCCTGCATCAAGTTGCCCATCGGCAGTAAAACCCATCATCAATTGCGGAATACCGAGCGGAATAGAGGAATTTTCATCTATCTGCCATGTGTGCCATGTTTTGCCATAGGTAGATACGAGCCCGGCAATCGCCGTATGCTCAACCGTTTCAGGGATACCGGGCATAATAAGTTCGCCTGAAGTCGTTTCATGGCGATGACTGTGCCATAGCAGCTTCTCTTTTTCCGGCAGGGTTTTAAACAATCGCTCGGAGACGATATATTCAATTCCGATTAGACGCGAGCCGGCCTTATTTCCGTCGTAGATCACACACTGGAAGAAGTCCTCGTTGATATGCGTGCAATAATGATGCGCTTCGACCTGTCTGCCCATATCATCAGCATAAAAATGGAAGCCGTTCAGATACATATTAATCGCGCTGATCGGACTATCATCCTGCAGGAGATCAGCACCCAACTCCAGCGCGTGACTTTTCATAGATTTTTTGTCGCCCGCGATTGGATCGCCTTTTTCGGTCGATTGCTCTGCAAAAGCAGAAACGCAGCCACAGCTTAGGAAGTAAGCGCTGTTCTATTCGCACGTTGACCAAGCGCAGTGGGGCGTAACGATGCCTTTCCACTTGGACGTGGTGGCAACAATGCACCGATAGTGGACTTCAGGCTTCTCTATACATCTCCACCTTGGTTAGACAGGTCACGCTATCCCGAAAAAAGGTTGCGGTGTGCGCGCCGCCTGTTTTATCCTGAGGTGCTGGCAAGGAGAATCATATGCCCAGCAACCTTCCTAAAACACATGAGAGTTTCCTGAATCAGGTCTGCGACGCGGTCGCAGTCGACGAACGGCTTAACGCACTTCTGATCGGCGGGTCGTACATTCACGGCGGGTTCGACGAGAATTCCGACCTGGACTTCGTCATCGTCGTCAATGACGAAGATTATGAGGACGTCATGGCCACGCGCTTGGCTTTCGCGAAGACCCTTCCTGGTCTTGTCAGCGCTTTCACCGGCGAGCATGTCGGGGAGCCGCGTCTTCTGATCTGCCTCTATGGTCCCCCGCTCCTGCATGTCGATCTGAAATTTATCCTGGCATCTGATCTCGACCGCCAAATCGAGCGACGGGCGATTTTGTTCGCCCGGAAGCCGGCCGAGATGGCGGCCCGTGTTCAAGCCGGAGAGGTCGAGTGGCCCAACCATTCATCGGACTGGTTTGAAGCACGGGCCTGGATATGGCTGCATTATGCGGCCACCAAGCTTGCCCGTGGCGAACTCTACGAGGCAATAGGGATGCTTGCATTCTACCGGGAACAGGTTCTCGGTCCGCTACTTTACCGCCGTGCAGGCAAAAACCAGCGGGGTGTCAGACGCCTCGAGACGCTGGCATTGGACGAACAGGGAATGCTTGCCGCAACCGTGGCCACGAATGACGCTGCCTCCGTGAAAAGAGCGATAGAGGCATGCATTGCCATATATATGGACCTGAGAGCCGATGACCCGCCGTCACTGCCGACAGAAGCAATGCCTAAACTGCTGCGCGACTTTATCGATAAGGTAAACTCCACCGGCGAGGTTCGCACCCGATGACCCAGGCAGCGACGGGCACGTCTCGACGTTTGTCTCTCGTGTCACTCCTGGTGCGCGACTACGACGAGGCGATCTCCTACTATGTCGGCAAGCTCGGCTTTCGACTTCTGGAGGACACGAGGTTATCAAGTGAAAAGCGGTGGGTCGTCGTCGGCCCTGGAGGCGGTCAGGCCTCCCTGCTCCTCGCCAAGGCCGTTGGCGAACAGACCGACGCTATCGGGCGACAGGCGGGCGGCAGGGTGTTCCTTTTCCTGGAAACGGATGACTTTGCCCGTGATCATGCTCGCTACTTGGAGGCGGGTGTCACTTTCCGCGAACAGCCAAGAGTGGAGGCTTACGGTAAGGTTGCCGTATTCGAGGACTTATACGGCAACCCGTGGGACCTGATCGAACCAACTATGTCCTACGCCTTTTGATTCCAAAGTGAGCTGACAGCTTATCGGCTGTCAGCTCGCTTCGGGTCTGCTCCGTCATGAGTAACTCCACGGCATCAGCACATCGATTCGGCTCTGCTTGTGGCCGCTGACGATGGCGGTCAGCGTAGCAGTCAGATAGGCAAACGGATCAACCGAATTGAGTTTGCAGGTCTCGATGAGGGAGGCGATGGTCGCCCAGTTCTCCGCTCCCGCGTCATGTCCGGCAAAGAGAGAATTCTTACGGTTCAGAGCTATCGGGCGGATGGTTCGCTCGATGCTGTTGTTGTCGATCTCGACGCGACCATCGGTCAGGAAAACACAAAGCCCATCCCAGTATTTGGCGATATAAGCGAGTGCTTCGCCGAGCGGCGACTTGCCAGAGACGCGGGCACGATGATGCGTCAGCCAGGTCCGCATGTCGGCGACCAATGGCGCTGACCGTGCCTGCCTTCCGGCCAAGCGGGCGTCGGCGTCGCGACCGCGCAACGCTGCTTCGATGCGATAGAGGTCGCCGATCCGCTTCACGCCTTCCTCGGCAATTGGTGCCGAGCCGGTGCGGGTGATCTCGACCAGCCTGCGCCGTGCGTGAGCCCAACAATAGGCGAGCTGGATGTCGGGCCCGGCGCGTCCCGGTGCGAGCAAGCGGTTATAACCCGCGTAACCATCCACCTGAAGGACGCCTGTAAACCCTTGCAATATCCGTTCGGCATGCTGGCCACTGCGACCCGGAGCATAGGTGAAGGCGACGCCTGGCGGAGCACCTCCACCCCACGGTCGGTCATCGCGAGCCAGCGCCCAGAAGTATCCGGTTTTGGTTTTGCGAGAGCCGGGATCGAGGACCGGCGCACGGGTCTCGTCCATGAACAGCTTGGTGGACCGCTTCAGGTCGGTGATCAGAGCGTCGAAGACCGGGCGAAGCTCGAATGCTGCCCGGCCGACCCAGTCGGCGAGCGTGGAGCGGTCGAGATCAACGCCCTGGCGACTCATGATCTGGGCCTGTCGGTAAAGCGGCATGTGATCGGCATATTTGGAGACCAGCACATGCGCGATGGTCGCCTCCGTTGGCAACCCGGCGTGGATCAATCTTGCAGGCGCTGGAGCCTGGGCAACGCCGTCGGTGCAGGTACGGCACGCATACTTGGGACGACGAGTAACGATGACGCGGAACTGCGCCGGGATGACATCCAGCCGCTCGGAGGCGTCCTCGCCGATGCAATGCAGACCGCCGCCGCAGGCGCAGATCAGGCTTTCCGGTTCGATGATCTCCTCAACGCGAAGAAGATGGGCGGGCAGAGAGCCGCGATTGGCGGCACGGAGTTTAGGCTGCGGCTTCCCAGAGGCGCTATCGGCTTCATCTTCGGCATGGATGGCCGCAATAGCGGTTTCCAGGTCCTCCAATGCGAGGTCGAATTGCTCGGGATTGGCCTTCTCGGATTTGCGGCCGAAGGCGGCCAGCTTGAATGCGGCAACCAGCTTCTCCAGCCGCTCGATCCGGTCATCCTTGCGAAGTTCACGCGCTTGCGCCGCGATCAGCATCGCCTTCAGCGCAGCAACATCATCGGGAAGATCGGCGGCGTCTAACATGATCGAAGTCTATCAAAATCAGCGTCGCTTCGCCGTTGGAATTTACCGCCCGAGTCATAGTGCCGCATCTATTCGATGGTGTCCGGCGGTCTCGCCTCTACGGAACGGACGCGACGCCAATCAAGGCCTGCAAACAACGCTTCGAATTGGGCATGGCCCAGCGTCATCAAGCCGTCCTTGATACCCGGCCAGGTGAAGGTGTGTTCCTCCAGCCGCTTGTAGGCCATCACCAGACCGCTGCCATCCCAGTAGATCAGCTTCAATCGATCCGCTTTCCGGGACCGAAACACGAAGACCGTCCCTGTGAACGGGTCCTTGTGCAGTTCGTTCTTGACCAGCGCCGCCAGACCATTATGGCCCTTGCGGAAATCTACCGGCTTTGTCGCCACCATGATCCGGACGCGGTTCGATGGAAAGATCATGACGGGACCGCGCAGGCACGCGCGACAGCGGCGATGCGCTCGGCAGACGCACCTTCTTCCAGCCGAATGATGACGGACCCGACGATGATCTCGGGACGGCTGGTCTTTTTGATCGGCGGTTCCGAAACAGGTGCAGCAACTATGACCGCTGCGAACTCCACCGCATCCCCAGGTGCAGGCAAAACCAACTTGCCCTGCCGCGCCATCGTTCGCCAGGTGGAGAGGTGGTTCGGCTTCAGGCCATGTCGCTCTGCGACTTCATTTACCAGCGCTCCGGGCCGAAGACTTTCCGAAACGATCTGTGCTTTAACGTCATCCCGCCAGTGCCGGTGAAACTCACGTCCAGACTTCCTGGTCGTGAGAACCTCCAATGTACTCTCCATGGAGAAACTCCCGTTGCTCGTCCATGGATAGGCGATCACAGATCAGGTCCGTAAGGACAACGTGGGAGCGGAACACCGGTTACCTTAGGAAAGCCGCAGCCGACCCTGCAAGTCCGACAAACCCGCGACGGTTCGGACGAATAATCCGTGTTGACATCGAAAGTCTCCTTTTTAACGAAGTCTTCCTAAGCAATCCGAACCTCCAAAGTTCCCAGCCGCACAAGGCAAGCCACCGACTGTTTGGTGTGGAATACCGAGTTCCGGTCCTGTAAACGGCAAGCTACCAACAGGACTAGGCCGAATGGCGCCTGCCGTCTAATTCATTGTTAAGCTTCAGTTTTAATGCTCAGCCGGCGCATTAACATTAAGTGATAATATTGCGATACCTAATATTTCTAGACAGCGTATGGTTAATATTCCGAAATAGGAGGCTGACATGCCGTTTTTTAACGAAGCGAGCCGAGTATATAATACTATCGAAGTCACCTTTTTGCGTAGCTGCTATACTAATGCAGCCATCATTCTCGAAGAAAGTGACCAGAATTATTCGGCTCATGAACTCGCATCGTGCATAATTTTGCTGTACGAACGTGGACTACGCGATCAAAGTTATATCAGCGAACTTGCTGCAAACCTGGCACATCTTAGATACAGCAGACGCCATCAGATGGATCGGGCAAATTCCAACAACCTCTTTGGAACGTTTGCCTGAGCGAGAGAGTTTTTTCCCAAACTCGTTTCGGGTCTGTGATCGCTTGCCTAAGAGAGCCAAAGCCGATGTGCCACAGCCAATCAGGAGAAGCACTCCGGCTACCTGCTGTCTAACAAGACGTTCGAGCTACACTGTCTTAAAATGTGTTAACCTGGCGCTGGAGGCGTGTTGATATCCGTTTCTGTAAAGCTGCGGGCTTTTTCCAGAATCCGCTCCGCAGCCTCGTACTGTTCGTCGGATACCCTGACTGCGAGGAACGTTCCGCCCTGCTCTATCCCGGCTGAGTATATGTTCGCATCCGTTCACTAAGGCCCGCTTCGACGAGAGAACGATAAACATTCCCGGCGATGCCGCCGATTGCAGCCCCACTAACAGCACCCGTCAGGGTGCTCGCGAGCCAGCCTGCAGCGACGATCCGCCCAAGTCCGGGGATTGCCATCAATCCAAGACCTGTGAGCAATCCTGCGGTCCCGCCCACAAGGGCCCCGGTGCCTGCTGCGACACCGGCTGCATTCTCCGTCAATTCTCCTTCGCTCCCGCTGGATATGATGGCAATTTCTTCGGCATGGATTCCTGAAGCCACCAAAGCGGCAATAGTGAGTTTTGCTTGGAGTGTGTTTGAAAACAACGCACTTACGGTTCGCATTGCGCCTATCCTTTTTGTGTGAACCGCCTAACACCCGACAGGCGGGTTCGTTCCGTAGTCCCAAGGGGAACAAACTGCTTTTCGATCGGTTAGACAGCGCGACAATCAAAGGAAAGACAATTAAGGGAGTGGAAAATGTCTGATACTCGACACTGGCTCATTCAATGGCTTCGTGATGCTCATGCAATGGAAGAGCAAGCCGAAACGATGCTGAACGGACTCCGTCTGGAAAACTATCCGAACTTGGCCGAACGCATCCGTGGCCACCTTGAATAAACCAAGACCCAAGCTGAGCGGCTTGAGCGTTGTCTGGATCAACTCGGTGAAGATGCATCCACTTTAAAGGATGCTGGCGGTAAACTGATGGCCATGGGTCAGTCGTCTAGTGGCTTTTTCGCGGGCGACGAGGTTTTGAAAGGCTCCCTTGCGAGCTTCGCATTCGAGAATATGGAAATTGCCTCCTACACGATCCTCATCGCTACTGCCCGCCGATTGAATGAGGAAGAAATTGCAAGGGCATGTGAGCAGAGCCTGCAAGAGGAAATCGCTATGGCGGACTGGCTTCGGTCCAATCTGGATGCGACAACTACCCAGTTTCTGGAGAGGACTTTTGCCGAGAGCGACGCCGCGAAGCGCTAAAAATCCGGCACCACTTCGATGCCCCTTCAATCATCTTCACCGACCTCATACTCCCCATCATCCGAGACGCTGTTTCTCGGATGCCAGCGCAAAGCGTGGATCTGAATGTACGAATGCGGCGCGCGGCCCCAGCGGCGTTTAGAAACGCCGCCGGGGTTTACACTTTTTTAAGGCTTCTTTACAACCACCGCGGCATTTGGCTCTGAGGAAAACGTGGCACGCTTCGCCTGCATGATTGAGCCATCGGATCGTAGTTGTGCATTGGGGAGACGCAAATGAGTTGGATCATTTTAGCGGAAGCTGTTCTTACCTCTGTGCTGGCACTGGTTGCACTTGCCATGATTTGGCACGCGGGGCGCTAGCCGATTATACCAGGCAGTTCATTTTTTACCCTTGACCGCTGTCCTTGTTCCCCTATCAAACACCTTTGCGCAGGCTTTCCAGACCGATGGCAACCCAACTTGCGCGAGCCCCGGCTATCGCCCCCCGCAGGCCGGGGCTTTTATTTGAAGCATATGAACTGCGGTCCTTCACCCTTAGTCAATCCCCTGGTCTGGACACAGCTGGTCATCTCTCATCTGTTTTGGTGACGATGAACCAATTCAACGCACGTGACGGTCTGTTTCGTTTCGGTGCTGAGAAATCGCGGGGTCGATACCTGCGGAAACCAGAAAATCATGCCTTTTAGCGAAAGCAACAAACAGTCCGCGGGCCGTTTCGAAGTCAATTTCTCCGCGCAGCGCGGCCGCGCAGGCCTTTAGTGCAATGTTATGGGCTGGGTTTCGAAGTGAAGCGGGCTGTTCTGAAAGAAACCGGTAGGCCTCAGTCGCATTGCGAACCTCGACCGGAAGGCCAAGGCCAACAAGAATGGAAACTGGCTTTTCAAACAAATCGGTTCTCATCGTACTCTCCTTTCTAGCCGTAAGGTTTTGGTTTGCCGTTAGCCGTCAGTGGATGACTGGTAACCCAGACGTGACGGTGCAAAATGGGTATTGGGCGAGTTAAATGCACGCTCCAGAGAACTACAGCGAGAAACGTACTTTCATTAATCGTCGTCGCCTACGTTAGCCGCCTCCAGAATATCAATGAGATCGGCGATTATTCCCGACGGTAGTGAACGTCCGTCATTAACGAGTGCTTCGTCAGCATTGATCCACGCCCAAGCTTGGGCAAGCTCTGCTGATGATGCTCCAGTCGCGTTAATTGCTGCGGCTAGCGCCTCGTCGGTGGGTCCCAAAATAGCGGTTATCTCTTTGATTTTCATCTGAGCTACCTTTGTATTCCCGGGAAGCGGAAGCCATGAAATCCAGTCTCATTACTCAGTGCAATTTGAACTCGCCCTCAACGCGGCGCCATTCGTTTGGCCCAATCAGTCGCTGATGTGTGTAGCGGACGGAATGTAACGGGCCATCAAGTTTGGCCTGCCAAAAATCCAGAAAGCGGTGCATTTCCGGAAAATCCGGCGCCAGATCATAGTCTTGCCAGATATAAGATTGCAAAACGCATTCGAAATCGGGAATTCGATAGAGTATGTGGGCGGTGGTGAGGCCATAGCCGTGCATCTGACGTTCCAGATCCGATGAAAATCGCACGATTCATCTCCGTTTCAAGATAGCCAAAGACTGAGAATAAATGTTGCTCCGCTTCCTGAAAAATTCAACAGAAAAAATGATTTTATCGTTCGTTACCAGTGCGTTGGCAGCATTCTGCGATGAATGCTAATTTTTCTCGTCTCCCTCTTGAAATCAGGAAATCGCTAAACCAGATCATCACGCGCAAGATGCTCCAAGGAGGTTTTGCACCCGCCCGGACTGGTGATCCGGTCCGGGCGGGGAGCTACGTCATCTTTTTTGCTCAACGGAGGAAAACATGTCGTTTCGACCGCTTCATGATCGAATTCTTGTCCGCCGGGTTAATTCGCAGGAAAAGACCCAAGGTGGGATAATCATTCCTGACACGGCGAAGGAAAAGCCCCAAGAAGGCGAAGTAGTCGCGGTAGGCGCCGGCACCCGAAACGAGGTTGGCCAAATTCAGGCGCTTGACGTTAATGCTGGCGATCGCATCCTGTTTGGCAAATGGTCGGGCACGGAAATAAAGATCAATGGTGAGGAACTCTTGATCATGAAGGAAAGCGATGTCTTTGGCATTATCGAGCATGCGACCGAGCAGAAAAAAGCTGCCTAACGCGAAAATTTATTAATTCAATCCATCAGTCAGATAGCTGCCTATTGAGGAGTTAAAAAATGGCTGCGAAAGAAGTCAAGTTTCACACTGACGCCCGGGAACGCATGCTGCGTGGGGTCGACACACTTGCCAATGCCGTTAAAGTAACCCTTGGCCCAAAGGGACGTAATGTCGTGATCGACAAATCCTTCGGTGCCCCGCGCATTACCAAAGACGGCGTTTCTGTCGCCAAGGAAATTGAACTGGAAGACAAGTTCGAAAACATGGGCGCGCAAATGCTGCGCGAAGTGGCTTCGAAGACCAATGATCTTGCCGGTGACGGTACTACCACTGCCACCGTTCTTGCCCAGGCGATTGTTAAGGAAGGCGCAAAGGCGGTTGCTTCAGGTATGAATCCAATGGACCTAAAGCGCGGTATTGACCTTGCGGTCGATGCCGTCGTCAGGGAATTGAAGGCAAATGCGCGCAAGATTACCAGCAATTCTGAGATCGCGCAGGTCGGTACGATTTCTGCAAATGGCGACGAAGAGATCGGGCGCTATCTTGCGGAAGCGATGGAGAAGGTAGGTAACGACGGCGTCATCACCGTCGAAGAAGCCAAAACTGCCGAAACGGAACTTGAAGTCGTTGAAGGCATGCAATTCGACCGAGGCTATCTATCGCCCTACTTCGTTACCAATCAGGACAAGATGAGGGTCGAACTCGAAGATCCATACATTCTGATCCACGAAAAGAAGCTGTCGAATTTGCAGGCTATGCTGCCACTGCTTGAGGCTGTGGTCCAGTCGGGCAAGCCACTTCTGATCATCGCTGAGGACGTCGAGGGAGAAGCTCTGGCGACGCTTGTCGTTAACAAGCTGCGCGGTGGTTTGAAGATTGCAGCCGTAAAGGCACCGGGCTTTGGTGATCGACGCAAGGCCATGCTCGAAGACATTGCCGTACTGACTGGTGGCTCTGTTATCTCGGATGATCTCGGCATCAAGCTCGAGAACGTTACGTTAAACATGCTTGGCAGAGCTAGGAAAGTGGCAATCGAGAAGGAGAGTACAACAATCATTGACGGCGTAGGCTCTAAAACCGAAATCGACGCTCGGGCTGCACAGATCCGAACGCAGATCGAAGAAACCACGTCAGATTACGACCGGGAGAAGTTGCAGGAGCGCCTCGCCAAGCTTGCCGGCGGTGTCGCTGTGATCCGTGTCGGCGGCTCGACAGAAGTGGAAGTAAAGGAGAAAAAAGACCGGGTCGACGACGCGCTGCATGCGACCCGCGCCGCTGTTGAGGAAGGCATTCTGCCGGGCGGCGGAGTGGCCCTTCTCCGGGCGGTCAAGGCGCTGGATGATCTGTCGGCAACCAATCAAGACCAAAAGGTCGGTATCGATATCGTGCGTCGCGCGATCGAAGCGCCGGTTCGGCAAATTGCCGAAAATGCCGGGGCGGAAAGCTCTGTTGTCGTTGGGAAGCTTCGCGAGCGGACTGACCACTCTTACGGCTGGAACGCACAGACGGGCGAATATGGCGATCTCTACGCCCAGGGCGTCATTGATCCCGCCAAAGTGGTGCGCACTGCGCTTCAGGACGCGGCGTCCGTTGCCGGCCTTCTAGTTACAACCGAAGCCATGATCGCCGAAAAACCCAAGAAGGAAATCCAACCCGCCCCTGCTGGCGCAGGTATGGACTTTTAATTATTGAAGACATGGCCCGCTCTTCCGAGCGGGCCATGTATACTCCAGATTGCCAGTCAAAAACTGATTTGCATAAAAATTGACCCTCGCCGACCAGTATCCTCACTTTGCCACTTTTGTTCGGACAAAGTTCTGACGACTGCGCATCCCAATTTGCTTGCTTCCGACCTGCTATATATTAGCTCGGGGGTTTCGCTTTGAAAGCAGTAAGAGCGAGGCGATGATGATCGTTCCAATAATGAACAGAAACGCCGCAGCAGCGATGGCTGGACTTATATTCTCTCTGATTGTCGAGAACATCTGACGAGCAACCGTGCGTTGGTTCGGACCTGCAACAAACAAGGTTAGCACGACTTCATCCAAGGACGTTGCAAAAGCAAACACCGCCCCTGTCACGATGCCCGGTGTTGCCAATGGTAGAGTTACCTGACGCAAAACCATCCAAGGTGATGCGCCAAGGCTAGCTGCGGCATTTTCCAGGCGGCGGTCAATGCCCTGAAGCGCAGCGGTCACGTTAACAACAACAAACGGAATTGCAATGACCGTATGAGCAAGGATAACACCCATATACGTATTTGCGAGGCCATACTGTGCGAACATCAACTGCATGCCGACGCCAAGCACGACTGCTGGAACGACCATTGGCAGCAGAAATACTGTTCGAAAGAAGCTGAATAACAAAGATACAGACTTTCCACGTAATCCGAGTGCAGCAACCGTACCAAGAATGCTCGCAAGGATCGTCGTTCCAATTCCAATAATTAAACTATTGACGATGGATCGACGCCAAGCGTCGGCCATGAACAACTCATGAAACCAACGAAAAGAATAACCAGGAATCGGGTAATTCAAGAAAATGCTGTCTGTAAAAGCCAGAGGAAGGATGGCAAATAACGGAGCCATCAAAAAGATGATAACCCCAGACCCGAATATTGCCTTGCTGACGATGAGCGTTCTCATGCGCGCGCTTCCTCCGAAGATAGACGAAGATAGACGACGTAGAGGATCATTGTTGCAGCCAGAAGCACAATTCCAAGCGCGCCGGCCATACCCCAATTGGCCGCCCCAGTCGCGTAATAGGCGATGACAGAGCTAATCATCTGATCCTTAGCCCCCCGATCAGTGCTGGTGTGATGTAGTAACCAAGTGCACTCATAAAGACGAGAAGCCCACCGGACACGACACCCCGAAGGCTAAGGGGCAGCAGTACCAACAAAAAAGCGCGAAAGGGTGACGCGCCTAACGATGCAGCAGCAGGCATCAGGTTTTTCGGAATCCCGATGAGAACGCTGAAGATCGGCAGTACCATGAAGGGTAGAAGGACGTGGGTCATTGCAATCACGACGCCCAACCGGTTGAAGATGAGTGGTACGGGCCCGCTTGTCAAACCAAGGGTTTGAAGCGTCATATTGATGAGGCCATTGTCCTGAAGAATGATGTACCAGGCTGCAGTTCGCACAAGGAGCGAAGTCCAGAGAGGAAGAAGCACAGCTCCCAGTAGCAATTGACGTCTCCAACCATTAGTCGATGCGGCAACCATCGCAAAGGGTAGTCCTATAGCAACACAACATATCGTCACCACTCCGGCCATGATCAGCGTTCGAAAGAGCGTGGTCCGATTGGCGGATTTATCTTCGGGCACATTGATGATACTGCCGTTGGCGTCTCGCTGTAGATCGACAGCCGACAGCAGGTTTCTGTCGGTAATCGTGGTGCCAGCCGCTTCCTGGATTGCAATCCAGAATACCGGATCGCTCCATCGCGGGTCCACCGACACCAGATCGGAGATTGACTGGTTCTCCGCAACAGCGGTACGTGTCTTGGTCATCAAAGTGCGAAAGCCGGACTTTGCGCTGTTCAATCGACGGACCAAGTCGCCGAAAAGCTCATCGTCGCTGACATTTCGGATGTCGTTGGCGAGTGCTAGCTGAGCTGCCGCCGACGGGACAGTTGCTCTGTCCCAATCCTGCAGGGACTCGGATACGGTGGGTAGTGCTCTTGACGCGATAGGATCGGAAACCGCCGACTTCATCATTGTTGCAAGTGGTGCGACGAAGAAAAATGCCAGGAAGAGAGCCAGTGGTGCAATTAGCGCTATCGACTTGATTTGATTTTGGAGCCGAGATGGACGGTTCATGAAACGACCCAGCATTGTTCCGGAGCGAAAGAGGCTATGACCTCTTGCCCTATTTTTGGCGTGATCGCGGTTCTAGTAGCCTTGACCACGAAGGATCCGTTTCCGGCGTCCACTTGTACCTGAAGATGGTCACCGTGATACACAATATCCGCTACCGTTACCTTTAGCTGATTTTTTGCCGCTCCAGGCTGTCCGAGCTCTATACGTTCCGGGCGCACAGACACATTGATAGTGCTTCGAGGTTCCAAGCCTGCGGTAGATGCTACTTTGATTGTTTGACCATCATCCAAAGTGACGTCCACGATGCCATTGGACGATGAAGCGACTGTGCCGCTCACTAGGTTAGTTTCGCCAATAAACTCGGCAACGAATTGAGTTTTTGGCCGGTCGTAAATTTCCGAGGGTTCGCCGATCTGCTCAATCTTGCCATGATTGAAGATCGCTATGCGATCGGACATCGTCAAAGCTTCAGTCTGATCGTGTGTAACAAAGACGATAGTCAAGCCCAAGCGATGATGGATATCACGAATATCCATCTGCATCTGTTCGCGAAGCTTCTTGTCAAGAGCGCCCAACGGCTCGTCCATCAATACGACTTCCGGCTCGAATACCAATGCGCGAGCCAGCGCAACCCTCTGTTGCTGACCACCGGATAATTGTATTGGTCGACGTTCGTGGAAGGCTCCCAGTTGAACCATGTCGAGGGCCTTCGTCACACGCTCGACAATCTCGGCTTTGGAAAGGCCCCTCATCTTGAGCGGAAATCCTACGTTGTCCGCTACAGACATGTGAGGAAACAAAGCGTAATTCTGGAATACAACTCCCATATTTCGCTTATGGGGCGGCAAAGCATCTACGCGCCTGCCTCCGACAGCAATTGCACCGCTAGTTGGATTCTCGAAACCGGCCAGCATCATGAGAAGTGTTGTCTTGCCGGACCCGGATGGGCCCAGCATGCTCACGAACTCTCCCTTGCCAATCGACAGATCGAGATCATCGACAACGGTCATCATACCGAACGCTTTGCTGACCTGGTCGAAATGGATAAACGCGTCACTCATCATAACCTGCGCTGATTCTTGGTAGTCTCGAGGCCAAAGGCTGCTCCGCTGCCCCTGAGGGCAATGGAGCAAGAGATTGCAATCGTTGATTCCTATTGAGCTAGCCAGGCATTGAAACGCTGCGTCAACTCTTCTAGGTTGTCGGTCCAGAAATCCACGTCCAGAGCGATGGCTCCGCCGATGTTTTCATCGGCAGTCGGAAGCTCTTTCTGGAACTGTTCAGGCACCAGCTTCGTCGCCCCAAGGGTCGGTAAACCGTAAGCGATATATTCAGGAAGTTTCGCCTGGTTCTCTGCCTTGCTGGCATAGGCGATGAAATCCATGCCCGCATCCTTGTTCGGGCTATCTTTCAAAATGACCCAGCTATCGATGGCGTATACACTGCCCGGGAACACAAATCCGAAACTCTTGCCTTCGGACCGGTTGATGCCGCTGATACGACCATTGTAAGCAGAAGTCATGACGACCTGCCCGGACGAGAGCAGCTGTAGCGGCTGCGCGCCAGCGTCCCACCAGATGATATCTGCCTTCAATTCTTCAAGTTTCCTGAAAGCCCGGTCAACGCCGCCTTCACTGCTCAAAACTTCATAAACTTGATTAGCAGGAACGCCGTCGGCCATCAATGCGAACTCAAGAGCGTATTTCGGCCCTTTGCGAAGGCCGCGCTTGCCGGGAAACTTCTTCGTATCCCAGAAATCAGCCCATGTCCTTGGCTCTTCTTTGAGCTTTTCGCCGTCATATGAAAGCCCGGTCGACCACACGATATTGCCAACACCACAGTCACTGACTGCTGCAGGAAGATACGCATCCTTCCCGCCAAGCTTCTCCCAATCAATTTTCTCATAAATACCGTCGGCGCACCCTAGCGCTAATTCTTCAGCCTCAACTTCCACCACGTCCCAGTTTGGAACACCGGCCTTCACCTTGGCCTGGAGAACGCCGTAACCGCCCTCCCAACTTTCATCTAAAACTGGCTTGCCGATCGCGGAGGCGAAGGGTTGAAAGAAAATTTTACGTTGCGCGTCCTGAAAATTTCCTCCCCAGGATACAACGGTCAGATCACGGGCCTGGGCACCAAAGACACCTGCTACCAGGACTGTGGACGCTATAATCGAAACTTTGAGTATGTTCATCGGACGCTCCCCTTTGTGCTCTCGATGGCCTATAGCAAAGCACGTTTGAAAACTTTGGAAAGCGGGGTTAACCGAAACGGTCAATATATTCACCATATTTCAGTATAGGGTGAAGGGATTAATAAGTTGGCGGAGTAACCGCGCTGATAATCTCGCTCTGACCGTCGAAGACATTCCGAAACCGATGAGGCACACGGCTATCAAAATAATACCCATCGCCGGGTTTTAGCACCCTCTTCTGGCTTCCGACCGTAACTTCAACCAGACCAGAAAGCACCATGCCAGCCTCCTGTGCTGCGTGAGTAAATTCCTCGCCAGAATCCGCCCCAGGTGCATAACGTTCATGTAACATGAGAAGTTCTCGATTGGGATGGTCCAGACCGATTACTCTATAGGAAATCGTATCTACCTTCCCAATCTCAGCTAAATCTGCCGACGAATAGAAGGGCGAATAAGGAAGGCTGGATTGCAAATCGGAGAAAAAACCGGTCAGTGTTGTCCCCAACGCATCGAGTACTGCACCAAGAGTGTCGATGGACGGGCTCATCCGGTCACGTTCGATCAATGATATTGTGGAGTGAGATATCCCGGAACGAGCGGCGAGTTCTCGAACTCCCAGATCTCGGCGACGACGAAGTTCGCGAAGTTTGCTACCGATTTTAGGCATATATCGTTTTCCATGTTTCTGTGCTTACCCACATTGTCATCGTAAACGCAGGGAGGATACCTGGAGCGAAATTGGTTCACCTGCTTTGGTGATTATAATGAACATATGGTTTGTGGGCAATTGTCGGATAGCCAAGCTTGAAAGATGTTGAGGATGATCATCCCACACAGGAGGTTTTGATGACGTCGCGTCTCGATGCGCTGAAAGGCAAGTTTATTCAAATAAAAGAACCGACACGAGACGCCGTCTCTGATACGGCGCCGGTCGAAAAAATAGTGAAGGACATCATCGCAAATGTCCGAGAACGCGGCGATGCTGCTGTTCGCGAATATTCTCTTGCTTTTGATAAAGCGGATCTCGACCGTTTCGAGGTCACTGAGGAAGAAAAGCTCAAGGCCGTTGCCGACCTTGATCCGCAGACGCGTCAAGACACCGAATTTGCCATCGCCAATGTCCGCCGTTTCGCCGAAGCACAACTCGGCACGATCCTCCCGTTGGAAATAGAGAGCTTGCCGGGCCTGCATCTCGGTCATCGGGTTATTCCGATTGAAATCGTAGGCTGTTACGTACCAGGCGGACGTTATCCTCTTCTCTCAGCTCCGGTAATGACGATCGTCCCGGCCAAAGTCGCTGGTTGTGATCAGGTCATCGCCTGTCTTCCCCCGAATGCGCATCAGGCCATGATTGCAGGCTGTCATCTGGCAGGTGCAGACCGCATCTTCCGCGTCGGCGGTGCACAGGCAATCGCAGCCATGGCATATGGCACGGAGACTATTCCCGCGGTCGACAAAATCGTGGGGCCCGGCAATGCGTTTGTAAACGAAGCAAAGCGTCAGGTTTTCGGCCAAGTAGGTATTGATCAGCTTGCGGGCCCAAGCGAAATCTTCATCGTTGCCGACGAAACAGCCAATCCTGCGACGCTGGCGACCGACATGCTTGCTCAGGCTGAGCATGACGTACGCACACGCGTTGGCCTGGTTACGACAGATCGGAAGCTGGCGGATGAGACCATCAAAGAAGTCGAAAAACAGCTGCGGAACCTTTCCACCGCTGCTGTAGCAGGGGTTGCATGGAAAGATTACGGCGAAGTGACCGTTGTTGACGACGAAGAAACCATGATCGCCTACTCCGACTATATCGCAACAGAGCATCTTCAGGTCCACACACGCGACCCGAAGGCAACGGCGAAAAAGCTGCGCAACTATGGTTCGATTTTCATCGGCGAGCTGGCCAGTGTTGTATACTCCGACAAATGCTGCGGCACGAACCACACACTGCCCACTATGGCGGCGGGCCGTTACACGGGTGGACTTTGGGTGGGCTCATACGTAAAAATTGCCACGCATCAATGGCTGGACGAGCGTGGCGTTGCTGCTGTAGCGCCAGCTGCTGTTCGGCAAAGTGCAACGGAACAGCTCGAAGGACACCGTCGGGCCGCAGCGCTCCGACTGAGCCCTGAACAGTTGGAAACTGTCTAGCTAGCCATCCGGATTATCGCGATGTCGGGAAGAAGCCGCCGAGGTATTTCGGCGGCTTCTTTCTGCTTAACAGGCCCTTCGGAATAAGGGAACGAAGCACTCCACGCCAACCTTGGCGCTTCGAAGGGAAGGCTACCTATTGCTGCTTCGAGAGCACGATGAAATTATTCTGGAGAATGTTAGCGCTGCGACCTGATTGCCAGTCAGAAGTGTGAGAATGCCGAGCCTCCTCATAACAACTTACGATAGCCACGTCATGTTAATCTGAGTGACAACCTAGGTGTTGAAATTAGCACCATTTGGTGATAAATTGACTCAACTGCAGGAGGTAGTTTTATGCGTTCAACCATTAATCTTGATGATAATCTCTTGGAAAAAGCCAGATCCCTGACGGGCACAAAGGAGACAGCCGCTTTGGTCCGCCAAGCGTTAGAAGCACTCGTGCGCGTCGAGACTGGTAAACGGCTTATCGCTCTTGGAGGCACCATGCCGGACGCTGAAGCCGCCCCCCGCCGTCGGAGCTCAGTGAATAAGTGATATTAGCAGATACTTCCATTTGGATTGATCATTTCCGCCGAGGTGATAACGATCTTGTAAAAATTATTGGTAACGATCTTCTGCTTTGCCATCCGGCAGTCATTGGCGAACTTGCTTTGGGCAGCCTACGCGACAGGACCGCTGTGTTAACTTTTCTCCGCGCACAGCGTGAGACTATCGTAGCAACCCACGACGAGGTTATGACTCTCATTGAGAGGCATAACGTTTTTAGCATGGGTATTGGCTACACGGATGCTCACTTGCTCGCTTCTGTCCTACTTGATCAGCGCACATCACTTTGGACCCGAGACAAGCGGCTCAAGCTAGCGGCCCTCAAAGCTGGCGCTGCTCTTTATGAGCCCTTTCATAGTTAAAAAGAATATAACGCCATCCGCTTGATCGGCCGTTTTGATGAGCTCGACCGGGTGACACGGTCTTGAATGGGACCGGAAGCAGAAAGTCCGGTCCGGCCAAAAAATGTGCTAAAGGGGGCATAATGAGCTGTCGGCACAACCACCTGATTGCCAGTCAAGAACCGTGGCTTTGGGAGCCAGTGTCTAACCTTCAATCTTAGCAAAATCATCCCAGCTTAACACCCCAAGCAAATAACGAGTAAATCTTGGCACTTGCAGATTTGTGAGCTGTGTTAAGGGTGTTGTCACGTTAAGTTTCTCTGGCCGGAAAGGCCAGGGGCTCGTAGATATTCAGGCGAAACAGGCCGCAATTTTCCATGCATCGAAAGCTTCGAGGCGATGGTAGCGAATTGTGTGTGCGGCTCGGCGACGAGATGGAACAGAGAAACAATTGCGGGTCGCTGAGTGCATGGAGACGAACCGTTGCAACGCTCCAGTTGACCGATGACCTTGCATGGTTCGCTCCCGTTTCCTAAACGGCAGATGGCTATTTTCGGCCCGATTATTGAGGCCCTTGTGCGACCAATGGTCAAGGCCGGGTGCCACTTCTGCCTTTGCTGCACCGTAGGAGCGGAGCTTATCGGTGATGATCCGTTTGGGAGCAAAGCCATAGCGCTTCATTAACGCCACAAGCAATCGCTTTGCCGCCCTTTTATCACGCCGCTTCTGCAAGATTTCTTCGAGAACGGAGCCATGTTGATCCACCGCACGCCAAAGCCAGAATTTTTCTCCAGCGCATTTGACGACCACTTCGTCCAAATACCAAACATCGCCGGGGCGCGCCTGACGCCGCCGCAAGTTGCGTGTGATCTGGGGGCCGAACTTGGCGATCCAACGACGAACTGTCTCGTATGATACGTCGATTCCACGCTCAAGCAGCATTTCTTCAACTTCACGCAGACTAAGGTTAAACCGCAGATAAAGCCACACCGCATGAGCAACGATCTGTGGCGGAAAACGGTGACGCTTGAAGATGATATCTGATGTCTGCATCGCCAAAATTTACGCCCAAACCGTCAGGCAGGCAACTGCAGCCCAGTTAACGTGACAACACCCGAGGAGCCTATTAAGCCAGACGTCCACCGGCGCCCTCTTTTCCAGATTACCAGAGATAAATGTCCGACGATCTGATTGAGTAACTGTCAAGAATCTGCGCCTTTGCCAATAAACTACAGCTCCTCACTGCATTGAAACCGCCTTATCCAGATTTCTCAATTTCTGCGCAAATCGGTTGGTCAGCCGAGCGAAACGGAATATTTTTGATTTAGTGGAGACCGCCGATTAACTACCTTTTTTTGATACTGCCGTCAAAACCATCTTAACACCGATCAGAATTGGCACAGCAACGACGAAAAGCAGTGCAATTGTGAGAAATGCTGTATTGAAAGCGATCACCGTAGACTGGTTTGCGACTGTCTTCTCCAAAAAGACCATGGACGCCTGCCCTGCACCCACAGTAGTCATCCCGCGGGCCTCGAAAAGTGCCTCACTAGTTCCCAATCGTTCACCTACAGCAGAATATCCAGCTGTAATATGGCTGCCGAGAACCGATACATTGCTTGCAATATTCCGCGTCACTAGAGACTGAAGACAAGCTACACCCAAGAGACCGCCGAACTGGCGACCAGTGTTGAAGATCCCAATCGCAGCAGGGAGGCTGCACGCGCTTACCGTACTGAATGCGATCAAGGTAATAGACAGAAATAGAAAGCCAAGGCTCAAGCTCCGCAGGAGAACGGCGTTCAACATGTCGTCCATTCCGCTGTCGCCTGCGGAGCCTGACAGGAGCCACATAGCGATCATGATCATCACGATCCCGAAGGGTACGGTGACAATTGGAGAGACGCCCAGGCCCTGGAATACGAAGGCAGACAAGAAAAGCGAAAATACAAAAGGAATACTACTGGCGAGCAAAAGAATACCGGTATCCGTTGGCGTGAAAGCCAGGACCGAGATTGCAAAACTCGGAATCAAATAAGTGCTTCCAAACAATGCCGCACCAGCTACAAAACTTACTATGAATGCGAACGTAAAATCGACGGACCTGAAAACACTGAGCTCGAGCAGTCCTTCATCCTCAGGCCGGCTCGCTTGGTGACTAATAAACAGGCAAAGCGTCACCACACCTATTCCGGTCAGCCACCGGATGCGACCTTCATCGAACCAGTTCCAGCGGTCGCCCTGGTTGAGCACATAGACGAGGCAGAAAAGCGTGATTGATGCCAGTAGAAGGCCACTCCAGTCAAAGCGCCTATAGGGAATATAGGTGTCGATGGTTTCTTCTGATAGGAGAACAAGCCCGGCTGCCAGCAATCCGATAGGAACTACTGAGAAAAAAATCCACGTCCAAGAATAGCTGTCCAATAGCCATCCTTGCAGTGCCGGTACGAGGGTCGCCGGTGCAACCACAGCCCCTGTTGCAAACAAGGCTTGTAGAACAGGCTGGCGAGAAGGCGAAAAGTCTCGAAAGATAACGGTTTGTCCGATTACCAGTAGGAGACCTCCCGAAAACCCCTGAAATGCGCGCAGAACAATCAGCAAATCCAATCGGGTCGTCAAGGCAGTGGCCGCACTTGCCAATGTTATCATCACAGTCGCCGCAACAACGATAATCCGCAAATTAACGGTCGTCGCAATCCAAGATGCCATAAGGAACGCGATCATCTTCAGTGTCGTATATCCGATGTCGAGCCAGGCGAATTCGTCGGGAGTAGCGTATACATCACCGATTATATGACCTTTGCCAAGCGTCAAAGCGGTACCCGCAATCGCCTCAGTCAAAGTGGCAATCACAATGCCCGCGAGGAGGAGGCATCCTGTATTCTGCCTGGTTTGGCTCGAGACGCTTGGGGGAGAGAGCATCAATTCTCACTCCCCAAATCGATCTTGACCCGGGCGGAAAGTCCAGGAACCAGACGGCCGGGAAGTGGATTCTGAACAAGTTTGATCTTGACTGGAACACGTTGCACGACGCGGACGAAATTGCCAGTAGCATTATCAGCGGGCAGGAGACTGAAGGCCGATCCGCTACCCGGTGCAAAGCTGTCAACTTTTCCCTCGATAATTGTTCCTGGATAGGCGTCGACCGTTACCTGGGCCGACTGACCGGGTTGAATATTCTCAATCTGTGTTTCCTTGAAATTTGCGACAATCCATACGTCCTTGATTGGGACCAGATCGATCAGTGAAGCTCCAGGGGATACCAGGCGTCCGACGCGAACCTGACGGTTACCAATAACGCCGTCAAAGGGAGCACGGACGACTGTATTGTCGAGATCAATTCGGGCCAGGTCACGCGCAGCCCTGGCTTGAAGCACAGCAGCCAGGGCTGCTTCCTTTTGTGTGGTGAGAACCTTGATACGTGTTTCTTGTGCCTCCAGCGCGGCCTGAGCGCCTAATAAGCCAGCCTCTGCTTTTGACCTCGCAGCGTCACTTTCATCGACCTGAGCTCTGCTGACCGAATTTGTGCGAACAAGTTCACGCTGTCGCTGAGACGCTTTGACCGCGAGAGCAAGATCTGCCTCTGCTGCCCGTTTCTGTGCCGTCGCCTGCTTGACCAGAATATGCTGAAGCTGGATCTCCGCCTCAACATTTTCGATATGTGCCTGTGCCGCCTGCACATTTGCTTCAGCCTGCGCCAGACGTGCGCGGAAATCCCTGTCATCGATTCTGAACAGAACATCATTTGCTCGTACAGTCTGGTTGTCGGCTACATCAACCACGGTGACATATCCGGTCACCTTCGATGCGATTGCAGTCGTATTACCGCGAACATAGGCATTGTCCGTTGTCGTCCGCTCGCTCGAGCGCGCCCACGCCCAGCCTCCCGCAGCGGTTGCAATCGCGCTGAGACAAAACACCAGACCAACGATTTTTTTCTTCTTCCAGGTCATCATCTTGTGCACCAATTGGTAATTGTCGTTACCGTTGACGGTTATGGTAATGTAGGTTACCGGTCAAGCGGAAGTTATTGAAGAAGGCCGATAAAGTGACCGATACGAAAAGCGAACGGACAAAACTTCGACGGAAAACTATTCTTCGTGCTGCAGCGGAGCTTTTCTTCGAGCAAGGCTACGCAACCACCAGCATCGATGCGATCATAGAGCGTACCGGTGGCTCGAAGCGAACGATCTATAGTGAGTTTGGCAGCAAGGAGGGATTGTTCCTGGCTCTGGTTGCCGATAATGCGGATCGCGCGATCTCTGCACTCTCTCTGGACTACACTACCCAAAGTGACTTGCCCGATATGCTGACGACTTTTGGTAACCACCTACTGGACGTTTACATGAGCCCTTCGGTCCTGGGCATTTATCGTATCATCATCACTGAAGCCGGGCGGTTTCCCGATCTTGCGCGCGTGTTTTATGAGAAGGGCCCGGGCCGCACCACGGCTCATCTCGCCAAAGTTCTCCAGGCTGCAGCCGACCGCAAAGAAATTCAGATAGACGATCCTTTGCTTGTTGCCGGGCATTTCGTTGGAATGATCCGGGACAATCTTCATTTACAGGTTGTGCTCGGATTACGACCTCCCCCCACCGAAGGGGAGGCGCAGGCCACTGTCGCCTCTGCTGTAGCGCTGTTTCTTAATGGTGTGCGGCCTCGGTGAGGTTGTTACGCTCAGGCCGAAGCAGAACGCACACATTGGAGAAATCAAGCCTTGGCTGCCACCGGAAGCCGGAACGGCGCGCCGAGGCGATTGAACGCGTTCATCGCGGCGATCGTGATAGTCAAATCGACGAGGTCCTTCGGTTCGAAGGCGGCTGAGGCCGCGGCATAAGCCTCGTCGGAGGCATGGGTCTGGCTGACATTTGTCACTTCCTCGGCCCAAGCGAGAGCGGCCCGTTCCTGATCGGTGAACAGATGAGGCACCTCGTCCCAGACCGGCAGTAGAGTGATCTTGTCCACTGACATCGTTTTGCGCAGATCACGGCTGTGCATGTCAATGCAGTGGGCGCAACCATTAATCTGCGACACGCGCAGAAAGACGAGGTGTATCAGCTCTTCCGGCAGGTTCGTTTTAGCTGTGACGTAATGGTGAACACCATACAGCGCCTTGGCACCTTCGGGTGCGACTTGGGCCCAGTTCATTCGGGACATGTTGTTTTCCTTTCTTGAGGCGCGACTGTTCATAAGCCAGAGAGCCGCCCTTGCTCGGTCAAAAATTAACAAGGTTCAGGAACCGTGTCGTCTGACTACGGTTTGCGCGGGGTCGTCAGGGCGGTATCGTCTGTATCGACGACGAAGACAGCGAGCAGTTTCGCCGGCTCTGTCTTACTGGCATTGGCGGATACATCGTGCAGGTCGCCCGGTAGCTCGGTGAAATTCTGACCGGCGGTAAAGGTCTTCGTCTCGCCACCGTTCACGGCGCTCTGGATCGCGCCTTCTAGGACCGTGGCATAGATCAGCGCGGACTTCGCATGCGTGTGGGCGGAGCTGTAGCCGCCGGGGCCGTACTCGACGAGGACGCCCTTGACGCTCTTGCCTGGAACGTCAGGTAGAGGATGCTCGTACACCAGGGTCACCTTGGCGTCCTTCGTATCGTATACGAGCTCAGGCTTCGTGACGTCGTGAGCCTGAGCTGTGACCAACGAGGCCGCTAGCACAGCGGCAACATAGATGAACCTCTTCATGTTTTTTCTCCTGATTTGCTGTGGGTTAAGCATTAAGCCATTCGGTGATCGTGATCCGGCCTTTGATGTAGTCTCCGCCTGGGACAAGCGATCCGTTGACGACAGGGGCGCCGAAGTAGTCGACTTCAGAGTTCGCTTCGACGACAGGAGCGCTCCCCTTCGCATCGAGATACATCCGGACGATGGATTCGAACGATGCCCGTTCCGGCCCAGCAAGATCGATATTTCCGTTCATCGGTTCGCCTAGCGCAGTCTTCACCAGAGTGGCGGCGACGTCGTCGGCTGCTATCGGCTGTAAGTCGATATCCGGTACCTTCACGCTACCGTCGGCTGAATAGGCGCCGACCAGCGTCTCGATGAACTCATGAAACTGCGTTGCCCGGATGATTGTATAACCCTGGCCCGAGGTTGCGACGGTCTCCTCCTGCACCACTTTGCCCGCCATGTAGGGATTGGCGGCAAGACCGTCCGCGTTGACGATCGATAGGACGACGTGATGGCGCACGCCAGCGGCCTTTTCCGCGTTCGTCAGGTTCCTGCTTGACGTCCCGAAGAAGTCGACGAGTGCTTCCTTGTCAAAGGACATCATGTTTGACACATCAATGACGGCGTCGGCGTCTGCGATGGCTTCTACCAGTCCTTCTCCCGTATAGGCGTTGATACCGTTGCGAGAGCTTGCGATGACGGCGTTTTGGCCGGCGTCCTGCAGCAGCTTCACTACCTTTGATCCGATTAGGCCCGTGCCGCCGATCACGACGACCTTCTTCATCTTGGTCATGTTATTTTCTCCTATGACGAGGCGCGATTGCCCGTCTTGCGTTCGTGGAGTTCAAGGAAGGCGCATCCGCGAGCGGCGATACCGCCGTCGTCGTCAGCACCGAGACCCGCCAAAAGGTCCGCGACCGACACCTTGGCGAGCTCTGCACGATAGGCCTTCTCGGCCTTAAGCATCGCGGCATTAATTTGGCAGGGCTTGGTAAAGTAGCGCTGCGGCAGTGGGTTCGGCCCGCGCTGGCGGATCTCGGCGCACCGAAAGGCGGGGGCCGGTCCCTCGACCGCGAGGACGATGTCCAGGAGACTGATGTCACTAGGCGCCTTTGCCAGCCGATAGCCCCCTTTCGGCCCCGGTGTCGTCGCGACTATCCCGGCGCCAGAAAGCGCTTGCAAATGCTTCAGCAGATAGCTCGTCGACACGCCGTGGAGTTCGGCCAGTGCTGCCGCCGACAGGACGCCGTCGTCGGACAGCCCCGCCAGAAATGCCGCACAGTGGATGGCCTGCTCGACGCCTTCGCTCAGTTTCATGTTACATCTCCTAATCGTAGATATAATTTATCTATGATTAGGTTCATTGTCAATACCTGTTTAGATCGAACGTATTGATCATGGAATTGCCCGCCTTTCGGATAGTAGCGAGTATGATGATCGGTGCCCCCAACGTATAAGCAACCTTCTAAAAATGAAGCTGTCCGCCGTATTTCCAATAGATTCTGACGTTGTGGTGAAGGTTCCAGGAAATGCGTCGGTCATCCGGGTAGCCTTGACTGCATCTTGTAAAAACGCCCCAAACGCAAAACCTCCGCCCCTCCGATCATTTCGCACAAGACGAGAAGGGCAGCACGGGGTGAGATATCGAGCTTGCGGCGATGATGCTGGCTGAAACCAATGGCCTCGCCAGCACCTGTTCAATGAACCCGGCAGTTTTGACGAGGCGCGACGGCCGGTAAACCGCCGCCCTAACATCTGGCGCGCTAGCAACAACTGGTCATCTTCTTCGAAACCGAGGTCGACCCCGGTGATCAACACGAATAGTTCTCAGGCAGCCCATATTGAACGACAGCACATGTGTTTGGCTTGTCATCCCATCGCGGGCAATGGTCAGGGCGTGATCGGTTGAGCGAATATCGCGCACCACCTTCTGCAACATCAAGTCCTCATTGAACCACAGCGATGAAAGGTCTCGACAAACCAGAACTCTTCGATGTTCCCTCTCTCCACTGGCGACTGCTCAAGTCCCTCTCCGAGACGCGCAAGAGCGACACCCACGTCAAAAGACGGTCGCATAAGTTTATTGGGCGGAATATTTGTTAGCGGCTCATTTGTTTTTGACGTAGAGTCAAGAACACGCGCCAATCAGTCTTTACAGATTGCCAGTCAAGAATATTCCGGAGTTGGTTTTGAAAACCTAGGTCGGCAAACGTGAGGCCCGGCGGGGGACGTGCCGGGCCTCGTTTCTGAAAGGCGTTTTGGGGTAATTACCTTTCCGAATTTTCCGCAAAGCTCGAATGGCTGCCTGATTTGGCTCCTACTCAGCCGCGAGCGCTGATGGCGCGGTTGACACGTCTGCTTCTTTCACTGCCCCCTCCGCCGACGGCTGAATTCTGAACCATGCCGCATAAAGGGCTGGAAGGAATAGCAGGATCATAGCGGTCCCGACAGCTGTCCCGCCAATCAGCGTATAGGCCATTGAGCCCCAAAACACTGAATGGGTCAGCGGAATGAAGGCGAGTACGGCTGCTAGCGCCGTCAGGATAACTGGACGCGTACGCTGAACTGTCGCCTCGATGATGGCGTGATAATCATCAAGACCGGCAGACTGGTTTTCCTTTATCTGTTCGGTGAGGATCAGTGTGTTCCGCATCAAAATTCCTGCAAGACCGATCAAACCGAGGATGGCATTAAAACCGAAGGGTTGATTAAAGATCAGCAGAACCGGGACAACGCCTGCAAGCCCTAGCGGCGCGGTCAACATGACCATCGTCATCGTCGACAAGCTCCTGACTTGCAGGATAATGACGATCAGCATTGCTGCAATCATTGCGGGGAAAATCTTTACGAGAGCTACGTTGGCCTTGAGTGACTCCTCAATATTCCCCCCCCATTTCAATGCGGTAGCCAACAGGAAGCGACACTATCAAAGGCTGAAGAGCCGTCATGATCTCTTGAGAAACCTCTGGAGGCTGGGTTGCTTCATCGATATCGGATCGAATGGTCACAACAGACATCCGGTCCCGACGCTTTAAAATCGGTTCCTCCATTCGAATTTCGGTGTGGCCTATCTGATCGAGTGGAATCTGGCGACCATCCCGGCTCATGAGCGAGAAGTCTCCCAATCGGGACGGATCCAGTCTGGTCGACCCAGCGCTTCTGCCCACAACTGGCACATCACGGATGTTTTCGCGAACCTGCGTCACGGGAAGGCCGCTTAGAAGCAACTGCAACTGTTGTGCTGCTTCGACCGGTGACAGGCCGATCAGCTTCAGGCGATCCTGATCCGGTATGAAGCGAACGACCGGCGTGCGGTTACCCCAATCCCGATTGGGCTGACGCACATCTGGCACCGTCTTCATTATGGCAAGCGCCTGTTCCGAGAGCTTGTACAGTTGTGCCGGATCGGGTCCGATGATGCGAAATTCAACCGGAAAGGGTGTATAGGGACCAAAAACAAGCTGCGTTACACGTACGTAAGCTCCCGGCGCAAGACCCTGCGATATAGCTTCGCGAAGTCGGTGTTTGAGTTCCTCGCGTGTTTCTGCGTTCGGCGTCAGAACAACTATTTTTGCAAAAGCCGGATCAGGCAATTCCGGAGCCATGGCGAAGAAGAAACGTGGTGCACCCTGCCCGACATAGCTGGTGACAATCTTTGCTTCCGGTTGCTCCTTCAGCCAATGTTCCAGTTTTTCGACCGTAACCGTCGTTGTCTCGATACTGGTACCTTCAGGCATCCGTATTTCGACCAGAACTTCAGGGCGATCGGACGTGGGAAAGAATTGCTGTTTGACGGCGCCCATACCGACAACCGAGAGCGCCATCAATATACCCACGATCGCGCAGGTCATGTATTTATGACGAACGGCAAACTCGATTGTATGCCGCAGGCGACGGTAGTTTGGCGTATTGTAGATCGCGTGATGTCCGCCTTCCACGGGCTTGATTGCGGGGAGCAGTTTCACACCAAGATATGGCGTGAACACAACTGCGACAAACCACGACACGATCAGAGCGAAGCCCACAATCCAGAATATATTACCGGCATATTCGCCTGCGGTCGAACGCGCAAAACCGACGGGCATAAGGCCAATAATCGTCACGAGTGTGCCAGACAGCATGGGTGCAGCGGTATGGCTCCACGCGTAGGCAGCAGCCTTGATACGATCCATACCTTCTTCCATCTTAACGACCATCACCTCGATCGCGATGATGGCATCGTCGACAAGCAAACCGAGCGCAAGAATGAGCGCACCGAGCGTGATACGGTCAAAAAACCGGCCCGTCTCCAGCATTATGAGGAACACCACGGCCAGCGTCAGCGGAACAGCCAGTGCAACAACAATTCCTACCCGCCAGCCAAGACTGACTAGGCTGACGAAGAGAACCACGCCAAGTGCCATTGCGAATTTGAGCATGAATTCACCGACAGCAGCATCAATATTCACCGCCTGATCGCTTACCTTGTCGAGCGTCATTCCGAGAGGCAGAGACTGCGCAATCGTTGCCGAGCGTTCTTCCAATGCCTTTCCAAGGTCAAGTCCGTTCCATCCCTGTTGCATGACCACACTGAGCATTATTGCGGGTTCGCCCTGATGACGGATCAGATAGGTCGCCGGCTCCTCATAGCCGCGTCTTACTTCTGCAATATCCGACAGCTTTAATGTACGTCCAGCTGAAACAATCGGGGTTTCAGCAACAGACTGGATGCTGTTGTAGGCCCCATCAAATCTTATGAACACCTGAGGCCCGCGTGTATTGATGGAACCAGCCGGCGTGACCGCATTTTGCCGTTGCAAAGCCGTCGCTATATCCTGTGCCGTGATACCAAGTGTGGCCAGCTTCGCGTAAGAAAACTCGACGAATATCTGCTCGGGACGTTCGCCAAGGATATTGATTTTCTTGACACCCGGAACGTGCAGCAGATCCTGGCGAATTGTTTCTGCCTGACGCACGAGGTCGCGCATAGGCATTCCTTTGGCCTTCAGTGCATAAAGGGCGAAACTAACATCAGAATATTCGTCGTTGACGAAGGGGCCAAAGACGCCCGCTGGCAGATTGCGCGCTTCGTCACCGAGTTTCTTGCGGGCCTGATAGAACTCTCCCTCAACTGCATTTGCGGGCGTGTTATCTTTCAACGTGACGGTCAGATATGCGTATCCGGGACGGGTCGTCGTTTCGACCCGATCATACCAGGTCAGTTCCTGTATTCGCTTTTCAAGCGGTTCGGCGACGAGATCCTGCATCTCACGTGAAGTTGCGCCTGGCCACACCGCTGTGACGGTCAAAGTCTTGATCGTAAATGAGGGATCTTCCGCACGGCCGAGGCTCAGAAATGCGTAAACACCTGCAGCCGCCAGCAATATGATGAAGAACAAAGTTACGGCACGTTCACGCACCGCCAATGCAGACAGATTGAAGTTCATTGGTTTGCTACCTTCATCTGTTGCTCGGTTCGAACGGCATCACCTTCCGTGAGGAGATGCGCGCCGAGTGCAACGATCTGCTGTCCGGCTTCGACACCAGAGACGAGAGCATCCTCCTGGCCTATCTCTTCAATTGTCACCGGAACCAGATGGACTGTGGAGGTCGCCGAATTAACGACCCACACGCCAGTTCTGTTTCCATCGTCCAGAACAGCGCTGACGGGAACCGAAATACCGGTAGCCTGACTGCTATCCGAAATCTCGACCGTAACCGTTGACCCAAGAGGCGCAGACGCGGCCGCCCCTTCGAGCACATAGCGCGCTTCATAGGTTCGGGTTTGTGCGTCAGCAGAATCCGATATCTGACGAAGGCGCGCGTTACCGCCACTTTCGCCATTTCCATAGATGTTTGCTCTGGCAACGGATCCGAGCTGGGGCCTCAATGTCTCAGGCAACCAGACGACTGCCTCGCGCGGACCATTGTGAGCAAGTTGAACCACGGTCTGGCCCACGACGACAACCTGTCCCGGTTCGCCCAGAGTGTTTACGACCGTACCGTCAGCATCTGCAGTCAGGACCGAATAGCTGGCTTCGTTTTCTGCAACGCGGGCTTCTGCCTCTGCGGCCGATAGCTGAGCCGCAGCCGTGTCGAGAGCAGCCTTTGCCTGTTCGTAGCGCTGCGGCGTCGCTGCCAGTCCTTTTCTAACCAGGATCGCATAGCGCAGTTCGTCCGCCTGAGCCTGTACGAGGAGTGCCCGTGCGACGTCAACTGCATTTCGCTTCGCAGTCAATGCCAACTGCAAATCTGTCTCATCAATACGCATAAGGGCTTGTCCAGCCTTGACTTGCTGTCCGACGTCCACCAGGCGCTCAACAATTTTCCCCGGCACACGAAACCCGAGATTGCTCTGGATTTTTGCTTCGACCGTACCGGTAAATGAACGTGTCTGGGAGCTGGCTGACTGTGCGGTCACCAGACGCACCAGAGCTGGTGCACTACGTGGATCGGCATCGGTCCGCTCATGGCCGGGTACTTCGAAAAAAATGAACGCAGCGACACCCAATGCAGCAATGCCACTGCCTAATGTCAAAACGTGTTTGCGCTTCATAGCAAGTGGACCTTCTAAACGGACAAATGCGATTGATTTAGATTGCGATTAACATCTAAATTTGTTATAGATGTCAAATGAAATCTAAAGGAGACGGCAAATGAGAGTCAGCCGAGCGCAGGCGGAAGCCAATCGCGAGACAGTGATCGATGTCGCAAGCAGGCTTTTCCGCGAACATGGATTTGATGGCATCGGACTAAAGGACTTGATGAAGGGCGCCGGCCTGACACAGGGGGGCTTTTATAAGCAGTTCGAATCCAAAGATGATCTAGCGGCCAAAGCATCACGCCGCGCGATGGAAGGTGCTACTCGCAGGTGGGCCGACGCTGCTGCGGGCAACGCCGTCCAATTGGAAGCGATTTTGAATCTCTATCTCTCCCTCGACCATCGCGATGAAATTGGTGATGGGTGTCCTCTCGTGGCGCTCGGGGCGGACGTTGCACGCCAAAGCCCGGACGTGAAAGCTCCCTTCGAGGATGGTATCCGCGGCCATCTGGCCGTTCTTGATGAACTCCTCACAAGCACACCGGCCCAAGAAAGAAGCGACAGAGCCATGGCACTGCTTTCCATCATGGTTGGTGCCGTTACGCTTTCTCGCGTTGTGAACGATAAGGACCTATCCAAACGATTTCTCGATGCGGCAGCTGCCGAAGCAAGGCGCATGAGCGGTCTGGCCGGTGCTCCTTCGGAATCAATGGAGTGAAAACGGAGTATTCGTCATGCGTCGTATCGTTGTGACAGGAATGGGAGCAGTCAGTCCCCTTGCAGCCAATGTGCCGGTAACCTGGTCCCGTTTGCTTGCCGGCCGTTCGGGCGTGAAACGACTTTCCGATGACATTGTGGGCGACCTGCCATCGAAAATTGGTGGTGTGGTGCCAACAATATCGGAAGACACTGAGGCGGGCTTTGATGCTGATAGTGTTCTTGCCCCAAAAGATCAGCGCAAGGTAGACCGTTTCATATTATTCGCCCTTGCAGCGGCTGAAGAAGCGCTGAACCAGGCTGGATGGAAACCGGTTTCGGAAACCGAGAAAGAGCGCACTGCTACAATTATAGCATCCGGCATTGGCGGTTTTCCCGCAATTACCGCAGCTGTCAGAACCGTTGACCAAAAAGGTGCCCGTCGTCTTTCACCGTTCACCGTTCCGTCGTTCCTCGTCAATCTGGCGGCAGGACAGGTGTCTATTCGACATGGTTTTAAAGGGCCAATTGGAGCACCGGTAACGGCTTGTGCGGCTGGCGTTCAGGCAATCGGAGACGCCGCACGCCTCATCAGATCCAACGAAGCCGATATCGCGATATGTGGCGGGACCGAAGCCTGCATCAACGAAGTCAGCCTCGCCGGATTTGCTGCCGCAAGATCGCTTTCAACGAGTTTCAATGAAACTCCAGAAAAGGCCTCCCGCCCTTTCGACACCCAACGTGACGGATTTGTTATGGGCGAAGGTGCCGGCGTCCTCGTAATCGAAGCGCTCAGCCATGCATTGGCGCGAGGCGCAACTCCGCTGGCTGAGCTGGTTGGATACGGAACATCTGCTGACGCACATCACATCACCTCAGGGCCCGAAGATGGCAGCGGCGCGCGACGGGCAATCGAGATTGCAATATCTCAAGCGAGCATCCGTCCTGATGATATCGCTCATATTAATGCACACGCAACCTCCACACAGATCGGAGATCTGGGAGAAATAAGGGCAATCAAATCAGTATTCGGCGCCGAGGCCAACGTCGCTGTCAGCGCAACCAAATCGGCGACTGGCCATCTCCTGGGCGCAGCCGGTGGACTGGAAGCGATTTTCACGATCCTTGCTCTGCGTGACCAGATCGCACCACCCACTCTTAATCTGGACGACCCGGATAGTGCCGGTGAAGGTCTCGGGTTCGTGGCGAAAGAAGCCCAGTCGAAAGTCATGGAATATGCACTTTCCAACGGTTTCGGCTTCGGCGGCGTGAATGCCAGCGTACTTTTCCGCCGCTGGAACGACGAGATTTGAAACAGAAACAAAATCCGGACAGACAGGCTTACTACGGTTAGTCGTGAAACACTGAGGACCGCTCCCATGAATCGCTCAAAACCTGATGTCGCTCTTGTCACCGGGGCCTCTTCCGGCATCGGCCTGGCCACGGCAAAAGCATTGCTAAACGCCGGATACCGTGTGTTCGGGACAAGCAGGCGCGCAAATTACGAAAATGCCGACGGCATTACCATGGTGCCTTGCGATGTCACTGATGAGACATCGGTGGGAAAGCTGGTCGAGACTGTCTTGAAGGAAGCTGGCTCGATTGAAGTGCTGGTAAACAATGCCGGCATTGGCCTCCTGGCCGGGGCGGAAGAATCCTCAATCGCTCAGGCGCAAGCCTTGTTTGATGTGAATGTTTTCGGTGTCATCCGTGTTACGAACGCAGTTCTACCCGTAATGCGGAAACAGAAGTCAGGCCGCATTATAAATATGAGCTCGGTACTCGGTCTCATCCCGGCGCCTTACAACGCGCTTTATGCCTCAACCAAACATGCAATCGAGGGCTATTCGGAATCTCTCGATCACGAGGTTCGCACGTTCGGAATTCGGGTGGTTCTGATCGAGCCTGCCTATACTCGCTCCGCCTTTGAGGAAAACGTACTGAAGCCCGATCAGCCTATCGGCCTGTATGAGCCGATGCGCTTTACGATGTCGGAGCACTTGCGCGATCAGATCGCTGTCGGAGATACCCCCGAGACGGTAGCGACTACAGTTCTCGCAGCTGCAACTGCGACCTCTCCCAAGCGCCGCTACCCCGCCGGAAAGCTCGCTGGAAAAATACGATTGCTGCGCCGTCTGGTACCTGAAGCGGCATTCGATAAAAGCCTGCGTAAACAATCGGGCCTACGGGTCTAGTTGGATAGTTATCCCTTAACTTAAGGAATCTCTTATGAAAATCGGTGTCATTGGCGCTGGCAATATTGGTGCTACCCTCGCAAGGAAGCTGGCAGCTTCCGGCCATGAAGTTAAAATCGCAAACTCAAAAGGTCCGGAATCTCTTCGCGCTCTGGCGCACGACATCGGGGCGACAACCGTCACGAAGGAGGGGGCGTTAGAAGATGTCGATGTAGTTATCCTGTCCATTCCATTTTCGAGTTATCGTGAGTTAACCTGTCACTTTCTCAAGGTTCCACGGAACACGATAGTCGTTGATACGTCCAACTACTACCCTTTCCGCGACGGCGTGATTTCAGGCATCGATGGTGGCATACCAGAGAGCGTCTGGGTCGAACTGCAACTTGGACTTCCAGTTATCAAGGCCTGGAATGCTGCATTGGCGACCACTCTGGCCGAACGTGGCAGCCCGAAGGGAACAGCGGGCCGCATAGCGATACCTGTGTCCGGTGATGAGCCAGCTTCTAAATCGATCATCATGGGGCTCGTCGAGGAAACTGGTTTTGATGCAGTCGATGCCGGAGTTTTATCGGAATCTTGGCGTCAACAACCCGGAACGCCCGCCTATTGCACGGAGCTGACCAAGGACGAATTGGTTCTGGCACTGGAATCGGCTGACAGGCTTAAAGCACCAGTTAATCGAGATCGCCTGATTGAGAAATTCATGCAGTCTCAAGGCGGCGTTACACATGATGAAATCGTTGAACTAAATAGAATTGAGACTAAGTAACTGAGCCAGTCGTTTCATTCCCAGATTGCCAGTCAAGATTCTTAACAACCCCACCCTTGCCGATACGCATTGATAGGAACCGAACCAAAGTCCACCGTCTCCTATACACTAGGCTGCTGTAACTTTTATGCTCAGCGTGGAGACGTTCGTTCGCGACATACGCGTTCCATCATCGCTTTACGGCAACACATTTCACCTCAGCGAGGAGTCCCTGGTGCGCGAGCTCAGAGACACCTATCCGGGTCCACGCATAGGTTCCCTTCGGAAAGACCTCGTTTTTGACGGTCCGGAACACGTCCATGTGCTTGGACATTTCGACGTGATAGCTTGTCATTTCCACGATGTCATCGAACGTGCAATGAGCGGCTCCGACGACAATCCGTAAATTGTCCCACATAGCTCTGAATTGCTCTGCCGGATCATGAATGATCTTTAGATCCCTTGTCCGGCCGACTTGGCCGACGACGTAAATTGTGTCTCCGACTTTAACTGCGGGAGCATAACCTGCTCGGCTGACAATTTCTCGCATCTCGTCGGGTATGATGATCTCTCGATCCATAGTGGTCCTCGCAAAGGTTACTTATTGCTAGCGGTCCATGCCTCGCGAATTTTCAAGCGCCGCTGGATTAATAGTCAAAACGGCCGGCGATGTCGGGCAGCCTTTCACTTCGCCCGCCGGAGTGAAATCTGTATATTTGCGTTTGTAATCAAAAACGTTCATCAAACGCTCAAAACGGTAAGGAACCTCACGCGGTTTCAGGCCAATTCGGCCGATAACGCTCTTCATCTTTGAGATAGAGATGGATGCGTTTTCAACGGCTCGTTCCCAAACTCAGATACATGTCTCAAAATAGCCGCGTCACGTTCCCAGACGAGACGCGGCTGGCAGTCCATCGACACAAACGACTTTTGCATAATTCATGCCGCCGCTACTTAGCAGCTTTGGCTGCTTCCTCGATAACCTTTGCGACTGCAGTCGCCTGCGAGATGTAGATTGCGTGGCTGCCCTCGACCTCTGTCACCGTTGAACCAGCACGCTTGTACATCCAGCGCTCCAAGTTGGGGTTTATCGGCATGTCGTCCTTCGCGACGATTGCGTAGCTCGGCTTATCGTGCCAGGCGGCAACAGGTACCTGCGTATCGGTGGCGGCAACGGCGACGGGCATCTGAGACCGGGCCATGAACTCGGCTTGAGCCTTGGGCAGATCTGCTCCGAAATCCGCAGCGAACTTTGACGGGTCGATAAGGAGGAACCCATCCTTCAACGGCTTGATATCCTTGGTGGGTGACGGCATAGACTGGAGCAATTGTGTGGTGCTTTCACCCTTTTCAGGCTGTAGCGCTGCGACATAAACAAGTGCCTTGACCTTCGGATCATCGCCTGCCGCCGTGATGATCGTACCCCCGTAGCTGTGACCGACGAGAACAACGTTTCCGTCCTGCTGATCGAGAATGCGTCTGGTAGCTCCGACGTCTTGTTCCAGACTTGTAAGCGGCTGCTGGACAATGCTGACATTGTAGCCGTCGCGGGTCAGGATGTCATAAACGCCGCGCCAACCAGAACCATCGACGAGCGCGCCATGAACGAGCACAATGTTGCGTGCGTCCGCTAAGGCCGGGGCTGTAACAGCAGTAGAGGATAAAAACGAAACTGCGAGACCAGCCGCTGCTTTGCTAATTATGGACATGATAATATTTCCGTTAATTTTGTGTTTCGAATGACAATACTTCGATCATTGAGCCATGGACATGTCTTTCCCTGTCCAAGAAGAGGCGGATGTGATCGTGGGCGGCTCGGCATCTGTTGGCGTCCTGCAGCGGAACAGGGCAAGACTTCGATACGATCCAATAGCTAGCCGGGATCTGACGTGGAGGTGCGACCTTCCTTCGCCGAGTGCGATAGAAAGCTGCGGCGAGGCGATTTGGTTTAAAACTCTCGCTCATTCCTCATCCTGCCACCGGCGCAGATCCGTCTGATCGTGATAACCCATGCGATCAGGCGTGGTGATAAACTCGATCATCGTGCCCCACGGCGTGCGGCAGTAGCAGACCTTGTTCCCTTGGCCTTTCTCGGTCGTATAGGGAATATCGCGGGGCGCGGTTAGGGGCGAGCCTCCTGCCTTTTCAAAGCGTTTGACCGATGCATCGATGTCGTCGGTATAGACGCCGAAGTGGGTAATGCCGAAATCGCTAGGGCGAACAGGCTGGACTTGTTGGGGGCCGTGCATTTCGAAGAGCTCGATATCGGGGCCGGTTCCGATCTTGACCATCGCCTGTGCACGGACAACGGTGCCTGGGAATGCACCAGTGGCCCGTTCGAATTCGGGGCCCTGCCGCGGCGGATCCTGGGGCCCGAAGGATTGATAGATCACCTGGCCACCGAAAGCTTCTACCAGAAATAATTTTGCTGCTTCAATGTCGGGCACCGTGATGCCGATGTGATTTACGCCGCGAATTTGAGGTGCAGTCATGACAATTTTCCTTTCTTGTTAAATCAATCGAGCGCGATCGAGCCCAATTTGCCCGGATCGCAGCGTTCACTTGGCCTTGAGGAAATCGATGAGAGCAGCGGCCACTTCATCCGGGCGCTCGTCCGCCAAATAGTGACTGCAGCGGGCAATCGAGCCGCCCGTTACATCTGTGGCGAACTCCTTGAGCATCGGGACCATATGCGCACCGAAACGATGCTCCCCGCCAAGCCCTAACGCCGGTATCTCCAGCGGGTGCTTTTTATAGTCAAGCGAAGCGGCATGATCTGCGGTCAGGGTGCGATACCATTCCATGCCGCCTCGGGTGCGGCCAGGGAGGGCCATGGCTTTCGCATAGATTTCGATGTCTTCAGGATTAAAGGTGCTGTGGTCGTAAAACCGCTCCGCCATGAAGGCCGAGACATAGTCGTATTCGCGGCCATAGATCAGACGCTCTGGCAGATCCCGGTTAGCATGGAACGCAAAGTGCCAGATCTTTGCCGTCGCCACCTCCCACCGGCTCCAGCCAGGAAGCGGAACATCGAGGACGGCAAGGTGAGTAACCGCATCTCGATAGATAGCGGCCTGCGGAAGCGCCACCATTCCGCCGATGTCATGGCCGCATACGGCGTAGCGTTCATGCCCAAGGGCGATCATGACCTCGTGCGCGTCGCGCGCCATCGTCGCCTTGTCGTAGCCGTCAAGCGGGCAGTCGGAAAAACCCGCACCGCGCAGATCAATGGCGACCACGCTAAAATGTTCGGCCAGCAGCGGCATGACGTGGTGCCATTCCCACCAGGTTTCCGGCCAACCGTGAAGTAGAAGGATCGCCGGGCCTGAGCCCCCCGTGACGGCATTGATCTTGATGCCATTCACAGGCACCAGCTGCTGGGAAAACCCTTCCAATGTCGGGATCATAACTCTTTTCCGTCGATGTTGATGTTAAACTGAGCTCACGACCAGCTCAGGGCTGATCGAAATCGGTGGCGATCGAGATATCGCGCCAAGCGTCGATATCGCTGCGGAACGAAGCAAGCTTTCGCTCAGCGATCGAATGCGCGACGGGCCCAAGCGGCAGATGAAGCGGGGTGTCATCGGCGTCGGCCGCCTGCAGGATTACCGCGACCGCCTTATCAGGGTCTCCCGCCTGATTGCCGTTATTGGTTTCGCGATAATGCCTACGCGAACTCTCAGCGTATTCCGGCATCTCGTTGGCCGCCATCGTGATCGAACGGCCGAGGAAATCGGTGCGAAACGGCCCAGGCTCGACGATCAGCACGCGGATGCCGAACGGCTTCAGCTCACCGGCGAGCGCCTCGGAAACCCCTTCAACCGCAAACTTGGCGGCATTGTAGTATGCTGCGCCGCCGCTCCCCGCGATCCCTGCGCCGGACGATATGTTGACGATCGTTCCGCCAGAACGTCGCAAGGTCGGCAGCGCTGCTCTGGTGGTTTCGATAAGACCGAAAACGTTCACCTCAAACATTGGTCGATATTCTTCGGACGTGCCTTCCTCGAGCGCGCCAAACAGTCCGTAGCCGGCATTGTTCACAAGTACATCAAAGCCACCGAATGTCTCGACCGCCTTTGCGACTGCGGCTTTGGCTGCCGCTACATTCGTCACGTCGAGCGGCAAGGTGATCATACGGCCGTCGAATGGCCGAGCCATGTCTTCGATCGTTTTGACATTGCGGGCAGTCGCGACAACCTGATCGCCGCGCTGTGCTGCAGCGATCGCGAGCCGTTGTCCGAAGCCGCTCGAGCAGCCTGTGATGAACCACGTTTTCATGACGTTTCTCCACTTGTTTTCGAAGTATGACTTGAATCTATATGTTTATATTTGTACTTGAAGTGACAGTTTTGTATTTTCAATGTTCATTTTTGTAAGGGCTCGGCCGTGGAATGGAGTGATGTAAAAATCTTCCTTGCGATTGCACGATCCGGCACACTCGGCGGCGCTGCGCGTGCTCTTCATACAAGCCATCCGACCGTCGGCAGACGGCTGCGTGCCCTTGAGGAGGCGATCGGCCACTCGCTCTTCCAGCGGACCGCGGACGGCCTCGTGCTTACCGAAGAGGGCCATGGGATCATTACTCTGGCAGAGCAGATGGAAGAAGGCGCGCTGGCCATGGAGCGGCGCCTTGCAGGACAGGAGCAAAACCTCAAAGGCAGTCTGCGTATCTCATCAGCAGACTGGTTCGGTGCCTATGTTCTGCCCCCCATCTTGGCAGATTTCTCGAAAGCCTACCCCAATGTAGACGTCGAGATACTGACCGGCACCCGCCTGTTCAACCTCGCCCAAAGGGAGGCCGACGTCGCCTTTCGTATTGTTCCGTTCGACACTGCCGATGTCGTTCAACGGCGGCTGTTCAGGCTCGAATACGGCGTCTACATCGCCGAGGAGTCGCCTGACCCTGAATATGGCGACGGGACTGGTTTCCGGCTGATCACCCACGATACTTCGACCGGGCAGTTCCCCGATATCGCCTGGCTCGCCGAGAGTTTCCCGAACGCGAGACCCGTGCTGCGATCAAACAACCGAAACGTCCAGGGGCGAATGTGCAAACAGGGCGTTGGAATCGCCGTCCTGCCCCGCGTTGTGGGTAATCAGATCCCGGGTCTCCGCAGACTGGAACTCCCCAAACCCCCGCCGGCGCGAGACGTCTGGATGGGATATCACCGGGACCTGCGACGTCTTCAGCGTCTTCGTGCGTTCATTTCGACCGTCTCAGACCACCTCACAAATGCCTCTGCATGGTAACTCGCCCGAAGAAGATCGGTTCACCCTGCGACGTCGTTTAAATCACTGTGGTGGCAGATAGACGAGGCAGACACGTCACTTGCTGGCCGCAATCTCCTTGTGCCGCTCCACCACAGCCCTCACTATCATTCTCATTAGTCCTTCGACAAAGTGCTGACTGAGACCGACATCATTGGCGATGCTCTTCAGTCGATCCATTTGGCGACGCTCCCGCTCACTATCAATCGCCGGCATCGCCTGTTCGGCTTTCAGGTGGCCGACCTGCTCGGTACAGCGAAAGCGTTCGGCCAAAATATTGAGAAGAGCTGAATCCAGATTGTCGATGCTCTTCCGATAGGAAGCAAATTGCTCTGCCGCATCATGCGTCATGATTTAAATCCTCTCCAGGCAGTTTCAATGGTGCGAAGTGCAGCTCACGAGACGGGATGCGCATTGCGACGTGACAGGGCAATCGTCAACCATATTGCCGAAACCAGAAAGTAGAATGCTCCGACGCCAGCGTAGCCCGCAACCGTGGAGATAGAAGGCTCCTGCGGCATTTGCGCTTGAAAGATGAAGAGCGCCCCGGCCACAGAGGATTGGCCACCGCTCAAAATCATCGCCCACTGACCTCCACTCGTTTTCCAACGCCGCACGGCAGTTCCAAGCTGCAACAGCCCCGAAAAGATCGCCCATAGACCAAAAGCACCGAGAACCCAGTTCATGCTCATTGTTAGCGCCAGGATCACGGCTATCGTCATAAGCGAGCTTGCTGCGACGTTGATCGCCTGGCTTCGGTTGGCGGCAAGACCACCACTCCTTGCAGCATCGAAAACGTTCGCGATTGCATCCCAGGCGGGATAGATGATCAGCAGTGCGGCAGCCACCGCAAAGGAGTGCCGTCCGGCAGTCAATGCAGCCGCGACCCACAGCACTGAGAAGGCCGCTCTGGTAAAGTAGTACTTCTTGAGCCACTGGTCGTTGCCGCGCGGGGCGCGGGAGGTCTGGTTGTTCGACATTGTTTTCTTCCACTTTCTGAACTGGTTGACTAATGGTTCGCACTAGCGTCGTCAGATGAAGCCGATATGCTTGCTAAAGAGGGTTCTCGTTCCATTCAGGACGGCCGATGCGATCTCTTTCGCCGGATAGTTTCCCAGCTGACATTTCGGAACTATCGAGGTCATGCGGGCCGCTGTGAGAGGAACCTCTGCCCCTGCGGCCGTGGATACCCTTGATCCGCATGCTTTTCTCGAAGGTGCCGCCGATCGCCTCCTGCCCGCCCATCGGCCGTCAGGATCGAACTGGTTCGGTTGATTTCAACCTGTCGTGAAGGCGCGATTGCTGATATCGGCATCACTTGTTGGACTTTGCGTCGGCTCATGGATTGTTTTCCTGCGGTTCGCCATTTAATGGCCTTAGATGCCGGCGTACCATTCGTACCCGCGATCTTCCCAATAGCCGCCGTTACCGCCCCACAGGCCGGCGAAGCTGTCGACCAATTCGATGCGCATGATGTACTTTGCCTGTTTGTACCCCAGTTGCCGCTCGACCCTGAGACGCAAGGGCGCCCCGTGGCCAACGCTGAGGTCCTGACCATTCATCTCGTAGGCGAGGATGGTTTGAGGATGAACCGCGTCGATGAGATCGATGCTCTCGTAATAGCGTCCGCTTCCATCGAGCGTCTTTTCGAGCTCGTCCGCACAATGCAACACTACAAAGCGCGCCGTAGGCTCGACCCCGGTCAGGCGCAACAGATGAGCGAGCGGCACGCCCGTCCATTTGCCGATGGCGCTCCAGCCTTCAACGCAGTCATGGCGGGTGATCTGCGTTCGGGAGGGAGCGTTTTCAAATCGGCGAGCGAAAACTCTCGAGGCCGAGCAACAAGGCCGTCGACCTTCAGTCGCCAGTTTGCAAACTTTCCTTCGAGCAGTTCCGCATATTCGTCGCTGTCAGGAGCACTCGTTCCATTGACGCGGAAGGAGGAAGAGATGTCCTTTTCGTCAAACTCACGCGCCAGCGCATCGCGCCCTTGAAGCAGTCTCTGCGCCTTCATGGTCAGGCTCTCGGCTGAGCGAAGGACATTCGCGATATCAGCGTTCTGGTCTAGCAGGTCACAACCTGACAGGGTCAGAGCACTGGCGCCAAGCGTGCCGCCGATGAGAAAGCGGCGCCGGGTAAAAAGCTTGCTCATGATTGCGGGCCTTTTTCCCGGATCGCATAGCGTCCAGTGATCATTGAGCGGATGTTGTTCCAGCTCCCGGACAGGACCACCATTATCAGGTGCACGATTACGAAGACGACAAGCGCCGACGCTGTGATGAAATGGATCGTGCGCGCGGACTGGCGTCCGCCGAAAATATCGACAAGGGACGGCAGAGCGGCATCGACGCCTGGTGACATGGTAAGGCCTGTCAAAACCATCAGAGGCAGGAGGACGACAATGACCGCCAGATAGGTGAGCTTCTGAAGTGCATTGTAATGCCTAGCCTTCTCCCCTTTGGGAAAGCGGAGACGAGCGTGGTCGAGGATTTCGCGAGCGAGGTGGCGCGGCGAAATCTCATGGAGCTTTGGAGCAAGGTCTTTGCGGAAATGTCCGCTCAGCACGCTGAAGCCGAGATAAATAATGCCGTTGATCACGAACAGCCAGGCGAAGAAGAAATGCCAGCGACGTCCGGCCGCAAGATCCTGGAATGAAGGGATGGTTGCCCAGGAGGGAAAAGCGCGTGAGACTTGTTCGCCGTCAGCCTGAGAAACGCCAAGGACGCCTGTGGTGGGTAGTTCCAGGCCTGCAACGCGAACAAAACCGCGCGGTTCGCCGCCTTTGTCATCGGCGCCAATCGTCACGACGGCAGGATCACCGTCGGCGCCAGAATGTCCCCAGTATAGTTCGGGGTGGGCGTTGAAGATCTGCAGCCCGCTCAAAAGAAGGAAACTCAGGCAAAGCACGTTCAGCCAGTGCGTAAGCCGGGTCACAACGGAGTGGCGGCGGATAAAGATCGTCCGAGGATATTGAACATTGTCATTGGAAGCGTGTGCGCTCATCTCAGCGTCTTTCATCTGTGCATTTAGCGGCTGCAGACCAGGCAGCGTCGATCTCTGGTCGCTGGCCGAAGCAGTAAGGCGCCTGCTCCGGCCAGTAGCGGCGTGGTCTTCACATGGGTGGAACCACGCCATTCTTGCCGACGACCACCTGGTGGGCTATCGGGCCTGTTGCAGCCTTTTCGGCGGTGATGAAGACAACGGCGCCAGGATCGAGATCATCCTTGGTGGCCGCGGCAATGGTCACGACCGGTGTCCCATCCGGAATGGCGATCTTCTTTTCCTTGCCATGATAGGTCACGGTGACAGTCCGGCCATCGACGCCTTTAACGGCATCCGCGACCGTCGCATTGGTCATGCTGCTGTCGGGCTTCAGATCCCAGCCGTAGCTCCCCTCGCCTGTGCCTTTCATTGCCGGCGGGAAAATGAGGACCTCAAGCGCGCCATCGCCGCCGTCGGCCTTTGGCAATGATGCGATACCCACAAAATCGCCCGGCTTGATGTCGGTGATCTTTGCCTTGGCAACGCTGGCGACTTTCCAGTCGCCGGCAAGAGCGACATCGACGGTCTCACCTTCGCGGGTCTTCACTTTGAGCGTTGACCCCTGGTAGTCGACTATGCTGCCGCGGACATGGATCGGCGCGGCTTTCTTATCCCCGGCAGATGCGGGTGTCGAAAGGACAGTTACAGAAAGGATGCAGGTCAGCCCGAGGGCCAAGGCTGGGAAAACATTTCTCATTTTTATCTTCCTACTAGTTGGTAGTGTCGCTGACGCGATTGACCCGGGTAGCCTGGCTACCCGGGATTAGTGAGAGACAGTCGGCGTAAGACGATTGAGGGCAGGTTCGAGTATCATTGAGAACACTTCCGGCTTCCCATAGGCCCTCGCCGAGAGCATTGCCCCGTATACAGTTGCCAGAAATGTTTCGGCTTCAACATCCGGCGCACTGGTGAGAGTGAGGGAACCCTCCCTGGAGCCACGCTCAATGACTGAGGTTAGCCATGAAGAGATGAAGCCAAAGAAGGCCGTAACCTCCTTTGCGACCTCCGGCGGCAGGGACGGCAGCTCACCGGCAAGCAGAGCACACACGCAGTAAGGTCGGCTGGCATCCTCAATGCATCTCGACCAGTGGTTTGCATAAACCTTAAGGATGTCGAGTGCATCCGGAACGTTCTGTTCAAGGACTACCACGCTCGCCTGACCATCTTCGCGATACCGCTTGACCAGCTCACGCACCAGATCGACCTTGCTCGGAAAATGGTGGTGAATGCTGGCCTTTCTGATTCCGACCTCTTCCGAGATGTCAGCATAACTGAATCCATTGTAGCCCCCATTCATGATGAGGGTTCGGGCAGAAGCCAAGATGTCGTCGGAGGTCGTTGAAAGATTACTCATGTGTTTTGTCTACCTTCTAGTAGGCAGAACGTCAAGAACAAAATTCCGCTTTATGTCAGCCGTCGGTGGACAGGGTCAGATCAGTCCACGTTTCGATTTCCTGTTTGTCTGGGACTTTTGCCGCCAACCACGGGCAGCTCTCCAATAGCGCCCAGTCCACTTTCCACCCCTTCGCGGTCGCTAACAGTATGAAAAGCGAAACGACCGCTATCAGTAAACTTTTCGGCACCGCGAACGTCCGAAATGAAGGCGCTAAACAGTCCGACCGCTAGCGACCCAATATCGGTCGCCAGAACCAGAAGAGGGCGGCTCCGAAAACGGCCGTTTCAGCCGTGAATGGTCTCTCCGCGTTCAAGCATACCAACAAAATCCCTGATCTTTCGGGCTCTGGTCTCAGCTTTCTTCACCGCGCCAATCCGATGCAAGATCGCATATCGGTTAGCGCCAGTGAGCGTAGCGAAGAAAGCTGCGGCCTTCGGGTTCGCATCGAGCGCAGTCTGCAAGTCCGTTGGGACCTCAGCTTTGCTAGCTGGTGCATACGCCGCCTCCCATCTGCCATCTGCCATCGCTTTATCAATTTCCAATTGCCCAGACGATTGCATGCGCCCCGCCGAGATCAGTTCCAGCGCGCGTTTCCGATTTTCATCCGACCACTTGCTACGCGGTCGGCGGAGTGTAAAGCGGACTAACCAGCTGTCAGCGTCGTACTTGTCGAGTTGACCGTCGATCCAGCCATAGCAAAGGGCACTGTCGATCGCCTGAGCTTTGGTGACGCTTGCGATGCTCGAACCCTTCTTACGAAATCTAACCCACGCACCCTTGGAATCGCTCGGTTGCTCCGCCAACCAGCTCTCCAGTGCAATTTGATCAGCAAATGAAACTATCGGAAGGCCAGAACGCAATTCAGTCATCCTCCACCTTTAGCGCGGTCCGAGGATTCGATAAATATCCGCTTCCGTTAACCCGGGTCCGATAGCTGTCGATCCGCAAACCAACCCTTCGCAGTCATTATTAGTATGAAAAGCGAAACGACCGCTTTCAGCAAACTTTTCGGCAGCCTAAACGACCGGAATGAACACGCAAACCGGTCATGTGCGGATCTGATTGCTAGTCAAGAAGCGAACTTTCGTTAGAGCGTAGACCGCTACGCCTTGAAGGGATGTGAATCTGAGGCCCGTTATTTTCATACTCAATGCGCAGAAATTTTAATTTTTTTGCAGAGACTTAGCAGTTTCATTCGTTGTAAGCGCTGTTTTCAGGCCACGGCTTTGAGATCGTGCGTTGCGGCATAGGCCCAAGGCAGCAGGTCGTCGATCTGGCTATTTGGATGATTGTTGACGATCTTGGTGAGGACGTCTGAGAGATAGGCCAGTGGCTCGACATTGTTGAGCTTTGCCGTCTCGATGAGCGAGGCGATAGTCGCCCAGTGTTCGGCCCCGGCGTCAGAACCGGCAAATAGCGCATTTTTGCGATTGAGGGCAATTGGCCTGATTGACCGTTCGACGACGTTGGAATCGATCTCGATCCGGCCATCGTCGATGAAGCGGGTCAAGCCGTCCCAGCGTGACAAGGCATAGCGGATTGCTTCGGCGAGTTTTGTCTTCTGGCTGATGTAGCCGAGTTGTTCACGCAGCCAGGGAGCGAGGCTGTCGGTAATCGGACGACTTTTTTCCTGACGGGCGACACGACGCTCCTCGTGGGGCCGGCCACGTATCTCTTCTTCGATCCTGTAAAGTTCGCCGATGCGTCGCAGCGCCTCGCTGGCGATGGGTGCCGGACCAGCGGCAGCAAGCTCATAGAAGCGGCGTCGAACGTGGGACCAGCAGAAGGCCAGCGACACGGTGTTCTTTGCCGCGAGCGGGCGATATCCACTGTAGCCGTCTACCTGCAGGATGCCGACGAAACTGTCGAGATGGGCCATCGGTCGTTCGCCTTTGCGATCTGGCGCATAGACATAGGTGACACCGGGCGGGTCATCGCCCTGCCACGGCCGGTCATCTCGTGCATAAGCCCAAAGCTGGCCGGTCTTGGTTTTGCCACGTCCCGGATCGAGCACCGGGGCCGTCGTCTCGTCGGCGAAGAGCTTGGACGATGACTTCAGATGATCGAGCAGCCGCTGATGGACCGGGCGTAGATGCCAGGCGGCGCGACCGACCCAGTCGGCGAGCGTCGAACGGTCGAGGTCGATGCCCTGACGCTTGTAGATTTGCGCCTGGCGATACAGCGGCAGGTGGTCAGCATATTTAGATACCAGCACCTGGGCGACGGTTGCCTCTGTCGGGATGCCGCCCTCGATCAGCCTTGCCGGGGCCGGAGCCTGGACAACGACTTCTTCACAGGCCCGGCAGGCATACTTCGGGCGGCGCAGCACGAGCACCCGGAATTGGGCGGGCACAAGATCGAGCTTCTCGCTGACATCCTCGCCGATCCGATGCAGGTCGTTGCGGCAGCAGGGGCAGGCATGGTTATCGATATCGACCACGATCTCGACGCGCGGCAGATGCGCTGGCAGTGAACCCCGGTTCGTAGGCCGTTTAGCGACCTGCGCCTGGCGCAGAGCAGTCGAGCCTTGTTCCTTCTCTTCCAGCCCGGCAGCCTCGATCTGTTCGGCCTCTTCAAGCCCAAGCAGAAGCTGGTCCTCTGGAAGCGTCTCTGCCCGTCGACCAAAGCGGTGACGCTGTAATTCCTTGATGATCTGCCGCAGGCGGGCATTCTCCGCCTCACGCGAAAGCACCATTGCTTTCAGCGCGTTCAGGTCATCCGGAAGCTCGTCTGCCGTCATCGTCATGGATCGAGAACAGCATATTTTGCCGCTCGGAGCGAGACGCTGAATGGCTCTGATTCAATTGGTCGCGCCCGTTATCCGGCCTTTATCGGCGTGCGCGTTTCGCTCGGCGCATGCACGCGTTTCCAGTCCAATCCTTCGAACAGAGCCGAGAACTGGGCGGCCGTCAGATGCATCACACCGTCTTGCATTCGAGGCCAATGGAACTCGCCATCCTCGATCCGTTTGGCGACCAGGCACACGCCGCTGCCGTCCCAGAAGATCAGCTTGATCCGGTCCGTTCGTTTGGCCCGGAATACGTAGATCGTGCCCGAGAACGGGTCGGCACCCATCTGGGCCTTTACCAATGCCGCCAATCCTTCAGCACCTTTGCGGAAGTCGACAGGCTTGGTGGCGATCATCACTTTTACCGCACCGGACGGGCCAATCACGACTGAGCCTTCAACGCCTGGATGACGGCGGCAATGGTTGCAGCATCGGTGCCAGAGGCAATACGCAGCCAAGCTCCATCAATCCGCAATTCAATGGCCGCCTCCGGAGAAGTTCTTCTTGGCAAACGTGCTTGCCGCGCCCTCTTCGGTTCCGAATTCTCGGGCGACACGACGACTGCTGGTGCAAACATTGGTGCTTGCTCCGGCACCGACAACACATCAAGCGGCTTTCGGGCGAGCCGTCGCCATGTGAACAACTGCTGCGGCGTCAATCCATGCCGCCGCGCCACAGAGCACACCGTGACGCCGGGCTCGCAACTCTCCGCAATGATCTGCGCCTTCTGATCGTCGCTCCATTCGCGACGACGGCCATTGCCTGTGAACACCTCAAACCGGCGTATCGGCTCATCCTTGGATTTAAGCGTAAGTTCTGAAATCGACATATGTCCTAGCCCTCTTTCGAGGTTGAACATCAATGATCAAGCGATGATCCGGAAGGTGGGGTCAGGACAGCGCTTACCATTCGTTAGTTGCGGCTCGCCGCTCCTTCGCCAAAACCGGCTGCCTGTTTGTAAATCCTGCGATCTTGATGAGTGACGCCAATAATCCGACCAGAGCCAGAGCACTCGCCGGCACCAGCATAGCCGCGACAGGCGTCCCGGCCGCATTGGCCACCCATGGCATGAGATTTTGGGCTATGAACCCGCCCAGATTACCAATAGTACTGATTGCCGCGATCGCCATGGCTACCCGCTGTCCGGAGAAGAACAATGAGGGCAGAAACCAAAGGCAAGGAAAGAGCAATGATATACAGGGTGTGCCGATAGACATTGCAACCATACGCATCCAGTTCTCAGGCAGCGCCGTGCTGAGATAAAAGCAGACAAGTCCAAGACACGAAATTGCGATCATTGCAGTGAGTACTGTCTTTTCTTTACGCAAATGACGCGGCACCACAACCAGAGCACAAGCTCCGATAACCCATGGTATTGCGCTAAGAAGACCATTTTCCGTTCCTGATACGCCAAAACCACGCACTACGGTTGGTAGCCAGTATATTACGCCATAGAGGGACGCCAGGATGAGCATGTAGATGATGGCGAGCAGAAGCACCCGCCGGTCCCAAATGACCGCAAGCGGGTTGCCGTGTTGTCCATCTGGCGTTTCCTGCCCGAGCCGCTCCCGCAGCCACTTTCGCTCCAAAGTGGAAATGAATTTTGCATCGTCGGGTCCGTTTGGCAGAAAGACAAGCACGAGAGGGGTCAACAGCACCGCCGGAAGCCCTGTGGCCAGAAAGACCCATTGCCATCCGGCGAAGCCAAGAAAGCCATCGAGATCGAGCAAGAACCCACTGACCAGTGAACCGAACAGGTTGCCAAAAGCGCTACCCAAGGTCAAAAAGCCGAGAACGCGAGCCCGGTATTCTTTGGGAAACCATAATGTGAAGTAATAGATTATCCCGGGATAGGCTCCCGCCTCTGCACAGCCAATCAGAAAACGGAAGGCGGCAAAAAGGCTACCCGACGTCACCCAAGCCGTCGCAATCGTCAAAAGTCCCCAGGTCAAAAGAATTCGCGCCAGCCACAGCCGTGCGCCAAAACGGTTGACCGCATAAGCACTTGGAATTTCAAGCGCCAGATAGCCTATGAAGAACAAAGACGAAGCAAGTCCATAGAGTTGTTCTGTCATGTCCAGTGCGGACACCATCTGCAGTTTTGCGAAGCCCACATTGGCGCGGTCAATAATCGCGATTAGATAAATAAAGACGACGAGCGGCACGATCCGCCAGGTAATTCGCTGAAAAAGCTTCTTTTCGTCGGCAGTGTATATCGCTTGTTTCACGCTTACTCCCCCCTTTCCGTTTGCGTCAATGTGCGGGCGGATCACAGTGGGATATGATTGCGCCAGTTGTCTCGACGTTCCTGCATCTGTGCGAAAGTCTTGCGGTTGTCGGCGGCTTTGCCGATGAGTTCTTGCGCGGTTAATCCCTTTCGCTTCAGATAATCCTCAAGCTCCACCACTGCGTTCGTTAACACACCGAATCCGCGGAGCATGACCTGCGACGACATTTCGATGGCGGAGGCGCCCGCTAACATCATCCGCGCTATATCGAGGCCGGACTGAGCGCCATTTGTGCCAATCAAAGGCTTATCGTCGCCAAGCTTTTGACGGGTGAGAGCGAGCCAATGACAGGTCATCGGCAAATGCCAGGTTCCTCCAACCCCAAGTGTTGTGTCGAGGACAGGTTTGTGTGTTTCGAGGTCGGGGATAAGTCCAAGAAGTCGTCCCGCCATCACCACAGCATCACCGCCCGCGTCAAAGGCTGCCTCGGCAAGATCTGGCACACGCTCACTTTGTCCGGTGATTTTTATCCAGAGCGGAATGGATATGGCCGAACGCACAGTATCGACGATGTGTCTAATGCGCGCCGGATCGAGTTCGGTAGATACCGCGCCTTTCGCCGCCTGACTGGCGTAAGGTGTGCCTATGTTGAGTTCCAGCACGCGCACGCCTGCGGCTTCTATCTGCTTTGCCATGGTGACGGAGTGTTCTAGATCGGCGAGAATTATGCTCGCGACAACGACAGCGTCATCCTTGCTAGCTTCATGATCAAGCCGGGCAGTTTGTTCAAGCCAAGCGTGGAAGGGTTGGGGTGTGAGACCGGAACGACAGGCGATAAACGCATTACGCGGAGCTGCTGCGTTCCAGGCGATACGCTCCCAGTTTTCATCAAGGACCGCATATTCGGCCTGTTGTAACTGCAAGCGAGCGGCATGAGATTCATTGGTGGATTTGACGACAACCGCGCTCGCTCCCGCCTTGATTGCGCGTCGAACGCCATCAGCGTCAATCAGGTGTTCAGCCGATCCTGCGATGACCGGGTTCTTCAACAGAACTGAACCTATCCGCGTTTCCAGTCGCGCGTTTGCCATGACTTTCCATTTCTTTTTGCCGCCCTCCACCCTTTCGAGGATGAAAGGTAAACATACCGGGAATACGTTCCTCAGCTCTCATTGTGCGGTAGCGGATAGTCGTCCGCATTGAGGACCCAATCGGCTTTGAGCGAAAAATCCATCCGAGGCGGGCAAAAAATATCCACCAGGTCGTTCTGGTTTTCGCTCGTTGCTCTGGTCGTGTGAATGACCGGAGGCGGAATGACGAGCGCCGAAGGCGAACCGACCTCGATTGCCTTGTCCCGTCGCCAATCGTTCATGTCCGTAGTCCAAGGCCAGCGCAAATGGTGGATGAAGCGCCCAGCCATTGCAAGAGAACATTGTTCGAAATCATCGTGATGATGCGGTGACATCTTTGCAGGATCGCGTGGGCCAATCTGAGCTGGAAGAGCATTGACCATGAATGTCGTGCAGCGAAAAATTCGACCAAAGCGGCCCGGCTCATCGGAAACGTCCAATGAATAGGAGCGCACTTTCCAACCGCCAGCAGGCTCGGGCCAGGACTGGAAGGGCGGAATATGGTCCCGGGGCGTGTCGTAGGCGTGCGTATTTGGCGCCATCGCTACGAGGTCTTTGGATGCGACTGTGAAGAGCCGGACTACGTTTCCGCCTGTTGGAAAGGTGATGCGACTGTCGCCCGGTGGAATAAATGCGATAGAGCTGCCTGCTACCTCCGTTGTCACCCCATTCCACTCAACCGTGGCGATGTGGTTATGGTCTGCGAGATAAAGGACATACTCGTCGGCTTGAGCTTCGCGTGCGACTACCGTTCCCCGTTCAAGCTCGGAATAGGCGAGCACGAAATTGCATCCACGCAAGAACCAAGTGCGCTCGCCGGGAGCCGTGTGATCAGGAGCAGAGGCATAAAATTCTGCCAGTTGCTCTTCGGCAATAAGGCCAGTGGGGTTCGGCTTGGATGCGGCAGCAAAGAGGTCTGCGCGCGGATCCTTGTCCTTAAACATTGGATTTCCTTTCATTCCCTGGCTGTTGCCAGCATTTGCGCTGCTGATTTGCGCAACAGCGCCTGATCTGATCCGCACACGAAGACGGTGACGCCAAGCTTGTGCCAGCGCGGAACATCAGCGGCATTACCGACAAATAGTCCGACAGCAACGCCGGCTTTCTTGCCAGCGTCGATAACCTGTTCGATGGCTGTATCAAGTTCCGTCGACGGAAAACCCACCCCCATGGATTGAGAGAGATCGGCTGGGCCGACGAAGAGCACGTCGACATCCGGTTCTTGTGCGATTTCGTCCAGTCGATCGAGTGCTGCTTGATCTTCGATTTGCACCATCACCACGTTGTGCGCATCACAATGGGTTCGATATTCGGCAATGCCATAGCTGCCGTAGTTGCCTGCGCGCGGCGAAGGAGAAAGGCCCCGTTTGCCCCGGGAAAAGCGGACAGCATCACAGACAGCGGCGGCCTGCGCCGCATCCATGACATGAGGAACCATGACGCCTTCAAGGCCGAGATCCAATAGCGGCGCAATCCAGTCGGGGGAGTTACCCCACCGACGAGAGAGAAGCGGTAGACCTGCTGCACGTCCGGCTAACGCCAGAATATCCATCTGCGCAATGCTGATCGGGGCATGTTCCTGATCGACGACTGCAAAATCGAGGCCCGCAAAGCCGAGAATCTCAACGATATGCGGTGCGGGCGTCTTGATGAAACTGCCGATCAGCAGTTCACCGTTCCGGATACGAAACCGTAAGCTCGGTTGTGTTTTATCTGAAGGCTGTTTCACCTGACACATCCTCAAATTGTTTGTGTTCCGGCGGCGTCGCCGACAATGCTGTCTTCTTTTCCGGCAATTGGCTGGTCATCCTCGAAGCTGAGATCGCGACCATTGGTTTCAGGAAGAAGTGCGACGGCCACAAGGACGAAGATGTAGGCCAGCATGGCGCACAGAGCCATTGCGTCGCGCAGCGGCAGGAAACCGCCGGTCGCCATCATGCCGACAATTGCGGGGCCGAAAGCACCTGCAGCGCGGCCAAAATTATAGCAAAATGCCTGACCGTTACCGCGGATCGTGTTGGGGAAGAGCTCCGTGAAGTAGGGTCCAAGAGCGGCATAGATTCCGAGCAGTGAGAAGCCAAGCATGAAATTAATGACGAGGGAGAGTGCTCCCATCGGCGGAGTATAAAGAAAGATCGGAATGATAATCCAGTTCAGCACTGTGAACAGGAAGAAATTGCGACGTCGTCCGATCAGATCGCAAAGATAGGCGGCCACGATATAGCCGACGAACGAACCGAAGGTCATGACAAAGACGTAGTAACCAACAGTGACCGATGAAATCTGGTAATGCGACTTGAGGAAAGTTGGTAGCCAGATGAGGATTGAAAACCCTCCACCCTGAATGCCGAGCGCCAGCAATGAACACAGGATCGTTGTCTTCAGATAGCGGGGGTGGAAAATCACAAAAGGACTGATTTTCTCTCCACGGTCGGCAAGCGCCTTGCGGGTCTTGAGAAAGACTTCGGGTTCCTCGACGCCACGCAATCCCCAGAACACCCAGAACGCCGGGAGCGCGCCGATCCAGAACATCCAACGCCAGGCATTTTCAGCTGGCATGGTAGCAAACAGGACTGACGACAACAATGCGGCAAAGCCATAGCCGACAGCGTAGGCGCTTTGCACATTGCCAACCGCTTTGCCGCGATAGGCAGGTCGGATCACTTCGCCCATTAGCACCGCGCCAGCTGCCCACTCACCGCCGAAGCCAATGCCTGACAGAATGCGGGCGACAAGCAATTGTTCGTAGGAATTGGCGAAGCCACTGGCAATCGTAAAGACAGTGAACCAGGCAATAGCGATCTTCATGACGGTGACGCGGCCGATACGGTCGCACATGATACCGGCGATCCATCCACCGATTGACGAGGAAATCAGAGCCGATGTTCCAAGCCAGCCGGCTTCACTGTTGGTAATTGCCCATAAGGCTACCAGTGTCGGGATCAAAAAGCTGAAGAGCTGTGTGTCGAGAGCATCCGTTGCCCAGCCGACATAGCAAGCGTGAAAGGTCTTTCGTTCGGGAGCATTGAGCTCGCGATACCATTGAAACATGTTGTCCTCCCAAAGTCGGGTCTCATTGCACCCGGCTGTTCCCATAGGCGATTATTGTCCCTAATCCTCTTTGTCAGGGTAGGCCGGAGCAATCGATTGCTCAGCCGTTCAGTCCGAGAACATCGGAGGCGTTTTGCGCCACCATGTCGTGAATGTCTCCATCGCGGTAGCCAAGCTCAAGGCAGGTCGCGACGCCGCGACGGAAGCCTTCCAGGGGGCTATATGTTCCAACTTGTCCAAGGTCCGAGCAAAGAATGGTGCGAGACGTACCGACGACATCGATATGCGCCCGGAAATCCTGCCTGTCGCGGGTCTGGAATTTCGAACCGTCGAGGAAGAAGGCCAGCGAATGTTCAACATACGCACCCATGTCGGCAATCTCGCGGGCATCCTCCGGTGTGGCGCCAACGATGTCTTCAGGATGGGTAAAGACCAGGCGTTTGACGCCACGCTTCAACGCTTCTGCGAAAACGGTTCTGGTTTCCGAAACATGGATATGGCCGCTTGCAAGCACCATGTCGTTGGCCGCAATAACATCAAGGACATCGAGAAGTTCGGGAAGCATTCTACCGTCGGCATCGAAAAGTGGAACGGCCGTTGCCGGACGCATTTTCTGGGTGGAGGCAGGGTGCGCCCAGCCGGATGTCTTTTCCCAGCGGAGATGATTTTCAGCGGCCAGCGTGGGAAGCCACACGATTTTCCCGCCTAGCGCTGCGGTATGCTCGACCGCATAGGGGTTAAGCCCGCCAACGACATTGTTGAGCACAATGCTCGAATAAATCTTCGTTGTGAGTTCCGGGTGGTGCTTTCGGATCAGCTGTGCCGCTACGACGCCGGAATAATCGTGATCCTTGGTGACAGCTGCAATGAAACCAGCCTCTGACAACTGGCGCGCAAGTTCGAGGTGATCCAGAGCTCTTGGGGCAATTGACGGACCGCTATGGACATGCGGATCAACGCCGCCGCGCAGAATATCATTGATCTGATGATGAAGCTCATCGGCAGAAGTTGTGTCAGCGGTCGTCATTCCATCCTCCTCAATCATTCTGTTCCGTTCAGCGGAACTTTGTTCTGATTTTTATCACCCAATCGTTTATCAGTGTCAAGCGATATGATTGGACGAGGCGCTCGCTTGAGGCGGGAGGAACGGGAAACGCATGGAAGACAGGAACGCGGCGGAGCCACCAACATTCCCTGTCACAGTTGTTTTCACGATGAGAATCGCTCTGTATAAACGCGCAAGGAACATCGATTGAGGATCTGGTATGGTTGATGACGAAGAAAAAGACGGCGGTAACCTTCAATCCGTAGTTCTAACAATGCAGGTATTGGAGCAGGTCGTCCGCACACCTAAAGGCGTCGGTGTCACCAGCCTTGCAAAAGCCTTAGACACCAGCAAAAGCCGCATTCATCGGCATTTGCAAACACTCGTGCGTCAGGGATATGTGTTTCAGCATGAGGATTCGGAGCGATATGAAGTCGGTCACAGACTGGTTTCATTGGTGCAATCCGTGTCTGATAACGCAGGGATGGTGCACGCCGCCTACGACCCACTTCTCGAACTGCGTGATACGCTTGGTCATTCCGCCGTCGCTTCTCAGCTCACCCCCGACGGCATGCTGGTCATCGCGACGGTTCCCGGTCGCTCACCGATAGAAATTGGCGTGCGCGTTGGATCGCTGTTGTCGTTTCATAGCTCTGCGCAAGGTAAGGTCGCCGCAGCATTTTCGTCCGAGGCCTTTCAATCCCGCGTACTCGCGGGGCAGCTCCAGGCCTGCACGCCCTCAACGATCATAGAACCCACCATTTTAGAAAAGGAATTCGTCGAAATCAGGCGTCAGGGTTGGGCAGTTGCACCTCATGAAACTGCTCTCGGATTGAACACGCTTGCAAGCCCCGTGTTCGACGCATCGGGCATAGTGTGTGGGGCAACCGGCATTGTTGACATGGTGCAGTCAATCGGCGCAGCGCCAACGGAAGAGCAAATAATGAGAACTGTTGAGGCGGCTCGCAAAATCTCGGAGCGCCTCGGATATCAAGTGAAGGACTAGCGGTTTGCACAGAAACAAACATGAGTGACACCAAACAGTAGCTCACTTCCTAAGCGCTCTGATTGCCAGTCAAAATGACGGAACCTTGCGGTTTCTGACTGAACTATCAATACATGATGAACGCCAGGCCAGCGACCACGAACAATGCCCCTAACCATGCTCCGGCTGCAGGACGTTGCCCGGTTCGCAACCACAATAGCGGAAGGATGATGACTGGCGTTGTCGCGGAAATCGTTGAGACCACGCCTGTCTCCCCACCTGACAAGGCAAAGAGCAGCAGCGTCATTCCCATGGCAAGCGACAGAAAGCCTGAGAGCACTGTCAGATAGGTCACCCGCCACGTCAGCGGGTTGCGTGGACGAAAGGCTGTGACGGGAAACATCGAGACGAAGCTGAGGCAGCAGGCCGCCGTTCCGACACGCAGCAGCGAGGCCAGAAACGGATCGATACCGGTTGCCATTACCGGCCGTACGATGATTGATCCGACTGCTTGCCCAAGTGCGGCAAGCAAACCGAACAATAAGCCGACAATCAGAGAGCCTTTTACCGTCTCCCAGGGATGAAGCTGGGTTCGACGGTTATTGAAGAATATCGCCAGGCAAACACCCAGAATGGTGAGGGTAATGCCGGCTACAACCGAAGTCGTAAGTTTTTCACCGAGCACGACCCACCCCAGAACCGCAGCAATGGGAGCATTCATTGCAAAAAGAATTCCGGATCGGCGTGGCCCTAGCCGGTTCAAGGTCACGAAGAGGATCGTGTCCCCTAGGAAGATGCCGATAAAGCCAGACAGGATGAGCGGAAAAGCATTGCCGGAATGGATCTGTTGCCACGTTCCGGTTGCGATCACATAGATAATAAGCAGGCAGCTTACGAAGATCTGGCGCACTTGATTGAAGGTCAGTGCGCCCAAATGGCCAGCAGGTCCAGCCGAGATGAGGCCCGTGAGCGCCCAGCAGATAGCAGTCCCCAGTGCCGCCAGCTCATAAATAGGCATGAAGCCCCTCAGCAAATCCGTGGATTACGACTTAGAGCCTGAATCAAAAATCGCCATTTGTAGCCACACAGGGCGACTTTTGGAACTGGCTCTTAGAATCGCGAAACAAAAACCCTTCTCCCAACTCGCCGTTTCTCCCATCTGACCTTCAATATACTGGCAATGCTATGCTATCCGGCGGCATAATTCCGCAGTGCTTCCCCCAGACGTGCGATACCCGGTTCGATGTTCCCCAGCGGCACCGAGGAAAAGCTGACCCGTGCATGATTGATCTCGGGATCCTTTGCATAAAACGGGTCGCCCGGAACATAGCCAACCTCGAATTTCGGGATTGCGCAGTCGATCAGAAATTTTCGTGCATCAAAACCGTCAGCGAACGTCAGCCAGGTGAACAGACCACCGGCAGGATCGGTGAAACGAATGCCCTGAGGCAGTTCGTTACGCAGTGCATCAAGCATGACATCCTTTTTGTGCCTATAGTGTTTCCGGATGGTTCCGATGTGCTTCTCCAGATCATAGGTTTCCAGGAGATTGGAAATCGCGGTCATATTCAAGGTGCTGCACTGGGTATCGGCGCCAAGCTTGAGCAGCGTGAGTTTATGAATGATCTCTTCGGAAGCGACAGTCCAGCCGAGCCGCAGTCCAGGGGACAATATCTTCGAGAAGCTGCCCAGATAAATGACGCGCCCCTCCTCATCCAGACTTTTCAACGGGACCGGCGGTGGCGCATCGAAATGCACCTCGCGATAAGGGGTATCTTCCAGAATGATCAGTCCGTATTTGTTCGCGAGCCGGATCAGGGCCTTTCGCCGTTCCAGGCTCGTGGTGACGCCCGTCGGGTTGTGATAATCCGGGATTGTATAAAGCAGCTTTGCACGAGGCTGGCGCATCAAATGGGCTTCCAAAGCGTCCGTGTCGAGGCCGTCATCATCCACCGGAACGGTTTCGTATTGCGGTTCGCAGGCCGCGAACGCACCAAGCGCGCCAAGAAATGTCGGGGCTTCAGTAATGATGACATCGCCCTTGTCGATCAGCAGACGTGCCACAAGGTCAAGCCCCTGCTGTGCGCCCTGCAGGATAAGGACGTTGTCCATTGTGCAATGGATGTGTTCCTGTTTCATGCGGTCCGCGATCTGCTGGCGCAGCTTGGGCAAACCGACAGAAAAAGAGTATTGCAGCGCCTCACGGCCAGAATTTACTATCGCCGCGTCGAAGGCGGTCTTGATCGCGTCGAACGGAAAAACGTCCCCATCGGGATATCCCCCACCGAAGAAAATCATCTCGGGATTTGTATTCAAGCTGCGGATAGCCGACGGCTTGATGAAGTCCATACGGGATGCATACTGAATATTCATTTGGCTTGTCTCTGGTCTGGAGAAAGGCGCAGACGGGGTCAGGATCCCGCTGGCAAGGCGAGAAGAACCGGCAGGTGTCGAGCATCGGGAGCCATGTCGAGGTTCATGACGAAATCACAAAGCGCGCGGCAACGTTCCCCTGGCAAAACACGCCCGGCAAGCCCCTCGAACTTGGCTATGACCGCAGCCTCGCTCATCGGATTGGCCATACCTCCCAGTGGAAACTCGACCGTTTCGCTGAACATGCGACCATCGTGCAGCGTCGCCGCGATTGCGGGTTCCGCATTGGCAGCGATTGCGGTATTAATTCCGACATTGGTGAGTGCAAGCCACTGCTCTATCTCTGGAGCAGACCATGCCTCCCGTTCGAGCTCGTCAAGCCCGACCTTGCCATATTGGAGCCGCGCCGCAACGGCATAAGCCAGGCTCATTTGCGCGTCAGCGCGGCTGGCGATGATCTTGCCGCCGCACATGCCTGCCTGAAACTCGCTCATCGCCACATCAATACGAGCGATATCCTGCGGTGCAAGACCGCGTTCGGTCAAAATCTTATCGATAGCGTCGATAGCCGAATGGGTGCCACGGCATGTTGCATAGGGCTTTATGGAGCAACGGTTAACACGCCAGAACTGTCCAAACTCCGCATTGAGCAGATCCGGCCTGGTTTCGCCACGACAAAAGGTCGTAAAGAAATTACCCCAACCTGTGGCATCCAGTACCGAAAGCGGACCATCGAACCCGGAGGCTGCTAGCTTTGCGGCGACGAAGCCGCCTTCAGCGGCACGACCAGCATGTAGTTTCTTGGTCTGGCTACCATCGTGGATGAACGCCCACGTACCACCCGCATATGAACTGGCGATGCCCAGCGCCGAGGCGTGCCGGTCGGCATCCAGGCCGAAAAGTGTACTCGCGGCAGCCGCTGCAGCGAACGCCCCGCAAGTGCCGGTGGAGTGCCAGCCCAGCTCGTTATGGGTTTCGTAGCCGCCGCTGGCTTCCAACATTCGCCGCCCGACTTCGTATCCGGCGAGAACTGCGGTCAGAAAATCCTGCCCTGTGACTGTACCGCGAACCTCGCCCAATGCTGCGATTACCGTAGGCACCACGACAGCGCCCGAATGGTCGCAACCACCGCTGTCATCGAGTTCAAACGCGTGTGCCGAGACACCGTTGACGAAGCTCGCGGTGCGGCTGTCGAGCATCGTCGTCGTGCCCCAGACCGGCGCTGGACCGGTTCCACCGCCATGAACGGGACCAAAGGCTTGCAGCACCGTCTGGGCCTCAAGAGAGGTAATGCCTGCGATCGCCGCCCCAAGCGTATCGAGGATATGGATTTTTGTCTTATGAATCGTCGCTGCCGGAAAGTCGGCAAAGCGCATAGCCGCGACATTCCGCGCCAGCGTCATGGACGGATGGTCAGTCACGGCCCTGTTCCTTACGATAATGTTCGAAGATGTTTAGAGGATGCTGGGTTTCGAGCGGTCCTGCCTGCTCTGCTGTCCAGGCGGCAATCTCGCCGCCGGTGGCGAGCCATACATCGTCATGTTGAAGTATGTGTTGCAGAAGCTGTTCGAGGATGAAAATACGTCCCGGTGTTCCGATCATTTCGGGCCGTACTTGCAGCACATAACAGCGTCCATATTGGCGGTAAGCGTCGAATTCCGCCTTCCAGTTGTGCAGCACGCCCTCATAGGAGCCGATGCGACCCAGCCCTTTGGGAAAAGCGGGGGCGAAATTGAACTGGAAATAAGGCCGATCCTCAAGTTCAACATGAACCGGAATTTCAACCAGAGACGAAGGATGGACATAAGGCGCGTCGTCACCGTTGAGCGAAGCTGACCAGTCGAAACCTGCCTCTTTCAGCACCTGGTCGAAATGGCGCGGCCACAAACCTCGCGGCAGGCGGAAGCCGTTCGGACGCCGTCCTGTCACCTCAGCGAGCGTGTCAGCAGAACGCAAAAGAACATTCTCTCGCGCCTCATACCCGAGCGTCGAAAAATCCTCGAATGCCACACCGCGCGCTGCAATTTCATGACCGGCTCCGGCCACAGTCGCTACGGCGTCGCGATGCTTCATCGCAACCTCTCCCGGAACAAACCATGTGGTCTTCACACCGAGATTGTCGAAAAGCACGCACAGGCGGTCAACACCGCGCGCCGCGCCATATTCCCAGACAGAAAAACTCTTGGCCCGTTCTGCCAGATCCGGCGCGCGGGCAATGGCATCAAGCCCGTCATCGAACAGTACGGTAACCGCTACGGCACAACGCTTGCCATGCGGCCACGGGAAGGTCGGGATCATCGTGTTTCTCCTTCACCGCATGGCGCATTCTGGTCTTTCCACCATTGAGCGATCTCTCGGCCACGCGCGACCCAGACATCGTCGTGAGCGCGAATTGCCTCGAACAGCCCCTTCAGAATGCTGAGCCTGCCCAGTTTTGCCGAGACTTTTGGATGCAGGATTGTCGTCCAGCACAGGCCATCACGGTGAAAGCCCTCGAACTCGGCACGCCAGTTAGCTTCCACAGTGCGGAAATCCGCTATGCGGTCGTGACCGGTTGGAAAATCAGGCTCTTCGAAATAGGCAAGCGCTGTGTAATCGTCGATATCCCAGCGACCCGGAATCTCCACCAATCCCGGTTCTCCGTCGGGACCAGGATGGAAATAAGGCCGATCGTCGCCTCGCATCGAGCTGGAATAAAGTACGCCGAATTCCTTGAGGATCGTTGCGGTATGCGGGCTCCAATCGCCGGAGGGCGTGCGAAATCCAACCGGCTTGATGCCGAGACGGCTTTCAAAAACCTGAGCGGAACGCTGCATGATAGCGAGCTGTTCCGCAGGCGTCCGGTCGATAAACACTTCATGGTAATGGCCATGATAAGCCATCTCGTGACCGGCTTTCAGGATAGCCTCGCAGCGCTCGGGCCACTGTTCCACTACCCATGTGGGAGTGAAGAAAGTAGCAACCAGATCATATTCGGCCAACAGATCCAGCAGGCGCGGCAACGCACGCCACGGCCCGTAAGAGCCTTCGGTAAAATAGCGCAGATTGTCGAGCAGGCTGCCATCGAGCATAGCGCCACCGGTCGGACCATCCAGATCGAAGGCAAGTGCCACCGCCGAACGCTTGCCGGTCGGCCACTTCGGCGAACCGGGACAACGTCCCCTAACACCTAAAACTTCCACCTTCACCTCCACCATTTTAGCAAGTTTTCACCGGGTCGGTGCCGCGTTGAAGCGGAACCGACCTGTCATTTTATTACTGCTGATATTGTGCAGGCCGGTTGCAATCCCGACTGCTATTTCACCGGCTCTTCATTGATCTTGACCGTCTTGACACCGGCAGACTGCAGTTCCCATTTCTTGAGAACAGCGTCGTAGGAACCATCGGCAATCATGTCCTTGAGCGCCTTGGCAATGAGATCGCGCAGTTGCTCGTCCTTCTTGCTGATGGCAATCCCCTGATGCACGGTCGTGAATGGCTCGCCGACGATGGTGTAAGTGTCCGGCTCCAGATTCAGAAGATATGGGAGCGTTTCGCTTCCCTGCACGGCTGCGTCGAGACGTTTCTGGCGTAGCTGGGTACGGGCATCGGCCGACCCTTCCGTGCCAACGATCTTCAGAGCTCGCTTGCCGTTCTTTTCACAAGTTTCCTTGCTCCAGGCTTCCATTTCCTTCGGGAATGAAGTGCGTCGGCTGGCTCCAACTGTCTTGCCGCAGAAATCTGCCGGTGTTTTGTATTGTTCTGCCCGGTCGGCCGTGGTGTAGAACTGGGCACCCGAAGCGAGGTAATCAACGAAATCCAGTGTTTCCCGGCGTCCCGGCATATCTGTCATGCCGGAGATGATCATGTCGGCGCGTCCGGTATTGAGCGCGCTGACCAACTGCTCGAAGCTGATCTCTTCCCATTTGACGGCGACGCCAAGTTTTGCACCGATGGCGTTGCCCAGATCGATATCAAGACCCGTCAGGGTACCCGTTTTCGGATCCTTGAATTCGAGTGGCGGATAGTTCGGGACATTGGCGATAACGATTTCTTTCTTTGCCGCAATTCGCTCCGGCAGATCCTGTCCCGTCGCGGCGTGGCTTGCTGCCATCAAGGCGAGAACGGAAAGTGCAAGCTTGCTCTTGATCATGTCCTTATCCCCTGTTGTGTAAGTCCGATGTTACTTCTTGTGTACGGCTTTGATGAAGTTTTGCGTTCGCGTCTGCTGCGGATTTGTAAGAACCTGTTCAGGCGAACCGATTTCGATGATTTCGCCCTGATCCATGAAGGCGACACGGTCAGCAACTTCACGGGCAAAGCCAAGCTCGTGGGTCACGACGATCATCGTCATCCCGCTTTGTGCCAGATCGCTCATAACACGCAGAACTTCCCCGACCAGCTCCGGATCGAGTGCCGAAGTCGGCTCGTCGAACAGCAGCAGCGTCGGTTGCATGGCAAGCGAGCGGGCGATGGCGACACGCTGTTGCTGTCCACCCGATAACTGGGCCGGATAAGCGTCACGCTTGTCGTAAAGCCCAACCCGTTCAAGAAGTGCATGAGCGCGTTTTCTGGCAACGTCAGGTTTCTCCCGCAGCACCTGTATCGGACCCTCGACTATGTTCTCGGTCACCGTCAAATGCGGGAAAAGGTTGAAGCGCTGAAACACCATGCCTATCGAGCGCCGTTGGCGGGCAACCTCCGCATCGCTCAGTTCATGCAGGTGATTGCCTTCGCGACGATAGCCGATCAACTCGCCGCCGACCCAGATCGCGCCGCCATTCATGTGTTCGAGCTGATTTATGCAGCGCAGGAACGTGCTCTTGCCGGACCCCGAAGGGCCAATGATGCAGAGAACTTCGCCCTTGGCGATCTGGAGGCTAACGCCTTTCAGAACTTCGAGCGTCCCGAATTTCTTGCGCACATCTGCGGCCACGACCAGTGGCCCCTGAGACGAGAGATTTTGCTTTGCGACGTCAGTTGAAACAGTATTTGCCATGTCCATTACCTCCGTCACTTCGATTCACCCGGCGACATGACGCCCTTTGAGAAGTATTTTTCGATACGCCCCTGGATGAGACTGAGTATGGTCACGACGATCAGGTACCAGAACGCAGCAACGATCAGGAGTTCTACGACTCGGGAATTTGCGTAGTAGATGTTCTGGGCGCTGTGCAGGATTTCCGCATACTGGATCACACTTGCGAGCGAGGTGAGTTTCACCATGCCGATGAATTCATTGCCGACCGGCGGCACGATGACACGCATGGCTTGTGGCATGATGATCCGGCGCAGCAATTTCAGGCGTGTCATGCCGATGGTCTGGGCGGCTTCATACTGTCCCTTGTCCACGGAGAGCAGCCCGGCACGGACGACTTCGGCGGTAAATGCGCCTTGCTGGATGCCAAGACCGAGGAGCGTGGCCACAAAAGGCGTCATGATTTCAACGGTCGAGACCGAAAAGACGCCCGGTATGCCCATAGTGGGAAAAACCAGTGCCAGATTGAACCACAACAGCAGTTGCAGAAGTGCTGGAACCGCCCGGAAGAACCAGACATAGCCGATGGAGACATAGGAAAGTAGCGGATTGTCCGACAGGCGCATCACGGCAAACACGATCCCGAGTGCTATGCCCAGCGCCATGGCCAGAACCGACATGATGATGGTGTTCAACAGCCCGGTCATGATGGCCGGTACGGTGAGGAATTCTCCCACATAGTTCCATTCAATCTGTCCGACGGCAAATGCATGGATGATTGCGGCAAGCGCGAGAACCACGACCGCAGCCGCGACAAGACGGCCATAATGGCGTCGCGGTACATGTACCAGATGGCTGATTTGATAAACGTTATCAGTCATTGTTGTTTAACCTTTCGCATTCCGGTCGGCGTCACCTCTGACCCTGAGAACGATCTTCCCGACATGCTGGCCGCTTTCCATGTAGCTGTGCGCACCTGCTGCATCCGAAAGAGGAAACTCCCGATCGATCAGGGGGCGGATACGCCCGGTTTCGACATCGGGCCAGAAATCCTTGAGGACGCCTGACACGATACGCGCCTTATCCTCGACAGGACGGTCTCGCAATGATGTGGTGAAGAGCGAACCGCGCTTGCCCATCATTTTGCCCAGATGAATGTTGGCTTCACGGCCTCCCTGAAGGCCGATCATGACGATACGCCCGTCATGAGCCATCGCGTCGATGTTCCGCTCGAGATAGAGGCCGCCCATATTGTCGAGAATAATATCCGCGCCACGACCGCCGGTTTCGTCCATGATAACCGAAACGAAGTCTTCGTTCCTGTAATCGATGGGACGGTTGGCACCAATACTCCGACAATATTCCATTTTTTCGTGACCGCCCGCTGTCGCAAAGATGCGCGCGCCGCGCGCTCGCCCGGCCTGAATGGCAAAACTACCGATACCTCCCGCCCCTCCATGCACAAGAAGCGTATCTCCCGGCGCGAACCGGGCGATATCGATAATGTTGGACCAGACCGTGCAAGCCGCTTCCGGCAAGGCCGCCGCCGTGATCAGGTCGATATTCGCAGGAACCGGAAGCACAAGGCTTGCGGGCACGCAGACCAGATCCGCATAACCTCCGCCGTTGATCAGAGCGCAAACTCTATCGCCGATATTCCACCCTTTGACGTCGGATGCCATGTCCACGATGATACCAGAGCATTCAATGCCGAGAATGGTCGGGAGCGAAATGCCCCCACCATAAGTTCCCCGACGCTGCAACAGATCGGCATGATTGAGCGCGGTGGCATGCACCTCGATCATGACGCTTCCGGGTGAGAGCCTGGGCGCGGCCACCTGACCGAGATTCAGGACATCCGGGCCCCCGGTGCGGACGAGTTCAACGGCACGCATGGTATCGACTGGAAGAGTTTGCGCCACTGACATGCTCATTTTCCTGCGTCGATCGCCACTTCGGTGACGCCCTGGCGCTCAAGTCCATATTTTTTTTAGAATCTGCTCGTATGTTCCATCCTTTATGAGACCCTGAACCGCTTCGGCCACGCCATCGCGAAGGCCGGTTTCGTTCTTGTCAAAGGCGAGCCCAAACAGGCTTTCCATCAAGGGATTGCCTGCCAGTGCATAGACGCCTGGCTCATCCTGCATCAGATATGCCACATATTCAGGCCCAAGCACCGCCGCATCGAGGCGACCCTGTTTCAGATCAAGACGTGTTGCGGTCGCACCAGCAGTACCATTGACTGTAATCGCCGGTTTGCCAGTTCCCACACAGTTGGCCTCGCTCCATTTCTGCGTCTCAGGAAAAAAGCTTGTCGTGCGCGGTGCCCCGACCTTCTTCCCGCACAGATCGTTCTCGCTCTTGATGTCGCCGCTCTTGGCAGCGAGTGTGAATGGTTGGGCGCCGGTGCGCAGATAATCGACGAAGGTGAGCTTGTCGCGACGCGATGGGTAATCACTGATAGCTGTGCCGATCATGTCGATGCGCTTGCTGGTCAGCGACGTCATGAGCTGTTCGAAGCTCATTTCCTGCCATTCGACTTCGAGCTTCATCTCCTTGGCAAGGCTATTGACGAGATCGACGTTAAAACCGACACGTTCATTGGTAGCCGGGTTCTTGTAGCCCATCGGCGGATAGGTGGTCTCTATCCCGACGATGATTTTACCCGAGCTTTTGACGCGGTCGGGCAGATCGCCCCCGGCAGCCGAAGCGGCGCTGGCACCGGCAACACATGCAATTGCGATACCGCAGCCGAGTGCTTTCAAGATATGCGTAATCCCCATGATAGTTCTCCCATTTTGGTCTGATGCTTCCGGTGTGTTTCACCGGTATTGATTGACGCGTGACCGATGGTCCGTCACGCCTTCTTGTTTTTCCCGAATGCGTTCAGTTCTTTTCCGCCCATTGGCGTTGCAACTGGAGGAGCTGCTGCAGCCGATCAATCTGCTCTCCCACCCGTTCGGGCGCGGTGCCGCCATATCCCTTGCGGGCTGCAACAGCCGCTTCCGGGGAAAGATGCTTGAGGACATCGGCCTTCAGGCGCGTATCGACGGCAGACAGATCATCAGACGACAGATCTTCCAGGCCGATTGCTTTTTCCTCACAGTAGCGCACCAGTGCACCGGTAATTTCATGTGCTTCGCTAAAGGGAATACCCTGTCGGGACAGCCAGTCGGCCACTTCCGTGGCAAGAGTGAAGCCCTCGAACGACTGCTTTCTCAACCGCTCTTGATCGACTTTCATCGTCGCGATCATGCCCGCCATTGCCGGCAGCACGAGTTCAAGCGTGTCGATCGCCTCGAAACATGACCATTTGTCTTCGCTGAGATCACGATTATAGGCGAAGGGTAGTCCCTTGAGGGCAATCAGCATTCCATTCAGCGACGCGATCAGACGTGCTGAACGACCACGCGTCAGTTCCGCAATATCGGCATTCTTCTTCTGCGGCATGATGGACGAGCCGGTGGCGTAGCTGTCATCGAGCTCTATCCAATGAAACTGCTTGGACGACCACAGAAAGACCTCTTCTGCCAGGCGGGAAAGATTGACGCCGAGCATGGCGGTCGCAAACAGAAATTCGGCGACATGATCGCGGCTGCCCACGGCATCGATCGAATTTTCACACGGTGCGTCATAGCCGAGCTCGCTCGCCGACAGCTCCGGATGTAAAGCAATCGCCGACCCTGCAAGGGCGGCAGCTCCCAGCGGCGAGCGCCCTGCTCTCTTGTGCCAGTCGATAATCCGGCCAATATCGCGCGAAAATCCTTGTGCATGGGCCAGAAGCTGATGCCCGAAGGTCACAGGCTGCGCAGGTTGAAGATGGGTAAAACCGGTTGCCAGTGTGTGCTGGTGTGCTTTTGCCTGTGCAACAAGTGCGTCCTGGAGCGAGGCGATGTTTGTGACAAGCGTGGGAGCGATCTGGCGCAGATGAAGCTTGAGATTGTTGGCTGCCTGATCGTTGCGCGAACGCCCGGCGCGCAATTTTCCGCCAAGAGCACCGAGCCGGCTCGTCAGCACGCGTTCCAAAAAGGTGTGAACGTCTTCGTCATCTTCGGAAGGTTGCAGGCGGTTGGCCTGCCAGTCCTTGCCGATAGTTTCCAGCGCAGTCGTGATTTGCTCAGTTTCGATTGCATCGAGGATGCCGGCGCGCTCCAGCTCATGGGCGTGAGCTATTGACGAGCGCAAGTCTTCCGGAACGAGCCTGAAATGGTTTTGGGGAGAACGCGACAGGCGCACGAGTTCGGGAGATGGAGGAGAGCGGAAACGGGCTCCCCAAAGCCTTACAGATTCATTCATGATTGTCCTCCTGACCGGTCGGATAGTTGCAAACGGTCGTTGACTGGACAATTGAATAGATTTCCGGAATGGTAGTCCAAAAAGGAATAGGGGAGCTGATTCAACGATGCGCCAGCATTTGCCAACAACGACGGGTCTTCGTGTATTAGCTGCTCTCGCACAACACGGAACGATTTCCGAAGCGGCAAAATTTCTCCACATGACGCAAAGTGCCGTGAGCAAGCAGCTCAAATCTGTGGAGGATCTGGTCGGCCTCGGGCTCTTCTCGCGCACAAGCCAGGGTCTCATGCCAACCGAAGCCGGAACGGTTTACATAGAACAGGCACGTGTCGCTCTGGGTGCCCTTGAAACTGCCGCTGCACGGGTCATGCACCTGCGCTCCAACAAGCCAACATTGCGACTGCACGTATTGCCAATACTTGGCGACCGTTGGTTTATTCAGCGGTTCGTACAGTTTGCCGAAGCCCATCCCGACATAGACGTTCAGTTCAGTTCATTTGCACCCAGCGATACGGAAGACGAGGCTGATGTCGTCTTCCGTTTTGGTGAGGGTGAATGGCCCGGATGGCATATGGATTATTTTCTCGGTCGCGATGTCGTGCTGGTTGGTTCTCCGCATTGTATCGCGCGTCATGGCGGCATATCGGACCCCATGGATATCGGTAGCTTCCCAATGTTGGAGCACTTGAAAACGCCCCTTTACTGGAACGATTTCGCTATCGCGAACGACATCAGCGAATTTCGCCCAGAGCGAATTCTGAAACTTGGCTATTATTCTCTCGTCATTCGCGCGGCAATCGGCGGGCACGGTCTGGCGCTTATCCCGCAAAGCCTGATCCTTGACGAGCTCGAAAGCGGTCAGCTCGTCAATCCATTGAATTTGCGCTACGACAGTCGCAATTGTTACTGGCTAACAACCCATGCGGACCGCGTCCGCAATCCGCAACTTGAAGTGTTCCGCAATTGGGCGCTGCAAGAAGCTGAGAAGACCGAAAGCAGCCTGATAGTGCGATCGTCGTAGGATTTCCCATTGCCTGGCATAGTTTGCAAATGGGGCAGTTAAATAGGCTTGTCCTCTGAAATAATGCGATTTCCCAACAACCCGATCGCCTGTAATGTGGTAGCATTAAAGACACCCTCCCGACGATGGATGAAACCAATCTCGGTGGCATATTGGCACCGTTCCTGATGAACTTTCCTTATCTGATGCCTGTCTTCAAAGGCCGCTGCAAAATGTCCGGGCAGGAAACCCAGATAATTTCCCGACAGAATAAGCGTTAGCACCGCTTCCAGTTGAAGAGCAGACGGACCGTCGCCGCTTTTATCCTTGAGTGTCGGAATGAAACGTCTGTCAACATAAAGATGCTCTACGCAGGGTGCGGCATCGACAGTCCTGCAGTCCAGTTCCTCATCCGGATTCGCAAAAAATGGGTGTAGGTGTCCACAGTAAAGATAGGAAACTTCATTATACAAGGACGTATATTGCAGGTCTGGATTCCGGTGATAAATCGGTGTGATGCCGATATCGAAAATGTTTCCGCAAATCCCTTTTTCGATTTCTTCTGGCTTTGTTACAATCACGCTGACATGGCAGTTTCTGGCATCGAAATAGCTTATGAGCCATGGCAACGGAGAGTTTTCATCAGTAATGATGTTGTCGATAACCGCAATTCGAAGCAGTTCTTTCTTCTTCTTGATTTTACCAACATCATTCCGAAAATTCTCGATCGATGAAAACAGCTCCGTGCTTGCCCGATAAACTTCGTTACCGTCCTGAGTAAGTTCGAATTTCGAGCCACCGCGAACGCACAGGCGAACACCGAGTCTAATTTCCAGATCGGAGAGCTGCTTGCTGATTGTCGGCAACCCGACGTTCAGCGCCTTGGCAGCACCTTTCAACCCTCCATTGGCAACAATGGTTCTGAAAACTTTCAGTAAACGCACATCGAGATCGGTCATTGGCAATAGATTGGAATCATAGTGGTTTGATACTCGTGAAACCTTCGTTTCCGTCAATGATATCGCCCAATCGGGAGGATGTCTCTATCCTATGGTACCAAACACAGTGTTCTTGCAGGCTTGCCTGCAAGAACACTCCATCGTTACGTGATCAATCGACGGGCACGTCTCAAAAGGAAGGCCTGTTATAACAAGAGGATGGTAGATCGATATGGACCAGAAGAAGCTTCAGGCGCTCCGCGAAAAATATGCCGGGACCGAAGGTGGGGATATTTTTGATCCGGTTTTCCGCAAGGCCGCCAGCGCTCAATTTTCAGAAGCTGGAAAGCGTGCCTTTCCCTATGCAAATGTCTCGACATTTCTCGATCTGCCTCATCTGCCCGATGCTATTGCCGATCCGTCTTTCTGCGGTCTGGAAGCCGCTATTGTGGGCGTACCGATGGACCTTGGCGTAACCAATCGTTCGGGCGCCCGTTTCGGTCCAAAAGCTGTTCGTTCGATAGAAAGAATCGGACCGTTCGATCATGTTTTACAGATGGCGCCCTCCACTGAAATCAAAGTGGCTGATATCGGCGACGTGCCGCTCAATTCGCGTTTCGACCTGGCGCGCTCACATGCTGATATCGAGACGTTTTATACCGCAATCGTGGACGCCGGAATCTACCCGCTTTCAGTCGGTGGCGACCATTCGATCAGCGGTTCCATTCTCCGGGCCCTCGGACGTGAAAAGCCTGTCGGAATGATCCATATCGACGCCCATTGCGACACGAGCGGGCCTTATGAGGGCTGCAAGTTCCATCATGGCGGCCCCTTCCGACAAGCGGTTCTGGACGGTGTTCTAGATCCGCAGAGAACAGTTCAGATCGGTATCAGGGGCGGTGCCGAATATCTTTGGGAATTTTCAATTGATTCCGGCATGACAGTTCTGCATGTCGAAGATGTCATATCACTCGGCATTGACCGGGTGATCGAGATTGCGCGCGAGGTTGTCGGCAAAGGTCCAGTCTATCTTTCTTTTGATATCGATAGCCTCGATCCCGGCTTTGCTCCGGGCACCGGTACGCCCGAGGTCGGCGGCCTGCAGCCCCGTGAGGCAATGCAGATCTTGCGCGGTCTCAACGGCTTGAATTTCATTGGATCGGATGTGGTTGAGGTTGCGCCGCAATATGATTCAACGACCAACACGGCACAGGCTGCTGCCCAAATCCTTTTCATCCAGCTATGTCTGGCGGCAACAGCCATTCAACAAAGAAAACTCGGATGATAAATTAATGGGTTCATCGGCCGGACAAACCGGAAATCCAATACGCGCAAGGTACTGGCTACGGGACTTCCGTCCAAGGATCCTTGTCCGCAGCGACGGTTTCGATGTTAGACGGCCGAAGAGCTAACGGTAAGCCGCTAAAATATAATAATGCTCTCGAACGACCCGGCCTCGTGCTTATCGCGTCCGGCGAGTATACGCTGCACAACACTGATCGCCGCCTTTCCTGTGGTGTTTGCCTCGGAGTGATCAGCAGCAGTGGCATTATCTGGGACTGCCTTTCCAGATTGCCAGTCAAGATCTGGTTGGCCTCGAGGATGATCCTTTCGGCTTTGTGGCGATCAGCTGACGCCGCCGCGCTCATAAAGCAGGATAACCAACCCACCGGACCAGCTGTTTATCTGTATTTCTGCCAACTCCTGTCGTTCGATGCTCCTGCAATATAAAGCCGAACTGTTTTCCCAGCAAAACCGCATTGCGTTAATGCTCTACATTTATTATTTCACTGTATTGCAACCATATGAGGGGCGGCATGCGCATTCAGTATTCATTCGGCACTCCATTTAGCGCGGGAACTGCAAAAAGAAGCATTAACGTCGAGAGTGCAAATTACTTAATACGAAGTTTGACCGCAGATGATGCATCGGGACCATTAATCGATTGGCTTCGAGATTCTCGCGTTATGAATGGTCTTAATCTGCCAATGCGAGAATGGAACGTTCCGACGTTAAAAAAATTCCTGGATTCTTTTGACAATCTCACTAGCCATATAGCGGGTATTATTGATCGATCCAATGGTAGACTGATCGGTTTCTATACGCTCGATGTCAATCTTCTACAGCGTACGGGCCATATCACATCGGCTATTGGAGATATGGACTATGTGGGGAAAAGAGTGTTGTACGAGACCGGGCCGGTTTTCGTAAGGCATATGCTCAACCATTACAATATGGACAAGATTAGCGCCCGCATTCTGGCTTCCAATAGACAGGCACTTTTCAATTTTATGATTCCAGACGTTTTTGTTTTCGAGGCTCGCCTAAAAAAGGAAGTTATAGGAGCAAATGGCAACCGAGAGGATATCCTAATTTTCTCAGCGTTTAAGCAATGATCGATCTGTCATATCAGATATCTCCAACGCCCACGTTGAGTGATATCACATTGAGACGTGGTGGTTTCGTCACAATTTCAGATGCTCTCGATTACGCCGCTACGGGTAAGTCAGGCACGAATTTCTACTCATCAAAAGGGCTACTTACCCACGCGACTTCATATAAGGAACTCCGACAGCAATCCTTGTCAGTCGCTGCACAGTTGCTCGATACGGGTGCCCAGCCAGGCGAGTTCGTCGGAATAATCGCAGAAACCAACCGATCTTTCCAACATGCATTCTATGCCTGTCAGTACATCGGCCTCATCCCGGTTCCAATATCCTTTAACCGTTATATCGGCGGCCATTCAGCTTACCTGGAAAGAGTAAATCGTATAGTTCAAGATTGCCGGGCAAAGATATTAATAGCACCATCATCTCTGATCCAGGCATTTAGAGATGCCGATACAAAAACGACGCATCTGTTGTCCTTTGCAGAACTGGACCTTAAACGTGAATTGCGGCCAGAGGATAGAAAAACCTCTGAGATCGCCTATATTCAATATTCATCTGGTTCCTCATCTTTTCCTAAGGGTGTGATTGTTACACAAACTGCCGCCACAGCTAACGCCACAGCCATTTTGCGTGACGGACTACAGCTACGGCCGGATGATAGGGCGAATTCCTGGCTGCCTTTTTACCATGACATGGGCCTGATGGGCTTCATGATTGCACCTATGTTTGGACAATGCTCTGTCGACTACATGGCGCCGTCGACATTTGTGCGAAGACCGACGCTTTGGCTTGAGTTGATTTCTCGTAACAAAGCCACAATTAGTTTTGCACCGCCTTTTGGATATGAAGCCACAAATCGGGCACTAGCGGTCACGTCAACAACGACACTTGACCTGAGCTGTTGGCGCGTAGCGGGCATTGGCGGCGACACCATCAATGCCGCAATACTGGCAGAATTTGCAGAACGCACCGTACACATGGGTTTTGGTCAGAAAGCTTTTGCTCCTTCGTACGGAATGGCCGAAGCTACATTGGCGATTTCGATGACAGAACCCGGAGCAGGTCTTAATACCATAAGTATCTCGGAAACCGGGCCTGCCGAGCCAAGCAATTTCGTGAAGTGCGGCAAACCACTCCGAAATCTGCAGATAAGAGTTGCTGATCAGAGCGGCTATACGCTGCCCGATGGCGTGCAGGGTGAGCTGCAGGTCAAGGGCGACAGTGTATTCAAGGAATACCTCAATCAGGATGAACAGAGCAGCTCCCCCCCTAATGCAAGACGGATACTTCAAAACCGGCGACTTGGGTTTCATTTATGAAGGACAGATTATTATAACCGGGCGTTTAAAGGATCTCATCATTGTAAACGGCCGGAATGTATGGCCCGACGACATTGAGTGGATCGCTCAAAGAATTTCTGGAATTGGACACGGTGATGTGGTCGCGTTCGAAGGCGAGAATCTGCAAAACCTTACAACGCCACCTATCGTGGTGCTCATACATATCCGTGGAAATCAGCAATTGGTCGAGGAGAAAAAAGAAAAGATCCGATTTGCTATTAGCGAAGAATTGGGCGTCTCTGTCGCGGTTCACATAGTTTCGGCTGGCGCAATCTCGTTAACTAGCTCTGGAAAGATCAGGAGATCAGAGGCCCGAAGAAATTTTCTCACCTCTTGTAGTAATCAACACGTACCGGCTGACCATTATCATGCATCAGCTGAGTCTGGAATATAAACTGTGGTGGCTGATCTGAAGTCTGTTCAAATCGACCTTCTCTGATGAAGAGGCATAGTATCGCCATAAGTTCAAGCATCGCAAACCGTGACCCACCACACATTCGAGGGCCTATGCTGAAAGATATTTGGTTTCCCGTGCTTGAAGCATCGGCAGATAAATCGGCCAAATTTACGTTCCAAAAGGATTGATTTTCACGCCTCTCGCGCTGGATTCCAATCATTGATACGAGAATCTGCTCACCAGCTTCAACGGAATAATCTCCGATCCGATCGTGATCGATGGCTCTACGAGCGATAACTGGTGTAGAGGGAAATATCCGTAAGACCTCCGACACGAAGTTTCGTAAAAGTCCATGTTGTTCAATTTGGCGCCAATCACATTCCTCTAAGGGTGGAAGCCCATTTAGCGCACCGCGCAAACTTTCTTGAAGTTCAGGATTTCTAGCCAAGATGAAGGCGGCCCATCCCAATGTGGCGGCTGTTGTTTCGCTAGCCGCAGCAAAAAACATCGCGACTTCGTGTTCTAGCCTGAAACCATATGAGCCTTCATTGTCCAGTTTTCTCATTGCGTCCAACAGCCCGCCCTGAGTTGCATCGCCCATGCGAAAACTTTGCAAAGCCTTCAAAACACGAGAACGCACTTTCAAAAAATTGCGTGTTTCGTCTGCATTTCGCGGAAACTGGGCCTTTGTCGCAACGAAGGAATACTCGGACCCGAACTGAAGCATAGCGGCAATGTCATCAAGGGCGACACCTGTTTTAACCAAGTCTCTCTGAAAAAAGACGTCAAGCATAATAGAAGCGGCAAGATCCCTTAATACGGAATCGCTTATGTTCTTATCGCCTTGGTTGCTGTTTTTTACAAGAATATCTAAAGCTGATTTCCCAAATAAAACCGAGGTTTGATATGCGCGATCTCTGTCGAGATCTTGATAGATAAGTCTGCGATAATTCCTGACGTATACGCCAGCTTTCGTCATTTTCTGTAAAGCGGGATGCTCCAAAAGTCTGCCGGAACCAATCCATGCTTTTCTTATAATTTTTCGAATTATGACGAAGCACATAGTGCGCAGATTCTATATTCTGAACAATAAATGTCTTTACACCACCCAAAATGAGCGTTGTATCGCGCCTAAACTCGCTATCTGCGGTCTTATATAGGAGATCCGCAAAAGAGTTTGCTTCACTCATGTTAATGTTTCTATCAGATCCGCCAGATCGCGTACTGTCTTGATCTGCATAATCTTAATGGGGTCTATCTCTCGATCGGTGATCTCCTCAACTTCCAACAAAAGCGCTTCAAATGACAGGCTATCCAGCTCTTTGACGTCATTGATCGAGGCATCGTCAGAAATTTTTTCTACCGGCACAAATAAGGATTCAGCCAATATTTTTTTTTGCAATCACCAGCGAATCCATATTGCCACCTGCATTTTACTAAATGACCGTCACATAAGCGCCGTTGGACACGCGATCAAAGAGATCAATCACATCTTCATTCAGCATTCGAATGCATCCCGAAGAGGCCTCCGTTCCAATGGTCCAAGGTTCCGATGTTCCATGTATTCGATATAGGGTATCGCGTCCATTGGAATAGAGATAAATCGCCCTCGCACCCAACGGGTTGTGTGGACCCGGATCTATTCGTTGCGGAAGGTCGGGTGTAGTGCTGCGCATATCATCGGTCGGATACCAAGCTGGCCACTTTGCTTTCCGTCCGACAACGGCTTCTCCAGACCAGCCATAACCTGCCTGGCCGACTGCAACACCATATCGCATCGCCTTTCCGTCTGGCAAAATGAGATACAGGAATTTATCTTTCGTCGAAACGACGATTGACCCCGCTTTCCTGGGATAAGGCGAGACCACCAATTTGGGCTTAAAGCGTTCATCGAACTTCGTTCGGTCGACAATGAGAACCTTGTAACGTTCACCTTGATATCGGCTTTCTAGTTTTTCCAAATCAGCCCGGGACACCACGTCATTACTGTGTGCCGTGCATGCAGCCATTAAAACCGCCGATGCCCCACAGACAATATGCCTTAAACCCGCGCTGCCCATGCCGAATATCTTATACCTTTATAAGCAGCACCTGGTTGAACCAGGTGCTGACTTAAAAATTTACCAGCTGACTTTCATCCCGAGTGATGCGGAAACGTCGTAACTGTCGCCAAAGTTTTCAAATGAGGTGCTAGAACCAACTTCACCAAATAACGAATATTTGTCATTCGACCAATTGTAGGTAAAACCAAGGCCCAATCCGCCCCAAAGCCGCTCATTGCGACTACGGAAATCAACTCCTGACAAGTCTACCTTCGTGCCACCAAGAAACTCATTATAAACGTTGCCGATACCGTATAACGACAATCGCGATACTTTTCCTTCCCCATCAAGCCATCTGCGCTGCTTTTCGAGCGACAGACCAACTCGACCGCGCAAACTATCACCATCTTCTAGATCAACAGTGCTGCCAAATGGATCCACAAAGCGATCAAAATCCACTCTCGAATAGACGAGTTGCGCCTGGGGAGTAAGGGCCCAGTCTTCATTCAGAGCAAACCGCTTACCGATCTCTGCACTGATCGCGTATCCGGTTCCGTTATTACCGTCGACTAACGTCAAATCGCCCAGAGAATTTGAGACAATGTCGGTATCAAACCAGCTCATCTGCGCTTGCCCATCGACATAAAGACCATTAGCGCCATACCAGGTCAGGGTTGCGCCTATGCCGTAGCCCTGGGTATCTATCTCACCATATCCGTGTCTGGATTTTACATCCGAGTTGATTGAGCCGTAATAAGCATTGATCCCACCGATAACCTTACCAGCTTCACTCTCAAACAACATGCCGTCGACGCCGGCCTGAAGCTTGTAGAGGTCGTACTCGTATTCACTTCTAGTTGTGCTATATGCAGGCGCACGCTCACCGTGGCTAGCCTCAATTCGTCCCCAGACACCGTTGGCAGTTACGACAGATTTTCCGCCGTTGCCAAGATAATAGCTCGATTGCGCTGTCGTCACAGGACAACGGAAGTTGAGGCTTGCGTCCTTACAATATATTGTCTCGGCAGGCGGGCTTGGCTCGTTCCAGAACCGGTTCCCCACTCGCTGCTGCATCGTTGGCAACGCATTGAGAACCTGCAATGTTTGCGGATAAGTCTCATAAAGCGGGGCGCCGGGATGATACTTTGGCTCCTGAGGCGCTTCGGTAACTGGAGGATTAACCACGGGCGGCTGGCCACCAGGGGTTTCCGTGGGAGCTTCGGGCTCGGGATCTTCCGGTTCAAGGGGTGCCAAGATCGAGCGAAGATACCAATCATTCGCGCTTGCAGGCCCTTTCCCATCAGCAAGAGCATTTCCAGGACCTTTTACGAGGGCGTTGTATTCGTAAGCACCCGCAATCACCGAGTGGCCGAGAACAAAATCTCCGTTGCTGCTGTCACCGACGACCTGGATAACAGGAATGCCATTGCCAGTGGTAAGAGCGCCTACGCCGCCGAGATTATTTATATAGACCGAAGTGATCCCGGTCACGTTACCATACACAATAAACTTGTCGGCCGGAGAGGAGGAATCTCCGAGGACGACATCGAGCGTAAGGGCACCACCATTAGAGTGGTAATTGCTCAAAGTTGGCTGATTAAAATTGGGCTGGAGAATGCCGCCTATTGAAAGATTGTCAATCCGACCGTCGGCCATGTTGATCATGCCGGAATTATTCGTCGTTCCATGAACCACATAATTGTCGGTTGAAAAGCGAAAAGTCGACCCGCTTTCTATCGTAAGCCCCTTTTCCTCACTGCCAGTTATGTCAATGAGCATGTAGCCCATGGCGTAAGTAGATGTAGGATCAAGGGGGCTGGTCTGATCGTTCGGATCACCAAATGTAATATCAGCGTTGTTTCTCAGTACGACCTGATCCCAATTGCGGAAACCATCGTAAAAACCTGATAGGATGTCGCGAGTGCCACCATCGAAAACAATTTCGTTATTATTGGTCGTGGAGGTAAATTGACTACCTCCTCCTGCAAAAGAATAGGATGAAGGCAGAATGGCGCCTTCTTTGATGATCAAGGAATTATTATCCCCTTGTAAATGAATATTAGTGCTAGCGGTATTTGGAGGGGGCGGGCCGCCGTAGTCCCCTCCGCTTCCGCTATCTAAGATTAACTCTGTGTTGCCGTATGAGATAATCTTGCCATTTATAATGCCTTTATTGACAATTCGAACTGGACCGTTGGATGAGCTATCGGTGTAAAGTGCGGCCTGATCGCCGGATAAAGTTCCGTTAATGGTAACGTCAATGGCGCCACCCGCTAAAATACTAAGGCCCGTATCACCGGAAATCACCGTGTCGGACTGATCAGCATAAACGACGTCAAGGCCCCTAATGTCTAAAGCCAAAGCGCCGGAGGCATTGATCGAGGCTCCGGTCGTAAAACTGATAGATGTATTGACGCCAGAAGCGCCCAGCGTCTGCGGTGAAGTTTCGGTGCCCGAGCACGTATACTCGCCAGGAATGCTTGAGATGCAAGCCGAGGCTGCGGGTGAGGCGAGAGAGACAAGTGCCGTCGTCGAGAACAGCAATGGATACAAACGCAAAGCGCACGCCTTAACACTTTCAAACCGCTTAACTGTTGCGTTCCGATCTCTCATAATTATGCCCCTCTAAATTTCCGTCCATATTTTATATTTATATAATTAAGTGCAAGTCAACGTATTCGCCTTATAAAAACTATAAAGCGTCACATTTTTAAGTGGACCGAGTATTAGCATACTCTAATGTATTAGGTATCCCGGTGCAACAATAGCAGATCTAATGTGTATTTCAGCATAAACCTTGGCATCCCAGGCTTCCATCGCGTACATTGGCTATTCGGACACCTTCATCTTTAGAACGTCTCTTAAATCGATTAATCCTTTTCCAATCGCGCAACTCTGCTTCTTTGCCGAGTGCGGCAGCATCAGCAAAAGAATAGGTTCCGTTTTCAGATACCTAGATTACTAACTTCGAAAGGGCTTCACTTTTAGATTGCCAGTCAAGAACCGTGGCTTTGGGAGCCAGTGTCTAACCTTCAATCTTAGCAAAATCATCCCAGCTTAACACCCCAAGCAAATAACGAGTAAATCTTGGCACTTGCAGATTTGTGAGCTGTGTTAAGCACTCGTTCAATTCAAGGCGAACTAATACCGATTATCTCTTCCTTCCGAGCGCCGAAGCGAGATATGGCGCGCCCACAAGCGCTGCGAAAAGACCAAGCGGTAGCTCATAGGGGAATGTCGCATTGCGCGCGCCAAGATCTGCTATCGTCATCAGCAGCGCGCCGAGGATTGCGGATGCCAGCACATGGCTTGCCGCACGGTCGAACCCCATGCGTCGCGTCATATGCGGAGCCATCAGGCCCACAAAACTCAACGGACCGACGAGCAGCGAGGCAGCGGCGCTTGCAATACAGGCGAGAAGGATGGTCGACATACGCGCCATACCAACGGGGAGCCCCAACGACACAGGCGTCGTTTGCCCGAGTGGCAGGATCGTCAGCCAACGGGTCAGGAGCAGAGCCGCCAATGTCACGCAGACACCCAGAACCGCGAGAAAAATGCCCGTATCGGGCGTCGCGGATGCCGACGAACCGCCGAGCCATGCGAGAATTTGCCATGACCTCTGGTCGCCAATGGCGAGGAAAACACTCAGTACAGCCGACGCGAATGAACTGACGGAAATGCCCGCCAAAAGCAACCGGTTGGGGGAAAGATGTCTCTGGCTCGCAAAGCTGAGGACGACGATCATCGCTGCAAATGCACCTATAGCGGCGCACACCAACAGCTGAAAATTGTTGGGCGTGGCAAACAGGGTCAATGCGATTGCAAAACCAATCCCCGCGCCGCCGCTGACGCCGACGACTTCCGGGCTTGCCAGCGGGTTGCCGGTGAGACGCTGGAGAATGGCGCCTGCCATCGCCAGCAGGCTACCCGCCGCCGCCGCTGCCAGAAGACGCGGCCAGCGCAGAGGCAGAAGTTCGACAAAATCCCTTCCCGTCAGCAACGACCAGCCATCGGGTGTGCGCACCAGCGAAAGCGCGAGGAACGCGGCAATCGCAAGCAAGGCCAGCAAGAACATGGCTTTGGTGGCCGAGGCGCGCGCGAATATGGCTGAGCTGCCGCCAGCCGATGCGGAAGAGCGAACACGCGGGATCAGCCACAGCAGCAGCGGCCCCCCGATCAGAGCCGTCACCGCGCCGGTCGGGAATGTTTCACCGAGACCGGAACCGAGCCATTGCACGCCGCCATCGCACAGCCAGAGCAGAATTGCCCCGGCGAGCGGTGCCGCAACCAACACCGTACCGGGCTTGCGAACACCAAGTCCCCGTACAATTGCAGGCGCGGCAAGGCCAATGAAGCTGACAAGTCCGACATTGGCAGCAACACTCGCCGTCAGCGTGACGGCGACCATCACCACCGCCACGCGCAGCCATGCCAATGGCACGCCGAGCGCCCGTGCGCTGCTATCGCCAATGCCGATAAGCGTCAGGGGGCGGCTCAACATGATCGCGGCAACCAGACCTATGACGAACTGCACCGCCAGCACTTTTGCCGAAGACCAATCCTGCTGGCTGAGCGAACCGCCGTTCCATGTCACCAGCGACATCAGATATTCGCCTTGCGAAAGGGTCATGGCGGCGGAAATTGCGTTGCACGTTACGCCGACAAGCAGGCCCGAAATCACCATAGTCACCGGCTCAAGGCGGCTTCGCCATCCCAGCAGAAAGACGATAGCGGTTGCAAGCCCCGCTCCCGCAAGCGCGACCGCCCAGCGAAACTCATCAAGCAGGGCCGGGAAAAACAATGTGGCCGTGACGATGGCAAGCTGCGCGCCGGACGAAACGCCAAGCGTCGATGGATCGGCAATCGGATTGCTTAAAAGCCTTTGCAGCAGCGCACCGGCAAGCCCCAATGCGGCACCGGCAAAGATGGCGACCGCTGCGCGCGGCAGCACCGCGTAGGCCAGAATGACCTGTTGGGTATTCATTTTATCCGGATTGAACGGAACGGCAGGCCATTGCGCGAATGGCAGAAACGCGCTCGCATTCCACAGACACAGCGCCAACGCGGCCACGATGCCAACCACAGCCGCTACGCTAAAATTCCTTTGCGTCACCGGCTGCCCTCCGGTTGTTCCAGCAGGGCATGTTTCAAAAGGCGCGCGAAGCGCAATCCCGCAGTGATGCCGCCATAAGGATTGACATTACCCAGCATATGAACGCGTCCCTCGCGGACCGGCTGCAGCGAGCGCCAGATCAAGCTGTTACGCAGGCTGTTGCGCGCTTCGACTGGAATATCGGAAATGATAACGATCCGCGCTTCCGGCTTTTCTGCAAGAGCTTCCAGCGGCACGGGAGCCGCGAACGTAAAGCGCGAACGGTCCGTCCACGCATTGGGAAGTCCCAACCTAGACAGAATATCACCGAACATGCTGTCATCGCCGAAAGCGCGAAAATGGCGCGCATCGCCGATATTGATGAGATATGTCGCGCGATCCACGAAAGGCTTCAGCGTCCCTGCGGTTTGCGCAAGAAAAGCTTCCTGCTCGCTTAGAACAGCCTCTGCCTTTGCCCCGAGTCCCAGCCTGCTTCCCAGTTTCGCTACCGCCGCAAGGGCCTTCTGATAGGGTGGTTCTCCCTGCACATAAAACGGCAGGGACAGAACCGTAGCGGTAGCTTTCAGCGCCGGTTCATGCCGGGTGTAGAATGGAGAACTCAGGATCAGATCAGGTTTCAAGAGATAAAGAAGTTCGAAATTCGGCGACCCCCGAAGGCCAAGATCGGTAACCAATGCGGGGATATCCGGCTCGACTGCATCCTTGCGAAACTGAATCAGTTCCGTCGCAGCAATCGGCGTAACGCCAAGTGCTATCACCGTTTCGAGCATTGCCCAATCGATGGCTGCGATGCGCAGCGCCGAACTGGCGCGTGCGCCCTGCGGCAAAGCCAAAGCCGCCAGAAGGCCCAGAGCTTTCCGGCGGCTGATCTTAAGGGACGAGAAACCCGCCCCGTGTTGCGGGTTTTCTACCATGAAAAGGTCAGCGTACTCATATAGGTTCTGCCGTCACCATAGTTACATCCAAAGGAACTGCAACTTGCGACATACTTCTTGTCCGCAATATTCTTGACACTGAGTATCCCCTTTATGCCATCCTTCTGATAGTGGACGGCTGCGTCTACCAATGTCACTCCGTCGAGGTCGTAGGTATTTCCCGTATCGCCGTAGCGTTGGCCCAGATAGCGTACTCCACCGCCGAGGCCGAAACCGTGGAGAGCCGAGCCCTCCTCAAAGGTATAATCCAGCCAAAGGCTTGCGGAATGTTCGGGCACATTGGGCGGGCGATTGCCGTCGTCTTTCCCGCTGACGATTTCGGCCTCCATATATGTGTAGGCGGCGCGCAGATTGAGCCCCTGGGCGAGGCTCGCTACACCTTCCAGTTCCAGCCCCTTTACCTGCACTTCGCCAATCTGTTCGGTCGTTGAGCCACCGCCCGGCAGCGCAACCGAAATCGGTACATTCTGCTGGCGGAGATCATAGACTGCAGCGGCGAAATAACCGTCCCAGCCATTCGGCTGATATTTGACGCCAGCCTCCAACTGCTTGCCCGTCGTCGGCTGCAGAACCCCTGCCGTCGCGGAAACTGCCACCGGTTCGAAGGAAGTTGAATAGCTTACATAAGGCGCAATGCCGTTATCGAAGACATAGCCTATGCCGGCCCGTCCGGTCAGCTCTTCGTCATCCTGATCAAGCGAGCGGGCAACCGGCGTTGCAGGCACATAGTTGGTCGAGGTGCCGCGCGTCGTCGCCCAATCCTGACGCAAGCCGAAGGTCGCACGCCAGTTGTAATAGGTCAGTTCATCCTGCGCATAGATACCGAGCTGCGTCATGCGGGAATCCACATGGGTGTTCACCGAGTCGCGCAACAGCTTTATCGGCCCACCATAGACCGGATTGAAGGCATCGAGAGGCGTTGCGCTCCAGAACTGTGTCTTGGCGCTGTTGTCGAAATAGCGATAGTCGACACCGAAGAGGACCTTATTTTCGACAGGTCCCGTGTCGAACTCCGCGACCAGATTGTTGTCGATATTGAATGTGTTGAGCAGTTCATCCTGAAAGGTCGCCGTTCGGTTGATGGTCCGCCCATCGGCTGCAAGCCCTGCCGTTGCATAGCCAAGCGCCGTATAATCCCAGTTCTGATTGGAGTAACGGGCGTTCTGGCGGAACGTCCAGGTTTCGTTGATGCGGTGCTCCAGCTCATAACCGAGATTGACGACATTGCGATCGGAATCGTCGAAGCTCGGGTCACCGACGTAGAAATGGGGGGGGGAGACTGTAATTTGTGGCATTCAGTGTCAGACTTGGCGGCAGGCCTGAGGGCGAGCTGGGATTGTCATGCTGGAAGCTGGTCAGAATTGTCACTTTGGTATCTTCGTCGGGCTTCCAGGTGAAGGCCGGGGCAATGAAGTACCGATCATTGTCGAGATAATCGGTTTGGGTTCCAGCTTTGCGCACCAGACCCGTCATGCGATAGGCAAGACTGTCATTGTCGAGAACCGGGCCACCCACATCGAAAAATGTGCCGTAAGTATTATAACTGCCAGCCTGAAAGCCGATTTCACCGAACTTCTCGAAAGTCGGGCGTTTGCTGATCATATTGATGAGCCCGCCGGGATTGCCCTGCCCGAACATGACCGAAGCAGGGCCGCGCACCACCTCGATACGCTCCAGCATATAGGGATCGACCGCCGAGGCGCCTGCAGTCCGCATCAGGCGCAACCCGTTCAAGAACTGCACCTGCCGGCCGTCGAAGCCGCGAACGAGAGGCGAGTCAAAACGAGGGTCGGAACCGTAGGGTTCAGAAACAACTCCTGCCGAATAACCAAGCGCTTGCCCCAAAGTCTGGACGCCCTGCGCCCTGATCTGATCGGCTGTGACGACTGAAATCGATTGCGGCGTCTCAACCAGCGGAGTTCCGGTCTTGGTTGCACTGATGCTCGTCTTTGCGACATAGCCTTTTACGGGGGCCGTCGGGTCCTCACGGCTACCTTCAACGACGATGGGTGCAAGAACTGTAGGTGCCGCGGCCTCCTGTGCAAACGCTCCGGTCACAGCGGCAAAAGTGGTACTGGAAATGGCTGCAGCGGACAATAGACCGTGCAATCGGGCTAGGACGCTCACTGGGTTCCCCTCAAAACATAAACTGGACTGCATTAATCATCTTTTGTCGATCGATCCAATAAGTTGAGGGTGTCTTTTTCATAATCATAACTTATGATGCTTACTGCCGTCATAGTTTTGAATTATTCAAAAAAGCACGCAAATGCCGCCAGCTCCGAATAAAAACACTGCCGCCCGCTCCTTCGAGTTGCGCCACTTGCGCTATTTCTGCGCTCTGGTGGACGAGAAGAATTTCGAGCGCGCTGCCGCGCGACTGGGCATCGCCCAACCCGGCCTCAGCCAGCAGATCATGGCGCTAGAGGCAATCATCGGCTCGCCTTTGATCGACAGGTCACGGCGTTCGGTGCAGCTGACCCAGTCTGGCGAGGTGCTTTACCGCGAAGCGCTCAAGATCCTCGCACAGACCGACGCGGCCATGGTGGCAGTCAAACGCGCCGGGCGGGGCGAAATCGGGCAGGTCTCCATCGGCTATGTCGCATCGGCCGCCTATTCCGGCATCGTTTTCGAAACCATCCGTACATTCCGGGCGGAATATCCCGATGTCGCGGTCAACCTCACTGAAATGGAACTGCGAATGCAACTCTCGCGCATTTCGGAAGGCTTGCTGGATATGGGTTTCATCCGCTGGCCCGCCCCGATGCCGCCCGGATTGACCAGCCTAATCGTGAAGCGTGAACCTCTCGTTGCCGTGCTGAATGAAGCCCATGCCCTAGCGAATTGCAGCACACTCCGGCTCGACGCCTTGAAGGGAGAAACCTTCCTCACACCGCGCCAGCCGGCCGACACCGGCTTTCACAGGACGACACTCGAAGCCTGCCGAAGCGCCGGTTTCGATCCAGATATCAATGCGCATGCACTGGATTTCACCGAAATAGCAAGCCGTGTCGCAATTGAACTCGGTGTGGCACTGGTGCCCAAATCTATGAATGCCGTGGGCCTTCCTGGCATATGCTATGTGGATGTAAGCAGCATCACTACGACCTCAGATGTCGCCATCGCCTTCCGAAAGAGCGAATCCTCATTAGCCGCAAGGAGCTTCGTTGCGCTCTGCCGCCGTGCAGCCTAAGAACACTGTTTTGGCCCAGCCCGCCAGAAGCAGTTCGGTGGCGAATGCTTCGGGGCGATGCTGGCGTCCGCGGTCAATGGCGATCAGGATGCATAGAACCGGTTCGTATCGGACCTCGCCGACATTAAGAACTCACTCGATCAGACATTCCGGAAGTAAGATGCATAATCCGGCTGCCATCGAACTCTTCGGGCTCCCAGTCGAAGAGCTTTATGGAAATATGCTGGGTAGGTGGCGGTTCGTTGCAAAGGAGCAGGCTATTGCCGAACTTCGGCGGCTTCCGACGCCGGCAACAGCTGTGGCCGAGTCAGCATTTCGGGCAGAAGCACTGCGACAAGGCGTTCTTTCGACATCAATCGCTTTTCAAGAACCAGATCATATACGCTGCGACCGGTACGTTGCGCCTCAACCGCGATCTCCGTCGCATTCCGATACCCGATATATGGATTGAGCGCTGTCGCAATACCGATCGATTGTTCGACCATGCCTCGCAATCGTTCTGTATTGGCGGTGATGCCGATAACGCAGTTTGCTTCAAGTGTGCTGCATGCCGCAGTGAGATGATTAATCGATCGCGACAGGCTGTAGAAGATGATCGGTTCGAAAGCGTTCAATTGCAGCTGGCCGGCTTCGGCCGCCATTGTAATAGACACATCATTACCGATGACTTCGAAAGCAACCTGATTCACAACTTCCGGAATGACCGGGTTGACTTTGCCAGGCATGATGGATGAACCAGCCTGCCGGGGTGGCAGGTTGATCTCGTTGAAACCGGCGCGAGGCCCCGAAGACAGAAGCCGCAAATCATTGCAGGTCTTCGAAAGCTTGACGGCCACACGCTTGAGTACGCCGGAAATCTGAACGAATGCGCCGCAATCCTGTGTCGCCTCTATCAAATTGGGTGACGTTATCAGTTCGATCCCGACGATATCCGAGAGCCGCGCCCGGACTTTCGCTGCAAAGTCTGGATGAGAATTAATTCCGGTTCCTATCGCTGTCGCACCGAGTTAAATCGGAGCTTTAGAGCTAGATTTCTGTAGGTGGCTCAAAATAGCACTTCGGCGGTGGCTGCTATTGTTAAGCAGAGTGATTGGTAGGGTATACTGAACGGGCGGCTTAACCCAGAGGAGCATTGAACGTCACAATAGACTGGGCGTTAATACTCCCTATAAAACTTGATTCTACGATGGGGCAATATTCATGAAGAAGAGATTTCGGGGGCAGAATTACATTCTGTCGCACGTAATTGGATATTCGATAGATGCAGCTGCCATCTATTTGATGTGCTGGTATTTCGTTAAGAACGGGAACGTCCCCGGAACGGCAGCACTGTTTTTCCTTTTCTATGTAGCGTTCGGCCAATTGAATAGGTTCTACTCTGGCCTGAAGCATGTCCTTTGCTATATTTTTCTCGGGCGAAGAAAGGAAGAAACAGAGCGATTAAAATCCCAGTTTGAAAGCCACGGCATCGAACCCATCACGCTGAAAAATAATGAAGTCGATAATTTTCTGATTTCCTCGGCCGAGGCTGGCAAATATTCGGATAACAAAGAGGCGAGTTCAATGCTCGCTTCTCAGTGGCTGAAAAACCAAGTTCTCGAACTCGGATGCCCACCGATGGAAGCGTGGATTCATCGTGATATGATCAAGAGAGCACTTGAGCCGAACAAGCAGTAGTAAGCTTCGATGGCCCGCATGATCTGCGAGGTCTGCTCCTGCATGCCTGCGCAGATCTTCGCGGATAGGTGACTATCACCATCAGAATATAACGAGGCCAACCATGAGCCGCACGATAATCCACCAAGAGCTTAGCCCCGACGCGCAAACCAAACTGAAATTTTTCAGCGGTCAGATGGATCTGTTATTTGCATCGCGGAAAAATTCTGGATTGATGATGTGCCTGAGCACAACTACCACGCAGAATACTGGGCTGCGTTTACCGACAACGGCTCGATATTCGATAGTTTAGAAACAGCTATTCGTGAGCTTCCCGTGGAGTATCCGTGGCTGGCACCGGAGAAAGGCTAGTGTACCGCGCGATGGACAAGGTCACTAACTACGCGCTCATCGCGTTCATCATCGCAGTTATCGGCGTAGGTCTATACCGGCTATATCCGGAAGCAACTAATCCTTACGTGAACTACTTTGTCGATCACTACTATAAGGATATAACCAATGGCAAATAAGGCGCTGATCGAAGCAATCGCAGAAATTCTCTGCACCGAATGCGACGGTACCGACTTTGGCAGCCTGAGGTTCTTTCCCCGCTACAGGATCACGCCAAGCTTGCTGGCAGCAAGCAGATTTCCGACGGCTGGGAGATGATAGCCCGATTGGGGCGTGGGGATAGGTGCGGCTGGCCCAAGAGCGCATTGCGGAAAAAGTGGTACGATAGCCAACAAGACCGAACACGCATTTTGCACAGTATTGATCTAATCAGCGAATTTTATTCGCTAAACTCGGAGGACGCAGTGGCTCTTACGAACAGGCTAGCCATGCAATCCAGGATACGCCGGACATGGTGGCAAGCCACTATGGGAGATTTTTGCCGCAGGATAAGGCCGCGCTGGCCGCAAAGATACTCAATCAGGTCTGGATGGAAGTGTGAAGAGAACCGCGCCTGACATTTGTCGTCTTATGGGAGCGGTGCTGCACGCAGCCGCTCTCTCACTTCATCGAAGCTCAAGCCGAACCTCGCCAGATACTTGATCAGGCGATCTGCATCGTTGGCGCTTTTCTTCTCCTGCCGCGATTGCGCAAAGAGAACGCGTCCGGCCGCACTTGCCGATTGGCTCTCACCGCAGGTTTTCAAGACCGCAGAGAGTTGCGCTTTGTCGAAAAGGTCAAGCTTATTGGCGCCATCTTTCCCCATCACCATTTCAATAGTCTCATGATCGGGATCTTCGCCCGCTTTTGACCGCCACAGTCGTGAGAGCCTGGCAATTTCCTCTTTGACTTCATCAGCCGTAATGCGTCCCTGAGGAGCAAGTGTGGCCATGCGGGTAATTGAGGCAGACAGATCCCGGAAGTTGGCATGCCAGTGGCCGTGAGGACCGGTTGCGAAATCAAGATAATATTGGCGGGCCTCCTTATTGAAGGTTACGTTCTGCCCTTCCCTTTCCAGATAGCGTTTTAGCTCAAAGTCGACATTCGGCTCGATGTCCTCGGGGCGTTCGCGCAAAGCTGGCAATTGAAACGTCCAGAGATTGAGACGAGCATAGAGATCCTCGCGGAAACGCCCGGCCTGAACATCATCGCCCAGATCGCGATTGGTGCCGGCGATCAGCTGAAACTCTGCCGAGGCTTCCTTGTCCGAGCCGACGGGCAGAAACCGTTTGTCCTCAATGGCTCTCAGACACATCGCCTGTTCATCAAGGCCAAGATCGCCAATTTCATCGAGAAACAAAACGCCCTTGTCTGCCGATTTGAGAAGGCCGGCACGTTCTCCGACTGCTCCGGTGAACGCACCTTTTGCGTGGCCAAACAATGTGGACATCGCCTGATCCCCCCGCAAGGTTGCGCAATTGACCTCTACAAAAGGGCCGGTGACTTTGTGCTGGGCCTTTTTCAGATCATAGATGCGACGCGCCAGTTGCGATTTACCCGCACCTGTCGGGCCTGTCAGCAATACAGGCGCAGTGGAGCGGATAACCACGCGCTCGATCTGATCGATCATCCGGTTGAAGGCCTGATTGCGTGTAACGATCCCCGATTTCAGGAAAGTTGCCGCATCCTCACGTTCCGATGCAAAGCGTTTTGCGATCTCATCATAGCGAGAGAGATCGAGATCGATGATGCTATGCGTGCCAGCAACATCAATTTCAGCATCCGGATCGGCGTCTTTATAGCGCGGCGGGGAAAGCTGCAAAAGGCGTGCGGGGATGATGCGCGCTTCGGTCAGCAGGAACCAGCATATCTGCGCGACGTGAGTGCCTGTGGTGATATTGACCAGATAATCTTCCGCATCCGGATCGAAAGGATAATCGCGGGCGAAATCGCGAAGCTTGGTATAGACCTCCGAGAAATCCCAGGCGTTGGTATAATTGACGATATTGCAGTTGACCTCTGTTGCCGGTGATACCGTGCCAATATCTCCGATAATGCGCTTTGCCAGCGTTTCGGAATGATTGTCGTGCAACAGTTCGACACGATCGATGAACAGCCCCTGCTGCTGGCAAAGCGCAACATTCGGCCTCCAGCGCGACCATCGTTTGTCCCACTTGCCCACATCAAGGGTTGTGCCGAGAATGCTGAAGGCGACGCGTTTTTTCATTTTATCTTTTTGTATAAATGCTTCTATCATGAGATAGAATAATCGAAGCTCGTTCTTTGCTCAACAAATGGTCTCCATATTTCTTCGATTTTTATTTCTCTTCTTTTTCAACATGTTATAAATTTTTTCCGCCATTTTTAAATGCAGCTTCGCAAACTGGCACGCTTCTTGGAATGTAAGGGTCAACGAACATTCAAAAAAGGTGACGCCATGGTGAACAAGGCAATCTTCAAAACTTATCTGGGCAAGCTGCTCCCAGTGACAAACACGGTGAACGAAGCTGGTGCCCCCGCATATAAGCTGACGCCGAAGGAAGCCCTGGCTCAATTCGCAGTTACCGGCACTTTCAACGGAACGTTTTATGTAGATGGCGAAACGCAAGTGAGTGCCCTGCATGAACTCAGCTCCCAGGTCGAGCCAGAATTTCTGGCCAGACTTGCCGTTTATGCTGCGCAAAAAGGCCTCATGAAGGACATGCCGGTCACGCTGCTGGCACTTCTTTCGACCCTCCAAAGCAATGCATTTGCTGCTGCATTCCCGCAGGCAGTGAAGAGCGGCAAGATGCTGCGCGGCTTCGTGCAGGTCATGCGCTCCGGCGCAATGGGACGCAAGTCACTCGGAACAAGGCCAAAGAAAATGGTGCAGGCATGGCTTGAAACGGCCAGCACGCGCCAGCTTCTCAACGCCATGGTCGGTAACGACCCGTCTCTCGCGGATGTCGTCAAAATGGTTCATCCGAAACCGGCAACCGAAGAACGCAAAGCGTTTTACGCCTGGATTGTCGGCAAGCCATACGACTACGCAGCGCTGCCAGTCGAAGTGAAATCTCTGGAAGAGTTTCGGCGCGATTTGTCGAAACCAGTACCGGACGTTCCGTTTCATCTGCTGACTTCGCTGCCGCTGACACGCGAGCATTGGGTCGAGATCGCACGAAACGGAAGCTGGCAGATGGTTCGCCAGAATCTGAATACCTTTGCACGCAAGGGTGTATTCGACGTCGAAGGGATGACAAAGGAGGTTGCCCACCGTCTTTCGGATCCGGAAGCTGTGCGCAAAGCCAGAGTTTTCCCGTATCAGCTGATGACAACGTGGAAAGCGGCGTCGGCAGCGGTACCGGAAGAGGTTCGCGATGCGCTCCAACAGGCAATGGACGCAGCTCTGGCCAATGTGCCGGCGTTGGACGGCCAGGTGGTTCTTTGCCCCGACGTTTCCGGTTCGATGGGATCCAGCGTCACCGGCTATCGCAAGGGGGCGACCTCGGTCGTTCGATGCATCGACGTGGCTGGCCTGATGACTGCCGCGTTCCTGCAGCGAAACCCGAATGCTCGAGTGATGCCGTTCGAATATGACGTTGTCGATGTTCGGCTGAACCGTCGTGACTCGGTCATGACCAATGCCGAGAAACTGGCAAGCATCGGCGGTGGCGGCACCAACTGCGCTGCACCTCTGGCGAAACTTGCCAATGAGCGGACAAAGGTCGACCTGGTGGTGTTCATCTCGGATAACCAGTCCTGGGTAGAGCAGTCGTATTATGGCAGCCCGTCAACAAAGATGCGGGAATGGGCGCGGATAAAAAGGCTCAATCCGGCTGCAAAGCTGGTATGTCTCGATATCCAGCCGTACCAGACGACGCAGGCGCAGAGCCGAAACGACGTGCTCAATATAGGCGGTTTTTCTGATGCCGTCTTCGAGGTGATTGCAGCTTTTGCCAATGGCAAAAGTGGTCCAGAGGCCTGGCTGCAAAAGATCGAAGCTATCGAGCTTCAATAAAGGCAATACTCGCGCCGGTTTCCCGGCGTGAGCAACTGCAACGAATGCCGGTCGAAACTACAGATCGTTACTCTCCAGGTCGCAGGTTCGAATCCTGCCGGGTTCTCCTTTTCTATGGACCCGTAGCTCAGCGGTAGAGCAGGCGTTTCACCAATTCTTGTCGTTGCAGACAATCTAGATATCTGGCGAATGCCTGAGGAACTACATTGGTAAAGCCGCAAGGCAAGCAGATTCAAATTCTGCACTCTCGCAAGAGAGACGGTTTCTCAAAAATTTGTCGCCAGATCAAAGACGGGCAGTTGCGAATGCCGGGTGGAACTACAGCACATCTTTGGGTGGTCTGGCAGGTTCGACTCCTCCTTTGCAACACGCTCTCTGGCACGAGCGGGGCCATCCTAGTTTCGCCCATCGTTGTCGCCGCTGTCCGTCTTCACAAATGCATTTTCGCAAAATGCAAGACATGCCCCTCACCTCGGTGAAGGATCAATTTTAGAAACGAAGACAATTGAGAAGGACTGCAAAAGCAGGAAAGACAATGGTTGAGAAACTCAGCGGCCAGGATCTGATCGATGCAGGATTACTGCAGGGTAGATGGTTTCGTGACGCACTCGATGCCGGAAATGACGTTCTGCGTGACGGCGGATCGCGCGAGGCGGCACTTGCGGCTGCGATGGCGTATCAACCCGCGCCGAAACTACCGCTGAAGGGAGCCGGCGATATCGATATTCACATGAATATCCGGGCTGAAAGTGCTGCGGAACAGGCAAACGTCGAAAATGTGCGCGCAACCATGCGTGAACTCTCGCGCACGCCCGGTATTCGCGCGGCCGCGATCATGCCCGACGCCTGCCCATCCGGGCCGATCGGTACGATCCCGGTTGGGGGTGTCGTCGCTTCTGAAGCAATTCATCCAGGTATGCACTCGGCTGATATTTGCTGTTCGATGGCGATCTCCATTCTTCCAGGGGTAGCGCCGCACGAACTGCTTGATGCAGTTCATGCTGTGACGCATTTCGGGCCAGGCGGACGTCCTCGTGGCGCTCAACTCAAGCCATCCGATGCAACGCTTACAGCTATCGAGGCGAACCCATATCTGAACCAAATTGCAAGTGTCGCTGTTGAACATTATGCGACGCAGGGTGACGGCAATCATTTCGCTTATGTCGGGCAGATGAAGTCAACGGGAGAAACGGCGCTCGTTACCCATCATGGTTCGCGTGCGCCCGGCGCCCGGCTCTACGACCGGGGCATGAAAGTCGCCAATCGCTTCCGCGAGGTGCTTTCGCCGGAAACCTTAAAGCAGAATGCCTGGATTCCAGCCGAAAGCGAAGAAGGAGAACATTACTGGAAGGCGCTCCAGATTGTCCGTCAGTGGACAAAAGAGAACCATTTCGCCATTCACGACATGGCTGTGTCCAGACTCGGAGCGAAAGTTGCCGACCGTTTCTGGAACGAGCACAATTTCGTCTTCCGGAAGTCTGACGGTCTCTTTTATCACGGCAAAGGCGCAACACCGGCCTTCGACGGATGGGCGGACGATGCAACAGACCTTACGATCATTCCGCTCAACATGGCGGAACCGATCCTGATCGTACGGGGTTCGAATGCAGCGCACGGTCTTGGCTTCTCGCCGCACGGTGCGGGACGTAATTTCTCCAGAACCGCACACCTTCGACAGCTGGCTGCGGAATATGGAGCAGATTCACGCGGACTGAGCCCGAACAACATTGCCGATATTCTGGCAAAGGAAACGAGCGGGCTTGATGTTCGTTTCTTCAGCGGTAACGCCGACGTTTCGGAACTGCCCGGCGCTTACAAGAACGCCGCTCAGGTCAAGGCGCAGATCAGTGAATACGGACTGGCCGAGATTGTCGATGAGGTCATTCCCTATGGCTCGATCATGGCCGGCGACTGGCAGAAGAACGCACCCTGGCGTAACAAGAAAAAGGGCTCACAGAAGTCTGAATAACGAGAATGGCCCGGATATCCGGGCCATTCTTTTACATCGATCACAAGCGATAGCTCTTCACCTCATTTCCGCGTTCCATGTTACGGTTTTCAAGATGACGTGCGGCCTTGGCCTCTTCAATTTTGTCCTCCTGGAGATGCTTCAGGACCATTCCAAGACGTTCTAGCGCCGTTGCCTTGTTTCGATGCTGAGATCGCTCATTGCGGGCGATTAACTGGATACCCGTTGGAATATGGACAACACGTACGGCACTGTCGGTTGTGTTCTGGTGCTGACCGCCTGGCCCGCCAGCTCGCAAAGTTTCAAATCGAACGTCATTTGGCAAAATGACGATCTCATCAATTCCTGGCTGCGCGATCCGGCTCACTGATATGAACCAGTTCTGTCGCTTATGCTGCGGTCGAACAAGGCTTTTGAACACCAACCTTATTGTTCCGCAAAATTCTTGCGCAATCTGGTCAGCCGCTTCTCCCTCGATAGTCACCAAAGCGGATTTAGGGCCATGCTTATCGGACGCAATTTCTGCTGTAACGTCGAACAGGCAATCGCGATCTTGTGCCTCTTTAGAAAGGATGTCGATGAAGCGTCCGACTGCAATACGGCATTCAGCAGGCCCACTTCCCGAAGATATAAGTAGATCAACGCTTTTCATTGCGCATCTCCCTCTTATTCCGTTTGTCAGAATTTTTGCGAGAATATCCCGGTCGATTGACGGCTTTCTCGTAAGTAACAAGTGGACGCATAGTTGCAACACGTTCTACCAACTGATGTGCCTCCAGATCCGTCACGACCTGGCCGCAGTCTTTATAGGCGGAGGCAGCTTCTTCAATGAGGAGTGAGCGGTCATCGCAGATCGCCCGCCCACCCCAATCGTTGCGTGCTAATTGCTCTCGATGTGAACGTGAAGTGCCGACACGACCGTGCATGCTTGCCCGATCATATTTACGCCCCGCTCCGTGAGAAACTGCGCCGAGAGACTGATGCACTTCTTCCCGAGCCCGCACGATGTAACTGAGGCTTGCTCTCGATCCGGCAATTGGAACGAGATCGCCGCTCTCAACCGCTGCCGCGCCTTTGTGGTGCACAATCCCCTCGGACCGAACGCGCACCAGATTATGCGGCACATCTGCTACGAGGCGAATATCCGCTCGTAATGCTCGTGCAGCGCGTTCCGCAATCAAGTGGCGGTTCAGTGTTGCCCAGGCGACACATCGATCATGCATTGCCATCCATCGCGTAACAAACGGATCGTCTATCTCAATTCCAACGTTCGGTTTTTCGTTAGTGGCGAGGAATTCTGCAAATAGCGCAGCTCCCACGCCGCGAGAACCCGAATGAACGAGAAGATACAAGCATTGATCGTCGATCAAATTTGCCGAGGATGATCCGGAAACCTGATCGACAGCTTGCAATTCGCAAAAGTGATTGCCGCCGCCAATCGTTCCCAAGGCTTCCGCGAAGAAATCGTGCGGAAGGCCGTGAGCAGATAGCGCGTCCTCTGGATCGCTAACTTTTTGGTGCTCCAGTTCTCTTAGTCGCTGTTCGGCCTTATCGATGCTTAACTTACGCAATGGCAAATCGAGTGCGAATAAAGCCATCCCGCAACCGATATCGTTGCCGATCAATAGCGGATGAAGGCGATGAGAAAGAAGTGCAACGCCTGTTGCGCCGTATTTTCCCGGATGCAAATCGGGAAAAGCAGCAAGTGCCTTTGCTCCATCAAGACGTGACATTTCTTCAAGCTGTCGAAGGGCTTCACCCTCAATCCAACTTTGCTCGGAATAATAACGACGAATAGTTGCCGGAGAATGTCCTCCGGCGTTGATAGAGCCGAAGCTCCCAGTTTGAATGCCCATGATATAAACTCTGGATATGGGATATCGTCTGCTGGCGTAACCAACAGCTCAATCAGCATCCGTCAGTAAAGACTGAATTAGGCTGAAGCCCCAACGGGTCGAAGGATGATGTTTTGCATCGTCGTGCTCCCTTTCCAGATAAAGCCGCATCGGCCGTAGAATAGGCGGCTCATACAAAGCCAATGGCAAGAAATCAACCTGATGTTCCGCAGAGCATGGCCACGCTTGAACGAAAGAACCCAGTTTTTAGTCTATTGTGGTAATGCCGCATCACTAAAGGGCTTACCTGTTTTCATAGCAAATCTTGCCTTTCACCCACATATACAAAAAGCTTGTTTCTTTCTGCATCTCATGCGATATGCGCGGGCACTCCGTATTGCCGCGGCTGCTGAACCCTGGCACCCACGGAGAACAAAATGAACACAATACCCATCTGTCGCACCAGCAACATTGCTGGTCATGAAATTCGGTCGGTCGTAGCTCACGACGAACCGGAACGCAGCTTTGCGCGATCACTTTCGGATCTTGCAAGTGCTTTGCCCTCGCAAGAAGACTTCGCTCGAAAGAATTCCTCGCTTCGTGCTGTCGTAACAACTCCCGACTTCCATCCTGGAAAGCCGGTCCCAGTCGGCGTAGTCGCGGACATTGAAGGCGCTGTACTGCCGCATATGATCGGCTCCGACATAGGCTGCGGTATGCGCATGATTGTCCTTGAAGGCGTCACAGCGGATCAACTATCAATACCAGATCTCGAACATCACCTTCGACATGTCTTCTTTCAGGGCGAGAGAGACATCGCTTTGACGGGAATGGATCGGCACGCAATTTTACGCGATGGACTGCCTTCCAGGTTTACGGCGTGCGTAAAGTCTGGCGGCAGTTGCAGCGAGAAGGCTACGACATCGCCCGCTGCACGGTCGCTCTGCTTATGAGGTTGATGGGACTACAGGGCATCATCCGTGGCAAACCCGTCAAAACCACCGTGTCGGACAAGGCCCCACCATGCCCGCTCGACCGGGTGAACCGGCACTTTTTCGCGCCTGCGCCCAACATGCTCTGGCTTTCTGATTTCACGTATGTGGCCACTTGGCAGGGCTTTGTTTACATCGCGTTCGTGATCGATGCCTTCGCTCGCCGCATCGTCGGTTGGCGAGCAAGCCGGACTGCCCATGCGGGTTTTGTTCTCGATGCCCTCGACCAGGCGCTTCATGATCGGCGGCCCGTCCACCGTGGCGGACTGGTTCACCATTCCGACCGCGGATCGCAATATGTGTCCATTCGCTATTCCGAACGGCTGGCGGAAGCGGGCATCGAGCCGTCGGTCGGGAGTGTTGGAGATTCCTATGACAACGCTCTCGCTGAAACGATTAATGGTCTTTACAAGGCCGAGGTCATCCATCGGCGAGGACCGTGGCGCAACTTCGAAGCGGTGGAGTTCGCCACGCTGGAATGGGTAGATTGGTTCAACAACCGTCGCCTTCTGGAGCCCATCGGCAACATACCGCCAGCCGAAGCCGAAGAACGATATTACGCCATGCTGGACGCACCGGCCGTGGCCGCATAGCTTAAACGAAATGGCCTCCGGCAAACCCGGCGCGGTTCACACCTCCCTCCTACCTGGATCAGAGCAGTATCGGGTTCGCCTCTGGGCGCGCTCAGTCTATTCGCGCAACCAGTTTTCGACCCTCAGAGCACGGATGCGTGAGAATTCTCCGGTATGGGCCGTGACTAACACCACCCCGAGCGCATAAGCATGGGCAGCGATGAGGAGGTCATTCGGACCTATGGGCTGACCAACGGCTTCCAATTCGGCTCGGATTCGTCCAAATTCGGCGTCGGCAGGCATATCAAGTGCGAGCACTTGCATACTTCCAAGAATGGCCTCGATGTGCGCCAGTAGCTTCGGCGATCCTTTCTTGGCGCATCCATAGCGTAACTCCGCTGCCGTGATAATGCTGACGCAAACAGCTTCTGGTCCAACCTCGGCGATGCGTTTGGCGACAGCGCCCTTGGGGTTTCGTGCAAGCTCGGACACGACATTGGTGTCGAGCATGTAGAGCGCGCTCACAGATCGATTTCTTTCAACGGTAGCAGGGTATCGTCAATATCAGGGAACTGATCTTCCGGCCCAAGCGGTTCCAGCCCGGCAAGCACTTCCACCAGGTTCAGGCGACGCACCGGCTCTATGATAAGTCGATCTCCATCGCGATGGATCATCACCCGGTCGCCGGGAAGTTCGAAGTCAACTGGAATGCGCACAGCCTGACTCTTATTGTTACGGAAGAGTTTCGCTTCCCGTGCTGGTGTAGGTTCGGAGTGTCGGAGCTGTGGCATATTGGTCTCCTTTGTATATACACGAGTATATACTTTGCAGCCGGATACATTTCAAGCGGAGCGCGGTCGCTAGCGCGCAATTGTACGTCGTTCAGCGAGATTGCAGTGGTTCATAGCGGGCAAGAAACTATGATGTGGGAAGGCACCGTCTGCGACGGGAGTGCATGACGGAGGAGACGCCATTCTTCGAAAATATATATAAAAAGCAAAAACTTACAAAAAATCGTGTAATCGTTTTTATGGAACTTTTGGATGTGCCGACGTTGACGCCACGCTTCGCCCATTTTTTCACGAGGCCACGCCTTCAACGCTAGGCCATTTTCTCCGACGTGGCGACTGTATCGGGATCACGCTTTGCAATCGCCTGCGGGACGGTTTTCCGTCTCATGATAGATAATGTATGTCCGATATCAGCGCCTTTGAGACAAAACTGGTTTAATTAAGAAGAGAGGATTTTCGGCTCATCATGGCTTATTCAAAGGAAGCGAAGATGAGACAGAAAACCGGGCCACATACATCTGCGGCGGAGAAGACGATCAAGGATATACGTCGCGCGACGCGTAAGCATTATTCGGCAGAGGATAAGATCCGTATTGTTCTGGACGGTCTTCGTGGCGAAGACAGCATCTCTGCACTGTGCCGCCGCGAAGGTATAGCGGAGAGCCAGTATTATAGCTGGTCGAAGGAATTTCTCGAAGCAGGCAAGAAGCGCCTTGCTGGCGATACGGCCCGCTCGGCGACCAGTGACGAGGTTCGGTCACTGCGTCGTGAAAGTCATGACCTGAAGGAGGCATTAGCCGACGTCACACTGGAAAACCGACTACTCAAAAAAAGCATGATCGGGGATGGGGGCGACGACGAATGAGATATCCCGCCACGGAAAAGCTTGAGATCATACAGCTTGTCGAGCAGTCGCATTTGTCAGCCAGGCAGACGCTGGAAAAGCTGGGCATTCCAAGGCCGACCTTCTATCGATGGTATAATCGGTTCCTTACCCACGGTGTCGAGGGGCTGGAAGACCGGACGTCTGCACCTTCGCAGGTGTGGAATCGTATCCCTGATGATATCCGAGATCGCATCATCGCACTAGCGCTCGATCATGCCGACCTGTCACCGCGTGAATTGGCGGTGAAGTTCACTGATACGGAAAGTTATTTTGTATCAGAGGCTTCGGTCTATCGCTTACTCAAGGCTCACGACCTGATCACGTCGCCAGCCTATATCGTCATCAAGGCCAATGACGAGTTCAAGGACAAGACCACGAGGCCGAACGAGATGAGGCAAACCGACTTCACCTACCTGAAGGTCATCGGTTGGGGATGGTTTTACCTATCGACCATCCTCGACGATCACTCCCGCTACATCATCGCCTGGAAGCTGTGCACCAGCATGAAGGTGGATGACGTCACCGATACACTCGATCTTGCATTGGCCGCCTCAGGCTGTGACAAGGTCAGTGTCGAGCATCGTCCCCGCCTGTTGTCGGACAACGGTTCGTGTTACGTCGCATCCGATCTCGGCGAATGGCTGGAGAAATACAAGATCGACCAGGTTCACGGCGCTCCCGGCCACCCGCAGACGCAAGGGAAAATCGAACGCTGGCACCAGACGCTGAAGAACCGCATCCTGCTTGAAAACTACTTCTTCAAGGAGGACCTTGAAGCCCAGATCGCGGCCTTCGTCGAGCATTACAATCATCGCCGTTACCATGAGAGCCTCGACAATCTCACTCCCGCCGACGTCTACTTCGGACGCGGACAGACCATCCTGCTCGAACGCGAAAGGATCAAACAAGACACGATCAAAAAACGCCGCTTGAACCACCAGGCCAAAGCGGCTTAAATCAACCCCTAAACCGAGCCGGAAACTCCAATCTTCAAAAGCACAAATAGTCTCAAATCATTCGACGACGGACAGTCATACACCACCTGGGTTGAGAGCTCTGCTTGCCGAAATACAATGTCTCGTGATGTTCGATTTCTGACGGCGACTCCGGCCCTCCTTTGCAGGCAAGATAGCTCGGGGCCGCTAGAAGTATCCATGGCACTTTAGCTAGCGGTCGCTGTATCAAACGAGAGTCTGGCAACGGTCCAGCATGAGTTCGGATCGCCACGTCGTAGTTCTCTGAAATTATATCCACGAGATGATCCACCGGATACTGCACCAGGCTGACCGTTGGATATCTCGTTAGAAATGAATGGACCATTTCTGGCATTGCACATTGCGCTAGCGATGTGGATGTCGTGTACCGCACGACGCCTAGAGGTTCCGCCACTCTGCACTTCATAGCGGCCTCTGCCTCGTTCGCACGCTCAACGGTCGCAGCAGCGTGACGGTAAAATTCCAGCCCTGCCTCGGTCAGAGAAAAATGTCGAGATGATCGGCGAAGGAGAACCAGAGACAGCCTCTCTTCCAACTGCTTTATTCTGGTGCTTAGCGTCGAAGTAGGAAGACCGAGAGCCCGACCTGCTCCCGTAAAACTCCCGTGCTCCACGATTGTCGCGAAATATCGAAAGTCATTCATGTCTAGCATTCGGTCCCGGTACCTCCTCCAAAAGACAATGTTCAAGGGTGGCTGCTGAACCTCAGCCGATGCACCGTCGAGTTGCTTATGGAAGGATGCCCCCGTCAGCTGCTTTCGTGTCGCCTGCCCTTTGATCGATTCAAAGCTCTAACCTGATTGAAGATCCGAGGCGGGTCTTGGATATAATCTGCGTGTTTTATCGAATTTTGCTATGCCTTTATGAAGCTACGTAATGGGCCGAGCAGTATAACGCTGACCTTAAGCGTCCCATTTCCACGGGTCACCGCGCATAGATGGCGGCTTTGGACACCTGGACCTTGCTAAGGTGACGGGGTCGCGTCGTTTACATTACCGCATACTAGTCAGCCAAAGCATCGGCGACACGCCACATTTCGACTTGAACACGCGCGAAAGATGACCTTGATCTGCAAATCTGCACTCTAGAGCGACCTGAGCCAGCGGCATGCCCCTTTTCAGCATTTCCTGTGCTTTGCTTATACGGAAATCCAGAAGCCACTGATACGGCGTCGCGCCAGTCGCGCTTGAAAGCTCGGATGAAATAACTGACGGATAACCGAAGAAGAGAAAGAGGAGCTTGCCGCGAACATGAACAGGCTGACATTCCGCAAGGGCGAAATTATCTCTCAGCGGGATACGGCATTGACATCCTTGATGATCGGCCGCAGCGGGGTCGTGGCAATCGATGAACGCGATGACAACGAGACATTGGAATTGTCGCGCCTTGCTCCGGGAGACTTCTTCGGAGAACGTGGCGTGCTTCTGGGCGCGCTGGAGTTTGCGGATTATCGGGCGCTGACGGCTGCCGTCATCTACGAAGTCCCCAAAGATAAGATTGCTCAGATCATGCGCGAACGACCTGCAATTGCCGAAGAACTAGCTCTTCTTCTAGACAATCGGACGAGAGCTGAAGAGGCGCTGCATCGTGATGACCACCCGCACGCCAGTGCGCATCAATTAGCGCTTTCTAAGCGGATCAGACAACTTTCCATGGTCTAGGATGATTGTACTCCTCATGCTCGGTGCGGCCGGACGGGGTATAGGGCGCGAAAATTGTAACGCTTATTGACTTATTGCTACGTATCAATAACCTATTATTACGTAGAAACTAGGGCAGCTCCGTGAGCGGACGACGAATTACGCAGAAGGAAGTTGCAGAAAGAGCCGGCGTTGCGCAGGCCACGGTGTCGCTCGTCCTGAATGGCGGACGCGACAAGGTGACCCCCGGAACAGCCGAGCGCATCGAGGCGGCAATTTCCGAGCTCGGCTACCAGCCGAACCGCTTCGCGCAGGCGCTGCGCACCAAGCGCACCTATGTCATTGCCTGTGTCGTTCCCGATCTTGCCAACCCCTTCTACCCCTCTCTGGTCGTCGCGGTGCAGAAGGTGGCGCGCGCCGCCGGCTACGAGGTCGTGACGATCGATACAGAGGGTGAGCTTGCCAACGAGCGCCAGGTCATCCTCGCCGCGCAGCAGGGCCGCTTCGACGGCGTCGTCGGCGTTTTCTTCAAGACCAGCGCGCGCGATCTGGCGCCGCTCGGCAAAAGCGGCGTCCCCGTCGTGCGCATCGAGGTCAGCCCCAAGATCGGTGGACCGCTGCCCATCGATAATCTGTTCATCGACAATGTGGCGGCAGCCCGGACCTTGACACTCCACCTTCTCGAACTCGGCCACCGGTCGATCGCGATGATCGCCGCACCGGGCGGGCCGCAGCAGGTCCGTCTGCAGGGCTATCTGGAGGCCATGGCAACGATTGGCGCGGCGCCGATCGTTCTCGAGGCCGCGCATTTCACGCTGGTGGCGGGCCGTGAAGTCGCAGAACGGCTAATCGAAAGCGGCCGCTCGGTGAGCGCCATCATCGCTGCCAACGACCTGATGGCAATCGGCGTTATGCAGGGTCTCTCGGCGAAGGGACTGTCGGTGCCCGGTGACGTTTCGGTCGCCGGTTTCGACAACATACTCGCCGCGGCGCTGGTCACGCCGGCGCTGACGACGGTGGCGCAATTCCAGGACCGGCTCGGCGCCCGCGCCGCAGAAAAGCTTATAGAGCGTCTGGCAAGCGATGCCTCGGCCCCGGGCCAGGCGGAGGAAATGGCATACGAACTTATCGTCAGAGCTTCGGTCGCTCCGTTTTCGGCGCGGCCGGACCAAACGCATTCAGTAAGGGAGGAAATATCATGACCAGGCTGAAGCTCTTAGCCGCCACCGCATTGATCGCCGGTACCGCACAGATGGCCGCCGCACAGGAGAAGGTCTCCTGGTGGTACGAGCAGGCGACGCCCGACCAGCAGAAGCTGATCCAGCAGAATATCGTCGAGCCCTTCGCCAAGGCGAACCCGGATTACAGCCTCGTCATCGATTACCGCGGCAACGAGCTCGACAAGCAGCTACGCGTCGCGATGCTCTCCGGCAACGGCCCCGACGTCGTCTATACCGCCGGTCCGAGCTATGTCGCGCCGATGGCCCAGTCCGGCCAGCTGATGCCGCTCGACGACTATGCCGCCAAGTACAAGTGGGACGACCGCATCCTGCCGGTATTCCTGAAGATGGGCGAGTATAACGGCAAGATCTACGCTCTCCCCAAGACCTACGAAACCGTCGGCCTGTTCTACAACAAGACGCTGTTTTCCCAGAAGAACTGGCAGCCGCCGAAGACGCTGGACGAGTTGGAAACCGTCGCAGACGCCATGCTCAAGGACGGAATCACGCCGTTTGCGGCCGGCAATGCCGACTGGCGCGGCGCAAACGAGTGGTTCGTAACGCTGGCGCTCAACTCCGTCGCCGGCCCCGAGAACCTCAACAAGGCGCTCCGCGGCGAGATGCCCTGGACGGCTGAACCCTTCGTCAAGTCGATCGATCGCCTGAACTCCTGGTGGCAGAAGGGCTACTTCGGGAAGAACTACTTCTCGGTGACGAGCAGCGAACAGGCCGCCGATGCCATGGCATCTGGCAAGGCCGGCATGATGCCGACAGGCACCTGGCAGTTCCAGAACGTCGATACCTACGGCAAGAAAGCAGGCAGCGAGGCGGGATTCGTCGGCTTCCCGAGCGCTTCGGGCGACCCCGTCTTCCCGCTCGGCATCGGCTCGACTTTTTCGATTGCCACCAAGGCCAAGAACCCGGATGGCGCCGCAGCCGCGATCAATTACGTCTTCTCGCCTGAGGTCTACGGCACGATGAACTCGGCCTGGCAGGGCGAGTGGAACATCCCGTTGAAGGACATCTCCAACGTCAAGATGGCAAGCGAGGTCACGCCGCTCTTCACCGAGACGATGAAGGAACTCTCCTCGTCGGTGAACGACGGCAAGTATGGCTACACCACCTGGACCTTCCTGCCGCCGGCGACCGACAGCTATGTCATCAACGGCATCGAGGAAGTGTGGTTGAAGAAGACGACCACCGCAGACTTCCTCACCAAGATGGACGCATCCTTCCAGAAGGAAATGAAGGCCGGAAAGGCGCCTGCCGTCCCGGCCCGCTGATCGCAACGACAGTGAGGGGGCGGTTCGCGCGCCCTCACCTCCCCGCTCGCGCCATCTGGCGCCAGGCGGCCCGATTGCCTCGAAAGGTAGATAATGCACCGACTTTACGTCTTGCCGACATTGATCATCAATGTCGTCATCATCGCCATCCCGGCGCTGCTGACGGTGGCTCTCGCCTTCTTTGAGTGGGACGGGATCAGTACGCCAGTTTTCGTCGGGCTCGACAATTTCCGTGCCCTTTGGGACGACAGCGTCTTCTGGACGGCGCTGACCAACAACATCGTCTGGACGCTGATCTTCCTGACGGTGCCGATCGCCATGGGTCTGCTTGCGGCAACCATGATGCTTGTCGTGCGCCGCGGCTCGAACTTCTTCCAGGTCATCTATTTTCTGCCCGTCATCATCGCGACGGCGATCACCGGCCGCGTCTGGCAGGGTATGATCTACTCGCCGGTCACCGGCGTCACCGGCCTGCTTCAACGCCTCGGCCTCGACATCGCCAACCCGCTGACCGAAACGTCGAGCGCGCTCTACGGCATCGCCGTCGTCGACCTCTGGCACTGGTGGGGCTTCCTCTGCGTCATCTTCTTTGCAGCGCTGCGCCAGGTTCCGGCCGAGCAGATCGAGGCATCACGCATCGAGGGCGCCACCTTCTTCCAGACGATCCGCTACGTGCTGTTGCCCGGCATCATGCCGACGATCACGCTGATGATGATCATGACCGTCATCTGGTCGTTCCTGGTCTTCGACTTCGTCTACATCCTGACGCAGGGCGGCCCGGCCTTTTCCTCCGAGGTGCTCTCCACCTTCGCCTATCGCTCGGCCTTCTACGACCTCGCCGTCGGCAAGGCGGCAGCGATCTCCGTGGTCATCAGCCTTTTCGGCCTCGCCGCCACGATCTTCTATATCCGCGCCCAAGCGACGGAGTTCGAACAATGAACATTTCCGAAAGCCGCCTCACCTTCGCGATCGTCTACATCACGCTCTCGGTGCTGCTGATCATCACCCTTTTTCCGATTGCGCTGACGGTTCTCAACGCGCTGAAGCCGTCCGCGGAGATCGTCCAGAACCCGCTGGCAGTGCCTTCGGTGATCCGCTGGGACAATTTCACCCGCGCCTGGACGGACGCCAATTTCGGCACGACGCTCGTCAACTCCGCCGTCCTGACCGGGTTGACGATCATTCTCGTCTGCTCGACTGGCTCGCTGACGGCCTATGTTCTGGCGCGCCAGAAGATCAAGCGCTGGAAGGTCCTGACCTTCTATCTGCTGGCCAGCACCACGGCGCCGATCCAGCTCTTCCTCTTTCCGCTCTATTTCGGCTTTGCCCGTTTCGGGCTGATCAATAACCCGATCGCTGTCGCCTTCATCTATACGGCCGTCTATTCGCCCTTCGCGATCATGCTGCTGCGCACCTATTTCCTCGCAGTCCCCAAGGAACTCGAGGAAGCGGCGCTGATCGACGGCGCGACCCACTGGCAGGTCTTCCGCCGCGTCTTCCTGCCGATCGTTTCGCCCGGCATCCTGACAGTGGCGCTGATCATCGGCCTCTATTCGTGGAACGAGTTCCTGATCGCAACGACCTTCCTGCAGGAGCAGGACAGGCTGACGGCCGTCGTCTCCTTCTTCCTGCTCTCCGGCCAATACTCGTCCGACTGGGGTGAGATCATGGCCGCGGCCCTCATCATCATTCTTCCCATCGTAATCCTCTTCGTCCTGCTGCAGCGCCACTTCATCGAGGGAATGGCCGGCGGTTCGGTGAAGGGCTGACAAGGAGTTTTGCATGTCCATTCCCGCAGACTACACGAACCGAGTCTATGCAGGCGTTCTCGGCAAACTGATCGGCGTCTATCTCGGCCGCCCCTTCGAGAACTGGCGCTACAAGGATATTCTCGAAAAGCTCGGACCGATCAACTACTACGTCCACGACCGCCTCGGCGATCCGCTGGTCGTCACCGATGACGACGTGGCCGGAACCTTCTCCTTTCCGCGGGCGCTCGACGACTACGGTATCTCGCCGGATCTTTCCGCCAAAGACATCGGCAAGGCCTGGATGAACTATATCATCGAGGAACGTTCGATCCTCTGGTGGGGCGGCGCCGGCAATTCCACTGAGCATACCGCCTGGCTCAACCTGAAGCGTGGCATTCCGGCGCCGGCTTCCGGCTCGATCGAGGTCAATGGCGCTACCGTCGCCGAGCAGATCGGCGCGCAGATCTTCATCGACGGCTGGGCGCTCGTCTCTCCCGGCAATCCGGCACAGGCCGCAAAGCTGGCACGGGCCGCGGGTTCCGTCAGCCATGATGGCGAAGCGGTCAATGCCGCCGTTCTCTGGGCAGCGATGGAAGCGGAAGCCTTCGTCAGCAAGGACGTCAACCACCTGCTCAATACAGGCCTTGCTCATATCCCGAAGGACAGTCTGATCGCCAAGCTGGTTGCCGACATCCGCAACTGGACCTCAGGCAACGAGGACTGGGAAGCGACCCGCCAGAAGATCGAGGACAATTACGGCTACGACAAATATCCGGGCAATTGCCATGTCGTGCCGAACCACGCGCTGATGATCATGGCGTTGCTGCATGCGCCGCACGATTTCCAGCGCGGCCAGATGATCGTCAACACCTCGGGTTGGGACACCGATTGCAACGCCGGCAATCTCGGCTGCCTGCACGGCATCATGCTCGGCCTCGACGGCCTGGATGCCGGCCCGGACTGGCGCGGCCCGGTCGCCGACCGTCTCTACATGTCGACTGCCGACGGCGGCCGCTCGATCTCGGATGCAGTAGACGTCTCGCTGTGGCTCGCCAATCTCGGCCGCAAGCTCGCAGGCGAGACGGCAAAGCCGGCGCCGAAGAACGGCGCGAAGTTCCACTTCGCGCTGCCGGGCTCCGTCCAGGGCTTCCGCCCGCAGGCCGGCCAGACTGCGCTCGACGGCCTCAAGGTCACCGGCACCGGTTCGGCTCTGGCGATCGACTATCTGGCGCTGGCGCCAGGCCGCGAGGCTGCGGCAACCACGCCGGTCTTCACGCCGCACGAAGTCACCAAGATGCGCACCTACGATCTGGTCGCCAGCCCGCGTATCCACGCCGGTCAGAAGCTGCGCGCCACGCTTTCGGCAGAAGCCGGAAACAGCGGCACGGTCGAAGCCAAGCTCCGCATCCGCCACTATGACGGCAGCGACAACCTCGTCGATATCGACATGCCCGCAGGCAAGCCTCTCGGCCCCGGCGGTTCTGCGACGCTCGAATGGACGGTTCCCTCGACCGGCCACCAGCCGATCGCCGAAATCGGCGTCGTGCTGAGTGCCCCGCAGGGTCGTGCCAACGGCCGCGTGCTCGTCGATACCGTCACCTGGGACGGTTGCCCGGATGTCACCTTCCGTCGTCCCGAAGACGGCGGCGATTTCTGGCGCCGCGCCTGGGTCAGCAACGTGCACTTCTTCTCGAAGAACTTCCCGCAGGATTTCCGCATCAGCCAGAACCGCGGCGAAGGCATGATCCTGCAGGGCACGCGCGACTGGACGGATTACGTGATCGAAGCCGACATGATGCTGCATCTTGGCGAGCACGGCGGCCTAGTGATCCGCGCCGAAGGTCAGCGCCGCTACTATGCGGCCCAGGTGACGCGCCAGGGGCAACTGCAGATCGTCTGCCGCAAGGACGAAAAGCAGACCGTGCTCGCCTCCGCGCCGCTTCACGTCGAGTTCGAGACCCACTTCACGATGAGATTTTCGGCCAAGGGCGGCAAGCTCTCGGTGAAGGTCGGCGACACCGTAGTCGAGGCCAATGACCAGACCTTTGCCGGCGGTTCCGCCGGGCTGATCATCCACGAGGGTGCCCTGTCGGCCACGCGCATCCATATCGGCGCGGCATAAGGAGGACTTCATGGCAAGCGTAACGATCGACAAGGTCGCCAAGCGTTTCGGCAGCGCCGAGGTCATCCACGGCATCGACGCGGCGATCGGCGACGGCGAATTCGTCGTCCTCGTCGGGCCGTCGGGCTGCGGCAAGTCCACCCTGCTGCGGATGATCGCCGGGCTGGAGGACATTTCCGGTGGCACGATCTCGATCGGCGGAAAGGTGGTCAACACGCTGCCGCCGAAGAGCCGCGACATCTCGATGGTCTTCCAGAACTATGCGCTCTACCCGCATATGACCGTTGAGGAAAACATGGCCTTCTCGCTGACGCTTGCTGGCGCCAGCAAGGCCGAGAAGCAGAAGAAGGTCCGCGAGGCCGCTGAGATCCTTGGTCTGGAAAGCCTGCTGCAACGCAAGCCGAAGGCGCTTTCCGGCGGCCAGCGCCAGCGCGTCGCCATGGGCCGCTCGATCGTCCGCAATCCGCAGGTCTTCCTGTTCGATGAGCCGCTCTCCAATCTCGATGCCAAGCTGCGCGTCCAGATGCGCGGCGAGATCAAGAGCCTGCACCGGCGTTTGAGAACAACGATGGTCTATGTGACGCATGACCAGGTCGAAGCGATGACCATGGCAGACCGTATCGTCGTCATGCAGGCCGGGCGCATCGAGCAGATCGGTACACCACTGGAGCTTTACGACCGGCCGGCCAACGCCTTCGTCGCCCAGTTCATCGGCTCGCCCGCGATGAACCTGTTCCCGGCGACCGTATCCGCCGGCCAGCTGGTGCTGGAGGACGGACAGGCCTCCGGTCTCAGCGCACCGGGAGGGGCGAGAGAAGGCCAGAAGCTGCTAATCGGCAAGCGCCCTGGAGAAATCGCCCTCGGCCCGGAAGGGTCACTCGAAGCTATCGTCGAGAATATCGAGCCGACCGGTTCGGAAACCTTTCTCGAACTGAAGCTCGGCAGCCAACTGGTCTCGGCGGTTCTGCGCGAGCGGCCATGGTTCGAGGTCGGCTCTTTTCAAAGGATATCTCTTGGTCAGGGCGCGGTACATTTATTCGATGCGGGAGACCGGCGGCAACGTCTTTTTCCCTAAGCTTTGCAATTGAACGTAAGTCAAACGCATCGTTCGGGTTTCTGGAGTGGCCAACTGTCGAGTCGACAACAAACAAGACTGTGTGCTCAGACAAACGCGGTTAGTCATCTGCGGCGAAAAGAGATGAGTGCTCCTCGGCGAAGGAGCGGTCACTAGTCGTTCGACCGTGCTCGGCCTCTACGGTGCAAGCTCTTTTGGAACCCTGCCTTTCGTTTCACGGCAAAGAGCATCGTTCGCGGAACTACATCGCCCACATTTATAACGTCTGCTTCAAGTAAATGGACTAGAGTAGCTATCTTCGGTTAAGGCAGGCGTCGAACGGGAGTCTCCACGATGCGCGGCGCGGGCACCGCTTTGCCAAACACTCGCGCATCTCCTCCTTGCGGGAGACAATGAGAGTCTGCCTCGTCATAGCGACCATTCCATTCCCGATCGGGGCATACAGGATTCAGCGAAGGATCCACGGGCCGAATATTCATTTTTAGCATTTGCCGTTGCCGCGAGTAAAAAGTCTAAGAATGCTTTTATACCCGAAGCAAGAAGGCCATTCCGCGCTAAGCCACTATTTCATTGGAAGAAACAATCCATTGTGAAATGAGGCGGTTCTCGCTCCCAGGAAGATGGATGATTATCACCGCGACAGCATACCCGGTGAGGATCCGAACCATGAACAACAAGCCAATTAATGTAGCTGAAACGCCGCAAAAACTCGCATCATTGACGAGCGCAATTGCGTTGGCAGTAATTCTCACGGCCCCGGTCGCTAACGCTGCCGATGTCAGCGCCCCCACGCCCCAAATAACCTATCGTACAATCGAGATTGACGGGTCGAAGATCGCCTATCGGGAGATCGGTCCGCACGATAAACCAGCAATCCTTCTGCTACACGGCGTTCCAAGCTCATCGCGGATGTACGACGATCTGATGAGAAGGCTCGGAAACGAGTATCATCTCGTGGCCCCTGACTATCCAGGGTTTGGCAACAGCGAGGCGCCTTCCCCGCAGGATTATACGTATACGTTCGATCACTTGGCTGAGACCATCATCAAGCTGACTGATGCGCTCAAGCTCGATCGATATGTGCTCTTCATGCAGGATTATGGTGCTCCGGTCGGGATGCGCGTCGCTACGACGAGACCCCAATCTGTGATCGGTACAATTTTTCAGAATGGCAACGTCTACGAAGAGGGGCTCGGCCCCATGTGGGAGAAGAGAAAGGCATTTTGGAACAACCGCGGCGAACTCCAGGCTGAAGTTGTTAAACAGCACCAGTCTCTCGCTGTGACCCGAGCCCGTCACCTTGGAACAGATCCTGATATCGAGGCCTATAATCCGGATCTGTGGATGGACGAGTACGCGTATCTCAACAGACCCGGGCAGGACCAGATCCAGTCGGACCTGATTTTCGACTACCAGAACAACATCGCGGCTTACCCGATTTGGCAAAGCTGGTTGCGCGAGCACAGACCATTAACTCTTGTCATGTGGGGAAAGTATGATCCAGCATTTACGGTCGCTGGCGCCGATGCCTTCAAGAAGGATTTACCGGAGGCAGACATTCATATTTTGGATGCGGGTCATTTTGCGATGGATACGAAGTTGGATGAAGTGGCGAGTTTCACGCGAGCATATATGGCTAGACTTCCCCGATGACGCTAGCCGAGATCGGATCAAAAAGCGGCGCGCATTTGAGATTTCGGCCCCCAAGGATCTGTAGTGAGACAACGCCTGATGAGATCGCTACCTTCCAGCGATGATACGTCGGCCGCGTCCTTTGCTTCTGGAAAACCGCTATCTCTGAGGTCTCGCGGCTACTCTGATCTGGATAAATTGCTGCAACTACAACAAAAGCTGGCGCGTCTCCGGATCACTGCTTCTCACATGACCTCCAATTGCCGGAACAGAGTATTGCACAAAACAGCGGTGGTCGGCGCGGCTGCTTGGTTTTAGGCTCTATCCCGATTACGCGCTTTTCGCGCGAACAAAGGCGCAGGTTATGACGGAAAGAGATATTCAATACGCAAGCGATGTCGCCTTTACGGCCTCCGTTAAAGACATTCAAGTCAGGAAAGGGTCACGACGCAGTTACGAGCGAATGGAAACCGGCGGCTCTTGGCAGACCGAGATAACGGACGATCTTGCAGCTTTCATAGAAAGCAGAACGACCGTCTATCTAGCGACCGTTAATCAAGACGGTCAGCCCTACGTGCAGCATAGGGGTGGCCCGCCTGGCTTTCTCAAGGTTTTAAACAATACCACGATTGGTTTCGCCGACTTCTCAGGTAACCGTCAGTACATCACCCAGGGAAATCTTGTCGATAATCCGAAGTCTTTTCTTTTTTTGATGGACTACACCTACCGTCAACGTGTCAAAATTTGGGGTGAAGCGAAAGTAATTGAAAACGACGCGGATCTCGAGGCTCGTCTCAAGCCTGCGGATTACAATGCCCGCGTAGAGCAGGCAATAGTTTTCACAGTGACGGCATGGGATGCGAACTGTCCACAACATATTCCCCGAATGATAGATGAAAGCGTCGTCAAACAGCTGTTAGCGGAAAAGGAACAAAAGATATCAGAACTTGAGGAGAAAATCGCGCTGCTCGAGGCACATACTGGTCCATCAGAGTAACTATCGAAGGTCTGCCGAAGGCTGCTGGCCTGTTGCATCGACGCGTTATCAATTAGGTTGGCATCAAAGGGTCTGGCGGTGAAGTTTGCTTGTCGAGAGTTGAAAACGGCTCTCGTTCTAGGTTGCCACCGCGCGTTCTATACAGAGCCAGGTGATCCGGGCCTCATGGCGCCACTAAGTAGTACCAGCGTAAACATATCGACTTTCTTTGCTCCGGGTAGGGAGCCTGACTCTCAACAATATAAGGAACGAGCCATGAGTGAATTGAAAATCGCCGTCATTATTGGAAGTACCCGGATGGGTCGGTTTGCGGACCACCCCACGAAATGGATTCAACAAATTGCGGACCAACGCGCCGATCTGAACGTCGAGATCCTCGATCTGTTGGACTTTCCCATGCACTTTTTCGGTGAAGAGCGCGCGACCACTGCGGGGAGTGACACTGCGGAGCGGTGGAAGAACGCTTTGCGCGAATTTGACGGCTTTATTTTCACCGTGGCAGAATATAACCATGCGCCAACGGCTGTGCTTAAGAATGCAATTGACCTTGGCGAGTTCATTCACAAGCCGGTTGCTTTCGTCGGTTATGGCGGCGTCGGCGGAGCTCGCGCCGTCGAGCAACTCCGGTTGATCTTCGTTGAGATGAGTGCTGTATCCGTCAAGACAGGTGTTCACATATCCTTCCCCGAATACCTATCAGTTGTCAAAGACGGCAAAACTCTAGGCGATTATCCTCATTTGGAGGAGGCGGCGAAAAACCTCCTCGATCAGCTTACCTGGTGGGGACGCGCCCTTAAGGCTGCAAGGTTGTCTGCGTAGACGCACCCCGCCTAGATTCAGACCCACGCGTCAAAAAAGCAAGTCTCGACTTGCTTAATCAGGGCTGGGAGCGAAGCGCTGCGCTTCCAGCGATCTAGCCGCATCTCACTATGATGGAAATTTGGAGGAAACCGTAATGACCGCTGATTGGCCGCCACTATCGCCTTATCGAACTGGGATAAAGGGGCTATGCCCCCGTTGTGGCCGGGGTCACTTGTTTAAGGGGTTTCTCACCTTGAAATCCAATTGTGAGGTCTGCGGGCTGGACTACACGTTTGCCGATCCGGCGGATGGCCCGGCATTTTTTGTCATCTGCTTTACAAGCGTGCCAGCTGTCGGCATCGCGTGTTGGTTAGAAGTCGCCTACCAGCCGCCTTTATGGGTCCATCTCTTCACGTCTTTTCCACTCGTTGTCCTAGCCTCAATCTTACCACTCAGGCCCTTGAAAGGTTGGCTGGTGAATAGCCAATATTTCTTCAAAGCTGAGGAAGGAAAAATTGACCGGGGCACCCAAGGATAATCCGACTCGAAACGAGGCGACGGTCGACCGCTAGTAGTTATTTATTTAGATGCAGCGCGGCTTGAGGGGACGCTCCGCCTAGCATGTGGGATCGTTGGATCCGATGATACATAACTCAGATCGTCGCGCTCCATTCCTTACCGCCACATAGTGGGGAAGGTCGGGCTAGACCTGCGAGACGATCCGGCTCCCTCGGCTTACGCAGCCTGACACTAGCCCTCATTACATTCATCAAGCGAAACGATGTCTTCGCCAGCTCGAGGCTTCAAAGCCTCGTTCGCGAGCCGCATTATGTTGGCGACCAAAGCGAGAGGCTGCAAAAATGTTCGAAGACATCACTATTGCGCGTTGGCTTGAAGAAGCCATCACATCCAACAGGCGCTCGCCGAGCGGCTTCGGCGGAGCGATACCTTATGAGCCGGAGCAGCATGAAGCGCCTGCTATCTCCCAGCTTGGAGCCGAGCGATATGGTTACTTGCGCGACTATTATGAGCAAATGATAGCACGCTCATTTTGACGAATGCTCGCGCGATCAGTCATGAAAACTTGATTTGAAAGGACGTCTCAGATGAAAACAGTTTCTTATACACTTGAAATAAATCCTGAAGGCGTAGAGCCGGTGCTGACGGCCGACCAAGTTTGGAAGGGTCTTGAGATGAAGGCGAACAACGCACTTCCATTTGTGCCTGGGATGTCTCGTTGTGACGTCATCAGTCGATCGGATAATGGCCTGTTGCGTCAGATCACTCTGCCCACTGGTGATTATGAAGAGAAAATAACCTTTTTTCCACCAGTCCAAGTTCAATTCGAAAGAGTCGGTAGCGATGGTTTCATACAAAACACGATCAGCGAAAGTGAAAAGGGATTGTGGCTCACCTTCACCTTCAGCGTCCCTTTCGCGGGAGCATCGGAAGGTTCTGACGAAGAGCTCGTTCTGATTAACGAGATGCGTCGCAGCTACATTACCGTAGTGGTATCAACGTTGAAGAAAGTCCGTGAGCTTGTGAGTGCCGGCAAGCTTTAGATTCCATTCCCAACCTAAAGTCGTTGTTCTTTATGTCTTAGGCAGCACAATGAAGACGACGGAAGGATGGAGATCAACGTGCCATCCCATTCCCACATGCCTTGTTCAAGACTGCTCTTACTTGAACATGTTTTATAGATCCGTGAACGGCTCCTTCCCCGCCGCTCCACTGCGGTCCTCGCCGCAGTCGCCTGCCCCAGTCGCAGGCTTTGCTGCCTTCGGTACCGCCACCGAGGGCAGCTTTTTTTGCGGATATCAAAGGAGCTTTGATATTAGTGGGGGCGGGTCTCAGGCAATGAATTTCACGACGCCGTCATCGGCCTATCTCAGGCGACACAAGCTCAGCATTGCTCAGCCGAGAGGGCCGAAAGATCCTGCAGATAAGGTCCCGGACGGCGTTTCAAGTCAACACATTACGCGAAAGCTGCCTACAGCCGCGGGACCATTCGGATGAAGTTCAATTCGGAATTCTTTACGACGGCCGCTTCGTCGTCTCGTGAGAACGGCCGGATAGTGCGACCGAAGTACTTTGGTGGCAACAGTATGCCCGCCTTATGTGTGCGAGCGAGCCTTCAGTCACGGATGGCCCTGAAAACGATATAAAATTTTCTTCGGCTCTCTACAAAGGACCAAGCCTTCGCCCGCGCCGCGTGAGCCGCAACGGAGTGGCCTGGCACTTAAAATCGCATGAGCCAATGGTAGATGGCCGCGAAAGAAGGGGCGGGCCAGAGATAGTCTCTTCACGTGATCGCAGGACGTGGATCTCACGTGGACGAGCGAATTTTCGAGTAGTAGAGCCGCAGGGATGCTCACTGCAGACAGCGTGTAATAGAAACCAACTCAGCTAACTTGGTGTCGAAAAGCATCGTCGTCTATCGCAAACTTAACCTTGCTTATCGTAGATTAGGGGCATTTTCATGCTTGGGCCGGGTTGCGGAGCGGCCCGCCATCATCATGGCTGGCTCCACTTGGAGATCGTCACGGGCGCTCCTTTATAAGCCGGAGTGCCTGATTTGGGGTCGAAATCGGAGAGCGCCATCACCTTGTTAAGTTCTGGATAGTAGCCTGCGACCGAGCCCTGTGGAATATTGAATTCAACCGCTATGAAACCAGTCAGGACACGCGTTTTTGAAGGTTTGCCGATGGCCATTCCAGCGACCTGAACTTGCTCCCCTTCGGCGATACCGCGTATGTCCATATCGGCTTTGTTCATAAGGATCACGTCCCGTCTGCCAAAAATGCCCCGATAACGGTCATCTTTGTTATAAATAGTCGTGTTGTACTGACCATGCGCACGTATGGTCGTCAGCACAAGGCACTCGCCGTCGATCAATCGCGCATCGTCTTCAAGCCCTGCAGCAACGAGAAAATTGGCTTTCCGATTTGATGTATGCCACTCACGCCTCGATGCAGGGATATCCAGACGGAACCCGCCTGGCTTTCGTACTCTGACATTGAAGTCGAAGAACTCAGGAAAGACGATCTCGATTTTGTCTCGGATACGGTCATAGTCTTCCACCAGTTCATCCCATGGTATCTCGTAACGCGAACCGATTGTGGCCTTTGCAAGTCCGGCAATGATCGCGGGCTCCGACTTAAGTTCGTCGCTTGGCGGTTTAAGAAAGCCCTTCGAGGCGTGAACCATCGACATCGAGTCCTCGACTGTGACGGATTGTGGCCCGGTACCTTGCAGGTCTTGGTCGGTTCTGCCTAGGACAGGCAGCAAGATCGATGTTTTCGCAGTGAGCAAGTGAGACCGATTGGGTTTTATAGCGATGTGCACGGCCAATTCTAGTTGCCGCATGCCTTCGAACACAGCATCGGGGTCTGGCATAGCGACAGCAAGATTTCCTCCGAGGCAAATGAGTGCTTTTGATTCGCCTGATATGATCGCTTCCAAACTTTCGACTGCGTTATGACCTTTCCCCGCAGGTGGTCGAAAACCAAAAGCTTTCTCGATACCGTCCAGAAGTGCAGCGCTCGGCATTTCAGTGATGCCGACGGTTCGATTGCCCTGTACGTTTGAGTGTCCGCGCAACGGGCACAGTCCAGCCCCCGGCTTTCCAATGTTTCCCCGGAGCATGAGAAGGTTCGCCAATTGCTGAACAATCTCGGTTCCGGCGAAGTGCTGCGTCACACCCATGCCATAACAGATGATGACCCGGTCGGCGCTTACATAGGTATTCAATGCGTTCTCGAACTCGCTAGGTCCTAAGCCAGACCGCCTGTATATCTGATCCCAGGTTGTTCTCTCTACGTCGGCTTTAACCTCGCCAAGTCCGGAAGTATGATCTTCGATAAAATCCCGGTCGAGAAGGCCGGCGCCGCCATCTTCAATATCCAGACGATCCCGCTCAAAAAGCAGTTTCATCAGTCCTTTCAATAGAGCCATGTCCCCTCCCGTTTTGATTTGGTAGTAGGAGGATGCAATAGGCGTTGAGGATAGAGTAATCATCTCGATAGGATTTTGCGGAGCAGCAAATCGTTCCAGTGCGCGTTCGCGCAGCGGATTGAATACCATGATCGGGACACCTCTTTTAGAGGCGTCGTGCAACGTGGTCATCATTCTCGGGTGATTGGTTCCTGGGTTGTGACCGATGCTGATGATCAGGTGACATTTGTCGAAATCAACCAACTCCACAGTACCCTTGCCAACCCCGATCGACTGCGGAAGCCCGACCGAAGTCGCCTCGTGGCACATGTTCGAGCAATCGGGAAAATTGTTCGTGCCAAAGGCGCGAACAAACAACTGGTAGAGAAACGCGGCTTCGTTTGAGGCGCGGCCAGACGTGTAAAACTCGGCCTGATTTGGATCTGACAACTCGCTCAACCGTTGCCCAACCGTATCAAATGCCTGCTGCCAAGATATCGCTTTGAAGCGATCGCTTGCTGCATCATATAGCATCGGTGAGGTCAGACGACCGGAATCTTCTATGCGATGGTCGTCCCAAGCCCACATTTCGGATACGGTGTGGCGCGAAAAGAACTCGGGATCCGCCCGTTTTCGGGTCGCCTCCCATGTAATCGCCTTCGCGCCGTTTTCGCAAAACTCAAATGCAGAGGTATGGTCGGGATCCGGCCACGCGCAGCCTGGACAATCGAACCCTTCCGGCTGATTTGCTTTGAGTAATGCGTTAACGCCAGTCAAAGAGAGTTGCTGTTCCTTAAGGGCCCTGGCAACTGCGTTTAGGGCACCCCATCCTCCTGCTGGCGCACGGTAGTCAGCAATACCCTCCAACTTGTCTTCCGTCATGCTAGCCTCCGATCGGTTATACGACGGAAATGGGAGCCGCATTTTTCTCCGATGTCTTGATCGTCACGGTCGCGATTTGTACGGGAGCAAAAGTAGCCTGTGTAAGTCGAGCCTCTCAACAACTAGCTGCTTTGGACACCAACGATACCAGTCTCATCCAAACGCTGTTCCGATTTCAGCAACTATGAGTTCCGGCCATTGCCGCTAGTGGATGTGCCCTTCGAATGACACCTTTAGAGCAGTCGAGTGATCAACCACCGACATCACCAATCAAAAGGATATGACAATGTCATACGATCGGATTACCGCCCAGAACTCCGCAGTTCTTTTCGTCGACCACCAGACAGGTCTAGCCAACGGCGTGCAGACCCAAAGCCCGCCGGAGTTCAACAACAACGTAAAAGCATTCGCCACTCTTGCTAAGGTCTACAAACTGCCCGCGATCATCACGACCAGTGCTTCTGATGGACCAAACGGCCCTATCATGCCAATCGTGACAAACCTTCTTCCAGAAGCAACCATCGTCCACCGCCCTGGCGAGATCAATGCTTGGGATAACAAGGACTTCGTTGCTGCGGTTAAGAACACCGGGAGAAAGAAGCTGCTGATCGCTGGCATCTCGACCGAGGTTTGCCTCGCTTTTGCAGCGCTATCAGCCAAGGAAGATGGCTATGACGTCTATGCCGTTATCGATGCTTCTGGCACGTGGAACAAGATCGTTGAGGACGCCGCCATTGCACGTATGGTGCAAGTGGGCATCAAGCCTATTACCTGGGTCGCAGTAGGCGCGGAACTTCTCGGCGACTGGCGTTCGGAGCATGGCCAGGAGCATGCGCAACTTATGGGCGATCATCTCCCATTCTCTGCCAACAACATCTCCGGCTATCTAGCGGCGAAGGGCCAGTGAGGGCGACGGCCGAGGGCGCTGTCTGGGGGCGGTTTCATTGCCCGCAGACAGTGCCTTCTGCCGTATCAACATATACACATCCGGATATGAGAACAGGATTTTCGGCCTACCAGCTCAGCTGGTAGCTTTAGAGCCATATTCGGAGATTACGAAGGTATTTGAAATGGAAGTTGGAATTTTCAGCGTTGGCGAAGTCACAGCCGATCCCTCGACGGGTAAGGCGCAGACGGAGCACGAAAAACTCCAGGCTATGGTGAAGATCGCTGTCCATGCCGACGAGGCTGGACTAGACGTATTCGCGATCGGCGAACATCACAATCCACCCTTCGTACCGAGTTCCCCTACCACCATCCTGGGCTACATTGCAGGTCAGACAAAGCAGATCACACTGTCAACGTCGACAACGCTAATTACGACCAATGACCCTGTAAAAATAGCCGAGGATTTCGCAACGCTGCAGCAGCTTTCGGCGGGCCGTGTCGACTTGATGCTGGGACGCGGGAACACGCCCGCCGTATATTCCTGGTTTGGGAAAAACGTTGAAGACGGTGTAGCCCTGACCGTTGAAAATTACGGGCTCCTGCACAGGCTCTGGCGTGAGGATCGTGTGGATTGGGAGGGTAAGTTCCGCACCCCTTTGCGCGGGTTCATGTCCACGCCTCGGCCGTTTGAAGCGAGGCCGCCGCTTGTGTGGCATGGTTCCGTATCGAACCCCGATGTCGCCGAAATCGCGGCGTATTATGGCGATGGATTTTTTACTAACAATCTCTTCGGCCCGGTCGAGCATTTCGGTCGACTTGTGAAACTGTATCGCGAGCGCTTCGCCCACTACGGGCACGGGAAGGCTGAAGAAGCAATCGTCGGCGCTGGAGGGCAGATCTTTATGCACCCCAACTCTCAGGAGGCTGTGGCGCAATACCGGCCTTTCTTTGCCAACTCCAGGATTTATCGAGGTGCCGGGCTCGAGCAGGTCATGAACAACACCTCACTCGCCGTCGGAAGTCCCCAGCAGGTGATCGACAAGGTCCTGACGTTCAGAGAACATTTCGGTCGTTACCGCCGCCAGCTCTTCACGCTCGAAATGGGAGGCGTTCCGCTCAAAACCGTTTTTGAACAAATTGATTTGCTGGCCGAGCGAGTTGCGCCGGTCCTTCGCAGAGAGATGTCCGCGACCCAGCCCGTTTGAGGCTGCATCTCGCTCAGTGGAAATAGATAAGTTCTCGACATTGCAGGCGTTAACGCCTCTTCATACAGACCCTGAGGACGCGCTGGTTCCTGCACCGCCGGGCTAGAAGCTATCGCGCCGTCTCGGCTTTACGAGACCATCCCCTGCGGTGCTTCAAGCTGGCGTCCAAAATGCGGTGGTAGCTTACAATACCCTAAACACTTCCACGTTTAATCATTTGCTGGCGAGGACACGGCGCTTGTAGGTCTCGGCAGGCCGTGGCTTTGCAGCACCAGAGAGCGGAAGCACTCGCGGCTTTCTTTCGGCATGTGTTGTTGTCACACAGCCCTCAAACGATAAAAACTGCGGCGCCGCAAGCGTCGTGGGAAACATTCAGAACTGCAAGAACAGGCGGTTCTTGGCATGAGGTCGCCAAGAATGCTCATTCGATGGCTGAAGCCTTTGTGTCGCCGGATCCTGCAAGTACACATCTTAGTGTCAAAGCGCACCTGTTGAACTGTTGCAGCGGGCGGAAGAAAGCATTTGCGATTTGGGAGCTTAATTAACACTCCAGATACACTATTCTTATGGATGACGCTCGGCGAAGAACTCGCTGTCACCCGTAAGAAGTCACCTTTGATACTGGGTCTTAACGACGAGCGGAGAACATAGCCATGAAGAATTAAACTCGGAGACCTCCCGTGACGAAGAACCCATTGACACCGATCATGCGTATACACATCCGACTGGCGACAGAAGCCAGGGAAGCATCAATCGACGAGAGCCTGATCGCGGAGGCGCGCGAGCTCGGACTAACTGGCGCCGAGATTGACGCGGCGATGCGTGGGGCAAGTTTCAATGCGGTGACTGATGTCGCCGTCAAATATGCCCTTGCTGTCCGCGAGGGGAATGACGTCGCGGCAGACGCTGCAAAGAAGAAGCTGATTGCTTTTACCACAACGGATTTCAGCCGGCAGATCAAGGAAATGCTGTCAGCACCGATTTAAGAGCCGAAATGACGGCTATGTAACAACATTGGTCGTTCCGATCCCGTGATGCTATTTGCAAACCGAGGATGCAGCGAAGTGGCGAAATTATTCAAGGAGGGGAACGCATGGATCGCTGGCAAGCCATGAAAGTATTCGTAAAGGTCGCAGAAGCGGAGAGCTTCGCGGACGCTGGACGTCAACTCCACATGAGCCCTCCTGCCGTGACGCGCGTTGTTTCCTGGCTAGAGGATATCATCGGAACGCGTCTTCTGACGCGCACCACCCGATCCGTAAAGTTGACCGAGTCGGGTAACAGGTATTTCACCGACTGCCAGAGGCTGTTAGCAGATCTTGCAGACGCCGAGGCGGCAGCAGCGGGCGCATTCGCAAAACCCACCGGGACACTCTCTATTACTGCCTCTTCCATGTTCGGCACGATGTTCGTCCTACCTGTGGTCACGGAATACCTGGATGAGTATCCGGATGTGATTGGACGGTGCTTGTTCTTGGATCGCGTGGTAAACATTATCGATGAGGGTATTGATGTTTCGATACGTATCGGCCACCTGCCGGACTCAGGCTTTTCCGCCATTCGAGTTGGCTCCGTGAAGAGGGTGATCTGCGGATCCCCTGACTATTTCGATCGGAATGGCGTTCCTCTCACCCCCTCGGATCTATCTCGTCACCGGATTGTCGCTTCAACGAGCGCATGGTCATCATTGGAGTGGCGTTTCGGTTCGGAGCAAAAGACGGTCGTGCATGTGAGCCCGCGTCTTTTTACAAGCTCGAACGAGGCAGCGATCGCCACAGCGGTCAAGGGATGGGGCCTCACCCGCGTGCTTTCATACCAGATTGCCCCGGAACTCGAACGCGGCCAACTTCAGACAGTTCTGGCTGATTATGAGGAAGAGCCGCTGCCTATTCACGTCGTTCACCCTGACGGCCGTCACGCCTCGGCAAAGGTGCGAAGTTTTGTAGATTTCGCCGTGGCAAAGCTTAGGGCGAACCGGCATTTCAGCTGATTTCTTTTCGACCGCGCGTTGCCGCGCGGTCGCCGTTTCGAAACAGTCTGAGTACCGCCCAGATCTACTTGGCGGCTTCTTCAATGATCTTCACGACTTCGGCCGGGTGGGAAACCATCACGACATGGGATGCGCCACTTACAGCAACCGTTTCTTTAGAGGATGCCCGCTCGGCCATCCATCCCAATGCTTTCGCTGTGATGTTCTTATCCTTCTCACCATAAATGAAGTAGGAGGGAATTTCCTTCCATGCCGCACCTGGCGCCGCCTCAGTAAGGGCCGACAGCGTTACAGGGCGCTGTGTATCGGCCATGAGAGCGGCGACGGCGGCTGGCACATCGGCGGCGAATTGGCCATGGAATTTTGCTTTAGCAATATACATATCCTTGCCACCGTCAGCCAAGATGACGGGTTCGTCGAGTGTCGGCTCCAGCGTACTACCGGGAAATTTAGCACTCAGATCAGCAGCTGACTCGCCGATATCGGGTGCGAAGGCTCCAACAAACACCAACGATTTGACGTTCTTCATGCCTACGGCGGACGCACTGATGACAGATCCGCCATAGGAGTGGCCCACGAGAACCACTGGCATCTTGATGCTTGAAACGATCCTTGCGACGTAATCGCCATCGGTTTTTACGCCTCTAAGGGGATTTGCAACGGCCACTACTTCGAAGCCGTCCTCGTGCAGTCGCGAAATCACCCCATTCCAGCTCGAAGCGTCAGCGAAGGCTCCATGAACTAGAACGACGGTCGGCTTGGGCGATTGTGCACTGGCCGGCGCTGCAACAACGCCCGCGATAAGTGCCGCGGACAGTACCCTCTTGATTGTCAGCATATCGATCTCCTTCTTAGAGAGTTGGCATTTTTTCAATTTGGGTCGCTAGTCGGTTACCACGTGAGAAAGCCGACGTGCATGGTGGGCAGCGGTCAGAGTGCGAGTTCCATCACACCGGCGTCTCCAAGATCCGTCTGTGCGGGGTATGCACTGCAAATAAGGACCTCCTCATCGCCCACTGCAGCCTGAGGCGGCGTTTTATAGGCCACTTTTCCCTTCACCATCCGGGTAGCGCAGGTTCCGCAGGTTCCTCCTCGGCAGCTGTAATCCGGGGACAATCCTTCAGCCTCGGCAAGGTCCAACAACGTGCCACTTCCGGGATGCCACAGTGCCTGCTTTCCAGATTCCGTGAAGACGACGGGGACGTCATTTGTCGAGGGAAGAGCGCCTACAGCGGTCACTGAGCCGATATCTGGGCTACGCTTGACCGAAGCCGGGCCAAAGCTTTCGGCGAAGATCCGTTTGTCTGCTACGCTAAGGGACCGCAGCCCGTCGTAAGTGTCTTGCATGAAAGCGGGTGGACCGCAAAGATAAAAGTCGAAGTCCCCGAATGGCAGGACCTTTTTTAAAAGAGCGATGTTTATGCGGCCGATTTCATCGTAATCAACGTCTTTGACGGCTTCTTCTTGAGAGGACAGCACTCGCGTCAACGACACAGCGCCATCACCCTGCTCGACCAGATCGGCGAGTTCATTTGAAAAGCCTTGTTCCGCCTTGCTTCGCGCCGAGTAGATCATCCACGTCTTGCGCATCTTCTGTTTCCGCCGACCTTCATAAACAATGTGTCGTAGCATCGCCAACATGGGAGTGATTCCCACTCCGGCTGCCAAAAGAACGGCGGGACGCTCTTCTAGGGGATCAATTGTGAATCCACCGGCAGGCGCGCGCACCTCAATGAGTGAACCGACATCCAATTTGTGTAAATGTTGGGAGACCCGCCCCTCTCTTTTTACGCTTATCCGGTAGCCAGCGTCTGACGGCGCAGCCGAGAGCGTGTAGGTTTTGATGACGGGATCCTCATCACCCCCAAGTAGGACACGGATTGGAAGATGTTGTCCTGCCTTATGGGGGATCAGGCCGGCTCCATCACTTGCCGAGAGGTAAATTGACCTTATGACTGAACTTTCATCGACAACCCGATCAACTTTGAACGGCCGCCATGTCTTAGCGAGTTCCGCGGCTTTCAATCGTTCACTCGCTTGGCTCCAGTCACCTGTCATCGTTGAGAACGGGCTCTCGCCTCCATCTCTCGTACTCCAGCGGATCGGCAGTGCTCCGCGGCGTCTTACGATACGCTCTGGGCGAAACGTCCAAAGCCTCTCTGCGCCCTGAAATGCGGCGATTTCAGGTGAGTTCAGAAGAACCTCTGCCCGTCCGCTCAACTGGAGGACGTCACCTGTATGGGCGTCGAGAAACGTCAGGCCGGCGCGGCCATTCAGGGCAATATTTCCAAGAGTGTTGAAGAAAAAATTCCCGTTGAAGTCAGGGATCGTGAAAAGGCCGTCAGCGCCTACCCGGACGAAACCCGGCTTTCCTCCACGATGAGACACGTCGACCTGGCGGTCTCCGCCAACGTCCGCGTAAGAGGCAACGAAAAATGTATCGGCCAGGCCTATTAGAGCTCGAGCCTCATCGTCGAGACCATCTAGAGCCTCCACAACAGGTTCGAAACCCGCCGTCGGATCACGCTCAAAGTGGTGGTCACGATACTGGATATACCTCGGGCAATTTCCGTAGCTATGGATCACTTGCAGATCAAAACCGGCTTTGGTGTGCCGACGGATATTTCCGTTGAGCCGGTTTCGCCTGCGTGTGTGAAGCTCGATGCCAAGGACGCCTATTGGCGCACCTTCGTGGGCACCCCCAAATGCGGGATCGGACTGATCGAATTGGGTACCAATGCTGAGCGTATGCTCATCGCTCGCCCTGAGAAATCCTGGATGCCCGGTCAAAAACGTTGCCCACGGATGGCCGTGACGGTCAACGGCACCAACGACCAGGAAGGGAAGTTGAGGATAAAACTTTTGATGCTGTTCTATCAGACGACTTCTGATGAAGCGGCGCCCTACGTCGTGCATCTTTTCCATGACCCCGACGGACGACTGGATTTCAATCTCGCCCTTGTGCCATGGCGCTTCCGCCAGTTCGTAAACAATCTTTGCATCAGCCGCCATGGCAGTCTCCCAAGGGTGCGTTACGCTGCCAGACCAACCGGCGTCTTCCCGAATTCGACGAAGCCCGAAAGAGACTCGACACGTTCGAGCCAGGCGCGAACATTGGGATAAGCGGAAAGGTCTACGTTGCCCTCAGGAGCACGTGCCGTGTAGCTATAGATCGCGACATCAGCAATTGTGGGACGGTCAGATACAAGCCACTGACGGGTAGCAAGTTCTTGATCCAAGACCGCGTAGAGCGCGTGAGCACGTGCAATGACTTCGTCTGCATTGTACTTCGCACCGAAGACGGTAATCAAGCGGGCGGCGGCGGGACCAAATGCAATCTGTCCTGCGGCAACGGAAAGCCAGCGTTGGATCTGAGCAGCGCCGGTCGGGTCCTCAGGCAGCCAGTCGGACTTTCCAAGTTTCTTTGCCAGGTAAGTGAGGATGGCGTTAGAGTCCGAAATTACGGTCTCGCCGTCTACAAGGACTGGAACCTGACCGAAAGCGTTCATTTTGAGGAACTCTGGCCTTTTGTGCTCTCCCTTCGCCAGATCGACGTCGATCAACTCAAATGGCTGATCAACAAGCGAAAGAAAGAGGCGAGCTCGGTGTGCATGGCCGGACAAGGGATGAAAATACAACTTCATGACGATTTCTCCAGTTCGAGCAACTCCTTGTGAGCCACTTCTGAGCTCCAATTTGCGCAGGTCGGCCCGATCAATGAAGACGGTTTTCACGGAAGTCAGTATTCCACATTTGACAAGCAATTGACGTGGTTATGCCTGTCCGGCACCTCGGCACATCAGTTTGCAGTGGAAATCCAGAACGAGCAGCCTTCGCATCGGTGGCTCTGGTTCCCCCGGCGTGGGGCAACCGACGGCGCAAGGACCTGGCAAGTGGAAATTTGCAAAGGCAGGTCACGCTCACATCGCCTGAGGTCGTCTGTTCGTGACGTTCCTCCTGCCCCAACGGTCGCGGTCGCAGGGCTGCAAACGCGATTTCCCGTGAACAGAATTTTCTGCGTCGGCCGAAATTATGTCGAACACGCCAAAGAGATGGGCGTGGAAGTCGACCGCGAGACGCCCTTTTATTTCCTGAAATCGCCGCACTCCGTCGTCGAGAGCGGAGCGCAAATAGCCTACCCGCCTGGAACCTCGAACTATCACTACGAAATGGAATTCGTTGTCGCCATTGGAAGCCCCGCTTATAAGGTGTCAGTGGAGGACGCGCTTAGCCATGTGTACGGCTATGCAACCGGCCTAGGCATGACCAGACGAGACCTTCAGCTCGACGCGCGAGCTAAAGGTCGTCCTTGGGATCTCGGCAAAGACTTCGAGCAATCGGCTGTGATATCGACAGTCGTGCGGCAGGAGGAATTTGGCGCCGTCGCTGATCAACGAATTTGGCTCGAAGTGGACGGAAAAACATTTCAGGATGCTCAACTGTCCGACCTGGTCTGGCGCGTTCCAGAGCTCATCAGCCATCTGTCGGGATTTTACCACCTTCAGCCTGGCGACCTCATTTTTACCGGCACGCCTGCAGGGGTCGGGGCTGTTGTACCGGTGAATGAAATCCGCGGCGGCATTGACGGCTTGCCTGGTATCGAATTGCACATCGGGCAAGAATCGTGATGAAGTTTTTCGGTTATTTCCGCAGTTCGTCTGCTTACCGTTGCCGCATCGCGTTCAATCTGAAAGGGGTCACTCCCGACTTCGTTTCGGTTCATCTCAGGCGCGACGGTGGCCAGCAAAAGAGATCCGAGTATCGTGCCGTCAATCCTCAGGCCCTTGTGCCAACGCTTGAAGACGGCTCTTTCATACTGACGCAATCTTTGGCAATCATCGAATGGCTGGACGAAACCCACCCTACCCCTCCCCTATTGCCGGCTGATACAAACCAACGTGCTTCGGTGCGCGCATTTGCACAAGCAATCGCATGCGACATTCATCCTCTCCAGAACCTCCGAGTTTTAGATTATTTGAAAACAGATCTCGGCCACGACCAGAAAGCCGCTGACGAGTGGTGCCGACGGTGGATATCGGAGGGGCTGGCAGCATGTGAGTTGCTCCTGCAAAATCGTCCATTTGGTGGCCCTTATGTTTCGGGCGAGGCCCCGGGCCTCGCCGATTTGTGCCTGATCCCGCAGTTATTCTCCGCTGATAGATTTGGCGTAGAAACGACGGCGTTTCGCCAGCTCAAGGCGATCCGTGAACTTTGCGAGACCCATGACGCCTTTGCGCTCGCACACCCATCAAAGCAACCGGATGCCGAAATCTGATTGATGATTGACCCAGAAATCTAGTCTCGGCCGGCGGCATGTCGGCCACTGACCAAGATGGCGTGGAGGGCTCGCCGTATGCCCACAGCAGCAGGAGCCGCCGAATGGCCTCGATTTGTGGAATGCTGCGTTTCTCGTTTTCGGTCTTCAAGTGGAGCCTCTGCAAGCTCATTTTCAATGCGACGAAAGGATGGTCTTTCGCATTTGAAAAGGAGAACAAGAATGTCCCGCATCCCCACACCGGCTACAATCGACGATGCACCAGAAGAATCCCGGCCGATCCTCGAGACCCTTAAGAAGCAGATTGGATCGGTGCCGAACATTTTTCGGCTGGTCTCGAATAGTCCTGCCGCGCTCAACGGACTAACGTCTCTACAAGGTGCACTGGCAAAAGGAAAACTCGCTCCAGCCACCCGCGAACGTATTGCGCTCGCGATGGCGGAAGCAAACGGCTGCGACTACTGCCTATCCGCTCATACGTTTACTGGCACCAAGTTCGCCAAGCTCGACGCCGACGAGATTTTTGCGAACCGCCGGGGCACATCGAATGATCCGAAGGCCGCTGCTGCTGTAGAATTCGCGCGTGTTCTAACGACCACCAGAGGCGCCATCGGCCCAGAGGAAATCGCCAAGGTCCGATCGGCCGGCTACGCTGACGCCGAGATCGTAGAGATCATCGCTCACGTCGCTCTCAACACCTTCACAAATTACGTCAACGAGGCGCTAGAGACTGAGATCGACTTCCCGCGCATCGATAAGGCTGCGGCTTAAAACCGTTAACGCTGCTGCTTAGTACCCATTTGAGGAGCTATCCAATGTCACGACCACCGCTTCCACCGTTCACCAGAGAAACTGCTATTGAGAAAGTACGCCTCGCAGAGGATGGCTGGAATAGTCGCGATGCTGCCAAGGTCGCCTTAGCCTATACCTTGGATACGCGCTGGCGAAATCGCGCCGAATTCGCCAAGAATCGGGCTGAAGCCGAAGCGTTCTTGACACGTAAGTGGAATAAGGAACTCGAATACCGACTTATAAAAGAGCTTTGGGCGTTTACTGACAATCGGATTGCCGTCCGCTACGCCTACGAATACCACGACGACAGTGGCCAATGGTTCCGCGCTTATGGAAACGAAAATTGGGAATTTGCTGAAGATGGGCTCATGCGGGAAAGGCATGCGAGCATCAACGAGCATCCCATCAGTGAAGCTGATCGGAAGTTTCGTTGGCCGCTGGGCCGCAGACCTGATGATCACCCTGGCTTGAGCGACTTTGGTTTCTGAAGCCGAAATAGCTCCGCACCTGCCTTGAGCGCGCCGGTCCCTAAGGATCGACGCGTTTTGCGCGTTACCGTAGCTGGAAGACGAGAATCAGCGCTTGATATATTTCCAGGGCTGAAGGATTCCGTCGATAGTTCTCACTCTCGTGTCTTACGCTCTTCATGAGGCAGACCTCTGTAGAATGCACCGGCGACCGTCCACTAACGGCATCAACTGTTCCAATATGAGGAATTAACAGTCTGGCAGGTGGAGTATATGTTGAATTCAGCCGACGACACTATCGCAGTCCGGGGCTAGTTCGTTTCCTTGTTGTGCGGCGAGAATTAGACAGTGTCTGTTCGAATCCAATGCAACCGACGAGTGATTCTGACCGTTCTACGTCGCAGGTTGATAAGCAACTGCTAACCAAGGGGCAACCATTGTCACTCGCACTCAATGACACAGAAACTGACGCACGCTACACTGGGCTCTTTACTTGGGATCTGAAAGCAGACGCTGTCTATGCTGATGAGATCATGGCAGTTCTCTTTGGCATGGATCCTGAAAAGGCAAAGAGGGGACAGCCGATCATCGAGTATCTTCACAAAATTGTTCCGGCGGAAAAGTCCGGTCTCAAAGACGCGATTGACAACGCGATCCTGTCTGGGGATCGTTACTCCCATAAGTACAAAGTCCTGACTCATGACGGAGATCACGTAGAAGTAACGACTATCGGACAGTGTTTCCGAGATGCTTCAGGCACCCCGTCGGTCTACGCCGGCGTTATGTATCTCGGTTGGCATGATGATCTTTCGGCCGGGCCGGCCTTCTGGCATTGCCTGCGGGCATTGAGCCTCGCTCAAGCTAACAGGCGCCTCGATATAGTGAAGAATATAGAAAAGGCTTTGAAGCTGCTTCGTAAGAAGCTAACCGGGAACTTCGACTTGGCATCGCCTGGGTTGGTGTTTACCGGAAACCGATGAAGTTCTTCGACACTAAGGCCTCGTCTGCGCGGGCATAGAGCACGCTCAAGTCGAGATCACGCTTGCTGGCGATGCGTTTACCTTTACACTCGATCATTCGAGGTGACGGATGCGATAGGAGTGGCCGGTAAGAAGCGTCCCTGCGCCAGCAGCAGGATCGATCCAACGCAAATAGCGATAAGACCTGCATTTGTTATAACGAACAACACGACCGATAAGCTCTCGAAGATTACGTCCTTGCCTGCGCTCGCGATCCTGATCCCGGCCGTCGAAATCGATGTCAAACCAAACGTAAAAGCCCAATATGACGCCGAGAATGGTTGCCTGAGAATCCAAGGCAGGAGGCGCAATATGATCGCAAGTTGCAATATGGCGTAACCCAGAAGCGCGTGCACGAACACATCTGGTACGCTGCCGATGACGCTCAAGTAGGCGACGCTCCCCACTGCAGGCGGTGCAAGTTGGATGCCGAGGGTTGGTCGCAATGCTGCGGTCATTTCGGGCAGGGTATAGAAACGATGCAGAAGAACGGATTCGATAGCGAGCCAAGAAAAGAAACCTGCCCCAAACGCCAGTTGCCCTGCTTCACGTGAACCTAGCGCGCCCAAAACGATCGCAGTGACAAATGAGCCTGCGACCGTTGGCAAATACAAGACAGCAGTAGATGAGGAGGGGTCTCTGGCACCTTGCCATAGTCGACCGGTTCGCCACAGCGCGAAGAAAAAGGTGAACACGAAGCCAGCAACGAACAGCACCTCCGTCAAGAGCAGAGAATAAGGAAGCAGGGCCAGACCAGCGAGCATCGTTGCAACTCCCGCCAATCCCACGTAGCAGCATTGAACGGCATGCTCCGCCTCGGCGAGCGCCGCCGCGGGTGCTAGAACCCATTTGAGCCCATAGAGCACGGTGATGATCAACCACACCGCCACTCCAGACAGACTGAGGAGTTCGCCCGGCAAGGAGGGCAACATCCATGCTTCCGACGCTGTCCGCCATGAACTCCCGAACCCGACCAAGCCTAGCACAATACCGAAGAATGACGCTGGCACTCTCGCCAGCCGGTCAGAAGCGTGATGGCGTCTATTGCTCTCAAACATATCGTAGTTCTCGAATTCCAGGCAGATGGGATCAGCTTCGAATCCCTTGCCTGACTTTGTGGGGACCGACGCTTCAACGAGGGACGATCAAATTCAGCGGCGCGGCCATCGACCGCACCGCTGTGCTTACTTTACTTTTTCGCAGACAACTTACGATCCAGAAAGCTATGGATGAGCGGGGCCATCTCATCCAGCTTGTCCTCAAGAGCAAAGTGGCCCGTATCGAGGATGTGGATTTCAGCGTCAGGCAGATCACGAAGATATGGATGTGCGCCCTCCTCTGGAAAAATCTTATCGTTTTTACCCCAAACGATCAGGGTCGGCGGCTTGCGATCGCGGAAAAACTGCTGGAACTTCGGATAGAGCGGCACGTTCGTTCCGTAGTCATGAAACAAATCAAGCTGGATGTCTTTATTTCCGGGGCGGTCAAGGAGAGCCTGGTCGTGGACCCAGTTATCAGGGCTGATCCGAGTCAAATCTTTTACACCATCCGTATACTGGAATTTGGTGGTTTCGAGAGTGACCAATCCAGAGAGTGCCTCTCGGCTTTCTTTTGAACCATCGGCCCAGTACTTTTTAATCGGGTCCCAGAACTCGCACAGACCTTCCTCGTATGCATTCCCATTTTGTACAATGAGGCCGGTCACCCGTTCCGGATGCTTAAGCGCGAGCCGATATCCGACGGGCGCACCGTAATCCATGACATACATCGCGTAGTGCTTGGCGTCGATTTTACCAAGAAGCCCGTCAATGAGGTCCGCGTAATGTCCGAACGTGTAAGCGAACTTTGTATGATCTGGAGCGTCGCTTTGGCCGAAGCCCGGGTAATCGGGAGCGATTACACGATAGCGGTCCGCAAGTTGCGGGATTAGATTTCTAAACATGTGTGAAGATGTAGGGAAGCCGTGAAGGAGAAGCACAACCGGCCCGTCTTTTGGACCTGCCTCCCGGTAAAAAACATTTACTCCGTCAATTTCCACCGTCCGGTAGTGGACCGTGACAGGCGCGTGTTGCGTAGCTGTGACGGCCTTTGCCGGTTGAGACGACGCGGCATGAGAAAGCGAGACAAAGCTTACGCTTGCCAACATCATGACTGCCAATATGCGTTTCATTTGAGTTCCCCTCAGGTTGAGTGGCAGCGATGTGCTGACCTGGTGAAGAACATAACGGTTCATGCCGCGGCGATAATCGGCAGAATGTGGAAGGATTTATTTCAAATTGTGAAACGGTCGCGCCGCTGAGAGAGCCAGGTCGAGCGGTCGCAACAATAGCGCAGCAGCGGAACCACGTGCTTGATAGCCTGCAATTTGCTTTTGGACCATTCACCCTGCAAAAGATTACGAGATCGCGAGCCGCAGCGCTTTCGACGTCACTCGATGCTTAACGGATGCGGTCTCTCCAAGCTGCTGGAGACACACCAAACTTCGCCTTGAAGACACGCGAAAAGTGGCCTTGGTCCGCGAAGCTGCATTCCAAGGCTATCTGAGCGAGCGGGATTCCTTGACGCAACATGTCCTGAGCTTTGCGGACGCGATAATCAAGGAGCCATTGATAAGGTGTTAGTCCCGTAGAGCGTTTGAAAGCTCGAATAAAGTACCCGACAGAAAGGCCACAAAGGGATGCGATCTCGTCTATCACGACATCCTCGTCTACGCAGCTGACGAAATACTGCGTCGCAAGATCCAGGTGTTTGGCAGACAATCCACCTTTGCGTTCAGTCAGAGGAATGCCTCCGTATCGACATGCCACATGGGCTTTGACCGCTTCGGCAAGATGGTCTATCAGGAGCTTCCTGTGTGGTGAATTATTGGACACCAGCGGAACAAAGGTTTCCGCTAAGCCCTTGAGAACAGGATCGACAGGCCCGTCTTCTATTCGCAACAGTGCAAATGGAACTCGACCTTGTTCGAGCGCAAAATCCCTAAATCCAGCGCTCGAAATGTTGAATCTCACATTGTCGAAGGCGGACTCCGGTCTACACGACCAATTTTCTTCGACGTCCATTATCGCCATGCTTCCGGAAGCGTGCCCGCCATGGAAGACTAGCCGTCCTGAGCGCCAAACACTGTGCCTGAGGTAATCAGTCCTTTGAACAACGACGCTAAACCCGTCAAAGTTCGTAACCGGTTTCGTTTCGTTGTCACTGGCGCCCTGGTTGCCCACCACGTGCACGACATCCATGCCATTAGCTTTGAGCGAATTCCGCTTCATTGATTTGTACATCCTTAAAACGCTGTTCTACCCTGGCGCTCGACGATCACCCTAAGCAAGACCTCGAAGTCATTTGCAGGTGAACAAGCGTGGGATGATGTCGGCACCATGCTGCGGGGTCACACCCCGTAACACCTCCCCACGGTGACCTAGGCAAACCCTAACAGTCGATCCCACAAGACGAAAGAAGCTGCTCTAAAAATCTCGTGGACACATCGCCTCAGTCGGACGTCTAACACGGGGTGTAGACAACATTGTCCAAAATTGGTTGTTTATCTTCAAGACCAAATCTCTCTTCTGGCTAAGGTAAGGTGCAAATTTCCTATTGGCGGCTAAATCGAGAAAAATATGGATCAGCAAGACAGCCCCGAGAAGATACGCGAGCTCATTGCTTCTTCCAGATCGCCGATCGGGCTGGTTATCGGAAACGTCTTTGGCTTAGCTGCTGCACCGACACGCCATACTGTCACGATAAAATCGTCCGCCATCACCCTCACGCATCTCGAGGTGGTTCACGCACTGCGCGAACTAACGACCCCGCTGCCCACAGAAAAAGCACTCCTTCTTTCGTTGTGGCTCACTCCTATGACTGGCCACGAACAATGGAAATGGGGTCATTTCGTCAATTCAGATGACTATCCTGCAGGCTCGATGAACCTGGTCCACCTCGAAGAGGAGACGCAAGGCCTATTCACCAACCCATTTTCCTCCATACAGATTCATTTACCCGAGATGGCCCTTCGTGAGCTATCTAACGATGACCGCGTCCCGGAATTTCCATCTCTTCTTGAAAAAAACTCACACGCCGACCCATTCGTGGAACTTCTTGGCCAGGCTCTCCTGTCAGCTCTTGCGAATAATGATGGCGTCGAAAGTCTGTTGTTTGACCATCTGATTCTAGCGCTCCACAGTCACCTTGTAGAGCGCTACTCCTCTGCGCCACGGCCTGGCGTGAAGTTCCGTCGCCTGAGTATGAAACAGGAGCGTCTCGCAAAGGATTTGCTAACAGCAGATCTGACTGTCGAGCCTTCTCTAGCTGATATAGCAGCACGTCTGGACATGCCTGTCTCTGTCTTTGGCAATGCGTTTAAAACGACAACTGGAAACCCGCCCTTTAGGTGGCTACGAGCGTACAGGGTAAAAGCAGCCAAGCGTCTTCTGAAGGAAACGGCGCTTTCTCTCGCCGAGATAGCGTACTCCTGCGGATTTTCCGATCAAAGCCATTTCACCCGCGTCTTCACAAAGTCGACGGGTGTGACCCCTGGCCAATGGCGTAGAGGCTCTTGAGAAGGGCTTCGTTGATTGCGGCCAGTCTCCTCCTGCCACCAAAGCACTGATTACCGACGTGTGGCCGAGCAGGAAATTGTTACGCAAAGCGGAATAAAGACTTACGCGCTTTGCCAATTATCGAATGCGCTCCGGGAGGTATGGTTTGGACATCGTCTGAACCAAGGAGGACCTCGCCGTGAACTTCGTAGCCAATTTACAACCTGTTAATCGCCGATCTCTTCTCACGGGCGCGCTCGCGACCTTCGCCGTTGCGCCTTTTCTGACATCCAATTCGCTGGCGAAATCTGGGACGATCGTGGACTCGCTCAGGGAAGCGGCAGCCCATGCCGACATCACCACGTATCCGACTCGTGGAAATATTGCCGTGCTGGAAGGCTCCGGCGGCAATATTGCCGTCTTGACCGGCCAACAGGGTAAGGTTCTCGTAGACGCCGGTATCACCGCAACGCGTGCTCGGATCGAACAGGCCCTTTCTAAGCTGGGCGACCAGCCCGTTACGCATCTTATCAACACGCATTGGCACTTCGATCATACAGATGGAAACGAGTGGCTGCACTCGGTAGGCGCGGCAATCATTGCCCATGAGAACACCCGCCGTCACCTGCTTGAGGCCCAGCGGGTCGATGATTGGAACTTCGATTTTCCGCCTTCTCCCTCCGGCGCAATCCCAGCGACCCTGATCACGAGTGACAAGGTCTTGGAGCTCGAAGGCACGAAGATTGCCATCACAGCCTATCAGCCTGCCCACACAGACAGCGACATCTCCGTTTATTTTGAGGAAGCAAATGTCATTCACGTCGGGGATATCTTCTGGAACGGCCTTTACCCGTTCATCGATTATTCGACTGGCGGGAGCATAGACGGAACGATCGCAGCTTCAGCAAAGGTCATCGCTGCAGTGGATGCGGATACCGTCATCATTCCAGGCCACGGCAAGCCGCTTGGGTCGCTGGACGAGCTGAAGCATTATCACGAGATGCTGGCCACCATCCGGGACAATGTCGCAAGGCTGAAATCAGCCGGCCGCTCTGTCGAGGAGGCGGTCGCAGCCAACCCGACCGAGGCTTTTGACGAGCAATGGGGCAAGGCGATCATCAGCCCCGCCTTCTTCACCCGCCTCGTCTACAAGGGCGTCTAAAACCGAGCACGCTTCGATTACTTTCTGATGTTCGAAGCAAGCGAAAGCCACGCCACAGCATGAGGACTAACATGAGTAAAGATCACCCATTTGACGTCTCGCGGAGAGACATCTTGCTCGGAGGCTCAGCAGTGCTGCTGTCCTCTCAAATCCCAGCCTTCGCTGCAACAGGCAACGTACCAGTCACCCGAGAAGGAGAAACGGCAATGACAGAAGCATTCATCACCACCAAAGACGGGGTAAACCTCTTTTACAAAGATTGGGGTCCGAAAGACGCCCAACCGATCGTGTTCCATCATGGATGGCCGCTGTCGTCCGACGACTGGGACAACCAGATGCTGTTCTTCCTCTCGAAGGGCTACCGGGTGATCGCTCACGACAGACGAGGGCACGGTCGTTCACAGCAGGTGAGCGATGGTCATGACATGGACCACTATGCTGCCGACGCCTCGGCAGTCTACGAGCATCTGGATATCAAGAATGCCGTGCATATCGGCCACTCGACGGGCGGCGGCGAGACGGCTCGCTATGTCGCCGACTTCGGTGAACCGCAAGGCCGTGTGGCGAAGGCTATTCTCGTTAGTGCAATTCCACCGCTGATGCTGAGAACACCATCTAACCCCGATGGTACACCTATTGAAGCCTTTGATGGCCTACGAAAGGCATTGGCCGACAATCGGGCCCAGTTTTATCTCGATCTTCCGTCAGGGCCCTTCTTCGGCTTCAATCGACCAGGCGCCAAGATCTCGCAGGGCCTGATCCAGAATTGGTGGCGGCAGGGCATGATTGGGAGCGCCAAGGCCCACTATGAGGGAATCAAGGTATTCTCGGAAACCGACCAGACTGAGGACCTGAAGAAGATTTCAGTGCCGACCCTCGTCCTGCACGGCGACGACGACCAGATCGTTCCCGTCAAGGCGTCCGCAGAACTTGCCGTCAAGTTGCTTAAGTACGGAACTTTGAAGGTCTATCCGGGCTATCCACACGGTATGCTTGCTACCAACTCTGATGTCCTGAACGCGGACATGCTGGCATTCATCCAGAAATAAGTCTCGCCGGGAGGGGAGAGGTGGCCGCCAGCGCTTCTCTCTTTTCGAAAACTCCGGGGTTTGGCTCGTATTCAGCGAGAGTGCAACGAAACATCGAATTCATGACGATCTTTCGATATCCAGAGTCTGCCGAATCTCGTGGATCAAGTCCACGAGCCGGCGGAGCTTCGCCGGGATATTTCGTCGGCCGGGATAGTAGAGACATAAGCCCGGATAAGGCGGGGTCCAGTCACCGAGCACCTGCTCCAGCTTGCCGGCAGCAAGATCATCTTTGACCTGCCACTCACTTAGGTAGGCGAGCCCTGCCCCTTCACGCGCGGCCTGAAGCATAAGGTCGCTGTCGTCGAGCACGAGCTTACCGGGAACGTCAAGCGCGAAACTTTCCCCTCGCCGCTCGAACTCCCAGCGATAGATGGTTCCGCTTGCCATTCGGGCACGGATGCACAGGTGATTTTGAAGATCCGCCGGGACCTGAGGCTTTTCATGACGGCGGAAGTAATCAGACGACCCAACGATAGCGGGTCGGATACTATTACCGATCGGGACGACCACCATGTCGGGAGGAACGGCCTCTCGGATCCTGATCCCAGCGTCGAAGCCTTTGGCATTGACGTCGACCAGGGCGCCCTCCGTAACGATCTCCACCGCCATCTGCGGGTTCAGGCGCATGTACTCCAGGATCAGCGGCGTGAGGATCATCCGCGTTGCGCCCACCGAAGTGTTGATCCGCAAAGTGCCGGTTGCTTCCGCCCGATGTTCATCAACGTGCTCGACTGCGCTTCGGATCGCCTCAAGCGCCGGACCCACGTTTGCCACGAACTGCTCTCCCGCAGCTGAAAGGACAACGCTACGTGTCGAGCGGTTGAATAGCCTGACACCCATGCGGGTCTCTAACGTCGCAATCTGCTGGCTGAGCGACGACGAAGAGATGCCGAGTTCGCGAGCTGCAGCCCGAAACCCGCCTCGGGCAGAGACGGCAAGGACAGCCTCCAGTTCAGCAAGTGAGCCGCGCATCATTGTCCGTGTTCTCCTATCAGCCTGACCGTTTTTGGCCACCTTATCAGGACAGGGCCGGAATGCCAGATATAGCTCGGAAAGCAAAAAGGAGTTTCAGATGCGAAACATCGACAAAATCTATATCGAGGGACAGTTCGTCACGCCTAAGGGCAACGAGATGGCCGATCTCCATAATCCATCCACGGAAGAGAAGATCGGCACAGTCAGGCTTGCCGGCGCCGAAGACGCTCGAGAAGCCGTGGCCGCGGCAAAGCGTGCATTTCCCGCCTTTTCGCGCACGGCGAAAGCTGAGCGCATCGACATGCTTGAGCAGTTGAACGCGGCTGTTCTTGCGCGCGTGCCAGACTTAACCGAAGCCATGGCACTTGAGTATGGGGCGCCGCAAGTCTTCACACGGTTTTCTGTCCCACATGCCGCATCAAGCTTTGCCACTATGGCAGCCGTCCTGGAAGAATATCAGTTCGAACGGAAGATCGGCCGCGCCCGCGTGGTCATGCAGCCGTCTGGTGTCGCCGCGGCCATCACCCCCTGGAACAGTAATATCGGCTTCATCACCTCGAAGCTCGCAACCGCCATCGCCGCCGGTTCGACCATCGTCATCAAGCCGAGCGAGATGAGTGCAATCCAGACGCAGATCCTGACGGAGTGTCTGCATGAAGCAGGCCTGCCGAAGGGTGTCTTTAACATCGTCAACGGGTTCGGCAATGTCGTCGGTGCGGAACTCAGCCGGCATCCTGATATCGCGAAGGTGACCTTCACCGGATCCACGGCGGTTGGCAGGGAAATACTGCGAAGTGCTGCCGATAGCTTCAAGCGCGTCACCCTGGAGCTTGGCGGCAAGGGACCGAACATCATCCTCGATGACGCGGATCTTGACGTCGTCATTCCTGCTGTACTGCGGATGGGCTTCATCAACAGCGGGCAGGCGTGCATTGCGGGTACCCGTATTCTGGTTCCGAACCATATGCTCGACGACGTCCTTGCCAGACTGAAGCAGCAGGCCGAGACTTTCAAGGTCGGCGCTCCGAGCGATCCGGACGCGATGATCGGGCCGATGGTGAGCCAGAAGCAGTACGATCGCGTCCAGTCCTATATCGAGCTGGGGATGCAGGAGGGCGCTAGCCTGCTGGTGGGGGGGCCGGGTCGGCCTGAAGGGCTGCCTCGCGGATGGTTTACGAGGCCGACGATTTTCACCGGCGTCAACAACCAGATGCGAATCGCGCGAGAGGAAATATTCGGACCAGTCCTGTCCGTGATTTCGTACCGCGATGATGACGAAGCCGTTTCGATCGCTAACGACACTCCTTATGGACTTCAAGCCTACCTGCATGGCAGCGACGTGGCACGCATGCAGGCGCTTGCGGACAGGCTCGACAGCGGACGCGTCGTCATCAACGGGGCACCCCACGAACCGCTTGCTCCTTTCGGAGGCTTCAAGCAGTCGGGCATCGGCCGCGAGTATGGAGTGTTCGGCCTTGAGGCATTTCTAGAGCCGAAAGCCGTACTCGCTTAGCTCAGGCACACCCTCGTTCAGAATGGGTCCTGTAATGGAAGCAGGGCCCCCAAGGGCTGTGTTGGTTGTCCTGAAGGTCATTGTCCACCGCGTCGATAATATGCGTCGCGGCGCCGCCGGATGAATTGTCCAGAAGCCCGCCTTCACCTCGAATAAAAGAGTGCTCGTGCTTAACGCAATCAGACGAGAGCTCGCAGGTTGAAGGGCCTGTTTTGTTCCAGGATTTGCCGGAGTTCAACAAGCGCTCGACGCAATACCTCTTGATCAGGTGCAGCACCAAGGGAAATTCTGACCGCTTCCTCTTCCTGCTGATTGTTGGCAAAACTGCCGCTTGGAAGAATCATAATCCCGGCGCGTTGGGCCTGATAGGCAAAATCATTCCCGCGCCACGGTTCAGGTAGCTTGAGCCAGATATGCGAAGCATTGAAATCAGCTCGTAGATCATATCCGGCGAAAATACCGGCGGCGATTTTTTGTCGTGCGTGGTTGGCCTGCCGTATTGAGGCTGCAGTCTTTTGAACGAGTCCGTTGTTTATCCAATGCGTTGCCAAGGCAGCGAACAATGGTGACGCCATCATCGTCATTGCCTGCAGCATGGCGGCCAGTTCGTCAGCATCCGCTGGTGAAGGGCACGAGACGTAACCGAGGCGAAGGGCTGCTGTCACGCACTTGGACAATGTTGCAACGTGCCACGTCATCGCCGGAGCGAGGGATGCCAAAGAGACCTGAGGCTTCGGCAAGAGCGGCACATAGGGTTCATCCTCTATGATCGGGACGCGGTATTCCAACGCGACCTCTGCTATCCGCTGCCTACGGCTCCGCGACATTGTCGCGGTCGTCGGATTGTCAATCGTCGGTGTCACATAGAGAGCCGCAAGGCCCCCAGCCTTCGCAGCTTGTTCGAACGCCTCGGGGACCATGCCTTCATCGTCCATGTCAACAGGCACGAGCTGAAGGCCGATGCGGTTATTCGGCATTGAACCGCCAGTCCAATTCTCAACCTCGCGCTATTGGTCGAAAAGATCTTGGCGTAGTTGCGAGACAACATTACTGGAAAGGAAGATCCATGATCGTAGTCAATGTGGACGATTTCAGCGGTACCGAGCGCTCGGCAAGCGGACCCGGTTGGCAGAGCACACGCCTGCTCGTGAAAGATGACGGCCTCGGCTATTCGCTGCACGACACCCATGTATCGCCTGGAGCTGCCCTGGAGCTCGAATACAAGCATCATGTCGAGACCAACTATTGCGTGGGCGGGGCCGGAGAGGTCGTTGATCTGACGACCGGTACTACCCATCAACTTCGCGTCGGCTCAATCTACACTCTCGATAAGAACGAGCGACACATTGCGCGGGCGTTCGAACAGGGTCTCCATCTCGTCTGCGTGTTCACCCCTGCCCTCAGGGGAAATGAGACGCACAAGGAAGACGGTAGCTATGAGGCGTCATGAGACTGGACACGCAACAGGATCCCGAACATGAAAGCCCTCATTGTTTACGCCCATCCAGAGCCGCGCTCGTTTAACGGCCAGCTCAGGGACATCATCTATGAGACGTTAACCGCGCAAGGCGCCGAGGTCGCAATCTCTGACCTCTATGCTATGGGGTTCAACCCTGTCGAGGCCGCTGAGCATTTTTCCGAGCGCAAGCGATCTGATGTTTTTGATGTTCAGACGGAGCAGCGGCATGCGTTCGAGCGCAATATCACCAGCCGGGATGTTGCCGAGGAGATTGTAAAGATGGAGGACGCGGATCTCGTTGTCTTCCAGTTCCCGATCTGGTGGTTTTCGATGCCCGCCATTCTCAAAGGCTGGCTGGACAGGGTCTTTGTCTATGGTCTGTTCACCAGCAGGGAGCGCTACGACGCGGGGCATTTTCGCGGGAAACGGGCGGTCGTTTCGGTGACAGCAGGGGGGCCAGAATCGACGTTCGATCACAATGGGCGTAACGGAGATTTGGACCTCATCCTGTGGCCATTACACTTTACGCTTCATTACATGGGTTACACGGTTCTCCCGCCATTCGCGGCGTTCGGCATCGCAGCCGCCATTCGATACGATGACGGATCTGCGGATGCCGAGCGATTGGAAAAGTATAAGGGTGGATTGCAACGCCACCTCCTCACCCTTGACAATCAACCACCTCTGAAATTTAACGGCTGGAAAGACTGGAATGAGGATGGCCGTCTACGACCGGAGGCAGCAAGTTACAGCGCGTTCATGAGGCATACTCGATGATCGATAGCCGCCTCAAATACCGGTCGCACCATCAAGCATTAGTCGGCGGCCTCAATCTCCACCGGTGGCCTATATCGTAAACTCGATTGTCGTAACCCAGAGCGAGGCCCCCGCAGGGGTAGGTAGGCAACTTGCCTCCGATCACTGCTGATCACGACGTTCGCAATAGTGGCAGTCGTTCGCTTGAACGTAGAGAGATGTATGGCCGAAATGCCTATCCGCTCCTTCGCAGTCTCTGTTGTCATCCTTCGCAAGGTGACTGTCGGGTATGAGGTCCTGCTCCTGCGTCGCAACGGGACGCTGGTTGGAGAATGGTGCCAAATCTCAGGAGGCATCGAAGATGGTGAAAAAGCCTGGGAAGCGGCGATACGTGAGGTCCACGAGGAAGCCGGTTTAACGTGCCACCAGCTTTATTCAGCAGACATATGTGAGCAATTCTATGAGGCCGATCGCGATGCGATCAGCATGTTCCCTGTGTTTGTCGGCTTTGTAGACGCTGACATGGAGGTCGTGATCAACGATGAACACAGCGAATATAGATGGGTCCAGATCAGCGAAGCCCTCGGCATGGTTCCGTTTCCCGGACAGCGGCATGTCCTTAAGCATGTGGTGGCGGAGTTCTTGGAGCGGGAGCCAGTTCGCCATCTGCTGATACACGGCATCGATAGGTGCGCGTCAACTAAATGAAGGACAGAGCAAAATCAAAAGGGCAACAGCCTCTCGAACATCACGGGGCGCCAATACCGAAACCCATCGCGTTCAACGCCCAAACTTAACACTAGCAGTTTCGGTGCGCTAGTCGAACAAGGACCTTGCCGACAGCTTTGCCGCTCTCCTGCAATTCGTGTGCTTCGGTCACGGCGTCAAGGGGATATGTCTTCGCGATTTGCGGAGAGTATGCCGCAGAGGCAGCGCAGGCCGAAATCTCTTCGGCCGCCTGCCGCATAGCGGCTTCCGGCATCGTATAAACGTAGACGAAACGAAACGAGAATCCGCCGAGCAATGCGGGAAAGAATGGGATGGCTAACTTAGCTTGCGGCGACTCCGTCGAGTAGGCCGAGACGACCCCGTCGCGGGCGAGGCAGGAGATCGCCGCGTCGATGTTTGCAGAGAGATCGACATCGACAATACGATCGACACCATGGTCGCCGGTTGCCGACCGTACTCGCTTTGAGACATCCTCTTCGTGTCTGTTGATGACGAGATTTGCCCCAGCCTGCCGCGCGACCTCTGCTTGGTCTTCTCGGCTCACCGTCGCAGCCACCCATGCACCCGCCCATTTTGCAAGCAGAATTGCCGCATTACCAACGGCCCCTGCTCCACCTTGGACAAGTACTCGTTTGCCGCGCAGGTCGCCGTCCGCGAACAGGCATCGATGTGCGGTCATTGCTGGAACGCCAAGCGAGGCCCCGATCTCAAACGACACGTTGTCGGAAAGCTTTACGGCTTGAAGGGACGGCACGACGACGAATTCCGCCGCAGTACCGAACGGCCTACCCCACTGCGCCATGTAGATCCAGACCCGCTCGCCAATACGCGTATCGGGCACGCCAGAACCGACGGCATCGATGATCCCCGCCCCGTCTTGGTGCGGCACGATCCTGGGAAATGGCATGGCCTTGCCGCCAAATCCGGTTCTCGTCTTGATGTCGGAGGGATTGATGCCGGAGAAGACCATCCTCACGCGAACCTCTCCCGCGCCGGGCTGCGGATCAGGAAGTTCGCCCACGGTCAACACGTCTTTAGCCGATCCCTGTCGGTCGTAAAAAGCAGCTCGCATAACTCACCTTTCGGATATCTGTCCTTAATTAGGTCCAACATGATCCTACTTGCAAGTAGGCAACAGTTTTGCCTATAGGGGTAGGATGTACACTATTGGAGCGCATGATGACTGCTGGCCAGAAGTGCCCCGTCGAAACGACCGTTGAGGTTACAGGCGGAAAATGGAAGCCGATGATCATTTATCGGCTTCTCGCCGGTCCACGACGCTTTGGTGAGCTACGACGCTTGGTCGGCGACCCGAGCCAGCGCTCGCTCACGATGCAGCTCCGCGAGCTAGAAGCCGACGGGATTGTGGCTCGCGAAGTGTTTGCCGAAGTCCCACCACGCGTTGAATACTCGCTCACTCCCTTCGGGCAGACGCTTGCGCCAGTGTTAATGGCGATGCGCGACTGGGGCGCGGCGTTTCAGAAGCGTCATCATTCGACATAGACTTACGCTCTCCCGCGTGGCGCTTCCCCAGAGACCGTCGCGAAACGCTCTACAAAAAAGTCGATCAGTACTCTCACTTTTCGCGACACGTGTGATCCTGGCGGCCGCACGGGTGTTGTCACGTTAACTGGGCTGCAGTTGCCTGCCTGACGGTTTGGGCGTAAATTTTGGCGATGCAGACATCAGATATCATCTTCAAGCGTCACCGTTTTCCGCCACAGATCGTTGCTCATGCGGTGTGGCTTTATCTGCGGTTCAACCTTAGTCTGCGTGAAGTTGAAGAAATGCTGCTTGAGCGTGGAATCGACGTATCATACGAGACAGTTCGTCGTTGGATCGCCAAGTTCGGCCCCCAGATCACACGCAACTTGCGGCGGCGTCAGGCGCGCCCCGGCGATGTTTGGTATTTGGACGAAGTGGTCGTCAAATGCGCTGGAGAAAAATTCTGGCTTTGGCGTGCGGTGGATCAACATGGCTCCGTTCTCGAAGAAATCTTGCAGAAGCGGCGTGATAAAAGGGCGGCAAAGCGATTGCTTGTGGCGTTAATGAAGCGCTATGGCTTTGCTCCCAAACGGATCATCACCGATAAGCTCCGCTCCTACGGTGCAGCAAAGGCAGAAGTGGCACCCGGCCTTGACCATTGGTCGCACAAGGGCCTCAATAATCGGGCCGAAAATAGCCATCTGCCGTTTAGGAAACGGGAGCGAACCATGCAAGGTCATCGGTCAACTGGAGCGTTGCAACGGTTCGTCTCCATGCACTCAGCGACCCGCAATTGTTTCTCTGTTCCATCTCGTCGCCGAGCCGCACACACAATTCGCTACCATCGCCTCGAAGCTTTCGATGCATGGAAAATTGCGGCCTGTTTCGCCTGAATATCTACGAGCCCCTGGCCTTTCCGGCCAGAGAAACTTAACGTGACAACACCGTTGCAGCATCCGTTTCTGCGCCCTCTTCCGCCGACTGGATCGCCAGTACCTTTTTTTGCCGTTGATTGGTCTTCGGATCGAGATTTTCTTGCTCGGGCGCGCTTTTGAGCAGGCTTCTTACCTGATGATGACGCCGTGAGATCGACGTGTGGCAGGTCTCTGGTTGACTGCCCCAAGCTTGACGGGACCTCGTCCGCTTGCGGCTTGTCCACGGCCGCCACAGGTGAATATTCCAGCTCACCGTCAGGATCTGGCCTGAAGGCTGTTTCATCGTGGCGTTTGGTTGTGACCTTGATCGAGAGCTTTGCATGCGACGCTGCGTCAGGCTGCTGCAGGCGATCCGCGGACTCGCCTTCAATATCAGGCACTTCGCTAACCGCACTGTCGCCTTTATGTGACCGCCAGTTTTTGAGCCCCGCAACGAGCCGCTCGCCCCATGATTTCATTGTCGGTTTATCCCCTGTTCCTGCTAAGTGGATATGAAGAGATACGGTCTGTTTCATCTCGATAGCATAATAGCCTAAGCAACGATAAACCGATCACCACCGTATGACCAGACGCAAGTGTTCTGAAGATATTCCACAATCGCGGGGATGGGTTAATTAGGTGAAGACGCGCCATTAACATGGTATTTCCAAAATAAAAACGAACAATAAATAAAATATTTCAAATTAATAAGTATAATATCGTCGTAATATAAACTTACTTAATAGAGCGATCATTTACAGTTATGCTCTCCTCTCAAAAACGAGGAGGATCGTTATGGCGAAGATCGTGGGAACAGAGCATTCCGACAATATTGTGGGTTCGGATGAAAATGACCGCATTTGGAGTCTGGCCGGAAATGATTTTGTCGAAGGCGGGCTCGGCAATGACATTGTTGATGGGGGGACGGGCGATGACGTCCTGACGACCAGTGCGGGCGATGCGTCCGGGTTCGACGAACTCACAGGTGGAGCAGGCAATGACCGCCTCATATTCAACTTTGTCGGTGGCGCCGCTCGTGGTGGAGCCGGGACTGATACGCTCGTCGTGGATCTGTCGAACCAGACGGATGCGGTTGTGTTCAATTCGCCGCAAGGCCACGCTTACTGGGGTGACCCAGCCGTCAGTGACGCCCACCTCTATTTTACGGATCTCGAACGATTGAACCTTCAGACCGGCGCGGGCGGTGACACCATCGACGCATCCGGTTTCTCGTTCGCCAACATTCGGGCGGGGGATGGGGACGATCAGGTCGTGGCCGGAAATGGAAATGACCAGATTTCTGGCGGAGCTGGACAGGATCAAATCCGGGGTTGGGATGGAGAAGATCAAATCCGGGGCGGTAGCGGCAGCGATATCATTGATGGTGGCAATGGCGATGACGACGTTTCCGGCGATGAAGGGAACGATACGCTGCTGGGCGGTCGGGGTAATGACACGCTTTACGGCGATGAGGGCGACGATACCCTCAATGGCGGCGATGGCGCCGATTTTCTGTTTGGTGACCAGGGCTCAGACACTTTGATTGGCGGAACCGGCGACGACATACTCGTCAGTAGCTTCGCCGATGACGACATTATGATGGGCGGCGACGGTAATGACAGTTTTTCGGCGGGCGTGCAGGATAGTTATTATGCCGGTTACTGGTTTCAGATGTCGGGGGGCGCCGGTGACGATACGTTTTCAATTTACTCCGATGGCGGTTTTGGCAGTGTCGACGGTGGCGAAGGCGTCGATACGCTCTCGGTCAATTTTGACGATGTTGCTCCCGGTTTCACCTTTAACGCCGCATCCTACGCCACGATCGAAAAGTTCGATCTCGATGTCCGTTCAGCGACCAGAGGCGCCCAGATATTCGGCGGGGATGGCGATGATCGCATCACCAGTTCCGAGACGTTTCGGGAAGGTTTTAGTGGTCACGACACCTATGATGGTCGCGGAGGCGATGATTATATTTATGGCGCCAGCGGTTCCGACAGTATTCTTGGAGGAGAGGGTAATGATGAACTGAATGGTGGCGACGGTTCAGACCGATTGCTCGGTGGACCGGGCTCCGACGTCCTCTCTGGAGGAGGCGGTTCCGACACATTCATCTGGGATGATGCCTCCGTCCAGTCCACAGGCCTTGACCGGGTCACCGATTTCAACGTGGACAGCGGTGATGTTCTGCTGTTGCGCGGTATCGACGCGATCGCGAATTTTGAAAGTTTTGTCGCCGCATCAGTCGATACAGAAGACGGCGTTTTCGTGAGCACTGACGGTTCGGGAAGCGGATTCATCATCGAAAACGTTACACTTGCGGAACTGACGGAAAGCGATGTCGCCTTCGCCTGAGACGCAACGATCCGGCAAAGCATCATCAAAACAAAATCCGCTTATGGGCGAAACATGGGAGCATGCAAATCCGCATCGCGCATGGGCTCTGAACGTTGCGCGATGCCACGCATCCCGCAAGGGTTTGTTCGCATTCCAGCGACCAGAGTTAATCGTCAGCGGGAGTCAATCCGCCGTCGCAGCGGCCTCTCATTTCAACCGCTGTTCGAAGCGTTTCAGCATCAACAGCAAGCCATCATTCTCCGCGCGCAGCTTTGCAGCCCATTCGCGCTTCAAGACTGCGTTTTCGGTTTCGAGAGAGGACAATTCAATCTGAATATCGGGCTCAGCGACTGTTCGACTTTTCACCTGTTTCCGCCGTCCTGATTTTTTTAACGGGCGTCGAACCGAGGCCTCCTCCTGCGCAATCTCTCCTGCTCTTATGTCTGGTTTTGGTTTTGCAGTTTTGATCGGTGCTTCAGCGGGAATGGCAGTGACAGGTTCGGCCAGGGGCGCGGTTTCAGCCGGTTCCACCTCAGCGTTGCTCACCACCGGCGGGGCGAGAACAGGCGTTACAGAAGCCTCTGGCAACGGGAGTGTCGCATCCGCTTCCACTTCACGGGCTAACGATTTCAAATCGAGATTTCCCCACAAGGAGGCGTTGTCCTTGCGAGCGCGTCTGTTTTTATATTCAACGACAACAGTACGGTTTGGATTTTTCATCCCTGAGTGGCTTTTCCGATAAATTTTACGATGGTGCCCGAAAGGCTCATAGCTGACTATAGACCTCGCTCACGATTTTCAATATTCGATCTAACGAATGGAGTTGTCTTCAAACGTCCGGAAGTCGTGCCTGCCTCACCAAACCCTGACACCCGCAACATAGTTTGGCAAGGACCGGAATATTAGGTCGATCTTAAGCTAGAGCTTCTTCGTTTTGATCTCTGAATTGACCGCCAGAACGCAGTGACGAAAGAGGTATCGAAAACTGAGCAGGCGGCAGGGTGCCGTTGACCACAAAATCACCAATCTGACGCCCGCGGTAAATCAGGGGGTTATGCGAGGAAATCGCCCTTGCATTTCGCCAGAACCGATCAAAGCCACGCCCTCGGCTCAGTGCAGAGGCACCGAGCCCGCCAAAAAGCGCTGCCGTTGCTTCCAATATCTGCGTCACGGTGGATATCTGGGCCTGATAGACTTCAATCTCGAGCCGCGCGCGATCATCTTCGCTAACGTCACCGGAGATGAGCTTCTTGAAAAACCTCTCCGATGCTGTGGCGGCGTTAAACGTCGCTACATTCGCACTGTAGACCTTCGAAACCACTTCTCCGACGACCTGGAGTATTTGAGGATCATGCTTGGCGGTACCAGTATTGCCGTGGGCGTAAGTGCGCTGGCGATTATCGAGATAGGCGGCAGTTTCACGTACCGCGGCGCGTCCTATTCCAGAAAGGGTTGCGAGATGGATAAGCTGATATACGGACGGCACATGAACTGCCCAGCCGACGGTGGGCTGGATGTCTGCTTCTGCAATCGAAACGTGATCATAGACCACCGTGCCGCTGGCCGTGAGCGTTTGACCGAAGCCGTCCCAATCATCGACGATAGTTACGCCTTTCGCATTTGTAGGGACGAGAACGGTGACGACAATATCTCCACGGTTTGCGGTGACATGGATCCAATCGACGTAAAGCGCGCCGGTTGTATAATATTTTGTTCCGTTCAGCTCTAATTTGTTGCCCTCCCCGGTCACGACCGTTGAAAAACTGCCGTGCTGGGAGACGCCAGGCTCGGTATGGGCCGGTGCAAAAAGCGCGCCATTACCGGCTGCTTCGAGCCAGCGTCTGGACCAATTTTTATCTGCATGGTGCAGTGCAATTTCCACAAAGCCAAAGTGACCACGAAGGATCTGCGTCAGATTCGAATCCGCTTCAGACAGTTCCGTCAGCAAGGCGAAAAGGGTCGTCAGACTGGTGCCGTCGCCGCCAAATTCAGTTGGGACGCGAAGCGCGCCAAAGCCACTCTTCCGTAAGAGGTTAACAGCTTCATAAGGAAGTAACCGATCGCGATCACGAGTGATCGCGCCTTGTCTGATTTCATCAAAGACGGGACGAAAGCGCTTTGCAAGCCGTTCGAAATCCTCCGTTGGCACATGCGGCCATACGAAATTGTTGTTGGACATTCGCTGTTCCTGGATAAAATTTTCGGGAATGGGTCTCACCGTGAAGAGGCTGCTTTGCGCAGTCGGGTGTATTCCAGACGCGGAAGAGATTGGAGCAGCTTTCGCGTGTAGATATGATGGGGATGATAGAAGACTTCGTCCGCCGTTCCTTGCTCAACAGCAACGCCATTCTGCATGACGAGGACGCGGTCACTCATATGGTGAATCACGCCCAGATCGTGAGAAATGAACAGGTAACTGACCCCTAGCTGCGTCTGCAAATCGGACAAAAGGTCGAGGATTTGCGCTTGCACAGAGACGTCAAGAGCCGACACGGCTTCGTCGAGGACGATGATCTCTGGGTTGGTCGCGATGGCGCGCGCTATAGCAACACGTTGTCGCTGTCCGCCCGACATGCGCAGTGGCCACTGGTCGAGATGGGCCTTTGTCAGGCCCACGGTCTCGAGCAATTCGGTCGCCCGATTTCGAGCCCGACCGGCGTTATTTGGATCCCCGAGGATTATCGCATCGGTCAGAATGCGCGACACTCGCCAGCGCGGATCAAATGAAGATAGCGGATCCTGATAGACGACCGAGATGCGCCTTCGGATCTGCTGTTGCTCGGCTGGCGTAGCGTGGCTCCATTTTTGCGCGAGAAAGCGCACTTCACCGTCGTCGGGTGTTTCGAGCGCCAGCGCGATGCGAGCCAAAGTGCTCTTACCGGAGCCTGACTCGCCAACGATCCCCAGAGTCTCGCCGCGTCCGAGCCTGAATGACACGTCCTTCACAACTGTACGGCGGACGCCGTCGGGTCCGCGGAAACTCTTGACAATATTGCGTGCGTCCAGAAGCGGCGGTTCGTTCTCTGAACGTTGCCGGTCGGGTGAGGTGAAAAGTTCAGGGGTAAAGACGGGATTGTTTGCTGAAAGGCGCGTGCCCTTTGTGTGCTCGCTCGGGATCGCATCGATGAGTTGTTGTGTGTAGGAGTGCCGCGGTTGGCTAAGGACCTGTTCGCTCGGTCCGGCCTCGACGATTTCGCCACCCTTCATCACGAGGATGACGTCCGCGAGCTTGGCAACCACGGCAAGATCATGGCTGATCAAAATGATGCTGGCGCCGCGGGAGAGCATCTGTCTCAAGACGGCAAGGACTTGCGCCTGCACAGTGACATCAAGAGCCGTGGTGGGTTCATCGGCAATCACGATGTCAGGTTGCAGAGCGATGGCCGAGGCTATGAGCGCTCGCTGGCGCAAGCCGCCCGAAAGCTCACCTGGCCTTTGCCTTGCCCGCAATTCCGGCTCAGGCACACCGACATCTGCTAGTGTCTGCAACACCTTCTCGCGGCGCGTCCGGCGCGTGCCCCAATTGTGAAGCGACAAAGCCTCATCGATTTCCTTTCCGACCGGTCGCAATGGGTCGAGCGAGACCAATGCATCCTGCAGGATAAAACCAACCTTTGCGCCACGCACGCGCCGCCACCATGAATCCGGACGTCCAAGAAGCGTCTGCCCTTCAAGGGTGAGCGTGTCGGCCGCGACGATCGCATTCTCCCCCGCCAGTCCCACAAGAGAACGAGCAGTCACACTTTTGCCGGAACCGGATTCGCCGACGAGCGCGATGCATTGGCCAGCGTGGAGATCAAGATCGACGCTCTTGACGACGTGCTTTCGTACGCCATCTTGATCCGTAAACCAGACATTCAACCCACGGGCTTCCAACAGTTTTTTGCTGGCTGAAGGTCCTGTGGTTCGCGCGATTGAAACTTCGGTATCAAACGTCATCGGCGGGTATTTCCTTCTGCGATATCCTGGAGATACTGGCCGATCTGCGTAAACGACAATGCTACAAGAACGATCGCGAGACCCGGAAATATTTCGAGCCACCAGGCAACCGTGATGTTGGCCTTCCCCGCCTCCAAAAGCGCACCCCACTCGGGAGAGGGCGGTGCAACACCGAGCCCCAAAAAGGACAGACCAGAGGCCCAGACGACAGACTGACCAATGCCAAGAGCCACGAGACCAACCAGTGGGCGGAACGCGTTTGGCGCGATGTGTTGGATGAAAACTGTCCGCCATGGATGGCCGAGCGCTCTGGCCGCCTCGACATAGCCGGACTGCTTCACTTTTAGCGTCTGGGCCCGGATCAGCCGGGCGTATCCCGGCGTGGTTCCCAGACCGACCGATATCAAAAGGCTCGTGGCCGATGGACCGAGCAAAGCCACAAAAAGCAGGGCCAACAAAAGCGTCGGAAACGCCAGTAGTATTTCGAGGATACGGTTTACTGGCTCCGCGATCCAGCGAGGCGCAAGAGCGGTGGTGAAGCCCAGCACTGTAGCGCCAGCGAAAGCTACGGCCATCGCTCCGACGCCAATCAGCAACGATCCACGCGTTCCCCAGACAATGCGGCTATATAGGTCCCGACCAATTTCGTCAGTACCAAGCCAATGATCCACGTTCGGTAACGCCAAGGAAGCCAAAAGGTCGGTATCGAATGCAGAGTGCGTGGAGAGAATTGAGGGCGCGATGGCGGCGATCATAAAGAACAGCACCACAATCGCGGAAAGAACTACGGAAAATGGGGTTCCGACAATCCTCGATAGCACTTTTCCCGCAATTGTTTCGGAACTAGCGCCAGTGGCGATATCGCTCATGCCGCACCTCGCAAACGTGGATCGACGATGAGGTAAATCAGATCGAGAACGAGATTGATCACCACGTACAAAAAGCTGCTGAGGATGACGCAGCCAGACACCAGAGCAAAATCCTTGTTGCTAACAGCATCGACGACGATGGCTCCCAACCCCGGTCGCGCGAATACCGTCTCGACGAGAACGGTCCCGGATAGTAGATGTCCAATCGCCCATCCGCTAAGGGTAACGCCGGGAATTAGCGCATGTCGAAGGACGTGGCGTGCGCGTACACCCCACCCGCTCATGCCACGCGCCCTCGCCGACAGCACAAAGGGTTCGCGCATCGTCCGATCGAATTCGCTTCTGATGGATTGCCCGAGGAAGCCGGCAAGAGGGATGGCGAGCGTCACGGTTGGCAACACGCTATTCATGAAACCTGTTCCCCCGATTACGGGAAACCAGCGTAGCCCGATGGCAAAAACGATCAGCAACAGGATACCGATCCAGTATTGTGGCAGCCCAGCCATGATAGTCTCCGTGGCCGAGCCGAAAGCCCCAAGCCGACGGCTACGTCCGGCTGTGAACAACGTCCAGGGGACAGCGAATATCCAGGCGAGCAAAAGTGCGGAGCCGGCGAGCGTGAAAGTGGGGGCGATCTGCTCGCCGATAATGTTGGCGACCGAGCGCTGCAACTCGAAAGACGTCCCCAGGTCGCCGTGCAGCAACCCGGTTACATAGCCGATATATTGCGTCAATATGGGTTGATCGAACCCATACATCGCGTTGATCGGTGCTAGTTCCTCCGGCGTCCGTGTGATCGTCTGTCCTGAGGTGATGTTGAGCAGAATGGTCGCACGGTCCCCGGGGAGGATCGCCAGCACGATAAAGGTAATGGTCACCGCTCCCCACAGCACGAAGATCGCCGATCCGACTTTCAGCAGCACCGTTCGCAGGATGCCGAAGGCAGGATATGGACGGACCTTAGTGTGCCCTATCGGCACCGTATCAATGATAGAGGTGTCGATAGCCATCGCTCAATCCTTCACGAAGTAGGCGTCATAAAAGTTCAGAAGCCCATTTCCCTGGTCCTGCCAGAGACCTCTCAGGTCTTTTGTGACCGCAACATTGTAGGTGAAATTATAGACGCCGATCGCCACAGCTTGATCGTCAAACCATTTCTGAAGCGCGCCGTATTTTTGAAGCCTCACCTTCGGATTTGCTTCGCGTTGCGCGTCGATGATCTCGGCCTCTACCGTGGGATCATTAAAAAATGAGGTGTTATTGCCGTTGGGGCGGCCGTTGAGCTGATGGTTGTAAACGATGTCCAGAATGTTCGGCGACGGCCAAACCCAATAACCGAAGCTGATTTCTTTTTCATCCGGCTTGGAATAAGCGCCAGCAAAACCTTCCGTTTGTGTCAACGGAATGAGGTTCACTTTGATGCCAACAGCCTTGACCTGATCCTGAATGACCTGGAGAGCCGTCGCACCTTCGGTATTGATAATCGCCTGATTGAACGGGAGGCGCGCCTCCAGGGTCTTGCCATCCTTAGCACGGTAACCATTCGCGTCACGCTCTGTCCAGCCGGCTTCATCGAGTAGTTGGCTCGCTTTCGATGGATCGAAAGAATAGGCAGCGTCCACGTTGTTGTAGAGTGGCGTCGTCTTGCTCAACGAACCATTGCCCTCGAAGGGCGCCGTTCCTTTGAATATTGCCTGTACGATACGCTGACGATCTATGGCGTAGACGAAGGCCTGGCGCAGGCGCTTGTCGGCGAAAGGTCCACGTGCAACGTTGAACGATAGACCCTGCGGTCGGCCCGTCGCAACAAAAGACAGTGTCTGGAATTCTTGTTGCGCGTTCTTCCACTGAACAGACGGTGGTTGATAGGCAACATTGGCTTCGCCACTGATAATGGCGCCCCACCGTGTTGTGGCGTCTGGCACAAATTTCCATTCGAGCCGTTCCGCGTAAGCCGGACCGTTATGATGGGCATTTTCAGGTGCCCAGTTGTAATCGTCGTTGCGCACGAAACTGATGCCGCTGCCACGAGCCCAGTTCTCTATCTTCCAGGGTCCGGTGCCGACAGGCGTTAGGCACTTCTGTTCTTTCGTGTTCTCGGCAAGTGATTTGGGAGATTGAAAACCATAATGGCCATTCGCCAATATGTTGTAGATTTCTGGATTTGGCTCGGAAAGATGGAGTTCGACTGTGAAATCATCGACCTTGGTAAAGCCGGTCATATAGGTGAAACCGTGCCAACCGATGCCTTTTTCCCAAGCCGGGTAGTTTGCGACCACGGCGTCGGCGTTAAACTTGTCGCCATCCGTGAAGACCACATCTTTGCGCAGACGGAAGGTGATCGTTTTGCGATCTTCGGACTCGCTCCAGTTCGTGGCAAGCCAGGGCTTGATTTGCCCGTCATCGCTGTAACTCACGAGGTAATCGAAAACCTGCCGAGAAAGATAGGCCTGTTGGACCCACCCGCCCCATAAGCATGGCGGTTCCTGTTCATGGACGTAGGTGATTGTGCCGCCAGCGATGCGATTGGGATCATCCGCGCCGGTGGCGGCGATCGCACCCGTTGACAGGAAATTGGTAAGCGGCAGTATCGCAATTGTCAGCACGGATGCGAAAATGTTCGCCGTATTCGTCTTCTTCATAATGTCTGCTCGTGAATTGATGAAATCGTAAAGATCAAAGCGCCGGTTCGGGCGATTTCGTAGTCGTTCGTGAGTTGAGGCTGAGCTTGCGGGCATGGTGCGCTTCAGGCAGGCGATCACCGTTGCGAAAGAGTTTTTCGCGAAGCGTGCCGGGGGCGTATTCCGTCTGGGCAAGACCACGGGCTTGAAGGACAGGAACAACGTTATCGACCCACTCGTCCCACCAACCAAGCGTGGTGATTGGCACGACGTTGAAGCCGTCGACGCCTGCGTCAGCCCAGCGCTGAACCTCATCGGCAATTTGCTCCGGCGTGCCGGCAAAGCGACCGGGCAGCAGCGCTGTCTTGACGAGATGCTCACCCCAGGTCGCGTCCAGGTCGAGGTTCGGATTGGCGTCCAAAATGCGCCGGAAGCCGCTACGCACATGCTCGCTGGTGTCGTAGCGGTGTTTCAGTTCGCCGAGCGTTGTATCAGGGGAAATACTGAAATAGTCGATACCGCTCCCGCCACTCAGAAAAGCTTGCAATGCATCGAAATCCGTATTGTCATGGAGATAGGACTGCTTGCGCTTCGCCTCTTCCTCGGTCGAGCCAATTACTGTCGAAAGCGTGACGATTTTCTTTAGCGAACGTGGATCGCGGCCATTCTGCGTCAAGAGATTGTCAAGAATCTCAATATCGCGTCGGGCCGCTTCCGGCGTAGCCGACGGTAAAAAGGTCACCTCGGCGTTTCGCACCGCGAATTCACGACCTGCGGTCGAGTTGCCCGCCTGGAACAACACCGGCGTACGCTGCGGGGAAGGTTCAACAATATGCGGACCGGCCACGCGATACCGCTCCCCGACATGATCGATACGGTGAATGCGGTCGCGGTCGAAGAAGCGGTTGGTGGCCGCGTCGTGCAGGATGGCGCCCTCTTCCCAGGAAAGCTCCCAGAGCTTGTAGGTCACATCGAGATATTCCTGCGCCCAGCCATAGCGGTCGTCATGCGGGGTGATTGTGTCGTAGCCGAAATTCTGGAAGCCATTGGTCAGATAGCTGGTGACAATGTTCCAGCCAACACGACCATTCGTGTAGTGGTCAAGAGATGATAGCTGACGGGCGAAGGCAAATGGATGGGCTTGGATGATGTTGCTGGTGACAGCCAAACCAAGATGCTCGGTAGCCAGTCCAAGCGCCGAGAGAATAGTGATCGGGTCGGCAGACGGAAACTGTGAACCGGCGCGGATCGTGTGTTCGAAATCGTACACACCGGAAACGTCGGCAATGAACAACGTGTCCAAGCGACCGCGCTCAAGGGTCTTCACAACATCCACATAGGGTTCCAGCTTCGAGTAGCCGTATTGCACTTGGCCCTCAGGTGTCCGCCAGTAGCCGTGGGCGTGGTGATTTGGTGTGAGATGGAGAAAACCATTATAGATCAGGGGGCGGGACATCAGCGTGGCCTTTATCAGTCGAGCGAATGCTCCATTCCGCAATGAAGCATTGCTGCCCAGTCAGACGGAAAGGGTGACATTTGAGAGATCACAATTGGCGGACCCGGCCGACAGCGCTGTCCAAATGAGGTTACGAGGTCGGATCCCCGCTAGCCGCGTTTTGTCAGTGTGCCAGAGGGCATAGACGCATATTAAGTACTGTCGGTGAGCACATAAGAGCTATTTTTCTAAAATACATAAAATCTCTAGAAATTATAGTTTCATCAGATTCTGATCCCATAATCGGGAGCCGGCGGGTAAGCATTGCCAAATGCACAGGCAAGCTTGTTCCCTTTTTGTTTCGAATGCTCTAATAAAATACGCATGGACATGTCAGCCGATTACCCGCGGTCCCGTGTTCAAAACCACTCATGCGTGACGAGGACATATGGCAGCGGCCCATCTGGAAAAACTGAATGATCGCCAGCGACAAGCGGTCGAGCATGGCGTCGCCATGCCGGATGGTACGATCGGCGGTCCACTTTTGATCATCGCGGGTGCTGGATCGGGCAAGACGAACACATTGGCGCATCGTGTGGCTCACCTGATCGTCAATGGCGCTGATCCGCGCCGGATATTGTTGATGACATTCTCGCGTCGCGCGGCGTCCGAAATGGCCAGGCGTGTCCAGCGTATCTGCAAACAAGTGCTTGGCGATCATTCGTCCGTCATGACGGACGCTCTGGCCTGGGCGGGAACATTTCATGGAATGGGCGCGCGTCTTTTGCGCATTTACGCCCAACAGATCGGGCTCAGCGCCGACTTTACCATTCATGACCGAGAAGACAGCGCCGATCTCATGAACCTCATTCGTCATGAACTGGGTTTCTCGAAAATGGAAAGCCGCTTTCCAACCAAGGGCACCTGTCTCGCAATCTATTCGCGGGTCGTCAATTCCGAGAGTACAATCGGCGTGGTGTTAAAGAATGCCTATCCTTGTGCCCTTGGTTGGGAAGAGCAGTTGAAACAGCTCTTTGCCGCCTATGTGGACGCCAAACAGCATCAAAATGTGCTCGATTATGATGATCTCCTGCTTTACTGGGCGCAGATGATGTCGGATGCCGCGCTTGCCGAGGATGTCGGTCATCGTTTCGACCATGTTCTGGTTGATGAATATCAGGACACAAACCGCCTTCAGGCATCGATCCTGTTGGCGCTGAAACCGAGCGGGCATGGTCTGACGGTTGTTGGTGATGATGCGCAGTCGATCTATTCCTTCCGCGCAGCAACCATTCACAACATCCTCGACTTTCCCAAGGAATTTTCTCCAAAGCCAGCCGACGTCATCACACTCGATCGCAATTATCGTTCAACACAGCCCATCCTTGCTGCCGGGAATGGAGTGATCAGTCTCGCCCGCGAACGGTTTACCAAGAACCTCTGGACCGATCGTCAATCGGAGCAACGGCCCATGCTTGTAACGGTTCGGGACGAGAGCGATCAGGCGAACTATATTGTCGAGCAGGTCCTGGCGAACCGTGAGGTGGGCGTCAGGCTCAAACAGCAGGCGGTGCTGTTTCGCACGTCGAGCCATAGTGGCGCTTTGGAAGTCGAACTTACCCGTCGCAACATCCCCTTCGTGAAATTCGGCGGACTGAAATTCCTCGACAGTGCGCATGTGAAAGACCTGCTCGCTACATTGAGGTTTGCGCAGAATCCACGCGACCGTGTTGCGGGCTTCCGCCTTTTGCAGATGCTATCCGGCGTTGGCCCGCAAACGGCTGGCAGGATTCTTGACACCATTGCCCTGGACCCGGAACCTTTGCAGTCGCTTGCAGAAATTCCGCCACCGCCAAGAAGTGGGGACGACTGGCCAGCTTTTATTGATCTCCTCTCCAGCCTTCGAAAAGCCGAAGGCGGTTGGCCAGGAGAAATCGGCCTGGCGCGCGTCTGGTACGAGCCCCATCTTGAACGTCTTCATGAAGACCACGATACACGCAAGGCGGATTTGGTTCAGCTCGAACAGATCGCCAACGGCTATCCGAACCGTGAACGCTTTCTCACCGAGCTTACGCTTGATCCACCGGATGCAACGAGCGATCAGGCTGGCGTGCCGCTTCTTGATGAGGACTATCTCATCCTTTCCACCATTCATTCCGCCAAAGGTCAGGAATGGCGCTCCGTTTACATGCTCAACGTCGTTGACGGCTGTATGCCCTCTGATCTGGGGGCGGGAACGACGGCCGAGCTGGAAGAGGAACGCCGCCTGCTTTATGTCGGCATGACACGGGCCCGCGACAATCTTGCTCTCATTACACCGCAACGTTTTTTTACCTATGGGCAAAATGCGAAGGGCGACCGGCATGTATATGCTTCGCGAACGCGATTCATCCCCGCCACACTCCTTCATTTATTTGAGACGGCGAACTGGCCCAAAGTAGCAGCAACCGCCAGCGAAGCCAGCGCGCGCAATGTCCGCATCGACGTCGGCGCACGGATGCGAAGCATGTGGAAGTGATGTTCCGCGTTCCATACGCGCGCGAATGGAAAAACATGCTGTCAAGAAGCCCTTCCAGCCATTGCAAACGCCTAGGTTGAGGAGTGGCGGACATAACAACTGTGCAGCTTAGATCGTATAACAACAACACGGCAGAGATCGCCAGGATGACGCCAACGACCCTTTTCCTGATGGTGAGACAACCTTTGAGAATGGTTTTCTTCTGGCAACGTCCGGTATGATGTGACTCTTTGCTTTGCAGGCGTGACTCCGCTTGACTCTTCGGAAGGCCGGGTGTTTTTGCCGGAAGTGCTTTATCGCTACAGAAATGCCGACAGGATAGCCTCACGCCATTACAATAAAGTCTCTTTCGCCCGCAGCGACAGCCAAGCGGCATGGCTTTTGCTTTAAGCAGACGGGAGACACTTTACGGGAATAAGACAATGTCCAACTCAACCACCATCCATAACGACGGAAATACACTGTTTCCGATCGTTCTTTCCATCGTTGCCGCTGCGGCAACGGGCGTTCTCTGGGCTTATGCGAATCCGATCCAGCTGGTTCCGGGTGTGATCCAGTGGCGCATTTTTGCTTTCCTGCCGCCGCTAGTCGGTATTCTGCTGGGCCGCAAGAGCGGCTTCATCTGTGGTTATCTCGGTACAATCATTTGGTCGCTACTCGCTGGCACCTTTATTCCTGCGCATTCGCTACTCATCGACGGCATCATGGTTGGCCTAACCGGCCTGATCCCCGGCATACTGTTCGATCCGAAGACCACGACTTTCAATCGCGCAACGCTGATTAAAATTGCAGCGACCTGCCTTATTGTTGGCCTCTTGATGGTTGCGGCCGTTTCGGCCAGCCTTGCCTATCTGGGCATTTTCCCGTTCTGGTGGGCCGTCATGTATCTCGGTCTTTCCGATATAGTTCCGATGCTCATCGGCACCCCGCTGCTGGTCGTTCCGGCTCTGAAGATTCTCAAGGGCGCGCATCCGTCCGGTTTCACACGTTTCTGAGAACGGGCCCGGAAAAGTGCTCCAACTGCAGAATATTAAAGTCGGCTTTGGCGATTCCGTACTGGCAATCGCCGAGGCCAGCCTCGAAATCCGTGACGGCGAACGCCTTCTGGTCTGCGGCGCGGGCGGCAGTGGCAAGACCACGCTGCTCAACGCTGCATCCGGCATTGTGCCGCGTCTCATTACCCCGCAGGTTTTTGGCGGCGATGTGACGCTGAACGGCAAGCCCATCTCTTCCATATCGAAGGATGAGCTGTTCAGCACGGTCGGTGTGGTTTCGCAGAATGTGGAAGACCAGCTCTGGGATCTCAGCGTCGAAGACCTGATTGCCTTTCCGCTGGAAAATCGCGGCCTTACCAAAGACGCCGTCCGCACGCGAATTGACGATCTTCTCAACGAGCTGGAACTGAACGCCCTGCGTGGCCGTCGCGTGCTGACCCTTTCGGGCGGCGAGCGGCGCATGGTGGCCATGGCCGCCGCACTGGCTGCCGAGCCGAAGCTCCTGATCCTCGACGAGCCGACCACGGGTCTTGATCCGGCGGCGCGCCATCGACTCGTGCGGGTTCTCAAAAAGCTCGGAGCGGAAATTCCGGCCCTGCTGATTGCCGAACAGGATCCTGCCTCCTTGCAGGCCGTCATCACTGATGTCGGCCTGGTGAAGGAAGGCAAGCTTGCGCCTGTCGTGCCGCTTGCTTCCATCATCAATGATGCGGGAGCCTGGGAAGATGCGGGTGTTCTGCCGCCTGTGGCGGTGCGCAAGCGCCTTGCCGGTGGCAAAGCCGATGGTCAGGTGCTCGTTTCCGTGTCGGGCATCAAGACGCAGCTTCAGCGCCGTGATGGCCAGCCGGTTCTTGAAAACGTGAATTTCCAGATACGGGCGGGCGAGGTCGTCGGTCTGATTGGCAAGAACGGTGCGGGCAAGACCACGCTGTTCCAGTCCATTCTGGGCCTTCAGAAAATTGCGGCCGGTTCTATAACCATTGGCGGCGAGAATGCCGACAAGTGGACGGCGGCCAAGCGTGCCCGTTCGGTTGCCTATCTGCCGCAGAACATGCGCCGGATTCTGTTCAACATGACGGTGCTGGAAGAGGTGGTCTTCGCCATCACAGCGGCAACCCGCGCGCCGAGGGATGATGCCATCACCGCCCGCGCAACGGCATGCCTGTACAAATATGGTCTGGGCGGCCACGAGGAAACCAACCCGTTCGCGCTTTCCTCGCGGCAGCAGGCCTTGCTTGGTCTCGCCTGTGCGGAAGCGGCGGGCGCTTCGGTTGCCATTCTCGATGAGCCGCTTCTGGCACGCGATCTCAACGGTCGCCGTATGCTGGAACTGTTCCTCGAAACCGCACTCAGCGAAAACCGTGCCGTGATGCTGATCTCGCACGATCTGGAACTGGTGGACGATGTGTCGTCCCGTGTCATGATCCTCGATAACGGCCATGTCACTTTCGATGGCGATGTTGATGCATCCTGGGCTTCCGATGCCTATGGCGCACTGGGCTGGCCCAAACCGCGTGTCGTCGAGACGGGAGAAGCCGCATGAAAATCTTCTACGATTTGAACTTCTTCGTGAAGCTCGTCGCGGCTTTTCTGGTCATGCTTGCAGCCTGGCTGGTGCCTGGCTGGCATTATGGCGTGCCGCTGGCACTGGTGACGGTCGGGTTTCTGGTGCTGGTCAAGGTGCCGGGCCTGCGCGGCTATCTCAAGGGGGCGATGCTGTTGACGCTGCTCGTCATGGCGAGCTGGATTCTCAATCTCGTGCTGCAAGGTATGGCCTTCGTGGACACGCTGCCGATTGCCGCCGGTATGGCGGCGCGACTGGTGACGACCACGGCTGCCTTCTACTTTGTAATGGAAACCAGCACGCCGGGTTCCATTCTCGCAGCGGCAAGCGCTGCGCGTCTGCCGCCTATGGTAACGCTAGTGCTGTCGCTGACCTTTGGCATCATCCCAATGCTGCGCGAGGATTTCGAACGTATCGCGGATGCGCAGCGCGCCCGCGGCATGGAAATCGATGACGTCTCCTTCCCGATGCGCCTGCGTTTTGCGCTGGCGCGCGGTGTTCCGCTTCTGGTGCAGGCAATCCGCATGGCGCATGCCATTTCGCTTTCGCTGGCCATTTATGGCTTCGACACCAAGCGCAAGCGCACCACATGGCGCAACGTTGGCCTGCTGGTTGAATCACGGCTCAATACCAAGGACATAAAACGATGACTGAAGACAGCACGAAACTTTCCGGCAATGGACAGGTCTGGACCGTCGATGTGGCAGGCCGCAAGGTCGATCTGCCGATTGTGCCGATCAATCCGAACTTCGCCATTTCCCTGATGATGGTCATTGATCTCGGTGTTCGCTTCGGAAAACATGTGGGCAAAGCGCTGGCCGAAAAGCTGGCGCCACTGAAGCCCGATGTGATCGTCGGCGCTGCAACGCTCGGCATTCCGGTAGCGATTGAAGTGTCGCGCGCGCTTGGTCTTGACGATTATGTCGTGTTGCAGAAGTCGCCGAAAATCCATCTCGGCGATGCACTGGTGCAGACGATTTCTTCCATCACCTCCAAGGGCGAGCAGCGTTTGCTTCTCGATCGTCAGGCAATCCCGCTTCTCGAGGGAAAACGCGTGGTCGTGGTGGACGACGTCGTGGCGTCGGGTTCGAGTCTCAAGGGATCAGTCGAGTTGGTGCGCAAGGCAGGTGGCGAGGTCGTCGGCATCGGCGTCATCCTCACCGAAGCCAAGGACTGGCAGGCCACACTGGGCGAAGATGTGAAGCTACTTCATAGCCTCGCGCATATTCCGCAGTTCGACAATCAGAATGGCGAGTGGAAGCCGATTCTTGATAGCTTTCTGTGAAGACCAACGGAGCCTCGTAACCCTTCACTTTAGGACAGTCGCACCCGGCGACTGTCCTTTGCGGCCTTTGAACTTGGGGGTTCTAGAGCACGTCCGTTGAACGCGGAATCGCGATAAGGATACACTTGTTGGCCGAACTCTGCTTCTATTGCCCCATTGATGATTTAGTCGGTGGCAAAATGACCAGAGCTTTCAGCGACGATCTTCGTAGCCGGGTTTTGGCTGTGTCATGGGATGGCACGTCGGAGCGCTCAGCCGCAGCCCGATTTGGGGTTGGCGGCTCAACAGCTATCGCCTGGATTGCGTGTACTCGGGCTGGTCGGTTGACGCCTGTGAAACAGGGTCGTCGCGGTGGCTCGCGCCTCGATGCCCACGAGGGCTTCATCGTCGGTATGATTGAAGAGGCAAAGGACATTGCCCTCAACGAGATGGTCCTGCGATTGCGTGAGGAGAGAGCCGTTTCCATGGTCGCGGCGCGCTCGATGTCTGGCTGCGAAGGCGCGCTTGGACATTCAAAAAAGACCGCACCTTCATTGGAGCAGGAGCGCCCCGACCTTTTGAAGCGTCGCCACGACTGGTTCGCCAGCCAACTCGATCTCGATCCGGCGCGCCTCGTCTTCATTGATGAAACGGGTCTGAGCACAGATGTCGCGACTTCGCTGACGGGACGGCGAGAGGAATGCCCGCTCTGGTGCGGGGGGCGGTGCAGTCAGAGGCGCAGTTGTCGGGGGTGTCGCCGGTGGTTTCATCGGGGCCCTTACGAAGAGCGGCGTATCGGAAGCAGACGCAATTTTGGCCGGTGACAATCCGGTGGATATCAACGCCCGACCCAAACTCTAGGTCCAGAAAGGTTGACAACGGTTCGACGCGAACGCCGATCCCTATACCGAAGAGGAAATCGAGCGGGAAGGTGCACCAAGTTTGCGTGACGCTGCGCATCCCCAGAGGGATTGCTCACCATATATAAGAATGGAACACTGTGCCTTCCAGTATCGAGCCTCAATCGGGCTGACAGCGTCGATGTCCGCTTCAGATTTGGTACCGACACTTGTCGAATAGGAGCTAGATTTCAAGATTATGGACCTCGGCTCTGCTGGATTAAGGCACTTATCCATTCGACATAATGCAAATCCGAAACAGCTGGAAAGGAGACTGTGAAATGCCCAAATTCATCACTATCGGCTATGGCGACCGGGCCGGATATGATCGGACGCCACAAACCGTCCGCGATGCCGCTCACGCGCAGGATGCAAAGCTGCTTTCTGAAGGCGCGTTGATAGGCATTGCCGGATCACCTGTGCAGGTACGCAATCCCGTTGGCACTGGCGTGCAAACACAGGAAGGTTCATTTATGTCCTCCGCGCTGCCAATCGCCGGATTTGCCGTAATTGAAGCCACCGATCTGGAGGACGCCGTCAAAAAGGTCTCTGGCGTTCCCTGTGCGGTTGCGCATGGCGTCGTCGAGGTTTGGCCATTGGAGTAGACAAGACTGGTACCAAACGGCGAATTGCTATCGGTTATAAAGCGCGGGCACAGCGAAGATGGATTTGAACCGTTTTGCCCGCAATCAGTGCCGGGTCCGATGCGAGAATAAAAGTCTTCGTTCCTTCTTGCCGAAGTGAGACAATCGCCTCCTGTAGCAAGGCCCTAACGCCCGTATTCTCGGCACTGCTGTTGTAAGTGGCCAAAGCTGACATGCATCCGCATGCTCCGATCGGCTGACGCAGCCGAATGGTGGTACTCACTGACACAATGTTCGCGTCGGTTTGAATTTCGCCGACATTCAAGGTCACACAAGCAGACAGATCGTTTTTAACGACAACATCGTCTGCTTCTGCTGACAATGCAGGCGCACAGAAGACTGAAACCGCCAGTACACCTGGAATCAAACGGATCATGTGAGCCTTCCCTCCGATATAGACCGCCATTCAATAATATACCTTATCGAAGCCAATAGCCGGACGAGCGGTGATATCAGTTATCCTTCACTTCGCGCTGCCTCAGTCGTCTAGCTATTGCGAGCAAAAGTATCTTCTCCGCGCGCAACTTCGCCATCAACTCGCGCTTCAGATTAACGTTCTCGATTTCGAGTGATAATAATTCAGCTTGGATATCGGCCTCTGCGACCAACTGATCCTGGAAACTTTGCTTTCGCGGAACCACATTTCGCACGCCAGAGCGAATGGATGGCTTTTTTGCTCTTACGACAACTGCTTCCGTCAGTTCGAGCATGCGAGGCGCTACCGTTTCATCTGGCGTCGTTTCCAGTTGAGAGACCTCAGCGGCAGAAGACGTCGTTACAAGCGGGCTTTCTGCAATATCGACAAAGACGGGCTCCGCTGCCGGCACAGGTTTCACCGCTTTGGTCTCAACCTTGCTTGCAGCCTGCTCAGGCAGATTGGGCGTTAACTTCACCTCCGGCAATGACAGTGGCACATCAGCTTCCACTTCACGGGCAATCGACTTCAGATCGAGACTCCCCCATAATGAGGTCCCAGTCTTACGTGCACGCTTGTTCTTATATTCAACGACAACATTGCGGATTGGATTTTTCATCCGTGAATAACTTCCTGAGAAAATGTAAAGCTGGAGTGCCAAAGGGCCTGTGCCAATACCTATAGACTTTGCTCCCGATTTTCAATCTTCGATATAGCGTTTGGCTATATGAGTAAGCGCTTGAATACCACTTTCTATCTGCTCGTTCTTCTACAGTAAATTGCCTTATTTATACATTAAGTATTGATATCTATACTCATGATCAAATGCTTTACCGCGCCTCAACCCAGGAGAAAACGACCGTGGCTGATGAAAATATTATCGATGCAAATCCCACTGCTACCGAAACCAAAGCTGCCGAGCCTGCTGGCGCTACAAAGAAGACCCGCGCACCGCGCAAGAAAGCAGAACCCAAGTCAGCGAAGGCCGTAGCAACCACGACTGCTAAAGCACCTAAAGCCACTGCAAAGGCGGCGTCTGTTGCGTCACCGCCGGTAACGCGCAAGGTCAAAAAATATACGCCCGCGCAGCGTGCTTCCATTCTTGCTTCCGTAGAAAAGGTGACAAAAAGCGGCAAGACCACTTTGAAAGCTGCACTGCAGCAGGCGGAAGTCAGCGAGCAGACCTATTACAACTGGAAGAATGCCGCTGGCAAAACCGCTGCGCCAGTTGCCGCGAAGATCTCTTCGGGCGATGATCTGAAGGCTCTGGTCACACTGGAAGCGGAAAACCTCAAGCTGCGTAAGGAACTGGCCATTATGTTGCGTGCCGAAAACGCTGAACTGCGCAAACGTCTCGGCAAAGCTTAAGGGCAATAGTACGGCTCATCGCCCTCCCCTGCACCATTGCAGCTTTCAAACGGGTGACCAGTCATGCGGGTCACCCGTTTTGCCCCGAATGCGGGAAATGGCAACCTTGGTTCGCCATTTTGGACATCCCATCAAGATTCTTTCACAATGCCTTGGACTATGAACATGCAGCAAAGGCCAGTGCTATTGATCAATAGAATTGCAGTGCCGATCATTTCGCTACTTTGCATGGGCTTGCTGATTAGCTACATGCAACTCGAACATGACCACGAGCGGATTGATCGTGAAACCGTGTTGCTGACAAATCACTGGACTGGCGAAGTCAGGCGCTGTCACCGATCATACAATTCCGAACTCAGCTGCCAACCCACAACTTTGCAGCCAAGGCTATGGTATCTGTCACTCAGTTCTTTTGATAGTCCAGCCGCAAAAGCAGCCAAACAGGGCGATAAGTCGACCCCGCTGTCCGATTTAATTTTTTACGGCGCATTCGGGCTCGCAATTCTTATTATCTTCATCCTTCCGATGCTGGATCGTAGCACCGAGCAGGATTCCCGGTCTTCACGTAAAAGTGGCGATGCAAGCGACTGAGGCGTGGTTTTGCGCAAACCATACGCTTTTGGCTTTACAGCCTCTCCATCACATCCGTGTCAGGGCATGCTGCATACAGGCATCAGCTCTCAGTATGTTGAATGCAACCGATAAATCCGCGATAGAAGCAGACAGAATTCTATGACCGCTTCCGGCCCCGTTGCTGCGATAAGAAGAGCATTTAACGCGGTTGAAGCAACCGCCACTTGGACAACAAGTTTAAGCGTAGCTGTCTGCTTTCGCTTCCGCGCTCGCAAAGCGCTTTGAACCAGGCACCTCGACGGCTGATGCACTTAATCACGATGATGATCGCGAAACTCCCCAAACGCCGCTAGTAATTCTGCAAGTCCAACTTCAAAGTCATTGAGCACGACTTCGTTTGAGAGCTGGCATTCGCCGCGTTGACCGTGGCTCGCCACGGCGAGAGCGGCACCATGCGTGTAGTCGACCAGTATGTGCGTCCAACGAGCAGAGTTGTTGCGCTCGCTCAACAAGCGGGTTAGCTCATTGGTGATCCTCATGGCATGATCGGGAAAAACCGCGGGCCGCGCAAATATGGCCAAGGTCAGGGCTGGGTAGAGAACAACCTTAAAGTAGTAGGCTGTGAGAAGTCCGTGGGCGCGTGCAAGAGCTTCACCTGTTTCAGGAGCCGCAACGTCAGCATACACATGCTCCGCAAGCGCTTTGATAAGTCCATCCTGATCCTTGAAATGGTGATAGATTGTCATGGGATTGATGCCCACACGTCTTGCCAGTGCGCGCATGGTCAGACCGTCGAGACCGTCGGCATTGAGTATGTCCAAAGCCCCGGAAAGAATGCTCTCCGGCGAAACGGACTTTTCGTTCGCTGTTGGCCTCCCTCGCCCCCTTGCCATCATTTCATAACCTCGTAACGAGACTGGACCAATCCAGAAGGGAAGGCCCTTGTGTCCTTGTGTGCAAGGGCCACATCGCGCTGCCTCCCACCAAAAAGAGGGCGCCCAGTACCAAGCAAGATCGGCACTCTCGTGATCACCATGTCATTTATCATATCCAGTTCCAGGAACGATTGAATGATGCGCCCGCCATCCACATAGGCGCGTTGAGCGCCTTCGGACGTCAGCATTTCCATCATGCTACTGGGCGATTTGTCTGAAAAGCGGACCTTTCCGGTGAGCTCGTAGGGCACCTCTTGTGATGCAAGCTGTTCGGATAGGACCACTACTGGCCGGGTATAGAACCACTCGCCCATGCTTCGGACCGCTTCGTATGTGCCCCGCCCCATCACAATGACATCGATATCTCTAATGAAGTCGTCGTACCCATGATCCTCCCCAGCCTGATCGTGCTCAAGCAACCAGTCGATATCCCCGTTTTCACGGGCAATAAACCCATCGAGGCTCGTGGCGATAAAGACGTGTCCAGTGACCATTACAAACCCCCATAATTATACATCGTATAAATAACGGAGTTCGAACTGTGTCAAGGCACTTGAAGGTCCATTCTTGCACTTCTCGGCCACATAATTGCCTACACGTTTCCTAACCCGTCGTGACTGTCTTGAAGTGTGGTAGTCCGGCGGGTTTGAGCATGCCCGAAATTCATTCCGACGATCAATGGGAAGATATTTCGCGATCGGACCGTTTCCGAACTTCGTGTTAGCCGTTCACGAGCGGAAGTGACGGCTCTCAAAGAGACCTTGCACCTGAACTGCCCTTTCGTTACGTGCGATTTCTGCCGCGTATTATCTCTGGGGTAATCGATCACCTTCCCTTGCTTTGGCAGTATCACATCCACGAGGTGCTCTCGTCGGGATTGCACCGAAGCAAAGGAGACCAAAATGTCCATCAAATCTAACCCTATGGATCATGCCTTCACCGGAGTGAATTCGGTCGCTGACCTTACTCGCGCCGTGGTGCAGGAATTCCTTGCCGCCAGGCTGGTCGGGGATACGGAACGGCTGGCCGCGCTCTTCGCCGACGAGGTCGACTGGCAGCTCGCCAAAAATCCCGTCGTTCCGTGGATTCGAAGGCGGTCAAGCGCTGCCGAATGTGCAGCCCAATTCACAGAATTGATGGAATATACCGTGGCCGAGCATGCGCGTGCCTCTATCGACACTTTTCTGGTCGATGGCAGTGACGCTGTTTTGATGGGGCATATCTCAGGAACCGTACGCATGACGGGAAAATCCTTCGATGGCCCTTTCGCGCTTCATCTCACGGTCGTGGAGGGTCGTATCACGCGGCACCGCCTCTACGAAAACAGCCTGTCGATCGCCGAAGCATGCACCCTATGATCGGTGTACATCGCCCCCACAGGCAAGGCCTTCAATCGGCTTTACGACCTTGCGGTCAACCGGCGCAATATCTCCCCGGTCTCCACATCCGCCGGAAAGAAGGATTCGACCGCCAGTTCCGAAAGCGTGGCGTCGAGCGGCGTGCCGAACACAGTGATGGTGCTGATGAAAGATAGTAACTCGCCGTCGATCCTGAGCCGCAGCGGTACGGCGATGTTAGCGGCCACATCATAAGGTTGAGGGTTGGCGCGTGGCCGACCGGGATAGGCGGAGAGCTCCTTCTCAAGTGTTTCCAGTGCGGGATCGGCCGTCGCGTCGATCTGTATTCTCAGACGCTCGATCAAATGTATACGCCATTCGTCGAAGTTTGCGATGAATGGCGCCAGCCCTTTGGGATGCAAGCTCAACCGCAGTACGTTGACCGGAGGGCTGAGCAGTGCGGGCTCCTCCACGCCTTTGAGGAGCGGCGCAATCGCGGCATTCGCGAGCACCATGTTCCAGCCCTTATCAACGGCGATGGCCGGATAGGGCTCATGGGCTTTCAGCACCATCTCAACCGCCGTCAACGCAGGCTTGAGCGCCGGGTCCTCCAGTGCGCGTTCGCCATAAATCGGCGCGAATCCGGCCGCCACCAGCAACCGGTTACGTTGGCGCAACGGCACCGATAGCTGATCGGCCAGCCGTAGCACCATCTCACGTGAGGGTGCAGAGCGCCCGCTCTCCACGAAACTCAGATGGCGCTGTGAAATCTCAGCCTCCAGCGCGAGGCTAAGCTGGCTCAAGCGGCGGCGCTGCCGCCATTCCCTTATCAATGTGCCTGCGCCCGTCTGCATGATGTTCATCGTCGCTTCTCCAACTGGCGGTTTTTATCATCAGAACCTACACGCCGAAGCCCCAATTTCCTATTACTCCGGGCGCAATCGCCAACGGCTGCGTTCGTGGTCATCTTTTTCGACGCGGTCGACGCGGTTTTGGAGCGGCCAATCTGGGTTCCAATCAACGGAAAAGTTCATGACCCTTCCAATGCCTCCCTTTTTGAAGATTACCCTTCGGCTCGATGCTGCGGTTTCCGGCGCAGCCGCGCTGCTGAAGGCGGCCGGAGCTGGGCGCGCACCTGCGTGGGGCCGAGTACCTTTCGTGACAATAGGTAAATCATAAATGACAGCAAATATGACAACACTGTCTACGGTAACGCATTCGAGCCGCCACAGTACGCAGATTGTCGTCCTCTACCCACGAGTCCCGCCCCCTATTGGAGGGGGAGGCATAGTTTACGGCTCAGTGAGAGCTAATATCCGTGGGACTTTCAGGAGCGCCATGGCGCTTCAGATGAGAGGCTTGCAACATTGATCGGCGCCAGCTTGCCGATAGGTCCGCGCTATCAGGCCACGTTCATTTACAGGCCCGATGCGCAGCACGCGATCTACAACGTCGTCTATGAGGTTCACAGCGCGGTTGTTGACACCGAGTTTGATATCGATTGAGGGTAGTGTTCTAGAATACAGGAAATACCGGCGCAATGAGCTTCCGATACCACCGGTGACGTCGATCTTGGGTGTGCCGAGCGGTTCAAATTCGCTGGTATCAGACAGAGCTTATGAAAGCTCGGAAGCCGGCACCTGCCCTGCCTTTTACCACCCCGTCGAGGCAGAGCATCCTTTTTGGGCGACAGTATTTTCTTGGAAAAGTCCGTCTGCGATCCACTCAAACGCCGGTAAATTGCCGTGTGAACGGCGTTATCAGCTCTCGTCCGCATTTAAAGCGAAACAATCCGCGAGTTGATAAGTTTGAACAATCAGTTCCTTGACAGATCAAAGTGAAGACGCTGCGATTTGATGGGTTAATTAGCGATTGTACTTATCAGCTTATCGGTGTGAACGCCCGATGGTGAAGAAGGATCCGCCAATTGACAGGCACTGTCGCCTATCGTCGTTTGCGACCCATCGGAAACTTTAGAAGCCACGAAACGGCAGAGAGCGTGATGAACATTTCAAACGAGCAGGCACTCAGTTCAGTCGTGGGAAAGCGCATTTTATTCTTCGAGAACGGGTTATTGCTGACGGAAGAAACAGAAGCAAAATTGAAGAAATCTGGCGCGGTTCCGCTCGGGCCTGTTGGTACGTCTGATCAAGCAATTGACGTTATCGAACACCTGTCGGTCGATGCAGTCATTGTCGATGTCGCTCTGAAGCCTGCTGCCGTCACGCCACTAATTACTTATCTGGAAGATAAAATGATACCATTCATATTTGCCCTATCGGAAATTTCCAGCCATGTCGGCGAACCCATTGCCAAATTTGTAATGAGCGCGCGTAAGAGCGATCTTTCCAGGATAGCGGGCGCGCTGTTCCCATCGTCAGCTGCGCGAGAGCATTTGGGCCGCAATGATCAGCTGACTTCGAGAGAGCCTGCTTTGCCAGTTCCGCTGATGAGGTGTGTTGGATGAAGATTGCTACCTACAATGTTAACGGCGTAAACGGAAGGTTGGCCGTCCTATTGCGCTGGCTTGAAGAAGATACGCCAGACATTGTCTGTTTACAGGAGCTGAAAACGCCGGACGAAAAATTCCCGATCAAAGCGCTGGAAAAAATTGGATATGACGCGGTTTGGCAAGGCCAGAAAAGCTGGAATGGGGTGGCAATTCTGGCGAGAGGAAGGACCCCGGTTGTCACGCGACGTGGACTTCCAAGCGAACTCAATGACACGCAGAGCCGCTATCTCGAAGCAGCGGTTGGAGGCGTACTAGTCGGCTCTCTCTATCTTCCGAACGGCAATCCCGTTCCTGGGCCAAAATTCGAGTACAAGCTGAGCTGGTTTCAACGGCTGCACGATTATGCGGCTGAGTTGCTGACACTCGATATACCCATAGTGCTCGCTGGCGATTTCAATGTTATGCCGACCGATCTCGATGTCTACGCGCCGGAGCGCTGGCGCGACGACGCTTTGTTTAGGCCCGAAGTTAGAAAAGCATATGCACAACTGGTTGCACAAGGTTGGACGGATGCGGTCCGGTCTCTTCATCCAAAAGAGCGTATTTACACGTTCTGGAAATATTGGCGCAATTCCTTCGAACGCGATGCTGGGTTGCGCATCGATCATCTCCTTCTTAGTCCCGCTCTGGCACCGGCCCTGAAATCGGCAAGCGTGCGACGCAACCCGCGCAGCTGGCCTCACACGAGCGATCATGCGCCTGTGATGATCGAGATTGAGTTACCGCTTGGTGCCGGCTAATCTGAGACAAGCGTAGCCGCCCGGCGCTCACGAGACCGCGCCGATCGCCGCGCTTCGCGTAATTGTTCGATATCGGGATGCCACCACCCCCGTTCTCGATCTTTGTTTGTTAGTTCATTCTTCCTTGGCCAGTTTCGAATGAGTTCGTCGAGTGAGGGCAAGCGCCAGATCCCCCAAACATAATCGCCGTCGAGACCGGGATAAATGTCGTCGATCGTATCACAGTGCACCAATTCGCCTGTTATCTCCCTAACAACGATAATACCATAGGTCTCAGTTGCAATGGGACGATTGAGCGGTGGCAACGCGTCGGCAGAGAGCGGAATTCGTCGTCGCCTGCGCTCGTTCGCACGTCGACGTGCCCTTTTTTCTTCATCGCTTCCCTTCCGGGCTTCGGCGCGCTTCCGCCGTTCTTCCGGTTCGCCGCGTCTAGCCTCGTTTTCGCTGGCCTCCCAATGTTGGACAAGCTCATCATAGGATGCAAAGGGCAGCCGCCAAACTTTCGCATTATAGTCCCATCGGGCGAAGGATATCTGACGGATTTCTTCAACCAGCCGTCGCGAATATGGCGTTTTAATTCGGAACCCTTCACCGTCGACCGACAAATACGTACTGAGGATCGGCTCGAATTCATAGGCGTCCCTCCCCTTTTCCTCGGCAAAGGGGTTTGCGCGTGAGGCCTCGCGAGCCAGCCAACGATTAATGCGCCGAGACGCCGTTTTCCCAGGAACGATCCAGGCCTTGTTCCAGTCGCTCCATCGTGCACGGGGAAATTCCTTGCGAAAGCGCTGAACTGTCATTCGATCAAAAGGAAATGATATTGTGGCTCGATCATCGTCTCCGGTATCCAGTCGAGTGTTTTTGTCCATCTGCGATGCTCCAGCGTCAGTTGGCTAACTGAACCCAATAAGCGGACCAATGTTTCGTTGGGATGCCGGCACGATCGAGCGACAGGCACTTTCTCTGACCAGTAGCCTTCATGACTTATCGTCACGCGAAGCTTAGGTAATGCCTCTTGAAAACTTTTTTGGAACTTATGCTGCAAGCGGGAGTTTCATGTCTGTTACTTATTTCACTGGAGAAATACAATGAAAATCAGAACGTTAGCGTTCTTGAGCGCTTGTATCATCGCGCCTTCGGCTGTGTTCGCTCAGGACACCGGCAAAACCTCTCCGGAAACTCCAGCGGTGGCAACGCCTGATAGCAACAATCCAGACGCGCCGGTTAAGGGCGCCAACAGCTTTACAGAAGATCAAGCCAAATCAAGGATTGAGGAGGCAGGATACACAGGCGTAAGCGGCCTCAAATTGGACGAAGAAAACGGCATCTGGGAAGCCTCTGCCATGAAAGGCAACGAGAAGCTGGACGTCCAGCTTGACTACCAGGGCAATGTCACAAAGAAGCCAATGTGAAGGTTTGGCTTCCATCCGCCATTTGAACATGGGAGAATTCTATGAAAACCGTTACCGGATTATTTGACAATTACGAAGCAGCCAAGGATGCTGTGGCACGGCTCGAAAACGCCGGGTTCCCGTCAGACGACATTTCCATTGTTTCCCACCACCGCGACGATGACAGCGAGAGTAATGCCGGCTCTGGCGCAGGGGTCGGTGCAGGTCTAGGTGCGGCTGTCGGCGGTGCCGGTGGTCTTTTGACAGGGCTGGGGTTCATGGCGATCCCAGGCGTTGGACCAGTCGTCGCCGCAGGTTGGCTCGCAGCAACATTGACCGGAGCAGTCGGAGGCGCAGTTGTCGGGGGTGTCGCCGGTGGTCTCATCGGGGCGCTTACGGAGAGCGGTGTATCGGAAGAAGACGCTCACTTATACGCTGAAGGCGTTCGTCGCGGTGGCTCACTTGTGACCGCTCGTGTTGCGGATGAACGTGTGTCGGAAGCTGACGCTATTTTGGCCGGTGCCAATCCGGTGGATATCAATGCCCGACGCAAACTCTATGTCCAAGAAGGCTGGCAACGGTTCGACGCGAACGCTGATCCTTATACCGAAGAGGAAATCGAACGGGAACGTAGCCGTTACCTTTAAATCTTGAGCGGGCGAAAGCCCGCTCCCTCGTCGCTATAAACAGTAATTAGCGCGTAAGCCGTGATAACAAAAAGCACGCAACGAATAACGCGGCAACAACGATACCCAACACGACTATACGATCTGAGATTGTAATATCGAACATCTCAATCTCTATTCTTTTCAGTCCAGACCATGAAACCTATGAGCGCGAACAGCGACACCATCATCGCGCCAATAAACCAAACAAACCAGATCATATGTGGTCCTCCCGGCGACAGAACTCGCAAGACGGGAAAATGTTCATTGGGCTCGTATAAATTGAATAATGAGCCCTGATCAGTAGGGTGTGAGGTACTGATCAGGGCTTGCGCATGGAATTGCCATCGGCTTGGAAAGCCATACGCAATTTCGCAAATAACGTGCCCAACTCATTGGACAAGGGGTTGCGTGAATTTCCATACGCTAACGTACGCCAAGTCAGGCGATTAACGCCTGCATCGCAGTACGTTATTGGCTATAGCCGTATCCCGCCAGAGCAATGCCTCCGACCACGCCGATCACCGACCAGCCAAGCATGCTAATGCCCATGAAGCTGTGATAGATTTTATCAGAGACTTTTTTAAAAGCCACCGCGACCAACAAATTCACGACCGCGCCAAAGATCAGGCCGATACCGTTGGCGACGTAGGCGGCGGGGTGAAGTGCCATGCTCTGCATAAAATACGGTCGCAGCAGAAAAGTCGCGCCCAGCATACCTGCGATCAGCACGAAAACTGAGACCATGCCGAAACCGGACCATCGTATTAGCATTGTCTAAACTACCTTTGTCTTAGGGAAGATCGAGCGGTAATGACTCTTGCCTCGTCGATGAACAACCCCTTTTCTCTGAGTAATCCCAAAAAAAAGCCCGCCACTCATGGGGGCGGGCAAGTTCGGTTCTCTCCAATTGACAGATGAAATTTTACTTAAACGCTTAAAAAAAGTAAATCTGGGCAGCGGTTGCGGACTAGCCTGATCCCGCACAAATTTCGCCCAAGACGACGTCCAGCCGTCAAATTCTAGCGTTTTCCCTGCCAGATCATCGCAAGAGCTATCAGTGCTAAAATAGATGTTAGTACGGCTTCAGCCAATATGATCCAACTCATTTGCGTTCCCCATACACAATTGAACGATCCATGGCTTGATCATGCCGGCGAGACAGGCCAAAATTCCCTCAGAGCTACTAAGGCGGTTTTTATACTGAATGCTTAATAAGTGTAAACCCCAGCGGCGTCTCCCAACCCCGCTGGGGTCGCGCGCAGCATTCGTACATTCCGACATTGCTTCGCGCTAGCGCCCGAGAAGCCGTCTCTCGGACGATCAGACAGACAAGGACGACGGCAGGCCGACTATATCGGAAGAAAATACAGCTACAATCTGGATATCCAATTTCGACAGCGCGCCAGTATCCATGACCTTGTTCATCAGAATGACTGCCGCTGCGGTCGTCTTCAACAGCGAAATAACAATCAATTACATATATTTAATCGAAACGCACTTTCCTCAATTTATTATCGCCACCCAAAAAAAATACCCCGCCTCAGCGGTGCAACGGAGGCGGGGTAGGCGTCAGTCTTCCAAGCTTGGTTAAACCGGCAGCCGACACCAACGACTACGAACCACGTTCTTAGGAAAAGGTTCCCTCGGCATCGTTGGAGTTGGCATGCATTGCGGTCATGTCATGTCGAACAACATACTTCTGATGGGCAAGCCTGGCAGCGAGTTCGCAAAGATAATTTCGATCACGCAAACCATGCTCGTAGAGCATCATGACGCAGGATGCGAGTTCACTGGCCGAATAATTCCGGTCGCTTTCCTCGAGGATCACTGCTGCATACGTGAAGCAGCTACGCAGGAAATCGACTTCGACAGGCGTATATATTCGGCTCGCTTCGTTGAAAAACGGCATGTCAGCCTCCTTATACTAAAGGCGTAACTCTACCTTATTAGCGACCGCTAAAAAGCAAAATTTTATCAATTAGTGTTACGTTACGGCGCTGCAGAATATTGAACCCCGCCAGCCGTTTAGCTGACGGGGTATGCGCCTGCCGAAGCGAGCCGCGCCGTAAACAGGCGCATGGCTGTGGCCTGAATGAGCGTCCAAACTGACGACGAGGGCTGAAGTTTCATTTAAAATGAGGTAAAAACTGCATCCGCCCCATCGGCTTTATCGGCTTCTAGTCGCGTAGAAACACAACGTAATCATTCGCATTCCTTATTCTTGACAGTTCATTCCAGAATTCCTATCTTGCCGACATGGCACGATCAAAAGAATTCGATAGAGATGAAGCGCTCAAAGCCGCCATCAATGTCTTTAGAGAACATGGATCTGAAGGCACTTCGACGGAAATGCTTGTAAAATCGATGAAGGTGGGCCGGCAGAGCCTTTATGACACCTTCGGCGATAAATGGCAGCTCTATCGATCAGCGGTGGAACAGTATTCAAATAGCGAAGCTGCGGCCCATATCGACACCCTCGTATCCGAAATGCGCGCGATTGATGGAATTCGCGCAATAGTCTGGCGCGTAGTGGATGAAGCGAACAGGCCATGTCTGGGAGTTAGTTCTATCTGTGAGTTCGGTCAAACTCGACCGGACCTAATTGCCGTGCATCAGGCTGCGGACCGGCGTCTGAAGGAAGCAATGAAGCGGCGTATTACGGAAGCACAGGCGGACGGCGACCTGACAGATCAGGTGTCTTCACCGGAAATCGCAGACTTTATGATCGCCAGTTTTTCCGGCATCCGGATCGCGGCACGCGGGGGTGCCGATCAGAAACATCTTCAATCTTTAGGAACAATGGCTTTGCGCGCAATCAGCTGAACATCCAAAAAAATTTGGCCAATTATGGAACGATCAGTCCAGAAAGGATATAGTCATGAAAGCAGTTGTTATGAGGGAATTCGGCGGGACCGAGGTAATGGAAACGGTCGAGCGCCCCTTTCCTTCAGCGGAACATGGACATGTCGTCGTCAAAGTTGCGGCGGCGGGCGTAAACTTCATGGATATAGGGGTAAGGCAGGGGTCGACCTGGACTGATGTGCCAAACCCGAAGGTGCTCGGCGTTGAAGGCGCGGGCTATGTGGTCGCAGTGGGCAGCGGCGTGGACGAATTTGCGCCAGATGATCGTGTCGCCTGGATCTACGGCCCTGGAAGCTATTCCGAATACATCTCAATATCAGCAACTTCCCTTGTGAGAATTCCGGATATAGTGGACGATCGCATAGCAGCATCCATCATGATGCAGGGGCTCACGGCAAGCCATTTCGCGACAGACTTTTATCCGGTTCAGCCTGGCGACATCGCTTTGGTGCACGCAGCTGCGGGTGGCGTGGGGCTTTTCCTGACGCAAATCATCAAGCGGCGCGGCGGACATGTCATCGGGCGCGTCTCATCCCCGGAAAAAGCGGCGATTGTCAAAGCGGCCGGAGCAGATCATGTCATTGTCGACAGGGACGGACAGTTCGCAAATGAAGTCTTGCATCTTACGGATGGAGTGGGTGTCAACGTCGTCTACGACGGATCGGGACCGAAGACTTTCCAAGACTCCCTCGCCTCACTCCGTCGTTCCGGTACTTTTTGCTGGTACGGACCGGTGCTGGGCGGGCCCGGTCCGCTCGATCTTATGAGCCTGCCGAGAAGCATCAAGATCGGCTACGCCACCTTCTTCGATCACATCCCCACTACCGAACTCTTACGGTCCCGAAGCAAGCAACTTTTCGACTGGATTGAGGACGGTTCGCTGAAGGTCATGATCGGCAACACTTATGCACTTGCCGATGCCCGCCAGGCTCATGCGGATATGGAGAGCCGGGCTACAACCGGCAAACTCCTGCTCATACCCTGACGTTCGTTTGTCCTGCCATATGAATATCATCGGCGCCGGCTTCCGGCGCCGATGAGTCCTGTAGTCGTCAGAGCTTATCCGGACCGGCTGTCATTGTGAGCAGACCGGTAAGAGGAGACGGCTCTTGAGACGTGAGATCGTAGGGGCACGCAGTGGCAAGCGTTGCGAAAGCCATTACGGCGATAATGAAAATCTTCATCTCAACCTCCGTTATTGCGAACCGGAACTCAGGTGAGATCCAGTTCGACTGCTATGTTTCCACGCGTTGCTTTCGAATAAGGGCAGGTCTGGTGAGCATCCTCGATGATCGCTCGGGCAATCTGCGGCTCAAGTCCCGGCAAGCTCACTTTGAGACGTGCCTGCAGAAAATATTCTCCGTCCGTCATTCCGAGATCGACCTCGGCATCGACCGCCGTGTCGGCTGGCAGACGAAGCTGTCGCTTGCCAGCGGCCTTGGTCATGGCGCCGATGAAACATGCCGACCAGCCAGAAGCGAATAGCTGTTCAGGGTTGGTTCCTGGCTTACCGCTACCGGGCGGTGAAAGCTTTACGTCGAGGGCCCCGTCTTCGCTGCGTGTGAAGCCATCACGCCCACCCGTGGTGTGCGTCTTTCCCGTATAGAGAACCTGTTCAATCTTTGTCATGAAACATTCCTTCTTTCGCTTGTCGCGGTCCAAACCGCAGTCGACACGAACCGTCGACCAGAAGGCTTTTAGGGTCTCAGCGTATCCGGGCTGTTTCCGAAGTAACTCGTAGTGTATCAAAACGTAGCCACAGTCTGACTGTACATATTCGCTTACAGAAAACCACGCATACATTTGGCTCCGCTGGGCCTAGTGGAATCTCACTTCCGCAGCCAGACCACCGTCGGTACGGTTATAAAGCCGCACGGAACCGCCGATAACGGTCGCGAGTTCCTGAGCAATGGCCAGTCCAAGACCCGTTCCACCTGTATTCCTGTTGCGTGATTGCTCAAGGCGGAAGAACGGCTGCATGGCTGTTTCCAGTTTATCTTCGGGAATGCCGGGGCCGCGGTCCAGAACCGTAATGACCAGATAGCCGTCCTCTTTTCGCAGGACGCTGATCTCGGCTGCACCAGAGTATTTAATGGCATTGTCTATGAAATTGGTGAGAATGCGCCGCAAGGCATGCGGTTTGGTGGTTGTCGTGCCCTGCACAATGCCCTGCACCGTTACCGCTTTACCCGTGTCCTGATAGTCATAGGCGATACTGTCGATAAAGGAAGATAAGTCAATACGCGATGGCTTTTCACCACTGCCATGCGTGCTGCGTGCATAAGCTATGCCATCCTGAACCAGTTGCTCGATCTCACGCAGGTCGCTGACGAGCTTTTCCTTGTCTGTCGTGTCATCTGCCATGTCGGCCCGCAAACGCATCCGTGTGATAGGGGTTTGCAGATCGTGCGATATAGCGGCAAGAATCTGGACCCGCTCTTCGAGATAATGGGCAATCCGCCCATGCATGGCATTGAATGCCCGCGCCGCGTGCGCCACTTCGCTTGGACCAGCCTCAGTCATGGGCGGTTCATTCTTCTTCGGGTCCAGCGCTTCGGCGGCGGCCGCCAGTTCGCTCAACGGGCGGACAATCAAACGCACAGCAAACCACACGCAAAGGATCAGCAGCGTCATCTGCAGAGCAAATACATAGGGAAGCCACGCGGCTGTCGGCATCACACCTCTTGGTGTTACATCGATTGTCAGCGGCGACCCGTCGGACAATGTCAGATGGGCCTGAAGGCGCTTGCCATTGCCGGGTATCGATTCAACCCGCAACGGAAATTTATGACCAGCCGCTTCTTCTATCCTTTCAGCGATCTCTACGCCGCGCCCGGACATATCGGCAACTCCGGCCTCCCCCGGCCCTAGAACCAGCCGGTAGTTGCCACGGCTAAGCCGGTCAAGCCAATTCGCTCTCTCATTGGCCGGCAGGCGGTCGAGCACCGCAATCGACGTTGCAAGATCGCTTTCAAGGGTTCCCAGCATGACGGCCTTGGCCGACATATAGCGTTCGGCGAACAATATGCTAAAAGACAAGCCATAGGCTACGATCAGCCCGGCGAACAGGACGAGGAAGACGCGCGTACGCAGTGTCTTCGGCCACCATTTCAGACGGCTGTTTCCCTCATCGAATGTGCTCACGTTCGTTGCTCCAATATCTCGACAGGAACTGACAAGACATAGCCTTCCGCCCGTACAGTCTTGATATAGACCGGTTCGCGCGCATCGTCCCCGAGCCGTTGGCGCAGGCGGCTGACCAGAAGGTCGATAGAGCGATCGAACAGTTCCGCATCGCGCCCCTGTGTGAGATTCAGAAGCTGGTCGCGGTTAAGGACGCGCAGCGGATGATCGATGAAAACACGCAGCAGCCTGTATTCTGCGCCGCTCAGTGCGATTTCCGTGCCGTCCTGGTCAAGAAGGTGTCTGCCGACCGTATCGAGCCTCCAGTTCCCGAAAGTGAGCAATTGTCCCGCTTCGCTGATCTGCAGATTCGGGGGCAGCATGCGTGTGCGGCGCAAAACGGCCTTGATCCGTGCAAGAAGTTCACGAGCGGCGAATGGTTTTGGAAGGTAGTCGTCCGCCCCCATCTCGAGACCGATGATACGATCCATTTCATCATCGCGCGCTGTAAGCATGATCACGGGCGTTGACTTGTGTTTGCCCGCGCGAAGCTCTCGACATAACACCAGCCCGTCATCGCCCGGCATCATGACGTCGAGCACGATCAGATCGACCGCATTCGCTTCAAGAAAGCTGCGCATCTGGCGACCGTCGGCAACGGTGGTCGACCGCAAGCCATTCTTTTTCAGATAGCTCGAGACCAGTTCACGAATTTCGCGGTCGTCATCGACAACCAGAATATGATCGATATGCTCCATCGATGCTCTTTCAGCTATTTCCCCTCAAGGTCTTTATTAGTTCCGTGATTGGCTGCTGCGAGTAAAGCTTTTTCCTTGCAGCAGCCGATTAGCGTTCAGCGTTTCGCCACATCCAGAATGGCTTTTGCAAAAGCCAGCGGCGCCTCTTGCGGCAAATTGTGACCGATGCCGCCCGTTATTGTCCGGTGCTCATAATTTCCGGAGAACTTCGCCCTATAGGCGGACGGATCCGGATGAGGCGCGCCATTTGCGTCACCTTCCATCGTTATCGTCGGGATTGCGATGACCGGTCCGGCGCCTAACTGCTTTTCATAAGCGTCGTATTTCGCTTCTCCCTCCGCAAGTGCCAGACGCCATCGATAGTTATGAATGGTGATCGCCACATGGTCGGGATTATCGAATGCGCCTGCAGAGCGATTGAAAGTTGCATCATCGAAGTTCCATGTGGGCGAAGCCGTCTCCCAGATGAGCTTGACGAAATCGCGGGTATGGGCCGCATAACCTAAGCGCCCGCGCTCGGTGGCAAAATAATACTGATACCACCATGACAGTTCAGCTTTCGGCGGCAACGGCTTCCTATTGATCTCCTGACTGCCGATAAGATAGCCGCTTACGGAGACCATAGCTTTACAACGCTCCGGCCAGAGAGCCGCAATGATGTTGACGGTTCTTGCACCCCAGTCGTACCCGCCCAGAATTGCCTTTTCGATGCCCAGCGCGTCCATGAACGCTATCATATCAGCCGCGAGCGCTGCCTGCTGACCGTTACGGGGTGTCGTTTCGGAGAGGAAGCGCGTCGTGCCGTAACCGCGAAAATAAGGAATAAGAACGCGATAGCCCGCATCAGCCAGGATCGGAGCGACATCGACATAGCTGTAAATGTCATAAGGCCAGCCGTGCAGGAGCATTACCACCGGCCCATCGGAGGGGCCGGCCTCAGCGTAACCGACATTGAGAACCCCCGCCTCGACCTGCTTGAGAGGTGCGAAGGTCGTATGTGACTGAGCTTTGGCCGCAATCTGCGATACCGCGGCTTGTGCGTTGGCTAGCTGGGGCAGACCAAGCTCCATGGCTGCTATAGTAACCGCCGCCATGCCGAAAAAGCGGCGGCGCTGGTGATCGATAGTGTTGGCGTCTGTTGTCTTCGACATAGTATTTCTCCGATCTGCGTGAGGTATGATCGGAAAAAAGCGCTCCGCATGTATCCCCAATGTGTCCCTTCCACTTATCGATTGAAAGCGGATGTAGCACGGAGGCGCCCTGATACATTCAGATACAAATGTTTCTCGTGCCCTTTGGAAACTCCGATGCCCCGGTTCCCATTTTGTGTCGTCCTGTAGAGACGGACCGGATTTTCTACATTGCGTTACATTTCGGGCGAAAACCGGACACATCCGGGATACGCACCCTCTCCAGACTGGCCTCGTTGCTGGTCGTGCCGCATCGCCGTCCAGAACCCGCAACCCGGTTTCAGAGGAAACGACGATGACGCTTCTTGCTATAGCCTATCTTGGAGGTGCGCTGACCGTATTCAGTCCTTGCATCCTCCCTATCCTCCCCTTCGTATTTGCCCGCGCCACCCAACCGTTCATGCGCAGTACCCTGCCCATGCTTATCGGCATGGCAGCCACATTTGCATTTGTTGCGACACTTGCTGCAATCGGCGGCAGCTGGGCGATCGACGCAAACAGCTATGGTCGCCTCGCGGCGATCCTCCTCCTCACCGTTTTCGGTTTAAGTCTCGTCTCGCCGCGTGTCGCAAGCATCGTTACCCAGCCCGTCGTCGACTTCGGCAACCGACTGTTGAATGCCTCGTCCACACCCGGCAAGGTTCCGACCATTGCTGGCTCATTCATACTTGGCATTGCAACGGGTCTGCTCTGGGCACCGTGCGCCGGGCCGATACTCGGACTTGTTCTGACAGGCGCAGCTCTCCAGGGCGCAAATCTCCAGACAACTTTCCTACTGCTGGCCTATGGGGCGGGTGCCGCCACCTCGCTTGCCGTTGCCCTGAGTGTCGGCGGCGGACTGTTTGCTGCAATGAAGCGTTCGCTCGGATTTAGCGAAGGTATACGCAAGGCAGTCGGGGTCGCTGTGCTGGCCGGCGTCGCAGCAATCGCGCTGGGCCTCGATACCGGTGTGCTTGCACAGTTGTCTTATGCGAAGACGGCCTCGTTCGAACAGGCTGTCCTGGACAAAGTGAACCGCAGACAGGATGCATCAAAGCCGTTCAAGGCAGCCAGTAATGGCGCGCCAGTCATGGCCGCAAAAGCCGAGGAGCCGTTCCGCAGCGACCTGCCGGTGGAGGCGCGCGCGCCCTCGCTCAATGGCGCGGTAGATTGGCTGAACTCCGAGCCGCTAACCATGGAGCAACTCAGGGGCAAGGTCGTGCTGGTCGATTTCTGGACCTATTCCTGCATCAACTGCATACGCACTATTCCTTACGTCCGCGCATGGGCGGAAAAATACAAGGAACAGGGCCTGGTGGTTATCGGCGTACACACTCCCGAATTCGCGTTCGAAAAGAAGATCGATAACGTGAAAAAGGCCGTCGGGGATTTCAAGATCGGCTATCCGGTCGCAATCGACAGTAATTTCCAAATCTGGCGCGCCTACAACAATAGTTACTGGCCTGCACATTATCTCATCGATGCAAAAGGCCAGATTCGCTACCATCATTTTGGCGAGGGCAATTATCGGGAGACGGAGCAGGCCATTCAGAATCTGCTGCGTGAGGCTGGCGGCGAGAAAGCTGCAAGTGCTCCGGTGGCGCCCACCACTAAGGGTGCGGAAGCAAGCCCGGATTTGCTAAACATACGCTCGCCGGAAACCTATCTCGGTTATGAGCGTGCCGACAACTTCGCTTCTCCCGAACGTCTGCGCACCGACAAAGCTTCAAACTACTCTTTCGGGCAACCGGGTCTTAACCAATGGGGCCTTTCCGGCAGATGGACCGTCGGTGCTGAGCAGGTAACCCTAGACCAGCCGAATGGTGCCATCGCTTATCATTTTCAGGCGCGGGACCTTCATCTGGTCCTGGGTTCGGGGGCTGCCGGCAAACCGATCCGCTTTCGCGTAACCATCGACGGCAAAGCTCCCAATGCGGATCACGGTGCCGACACAGATGCCGAAGGCAACGGGACCGTCACGGCGACCCGGCTCTATCAACTCGTCCGTCAATCGGGCGATGTGAAAGCCCATAATTTCGAAATCAAGTTTCTCGATCCTGGTGCCGAAGCCTACGCCTTTACCTTTGGCTGAACCCTTCTCCCTATCCTCTCAGAAAACAGGAGTATTCAATGAAAAGCCGTTTCCTTCCCATGGCTGTGCTTGCCTTAGCAACCAGCGTGACCGCATTCGCGGCACATGCCGCCGATGTGAAAAACATCGTCATCGTCCACGGGGCAATCGCTGACGGATCGAGCTGGCGCAAGACAACGGAAATTCTGGAAAAACAGGGATTTAACGTCTCGATCGTGCAGGAGCCAATCACCTCGTTGGAAGACGACGTGGCTGCTACCAATCGAGTGCTCGAGCTACAAGATGGGCCGACACTGCTTGTCGGTCACAGTTATGGCGGCATGGTTATAACCGAGGCAGGCCACAATCCGAAGGTTAAAGGCCTTATCTATGTTGCAGCTTTCCAGCCTGACAAGGGAGAAAGCCTGTTATCGCTCTCGGGGTCGAAGCCGCCTGCCGGAACGAACATCAAGGAAACCAATGACGGGAAATTTCTCTACCTCGATCCGAAGGCGTTCGGAAAGGACTTCGCCGCCGATTTGCCAGAGGCTGAGGTTAAGTTCCTGTCTAAGTCTCAGGTCTTCGCTTCCAAGCCGGCTTTTTCGGCAAAAGTCAGCGATCCAGCCTGGAAAGAAAAGAAGAGCTGGTCAGTCGTTGCGACCCAGGATCGTTCGATCAATCCCGAACTCGAACGCGAAATGGCAAAACGTGCTGGCAGCGATGTGACCGAGATCGAAGCAAGCCACGCAGTATTTGCCTCCCAACCCGAGAAAGTTGCGGAAGTAATCGCAAAAGCTGCGAGACAAATCGGGAAGTAGTCGATCGGGCAAGAGATAGCGCATTGCGTCGGCTTAACAACGCAATGCGCTTTCGACGTTTCCGTACGCCTCCCAACCGGATTCGAAGCGGATTTTACGTACGCAAGTTAGTACTGCCAGCTCTTGACCAGTTCGTCATAATCGACAGTAACCGGCTTCTCTTTTTCGTTTTCAATCTTGAGCTGCGGCGCCAGATTGCCTTTTGCTACCGCATCTTTATTCCAGTATTCGAGGTCATGCTCTTCAGCGAGTTTTGGTCCGTATTCACCCTGGACGCCAGCACGTTCGAGGCGGGCCAAAACCTGTTCCTGATCCGCACACAGCGAATCCATAGCTCCCTGCGCCGTCTTTGCGCCCGAAGACGCATCGCCAATGGCCTGCCACCAGAGCTGAGCCAGTTTTGGATAATCAGGCACGTTGGTGCCTGTCGGCGACCACTGCACGCGGGCCGGAGAACGGTAGAACTCGACCAGACCGCCAAGCTTCGGCGCGCGATCCGTGAAGCTCTGATGGTGGATGGTCGAGTCGCGGATGAAAGTAAGACCGACGTGGCTTTTCTTCACGTCGACCGTCTTGGAGGTCACAAACTGAGCATAAAGCCAGGCGGCCTTGGCGCGATCGTCAGGTTTTGATTTCATCAACGTCCATGACCCCACATCCTGATAGCCAAGCTTCATGCCGTCTTTCCAATAAACACCATGCGGCGAAGGGGCGACCCGCCATTTTGGAGTGCCATCCTCGTTAACGACCGGAAGGCCGGGCTTGGCCATATCAGCCGTGAACGCAGTGTACCAAAAAATCTGCTGGGCGATATTGCCCTGCGAAGGCACCGGGCCAGATTCGGAGAATGTCATGCCCTGCGCTTCTGCTGGAGCGTAAGCCTTGATCCAGTCTAGATATTTTTGAATAGCATAGACCGATGCGGGTCCGTTGGTATCGCCGCCCCGTGCCACGCAAGACCCTACAAGTCGCGGCTGATCGTCGACCTTGATGCCCCATTCATCAACAGGCAGACCGTTCGGCAAACCTTTGTCACCATTGCCAGGGTGCTGTCACGTTGTTTGCCATGCGGGCGCGTGGAAGCCGCAAGGTGGATTTCAGGCGAGTTGCAGCGCGGCCGTCCTCCATTGGGTAGTTGCGGCTTGACAGAAGGATCGGATCTGGGCAGCGGGGCGATTTGATTGGCGGGAACGAAATGGTTTCGGACAGCTGAGTAGATCGAGACAAATTGTTGCAGTGATCTGATCGACCTAAATCCTTGCCGGGTTCGTTCACGCTTTCGAAATGGCAGATGCGAATTTTCGGCCCTGTTGTTGAGGCCCTTATGAGAGCGATGCTCAACGGCGGGCATGACCTGACGCCTGGCGGCGCCATAGGATCGCAGCTTGTCGGTGATGATGCGCTTGGGCGCCAAGCCTTGTTTCTTCAGCAAACGGACCAGCAATCGTTCGGCTGCCTTGCAGGGCATATCCGTCCTGATCCACGGCACGCCACAGCCAGCATTTTCTCCCCCAATGTGAACGACAACCTCGTCAAGATGCTACACGTCGCTGGAAGAAGGCGATTTGCGGCGTTTGGCATTCGTAGCATATTCGCGTCGTCGCGCCATTGCAGAATATTCAGATCGCCGAAATATGTCCGATGGAGGGGCACTTTAACCAGCCGCGTGGGCCCGTAAATCCTTGCAACCGTGAGCAGAATGCTCGGCATACTGTTTTGTCGATTTATAGATGCCCAACATATATGAATACCCCCGGCAGAGGGGGCGGACGCAGACCGCAACATACAGTGTGATTTTCTGTCAAGGATTGCAGGCTGAAGAAAAACGGAAGGCTCGGGCGCAGCCTGAAAGCCGTTTTTGTTCCAGCTGCAACGCTTTGCGCTTGTCCATTGACGGAAAATTGCACTGGCTATAGGGGCAAAAGAAAAAGAAAAAGAACAAGCCCGCTAAAAAGCGGGCTTCCTAATATTCTGAAAAATTATGCTTTTGACGGTTTTACGAGCTTGAAGTCGCTATTCACGATGGCTCTTGGATGGAAATCACCTTGGCGTCAAAATTTTTGCATTGGTTATCGTGGCAGATACCGTTTATCCAGATTTGACCGTTTCCGAACATTATTCCCTTATAATTGACGAACAGGTCTTCATACTTTTGCGAAGTGATTGCCTTGGTAATGGCGGGCGTCATAATGCCATCGTAGTGCTGAGCAAAGTCTTTGGCAGTCTTAATATGCAGTTCCTTACCATGGACTTTTACGCCAATCGGGTAACTCACAAGCCCGGCCACGGCGTTAGCATCATGTGCGGAAACGGCTTTCTGTAAGGCATGGATGACCGCTTGGTATTTGGTGTGATCCCCTAAAAGTTCATCAATCGTCTGATTTACGTTTTTGTCCTGCGCGCTTACAGAGGTGGAATATGCGATACTGGCTAGTGCAAAAAGAAAGATCGTACTCTTCTTCATGAGCATCCCCTAATAAAGTCCAGTGACCGTGATACACTGAGACGCTACCACAGAGTATTTCAACATAACAGCTTTGTGAGATTAGATGCTAATCGTTATTATCTGTTATAATATAGCTCGGTTCCGGTTTGGGGGTGAAATGTCACCCTAAGCCCAGTTGCCGTATAAACTGAACGATTGGTGTTCTGAAGCCTGCTCATATCTTCCGAAAGGATCGCCTCAATGAGGTGTCTGCGAATATACGCCTCGCCGAACGGAGAATCCCATTTCGATGAGATTGATTTGCCGACCACTAAGCGTTCAGTGGGCACCGTTACGTTAACCTGCCTACGGACATATCCCAGACTTTGATGCACCGTTTGTAAGCGGATTACAGGCCAGCGATATCGCGCCAGACAGTGTTGGCGGCTTGTCTCAGTAACCGATGATCAGCGGCGTTGAATTTGTTACGAGGAAAGTGGTGAAGATTGTAGATTGGATCGTGTATCGAAGCAAACCTTTGTACATGTCGAGCTGACTTGAAACGCTTCATGCCCCGTTCTCGTCGTCGTGTGGGTTGATGCGAATTCTCGGCCCGATTGTTCAAACCTTTATGCTGGCGATGATCACAGACCGTGAGGCCGATCTCTCGGTTGGCGGCACCATAAGATCCCAGTTTATCAGTGACCATGACGCGGGGAACTGCGCCCTGACCTGACAGCAACTTCCGAATGAAGCGCCTTGCAGCCTTGGTATCGCGACGTTTCTGGACCAGCACTTCGAGCACAAAGCCATCCTGATCAACGGCGCGCCACAGAAAGTGCCGCTCACCATTGATTGTCACGACAGCCTCATCAAGATGCCATTTGTCGCCAAGGCGCGGTGTGCGGCGACGGATTTTATTGGCATAGTCTCGTCCGAACTTTTCAGCCCATTCGCGCACGGTCTTGTGGGTGACGATGACCCCTCGGTAAGCCAGCATGTCTTCGACCATGCGAAAGCTCAGCGGAAACCGGAAGTACAGCCACACTGCTTCAGCGATAATCTCAGGCGGAAAGCGATTGCGGTGGTAAAGTGACGGGCGACAGTCGGGCATGCCATCTTATCCACCGCTGAGCTTTACGACAAAGTTAACGTTACGATGCCGTCTCGTTGGCGTCATACAGAGTGGGAGGATCGTCAATCGACGAGGGTCGGACATTTATATGAGCGATAACCCCATCATATTTTGGGCTCTCAGTGGTTTTTTCGCGCTCGGTGTCATTCTCATAGCTGGTCTGGCGGTGATTTGCTTATCGCACTGGTTTTCCCATTTCCGACGTTCGAACCGTTAGGCGAGCGGTTTTCGTACGGGTAACCGGTTCGCCGACGGAAACCAAAGAAGACGGGCGTCTCAGATCCGGTTCTCAGCAAAGCGCGCACGGAATACCGCTGATTAAGGGGGATCGGAAATATAAGCGTGGGCTGCTCGTACGAAGACCATCGCCGCCAGATTGCAGCGATGGACCTGGCGACAAGTCTGCGGAATGCCGATTCAGATCGGTCGAACGTTTTCCGCCTTGGCTTTGCCGGTTTTACGATCCTGGCCGATTTCGTAGCTGACTTTCTGGCCCTCTCCGAGCGATCCGCCTGCTTGGGCTAAGCCGGAGACATGCACAAAAACATCACTGCCGCCACTTTCTGGCGTGATGAAACCGAAACCTTTGTCAAAATTGAAAAATTTTACCGTGCCCGTTGCCATATGGATCCTCTTAAATGGAGCGAGTTTTGCTTTGCCGACGATGGAGACTATTGAATGCGCAGGGGACGCGCAACCTCGTCGTATCGCTGCCACCCCATCGATTGATCATTGAACCAAGCAGCCGCTGGCCATATGACCAGTAAGAATTCTTGTGAGGAGGCGCAGACTTGAGTGTACTATTCCTGAACGGGTCAGGCAGTTTGATTTGTGACGGTGTTGATGCCGGCCAGATTGAATTTAGTATTGCGGAGCCTGCCGACGGTCCGGATACGACCAGGCGTGGAAAACTCTGGGGGAATAGGCAGGCTATTGCTGCCGCGATGGATGCCCAGAAAGTGCAACTGAAACCTTCCGATGCTCATGATCTCTTATCGCTGGATGTCAAGGAGACTGATCGGCAGGGCGGCATGTCATTCAGTGTCCTGTAGCAGGCTAAGCTAAGTGGCCTTTTTGGATCAGTCAAACATTTCATTCGAAGACGCGTCTTCTGGAAGGATGGCGCGTTCAGATGTACTTGATGCGAGCAGGCTGTACGCGAGCGTCGTGACCCCGACGAAAGCTATCAACATGACAATCACCGCCACCAGCAACCGGACGCGTTGTCGGCGTTTGAAAGATGATTGGCCAGTCCAATCGATCGTTGACGGAGGGTAGTTGTCGTTCATAAGTCGATACTGCGCATAAAAAGGTAAACAAGACTCTGATTGAAAGCCGTGCTTACAAAATTTAACTGTGCGGTAGCGGCTGAAAAAGCATGAACGCTCTCTACATTGCCATGGGCGACTGTTTTTCGAAGAGGGCTGACGCTTTTCGATGGCTTCAGCTGACTTTCAAGCGCTGCGAATTAAAATCAGCTTCGCGATCTCCTGAGGAGGGAGGCTCGGATCAAATCTCTTTTGTTTTCTGCAGTTGCAACAGGGGCGGCGACAATGGCAAGCGCTGGCGTTTGGCTCTTTTGCTCTCGGAAGATTTGCAGGGACTTTTGAGCATTCTGCTGGTCTGAATCCGACACTGGCTCAATGGGCTCGCCGTCAATGTCATGACGCATCGCATCTGGCCGGCTGCACGCTAGATAATACCGCTTCGAGTGAACATAAGCGCCGATAGCGCGACGAAGTGCAGTTACACTTACACCTGGACTGAGGAAAGGTGAAACCTGCTGGAAAAAGCCGATTGCGACCGGGCGAATGGGATCGCCAACGGCGGCGGGTAGAATGCCCAACGGCTGCACAAGCAAATTCGTGATGGCCGTCGCTCTGCGAAGATCCTTATCCGTAGCGGTTACAGGCTTCGAGGCGATTTTCGAGTTTCCGTTCATGCTTTCCTATTCCCCCGCACTCTGGTGGTCCGCTGTCCTATTGAGGGAATGTGAACAGCGTTTGACACCGCACATTCTTATCAGCGTGTGAGATTGTCGACTGCGCGATCGCAAGAATCCAGCATACGCTGCAGCGCACAGGATCATTTGTTGCCAGCCCCAGCAGATTACTGACGATAACTCGCGCGCCAGAACATCTTGCCAGTCAAAGAGCTTTGGTTAAAATAGCAACATCGCCAAATAGGATGTTCCGTGCTGAATGATGAGGAACTGTGCCGTTCAGTGAGCAAACAGAAAATAGTGAAAGTCGAAATTAAGAAGGGTTGGAATGTTTAATTTGCTTGGATTTGAATTTTCCAGTTCGATTATTACAACGCCTGTATCGGTTATTATTGCCATTCTGGCGATTTATCTGGGACTGCGTTGGCTTAAGAGCTTCTTTGTTATGACACCCCAGCAGCACGTGAGAATTCTAGAAACGTTCGGCCGTTACACTGGCTATCGTAAAGCGGGTTTGTCGATAAAATTTCCTTGGCCATTTCAGCGCGCTCGCTCGCCGTTTTCCTTGCAGACGAAACAGATCTCTCTTCAGCTGGGCGTCAAATCCAAAGACAATGCCTTTGTCACCATGCCGATCAGCCTGCAATATCGGGTTATTCCTTCCGCTGTAGAGGCGGCCTTTTACGAGTTGCATAATCCCGAAGAGCAGATCGAGTCCTACGTCGCAACAGATGCGCGCGCGGTAGCTGCGGCTAGAACATTCGACCAACTTTATACTGATCGAGACGAATTCACGCGTACTGTCCGTGAATCTCTGGACGAAGCTATCAATGCATATGGTTATGAGATCCGTGCCGTGTTGATTGATGACCCGCGGCCAACGCCGGAGATGATTTCAGCCTTCAACGAAGTGCTGGCGTCTCAGCGCAGATTGGAAGCGGCGCACAACGATGGAGAGGCAGAAAAGATAAAACGCACCAAGAGCGCGGAAGCTTCTGCTGCTGCAATGTCAATTACGGCACGGGGGATCGCAGCCAGTCGCAGCATTATCGCAGAAGGCAATGCGAGAGCTCTTGCCGCCTTTCGAGCGGATACGACACTGACAGATGCAGACGCCATGGAATTTATGATGGAAATCAACCGGCTTGAGGCGCTAAGAGACGCTGCGTCCCACGGAGGCAAAACTGTGTTGGTTACAGGAGATGCACATGGTGGAAATTATGAGACCAGGGCGCTCTTAGGCGGGTTGGCTAATGAAGACGGTGCGAAATCGGAAAACATTGCGAAACGGGAAACTGGGTTTTCCGGCACCCCCAAAGCACAGACCGCTGCAGTTAAGACAGATGAAGTAGTAGACGAACGGATCAACAAGAAAAATGATTAGTGTTTCGGGTCAAAAGCTTCCTGAAGCAGACGAAGTCATCAGGATTTCTGCACGGAGAAAAAAGCCCGCATTCAGATCATTGGTGGCTGTGTTTCTTTGCGCCATTTCCACGGTACACACAGCTTCGAGTGAAGCGGTCGAAATTGATTTGCAGAACGGACTATCGGCCTGCGTCGATCTGAAGCCCGGGCAGGTGAAGAGGCAGGCGAACATTGTTTCCTTCGACGCGAGGTTTAATTTGCACCGATCAATCGGAATGTGTGGATGCATGTCTGCATTGGTCAATTACACCGCCAGCGTGGACGTCAACGGCATACGCCAGAAGCTGCAGCAAGGCATCATTTCACTTGCACGAGAAGGCGATAAAACACTGATCCTCGCATCGGATCAGAATTTGATTGCAGGTCAAGATGTCCGCGTCGAACTGTCCTGCGCCGGGCCACTGTGACTGAACTGATTTGGCTGTACGAACGCTATCATGACGCGCAGGTTCTGACTATTTTTCAAGCTTGGCGGTCCAGATTTTTTTGGACCAGCACTTCCAGCACAAAGCCATGCCATGAGCCTCAGACACATTCTTAGCCAGATCCAGGCCGATTGTGGTAACTTCCATCGCGGACACTCCTATTCGTCGTTGGTTTGAACAACCACCATTTGGTACCTCGATGCCGTCGCGGGGGGCCATCATGAAAAGGGCAGGGACAAACGCTAGGGGTGCCGTCTTGTATTTGCCGATGTAGTGCCAAATGATTACTTTTTTGAAGCCGCACGTTCAGAAAAATCGAGGCGATTTAGCAATTCTTGTATATCAGTGTCCTGATTTCAGTTGGTATCGGCTTGGATGGAAGTTCGTATTTGGTGGCCGATTCCGCGCACGGATATTTCGAGAGAAGTTAGTGTATAGACGGTTGCGGCTTTGGCAGCATCACAAAATTCGCGCTTGTCTGTCATAAGCTATGAAACTCCCCCTATCTATGAAGGAAAACGAATCCCGTGCAGTTTTTGTTCCCCTTCCTTTTTTTCTTAAGAATCAGAGAGTTTCCCAAGTGATACCATATAGTTAGCCGAAAGCTTTCAGCTACTTAAAAGATGAAAAGCTAACCGGTAGCTACCCGATAGCCATTTTTTACCAGAAGGCTACCAGCTACTAAAAAGATAGCGGATAGCTAGCGGCTACCAAATGATCGCCTTTCCTACGGCATAGCTTGATTTTCGTTGATCATGGCTTTCATACGATCCCGCAGCGACGGTTCAACCAAATGTGGTTGCATACTATAAATGCGGGCGCCGATTGTATACGCGGCGCTTTGCATCATCTGGTCCGTCAGCCAATCCGGGCGATCACCGGGAAAGCCTTTTTCGGTCATCAAAAGATTGACCAGTAATTCAAATCGATCCCTGCATTGATCCTGATCGTCGGGAAGGATGATGTTAAGCCCGGATTTTTTGAGCCTGATGATAAAATCGCAGGCATCACTTACCGCTTTTTGCAAATCGTCTTCGGTTGCTGATTTCTGTACGGTTTCGTCAAGGAAACCACGGTCTATATTGTGCATTGTTATCTCACCCGTTTTTGAAAACTGGCTTGCCTTCCCATTCTGTCATTCGGTACATTCGTCTTGAGCGCAGCAGTGAGGAAACCGTTCCGTTTCTACCCCCATCATTGTTGCGCTCAACCTTTTTGGCGCTCACGCGCATGCTGGTGTCGATAGCCCGATCTGACTAGTCGTCGGGATTATCAACATCGCAACCCACGCCATGGCAGCCCATATAATTGCCTTGCGTGTCAAAGTTCGGATTGCCGTCCCGGTCAAATTGTGGCCGATTGTCTATCTCGCTTTCCTCGCGGCGACGGCGTTCCTTTTCTTTCTTGCGCTCGCGCTTGCGTTCCTCACGCGCTCGGTCCTCGCGTTCCCATTCCCGTCTTTTTTCGTCAGCGCGGGCGCTTTGCTCCATCATGCAGTTTGCGAACGCGTCTGTACCTGGCTTGAAGCCGAAAGAGGCGCATGTATCTTGATCGACCTCCTCCGCTGTAACGCAGCCGGCAACGGCCAACGGGACGAAAGCAAGCAATAAGTATCTGAGTTTCAGCTTTGTCATGAACGCTCCCATAGAAAAATGCTGCTTGGCTGGTTTCAGTTTTGATGACGGCGCATGTGACCGAACGCCTTGTTATCGGCGTCGGGTATAAAGGCTGGACCTACAATACGGATTGAGCGGGAAGGGGCGGGACGAAGCGATTGCGATGGAATTTCAGCCACAGCCACGGGGTCCTGATCATCCGGTTTGACGCCTGGTTTCGGTAAGACAGCATCGGCAAGGTGCTTCGATTGCCTTTTGGCCGCAAAGCCCGAACTGACTTTCCGAACGTAGCCATTCCAGTCGCAGCGTTCGAACTTGCCTTCACCATGATAATCGTAAGCTGTTGCGAGATCCGCATAGACCTCACCAGTCAGGACCGAAACCATATCGGCGGCTTCTTCATTCTGGTCATTGATATAGACCGCCATTGCGTCGGTCTTGCAGATCATCTTGCATTGAATGAGAGCGGCATCCGTGCCGCCCTTTTGCTTGTACTGCGAATTGGGCGTCGGGAAATAATAGCCATCCGACAGGCGCACACAGTATTGAAGGGCATTTTTCGGCCCGCGCACCTTTTTAGGAGTGGTCGAGGCCGGTTGTGATCGCGCATTGCCAGCCGCCGACACGTTCATGGCTTGTGGCTTGGTAGCTGCCCTGGCTGTTCGGCCCGTTCGGGCTTCGGCCCTGCATTCATTATTTGCAGCCGCAGTTGCGCGCAACTCCTGCTGCACCTCATTGATCTTCATACCCACTTCACGACAGGCGTTGAAAAAGCCGCCGCCTGTGTCACCGGGCTTGCAGCCGCGCCCGCGCTGGATCGAGCGCAAAGCCGACAACTGCCTTTGCAGCATCTTCACGGCGGGGCTTTGACCCGAAATTCCAGAGCCGCATGAAGCGGCTATTGCTGTACCGGGAAAAGCCGTGGCTACAACCACCAAGGAAATTGCAGTCAGTTTCGTCATCATGTCCGTTGCCCTTCGGAACTGATTATCGAACAAGCCTCAATTGAACCGGATCGGCCGGAATTTCGGAGTGATACGCAGCGCGTACAAACATCGGGTCGGGCTGCAAGCTCTCCATCATCGCAGTCAGTGCAAGTTGCAGATAAAGCGGTGCATCCGGACGTTCGATTGATTTGAGCGCCGCACGCGATAATCCCAACCGGCTCGCAAGCTGACACTCGGTTGTGTTCAGTCTCTTGCAGACTTCGGCTAACCGGAAGTGGGCCGGTTTTCCTCTCGATACCATTCTCGTTCCCTCATTAAATGCTCACGTTCAAAAATACGATCTACGCCGTTTTGTAGTTGAACGTTCAATTAGCCTTCGCAGATACATTCCCGCGAAAATCTGGACGAGACCGCCAGTCAATGCGCCGTCAACAAAGGGGCCGATGACGGCTATTACGTCGATCCCGGCTGACATTTCTGTCTTGCCAAGGATGAAACTGTGAGGTCATGCTGAAGCGCGACTTTTACAGTTTGAGTTTATGTAGAACGATGTCTGTTTGCGATGAGTTTTTGTCGGAAGACTTCTGCTGGCGTTTTGTACCCCAAACATTTGCGCGGCGTATTGTTGAGGCGATGACTGATGAATACGAGATCTCGGTCACTCAACGTTAGTGGATCAAGGTCTCTGGGGAGCCATCGTCTTGTTCGCCTGTTGGTGTTTTCGACCGTTCCCTTTTGCCAGGGCGACTGCGGATCACAGAACCACGTTTGTGATCCGATCCCGGCCTGCAGGTAAGCCCATTCCGTGAACTCAGTGCCGCGATCAAAGGTGATCGAGCGACGCGCCATTTGGGGCAGGGGTTGGAGTACCCTAATCACACCGTCCATCACCGGCCTTGATTGACGATCATTGTTGCGCAACAGGACGGTAAAGCGGCTCACCCGTTCGACCAGAGACGTTACATTGGCCTTGCCGAACGTCTTGCGAAACTGGATCAAATCACACTCCCAGTGGCCAAACTGCTTACGTCTGGCGATCATGTCCGGGCGGTGCAAGATGCTCAGTTCCGGCGGGAAGCGGCGTCCATGGTGGCGCCGGGCATGACGTGGACGCCGCCTGGCACGCTGTTCAGGCAGATATTTCCAAAGCCCTTCTTTTCGACCGTCGTCGGAATAAACAAACTGATAGATCGTTTCATGACTGACAGAGATGGGGTGGCGCTCCAGTTGCATTCTCCCGGCAATTTGCTGCGGCGACCATCCATCGCTGATGTGCTTGATCACGGATTGACGCAAATGATCAAACCGGATGAGCTTGCGTCGTTTCGAGCGACGTTCACGTGCTTTCTGATCGGCAACCGTGCAGTAATACCCAGTCAGGTCCGTGATCTGATCGTCGACAAATCGATTGCGTTTCAACTCGCGGAAAACGGTTGAGCGATGTCGTCCAAGTTTCTCGGCAATAATATCAACGGAGAGGTTTGCAGCGCGCCAGCGGGCGATCTTGCGGCGTTCATCCAGATCAATATGCGCGTAGGTGCGTTCCATGACGGGTTCCTTGCTTAGGATAACTCATTGTTATCGTTTGCAAGTCGCACTTCAAGCTTGAACCCACCCTGTTATAAACGAAAATTGCATAATTTACATTATGGAACCGATCAGGCGCCTGTTGGCCGCGAGGGGAGCAACAGGATATATCGGCCTATTAATTTTGGAACATAAGCTAACGTAAACACAGCTGACCATACCAGCAGATTGTCAGTCAAAATTCGCATTTTGCATGGCCTAAAAAAAGCCGCATAAAAAAACCGGCGGGGACACCGCCGGTTTTCACATTCCCTCAGACCGCTAAAGCTTTTGTTTTTACGCATGTCTTTATCCCGAAACCGGTTCCCACTTTCGGGAGACATGCTTTATCAGGCCAGCGTATAGGCCGTCTTGACCGTCGTGTAGAACTCGGCGGCATAGCGGCCCTGCTCCCGCGGACCGTAGCTCGAACCCTTGCGCCCGCCGAATGGCACGTGGAAATCGACGCCGGCGGTGGGCAGATTGACCATCACCATGCCCGCTTCCGAATTGCGCTTGAAATGGGTCGCATATTTCAGGCTCGTCGTGCAGATGCCCGACGACAGGCCGAAGCTCGTATCGTTGGCGGTGGCAAGCGCTTCTTCATAATCCTTGACGCGGATGACCGAAGCGACCGGGCCAAAGATTTCCTCGCGGCTGATGCGCATCTGGTTGGTGGCCTCGGTGAAGAGCGCTGGCTGGAGATAGAAGCCCGGCGTTTCGCGGTTGAGGCGTTCGCCGCCAAAGGCAAGCTTCGCGCCTTCCTTGCGGCCGATCTCGATATAATCCATGTCCTGCTGAAGCTGGCTTTCATCCACGACCGGGCCGATATGCGTGCCCTGCTTCAGGGCATTATCGACCACGACGCCCTTCAGCCTTTCGATGGCGGCGGCGACGAACTTGTCGTGGATGCCTTCCGTCACGATGATGCGCGAGGATGCCGTGCAGCGCTGGCCGGTCGAGAAGAAGGCTGAATTGACGACGGATTCCACCGCGACATTGAGATCGGCATCATCCAGAACAACGACCGGGTTCTTGCCGCCCATTTCCAGCTGGAAACGGCGGTTATGCTCGATGGAGGCGGCAGCAACGCGCTTGCCCGTGCCGGTCGAGCCGGTGAAGGTCACGGCCTGAACATCGGCGCTGTCCAGAATGGTCTGACCGACAACCGAGCCCTTGCCCATGACGAGGTTGAGAACGCCCTTCGGCAGTCCGGCGCGGTGCAGGATATCGACAATCGCCCAAGAGCAGCCCGGCACGAGGTCGGCTGGCTTGAAGACGATGGTGTTGCCATAGCAGAGCGCGGGCGCAATCTTCCAGGTCGGAATGGCGATCGGAAAATTCCATGGCGTGATGATGCCGACGACGCCGACCGGTTCACGGGTGACTTCAACGCCGATGCCCGGACGCGCCGAAGGCAGCGTTTCACCGGCAAGGCGCAAGGCTTCGCCTGCGAAGAAATCGAAAATCTGGCTGGCGCGGATGGTCTCACCAATGCCTTCGGCCAGCGTCTTACCCTCTTCGCGCGACAGGAGACGGCCAAGCTCGTCCTTGCGCGCCAGAATTTCGTCGGCAGCCTTACGCAAAATTGCGTGGCGCTCCAGAATGCCGGAACGCGACCAGGCCGGGAAAGCGGCCTTTGCAGCGGCAATCGCAGCTTTGGTGTCGTCGGCGGTGGCGCGGGCATAGGTGCCCACCACATCGTTGGTGTCGGACGGATTGATATTGGCAATGCCGTCGCCGCCAACCCACTCGCCAGCGATCAGATTCTGATGAATTGTCATGTCAGTCGCCCTTTCAAAATCAGATTAAGCCGCGCGATGCGAGATTGCGCATCAGATGCGACGAGCCGAACCGCCATGGGCTGCATTCGGTCGACAGACGTACCGTATTGGTCAGCGCACCAAGCTGCGGATTGGAGATGGTCACCACATCGCTGATCTTGTGCGTAAAGCCCTGCCCCGGCGTGTCACGGTCTTCGACCGGCGCAAACAATGTTCCCATGAACAGCACGAAACCATCGGGATACTGATGGTGCTTGCCGATGGTCTGGGCAACCAGATCCAGCGGATCACGGCTGATTTCCTTCATGGTGCTGCGACCGTTGAGAACATAGCCATCCGGTCCTTCGACCTTCAGCGCCAGTTCCGCCGAGCGCACATCGTCCATCGAATAGGTTTCGTCGAACAGGCGAATGAATGGGCCAACCGAACAGGACGCATTGTTATCCTTGGCCTTGCCGAGCAGCAGGGCCGAACGGCCTTCAACGTCACGCAGGTTCACGTCGTTGCCAAGCGTCGCGCCCCTAACCTGCCCCTGACTGTTGACCGCAAGTACCACTTCCGGCTCCGGGTTGTTCCAGGTCGAAATCGGGTGCAGGCCCACTTCTGCACCATGGCCGACAGCCGACATCGGCTGGCTCTTGGTGAAGACTTCCGCATCGGGACCAATACCGACTTCAAGATATTGCGACCAGACGCCCTCTTCGATCAGTGCTGCCTTGACGCGGGCCGCTTCTTCCGAGCCTGCCTTGAGGTTGCGCAGGCTGTCGCCGATGATTGCGCCGACGCGCTCACGGATTTTTAGCGCCAGATCGGGATTACCAGCCGCACGTTCCTCGATCACGCGCTCAACCATGGAGCGGGCGAAGGTGACGCCGCAAGCCTTGATCGATTGCAGATCGTTCGGCGCCAGAAGGTGGAGAGTATTTTCATCACCGGGCTTGCCCGCAAACAATGTTTCCAGCGAACCGATATCTTGTCCGGCGGTTGCACGCACATGAGCCAGCGCATCGTCCAGTTCGAGCAGGTCACGCATTGTCGGTGCAGCTTTGGTGGTAATGTCGATGACGCGCCCTTCGCGCAAAGTCACCAGAACCGGCCCTTTAGCCGTCGGGCTCCATGCGCGCCCGACAAAAGTTCCCGAAGCGAAAGTTTCATTGCTGCTCACGGTAGAATTTTCCTCACTATCTGGGTTGGTTCAATGGGCCTCGAAGGCCATGGTCAGGATATTGCTTTCAGTCATTTCATTTCTATTGAGGATCCCTACCAATTTCCCTTTTGACAAAACGGCGACGCGGTCACACAGCGCAAGAATCTCGGGAATTTCTGAGGACGCCACGATCGCCGTCAAGCCATCGGTGACCTGCTGCATGATGATTTCATAAATTTCAGCCTTAGCGCCAACATCGACACCGTGGGTAGGCTCATCGAGCAGAAGCAGACGTGGTTTGCTCATCAGGGCGCGGGCGAATATCACCTTTTGCTGATTACCACCCGACAATGTGGAAATCGGTTGACTATCGTTCTCCATCCGGATGCCAAGCATTCTCCGATAGTGCGCCAACCGTCCCGCATCCGCTTTTCTATCTGAAACTGGACCCCGCGCATAAAGACGCAGACTTGAAATGGCTGCATTGTCGAGCACCGAATGCTGAGGCAAAATGCCCGCAACTTTGCGTCCCTCAGGAACCAGCGCTATACCCTTTTTTATCGCCTGACTTGGATCGGATAGGATGAGCGGTTTTCCACACATTTGAATTTCGCCACCCGCAAGCCGACGAGCTCCGTGAATGAGCTCGATAAGTTCTGTGCGGCCTGCCCCCACCAACCCAAAGAGGCCAAGCACCTCGCCTTCGCTCACTTCAAGATCGAGGGAGCGGATCAAGGTCCCATCGCTGACATTCTTCAGGGATAACACCGTCCTGTTATGGCTCACGGCATGATCATGGCGGGCGAAAAGCGCCGGCTTGCCTGTCATGTCGGCAATCAATTGGTCACGTGTCGTGTCAGCTGGACGCCTCTCACTGACGATAGCCCCATTTCTAAGCACGACCATGCGATCACATAGCGACAACGCCTCTTCAAGCCTGTGGGTAATAAAGACGATCGCCGCACCTTGCGCGCGCGCCGCTTTCACGTAGTCACAAAAGCTTTCGACTTCGTGTGGGGTCAACGAAGACGTCGGTTCATCGAGAATGAGAAGTCGAGGTTCACGCGCCGCAGCTTTTGCGATTTCGACCAACTGCTGTTCGCCAGCGCGTAGACCGGAAGCCAAGCGCTTCGGGTCGATGTGGCCAGCGCCGACCCTAGCGAGAATATGGCGCGCCTTGTCGGCCATCCCCGCAAAATCAACAAAGCCAAACGCGTTTTTGGGCATGCGTCCAAGGTGAAGGTTCTCAGCAACGCTGAGAGCCCCCACTACCGAAAGCTCTTGATGAACAAAACTCACCCCAGCCTTGATGCCATCGGCGACATTGCGATATGCAATCGCGGCCTCATCGATCTCGATCGATCCTGCGTCAGCCGCGAGACCTCCAGAGAGGATATGCATAAGCGTCGATTTGCCTGCACCGTTTTCGCCCAGCAAGCCGACGATCTCGCCAGCTCGAAGGTCGAGATCCACGGCATGAAGCACTTTATTGCCAGAAAAGCTCTTGGCAACGCCACGTACTCTCATGACCGTTTTTAGCTCCTCCGAAGAGTGCCGTGTGGCTGTTTTGGGTAAGGACAAGCTATTCGACATTGTCGGGCGTCAACAAATTGCCAGCGACGGGGATCACTTTGGAAGGCGGTTCATGACCCGAGACCAGGAAATTATAAAGATAAACACTGGCGTCGAGAGCTTGCTGATAAGGAGCCTGGTCGAGAAGGCCAACCATTTCGCCGGTCTTGAGATATTGAATATTATCCGGCGTGTGATCAAATCCAACAACGCCGACCTTTCCTGTCAGGTTCAAATCCTTGACGGCTTTGGCCGCGCCGAACGGGCCACCGGCGGTGACATAAACCATCTTTAGGTCTGGATTTGCGGTGCTCATATCCTGCAACAATGAATAGGCAGCCTCTGCCTTGTCCTTGTTCTCAAAGGGTCCCAGAATCTGAATTTCCGGCGCTTTCGCCTTGATATAATCAAGAGCGCCAGCCATACGCTGGTTGTGCTGCGTTGCCCCAAAGTAACCGGTGATGACACCAAGTTTGCCTTGACCATTCATCTGTTTGACGATGAATTCACCAATCTGCTCGCCAGCCGACGTGGCGTTCTGCCCGATAAAAGCGAGACGCTTGGATGGCGTCGCCCCTTCGGCGACGATAGTGAAAACCGGCACGCCAGCATCTGACGCCTCGTTGATGATCCGCGCCGTGCCGTCGAATATCGGCACCACGACAATGCCGTCATACTGTTTGGCGAGCGCACCCTCGACACCCGAAACAACTGCCTCCGCCGACAGTTCGCTGCCCAAATCGATGAAATCCACTTTCGCGTTAAAGTTCGACAAATAGTCGTTCGCCGCCCCGGCTCCTTCGGTCACCGGCGTCCAGAAAGGATTGTTCTGGAACGAAAGAAACGCGATCCGGATTGGGCCTTTGGTGTTTTCAACAGCTGCGACCGTTCCTCCTTTTGGTGGTTCCCCAGCGTGAGAGGGTAGAGCCAAAAGAGCTGTGGTCAGCGCGGCCATGGTGAATGTTCGGATTCTGTCCCAATACATCTAAATTCCTCCTCCAATCGTTATTCGTCTTCATTGCCACGTGTTAAACCATCGATGCCAACGGCAAGGATAATAACCAGGCCCTTGGTGACAACCTGCCAGTAGGCGGCGACTCCAAGCAGCACAAAAGCATTATTAAGAAGCGCCATAAGCAGGGCTCCAATTACGACGCCAATGATGGAGCCGCGTCCGCCCGACAGTGCCGTTCCCCCCAGAATAACAGCCGCAATGACATCGAGTTCGTATCCAATCCCAAGATTTGGATCCGCGCTTGCCAGATTGCCGGACAAAATCAAGCCGCCGAGCCCGGCGAGAAGCCCACAAATGGTAAAAACAACCAAGCGCGTTGCCTTGATGTTGACGCCGGCAAGACGGGCCGCCTTGGGATTATCGCCAATGGCGTAAATCTCACGCCCAATAACGGTGTAGGTGACAAACACGTGGACGATGATTGCAAGCACGATCATTAGCAAAAAGGACACAGGAATACCGAGCAAGCGGCCGGCACCCACAAATTCCGCCAAGCCACCAATCGGCACAGGAATTCCACCGGTCATCAGCAAGGCCAGTCCACGTCCGATTGACAAGACGCCCAATGTTGCAATGAAGGGATTGATCTTGAAGCGGGTGTAAAGAACGCCGTTGATAACGCCGCAAGTAACTCCGGTCAAAAGCCCTGCCGCCAGACCCACACTCTCATAACCAGTGTCGCGTATCGTGATTGCGGCAACGACCGCTGACAGACCAATGACCGAACCGACGGAGAGATCGATGCCACGCGCGATGATCACCAGCGCCTGACCGAGCGCGACTATGGCCACGACCGATGCCTGCCGCCCGACATTCAGCAAGTTTCGAGGCGACAAGAAATAGTCGCTCGCAATTGCCAGATAGATTGCGACAGCAATCAGCATGAGCAGAACCGACGCTTCACGATAGCGCGCAAGCTTCCTCACAAACTGCATGTCTTCTCCCCTTTGTTGATTGCGTCTTTATTCAATGTCGCGAGATCAACGGGTGTACGCACTATTCGCTTCCGGTTCAGGCACCGGGCGGTTGAGACTGGATCGCGCATCAAGCTCGCGGGCCTTGTTTACCCACAGAACCGAAACAAGCGTGATCAGACAGTAAAGCGCTGTAATCACAGCGACTGGCCAGACAGAACCATACCAGCCAACAAGCGCCGTCGCGACCAATGGAAGAGGGCCAACGAAGATGGCACCGGTGACCTCGCGCGCGAAGGCGATGGCGCTATAGCGCACTTCTGTTGGGAATATGTCGCAGTAAAATGCTGGTTGAACGCCAAACGACGACCTGGCACCGATAGCATGACCAATGATAATCAGTACAACCGCAGTCCAGGGCGTCCCGGCGCCAAGCAGTTGAAAATAAAACAGCGAATAGATAGCTGCTGCAGCCGATCCCATCGCCATTATCGGAACGCGCCCGAAACGATCAGACAACGCACCGAAGACGACACACATGACGGCACCAAAGGCACTTGAAAGCATCACGCCGGTCAGAATGATTTCTCGTGAAAACCCAAGTTTGGACGTCGCATAGGCAAGAGTGAAAGTCTGGAAGACATAGGAAAGGTTAGGAGCAAGGTTCGCGCCCATCGCCGCCATCATTGTGCGGGGATGATTGCGAAGCACTTCCAGGACAGGCAATTTCGTGTCGCGGCGTTCTTCCTTCACCTGGACAAATTCCGGTGATTCTGGAACCTTTCGACGTATATAGACGCCGAGAAACAGCACTAGTCCGCTCAGCAGGAATGGAATACGCCAGCCCCAGCTCATAAAGGCGTCTTCCGGCAGCAATGTAAAGAGTGCAAAAACACCCGCGGCCAGAATAGTCGCCACATCCACGGCTGCGGCGGGAAGGCTCGCAAAGAGACCTCGTCTTTCTGCGGCAATCTCGCCTGCCATAACCACAGCGCCGGCATATTCGGCGCCCGCGCCCAATCCTTGCACAACACGAAGCAAAAGAAGAAAGATCGGCGCCCAAACGCCAATGGAGGCATAGGTTGGCAAAAGGCCAATGAGCGTCGTGCTGACACCCATCATCAAGAGCGTCAGCATCAGCACCGGTTTACGACCGATGCGGTCGCCCATCCAACCAAAGACGATCCCGCCAAGCGGGCGCACCAGGAAACCCACGGTATAGGTCGCGAAAGAAGCAATGATGCCCGTCGTAGGGTCAAATTGCGGAAAGAAGAGATGATTGAATATCAATGCGGCGGCGGTGGCGTAAAGTATGAAGTCATACCATTCCACAACTGTTCCAATTGTGCTTGCAAAGATAGTGCTGGCAAGTGCTTTCGACTTGCTTTTTGAACTCGTTTCCACGAGCATTCCTCCCATGAACAGGTCGTTGATAAAGTAGAAAGGCTTCCTCCCGAAACCTCTACCGACGCCGGAAAACCGGCGCTCTTTTCTCTTTGAAAGCCGCGCGCCCCTCCTGCGCATCGACAGTCGCAAAACAGATCGTCTGCAGGTCGCGTTCGTACTCGATGGCTTTTTCGATTGGCATCGAAACCGCTGCCTTGAGGTTGAGTTTCGCGGTTTCCGCGGCAATCGGCGCGCGCGTTGCAATCACGTTGGCAATCTCGCGTGCGCGTATAAGAAGATCCGCCTGCGGCGCGACTTCACTCACCAACCCCCAGCGCTCCGCCTTCTCGGCAGAAATTGGGTCGCCTGTCATAATCATCAATGCTGCATTGGATGCGCCAATGGAATGCGCCAGATGGGCGGCCATTCCCCCACCACCGATCCAGCCGAGCTTGATCTCGGGTGCCGCAAATTGCGCGTTATCAGAAGCAATGCGGATATCGCAAGACATCGCGGTTTCAAGCCCGCCACCAAAGGCATAGCCATTGACGGCCGCAATCGACGGCTTGAGAAGCGCGCGGAATGCATCGCAGTAATCCGGCCGATTGCGGAACTGCCACGGCGTCTCATAGGTATCGAGTTCGCGAATGTCCGAGCCCGCACAGAATGCACGTTCTCCAGCACCCGTCAGAATAACGCAACGGATCGTGTCGCTGTCGTTGCATTCGGTCACGGCTGCGACAATGGCATCGGCCATTTCCGGAGTCACGGCATTGAGTTTTTGCGGACGGTTTAATGTGATGACGGCAACCGCGCCGTCGATTTCGAATTTGATATCTTCAGTCATGGAAAACTACCTTTCACCGCCATGCACGCGCGAAGCGGCGTAGAGAGTTTGCAACTCATTCAACACTGCAGATGCCGGGCGGCGTTCATCGAAAGCCGCCCCCAAAAGCGCTGAAGCCTTGCCCTGAAACGCGACGTAGCCATCATGGCGCGGGCGCACATAAGCCTGTTCCAGCGTGTCCGCTGTGTTGCGATAGAAATTGCCCCATCGCCGGTTCACTCGCTCATCGTGCCAGGCGTCGCGGCGCGATGGCTGGCCTTCATGATCGGGAATGAACCCGGATTGGGCTTCACGGCTCATCAGCCACAAAAGATGGGCTTTGAGCGCCGAGGTGATGTGTGCACGGCGCGAAACACCAATGCCCGTGCCGCCCAATGTCGAGCCAGGACGACCACCAGTGGCGACCCGTGGCGCATTGTGAAATACGACAGACTTTCCGCTTCGCGGCGCGGCATAATTCACATAACCATAGACCAGGGGGCACAATGCAACATCGTCATGCTCGGCCATGTGGCACAATATACCGATGGGATTCTTTTGCCGAACAGACGTTGGGCTGTGCGCCGCAAGTTCTGCCATCAGATCAAAGACCTGCCGCCCGACCTCTTCTGAAACCAATATATCTGGGTCGTCTTCGGCAGGCGGCTCGCCAAATGCGGCAGCGATAGAAAAAAATGACAGACAGGCGTGTGGGCCTGCAAGCGAAAGCGCGACTTTACCGCTTTTTTGCGCGAGGCGAAGCACCTCGTCCCATGTAACAGGAACCGTGTCGACTAGGTCCGGGCGAAGCGCCATGACCTGTGTTGCGGCGTCGAGTGGCAAGGCCCAGTGCCTGCCCGCAAAGCGATAGCTCGTCAAGGACGGGCCGATGCTGGCTTCGCCAAGCTTGGCAACCGTTTCATCGTCAAACACCTCCTCAAGTGAAAGCAGGCAGTCGCCGGACACGGCCTCGCCCACATGGGGATGATCGAGCACCACGAGATCGTATCGCGCGCAAAGATCGGCGATCGGGTGGGATTCAAAACCTTCAAGTGGCTGCTTGTCCCAATGGATCTCCAAACCCGCTTTGATGACATCCGGCAATTTTGATGCCGCAGCCAATGCATTGTAGCCACGCGGATGATCCCAGGTGAGAGCTTTGATCACCTGCATTTTAGATTTTCCCCGATACGATGACGCCCGATTGCTCTAGCGCTTCGATCTTGTCCGCCGCATATCCGGCTTCAGCGAGCACATCGCGTGTGTCCTGGCCAGTTACCGGCGCGCCACGGTCCACTGTCGAAGGCGTTTTGGAAAAGCGGATCGGGAAACCCGGCGTCTTCACCTTGCCTTCGGTTGGATGCTCATATTCGACAAACGTGCCATTATGCTTGATCTGCTCGTCATCTACGAGATCCGCATAACCATAGACAGGTCCACACCAGATATCAGCTGCGCGAAAAAGCTCCAGCCATTCAGCGGAGGTTTTCGTTTTGAGCTTGTCGCGTGTCTTGGCAAAGATTTCATCGCGGCGCTCCCAGGTGTCCACCTCATCACTCATGGTGAGAAAACTGTTTTCGCCGATCACTTCACCGAGTGTTTTCAGCTTCGGAAAAGCGACTATGATAAAGCCGTCAGAGGTTGCAAAAGCACCGTAAGGCGCCCGGATATAGACATGGGCATGTGGCTCTGCCGAACGGGTTTGCGGCTTGCCACCGACGGTGAAAACCGAAAGTTCCTGCATCTGAATGGTGGTGATCGCATCGAGCATGTTGACCTGCACCAACTGTCCCTCCCCCGTACGCTCGCGATGGAGAAGTGCTGCAAGCGCGCCTTCAAAAGCAGTATATGCGGTGATGGCATCCACCAGATATTGGCCGGCGGCGGTTGGCGGCTCGCCCTCACGGCCTGCCGAAAGCATAGCGCCCGACATACCTTGCAAAACGAGATCCTGTCCCGGACGATGGACATAAGGACCATCTTCGCCATAGCCAGAGATCGAAACATAGATCAGCTTTGGATTGATCTTGGAAAGCGACTCGTAATCGACGCCAAGACGCTGTGCGACGCCCGGACGATAGTTTTGCAAAAACACGTCGGCGGTTTTCACAAGGTCAAGAAGCACCTGTTTACCGTCTGGTGATTTGAGATCGACCGCAAGCGAACGCTTGTTACGGTTGAGCGACAGGAAAGAGACATTAACGCGATTGCCTTCGGCACCGCCCGCCGCCACGTGGCGCTGCCATTCGCCTGTCGTCGGCTCAACCTTCACCACATCGGCACCAAGATCGCCCAGCCGCTGCGCTGCAAATGGTCCCGCCATCGCAATTGAACAATCCAGCACACGATAGCCTGATAAAACACCCATGGCAGCTCCACTCCCTGCTCAAATCCATTTGCGTCAGAACCTATCCAATATTTTTGCCTTGTCTAGAGTGAGCGCTAACATTTTTATATTCATATCCTCATGATTTATGCGATAGTGCCACAAGATGGTTTAGCGCTAACATTTTTCAATTGACGTAATGGCGCATATGTGAATAAAGTTTTTACAAGTGAACGGGAGGTTCACACTGGAGGAGAACACATGACCAGAATTCGCTCGGGCCTTGCCCTGAAGGCACTGACATTTGCTGTTTTGTCGGCATCTGCGTTGAGCGCGAATGCGCAAAATCAGGACCGCGCAGCGCTGCTCAGCGCGCTTCCAACCGAAATTCAGGCCCTTTATACCGATGCGGTTGAAGTTGGCCCTTCGGCTTATGGCGATTTCAAAGCGCCGGCCAAGCCGTGGCGTTGGTGCCATTCGGAGTCCTATATGGGCAATCCATGGCGTGTAACCTTCAACAGCGAACTGAAGCGTCTCGTGGATGGCGCAATAGCCGCCGGTGATGTGTCCGAATATGTTGTGTCGGACTCCAATGGCGACGCCACACAGCAGATCTCGCAAATTCGCGCTTTCATCGAGCAGGGCTGTAGTGTCATCACGACAATTGCCGGTTCATCCACCGCGCTCAATGCCGTGATTGACGACGCCTATAAGGCCGGCATTCCGGTCATCACATCCGCTGGTTCCGTCACGACGCCTAATGCCATCAATGTCATGCATAACCAGAACCTCTGGGGCTACCAGATGGGCAAAGGCATTGCAGAAGTGCTCAAGGACGGCGGCACCGTTCTTCAGGTTGAAGGCATTTCCGGTCATCCGCTTGTCCAGCAGGAAAATGCCGGGCTTGAAAAAGCTGTCGAGGAATCCGGCAATCTCAAGATTGCGCGTAAAGTAAGCGGCGAATGGACCGGCACGACAACGAAATCCGCAGTGCTTCAGGCACTTGCCACCACGCCGCAGCAGATTGACGCGGTCTGGTCCACGGGCAGCGAAGCGCGCTTCATTGCGGAAGCCTTCCAGCAGGCAGGTCGTCCGCTCCCCCTGATTGCAGCTTCCATTTCTGGTGATGCGCTCGGCTACTGGAACGCCAATCAGGACACGTTCAAATTCTATGGTGGTGAAGTTTCACCGCATGTTGCTGCACAGAATGCTTTCCGTGTCGCATTGCGCGTTCTTGAAGGGCAGAAACCGCTCGTCAACACGATCATCGCTCCGATGCCGACCGTGACGCAGGCCGATCTTCCTAAGTGGTACAAGGACTGCATGAAGCCGGATTCCGCAGCCATCTTCCCGATCCCGCCGCAGGACCCCTTCCCGGAAGAACTGCTCAATGGCTACTTTTCGAACGGAAGCGCCACAGCGCTTTATGATTTCGCGAAAGTTCCAGCCTCCTGCGCCAAGTAATCTCTTGTAGGTTAACGCCCCAAATGACGTCATTGCCAAAGTCAATTGGCCCAGATTATTGGCCCAGATCATTGGCAATGACTTTCGCTTATCGCATGCAGAAAGTTATTTCACTATGCCAGACGCTGAGCATCCCCCGCTGGGCACGTCCAACATACACAGTCTGCTTGCCGAAGCGGGGCTGCCCAAGATCACGCACGCTCCGGTCAAATCACTACAGGTCGAAAACCTTGAAAAGCGCTATGGTGAAACAATCGCGCTCACCAATGCCAACGTGACTTTCAGCCATGGCGTTCATACGATCTTGGGGGAGAACGGATCGGGCAAGAGCACGATGCTGAAAATACTGTCTGGCGTGGTCGCACCCACGCATGGGCGCGTCATTCTCAACGACAAAGCCGTCTCGGCCAGATCGCCTGCAGATATGAAGGCATTGGGCCTTGCCACGGTTTTTCAGGAAGTTTTGATCGCTCCGCATCGTTCGGTGGTCGAGAATATCTTTCTCGGATTTGACGGGCTCATTACCCGTAAAGTCAGCAAATCAGTACGCGAAAAGGCAGCCCGCGCAGTTCTGTCAAAAATTGCACGCTTTCCGATCGACTTGCACGCAGCGGCTGGCAGCCTGTCACTAGCAGCACAGCAGCTCGTTGTGATTGCGCGCGCCTTCATCAGCCGTCCTTCGATCCTGCTTCTCGATGAAGCAACGGCAGCGCTCGACTATGCAGATCGTGATCTCGTCTTTGAAACAATCGAAGATTATGCTGCATCCGGGAATATTGTGATCTTCATTTCGCACCGGCTGGAAGAGGTGAAACGCCTTTCCGATGAGGTCACGGTGCTGCGCAGCGGCCATGTTGTCGATACGCTCGAAAGGCAGCAGATCAACAGCCAGATCCTTCTGGAACTCATGGCGCCGGAGGCTCATCTCCATGTTGAATGATCACATCATTCTTACCTATGAAAATCTCGTGCTCGCGCCGGGGCGCAAAGCCTTATCCGGTGCGATCCGCGCAGGCGAGATCACGGGGCTTGCAGGTCTTGAAGGCCATGGGCAGGAGCAGTTTCTGCTGGCGCTTGCGGGCTTCAATCAACCTCGTCATTCCAAGGTCGAGATCGTTAGCCGGTCCGGCGACCATAGTGCCTATAGCAATCATCACAATGCAGCCAAATGCGGCGTGGTCTACTTGCCGCGCGACCGGCGCGCGACCGGTATTTTCCCGGCGCTTTCCGTACTCGATAATTTTGGCATGCCTTCCATGCCGCGCTTTTCATTGGGTGGCATTCTCAACCGTCGCAAACAAAAGGAAGAGCTGCAGCGCTATACCGAATTTCTGTCGATCCGCTACCCGGAAATGACTGCACCGATCACGGCACTAAGCGGCGGCAATCAGCAAAAAGTGCTGCTCGCGCGGCTTCTTGCGCTCAAACCGCGCGTGATGCTGCTCAACGATCCCACGCGTGGGGTCGATCTCAACACGCGCATGAAATTCTACGAAGCTTTCCGCAAACTCGCCCGTGAAGAAGGTATCGCGCTCGTCATTCTGTCGAGCGAAATCGAAGAAATCATGCAAATCTGCGACAGCGTTTCAGTGTTCCGCGATTTCGAATGCTCGAAAACCATCACTAAATCCGAAATGTCTATGTCGGGCGTTCTTGCAGCCATGTTCGGGCAGGATGAGGTAGAGCTATGATCGCACCAAACAACGAACGCCGCTTGCTGCGCATCTTCTGCGGCAGTCAGGAAACACGGCTCGCCGCAATCCTGTTCATCATTCTGCTCGTCATCAATATTGTGCTTAACCCGGTGCGCTTCGCACCCTCAAACTGGGGCTCGGTGTTGGGGCTTGCAGCGCCACTGCTGTTGACCTCGCTCGCAATCACCATACCATTCCTGGCCGGGCGCGGCTCGATTGACATTTCCATTGGCCCGCTCGTGGGTTTGATCAATGTCATTCTCGTTCAGTTACTGATCACAAAAGGCGGCATCTCCTCGCCCTTCATCATCATCCCGGCAGCAATTGCACTTGGCATTCTTGCAGGCGCATTCAATGGCCTTCTGGCCGCGATCATCCGTATTCAGCCAATTGTTGCAACGCTTGGCACCTATCTGATTTTTGGCGGGCTGGCGCTCACCATCCTGCCTTCACCATCTGGTTCAGTGCCTCCATGGCTCTCATCTTTGGCGGGGCCATGGTCCATTCTGCCAGTAAGCGCTGCGGTTTTGATATGGATCGGTATCAAACGCCTGCCTTTCTATGAGACGCTTATGGCCGTCGGCAGCGAGGATCGAGCCGCCTACACCGCTGGTGTCAATGTTCCGCTCGTGCGCTTCATCGCCTATGTGCTGGCCGGATTGTTCGCAGGACTGGCAGCATTGTCACTCACAGCGCTCATTGGCTCAGGTGACCCGATCATCGGTCCCGGCTATACGCTGATTGCTATTGCTGCAGTCGCCCTTGGCGGCGTCAGCCTCGCCGGCGGCGTTGGCGGATTAACCGCAGCATTTCTGGGTGCAGCATGTATTTTCCTGCTGCAGAGCATGTTGACGGCCTTCAACGTCTCGACCTTCGTGCTGCAGGCAGTCTATGGCGCAGTCCTTGTTCTGGCTGTCTGCCTCAACTCCGAAAAATTGAAACTCTATTTTCCTCGCAAGGTGGGCAGTCATGATTAAGGCACTGGCTACAAATCGCGCACTGGTCGCCTTCACCGGAGTCCTGCTGGTGTTCCTCTTGGGAGCAGCTCTCATTCCGGGCTTTGCCAGTCTGTTCTCCATCCGCGCCATGCTGGTTCTGGCTGCACTACTCGCTATTGCAGCCCTGGGTCAGACGCTGGTGATGATCCTTGGTGGCATCGATCTTTCCATTCCCTTTGTCATCGGCTTTGCCAATGTCGTTTTCGCCAGCCTCTATGGCGATGGAATGTCACCGCTTGGGGCGGGCGTGATCGTGCTGGCATCAGCGGGACTGATCGGTGCGTTTTCCGGTGCATTATCGGCCGCGCTTTCCATCCATCCGCTGATTGTCACGCTTGGTGTCGGAACAATGGTTCAGGCTGGCGTACAAATCTGGACACGCGGCTTGCCAACAGGTTCAGCACCCGCGTTCATCAATGATTTCGTCTCGCTGGGTGGCAGTATCGGGCCTTTGCCATTTCCATGGCTGATCCCGTTTACAATTCTGCTCACACTTGGCACCGTCTTTGTGTTGCGCCGTACGATTTATGGCCGCAAACTTTATGCGCTGGGTTCCAATATCAAAGCCGCTGAACTGGCCCTGATCAGACCGGTTGTCATCTGGGCAATCACCTTTGCTCTCAGTGCCATGTTTGCAGCCCTTGCCGGCATTTTTCTGCTCGGCTTTACCGGTTCCTCAAGTGCGACGGTCGGCACGCCCTATCTTTTCCAGACGGTCTCTGCGGTTGTGGTCGGCGGAACAGCACTCATCGGCGGGCGGGGTGGATTTGTCGGAACAGTCGCAGGCGCAATCATGCTGATGGAACTGCGCACATTTCTCATCGGCATGGGATTTTCGGATGCCATGGTACAGTCGTCACTCGGTGTCCTCATCCTGCTGCTGGTCGCAGCCTATGGCCGTGACCGCCATATCCGCAATCTTATCTGAAGGAGATTCCGTTGGACGAGAGGCTTGCACGGACAATTGACGCCATCAAAACATCCGGTGCCGATTGGGGCGTTTTCACCAGCCCCGATGGCATCGCCTACGCTTCCGGTCATATCGTCTCCATTGAAGCGGGACCATCGCCCTTTGCCGGCGGGCCCGCCATGGCACTTGTGGGCAAAAATGGCGAATGCGGACTTGTCATCACCAATCTTGAAGCGGAAACACCAAGCTGGGCACAAACCGTTCTCACATATGAAGGTTTCTCATACAAAGAGCCGATCGATATTTTTATCAACTATCTCAATACAGCGCAGACGCTCTTCAGCAAATTCGGTGTCAGTGGAACAATTGCGATAGAGCAGAACAGTTTCCCGCTTTCCTTGCTCCCGCTCATCGAAACACACCGCCCTGTGTCGATTGGCGATGCTTTCAAGCGTCAGCGCATGGTCAAAACAGCAACCGAAATCGCGCTATTGCGTGAGGCGGCACTGACCGCTTCCGCGGGGCAACGCGCTTTTATCGAGCACAGCAAGACAGGCCGCAGCGAACTGGAAATATTCGCCGATATAAGGCTCGCCATGGAAAGCAGGGCCGGTGAACGCCTGCCTCTTACCGGCGATTTCATATCCGGCAAGGAACGCACATCGGCATTCATGGGCTGGCCGACAAACCGTATCGTTACAGCCGGCGACCCGCTCATCTGCGATCTGGCACCGCGCGTCAAAGGCTATTGGGGCGACAGTTGCGCATCGGCGATGCTGGACAAAGCAAGCACCGGGTTTCAGAAACAGTTCAAGGCCGTGAAATCAGCGCTGGATCTGGCAATCGAAATCATCCGTCCGGGCCTTGGCATCGGTCAACTGGATCAAAAATTGCAAGCGAATATCGCAGCGCATGGGTATGGCTATGCGCATCATTCCGGACATTCTATCGGCACGTCTGTCCATGAATGGCCGCGGCTTGTCAGTTATGAAACCGAGCGTTTCAGGAAAGATATGGTTGTGATGGTGGAACCCACCGCCTTCGATCCGGATACTGGCGGTGTGCGGCTCGAATTCATGCTGCATGTGACCGAAAATGGTTGCGATGTTCTGACTAACTTCGAGCATCAGATGGTTATTTAGCCACTGGCCCTAATCTTGAGTTCGAAACCGACATCAATAATCGTGTTTGTCGATGTTTCGCCACGCATGGCTTCAAGCAAAAGCTCACCCGCCTGCCGTCCGATTTCCGCGGAAGGCACTGCAACCGTCGTCAATGGCGGCAGCAGGTGGCGCGAAAGTTCAAAGTCACCAAAGCCGGTAATAGCAAGACGTTGTGGAACCTTGATGCCAATGCGCTGTGTTTCCAGCAACGCACCGGAAGCAAGAATATCACTTGAAAACATGACAGCATCAGCTTCCGGATATTGAGCCAGCGCCCGTCTCAGAAGATCGACACCCGAAGCCATGGCAATCGGCATTTCAGTTGCAACCGTGATGCGTGGCTTCTCATCCGGGAACTGTTGCTCCATTGCCGCTTTGAATGCGGCACGGCGTTCGGCAGCACGGCTGTCGCCTTTCCGAACCACACCGGCAAACACAATATAGCGCCGACCCGTATTGATCAGATGACTGACCATCTCGGTGATCGCCGCCGTATTGGAAAATCCCACCAGCCGGTCTATCGGTTTATCGGTAAAATCCCAGCCCTCAACAACAGGAATTTCCGCACGTTTGAGCAATGCGACACTGCGCTTGCTATGGTGTGTGCCAATCAGAAAAACACCATCCGGACGCCGCCCGAGGAGGCTACGAACGATTTCTTCCTCGCGCTCCAGTCGGTAATCGGTATTGCCTAAAAATATCTGATAACCGGCCTGATGCAGAACGTCGGAAAAATGCTGGATGGTGTCAGCAAAAACGGACGCGGACAGCGTGGGTATGATCGCCGCAACCGTATTGCTTTTATGCGATGCAAGATGGCTTGCCGCGAGATTATGAACGTAATGCGTCTTCTCGATTGCATCCTGAATAAGCTTCCGCTTTTCAGGCATCACAGAATCCGGAAAACGCAACGCGCGCGAAACGGTCTGCATCGAAACCCCTGCAGCCGCGGCCACATCCGCCATGGTCACGCCAGAACCTTTGCGGCGCTGCTTTCGTGGTGTTGGGGCTTCAACGCTCACAGATAGAACGGCCTGACACAGACGGGAGTGCCTATTTCGATGCGTTTGCCCGTATCGGTCAAATTTCCCGTCTCCTTGTTGATTGCGAAGATCGCAATACAATCTCCGTTCTGGTTAGCGACCAGAAGCCAGTTTCCATCCGGTGTCAGCATAAAATTACGCGGAGTTGCGCCACCCGTAAAGCTGTGACCGATCTTTACCAGGTTGCCATTCTCCTGATCCACACGAAATGTAGTGATCGAGTCATGACCGCGGTTGGAACAATAAAGAAAACGACCATCGGGCGAGACGTGAATATCAGCGCCATGCGACTCAACATTCGCTGGCACTGCCGGCAAGGTCTGAACAAGGCGCATCTCATCGCCGTCACGCTCAATGAGCGAAACCGTGGAATTGAGTTCGTTGGAAACATAGGCAAACCGGCTATCGGGATGCTGTGCGATATGGCGAGGACCACTACCGGGTGGCGTCGCAACATTGCTCACCCGCTTGAACCTGCCATCACTATCAAGACGATAGGCAATGACTTCATCAAGGCCAAGGTCGGCAGACAGGAACATGCCGCCTTCCGGTGTTTCAACCACGCAATGCGGGTGGCTGCGTTCCTGCCGGTCGACGACAGGCCCAAGCTTACCCTCGTGACGAATGCTATGTGCAGCCGGCCCGAGGCTACCGTCAGGCAACACTGGCAATGCAACAAGCGACTGATCAGGCCCGCCCGATCCCATCGCATAATTGGCGACAAGCACAAACTTTCCGTCCACGGTCACGGTATTATGCGCAGTTATGCTGCCTAGGGCACCCTGCTTGTTGAGATAAACAAGTTTACCCTTTTCAGCATCAAAGCGATAGGCACTGACCGTTCCCTCGTGCCAGCTGAACACTTCGGAATTTGCATAGATCACCCCTGTATCCGGCGCGACGCTCAAGAATGTTGGATTGTCGACGGAAGATGTCGCGCATATATGCGATGCATCTCCTGTCGTCGTATCGAATGCGTAGATGGAAAGACCTTCGCCACGAGCACCCTGAAAATAAGGGGCTTCGCGGTTAAGCGACCCGACCGCCAGATAAAGCTTCCTCACGCATTCCTCCAATGCAAACTTTCTCCTTAATGCATCACCCATCCGCCATCGACATTCAAGGTCTGCCCGGTGATAAATCCTGCTTCATCAGAGGCAAGGAACATCAAAGCCGAAGCAATATCCCGCGATGATCCGCGGCGCTTAACAGCCTGATGCTCAAGCACGAATTTCGCATAGCCTTCCGGGTCGGGGTGGATTTTCTCGGCATCTGTTGGAAATGCGCCCGGCGAAATTGCATTGACAGTAATGCCATAGGCACCGAACTCGCGTGCCCAAGCGCGCACAAGCCCGATGAGCGCGCCCTTTGATTGCACATAAGGCGAAAGGAGTGGCCAGCCGCCATAGGCAGTCACGCTGGCGATATTGATAATACGACCCCACCCCTTTTCACGCATATGCGGCAGCGCCACCTGGACACAGACAATGCCCGCATCAACATTGATGTGCTGCACTTTCTGCATTTCCTCGAGTGTATAGTCTTCAAATGGCTTGGACGGATAAATCGCAGCATTATTGATTACGACATCAAAGCCACCGGCCTCACGACCAATCGCCTCCAATGCAGGTCGAAGTGCCTGCAAATCCGACAGATCAAGCGCATGGATCGAAAGTCCACTAAGCCCCTCGGCCTCTGCCTGGCCTTTCAGTTCCTCAATCTTCTTCGGATCATGATCAATAGCCACAACCCGCGCGCCAGCGCGCAGAAAATTGAGCGTGGTTTCAAGACCAAGGCCACCTGCAGCACCCGTGTAGAGAATGGTTTTGCCTGCAACGGAAAACGGCGGTGATGCGGTCATGAGCGGCCTCCAATAGCAACGTGATTGCCGGATGGCACCGGATAATCCTCAATTGGCTGTTTCGCGATTGCAGCAATGCGTGTTTCTGTTTCCGCTATGCTCGCCGCATCACCCAGAATACGGAACGTACTGTCGTAACGGCGCTCTTCGCCGTGTTCGAGCCACATCAGCTCGCCGCGGTCGCGCGCTGCGCCATGTCCCAAAACGTGATTGGTCGCAGGTTCGATCCCAAGCGCATAATGCCCGGCCTGCAGATTCTGCCACTCATACATGCAAGGGAACTGATCCTTGCGGGTAACGACTTCAAAGCCGATACCCAGCTTGTCATTGACCAGCGTGACCGGCACTTCACCATTGGCATCGGCACCCATTTCATGCTGCCAGACCTGCTCATGAAACTTCATCTGCGGGGCAGGCAGCGTACGATAGCCCACGCCCTGCTTCTTGTAGTCTTCTCCGGCATGTGCCGCCCAGACCACATCCCTGACAGGCGCCAGATAACGTGAACCTTCGGCCAAAACGGGATGTCCGACATTGATGTGATAGCAGTACATATGTGGAGTGCGATAGAAACCGCGATTGATCACGCGATCCGTCAGCTTGATATCGTTTGTACCGGCCTTGATTTCGATGCGGCGTGTCAGTTCGAGATGCTCACCGAACACGGTTCCCTGTGTGACGACACCCTCGCACCAGAGATAACATTCGTCGCCTTCCCAGCGCTCACCATAGCCAGTCAGTTTTGCAGGAATAGTCCCAACACGGCCATGAATGGAGTGCTTGATCGTCTGGCGCGGCTTGTAATTATAATGGTCCGCCGCCTCCTCATGCATGAAGAGGATATGGTCAAGACCGCATGTCACCATCAGGCCGGAGAAAGAACGCATCCAGCCAAGACCACCTTCGCCCTCATATTCATGCAGTCCCGGATGGCGGAAGCCGGACGGCGAGTGCCAGCCGATGGCCATGCCGCGATAGTCGCAATCAGCAATATCGAGTGCGCGGTCAACAAGAACGGTGAAGCGCAAGCCAGTGCCGGAACGGAACTCCAGCATTCTTATGCCGCGCTCCACCCCGTCTTCAAGCACCATCAGGCGAACGCCTGCAAACTGAGCAAATGAGCCACTGCTCGCGGCAATGTCGCGACGCGACCTCGCCTCTCCATAAAGCTTCACCATTTTGGCACCTTAAATGCTGCGGCATACAGCCATTTCACTCAAAGGCGGGCAGTGTCCAAACACTTGTTTATAGCACCAGCCGCTCCACCTCGCCCCAGGTGGTATTAAAGTCCCTGCGCGCGCAGCTTTCCGTCGAGGAACTTCTTCGCGCGCGGCACATCGGCCTCATCGAGATGTTCGATGATCATCGGAATATTTGGGTGCTTCTGCGCAAGGCGCTTAAGGTATAGGTCGTAGTTTAGCGAACCGAGACCCGGCGCTGGCAGTTCGATTTCGCCAACGCCACGGAAAGTATGGCTTTCAAGTGCATCGGCGTCGCCGATATCGGCATGTTTTTCAGTCTTGTCATCGCCGGAACGTTTGACATCCTTGGCATGACCGATCTTGATCTTGTCGCTCAATGTATCGAACACCTGGTTGAGAATTTCATCCATCCGGTCGATATTGTGCGTTTCAAAATAATTGGTTGGGTCCATCAGCAGGCCAAGGCCCGGATGATCGACCTGCGCAAACATTTTCACTGTTTCCTCGACCGAACCGACGACGTTGTTCACATAAGTTTCGAGCAGGAACATCGCGCCGTGATCGTAAGCAAACTGCGACAGATCAGCGATGACCTTGCGGCATTCTTCAAAACCTTCTTCGGTCTTGTTCTTCGGGTGATGAACCCAATCAGATTCAGTGTTGTAAGTGCCGGTTTCTGAAATCACATAAGGCGTGCCGAGATACTGCGCATGGCGGATAATCTCTTTGAGATAGCCCACGCGACGCTCGCGCTCTGCCTTGTCCGGATGAATGATGTTCGTATAACCGGAAATGCAAGAAATAGGCAGATTGTGATCGCGAAATGTCTCGCGGATTTTAATGCACTTGTCCTTGGTGATCTGCCCGGTGCTCAGATCAATATCCTTGAAATGCATGTCCAGCTGGACCGTATTGAAGTCAAGCGCACGAATTTTTTTAGCTGTTTCCTCAAGAGAATAGGGGAAATAGCCACTGAAAATACCCACCTGCATCATGATCGAAACCCTCCCGTTAAGATACTCTGTTAATGCGCATCTTTCCCGAAAACCGCTTCGCGCTCTTCGGGATGTGCTCGTTTAATTGATTGATATCTCGGACAATTTGACAGTGCGGCCTTCATCGATCGACTTATAGCCAGCCTCAATGAGTGCGACCGTCTTCACATTATCCGCTACTGAAAGCGCTGGCGGTTCGCCAGACTGAATGGCGTATTGCAGCTGCTCCATCACACCGATAAAGGCGTGCGGGAACCACATGGTTTCCCATTTTGGCCTCACCCATTTACCGTCTGTCGTCTTTTTGGAGGCATAAGTCAGCGTTGATGGCGAACCATCCGGCCAGCCAATCGTGCCCTTTGCCACACCATCCGTACCCTCGACCCGCCATTTGATGTAAATATCGCTGTCAAAGCCCTCTTCGCGCGGCCCCGACCAGACGTCTTCCATTGAAACAGCCATCACACCGCTCGGGAACATCAGCGTTGAAACGGTGATACCGTCCTTGTGTTCAAACTGAGTGCGGGGGTCAGTGCGCGTCAGCGTGGTGATGGTGTCAGGTTCACCAAACAGGAAGCGCAGCACATCGAGATGATGCACGCTCATGTTAGCCAGCGTCAGACGGTCGTAATCTTCCAGAAACCCCTGCCAATGCGGGATGGCACGCATCTCGATTGTCGCCATGACAGGCGCGCCAAGCTCAGCCTTATCGAGAATTTGCTTCAATACGCGCATCGACTGGTCGTAGCGCATGTTCTGATTGACCGAGAGGATTTTGCCAGCCTTCGCTGCTTCATCGCGAAGCGCAATGGCCTCTTCAAGCGTCAGAGCCAGTGGCTTTTGGGCGAGAATGCCCTTGATATGTGGCTGCGCAAGCGCTTTGCGAATGAGCGCAGGCTGCTGATCCGGCGGATAAGCAATATCGATGATTTCGATAGCTTCGTGGCCAATCAGCGCTTCTGGCGTGTCGTGCACTGTGGCGATACCCCAGCGCGCGGCGACCTCTTCAGCCTTTGCCTTGGTGCGTGTGGCGATTGCCGCGACCGTAAAGCCCGCTTCCTTATAGGCAGCAAGATGGCACTCGGCCATGATCATGCCTGCGCCGATACAACCAATCTGGTAATCCCGAACCCGCACCTGCGGATCAGGAACAAAGCGCCGCGCTTCGCTCATTGCAACCTCCCATTTTATTTCTAAGCCCGGATATCATCGAAAGATCGACAAACGAGCCCGTCCTCATTCGAGGAAAATGCCAACCTCCATTGGCAGCCTGAGGATTAATGAAGATTCGACGCAGCAGTGTCAACATCATATAAAATCATTTTACGTCATTTATCATCATAATTGATCGGTTTTTGGAACATTCCTTTAAATTCGGAAGTTCGCATATGCAGATTAATGATGTTTTTTGATGAGTGAAAGTCGAGCCAGAGCCAATTTCATTGGGAAAACAGATGGGGGAACCGAACAAGCCTTGCATTTTGCATAAATCGAAATACATCATTTTCCATCATTTGGGTGAGGAGTGTGATTTTGCGTTCCACGGTGAGCGACATTGCCAGAACAGCGGGTGTTTCCAACGCCACGGTGGATCGCGTATTAAACAACCGCGAAGGCGTGAAAGAGCGCACGCGTGAAATTGTCCTCGAAGCCGCGCGCAATCTTGGCTATCTCCCCGGCAGCGCGCCGCTCAACGCAAATACCACGGACCGCGTCAAGCTGGATTTTGTTCTGCCAGCTGGCACAAACACCTTTATCGCCAATCTGCGAGATGAAATTGCGAGACAAGCCTCTCTGCAATCTCAAATCGAGTTGAGAATCCATAGCGTTGAAGGCTTTAACCCTGATACGCTAGCGCTTGCGCTGGAGGACCTTAAGGAACACGCACAGGGCGTAGGGGTTATTGCGTTGGATCACCCGACCGTGCGGGAAGCGATGCGCTCGCTTGCTTTGTCTGGCGTACATATCGTCACCATTGCGTCCGACATCCTGCAGGTGCCACGCGTTTGCTATATCGGCATCGACAATCGCGCCGCAGGTCGCCTTGGCGGGTATATTCTGGGTCGTTTTCTTGGTCGATCCACTGAAGGCAAGATAGCGCTTTTTGCTGGTTCGCTTTCCTATCGCGGCCATGAAGAACGCGAGATGGGCTTTCGACGGGTTATCGCGGAAGAGTTTCCGCATCTCCGTATCGTCGAGCTAAACGAGATCGAAGACAGCAGCGAGAAAGCCTTCACAGAGACCATAGCATTGCTTAAGCGTCATCCAGACCTTGCCGGCATATATAATCTCGGTGCTGGCAATCAGGGTATCGGTCAGGCGTTAATGGATTCGGGTAGATCCGATTCCATCATCTTTATCGGCCATGAGCTGACGCAAGGCACCAAACGGCTTCTTTTGAACGGCGCCATGGACGCCGTCATTGACCAAAACCCGCGAGTGGAAGCGCGAGAGGCTTTGGCCATTTTGACGAGCAGCATCAGAGGTCAACCTTTTGACTCCCATCCGCCACGCATCCAAGTAATATTTAAGGAGAATATTCCAGAGCTTTAGAAGCCCTGTCTATTCCCGATAAAGACGCAAAGGATACCTGTTTCAAAAAACAATTCTAGGTCACTTTCAAGTCGATAGTTTTGAACACGATCCATCAAAGGTCTCACATACATCTAGCTTACCCGCGCGCAACACGCTGGGAGCTGGAACAAGGCGAATAACATGGCACTTCAATCAATCTTGCAATGCGCTGATTGCCAGTCAGAATCTGGTTATCGTTGGAGGAGCGTGGCGCGAGAACTGCATCCTTCGGAGCTATTACCGAGCACTTAAGGCGCACCCACTCTCTCGATTCGATGCCATCGAAACAATCAAGAGCCCACGCGATTAACTTGACGCGCGCTTATCCTCGGCCGTGATGCAATAAGCCGCAGCGAGCCTAGCGTCACCTCACCGTTTGTTTTTCAACGGAACTTCCTCAAGAGCAAGCCGATAGGACGTGCCGTCTTTCCAACCGTCAGCCGATGGATCGGGTGGCGGTGCTGCTTGAGCAAGGTCAACCCTGGTCCGCTTCAAAGAGGCCGTGTTGGTTTCCAGTTGCGTGTCCCGTTTACGAAGCATGCCCGCATCAAGTTGCCCATCGGCAGTAAAACCCATCATCAATTGCGGAATACCGAGCGGAATAGAGGAATTTTCATCTATCTGCCATGTGTGCCATGTTTTGCCATAGGTAGATACGAGCGCGGCAATCGCCGTATGCTCAACCGTTTCAGGGATACCGGGCATAATAAGTTCGCCTGAAGTCGTTTCATGGCGATGACTGTGCCATAGCAGCTTCTCTTTTTCCGGCAGGGTTTTAAACAATCGCTCGGAGACGATATATTCAATTCCGATTAGACGCGAGCCGGCCTTATTTCCGTCGTAGATCACACACTGGAAGAAGTCCTCGTTGATATGCGTGCAATAATGATGCGCTTCGACCTGTCTGCCCATATCATCAGCATAAAAATGGAAGCCGTTCAGATACATATTAATCGCGCTGATCGGACTATCATCCTGCAGGAGATCAGCACCCAACTCCAGCGCGTGACTTTTCAGAGATTTTTTGTCGCCCGCGATTGGATCGCCTTTTTCGGTCGATTGCTCTGCAAAAGCAGAAACGCAGCCACAGCTTAGGAAAGCCGCAGCCGACCCTGCAAGTCCGACAAACCCGCGACGGTTCGGACGAATAATCCGTGTTGACATCGAAAGTCTCCTTTTTAACGAAGTCTTCCTAAGCAATCCGAACCTCCAAAGTTCCCAGCCGCACAAGGCAAGCCACCGACTGTTTGGTGTGGAATACCGAGTTCCGGTCCTGTAAACGGCAAGCTGCCAACAGAACCAGGCCGAATGGGCCTGCCGTCTAATTCATTGTTAAGCTTCAGTTTTAAAGCTCAGCCGGCGCATTAACATTAAGTGATAATATTGCGATACCTAATATTTTTAGACAGCGTATGGTTAATATTCCGAAATAGGAGGCTGACATGCCGTTTTTTAACGAAGCAAGCCGAGTATATAATACTATCGAAGTCACCTTTTTACGTAGTTGCTATACTAATGCAGCCATCATTCTCGAAGAAAGTGACCAGAATTATTCGGCTCATGAACTCGCATCGTGCATAATTTTGCTGTACGAACGTGGACTACGCGATCAAAGTTATATCAGCGAACTTGCTGCAAACCTGGCACATCTTAGATACAGCAGACGCCATCAGATGGATCGGGCAAATTCCAACAACCTCTTTGGAACGTTTGCCTGAGCGAGAGAGTTTTTTCCCAAACTCGTTTCGGGTCTGTGATCGCTTGCCTAAGAGAGCCAAAGCCGATGTGCCACAGCCAATCAGGAGAAGCACTCCGGCTACCTGCTGTCTAACAAGACGTTCGAGCTACACTGTCTTAAAATGTGTTAACCTGGCGCTGGAGGCGTGTTGATATCCGTTTCTGTAAAGCTGCGGGCTTTTTCCAGAATCCGCTCCGCAGCCTCGTACTGTTCGTCGGATACCCTGACTGCGAGGAACGTTCCGCCCTGCTCTATCCCGGCTGAGTATATGTTCGCATCCGTTCACTAAGGCCCGCTTCGACGAGAGAACGATAAACATTCCCGGCGATGCCGCCGATTGCAGCCCCACTAACAGCACCCGTCAGGGTGCTCGCGAGCCAGCCTGCAGCGACGATCCGCCCAAGTCCGGGGATTGCCATCAATCCAAGACCTGTGAGCAATCCTGCGGTCCCGCCCACAAGGGCCCCGGTGCCTGCTGCGACACCGGCTGCATTCTCCGTCAATTCTCCTTCGCTCCCGCTGGATATGATGGCAATTTCTTCGGCATGGATTCCTGAAGCCACCAAAGCGGCAATAGTGAGTTTTGCTTGGAGTGTGTTTGAAAACAACGCACTTACGGTTCGCATTGCGCCTATCCTATTTGTGTAACCGCCTAACACCCGACAGGCGGGTTCGTTCCGTAGTCCCAAGGGGAACAAACTGCTTTTCGATCGGTTAGACAGCGCGACAATCAAAGGAAAGACAATTAAGGGAGTGGAAAATGTCTGATACTCGAGACTGGCTCATTCAATGGCTTCGCGATGCTCATGCAATGGAAGAACAAGCTGAAACGATGCTGAACGGACTCCTTGGTCGTCTGGAAAACTATCCGGACTTGGCCGGACGCATCCGTGGCCACCTTGACGAAACCAAGACCCAGGCTGAGCGGCTTGAGCGTTGTCTCAGCCAACTCGGTGAAGATGCATCCACTTTAAAGGATGCTGGCGGTAAACTGATGGCCATGGGTCAGTCGTCTAGTGGCTTTTTCGCGGGCGACGAGGTTTTGAAAGGCTCCCTTGCGAGCTTCGCATTCGAGAATATGGAAATTGCCTCCTACACGATCCTCATCGCTACTGCCCGCCGATTGAATGAGGAAGAAATTGCAAGGGCATGTGAGCAGAGCCTGCAAGAGGAAATCGCTATGGCGGACTGGCTTCGGTCCAATCTGGATGCGACAACTACCCAGTTTCTGGAGAGGACTTTTGCCGAGAGCGACGCCGCGAAGCGCTAAAAATCCGGCACCACTTCGATGCCCCTTCAATCATCCTCACCGACCTCATCCTCCCCATCATCCGAGACGCTGTTTCTCGGATGCCAGCGCAAAGCGTGGATCTGAATGTACGAATGCGGCGCGCGGCTCCAGCGGCGTTTAGAAACGCCGCTGGGGTTTACGCTTTTTTTAAGCTTTCTTTATAACCACCGGGGGATTTGGCTCTGGGGAAAAACGCGGCACGCTTCGCTTGCATAATTGAGCCATCGGATCGTTCAGTTGTGCATTGGGGAACGCAAATGAGTTGGATCATTTTAGCGGAAGCTGTTCTTACATCTGTGCTGGCACTGGTTGCGCTTGCCATGATTTGGCACGCGGGGCGCTAGCCGATTATACCAGGCAGTGCATTTTTACCCTTGACCGCGGTCCTTGTTCCCCTATCTCACAGCTTTGCGCAGGCTTTCCAGACCGATGGCAACCCAACTTGCGCGAGCCCCGGCTATCGCCCCCCGCAGGCCGGGGCTTTTATTTGAAGCATATGAACTGCGGTCCTTCACCCTTAGTCAATCCCCTGGTCCGGGCACAGCTGGTCATCTCTCATCTGGTTTGATGACGATGAACCGCTTCTTCCTTTCGCGGCGGCAGCATGCGAGCTCATCCGACAGATTGTCGGCATCGTTACAATTCTACAAGGACCCGAGATTTACTAATTAGCGATCCTGCTGCAAACCTTGGTGTGTCGTATTAATTCTGGTATTGGCCTGTTGGCTCTGCTTATCAGGATTGGTTTTGTCGGGCCTTGTGTCAGAATTAGAAAGGGCCTCGTGCTTTTCACCGGATCCCTTATTGCTGCGATTATCTTTAGGTGTAGGGGGGAAGCTTAGCACTCATTTCGTGTCTCCTTCGTTTATCCAACTTTGAAGCGTCAGCATTGTTCCCGGAGCCAGTTGATAGGCATGTCGGTAGGCAAGCATGACCATCTTATTCGAAAGCGGTGGGGAGTGATCTGCGCTCTAAATGAAACCACGTCTTTCGGAAAGGGACATGTGTTTTGGCAGAAACCCACGGAGACGTGAATTTCGCTCAGGGCAGCCGCAACTATAAACTGTAACCATTCTTCGTAGCACGTCGAAACAATGAATCATTTCATGGTTTAAACTTCTTGGCCGGTACTCGACCAAGCGCGAACGCTGGCTTCCGGGCCGTTTTATTTCTTAGTCGCAGGGTCGTGCGTATGGTACACGAGCGCTGACGCTGGGACTGCGCAACGCCGAGCGCATAGGCGGCGTGGCGAAAGTTTAGATATTCAGCAACGGCGAGCGTCTGAATCAGCGATGCCATCGGATCCGACCGCCGAGGATTTGATGCGATCTATCCGCTCGCCTATCTTTCAAACGCCGCCGTCGCATGACTGTTCGTTACTTTCTCGTCGCCACGCCAGCAGCGAAGATGCCCAACAGGGTAAGAAGCGCGATGCCGAGAGTAACGTAACGCGCAGAATCCACCGCAGATTCCCCGCCCGTCGCCATTAACGTGCCGGCAAGCGCGGATGTGATCGAAAAGGCGATAAGCTGCGTAATTGTTATCGCCGCTGCCGCCTTTCCCCCTTCGGCGGAATCGTGTGTGCTGCTCATTGCTGCAACACCCAGCAGCGGCCATGCCAGACCGATCCCGACACCTGCGAACGCGAGTACCGCCGCCCAAATCAGCACCATCGCAATATCGGCATCGGAGACTTGTAGAAGCCCATAAGCGATCAGTCCGGCCGTCAGCAGCAGTGGGCCGAGACGGATGGCGCGACGACGGCCGCCCTCACTCTTGACCGATACAACGAAAAGCTGGGCGATGACCCAAGCCAGCGACAGGACCGCTCCGAGGAAGCCAGCTATCAGCGGCGAGAGGCCCGCCAGTTGTTGGCCGAACAGGGGAATGAAGTTCTCGACCATCACGCCCGCGCTCAATGCCGCGACCGTGAGATAGACCCATTTCAGCGAATTGCCGCGCCGATAAGTGATGTGCGGCAGGATAGTTTCCTTCGACCGCCGCTCCACGACGACGAACAGCCAGAGCAGCGCAAGACCGATCCCAACCATTACCAGCGTCGGCCAGCCTATCGGAACTATGGCGCTGAGGCTGATGGCGATGGTCGCAAGGACAAGTGGAATGAGAGAGGCAACGGAAACAGGCGAACGATGCCCCGAACCCGCCATGCGGGCGAAAGACCGCTGCGCGATGATTCCGAACAGGAGCGAGATTATGCCAAGCGCCCCATAAGACCAGCGCCAGAGGCCGAGTTCCGCGAACACGCCGCCTAGCGCCGGTCCGAACAGTGTCCCCAATCCCCACATCGCCGAGACGACACCCGTTGCCCGCGCCCAATGGCGTTCAGGGAGCGCAGCGCGGATCACCGCGTATCCAAGCCCTGCCAGCAAACCGCCGCCAAGTCCCTGCACGACGCGACCGACGATCAGCAGTTCCATTGTCGGGCTGGCGGCATTGGCCGCTGCGCCGAGCGCGAAGACCACGAACGCCGCAACATAGGCAAGAGCCGGCCCTTTCCAGTCGAGGATGCGGCTGACGAACAGCGATGCCACGATGGCCGAGATAACGAAGGCTGTCGTCACCCACGCATAATATTGCTGCCCGCCAATATCCGCGACGATGGACGGCATCAGCGCGGCTGTAAAATAGAGGTTCATGGCATAGAGCAGAACGCCGCTTGCCATGACCAGAACGATGGCGAGATGACGTCCGGACAGAAGATCGGACCACCGGTCCAGATGCGCTGCAGACGTGTTTGCGGGATCGGCCGGGCCGGCCGGCTTTGGTGAACTATTCATCGGGGATTCTCCGAAAGGGGGGAAGTTCAGTTAGTTGCGCGCCGGAAGGCAAAGGACAGGCCCAGCACAACAAGCGAGACGAGCAGGACAATGCTGGGAGCGACCGCATGGCCGTAATCCGCGTTCACCAGTGTCGTGAGAGACGCGGCGGCCATCACCAACACGCCAAGTCCCGCTCCATAAGGGCGCGTGGAAGCGCGGATCAGCAACAGCCCAGCCGAAAGTTCGAGAATGGCGGTGATATTGTGGAACCAGTCGGGGTAACCCCAAGTCGCGTAGGCCGCCGCGTTTTCCTCTGAGAGGAAGGTATTGCCGTAAGCGCCGAACAGGAAGAACGCTGCCAGAAGCATAGCTAGGCTGGTCGAAATGATGGGAAGGGGTTTGTTCATGTTGCCTCGCACCTTTAAGAACGGATCGGCTGAGACAGCACAGGACTGGACCTACCAGCCGTTCCGAGATAGATTGAATGCTCACTCTAGTTATGATCGGCGCGGGGTCAAGATATATTAGAGCGATCATTCTATGTTTATGGAGGCCCCATGGTCCGCAAGCGCGTTCCCGAGCAGCATGAAGGCAGACGGCAGGAAATTCTCGCAGCGGCGCATCGGTGCTTCTTGCGCCATGGTTTGCAGGGAGCGTCGATTTCGATGATCTGCAAAGAGGCGGCGATGAGCCCCGGCCACCTCTATCACTACTTCCCTAGCAAGGACGCTATCATTGAGCAGATGGCGGATGATTACCTTGCCAGTCTCCACAGCCATTTCTGTGGCCACCCCGAAGGCGAACAGACTGCGACTGTTCTGCTATCGGAATTGTGGAGCATGAAGGTGTGGGACGATCTCGATCATTGCCGCATTTTGTTCGAGTTGTTGGCAGAAGCGGGTCGTAACGAAAGAATCAGGGCCATCCTCAAACAGAACACCGATGGTGTTCGAAAGTTGCTGACAGAAGCGCTGACAGCGGGTCAGGCACGTGGTGAAGTCGATTCCGCTCTTGACCCTAAGCACACGAGCGCGGTTCTGGTGGCGGTCCTCGATGCCGCGCCGATGCTGCCATTGATGACAGCGGACCTTGACTTCGAGGAGAGCCGAAAACTGATCACGACCATGGTCGGCCGATTTCTGAAGCCTCAACAATGAGGCGGATTATGAAAATGGGGGATGGCGGCCGGTCGAAGCATTGGTGCCAGTCGCGCCAAAAACTTCCTTCTAATGTCGCGGAACGCGCCAAGTCATGACAGATTTTTTACAAATAACCGCGCCCGACTTGTCAGGATCGAGGCATATCCCATGCTCAACATCGTCCTGCGAAGGGTTGGCGGCGCCGTAGCACCGGAGGATGCAGAAAGTTCGGCTGTTAGATCCTTGGGCTTCTTCGGCGCTGCTGCGTTCCAATGGGTCAACCCGAAGGCATGGGTCATGGCGCTCGGTGCCTGGGCCACCTATCTTCCGGGTTCTCCCCCATTTAGTACCTCGTCGCAAGCAGCATTGCTGATGGCCGTCATCAACGCGCACTGCGTCGGTATCTGGCGCGTTCGGAGTGGGCCTTCGCCGAATCTCACGGAGCCTGCGAAGCTGCGCACCTTCAATCTCACAATGGCAGCGCTGTTGGTTGTCTCGCTTTATCCAATCGTTGTAACGTAGAGCCAGCTGCTGTTCGCTAAATCGGCATAGAAACAATCTGCAGCGCCAGTCGGTACGGACTACGATTCCGGCTATTCTTGATTCCTCGAATTCAAGATAATCACGTTGAATGCGGACGGAATCTGATGGCAAATGCATGGCAGAGACTTATAGCAGGCTTGGCTATCAGATAGTCGAGCTGCCGCTGGTGGGGAATCGAGCAGAGTGCCGAATTCGTTGCTGAAAATTTGAGAGCTTAGGGCGAAGTTACAACCCTACACAACTTGCGCTAGCTCATCTAGCCACCTCCGAGGTCGCGACGGCTTCGCGATCCATCAAGACACGATCGATCAAACCCCATTCCAGCGCTTCCTCCACCGTCATGAAGCGGTCGCGGTCCATGGCTTGTTCGAACTCTTCATAGGTGCGTTTGCAATGCTCAGCGTATAGCCGGGTCATGCGCTGCTTGGTTTTCAGGATTTCCTCGGCATGGATCAGCATATCCGACGCCTGCCCTTGAAATCCGCCTGACGGTTGATGAATCAGAATGCTGGCGTTAGGTAATGCGGCACGCTCGCCGGGTTCGCCCGCCATCAGTAGGAACGATCCCATGGATCGGGCCGTTCCCATGCAGAGAGTGTGAACCGGGGCACGGATGTATCGCATGGTGTCATACATGGCTAGGCCACTGGTGACGACGCCACCGGGCGAATTGATGTAGAGCTGAATTGGCTTCTTGGGATTCTCCGCTTCCAGAAATAACAGCTGCGCGCACACGAGCGCGGAAACAGTGTCGTTCACCTCGCCATTTAAGAAAATAATCCGCTCACGAAGAAGGCGGGAATAAATGTCGAAAGAGCGTTCGCCACGGCTGGATTGCTCAATGACCATAGGGACGAGTTGCATCGCTTCGCGCATAGGCGAACTCCTGAATTCTAAGTTTTTGATCTGCTGGTCTGAGGCGCTATGATGCGAGCATAAACACCGGACAATTGTTGTTCGCGGCTGGGGGGAGTTGCCGAACTGGTCGAGCGCTTACGAGCTGATGAACAATCCTCAATCGCGTGCCGCCCCGGACATTGTGTCCGACTTGGAATGTCACGATGCTTTCGAGGAAAGGCGCTTCTTCTCCCCGCATCCGATAGCGGACTTCCTTCCCCGGCTCTGCCAAGATAGGGGTAGCATCTGCCAAGTCTTTTTCAGGCAGCCATTGCTCCCGAAACTCTGGAATGAAAATCGCTCGCCAAACCTTCTCAAGGGGCGCGTCTATTTCGTATTCAATTATGAGGTTATCATTGGGCTTCTTAACCTCCGTGGCGCTCATTGGTCCATGTCCTTTAGAAGGTTCTTCAAAGCCTCGATTCGCGCGGGCCAATAGGTTCGATAGTTCGCCAACCATTCCGCGATAAGGGCCAGCCCCTCTGGATCGACCTCATAGTTCACAAACCGGCCCTGACGTTCTTCCCGCACCAGCTTGGCGTTGCGCAGGACAGAGAGATGTTGCGACATCGCCGGCTGACTAATTTCAATACCCTGCCGCAAAGTGACGGCGTTCATGCTACCAGACGCCAGCTTCTCAAAAATCGCGCGGCGTGTTGGATCGGACAAAGCTTTGAATATATCATTCTGGATCATGCCAATAGATAAGCATACACTTATCTGATTCGCAAGGGATTCCATTGTTACAAGCCGATCCACATTTGCCGCCCCAACTGCCACGACACGGATCCGCTCTGCACGATGCCCATAACCTCGCGGCCGAGCTGACGGTCGATAACCGGCCGCCACGGGACAAATGTGAATTAATGGGGATTTCTCGACCACGGCGAACTTGCCACTCGATAGCTGCACGGTGCGTGTGAACTTGCCGCTGACATTCTCGCCGTCCGTGGCGGTACAAAACGGCAGCCCTTTGCTCTGCACCATCTCCGTGCCGACACGGACAACCTCCCGCTCGCGCAAGGTGGCGAGAAGGTAGCGCCTGTAGGAGATGCGGCCATCTGGGGCTCGGGTGGTGTCGCGCTGCTCGACGTTATACTCGCGCCGCTGGTCCATGGCCTCGCGCACCTGCTGACCGAAGCCGGTCGGCGCAAGATCAGTCGTCTCGCCATGGATCAACCGCCGATCGGATCAGGTCGAGCCGTCCGATCCGATCTGCTTGCCCGACGCCGAGCCGAATCCGTTGACGCTACAGGTCGGGGCCCACACACTGCTCTCTTTCAGCGAGACGTCGATTCCGGCATAATAGTCCATGGCTGTTCCTCTCATGATGCTGAGGCCGATCGCTCGGACCTCGTTCCAAAACATCATCATTCTGAGGGACAGCCACCCAACTGGCTACACGTGAGACGCTGGCCCATTACAGCATCTAGGTGGCCGACTACTCATAAGATCGAAGCCAAATACGAATTGAAGCAAGTCCATGTTCATATTGCGTTCGATCTTAGCGTGTCTGCCGGAACAGACCTTGTTCCGGCCCCTAATCCGCTGCAGGCTGATCAACTCGCGCACTTTCGACGTGTTGTCACTACGAACAAGCTTCTGCCAGCAACGAGAGTCCTTTCTTTGCGCCAGCCAGCGGAATGTTCTCAGTATCCTCAGAGAGCGTGACCCTAAGTGTCTTTCCGTTGAGAACCTTCAGCAGGTCTCCTTTCAGGGATGTCTCCGCGCCAAGCATGACCTGGTTGTCGAGCTCCTGTTGCTCAGCTAGCATGGACAGCGATATCTGACCTTTCTCCGATGCAAATTCGACTTCAGCACGCATGCCATCGCGCACCCGGTCCCGGTCATCTACATAGTTCACAGAAAACTGACGATCTTGTATGTCGCAAGTGAGGATCAGGCTTTGCATTCCGGTCTCGGGTATCTCGTAAGAGAGATACAAGAACCTGCTTTCACCTTCGCGATATTGCCAGCGCATCTCCTGTGCCTCAACTGGAAACAGGGACCACATTCCAGCGGCAACTGCCGCAATAAATCCAAGGTAAGATCGTTTCATATTATTGTGCCTCTTTTATTAACCAGCCGACCGTCCGTTATAGACGACCACCGTTTGGCTGCGCAGGAGATAGTGGGTTGCATCAGCTATGAATGACATTATCCGGCAACGCAAGAGCTGGTTCGTTCGAAGTCAACTGGCCAGCTATAGCGCTACGTTCAGGATGAGACGCGAGCGACAAGCTGGATGAGATTCTTATGTCGCGGTCACGCTGACGTTATCAGGCAGATTGTCGCTGGCAAGTTCTCCTTCGTTTTCTGATTGGGGGCGGAACAAGAATTGTGCAGAATCGTATGTGGCCCTTATCAACCAAAGACATCTACGGATGACTTGATGATGCCGCCGCCTTCCAGGCTTCGACGCATTTGCCGACCGATGGCAGCGCGGAATACTTGCAGCAATTGCAGTGCCGGCGGCACTCGCGACCAGAGGGTTTTCATGCTTTCCTTACCATTTCGGCTTTTCCGCACAGCTTGGCCAACACCAATGCGCTGGGACCAACGGAATCCGATCTCATGGAAATATAGATCGGCAAGTTCCGGGCTGATATGATGAAAAACACCTGCGATGGTTCGGCGGACCCGAGCGTTAAACCCCTCAACTGAATTAACGTGGGCGGTATCTCGGACATATTCACGGCTGGAGTGATTGACGGTCTCGTGCGCTGCGAAGCTTTCGCCAATGGCCACGATGCCTTTGCCTCGTCACTCATCAAATGTGCCTGAAGCTCGACTTGTGGCGAAATCGCACCTACGGCAGCTCGCAATGAAAGACCGGTAACAAGATCGGCGCGCGCATCGCCAGCGATGGAGCCGGGAGAACGTCTGCTGGTCGCTGAACAATAGCCACGACTGGTGTCTTCTGCGTTTTTCCTGCCCTTTGCGGCCTCTTCCAGGCGATGGAACATCAGGATGTTTGCGTGGCCTGCCACCAAGATAGAAATGGTCAATCTCTACCGTGCCGTCCAGCATGTTTTCGCGCGCCACCATACGACGCAGAGCATGGCCGATCCGCCAAGCTGTAGACTGTCTCACCCCGAGTGTTTCGGCGAGACGAACGGAGGACAAGCCTTTGTCCGACTGCAGCAATAGCCACATCGCCTTGAGCCAGGTACTCAAGGGAAGTTTCGTGGCGTGCAGGGGCGTATGTGTTGTCGCCGTAAACTGGAAACGGCAGTCGCCGCTGGAGCATTGATACAGACCCGGTCTCGCGCGGCGCTTACCGACGTCGCGGCCAGCTATCGCGATCGAGCGCTTGTAACCACAGGCGGGACAGATCCTGCCATTCGACCATACCATACTTTCCAGCAAATGACGGCAATGCTCCTCGTCCCAAAACGCGGTGACCATGTCATCAACGGTCCGAATATTGGAAAGTGTTGCCAGTATCATTTCAGACATACTTATCTCCAGCAGGACCGACCGAAGAACCGCATGCAAGTCCCTATATTACAAGAAATTTGCTGTCTTTCGTTGATAAGGGCCCCGTACGGTTTTGCACTGCTCTTGTTCCGACCCCCAATTCAGGACTCCGTTCGAAGGGACTCTTCTTAGATGTCGGCTACGTCGCGCAGCCGCACGCCGGAGAAGTTGGCCGCACTCAACGCATCAAACATCGCGCGGCTGCAGATGGGAGGTGCCCCCATATGATCCTGTCGGAAAATACGGGCATCACCCACAACATCCTGTTTAAACACCAAGCTGGCTCCGCCAACGAGGCTATAAAGTTTCTCGTCCTCGTCGGTCTGATAATTGTGGTCGAGCTTAATCCTGACGCGAGAGGAGGCTTCATCCAGGGCATCGAGTCTACGCAGTACATTGCCTAGGTAGTACTGAGGGCCGGGACTCCCGTCAGCAAGGCTGAAGTTGCATGCCACAAATGCAAACGCCTCGGCGTCCATCTGCTCAAACAGTTGCTTCAAAGGTTCCGACACAACCCATATGCCAGCGAATTCTTCCAGATCGCGCGGCATTACGCCCTTGTCCGGTACATGAACCAGGTGGGGACGCTCCAGATACTGATCTTGCATTCCGTTAGGAGGCGAGACGACATTCATCCCTGCATGGATCAGCTTCTCTTCGTTGGCGATTTCTATGCCGGGAACCCTGCCGTTGCCCAAGGAGCTGGCGTCGACCAGGAAAAACTCGCCCTTATGACGTGCGGCTTCGGCTGAAATTCCAATGGCGGTCGGTTGGGTCACGGTGGCTTCCATCATGATTGCGGGGGCAGAAGGGGAAAGCAGTTGAGCCGATGCTAGCCGGGCTTTAGTGCCGCCACAAGTCTGTCAAAATAGTGTTTGATTCACGTGAGTCTCCGGGCTACCGGAATAATTGCCGACAAGATGTGCAATCCGAGAGCCGAGCGGTGGAGCTGCTTGCGCATTGGCATACCCCTCGGGAAGGTGTTCGCCCCCGGGTCTCCGGAGCATATCCAAGATTTCCCTTTTTGGAAACAACGCGTTCCCGGTGTGCACAATAATGTCCTGCGGGTGCACGGCATCAGGGCGGGAGCTATTTCGTACGATTCCGTCAGACAATGGTGAAGCCATGGATATCGGGGAATGAGCCGAGCGCATCGAGAAAATGAAATTCCATAGAGACCACGCGGAAAAATACCTCCGCTGCCCGAGCATTCTTGCGACCACTTAAATTATACCAGGCCAAAGAAAAAGCAAGCAACGTCCGTGGATTACAACCGGGGAAAACACTCCATAATTATGGAGATATATCATAAGAGATTCGCGATCTACAAATGGAACCTTCTTCAAAACTTACACTCGGGTGTTCTTCATCCATTTTTACTCGCGGGGCAGTTACCAAGTGGCGGGCGGACTTCCAATGGTTCGCTTCGATCGACCTGTAGGGGAATCGAACTTTTCGATGATCCGAATACGGATGCCCTTGCTGCCGGAGGATTTCTAGCAATGATTCATCACCCTCGACCTGCAACATTCCATCTGCCCAACACACGAACTGAGATACTGCAATTGGCTCAGCACATATCCACTTCAAAAAGCAGTCTTGAGCCGAGCTTCGTTCAATACATCGACCAATTCGTCCGCGCCACTATTTGGAAGCTACCTTTTAATCTCGTCGTCCCTGTCGTGAACGATAGGACGATATCTACTCTACATCAGGCAGCCCATTTGAATAAGCTTCCATATCTTCTGCGAAAACCCATCCCTGTGGGCAATCAAGGTAGCCTTTGATACTGTCTGGGCGGCACTTGGCCATAATCGTCTGGTATCTGGTTGGCAGTGGCGCAGGCTTTTTGCATAGCTCTCCACCTTTGCATTCTGGACCGTAGTCCATCGGCAGTGCCATGACATAGTATTCGGTATCGTGCATACCTACCTGTGCGGCGGCTCTGATACAGACCAGTTGATTTGGTGCCAATGCTCCTTCAGTCTTGCCCTTGGTGCCAGTGGTGGCAACATCTTTTCTCAGGGACGTGGATTTGTCGTTGGTTCTGCCAAAATAGGCTGCCTTTGCACAATCGCCATAAACACGAACATTGTAATAGTCGCCGCGCTCAGTATTGCCAGCAACGCAATCGCCGTTTCCGTTCGCACCGCAATCTATGCCAGCAGATCGCAGTAAATCCGCCCTGTCACGGCTGGACAAATCACCTGTTTCACTCGCCCCAGCTATAGAATGGGAAAATAAAAATATTGCCGAGATTAATCCGCAGGAAATGGCGCTTAAGCGGTTCCTAGAAAACATTTTGCGAGCTCCGAACTTTACGAATTAATCCGCAATTCAACGATCATTTTCCGAGCAAACCCACACTATTTCGTGATGAAGATCAACCGTATTTCACGGGGCAACGAATATATCTATACACTCGACAATTCAGGTGGAGTTTTCTCCCGATCATTGGGCTCTATACGCTCAATTGGTTAAGCTGTGAGCATTTTTCAATGGTATTGGACGTATATCCGCTTTTGATCCTCGTCCACGTGGTCTTGTTGCGGCATATCCGTAGACGAGGTTCAAAATCGGGACTGATCTGCATGTTCCTGCTACCCTGGACAATGGAACCGTAACGCCCCCAGATCATGACTGCATATTCAGCCTGGCTATGTCCACCAGCGAGCTCTGTTCTCCCGATCACAATGGAAACGTCCGACAGGCGATCGTCAGTTCCGTGACCTTTGGATATGGCAAGGTTCTTATCTTGTTCAACATGCCGGAGAAGACTGCTGATGCGATAAGTGGCTTTGAAACTCAACGCGCGTCGATCGGGCGGACAGTTGGCCGCTCGCGTGAACGACACGACTCACTGCAACCAGTTTGCCCGCTCGACAAGCTCTTCGTTTGCCATAGTGGATAAGCTTATTAAGAAAGTCTCTTGCGCAGTCTAGCTTTTCTGATTTCAAGTGTCGTGCGAATCTGTTGAAGAATTACCATGAGGTTTGCTGTCAGGAGGGTTCTTTGAAAAATTCAACCAACTGGGTGTTGGGCGCGACAGCTCTCCTGACAGTGTTTGCGAAGCCAGTGTATGCTGCGCCTGAAGCGACGTCTTCCACTGTGAAAATTCCTGCAGAGCGTAAGCAATGCGCTTTCAGTGCATGGACGTCGTTCCGTGCAAACGCACCAATCAAAGTGCGTGCAGAACCCAGCATGACCGCGGAAGTAGTTGGACATTTGCCTGTATCGCGGGCAAACGATGACGCCGACACGGCTAGTACTGAGTTCAATGTCGTTGAGGCACAGTCTGGTTGGCTCAAGATAGAAAATGCTTCGGACCCTGTGGAGCCCGACGAGGATGGGCGAACTTTGCCATCCCAGGTGCTCTATCAGGGTATTGGCTGGGTATCTGGGGAGTTCGTCCAGGTGGGTATACAATCTGCCTTGGGTTATGAGCGCCCAGACGCTGGCAGTGCTCTCCTGGTTGATTTTGGAGATGACTGGCTTACCGACGCCGCAGAGATTACTGCGATCAGGGGCTGCTCGGCTGAATGGCTGCTGATTGAATATCGCCTTCGCAGTGTCGACGATGCTTCGGAAGCTTCGCAACAAAGCACGATCGGTGACCGGAAAACAGGGGTGGCATGGTTCCGCGGAATCTGCGAAAATCAGTTCACGACCTGTGATATGAAATCGGTAGATCAGCGCAAGTGAAAACGAACGAGGTAAGGAACCTCAAAAAGATAGACGGACCTCTCGAGAGGCTTCCAGAGTGTCGGCAAGTCATCTCGAATATCCGGTTGTTTAACCTGAACGTTTTTAATTCGGATGTGCCCGCAAATAGCAGTAATTGGTGAATTCAGATGAATTGTTGATAAACATGTGACGTGTTGCTTTTTTGAAAAAGAAATCATTGCAAACTCTCGACAAGCGACGCTAAAGAAACAATGGTCATCATCGAGTGTAGAATATGAATCCTGTCAATCATTGCTTCAGTTTCATTGTATTATTAGCGGCATTCGCATTTTGTTGCAGCCCGGCCAATGCTCAGGCCGGTTTCGATTGTAAAAAAGCATCGACGGAGACAGAAAAGGCGATTTGTTCTGATCCGGAGATTGCTGAATCCGACCGGGGAATGACGGTTTCATATAAATCGCTTCTTGACAGGGCAGGAACGAAGTTAAGGGAGGCGCTTCGTGCAGATCAGGCAGCCTTTCTCAAAATTCGGACAGAGGCTTTTGAAAGTAGTTTAGCCAATCGCGATATGAGGATGCAGAAGCTGCTTGATTACACCGATATGCGGGCAGAATTCCTTAACTGGATCGCTGTGACCGACCAGTTATCTCTTGAAGGCACCTGGAGCAATGCTCAGGGCTCTGTCGTCTTGAAGAGGAAAGCATCTGGTGGTCTGGCAGTGAAAATTGATGTCGCAGATCAAGCTAACGGAAGTTGGGTTTGTAGTTTCGAGGGCGACCTTGAGCAGGGGTACACGGATGAAGCCAAGCTGCAAAGCGCAGGCGGCCCCCTCGTGCTGCGTCTTGATGGAGCTACCTTGAAGATTCCAACGCCTTTTTGTGACGGCTCGACATCAGGTGGTTTCGGCTCTGCGGCAGGGACTTATTTTCACGTTGGCGCAAGCCCGTCTTGATTGCGATCAGTTTGTATGTCCGCAATGCGTGCTCCAGGATTCGCAAAGAGCACGGTACCGCGCAACAATAGCCGGAACTTCGAGCAATCTTGCTGAGATTACTTAAATCAGGGGCATTCATGAACTTCGCTTTTCGCTTCAGATCGGGTCGACTGCTTCTTGCACTGGGTTTGCCCCTTGCCTTGGCAATGCCCAACGCGCCCATATCGGTCCAGGGACAAACTCTCGTTGAAAATGGCTCAGCTGACCCCGCATCGATAGAAGAAAGCCTGAACATCTGGGAACGGCGTCTCGTTCAGGAGGGCCTTGTCCTTACCGGATATTACAATGGTTTTGCGGATGGCGAATTTGATCCAATCAGTCGCAATGCCATTACAAACTACCAGAAGGACCGCAACAGGCCGGCCTCCGGAAGGATTTCCGGCCAAGATGCGCTCGAATTGAGCGATGTTGCCTTGAAGCTTCGCAAACAACTTGGATGGGGGCCTCTGGAGAACTCGCTATCCAGGATGACGCTGTCTTATCCTGGCGCAATTTTGACAAAGCGTGACGAAAATCAGATCGGCGGGGAGACATTACAGTCCGGTGACGGTTCGATTGTGTTGAAAACTGCGCGCTTTGCCAATAGCAGCTCGAGCGACTTCGAGCGTCTTTACGCCAGATTTGTCAATGAAGATGGCAATGCGATTACGTATAAAGTCAAGCGTCCCAACTGGTTTATTGTTTCCGGGGCTAGCCAGAACCGCAAATTCTACACACGCTTCGAAGCGAGCGGCGATGAAGTTCGCGGGTATGATCTCAGCTGGAACGAAGATGAAAACAGCAAGCTGGTCGACAATATCTCGGTATTGATTTCGAACAGCTTCCACCCGTTTGGGGAGAACACATCGGATGGGGATCCAAGCTACCCCACATTGATCCGTCTTGCGAATGCTGCGAGTGCCGATGCACCGGCGACTGCGCCACAGCGACAAAGCACGACAGACCAGTCCACGGCATCGGACGATACGCAACCGTCTCGGACTGCTTCACAGTCCACTTCAACCGGGCTTACTGAACAGCGTGAAGATGCCCTTCCTCCACCCACGGATGGCTCCTTGGTCACCACGGACGGAAAAGGGCTGCGTTTCGTCTACCATTATTTCCCGCCGCAGGATGCCACACTCGATTACGCTTACAAATGGGCGAGCGATACACATCTTTTCCTCAATATTCCGGAGATCAATGCGCTTGACGGGCTTTTTGTGACTCCGCGGCAACTGCATTATGTCACGCGCCAGTGCGATACGATAAACGCGTTTTACGATCCACAAAACAGCGCAATTTTCCTATGCTATGAGATGATTGACGATCTCCTGAAGATGGGACAGTCCTTGTCGAAGGATGCTTCTGATCCTGACGGCTTGGCCGCGGAATTCGTCAAGAACAACCTTCGTTTTATTCTGTTGCACGAATCCGGCCATGCCTTGATAGACCTGCTGGATATCCCCGCTGTGGGGCGAGAAGAGGATTCCGTTGACCAATTGGCAGCTGTCCTTCTGCTTATGGGTGTTGATACGCGTGAATCCAGAAATGACATCGCGCGTGTCCTTCAGCTGGCGTCGGTCTGGTTCAAGATCAACAGCCAGCTGGCAAATACGCCGGATGTTCGGTCATTTGCTGATGAACATTCCCTCGATGCGCAACGTTATTACAATCTGCTCTGCATCGTTTATGGGCGAGATCCAGAAAATAACCGTGCAATCGTGGAAAACGGTATGCTGCCAAAAGAGAGGGCTGCGCGCTGTCAGGACGAGTCATCTAAAATCAGCCGTTCATGGGCGCGCTTGACCGTGCCCCATTTTTCCCCGCGATTCAAACCAAAGGAAGATGACGGTCAGCCCCCTGCGGGAGCCACAACTCCAGGTCAACCTGCTGCCAGAAATCCGCTCGAATGGGATCGCAAGTCAAATCCGTTCGCAAACTAGAATACAGACCCATCCAGTTAAATATTGGGTATTACTGATCGAAGCATGAATCATTTGTCGGGAAGAACTGTTTTACATCCAGCATACAGGTCAGTCGTTATCTGGGACGGCCCATAAAAAGGGATTGAGGTATGCTGTCAAGTGAACACTGTAAAAGGTATTATTTAGGAGTTAATGCTCATATGAAACGTTCCAGTCTCATCCTTGGTTGCATGATGACCATGCTAACGACACTGCCTGCGGTCTCATCAGAAAAGCCTTTGATAGAAATGACCGATGTTGATCGTGACACGGTACCGGCTGGCACACCCGCCGCGTTTGAAGTTGCATTTCCACAAGCAAGCCAGAATGAGGCGGTACGCAAAATTGGAGATGACAATTTTCATTTCGTACCTCTTGCATTCATCCCGCTATCCGACACGAGAACCGCCCTTGTGAGCACCGGTGCAAATGAATGTACAGGAGCCGCCTGTTCCGGGATGAACGCGGTGCATTATCTTGATCACGAAGCCGGAGAACCCAGGTATCCGTTCACACTTCGTGGGGAGTGGTTGAACGTTGGAGCCGTTGGGTCTGTCGGGAATCCTGCAGAACGATGGGGATGGTCATCGGATATCAGTGATGCTCCGGTTCTCTACACAGAAGGTGGCGGTGGCGGACAAGGGCTCTTTTGCTATTACGCCATTCTGACTGAGCTTACGGATTCGGGGCCTTTTGAGCTCGCCAGGATTCCAATCGAATATTCCAACGCAAGCAGCGACGACAATTCGGCACAGATCAACGGTGCCATTACTGCCGCTGACAAAGGCCGGAGCCTCACCGTTTCCTATAAGAGTGGCACGGAGACGTTTCAGGAAATCTACCATCGTACAGAGGACGGTCGCTTCAAGCTTGATGGACAGACACGCGTTCCAAGCTGCTGATTAATCCCCGTCTCCAGATCATGGAGACCTAAACTTGATCATACATCTTCTTTAAATAAACCGCTGATAGACAGGTGAAATCAATGCTTGCAAACGTATTCCCTATTCTGCGTGTGATAACAATGGTGTCTTGCGTCACGGCAACGGGTGTGGCGATGGCCGAAACACCTGCGGGCGAGGATATGGCCGTAAAGGAAATCAGCCAGTTGTCTGAGGCCGATCTTGATATAACAACGCCGGGTGGAAAGTCTTTCATCCAGAAGATTGCACCCGAAGCAGGTACGGCCTGTGCATTGCCGAGCGACAACCGGCTCGATTTTGATCAGGTTTGCTCATGGGCGCTGGCTGCAGAAACCGGGTTCGGCATTTTAATTGGCATAAAGGACAACAGGATCGTCAGCTTTGTTTCGCCTTTCACGCCTGAAAAGGACAATCTGTGGGAATGCAAAGCCACGCTGCAGGACGTACCTGAGAGCGATATGAAAACCTGTAATATCAAATCCGCTTCCCCCGAAAAACGCCAGCATTGGGCATCGAGCTGGGCAAGCTATCTGGACTCAATCAACTAGCAATTTGCCAGAGTTAAAACCGATATCGCCCTGAAAAGCGAGCAAGCGATCAGGAATTCCCTTCAGCTCTAGACCCGGAGGGTAGAGCAATCTGCCTCTTGATGGTCTCGCTTCTTATAAGCATCGGCGCGCGCCCGCCCTGAGCGGCCGAATGTAGTCTAGTTGTTGCCAGAATCCTCAACGTATCGCGAAGTTGCCAACAGGTACGAGTCGAGATCACGGGATCGCACGGCGCGGGACGCGCGCGTCATTCCCGGACTGAGACTTGCCGCTCCAGGTCATGATTGCCGTTAATGGTCCGTCTGGCCTGGCAAAATGCGCACATCCTGCGTCATAGACCGCGTCAGGAATATCTGCGGCCTGTGTCGCACCAATAAAGACACCCTCTTGCCAGATTCTCGCCCACTCCTGTTCGTCATTTGCAAGTTCCGCCCGTGCGGCTTCCAGTTCCGCGCGGCTGTTTGCAAGGATCGCTTGGGCATCTTCTTCGGTAAGCTTACGGCACAATTGTCCGATCATAACCAGACGCTGGATACGTGCATCAGTTCTGGCGATACCTTTGAACCTCTCTTGTGCAAGCGATGCCGACTCTGAAATCTCGGGCGCTCCTGCGATCACCATTAGAAGGAAAACCGATAGCCAAACATTTATTGGCGCTTGAAACCATTTCATCTTTCTATCCTGCGGAACAAACAGAAGGACTCAGCCCTGAGAGACACCGGAGCGCCCCACGAAGGAGGACGTATCGCCTGTATAGAGAAAAAGGCACGATTGTTTCAGTGTTACTGAGTCGACGATATAACTCAATTCATCGCCGCTGCTTGCCGAGGTATGTACTAAAACTTTGGGGAAAACTCTATCCTCACTTTCGAACCGGCCCGAACTGTTGAGTTAACGGGGCCATAGTCAGGGCTGAAAGTCGGGTGCCAAGCTCGGAGCACGTTATCCGATAACCATTCCAGCTCGAGTTGCTCGTCCGCTACCTTGCTGTCGAATTGAACCAATGCATTCACAAAAGAGTTGCAGGGTTCTGATCTGCTGGCCTCCAGCACTGAAACCTGCACCATTTCGGTCCATTGCAAAAATGCACCTGCTTGCGGACATTTGCGAACCTCGACGTGGACAGACTTGTTGGGAGATGGCAAATCGACGACAATTTGGTCAGGGCCGCATGCCGTCAATATGATCAAAAGACAACAGAGATACATGTTTTTCATTATCATCAGCGAAACCTATGTGTTCGAAAGATAACAGACTTATTTTTGTCCAGCTGACCGCATACAACACTCCAGCTGCGCATATACCAGGCCATCTTGATACCGCTGAAATTGATCGTAAGCCTAAATCCCGCCTCTGCCCAAGAATACCGCACCTGCAGCGATCAAACCCTTACGCCAGTTTTTCATATCGATAACCATCAGTCTCTGTAGCAGATTTTCATTTGTTTCCTGGAAAAAGAACCTGCGTTATGGGTGTTAATGTTTTGTACCGGAGGTTTTGGAGATAGCGTTAACCACCCGGCCTGCAGTTCATCTCGGTGAAGGCAGCGAGCTCTTTCTTATCGATGCTAAAGCCGTAAGCCTTGATGGTGAGCTTGCCGATCATCGTATCGTTACACAACATTATTGAAGTGGGCTTTTTTACCGGAAATACTCATATCGCAAATCGCACCAACGCTTTCGTCGTTAGATTCGCCCTTACTTCCGATGAGCAGATCGCAGTTCAGCTTTGCTTTAATACCAAGCTGGTTAAGATCGCTTTCGAAATCGCCGGCACGTTCCGATATCTCTTGCTGATCAGTGATATCGCGGACCTTCAGCGTTTCGGCAACCACTGGCGCTGTCGAAAAAATCAACCCTGCGGCCATCACGCTACCCAATTGGAAATACATGGCTTCTTCTCCTACGCGTTAGCTAAATCTGCAATTCCGGAATAGATTATGAATACAATCACATTGCCTGTGTCTAGACCTTACGTGTGTACGTGGAGCGATTTGTTCGCCTGTTTGGGGTTTTTGATTTAAAGCCGAAATTCTCGGTCTCCGCTCGTCACAATAATCTCCCTTCGAGGGAGGTGTGATGCGGGCATTAATACCCGATCTGCAAACGCAGCAACTTCTTGATGCCGTGGTAGCTGAAACTCAAACTTTCATGCCATGGGCCTTCCTTTGTCAGACGACCGCTTTGCAAAAGAATCCGAACCGGGAATTGCGCGAGACGACGGCCTCAATTTGACCAGTTCCGAACGCTCGATGCGAATGATCACCGTTCCAGAACAGTCATCCGAGTCGCAAAGTCATCGCAAGAGTTTGACATCGCTGGACAAATGAAACCCTGATCGTTTATGCTCGCGTGGTCGATGTTATGGAAAACTGATGAACCCACACGTCTGATTCTTCGCATCTCAGATCATCTCACCGGCTAGTACAGCGAACGCTGGGAAGAAGCCACCAAAATCGAAAATGAGTTTCATAACGGCTAGCGCCGCCTTTCGAAAAGCAACCGCTAGCGAACAGCAATTATTATTATCCTCTCAACCGACGTTACTTATTCTGCAGCGCCTTGACTTGCAGAGCAATACTTCCGCGATCCAGTTCCGAAACAATTATCTCGACGGAAACCTGTGGTTTTAAACGGAAAATTTTGGCGCCAACTCGCTGATAAGCCTGATCTGGTGTTTCAATCCTGCCCACGCAGTTCGAAACGAACTCCGCGACTGCTTTAACCGTCGAATCTTCCAGCACGCACGACCAACTCACCGAGGATACATTCGTGCGCAAAACTACACGGCAAAAATTGCTTCCAGTTAAGGTGAGCTTTGATGGATAAACGTCCACATCCTTCGGCGGCACGTCAGCAGCGACATTTTTAAAGTTAACTTTCGATTGTTTGATGACCTGCTTCAACGTTGAGCAATCCTTCCGAGCATCTAAAGCATAGGCTGAGCTGGATGTGAAAACCCCAACCGATACAAGTGCGGTCATGAACAAAGATTTCATCAGAACCTCCGAATAGCTGAGGCATAAACGATAGAAACCGATCAAACAATCACGTTTATGCCGGACCAAAGCGTGTTTCTGAATGGGTATCCGATCAACGCTTCGATGTGAAGGCGACATTGACCAGCGGGATGGCTTGGTAAACGAACAATAAGTGGAGATTAGCCTGGGTTTGCAATCTGTAGGGAGCGCGCTGACTTTCATTATGGCTGGCGAACCGGCCGCCTGGGTAGGACTCGTGCCACGACAAATTAGGCGCCTCGCCTGCTGCCCCGGGACATGCTCCACAATGTCCTGATCGTAGCGCTTGCGAAACAATTCACTCTGGGCACAATACGCTAAACGATGGCCGGAAATTAATTGATTGCCAGTCAGAACATGCCGGCGCGTTCAGCGCCTGCGAGGTCTTGCGATACCCGGCTTACGCCCCTTCAAAAAGTCACCGCCACTTCCGGCCTCCGGATTGAATTGCCGGTGAGCAATTCTGGTTGCATATCACATACCATCTCCCGGGGCGCGCCAGGCCAGTACACCCCGTCAACGAAATCAGGCTTCCGGTCGGGGAGCGCGGAGAATTCCAGCTCGCCAGCACTGACGTCGTTCATTCCTTCTGGACACCATCGCTGGATGGGAAAATAGATATAATCCCTGGTCACGAAAACCACTCCTTGGTTGAATATCATTCCGGGACCTATCCACTTGAGTGATTGAAGTCTGGCAATATGGGCTCTGTTGCCAGCCAATGTTGAATTAAATACACGCTATGCACAGGGGACTGATTATGAACCCACTCCACCTTATTTTCTAAATTTTGCAGTGACGCGCCATCATTTCGGCGACATCTTCCCGCCCCTCTTCGCGCAGTTTTTTGATCGCAGCACGCATATCTGCCGACCGTTCGTCCTGTCCAAGCTTGAACTTGATCTCCATCTTCTCAATCGGCATTTCGTAGCCTACGATATTGGGCAGACGCCGCTCCAGACCACCGGGACCGAGTTCCTTCATCTGCCACGGCTTGTCACGACCCTTTTCCATATGCTTGACGAGCTCGTGGAGATGTTTGGCGGTCGCTGCTTCCGACAGGATTTTGGGCGCGCCATGGATATGAGCAACCATAAAGCTCCAGGTCGGTGCGCTGTCCCTTTCCGGATAACCGGGATACCATGACGATGATACATAATGACCAGCATCCATCAGGATTGCGATTGATGGCAGGCCGCGTTTCAAAAACTCAACATGATCGTTGGATGCAGCAACATGCGAGACCAGCGTGCCGTTTTCGCCGCGTGTCCGATCCATCATGAAGACGGGGTGCGATATAGCAAGGCCTCCCTCATGGCTGGTGATCAAAGTACCAAGCACCGTTCTATCAACGAGATCGAAAACCTCGGTCGTATCGGACGGCTGGAAATAGGGCTTTGTATAGAGCATCGCTTGTCTCTTGATTTCAGGCGTGAATAGCGGGCAGTCGATCAGACCATGGACACATGGCTTCCAACTGACCTGCTAGTTGGAATAGCGGATTTTCGGCCCCATAAGGAGCAATGAACTGGCTGCCGATTGGCAAACCATCAGACGTTTCGTGAAGTGGGACACTCATCGCAGGCAAGCCAGCAGCGTTGACCGGATGGGTGAAGGTTGTCAGCTCCAGAAACTGCCGGGCAAACCCTTTCCAGTCGGGTGAGCGCACGTCGAGCATCCCAAGCGGAAATGATCCAACCGGCATGACCGGGCTTAACACCACATCGCATTCTTCAAACAGACGACCAAAACTGCGCGCCGTACTGTTTGCGGTCAAACGCGCTTGAATAACCTCTGTCGCAGCCAAGCTATCGCCGTAAGCGGCCAATCCCAGATTTGAAGGCTCAAAATAAAGTTCATTGGCAGGCTTTGCCATTGTCGCGGCAACATCTGCCACTTCAATTGCGGTGTAAACGGCGATCAGTTTTTGTACGGCACCCGCAAGCTCAACGCCGTCAAAATCAGGCTTCACCCGAACAACGTTATGTCCGAGCCGTTCGCACAAAGCAATCGTCGCCTCAAGTGCTGCGACTGTCTGCTCATCCAGATCATGACGCAGATCAGACTCCTGCCAGACACCAATACGAAGTTTCCGCGGCGCCATTCTGACACTGTTGACGAACAGATCCGTCTTGGCCGGGGCCGCGTACAGCGAACCCGGTTCAAGCGCGTCTGTCAGATCAAGCATCATTGCGGAATCGCGAACCGAGCGCGTCAGCACATGATGGCTGACCATTCCGCCCCAGTTTTCTGTCGAGACCGGACCGCATGGGACTCGCCCGCGCGACGGACGCAGCCCGAAAAGCCCGCCACAAGATGCCGGGATACGGATCGAGCCTGCTCCGTCATTGCCATAGGCCACAGGCACCATGCGCGCGGCAACGGCAGCTGCCGCCCCCCGGAAGAACCGCCAATGCTGCGTGTAACATCCCAGGGATTGAGTGCTGGACCATGAAGCGAAGATTCCGTTGCGATATTGCAGGAAAACTCCGGCAAATTGGTTTTACCCACCACCACCAGACCAGCGGATTTGTAGCGTTTGACGAGTTCATGATCGCGCTGCGAGATATTTCCCTCTGCCGCACGACATCCAAAGGACATTGCTGCACCGACATAGGAAGGGCAATCATCCTTCAACAAAACCGGAACACCGCTAAGCAGACCCTCTGGCAGCGATTTAAGCTGTTCTTCCGCTTGATCGCGCATCTCGTAGATCACAGCATTCAGCTTAGGATTGCACCGATCAATCGCTGCAAATGCCTCATGAACAGCCTCATGCGGCGACAGAATTTTTGCGCGAATGGCCTCTCTCAGACCGACAGCGTCGGTCCGGGTGTAGTCAAAGGATGTAGACGTCATGGGGTTATCCCAATGCTAAGCTCGCGAAGCGGAGCGTTTTACTGTGCCTTGCTGATCGTCCAGAAGCGAAGCGTATCACCAGCCCAGCCCTTGAAATCGTTCACTTTTGGACCGGCAGCTGTGATCGATGGCAAGTTTACCAGACCAAGGATCGGAACCTGCTCACCCATCAATGTGTTGAGTTCGTTGAAGAGCTTCTTGCGTTCTTCGACGTCGCTTTTCGCAGAAACCTGCTTGAGAAGGTCTTCCGCCTTGGCATCGTCCCACTGGCGTGCGGCATCAGCCTTCTTGTCACCGATCATCGACTGGAAAGATAACAGCGGATCAAGGCGGGCTGAATAAGCGAAAACGGCAAGTTCATAGGCGCCACGACGATACTGATCGAGCTGGGTCGCCCAATCGCGCACTTCGAGCTGCGCATTGATGCCGGAGGCTGCAAGGAATGCCTGAACAATCGTGGCAACCTGCACGCGGTTCTGGCGGTTGGCGACCAGAAGGCTGATCGGTTCGCCCTTATATCCTGCCTTGGTCAGCAGCTCCTGCGCTTTGGCTGGATCGTATGCAGGCCAGGCAGCCGCCTGATTATCCGAATAGATGGTGTTTGGTGCAATGACCGACGGGTTTGGTGCATAAATGCCCTCACCAATCGCCGTTGCCAGCTGGCTAAGATCGATGGCGTGAGCAATCGCCTGACGCATCTGCGGATCCTTCAACTTATCGGAAGTGGACTGAATTTGAAGCACCATCCATGAAGGCGTCTGCTGTACATTGACCTTCATGCCCTTCGCTTCCAGATCCTTGACACCGGTTGGCTCCACTTCATCGATGAAGTCGATCTCACCGGAAAGCAGACCATTTGTGCGCGTGCTGGGATCTGGAACAGTCATGAACTGAATGGTCTTTACATGGCCTTTCTTGTTCCCTCCCAGACCGTCGAGATCACCGGGCAGAGCCGAATAATCATCGAAACGGGTCAGGTCCAGATAACGGCCACGCTCCCATTTGGAAAAAGCATAGGGACCTGTACCAATCGGCTTTACAAATTTGCCATCCGCATCAACGGATTCCGGGCTCAATATCCAAGGGGTACACTGGATGGTAGCCATGGTGATGACAAAGTTTGGCGCAGGAGTTGCGAAGCTGAAGCGCACCGTGTTGTCATCAACAGCCTCGACCGTCTTCAACTCGGAATCGACCTTGCCATTATAGCGATTGACGCATTGAAACGCTGTATCCGGCTTGAGATAACGCTCGAAATTCCAGACGACATCCTTGGCGGTCAGGTCTTTGCCATTCTGGAACTTGACGCCTTTTCGTAGCTTGAATTCATAAACCGTATGATCGGCATTCGAGGTCCAGCTCTCAGCCAGCATTGGCTTTATGGCGAGATCGTCGCCATAAGCGACCAGACCTTCGGCAATATGGGCAACAACCATATCGGCATTGGCATCGCGATTGACGCCCGGATTGATGCTCGCAACATCAGAGTGAATGGCGACGCGCAAGGTCTCATCGTCTGCAGCATGTGCTTGGAAGGATGTGGCGCTGAGACCAAGAAGCGCCATGCTGAGTGCAGAGCGGATTGAAATTAGATTGAACATTTTGGTTTCCCCTTTTTGTTTTTGATTTTGCGGTATGGTCAACTTTGTGACCTCAGCACGTCCGCGAAAAATGCTTCGACCGGCTCCAGCACTTTGAAAGGCTCATGAGCCACGCCCGGCACCCTGTCCCTGCGAACCGCGATGCGATGCGCTTCAAACGACTTGGCCAGTGCTTCAATCCGGTCGATCCGGCAATCGCCCTGAAGATCGGCGCCGTCCATCCAGAAGGCGCTGTCACGCGGGATGGCGATTTCCCAAGTCGCGGTATCTTCCTCACCGATCACTGTATGAACGCTCACAGCCTTCATCGCTTCAAGATCAATGCGGCAGCCAAAACATGCTTCAACATCGCGAACGCCAACCCACCAGTCATAATCGGAATTGAGCAGAGTAACGACGCCCGGTGCTCCGATAGAGAGGGCCTTCAGCCTATGAGGATGCAGCATGAAAAAGCGCTGGCAGAACTGCCCGCCGCCCGAAAAGCCGTACATGATGGCGCGATTGCTTTTGAGGCGATACTTGGCAGCCACTTCGTCGATCATCGATAGCAGAATATGGTCAAAGCGAATGCCGTGAAACTCGATGCGCTTGTAGTTGGCAAGATCGCCCTGCACGACGATGCCCGCAGGAAACAGCGGCGCCAGAACAATGCAGCGGTTCTCTCGCGCAAAATTTGCAAAGTGATCGCGGTACTGTGCCGCTGTCCGCCCCGTCCCGTGAATGATGACGATCAGTTCGTGCGTCTCGGTGCCGTCTTCATCATAGTCCTCGGGGACGTAAAGGCAGTAACTGAAACGCTGATCGAACTGACTTGCAAAAAACGTGGTCGCTCCGAAATCGTAGAAGCTGAGTTTTTTGCCATGGCCCTGCCGTTTAGTAGCGGGCTTTTCTTCAGTTATGGACATGACCGCCCTCCTCTCCAGACTTCGTATTTGCACTATCGCCGCGCCATTTGAGTTTGACGCCGCCCTCACCCGTCAGTTCGAGCATTGGAATGGCTGACAGAAGACGGCGGGTATAGTCGTTCTGCGGCGCGTCAAAAATCTCGTCGCGCGTTCCCTGCTCTATAATGCGACCGTCATTCATCACGACCACACGATCGGCAATTTGCTCAACCACGCCCAGATCATGGGTAATGAACAGGCAACCGAAGCCATAGCTCTGCTGCAGCTTGGCGAAGAGATCGAGAACCTGCGCACGCACCGTTACGTCAAGCGCCGAGACTGCTTCATCCGCAATGACAAAAGCGGGACGGCGAACGAGCGCACGCGCAATCGCCACACGCTGACGCTGACCACCCGACATTTCATGCGCATAACGATTAGCATAATCTCCACCGAGGCCAACGTCCCCCAGTGTTTCGCGAACACGATCCACTTTCTGGCCGGACGAAAGCTCTTTCGAGAAGCGCAGCGCCTCACCGACCAACTCGCCCACTTTCATACGCGGATCGAGTGATGAATAAGGGTCCTGAAACACCATCTGCGTGTGATAACGATAATCCTGATATTGGGATGAACGCCTCTCGAGAGGCTGTCCCTTGAACAGCAACTTCCCTTCGCTCGGCTTGATTAGTCCAGCCATCACGCGCGCGGCCGTGGTCTTGCCCGAACCGGAGCCGCCAACCACGGCAACAACCTCGTTGGGCAGAACATCAATCGTAACCCCATGCAGAGCACGTTTGCCGCCAGCTTTCTTGAACCAGCCACCCCGGCCTTCAAAATCGACAACAAGATCGTGCACGCTGATCAGCGGATCAGCCTTTGGAACCACGCGCGCAGGCCCACGAACCGGTAATGTCGAAAGCAATTTGCGGGTGTAATCATGCCGGGGCTTTGCCAGAACATCCGCGGTATCGCCCGTTTCAACCACTTCACCATGGCGCATCACAACCACACGTTTGGAATAGCGCGCAATCATTGGAAGATCGTGACTGATCAGCAAAACGGTCGTGCCACGTTCCCGCGTGAGATCGACCAGCAACTCCATAACCTCGCGCTGGATAACCGCATCAAGCGCAGTGGTCGGCTCGTCCGCGATCAGCAGATCAGGCTTCATGAGCATCGCGCAGGCGATCATGATGCGCTGGCGCATTCCGCCTGAGAACTCATGTGGGAACGCCTCAATCGCCCGATCAGGATCGGCAATACCAACACGCAACAACATGGCTCTGATCCAGTCGGCATGTTGTGCCTTCTCGGCTGGAAAGTGCAGTTCAAGTCCTTCTTCAAGCTGCCGCCCGATAGTCAGTGACGGGGTAAGCGAAGTCATCGGCTCCTGAAAGATCATGGCAATGCCATCGCCACGCAGCCCGCGCAAAGCGGTCGGCGACATCGTTGACACGTTCTGTCCCTTGAAGCGGATCGCACCATGACTTGTTTTAATGGACGCCGGAACCAGCCCCATGACCGCCCGCGCGAGCATGGTTTTTCCAGAGCCGGATTCACCAACGATGCCGAGAATTTCGCCAGCTTTTATGGAGAAGGAAGCGCGCTTGACGATCTCCAGCGCACTGTCGCCAACACGCAGGCTTACATCGTCGATTTCAAGCAAGGGTGCGGAAGTCATGAGCGCTTCCTCATGCGTGGGTCGAGGCGATCGCGCAACGCGTCACCTAGAAGATTAATACCAAGCAGCGACAGCGAAATTGCAAGGCCGGGGAAGATACCAAGCCAAACGGCCTGCTCAATGAAATTGCGGCTTCCCGCCAGCATATTGCCCCAAGTCGGCGCTGGCGGCGGCACACCCAGACCCAGAAAGCTAAGCGAGCTTTCCGCGAGAATTGCCCAGCCGCACATGGACGTTGCCATGACCAGAACAGGCGCCAGACAGTTGGGCAGAATATGGCGCACCATCGTATAGATTTCCGAGTTTCCCATGACGCGGGAGGCCTCAACGAACTCCCGTTCACGCAGGCTCAAAACCGTGCCACGGACCACGCGGATCACCGAAGACATATAGGCCAGAGCAAGTGCTAAGATGATGCCATTCTTGTTGGCACCAAAGACGGCCAGCAAACCAAGCGCCATCAATATGCCAGGGAATGCCAGCAAAGCATCATTGACCATCATCAACAGCCGGTCGAACCAGCCACGCAAGAAGCCGCTGACCGCCCCGATAAGCACTCCGCCGAGGGTGGCGAGAGAGACTGTGAACACGCTGATTGAAACACTGGCCGATGCGCCTCTCATAAGACGGCTCAGCTGGTCGCGCCCAAATTCATCCGTACCCAGCCAATGCGCAGCACTTGGCGGCGCAAGACGCGCGGCAAAGTCGAGGGCCAGCGGGTTGTAAGGCGTCCAGAAGGAACCTACCACCGCTATCGTGAGAAGCGTTGCGGTCAGGGTTCCGCCAATAATCGCGTTGAGAGAGAGATTTTTCATTTCGCCGTCACCTTCGGGTCGAAGAACGGATAGAGAAGGTCCACGATCAGATTGACCAGCACATAAACACAGGCTGTGAACAGCAAGCAGCCCTGAATGACGGGATAATCGCGAGCAAAGATCGCCTCAACCAGAAGCCTGCCAAGTCCGGGAATCGTGAAAACCGTTTCCACAACTGCAATACCACCAAGCAGATTGCCAAGGATCAGCCCCAACAATGTCCAGGTCGGGCCAAACGCATTACGGAAAGCATGACGCCACATCACGGTTGCTTCCGACAGTCCCTTGGCGCGGGCATGGGCGATGTAATCCAGATTCAGCACTTCAAGCGTCGAGGCGCGCGCCATACGTAAAATGACGCCGATTTCATGCAGAAACAGTGTGGTGATCGGCAAAACCAGATAAAGAAACGCTTTCCATGGGTTCTCACCAAAGCTGACATAGCCGACAATCGGCAACCAGCCGAGCTTGAGGCCAAAGGCCAACAACAGCAGCAAGCCCATCCAGAATGTCGGAACCGAAAGCAGCAAGGTGGCACAGGTCACAAGCGTCAGATCGGTCAGGCTGTTCTGCTTCCAGGCTGCGATCATTCCAAGCGGAACAGCGACAAGCGTAGAAAGCGCCACCGCTGACAAGACGATACGCGCACTGACCGAAAAGCGCTCCAGAACCAGCGAAAGAACCGGCTGTTGGTTGGCAATGGAGACACCGAGATCACCATGCAGAACATTGCCTCCCCAGATCAGAAACTGGGTAAAGACGCTGTGATTGAGGCCCAGCTGCTCGCGCAGCGCGGCCAGCGTCGCAGCATCCGCAGAATCGCCCAGCATCAGGGCTGCAGGATCGCCCGGTATCAGCCGGACAATCACAAACACAGCCACTGCCACGATCAGCAATGTTGGAATGGCCATGCCTATTCTGGAAAGCGCAAAGCGCAGCATTTCTTTAGCCTTCGATAAAGAGGGATTTCGCGCGTGGCGCGGCATCGGACGGTAGCGGCGTATAATCCTGCAGACAGTAGGTCGCAAACTGACGGTTCAAAGCTGGCAGCGGCGCGATTTCCATCATGCCAAGCGCTGCTTCCATCACCACCATCGCAACCGTGGCCGTTATATTGTCGTGATTGCCGGGACGTGGCGGGCGGCAGACTGCATAAGGTTTCAGGAAGTCGTCGAACAGTGCTTCCTTCAGCTCCTTGCGACCAATTTTTCCACCATGTGATTCAAGAGACTGGCGAACGCGCCAATCACGGTAGAAGCTTTCAGGTACAAATGGGATGCCGGTGTCGCGCAGCTTTGTCAGCGCAATTGGGCTGACCCAATGATTGGCATGAACGATCAGATCATTCTCAGGCAGGATCGGGAAGGACTCATCCGGCGCACATTCAAAATCGATGCCGAAACCGGCGCTCGTCGCAATCATGATATTGTTTGAGCAGGATTTTGGTGTCGAAGCCACAGCCTTTATTGCTTTGGCAAAATGCTCCTGCTCAAGCACCTTGCGGCGCACGAGACCCAAAGGAACGCCCAGCTTCTTATAGTCGCGTTCGCATTCGAGATAATTGGCGGTGATAGAGATTCCCGCTTCATTGAAGCCGCTGCGCGCCAGCCCACCAGCCTCGACAAACGTTACAAAATCAGGGCCGTTATTGTTGCGAACACGCAGCACAATGCCGGTTTCCACACATTCAGAACGCCAGTCCCAGTTCTGGCCATGAACCAGATTACCAGAAGCACTTTTCGCAGGCATGATGAGAGCACCGGTGCAGCCATCATCCTGCTCTTCGGGATCAGGCGAACCCGTTTCCGTACGCGCCATCGCAACGACTTCCGTGCGTGCATTGATCATGACGATCTGCTCAAACGGCACATCCGCACCTTTGGCGATGCCGCGCATTTCCTCTACATAAGTCGCGTCGAATTCCTCGATCCGGCCAGTAAATTCTTCGATGAGACTTTGCCTGCGTTCAGGCGAAAGACCGAACGCGTCGAGGGTGTTGGAATAAAGACCAGCGCTGCGCCGGATGCGTTCTGCTGCCAGAACCCCATATTGGCGCCCACGCTCTTCCGGCACACCCGCAACTGTGATGAATGGAAATGGGGTAACTGACATTGTCAATCCATTTTGTATTTTGAATCGTATTAATACATTTCTCATCCGTCTATTGCGGAGTCAAGAGTTTTTTGATATTGTTTGGTACATTGAAATTATGCGCCCACCGACCCGCAGCCAAAGTGCAATTCTGGCGAACATGGCTATGCAGAACAACGGATCCGCGTTGAGAGGATGCACCACGTGAAAATAAACCTAAGAAATCCTGCAGATAGCGGATTGGGTCTAAGTAGTCTTCAAGCGGAAGTTGCACACAAGATGGTATCGCTTATATCCGCCGAACGCTGGAGTATCGGTGATCGTCTGTCAGACGTCGCGATTTCAAAGGAGCTTAGGGTGTCGCGTACACCCGTGCGACAGGTACTTAATCTTCTTGTCCAGCAAGGCATTGTAAGCCAAACACCCAATCGGGGATATCAGTTGCACCGCATCCCCGCACCGAATGAACTGAAAGACAGTATGCTGCCGCCGTCTGAGGCGGAGGAACTCTACCGCCTCCTGATGAGCTCACGTGCATCTGGCGTTGTTGGCGCGGAAGTGTCGGAAGCCGAACTCGCTGATCGGCTGGGTGCGACTCGAAGTGCCGTACGTCGAGTACTTATGCGATTTGCCGCTGAAGGTCTTGCAGAACGCCTCCCCGGCCATGGCTGGCGTTTTGCCGAGTCGCTCGATAATGAACGAGCGGTAAGTGAGAGCTACACTTTCCGTCTTGTCATCGAATGTGGCGCGCTTTTGCAACCCGATTATGCGCCCGATCTAAGCCAACTCGCAGCCCTCCAACGAGAGCAGATTCATGTATCTGCCTTACCTATCCATAACCTCACAAGAGATCTCTGGTTCAACGCCAACGCAAACTTCCATGAAACTATTGTTTCTTGGGCTAATAATCGCTTTTTGACCCAATCAGTTCGCTGGCAAAACCACCTACGCCGGATGACAGAATATTCCGACTTCGACCGGTTGGGTGAATTGCGGATTCGTAGGGCTTGCAGCGATCATTTAAGCATTCTCGAAGCTATCGTTAGCGAGGATCTTGAATTCGCTGCTGCCTTACTAAGGCGTCATATAAGCCGCTCAGCCGCCGAAGATGTTTGATTAGCTAGCTCGCATTTCGAATTGGTAGGAGACGACAAAGAAAAAGTAAACCCTATGTGCCTTTTAATGGTCGCTGGTGTGTCAATCGCCGTTTAGAAAGAGCTCCGACGCAGTTTGGGGGTCATCAGCCCATGAAATAGCTTAGCTTCTTACAACTGGTAACCTTTATCACTGCTCATTGATAAAACGTTTGCATCAGATCCTAGGAAAGCCCGAACTTATACTAAGCTATCAATCCTGCCATAAGTGAGCATAATAGCCTGATTGCCAGTCAAGATCTGATTGGCCTCGAGGATGATCCTTTCGGCTTTGTGGCGATCAGCTGACGCCGCCGCGCTCATAAAGCAGGATAACCCTTTGGCTAACTCGCCGTTGCTATCGCATAAACGCCACCAGCATAAATGTAGACGGATCGGGTGGTGTATAAACTTCCATGCGCTCGCTGCCGATTAGAACCTCGGGAATGGACAGCGCTGCGAGCGGCACCGGCCACGGCAAGTCAACAACGATGGAGGCGATCACGCATGTGCATCCAGCGAACAAGGATAATCCACGCAAGATCATCGCTCAGTCCCGCCGACAGAATTCTTTTAATCAGATCAGAGAAATTTTAAGATTAATTAGACAAAAAGAAGCTTTTTGGACATTTAAGATCGATAACCAAGATCGTCTCCTCTACATACGACTGCTATATCCTATTGAGCGTAAATACGCATACTCAAGTATAATGGAGGAAGGATATGGGTAAAAGTGGAGGGAGCGGCGGTCATTCAGGTGGCGGCCAATCGACTGGAGCGCATTCTAGCTCTGGACATTCAAGTGCCGGGCATTCCGGTGCTGGACACGCGAGTGGTTCCAAGGGAGGGACACACGCTGGCAGTACAAAAGGTTCACACGATCTGGGCAAAGGCGCAAGCGTTGGCGCAGACAAGTCTAATGTTTTCGGAAACGCTGAAAGAGCTGCTAAAAATCCAGCCAATAATCCAGGCCTAAAGGGTTCGTTAGTCGGGCGGCTTGGAAAAGCCGCTGGCGAAAAAGCCGCCAAGGATGCGTTATCAAAGGCGCAAAGCGAAGTGGGCAGAACGCGAGCAGGACGACGAGCCGATCGTCACCATAATTAAATCGGAACGAACAGCGTCTTCAATCAAACGGCGGCGCTGTTCTTTTCATGGAAAATGCCGTTTCATAAAGACATGGAATATATACATTATCAGCGCATAGAATAATGACATAATCCAAGGAAAGACCGCGTAATTCAACGAAGATAGAGTTGGTAAAGAATCTACAAGCGCGTTGTGAATGAAGTGAATCGTTGTTCCAAATATTACATACGTATAAATATTCCTCGAATAATAATATAGAATCGAGGTCAAGACATGGAATAATTTGGCGCCCGTAATTACGAAGAGAGTGTAAGGAAGCGCTAAATTTTCTTGAACTCCCAATTCGAGAGAGTGCTGGTACATTTCAGGATAATAAAGAATCCCCTCCACAATGGGCAAAAACAACATTGCTGGAATAATAAAGTGTGTTCCTTTTGATATAAAAACCAAGGTAAATTTCAATATCTCCTCGCCGAAAGCGAGAATAAAGACAAAAGAATACAGCACGAAGGAATTTTCTATTTCCATCTGATATCGCCCCTAATGAGCTAGGACCCCACACGAGATAAAAACCAAAACAGTTTTCAAAATGGTGGACGCGGTTGAGATTTAAGCGGGGCTCATGCACCTAAGAGGTACTGCAACAGCGTCCGACATGAATATACATCAGGGTTTTCCGTTGGACAAATTGGTCAATCTCCCCGTTCATCGAATTACCGCGCCTGTTGGTATCCGTCCGAAAACGACCGATAGCGTACAGGTGCAAAAGAGCCTGTCCGCAAATTATCATGGCATAGTTTCGAACGCAGAAATATTTCGGACATCCTATACGGACCGAATTGAGCCAATGCCTGTACCTTTGCTTATGCCTGCGTCTCGACGAATAAGCATACTACTGAGAATTAGATACGGGAAAATTAGGCGGCCGGTTTCCATGTGGAGCCATGTCGGATCGTTATCGACACGGTTTTCGGCAGACGGCCATTGGCGGTGCCGTGGTTTCTCCCGCTTATTGGATAAGATGGCGGCCGGTGACATTGTGATCGTCACCGAGCTCGACCGCCTAGGTCGTGATGCAATAAACGTTAGTCGTCGCCACGCGAAACCTTCCTATAATGGGTCAGCAATCTCTATTGGCTTTCGTGATTGTTTAATTGCGTCAGAGCACCTTGTAACAACAGTTCTTCGGGTGCTGTCATGACTGCACCCGACCCGCAAAGCTAAAAAATCACCAAAATCATATTGCCAAACGGGCGCCATCCAGACATGACAGCACCGGGAAGCGCGTATCGTTGAACGCGCTTTTGGTATCGGGCCGAGCGCGTTGACAGAAGCCGTGGAACTGCTCGCCCGGGGTCTACAAGGTCAGACCGCTTGACAGCACAGAACGAGGGGCTTTCCTTGACACCTCGCTTTTTTGCAATAGAGCCGGCGGAACTGCTCAAAGAGGGGATCATCTTCAAACGCAACTGCTCCCTGCAGTCACATCGTGGCGGCTTTCGTCTCTACCTGACTGTGCTGGCGAAGCGTATAGATGCCGGAACACACCCATGCGAGGGCAATTCCGGCTCCCGCCACTGCCCCCATCTGCGGGCTCAATAGTATGTCTGAACCCGCTTTCAGCCAGCCGCTAACGGCATCGGCGCCGCGATAGACAACCGTATCGATGAAGTTTTTGGCCTTGTATTTGTCGGCTGTCGGAACCGATGTGTAGAGCATCTCGCGCCCGGGGCGGACGAGTGCGTATTCGCCGACGCGGCGGATCACCATGACCACGACATACATGCCGAGCAGCGTCGAGAAGCTCAGCATCAGAAATCCCGCCGTCATCATGATGGGCACGGTCAACAGCAGAGCCCGGACACCGAGGATCGAGGCGATGCGCCCGGTCAGGAATATCTGAATCAGCAGTGTCAGGAACTGCACCACCGCATCGACGCCTGAGAAGAATTGCGTCTGTTCCGCGCGGTCGGTAAAACGCTCCGCAACGAAGCGCGCCTGCTCGAAGTAGAGAAATGTGCTGACGCTGGCGAGAAGAACGACAAAGGCGGCGATGCCGAGAAGCAACGGCGACGTCAGGACGTGAATTGCCCCTTCGAAGGAATTGCCTCCGAGCTTTGTGTTGACCGCGCTATCGTTTGGGGCGCGGTCTCCTGTCTTTGTGGAAACATGGCGTGCCTGAAGATAGTCTGCGCATAGGGCCGTGACGATGAGCATAAAGGCGGCGACCACGAGCAGCCCGGCATTGCCGATACGTGTGACGAATAGCACCCCGATCAGCGGTCCGACAAGCCCGCCGAGGCTGGCTCCTGCCGCCATCATGGCGAAGAGCCGTTTGGCTTGGGCGGAGCTGAACACATCGACTAAGACGCTCCAGGCGAGCGAGATCGCCATAAGGTTGAAGACGGAAAGCCAGACGAAAAAGATGCGGGCAAGCCAGACCGCTTCACCGTAGAGGTAAATCGCTGCTGCAAAGCCGAGGATGTTCAGGCCGAAGAAGCCGAAAGCCCAGCGGGTGATATGGCGCCGCTTTACGCGCGAGACCAGCCATCCGAAGAGCGGGGCGACCGCTAGCGTCGCCAAGAAAGTCGCGGTGAACAGCCACTGGAGATTGTTGACGCCGCCGACAACGCCCATGGTCTCGCGGATCGGGCGCATGGAGAAGTAGCTGACGAACAATGTGAATTGCATCAGGCATCCGGCGATCACCGGCGCGGCTTCGCTTCGATCGATATTCAACATGCGGGTGACATAAGACTGCATCATAGGCGTGTTGATCCTTTGAAACGGGACCGGTAGCGCCCCGCGCGATTGGAATTGCGCCGGAGCCCGCGATCACGTCCCGGCATCATGAGCGATCAGATGTCGGCGAGCTGGCGACTGAGGTCGCGCAGGCGCGCGCGGGCATCCGCATCATAGGCTTGCGAACTGGCCCGAGATTCCCGGTCTCCGTTGAAATATTGCCCGGTCGTCCCGGCGAATTCGGGCGCGTTGATCAGTTGCAGGACGACATCCGCACCTTCGTCGACGCTGTTCCACGGCGAAATTCCAGCATCCCGCGTCATGGGAGTATCCATGTAATTCGCGGGGTGGATAGCATTGGCAGTGACGCCCGAGTCCTTCAGCTCTTCGGCGATGTCGATTGTGAACATGATGAGGGCAAGTTTGCTCTGGCCATAGGCGCGCTGATGGCTGTAACTGCGCTCCAGCATCATATTGTCGAAGTCGATGGCGTTCTGGCCGGAGGACGATATATTGACGATCCGCGCTTGGTGGCTCTTCTTTAACAAGGGAACGAGCCGATTGGTCAGGGCGAAGGGTGCGAGATAGTTAATCGCGAAACGGAGTTCATGACCGTCCGCGCTGATCTGGCGGGCTCCCGCCTCGCCAAGATAGATGCCGGCATTATTGACCAGCACGTCGAGCCGGTCATTTTCCTGTATTACAGCGTCCGCCAACTTGCGGACATCGGCAAGGGAGGAGAAGTCAGCGGCATAGAAGCGTGCTTCTCCGCCTGCGTCTTGCACGGCTTTCATGACCTGTTCTCCGCGCTGGCGATTGCGGCCATGGACGAGGATCGTGGTTCCGGGCGCGGCCAGGCGTTCGGCGAGCCGGCGTCCCAATCCACTTGTTGAGCCGGTGATGAGGATGGTACGCTTGCCCGTCGCATCAGCGGCCCTGACCGCCGAGCCTTGTCGCGTGATCATGGGAGTGGTCGCAAGCGCGCTTGCCGCGAGCGCGAGTATCGTTAGGAACCGTCGTCGCTCCACCCCGGCGAGGTCGGAACCGCGGTGGGGGCGGCGGACTGTCGAATACGCGGCATCGGGTTTCTCGGCCATACGGATTGTTCCTTTCATAGAGGGATAAGTTGCTCTTCATTGCCACCGCGTGAAACTCTTAAGCAGGACTGACTTTATTCCGGTATTGATCCTGCTATGATAGGCGTCATGGATGCGAAGGTTCCGAACGAAGACACCCGACGGCGAGAGTTAGCCGACTTCCTGCGCAGTCGCCGCGAGCGATTGACCCCGGAAGAGGTGGGCCTGCCGCTGGGTGTCAGGCGGCGCACGCCAGGCCTTCGCCGTGAAGAAGTCGCGCTGCTCGCAGGCGTGGGCTCAACCTGGTACACATGGCTGGAACAGGGTCGCGACGTGCGGCCTTCCGCCGCGGTTCTGTCGGCCATCGCCCGCGCGCTAAAACTCGATCCGGACGAGCGGCATCACCTCTTCCGGCTAAGCGACCGCCCGGCACCCGGCATGCTTCTTTCCGGTCCGGAAACCGTGCCAGATGCACTTTTGCGCATGTTGGAAAGCATGGGGCGTCAACCCGCCTATGTGCTGGGACGGAGATGGGATATTCTCGCGTGGAATCGTGCGGCGGCGGCCGTATTCGGCGATTACAGCTTGCTCGAAGGCGATGCCCGCAACATTATGCACATGGTGTTCGCCAATCCCGACCACCGTCGCAAGGTGGTTGATTGGGAGATCATGGCTCCGATCGCCCTCGCAAATTTCCGGGCAGACAGCGTGCGTTTCGCGGGCGATCCTGATTTTGAGCGTCTCATCGCGTTCCTGCGCGGAACGAGCCTTGAGTTCGAACAGCTCTGGTCGCGGCATGAAGTCTCGAGCGCTGTCGTCGGCTTCAAGCGCATTGACCAGCCCTTGGTCGGCCGCATGGTGTTCGAATATACGAGGCTCGCTGTCCTCGACCATTCCAATCTGAAGCTGGTCATTTACACGCCGATGCAGGAAGAAGGCACCCCGAAGAAGCTCGACAAGCTACTATAGTTGTCCTAACGGGCTCCATCGGCACTGCCCATCGTGACGGACCTGTGTCGATCACCGCATTCTTGGTCTGGCCCGCTTTCTCTCATTAGACCTGTAATGCTTCCGATAGATTCAACGGATAGCCGTAGATGGGCAATCGCCGCCAGCTTGCTGTCGAGTGCATGTTGGGCGCAACGAGGAAAAGTGGTATCCGATGCTTGTCCAGCAGGGGACCTCGGCAGGCAACGGCGAACTTGCTCGAGATGGGAGCTCACGGAAAGACTGACAGAGGTTCATCCCGAGCCAAACTTCGCGAGTTTGTGTCCTGACAACATCCGATAACCTACCAATCTTTCGCGCCTGAATATCGGCACCACTGCGGGTCGCATCGATTTCACTGTCCGGTCCCAGAGTAAGGCGACGCCTCCGGTCCCGCATGGCTTGTCCCTCACCCCTTCACAGTATTCAACCGGTGGCAAACAGTTCGGCCGAACATCAAAGATGGGTGTCCGAACTTTAGTACGCATGTTGCCATTCCGCTTTCCCTTTACGGATGTTGAAATCATGATCGGTGGAGCGACCGCTTTGAAAAGTGTGTGAATGGTACGGTAAGGTCCAGAATAAAGCGTCAAGTCGTCCGACAGTTCGCGACGCCCAAATCAGCTCTTGGGACCAACAGGATGTGCACCCGAAAGCAGACGTTTCTTGCGTCTACCGTGTTGTGTCTATGAACGCTAACCGAAAGGGCGATAGGAGTAGCGCCAGACCACTCGCTAGCATGATCGTGCCAGCCAGGGCGAGAGCGCATTGATCCCAAGCTCCAGGGCAATCCAGCCCCCAAAGGGTGCAGCTACCGCGATTAGCCCCCAGTTTATCGACCTTATCGTGGTGTTCATGCGTCCGTGCAAGCGCGAGGGCGTCAGGGCATTCCGCAAACTTATCTCTAAAGGACCTCTCATACCCAATCCGAATCCATAGAAAAGCTGAACGACGCAAAGTCCACCGACTCCGCTCTCGCTGGATGCAATTGCTGCCGCAAGCCAAGCAAACCCGGTAATGAAATCCGCGGACAGGATAGCAACACCCATCCCAATGGCGCGGGCTATTCTCTCAGCGAGAGCTGCGCCGACAAGTCCTGACATGCCAGCACATGCCAAGGTCAATCCAATCGCGGCGGCGTCCAAACCCAGGCTTGATGCGTGAAAAATATATACCGTTCCGGCCACGCTGTTTCCAATAAACCAGACGTGGAGGCAAAACGCATAAGGCGCGAGGACCCGGTGCCTGTACACCCAGGCGATGCCCTCCCGCAGGTCCGCGAGGATCGATGTCCGCTCGGTTGAGCGCTCGCTGGCAAAATTGGGAACACGCAAGAGCAGCATCGCAGAAGTGCCATAAGTCGCGGCATTGGCGAGCATTGCAAGCGGAGCGCCGGCGAGACGAACCAGAATTCCGCCCAGCAAAGGCCCTAATGTCTGTGCGAGGTCACGCTACTCGCCGGCAACCGATCCGCGCTTCAGTTATCGTGGTGAGGATGTCGTTCAGACACTTGAGAAAGTGTGTCGTCGTGCTGGTTATCCGAAGACAATAAGGGTTGATAATGGAAGTGAGTTTGTTTCGCGTGACCTCGATCTGTGGGCCTATGCCAACAAGGTCACACTGGACTTCTCCCGACCCGGAAAGCCGACGGATAACGGGTTCATCGAAGCCTTCAACAGTAAGCTTCGCGCCGAGTGCCTGAACGCACACTGGTTCTTAACGCTTGAAGATGCGCGCGAAAAGTTGGAGAGTAAGCGGCAAGCTGAGGCCGTTCAGTTGGTGTAGTTCCACGGCATGAGCGCGTCGATTTCGCTGCTCGGCCAGCCACTGGCGATCCGCTCGAGCGTTTGCGTGAGCCAGGCGAGCGGATCAACGTTGTTCATCTTCGCAGTCTGCAGCAGCGTCGCGATGGTTGCCCAGCTCCTTCCGCCGCCGTGGCTGCCGGCGAAGAGTGAGTTCTTTCTCGTGATGGCCTGGGGCCTGATTGCTCGCTCGACGATGTTGGAGTCGAGCTCGATGCGGCCATCAGCCAGAAAGCGCTCGAAGATGGCGCGACGCGAGATCGCGTAGCGGATCGCCTCGGCGAGCTTCGATTTGCCGGAGATCCGCGGCAGGGTCTTCTGCCAGAGGGCGAAGAGCCCGGTGACAATCGCGGCGGAAGTTTGCTGACGCACCGCGACACGGGCGTCAGGGCTTTGGCCGCGCACGGTCTTCTCGACCTGCCACAGCTTCGCCATCCGCTCGACCGTCTCCGTTGCGACCTTTGAGCTTTCCGCGACATGCAGTTCATAGAACTTCCGCCGGCTGTGCGACCAGCAGCCTGCCAATGTGACGCCGTCGTTGCCGCCATCGGAGCGGACCCGCTTGTTGTATGCGGCATAACCGTCGACTTGCAGGATGCCGCGATAGCCGTTCAGATGACGGGCGACGCACTCGCCGGCTCGACTGTCCTCGAAGCGATAGGCCACTATCGGCGGACCGCTGCCGCCAAATGGTCGGTCATCCCTGGCATAGGCCCATAGATAGGCTGTCTTCGTCGATCCGGAGCCGGGAGCAAGGGTCGGCAAGGTGGTCTCGTCGGCGAAGATCCGTTCGGCCTGCTTGATCTTATCGAAGAGGTAGTCGGCGAGGATCTCCAGCTCGAACCCGAGCTTGCCCATCCATTGCGCCATCAGCTTGCGGTCGAGCTCGACCTTGTCGCGGGCGTAGATCGCCTCCTGTCGGTAGAGTGGCAGGCCATCGGCATACTTGGAGACGGCAATCTGCGCCAGAAGCGCTTCCGTCGGAATGCCGCTCTCGATGATGTGTGCCGGCGCCGGCGCCTGGATGACCCCTTCCTCGTTTTTGAAGGCATACTTCGGGCGGCGGGTGAGGATGACGCGGAACTTCGCCGGCACCACATCCAGCCGCTCTGACACGTCCTCGCCGATCAGCACCTTCTGCTTGCCGGCATGCTCCGGGAGCTCCTCCGGCTCGATGACCACTTCGACCCGCTCCAGATGCGGTGCGAAGCCCTTGCGTGGCCGCGGCGGACGTTTGCCATCCGGACGCTCGCCGCCCTTGTTGACCTGTGCCCTGATCGCGGCGATGCTGGTCTCGATTTCTTCGAAGACAAAGGTCTGCTGCTCGTCGTCGGTGCTTGGGGAGCCGAGCTTTTCCGATCGCCGGCCGAAGCGGGCCCGATCGAAGGCTTTCAGGATCTGCGTCAGTCGTTCGATGCGCTCATCGGCATCGGCATTGCGCGCCTTGAGATCAGCGACCTCGCACTCCAGGGCGTCGGCCCGGGCCGCCTTCTCGGCCATGGCGAGCACCATGGCTTTCAGCGCTTCAACGTCGTCTGGACGGTTGAGATCGGGCGGCGTCATCGGTTCGACCAGAGCACATTTTGCTCCGGGTTTCCTGCCCTTTCAGGCTGCTGATTCACTTCGCCGCAGGGCTTTTACCCAACAATCTCCGGCGGCTTGACCGGCACAGATCGAACCCGCTTCCAGTCCATGCCATCGATGAGCGCCAGAAGTTGGGCATGATTGAACTGGACCCGGCTGTGGCCGATGCGGGGCCAGCAGAATTGCGATTTCTCCAATCGCTTGGCGTAAAGGCAGACCCCGGAGCCGTCCCACCAGACGATCTTCACTCGATCCGCTCGTTTGGCCCGGAAGACGTAAAGCGCACCGTTGAACGGATCACTGCCGGCGTCCCGCACCAGCGACAGCAAGCTGTCCGGGCCCTTGCGGAAGTCGACCGGATGACTGGCCAGGAAAACCTTCACGCCGGAGGGGATCATGCCGACCGCACCGCCCGGATCACCCGTTGCAAGTGCTCCTCACTGACGTCAGCGCGAGCACGCACGATCACGTCGCCAATGACAACCTCGATCACCGCTTCGCCAGTAGACGCCACGGCCATCTCACAATGGGCCGGTTCCGTGGACACCTTCCGAGCGTCTAAGACCGCACGACGCCAGCCAAAGAGCTGCGACGGGTGAATGCCGAGCCGATGCGCGATCGCCGAGACACTCGCGCCTGGCTCCAATGCCTCCGCCACCGCCCGTGCCTTGAACTCATCCGACCAGCGTCGGCGAAGCTGCCGCGGTGCACCCTCAAGGCGCTCGGCAACAGCTTCGATCATATGGAAGCTTCTAGTTCCAGTACTAGGCGCAGACATAGAAGCTCACAGCAGCTCATTGTGTCCGCTACCGATATCCGACCGATCACCACTTCCGCCAGATGGGGTCTGCTTGCCGCTTACGTTGGAGAATTGGCGTCGACACTATAATGAGGATCGTCCTCACTCGGCAATCGGATATAACGTGCCGATTGCCTTGCATAATCCCGATGGCGTCATCAGCCCGCCATTGGCATAAGAGCCGGAAAATTCCAGTTCTCCGTGGCCAAAGTCGGGGTGCACGTCAGTCCCTCATCGAACCACTGATGCCATCATCCAGGCGACTTGGACGCCCTCGAACCACGAACTTGCGTGAAGCGGTGAACGCGCTTCTTTATATCGCTTCTTCCGAAGCGCGGATATACATCGCAAATATCCGTTTCCTCACCCGACATTTCGCAAGAACCTGATATCGTTGCATTCGGTAGGATTCAGGCTCTCAGCAGGAAAACGTTGGCGTCTAAAGTGAAGTTCTGGGCTTCGCGCCGCCTCTCGAATAGAAACGAGCTCAGCAAAATTTAGTTAAGGCGATGCTACCCACCACCTGTGCTTATCTGCTTTTTTCGATGAACCCATACAAAACATTTCTATTCTCGCCAAATTCAACTCTGGTCTGGTATGCATCGTCATCGATGCTTTCATTTATAATCTTCCACATTGACTGCTCGTTTCTCCAAAGGAGGGCCCAGTTCATCAAGGTCTCCATATACCCATCGGAATGAGTGTCCGTGGAAAAGTTCGCAAACATAAATGTACCGCCGGGCTTTAACAACGACAGGCAAACGCGGGTCAATTTTATCGCGACCCGGTCCGAGAGATAGTCATAGAGACCTGACGCATAGATAAAATCGAAAAAACCATGCTGTTTCGGTCTTGTAATCAGATTGCGTACTGTACCCTCGGTCGCCTTGACGACCGTACCAGGATAGCTCTTCGCGATCATCTCTACACTTTTATTATCCTGATCTAGCGCCACCCAACGCTTTATCTTACCAGACGCCAAGGACGTTGACAGTTGGGCTTCCCGAAGATGGCCTGCTGCAATTGTTAATATTTCTGCATTTGTGCCGCATTGACTAGCGATCTCATCAACATAACGAGTAACAAGACTACAGCGCTCACGCACTGCAACTGATGAGGCGACCATACTGGTATGATTATAGAGTTCCCTTCCCAAAGCTGACGAATTTTCTATGTCTTTCGCGACATCGGGATGCCCATAAATGAAATCCAGTAATCGTGCGTCACCAGAGTAACCGCGTGGCTTTTCAAAAGACCACCTGGTGAGTGGATCCTGGAGAAAATAATTGAATATTTCGTGCTGCCAAACCGAGGGCGCGAGACTTTGCCATACGTTAGGATGCAACCGCCGTCGCAACCTATGAAGTGATCCCGCAAGATACTCGGTTACGGCGGATGGTGACACTGCATCGGCGATCTGTTGCCTTGTTTCCTCTAGCAAGTCAGACAGTTCAACTTGTCCCGATTCCAGATGCCCTACATTCTCCATCGATTTCGAAGAGAACGTCTCCGATGCAATCATGTGGGGTAAAACGAGGCTGTAACCATCCAGATCCAATCGCTCGTTCACATTGAATCGTCTGTGCTTTTGCTCTCGTACAGTGGGACTCTCATTGCGATTGAAATTAGTCTTGGAAACATCGGTCATGTCAGCCTCGCCTGTTCGTTCGCTTGAATTGGTCAGCCATCCGATTATCTCTGGGAACAGACATTTCATTGGCTGTAAACTCCATCTGGGATTATCGATGAAGGAGTAGATTACTTGAGGATGTTCGGCTTTTAAGTAATTCCCGAATGGTATCAGTGGGTAAGATTTTCAAGAAGACATGGGTAAGTTAACTCGCGAGCCCCTCCCCCCCCCCGGGAGAGCTGTGTCATGCAAATTTTCGTCAAAACAATAACGGAGCTGCAACGACCCTCCATAGACGCAGCTTTATATCCGCAATTTGGCTTGATACCCTCCACTTAACGGAAAGCCGGCTAAGCATGGCAGTCTGGATTTCTGCTAGGTTAGTCGCAAATAGACCGTCCTTCGAAACTAAGAATGAAAAACCCCGCGCCATCAGAATTTTATGGCGCAGACTTACTTCGACCCGAATACGGAAGCCCATCCAATTGTTCGATATATGGTCATCAGATTGATATTCTACTCTTAACGCAACTTAAATATTTTGCGCAACTATTTTTTTTGATTCATATATTACCAATCGGGACGGATATACACGGAAATTGAATCCTATTTTTATTGAATATTTTTCAGTATAATAAATGAAAAAACAATTCAATAAGCGATACAGAATACGATGCGTTTCTATTCGAAATGTATTTCATTATACGAATTTTCAGATTTTACTTTGCATGTAAAGCGAGACGTAAGGCGGATCATTATGGAACAGCAATGCGTATCGGTTCGGAATTTATACTACGATATTTGCAGCAGCAAATAAGTATAGGCTCTCCGTATTCGAGTGTTAATTTAAAAAGAGCATGGATTACGGCTGGGTGCAGACTGTTAACACGCGAGTATCGTTATTTTCTGCACAAAAAAATTCTGCCCTGGCACGGTTGGGGACGGCATTGGTAATCAAATGGCTGACCGCATAAGCCTTTGACTTTTTAAGTAGGCAGCTTACTATTTCAAGAGTTGCGTAGCTCATGAATTGTTCGGTGGATATGTCAACGTAAAGATCGCGGATCTGATATATATATGCCACCAAAACTTGGTGTTAGGCGCATTGAGAGGAAGGCGGCCTATGCGGTTTAAGAAATGGGCGTTCGGATGAAGTGGCTCGACAGTATTCCCGAAGAATGGGGTAAGCTGCACAAGAGCGATAAGAGCGCGGTCACCCTTACCCGGACCGGGCCAAATCAAATCCAGATTGTGGCCCCAGATCCCTTCGCGCTTATCCTGCTCACGCCGCAGATAAAACGGGAGGCGAGAATAGGCTCCGACCGAAGCACCACTGCGAATGTTCCGGTTGGATCGCTGGAGCTGATTCCGGATCAGGCCGATCTCTTCGCGCGCTGGCGCACGCCAAAGGAAAACATCCTGTCCTGTTTCGGAAGCGATCGGTTGCGCAATCTGGCCGGTGTAGAATTTGAGACGGATGAGTTTGAGTTAAGGCCGTTGAGCCCTGGGCGGATAGATAAGACCGCATTGGCGCTTGCGCGGCTCATGCGGGAGGAGATTTTACGCGGAAACGACAGCTCCAATTTGCTGTATCTGGATTCCCTGAATGTCGCGTTATGGCTGCATCTCCTGCGAAATCATTCTTCCATTAGGAAAACTACATATAACGGTCTCGCAGGTGGTTTCTCGGCAAGGGCCTGGCGCACGGTGGACGATTATATGCGCTCGCATCTCGCAGATACCATTCCTATCGAAACCCTTGCGAGTTTGGCGCGCTTATCCGTCAGCCATTTTTCCCGCGCCTTTCGTCAAACTACCGGCAAAAGCCCGCATCAGTATCTCATTGATCTGCGTGTCGAGCGCGCAGAACTTCTCATTCGCGCCGACGATCTGCCGCTTGCCGAAATCTGGCGGATTTGCGGGTTTGGAAGCCAAAGCCATATGACTTCCCTGATAAGGGAACGGTTGCATACAACGCCCACAAAGATAAGGCGTGGCGAAATATAGGAATGTAGACTGGCGTTTTTTTAAGTGCAGCGGATGCTCGCGGGCCTCTTTCTCTGTATATAGATGCAGAATGGAACGCCTTGACCATCGGCAGCTGAAAACAGCTGCGACAGATCGAATTGCGTATCGCGGTCGATAAGGTGACATCGTCCCTGGTGGAGCTATGCAGCATCCATGAAAATGACTGCGATGAGCATAAGAATTGCGGAAAGTCCGAATGCGAATAATGCGAGGCAAAAAAGTAACATCGATATGTAAAACCCGACAGCCGTGGTCGACGGTTACGTCACGCTGGCAATGTTCTCCTGTCCAAAATTGCGGGGGCGAGAGGCATAAGGGGTATAATAAATTACGCCTCTCACGGGGGCGGGCAATTGCTTAGGCTGCCCAGCTAGGAGCTTAATGGCTCCGTGTTTTAGCGCCAACTTTAAAACGCGGAGCGTGCATCCTTTTTTGATGGAAACGGACATTTAAAGCACGATTGGACAAGGAAAGGGGGTAACTCACCGCGCTCGATGCATGTGTCCGCTCACTACATGAGCAATCCATGCACAACTTCGAGATCGTCATTGTCAGCGACGGGATGACCGCACAGAGATATATCGGCTGCGGGTAAGTCTCGCCACGAGCGCCAGCAAAGGAGACGCCTGGCGGAGGACCGAACCGAGCCGACACACCCCATTGAGCCTGTCGAATTCGTGAGATACGTGCCTATCTGATCGCCCGCTCTCGTTGGGCCCCATCGGTGAACCAATGCATATACTCGATATCGCCGACAACATCATTTCGACGTCCGGTGATGAGACCCTATAATAGACGTGTTGTCCCTCGCGGCGTTTGGAAATGAGTTCCAGTTTGCGTAGTATCATGAGGTGCTGAGAAACGGCGGATTGTTGTATATCGATCATCTCGGCAATTGAATTTACTGAAACTTCGTTGTCCAGTAAAATGCATAGTATCTTCAGCCGGTTTCCGTTTGCCATGACCGCTATAAGATGTGCCGCGTCATCAATATTTTCTACTAACAAAGGAAAAGCGTCGCTAGTCAGGGGGGTGCCATTTAGTCAAGCTTCATGTCGGTCACGGTGAGCGATAGATTCGATCGTAATTATAAGTAATTATAAATGTTAAAAGATCATTGCGATGCTACCATGATTACGTGAAATAAGTAATGAATGATTCCAAATATCTGGTATGAGCTCGTCCACAATGGAAAAATATTCTTAATCGAAACGAGCCTGAATTCTTTTCGTTTGGACCAATCCAAGTCATTTTAAAAGGGGACGTTTGCGGAAGAAGGCGAAATCCTACGTTAGCGGCTATGCGATCTTCTGGAAACGGAATACTTTGAGTAGTACGGTAACCTTGTTGTCGCTACGGAAGCTTGTGCGACTTCGCATTATTGGGCTCGTGAGTTCACGAAAATGGGCCATGAAGTCCGGCTCATTGCACCAATTTACGTTAAACCGTTTGTGAAACGTCAGAAAAATGATGCAGCCGATGCGGAAGCCATCATTGAGGCGGCTCAGCGTCCAAATATGCGGTTCGTTCTACCAAAGTCGGCTCAGACACAAGCACATGCGACGCTATTTCGGACCCGGGAACAGCTGGTTCGGCAAAGAACAGAAACGATAAATGCGTTGCGTGGACATCTGGCAGAGTTCGGACTCATTGCCCCCCGGGGCTCGGAAACCTTCAACGCATGTCCGAGATCATCAACGATCCGCGCAACGACTTGCCGGAGCTTGCACGAGAGTTGGCCCACCTGCATCTGAACCGCAACGATGCACTTACCATTCTGATCGAGCAGATGATGCAGAAGATTAAGCAAGCCAGCCGGGGAAGCGGGACAGCCAGGACTCTTCAAACCATGCCTGGCGTGGCGCTGATCAGTGCCATGGCAGTCGAGGCCTTCGCTCCTGCTATGGATACCTTCAAAACAGGTCGAGACTTCTCAGCCTGGCTAGGGCTAATTCCACGGCAATACTCGTCGGGCGGGAAAGAGCGATTGGGACGAACATCGAAGATGGGGCAGCGCGACATTCGGCAGTTACTGATTATCGGAGCTATGAGTGTGATCGCCAGCATGCACAGATACAAGCGGAAAGCCGACGGCTGGCTGCAGGACAAGCTGGACAGAAAACCGCGGAATTGTTGCGGCGATTGCGCTTGCCAATAAAATGGCGCGGCGAATCTGGGCTTTGGTGACCAAGGGAGAAGCTTACAGTCTGACGCCTGCTATCTAAACCTGCCAATATGCCGTTGAAAGCGAACGGCTTTTGAATGTTAGAAGTGCAAGAAGGATATGGAAATCGATCGGTCAGAACGCGATCAGGACAACCAGCTAGGGGTCGGGTGTTTTGAGCCCGCGCAAACGATTTGGACCTGATCTGCGAACGAACCATACTGGCCTGTGGCGTGTGAAAGCCGCAATTCTGAGGCCTGACACACGACCCCTAGATTTCGCGATGACACCGAATCTGGCATACTTTTCCAGCGATGCCACCGTTGGCATCAGGACCTGGCTTGGAGCACGACCCGGAAATGGATTTTGCCTATCACCGCTCACTGAAGAAAACTCTCAAGGCTTGTCAAGATTGGCTGACCTACCCGGGCAATCCAGAAAGGCCGGCGGAATATTCGGCTGACCTGCAGGGATGGCTGGATGCGCCGGAGCGACCTTCCAAAATGCCCGGCAATCCCGTTGCGGACCTGGGGCACTACTACGGCGTGGCTGCTTGTGCTGCCTATGGGCGGCAGGATCTCGAGGATCTGGCCCAACTGCTTCGTTGGGCCGTCGCCCTACGTGCTCTGGATCTGAGACATCGAGGCATGTTCAGCGAGCGCCGCCCCGACTTGGGCAACTGGCCCAGCGAGTTCTGGGACAGCATGAAGGCGGCCGGCCCTCTGATGTTGTCCGAGTGGGAGCTGGGGCAAATCTGTGCCGAGCGTTTCATCGAGATGGCGGAAAAAGACGAGCGGGTGAACCGCCCACCGGCGACGCGGATGATCAACCACAACACCAACGACGTGTTCCTGGTCGGCCTGTTTTCGCAGGCCTTCGATATCCCCACGAGCTTCCAGCCCCGCAAGCCACTGATCGAGCCCTACCAGCAGCTGCTGGATGCCTGGCGCACAAACGACGAGTCTGTGTTCCAGACGGCCATGCAGGCCGCGTCCGAATTTCACATCACTCGCTCCAAGAGCAGCACCGGTAGTAAGTTCTACGAGTTCGACACTGCATTTGATCGCCTGTTCCCGGCTGAACTGCTGGCCGTGCAGGCCCTGCGCCAGCGCGATGGCCCGCCTTTCTTCGAGGCTGGGCACCTGCTGGTCGACGGCCCCTGGGCCGTGATCAAGGACCTGCCAGAGGCCGAGCCAAATCCGCTGACCGTCCAGGTCGAAGCTCAGCTGCACCGGGATTACCCAGACTTCCGATAACGCTTCACCCTTTCTGCAAGGAGCGCAGTCATGACCAACCCGCCGTCCCGCGTCGCCGAACTAGGGGCCGGTTCCGGCTGGGGGCGATTTTCGTTCAGAAAGCCCTTGTTCCTCAGGTCGCAGGGACAGCGCACCACCAACCTACGGGCAACAAAATATTATGAATAGAAGCATATTCGCCAATAAACGCGCCATTGTGATGGGCGTCATTGCGGGCATAGCTTTTTTCGCAGCAGCGCAAGGCTTTTTCGTCCTGCGAGGTCCACAATATGCCGAATCCCAAGATGGATCGGTAATGGTCCGTCCGATTGTGAAAGACGATTCAACCCGGAACATGACCATGAGTGTTATCGTTGCTCTGGTCGGCGGTCTTTATGTCGCTCGGGCGCTTCATAAGCGTTCAAACAAAGCGTGATTTTTTCGTATAATCTGTCTTGTTGGGGCTCCGCGGGCATTTCGGCAATAATAACCGCGGAGCCCCACAATTTCCGCACAACGCCCCGAAGATGGGGCCGAATTATTGATAGGCCGCTATGACAAGACATAGAATCTTTGCCACTATTGTTGCGCTGCTATCCGCCGGCTGGATCGCTCCGCTGCTTCTCGGCGTAAACGCATATCTGTCGTTCTGGCAGGCTGAGGGCTGGCCATTGCTACGGGGAGAAGAGCCTATGAACTCATTCCCGTTCCTGAGTTTCTCAGCCCAGTGCATCCAGTTAGCGCTAGTTTGGTTCGGGGTTGTTTTATTATTCTGGTCATACATAGGCTACAATTATGCAGGGACAACCGGTCGCAAAAATCAGGTGCGAAAGTCAAACTTGTGCGACTGACTTTTGCGACACGTCGCGGCCCGGATTCCGGATCGCTGCGAATGTAGCGCAGGTTTCAGATTTCCGCGCCCCCTGCTATCGAGAGCGATAGATTCTATCTTTGTTCTGCGAGTTGACCATTTTCATAGCTTCGGGTCGACCGGGCCCGTTACGGTCAGGGGCGTGTTGCGAGACAGGTCTTCAACCAGGGCTGCATTTCCAGCTCTGCAAGCTCGGCCTGTGAGGCGGAAACAGCATCATAGTCTGCAAAACAGGCTCCGTGTGCCCCCGCCATGTCGCTGAGCTTGCCGTCGCAAAGTTCCAGGGGCTTATCAATTTGTTGCCAACCTTCCGCGCATTCGGTGTCGGTCTCCGAGCCCGGTCGGCCGCAAACTAGCGTGCGCCGCGCTTTGGTCTCAGAACTGGCGTTCGCTACCACCCTGCCTTCAAAAGCTTGGCCGGAGGCGAAATACGACCAGGTCCCGCAGATGCGGTCGCCACTTTGAATAAGAAGGTAGCGGCTGCACTCATCAGGCGAGATCTTTGCTATCGCAGGACGCCCAGGCGCCCGCGAAGGAGCCACCAACCGCGCCCGACGGAGCTGAATGCTCGCTTGCACCTTCAGCCGAAGTGCTCCGTGTCGCGTTGCTCTCCTGTCCGACGCTCGGCCAGGCACAGACCACACATCCCAGCAAAACTATCAATCCAAAAGCGCGCATTCGCCACCTCCATGTGTTTGTCGCTAAAAACCACACTCTCAGCCCGTTGCCAACCATCTGCACTGTTCGATGGCCGGCTTTTCCATAATGATCGCGAGCCTGCAATTATGGGCTGCCCTAATCCCGAAAGCCTCCGACAAGTGACTGATTCTGAAGGACGAAAAAAGGTGCATAAAACTGGTTCTGGCATGATGAATCCGCGCGTGACAAAATCGCCTCGACATGGGATAAGAGCTTAAATTCTATTATCTGGTGCCGCGTGATGCTTAAACGACTGCCTCTGATTGTTTTGTTATCCTGTGTGTCGTTTCTCGATATACCGCGCGCTTTGGCCGAAAATCGCGACAGTGCCGATATCGTCAAGGAAATCGGGAAGTTGGCCTTACCGGGAATGCCTGTCGCTGAAGCCGTGACCAATTTGAAAAAAGCTGGATATCGGTGCGGGAAAAGTGAGCTTGCCATTGATGATCCGAACGCGACGCTATGCAGCCGTCAACGCTCTTACCGGGTAATGGCCAGTTGTATCAGCCAGGTGCTTCTTGTGCCTGCGAGCAATGGCAACGTTGTGGAACGGCTGGATATCCGTGAACCAAAGTGCGCGGGGCTGTAAACAACGAAGTTCAGACTTGAAGGTTTGGTGACGCAGCATAATCTGGTAGGCGGACAAATCGGATAAATACCGCATCTGCCCTGAATTTAATTGGTTTTGGAGATTACATGATCAGAACATCGATATTGGCTGTATCGCTTGCGGTCCTTGCTGTACCAGCCTTGGCGCAGGGTGACGAAAACAATCGCGCAGGTCGTTACGAAAGCGAAGGCGGAGCGTCTCTCACGGTGGACCTGACGCATAAGTCGGGCAATGATTATTCTGCCGCTATTTCGACGACGGTTGAAATGACCGATAAATTGCCCGGTTGCGGTGGAAGCCTGAAAGGCGATGTCACCATTACCGGTGCCAGCGCAACCATGTCGATCCCAAACGAAGGGTTCATTGAAAGCAAAAAAGAGTCCTTGCAGAACAGTCGTTTTTGCAAGGTGAACTTTAAGTTCACCGATCAATACACGTTGAAGCTGGAAGAAGTTTCCGGTTGCTCTTACTACCATGGCGCCAGCTGCGATTTTAATGGCACCGTCGTGCATGAAGCGAGCGGAATTTAACCAGGGCCTGCAAATCGGCCATCTACCAGAGCTTTAGAGGTTCAAGAAAAATGGCGGCTGTCGCGTGGACAGTCGCCATTTTTCGTCTTGACCCTCCTCTTACAGAAGATCCAGTTACTGGCCGATCGCCTTGGCCGACAACGTGATCGTGAAGTACTGATCGCGGTTGCTTTTCTCTACGGTCGACAGCTGGGCTATACCGTAATCAGCGAATTTCCCCTGCTCGAAGTGCGGATAATACCCTTTCCAGAAATAGCGCTGCTGCGTATCACCGGCGCTCATCTTTTGTGCAGACAAGCCAGCAACAAAGCGGGTGTCCTCTTCGCGATCGCGTGCGTTGAGAGCGACGCGAGCCTCGGTCATTTGCCAGTGACACACGCCGCGCCCATAGTAATCCTCATCCAGAATCATATCGGCATACACCGTACCAACGTATTCGGTCGCCGAAACAGGCGAAAGACGGAATGGTTCATGGCTCGAGATAACGGGTACGTTGCCGGCAAGCCAGCGGGTCTTGCCACATTTGCCCGCATTGCGGACATCGAACTGCATAGTACCCTCTACCGACGCAAACAGCGCGCCACCTTGATCCGCAGGCGCGATATCGGAAACATTTTCGAGTTTCATGCGGATTTCATAAGCCCGTTTCGGGCTGGGATTAAGTTTGCGCAAAGGTGGCTTGGAACCGCTGACTTTCGTAACAGGAGTTGTCTGCTCTGCGGCATAACCTGGATAACCAAAGCCGGTGGCGAGAAGGATTAGCGCCAGAGACAATCCGGATAGTCTGGAAACAAAAAGTGAGTGAACGGCCCGATTCAATTTCGATCTTTCCTTCGTAAGAATTCGACAGCGCTTTACCTCGATTAACACGTCTTTCGTTATCGCGAAAATATCTTTCTGCCCTGCACGTCCCGGAAAAGCCAATCTAACTTTACTGGATGCAGATCACTCATTTTCAGGTCACCATAGCTTGCCAGAAGCTAGTGGCATTATTAATTATTCCTGCTTTCTGTTGTATCCTGAGGGCGCGTACTGAACCAAACCCCATTGCCATGGCCGTTGGCACCGCAGAATTCGCTGGAACCTGTCGCGCGCAACCTGTGTGAGGAATGGAGAATCCCGTCCCGTAGGTTCAGCTCGAGCTGTTCGCCCGCTCCAAGATCGATAGTCAGAACGCCACTCACAAGGCGGCCCTCGCCGGAGAGCTCGCAGGTCCATTTGAGAAAGTCGATATCAACCGGATTGGCGGACACGGAGTATCTACCGTCCGCAAGGTGCTTTATCTCCAGCTCGCCGGAAGCATTACTCCAGAGCCCGGTCAACCGATCGGATGCGAGCGACATACGTTCAAGCACCGCCAAACGCCAGGACAGGCGACCCCGAAGATCCGAACGATCCTCCTCTGTCAGGGTCGCGCTATCCGCCAGAATATAAAGGTTGCGCCGGAGACTCCGGCGATATCTCGCCTCATCCTCGTCCAGCGCCGCTGAAGCGGCGGCGTCGACCCCTTTCTGGCTTTTCAAGTCGCCAATGCGGGTGTCAATTGACCGCCGCAGAGCTGCAAGCTCAGGGTCACTCGCAATTGTCGCTTCCACAATGGCGAGTTCGCGGCTGCAATCTTCATAGCGCACCCGACAATCGAGCCGTTGCGAGGCATTGTTGGCTGCGACGGGTAGCGGCCCGAACGTGCTCTGCGTATAGCCATCCTCGCCCGTCGTCCGCATGATTTTGCCCTCACAGATGCGCAACCGGTGCACATAGCTGTTGTTGTATTCCATTTCCTGGAGATCGTCACGACGGCGACCGTGGTGATACCAGACCGTGGCGTCGTAAGTCGCACTATTACGGGCGGTGTGGCGAATTCCGTCGGTGATCAGGCGTACCTCCGACACCTCACCGTTAGGCGCGATGCTCTTCGACCTGATCTGTGCCTGATTTTCCGAGTGAAAGGCGTCGAGAGCAACAACACACGCACTGTGGGACCCGTATTCCTCGTCGACCGGTGGCAGTGGCAGCTGGCCGCTGGCATGGACCACCGTTGACGAGCACAGCGCCACGCAGAAAATCATCGTTCTCAATTGGAATTCGAATTTTGGCATTGTTCCATCGCTGAAGTGAATCTTCGATCATGACTGGTTCTTAAACGGATTGTCGTCGGGCCACGCACCCGACGATCACCCCATGTCTGAAACTGTGAGCTGGTAGCGCAGGGGACGATTGCCCCGTTTGAGTTCCGAAACAAGAAGGAAAATCCTCTCAATCTGGCCGTAGTCTGTCTCGTGTCCAGGCTCCCTCCGCCATTCCATCATCCATCGCAAACCGGAATGCTTGGCGCGTAGGGCCTCAATATCCGGCGGACCGACAAGATCGAGATATTCGGCCTCAGTGATCTCGCGCGACCAGTCGGCCAGATCATATGGGCGCGAGACAAGAGGAAGATCGAAGCTTCGAATAAGGTCGTAACCGTTAGGGCGGATTCCAAGTAGTGACAGGACAATAGGAAACTCCCGATCTTTGCTCGCGGGATGGTACAGAACCGGTACCGCGAAGGTTACGTGGCGATAAGTGATCAATCAAGATTGCGTTTCAGGCCGAACCACCTTTCTCGGTCAGTCGCCCGCCGTTCGACCGATCTTCCCCTCAATGTTCCTTTACGCAGATGCCTGACGGATCGAACGGATCACAAGAGGGGGCACGGTAAGAACTGTTCATGGCGACTCTTTATCAGAACTGGCCGCCTACCCCATGTCGGAAACCTCGAGCCGGTAGCGACGAGGACGATTGCCCCGCTTGAATTCCCAGATGAGGTGAAAGATTGCTTCGATCTGGCCGTAATGACCCTCGTGCCCGGGCTCGCTTCGCCATCCCATCATCCAGCGCAGGCTGTCGTGCTTGGCCAGCAAGGCGTCGAAATCGGACGGACCAACAAGATCGAGATATTCGGCTTCGGTGATGTCTCGCGCCCAATCGGTCAGATCGTAAGGCCGAGAAACAATTGGAAGATTGAAGCTGTCGATCAGTCTGAAACCATCCGCGATGAAGAGGCTGTTGAGGTTGAGGTAAAATTTTCGATTTCGAACATGAGGCATCAACCCCGGAAGGTATTTCTGTAGTTTCGGATTCAGGTCGAGCAGATCGCAAAGGCCAAGCTTGATTCTTCCAAACAAACCGTTTGAGCGGGACCCGATGCGGTAAGGTCCGTCTGACGCTTTGCCAGTGATAATGTTTTCGAAGTCAAGAATCTTTCTGGAAAGGATCGGTTCGGTGAACGTGATTGTGACGGCGCAGTTGAGGCTCATCGGGTCAGTTCCAGCTGGGGTAAGATGACGGCACCGTAACCTTAACTTTGATGTAAGTCTCAGCGGTGGATAAGAGCGCATGCTCGACAATCGCTCCTCGCTTTATCATCGCCATCGCTTTCCACCTGAGATTATCGCCGAAGCGGTGTAGCTGTATTTCCGCTTTCCGCTGAGCTTTCGCATGGATGCAATTCTTTCTGGCCGAAAGATTTCGGTAGCCCGTGCAATGGTCGATGACCAGCAGAAAAAATGAGAACCTCACGAATATCACCATGAGACGATTAAACGCGCAATGCTTGACAGATACGGCACCAAACTACGCAGGCTCTATAGCATGTTTACCATCACCGACAGCCCAAGCAGTAAGCATAGCGGCGTGTATGCAGCTGTGTCGCAGTAAGCGAAAGTCGACATATGATCCGCCTTGAACAGCCCTACATATCGGAAATCACCCACAGCTCGTGCAATTAAAAGCACAGCAGTTAACCAGCAGCCGATGCGGGTGGCTCCGGGCATCATCAGAAACTTTGTGCCTGCGGATTGTTCAGCTACAAGAACGCTGGCAAGGATGATTCCAACCGCAACCGCCGCCGTTCCGATCCTGCTCGGACAAAAAAACGGCTTGCCATTTTTTTCTGGAATGACCGCGACGAGATTTGCGGGCCCTCGGATCGCCCAAAACAGATGGAGGATTCCTATAAGCATAAGTATGATGGCCGCAGCCAATCCGATAAAGGGCTTCGTCCCCTCAAACAAAACTGCACCGTCGTGCTGTATCGCTGTCCACCAGCAGAGAACTCCAACGATCGCGAAGAACGGCCAAGCGATGTGCTGCCCTTTTGAGTAAGAGCCTGTGATCACGGCGGACGTGACGAACAAGGCGCCCAGGATTTCGAGGCTTAAAATTGATGCCAAATCTATAGGCGCAACAGCAAGCGCAAGGAGCAGTGCAGCACAGGCAAACATGAATAGGGAGGTGAGGTGCCAGGCAAAACGCAGCGTGAGGCGGATGAAATCTCCCCCCTTCGTAGGAGAGAAACCAAAGGAAGCGTTGAAGCCGGGAGCGATTATACGTCGTTCACCGAGTACCGAATGTGTCACAGCGATGCCGATCGTAATGACAGATCCGACCAAAAGGCGCCAGTCCATAACCATCTCCATACGTTTGCGTATGGAGCTTCTTAAAGCAGCAACTTGCGAAACACAATACGGTCCCGTATGGTATTTCGTATGGAACGTCTTGATAGAATTGATTGGGTATATGCTGGTCTTTCCGCGCTCTCTGAGGGAGGGATAGCTGCTGTGCGGGTCGAACTTCTCGCCAAGCGTCTCGGAATTACCAAGGGCAGTTTTTATTGGCACTTCGCGAGACGCGAGGATCTGCTTGGCGCGATGATCGAAGAATGGGAGCGCTCCCAGACTGCCAGTGTCATTACCGAGGTCGGATCTCTCGGTGGCGATCCCTACCAACGGCTCCAGCATCTTTCGAACGCGCTGAATGAGCTCGACCTGCGATTGGAAGCTGCTATACGCGGCTGGGGAGGATCGGATCCAGATGTTCGTAAAACAATCGAACGCATAGACACTGCACGTCTAATTTACCTCCAGTCAGTCATTGAGAGTGCCGGTGTTCCGACCTTGCCAGCGCAAGCACGTGCACGCCTCGTTTATTTTGCCCTGATTGGCGAGTTGATCAGTGGGAGAGCTGACTGGCTTGAATATCACCAGGAAGCGATGCGCTTGAACAGAACGATGTTGCTCACGTGGCCATAAGGTCGGTTTTGCAGCAAATTATAGGATCAAGACGGAAATCGTGGGGTGGACACGCCGCGAGCCGTCGGTGCGGTCGAACCAATCGGTGTCAAGAATGTGCTATGCTGACGGCTGGAATGAAGGCGCCAAGCGGTTATCAATTTCGCTGATCGCTGGGCTGGAATCTGGTTTCACAGCATCAGCCCGGATCTGATACGCTCGTCGTTCCCAGATCATTTTCAACGGTTTTGGCTCCGTTTTTTCTCCGTGCAGCGAAGATAGTGAAGATCGTACATGAGATTGCCGCAACTCCGGCAAGACCGTGCGGCGAAAACTCCATAGCTAAACCGCCAATCAGGGGGCCGACAAGAGCGCCGAGACCCCAAGCTATCGACAATAAAGCGTAAACACTGACCAGCTCTCCGCCTCTAAAGCGATCTCCGAGGATCGCAATCATTGTCGTATAAATCCCAACGAATGCGCCACCCCAGGCAAATAGCAGCGGATAAGCGAGCCAGTCATGAGAAAGCGCAAACGGCCAGACAAGCGCCCCTACCGCCGACATTGCACCGAGAACGACAATAAGGAGTTGGCGTTTAACCCTGTCGCCGATCCAGCCAATGGGGAGCTGTAGCGTAATTGAACCCAGGAGCAGGATCGTGAGTAATAGTGTCGCCGATTGCTCTGGCCATCCTAACTGAATTGCATAGAGAGGGAGCAAGGTCAAACCTGCGGCTTCAAGAGCCGCGTTCAGAGCGGCAGCGGCGATTGCCAATGGAACAACTTTCAGAAAGGCAAATAGACTCGTTTTATTTTCCTCCGCCGACTGTACTTCTGCTGGCCGGCCGCTCTGCAGAACGAGAAAGCCAAAGAATGCAAGTGCGGCCCCAATGACGAACGCAAGCGATTGCTCACGCCCCACAAGCGTCAGGATAGCAGGCCCCAATGCTGTGCCGGCCGACAGGGCAGTAACGTAGATAGCTATCGTTTTACCACGATTTGCCTCAGCGGTGATCTGGTTCAACCACGCTTCAGAGACCACGAACATGGTTTCTGAAGCTGCACCCAGCGCAGCACGCAGTGGAAACCAGATCCAAAAGAATGGTGATGCGGGAAAAAGTGCAAACAATCCGCCAGCAGCCAGAAGCGCTCCTTTGGCAAGCCTACCAAAACCAAATCGCTTCAAAAGGGCGGGAAGAAAAGGGGCGATCATAAGAACGCCGACCGCATACATCGCACCATTTACGCCGATCCACGCCTCGGAATACCCCGCATCAGACAACTCAAGTGCTATCAGTGGCGCGCTGAGTCCATATGTCAGGCCAAACATGGCTGCCGTGAGGATCACAACAGCCATTGTTCTCAATGAACCTGTCATGGAGCAACCCTTTCACTCTCGGAACGTTCTTCCTTGCTGACCAGTTCTCTTTTTGATTGAAACGCCTGACGCATGCGCTTTCTCCAGCGTCTCTCGCTATTCTCGACGACCTCATTGAGAAGCCGGCTATAGTCAAGCACGAGACCCGGGGTCCAGGTCATCGCTTCAGCTCTGCCTCGGACAATGCGCATGAACCAAAAATGTGGATCGCTGATAATACGAAATACGTCGCGCCAGGGTCTTCCCGTATCACCGGCGCCTTCTATTGCCGCGTCAAGCGCTTGGATGACAGTCGTTGAGCAATTACGTGCGGTCAGATTGTAGGTTTTATCGCTGGCATAAGCCTCCCAAAATGTTCGCAACGACTGCGGGTTAAACCGGCTAAAACTGATCTTCTGATCCGGCATACACCAAGCAGCAGCTTCCTCTTTTAAAGATGCATTGAAACGGCCAGGCACATCGTTTTCCGGCCTCGCTGAAAGAAGCGCACGGAAATCGTCGGGATTATGATCGATATCATCCGCCGGATAATGGCTCACATAAAGATCAGGCGGCATTTCAAGCGCTGCATGTCCCGTAGAGATAACACCTTTCTTGTCGACAGCCGCGACATATCGGTCGATAAGGAGCCTACGTTCTGGATCTGAGATCGAACCCACTGCAGTCCAAACATAGACGTTGAGGATCATGTCCTTTTCGACAATGAGCCCCTCCCCGACAATGGGATGGAGTTTACCACCCTGCCAATTCCGCGCCGCATAGAGAGGAAGCGACGTTATTGAGGCGCCATCGGGTAGACGTCGCAAGGGGAGCGCCATACGCACGAGTGCGTAGCCTGACGTTATTAGTAACAATGCAAAACAAAACGGAACCGTTAGCAAGTGCGGAACCGGCCATGCAAAAAGGATCATAAGCGCCAAGCCAAATTCAACCAGTCCCGCCACTATTCCAAAGCGCCAGCGCGGGCTACGTAAAACATAAGCCGATCCAATCCGGAACAGTCCATCGGCAAGAAACGCGGTTCCAAAAACGATCGCGGCACCAATATTGTTGTCCCATGGCACATTGAAAACGAGAAAAGCGGCAAATAGAAACGCCACCCCCGCAATGCATCGATCCAGTGACGGCGCAAACCGAGCGCAGCTGCGGCTATGATTTCTACAAATCCTTCGACTATGAGGAAAATAGCCAGCGTGTCCAGAAAGACGGAGAGCTTTCCATCGCTAAGATCGAACAGGATCAGGATGCCCAGGAGCATCCATACCATGCCGGCGGCCATGAGAAGTCGCCACATGGGTTTTAAGGCGCGCGCACCAAGAAGGAGAAAAAGGAGTCTGACCATTATTTAGGAGCACTTGTACGAGATTAATCTATCGACTGCTTGGCTTTATTTTATTGCTGGCAAAGTATGTCAAATCAGTAAAGTATTACAAGTTTTCCCATACCAAAAAGGTTCAGTTCTCGTTGCAAACGATTACCGCGAAGTGTCTTCCCAAATTAGTTGGCACAGACGAGAGCATCGGTTTCAGAAAGTGGATATAATAGATTCGGTCTGCAAACAGCCAAAATAAGTGATTAGTTGGCCGATGGCGTCCAAATGAACTTCGCCTCAAACGAAGATAGCCGCTACTCCCGGTGATGTGTTGGTTGCCAGTCAAGTTATCGATTGTAATGGGGCCGAAAGCTGAATGCCCGATTCTGATGAATAAACCGGAAAGCGGTCATAAATGTGTGCCGGGAACTAAGAAACTAATCGGTCCAGTCTTCTACTCGTAAGCCAGGAACACGATCAAACTCCCTGCGATTATTCGTAACGATAATCAGGCCACGTGAGCGAGCGTGGCCAGCAATCAACTGATCGTATGGGCCAATAGGAGTTCCACTGCGGGCCAATTCAGCACGTAATTGGCCCGTGTGGTTTGCTGCCGCTTCATCATACGATAACACCTCGAGGCGAGCTGCGAACCCCTCCACGACTGCAAGGTTCTTTTCAGGATGGGCAGACTTTTCCGCGCCGTAAATCAATTCCATCAAACTAACCGAGCTGATACACAATTGATCGTGGAAGCGGTTGAACGCCTCACGCACTTGCTGCGGTCGGTTCTTGATCGTGAAAATGCATATATTGGTATCCAGCATGTACCTCAGCATTAAAACGCCTCGCGTTCCTGTGAAGCAGGCTGATCACGCTCATTCATGAAGTCAGATGTCGCCTCTAAGCCATCAAACCAGCTATCCCAGACCTCACCAGCGGGTGCTATAATTCGAGTGCGCCCCACAGCAACGATATCGACACGCTTCACATCAGCAGGCAAAGCTACTGCCTTTGGCAAGCGGATAGCTTGGCTTCGATTGCTCTGGAATACTGCTCCTTGTTCCATCTGCGTCACTCCTGATTGTATTCACGGTGATACGACATAAATAGTTCGTCAACAGGGATATGTCAATGGGATATACACAATGGAGCTTTATCAGACGAACAATCGATTTGGCTATAATAAACTTAAGGCTACCGGCCATGAAAAGCGGCGTTGCGTTAGGCACATAAAGCCAACTCCGTGTTCAGATTGCCAGTCAAGATTCTGTCTCGGGAGACGCGGCGTCCTATCGCCAACTCCCGCCACAATTCTTTCTCTACTGGCCGCAGTATCCATCGTCATATTCAACGTTTGGCACAATATATATCGTGAGCGTTGCGGGCAGAATAACATGAGGCAATTTGCATCGGATGGAAGAGCTTCAGTGGGCTTCACGCATCTTTGCCGTTTTTAACCCAGAAAATTGCCGAATTCCAACGGGAACTAACATGAGCAAGCCCACCATCGATGAGTAAATCTCCGGTGCAACTAATAGAACCGCCGCCAAGATCATAAGGATGTTCTCCCAAGGCTTTGTTCTCACCAACAAAAAGCCAGAGAGCGCAGCGCCAAGTGCGGTAATACCGATGGCGCAACCGAAAAACGCTATAAAGAAGTCAGGCCAGTTGAAATTGGATGTTACCAACAACAGCGACGGCGAGAAAACGAAGACAAACGGCACCAATACTTTGCCCAATCCCAAGCGAAACGCCGTATTACCGGTCTTGAATGGATCGGCCCCCGCCATACCCGCAGCTGCATAGGCGGCGAGCGCCACCGGTGGTGTTATGTCGGCCAGAACGCCGTAATAGAATACAAAGAAATGCGCGACGATGGGCTCTACACCAAGAAGCCCCAGAGCAGGTGCGGCAATCGTGGCCATAATGATGTAGTTCGCCGTTGTCGGAATGCCGCACCCCATGAGGATGCAGACAATTCCGGTCATTATGAGCGTAAAAAGGAGTGTGAGACTCTGCGGTCCAAACCAAGTGACTGGCAGGGTCGTCCCAAAAAAGCCAGCGAGCTGGGCGGCCGTCGATGTTACTATATAGGAAATTTTGAAACCAACCCCAGTGAGCGTCACCACGCCCACTATAATGCCGACAGTAGCCGCCGCTGCACCAACGGCAAGAGCGTATTTCGCACCGTCTCGCAGACCGTCGAGTATCTCCCCCACCGTCATGCGCTTGCGGGGATTAAGAAGGCCGACCGCAATACACAAGGTTATACCCCAGAAGGCCGCGAGATAAGGCGTATAACCGGACAACAGAACACCAATCAGCACCACGAGTGGAATGACTGTCGGCCAATCGCGCTTAAAGGCCTCACCGAGATCTGGCAACTCCTCCCTGGTCATGCCGCGCAAACCATTGCGCTTGGCCTCAAAATGAACCTGCATCAACACACCGAAAAAATGCATAAAGGCCGGCACAATAGCGGCCAGGATGATAGTCGTATAAGGCAAGTTGAGAAACTCGATCATCAGGAACGCAGCTGCGCCCATGATCGGAGGCGTAATTTGCCCCCCCGTTGAGGATGCCGATTCCACCGCTGCCGCGAAATGCCTTTTATATCCAAGCCGGATCATTGCAGGGATAGTCAAAGAACCCACCGTGACCGTGTTGGCTACTGAAGAACCAGAGATCATACCGAACAGCGCGGATCCAAAAATCGAGACCTTTGCAGGTCCGCCAGCGAAGCGCCCTGCCACCCAGGCTGCACAATCAAGAAACAACTGCCCCAAACCGATGCGGGTCGCGAAAACACCAAACAAGACAAAATGGAAGACATAGGTGGCAACGACGCCGAGCGCGATGCCATAGATGCCCTGTGTCGTCAGATAAAGATGATCAATCAATTGGCTTACAGACGCACCTGGATGAACCAATATGCCGGGCATGTGGCGTCCATAGAGCGCGTAAAGCATGAACAGAATTGAGATAATGGGCAGCGGCCAGCCCACCGAACGCCGTGTCGCCTCCAAAAGCACTACGACCAACAAACCTCCAAGAACAACGTCTATGGTGGTCGGGTTGCCAACCCGGAAAGCAAGATCGTCAAGCGGTATTAAAGGGACGTGCAGTACTGCCACAACAGCGATAATCGCCAACGTCCAGTCAATGATCGAAATACCGAGAGGCCTTAGCAGCGAAGAGGTTTCAGGCTGACCATAACCTTTGCGCGAAAAGGGGAAGACGAGAAAAACCAAGCCCAACACGAAGGAAAGATGGATCCCGCGATGCACCATTTCCGACAAAAGGCCGAAACCCGCAGTATAGTAGTGAAACAAAGATAAAACGATGAGCAGGAACCCGACGATACGAGCGGCAATCGGTGCCAGCGGGCGAAACCGTATCTCGGAATCGAACTGCTCTTCAAGCTCTCGCGCTTTGGCCTCATCCAATTCCATGGGCGAAAGTTTCGTTTCTTGTCCGTTCACCACACCAGCCCTCGTTAGTTTCATATCCATCTGGATATCATGAAACCCATCCTTGCGCGGGCACCGGTCTGGTGCCCGCATCTCGGAGTACTGTTTCAACGCGTCCATTCATTCCACTTGGAAAGGATAGGCTTACTTGAGAACACCTGCTTCCTTGTAGAACCGCTCCGCACCTGGGTGCAGCGGAATTCCAAGACTGGTGGTTGCTGTATCAAGCTTGATAAGCTTGCCTTTTGCGTGACCGGCATCAAGAGCCTGCCTGCTTGCATCATTGAAGAGAGTTTTTGTGATGTTGTAGACCAGTTCATCCGGCTGCTTTGCGCTCGTCACCCACTGGGCCGCAACGGCGAGCGTTTCTGTCTGTCCAACATCCTTGTAGGTATCCGCCGGCACAGTATCCTGTGAGAAGAACGTGTATTTTTCTCTGATCTTTTCAGCCTCGGGGCCAGAAATCGGAACAAGAGAAATGCCATTCGATGTAGCAAGTTCCGAAATCGCTCCCGTGGGGTATCCACCAACGAAGAAATAAGCATCGAGCGCGCCATCCTTCAGACGCTCGCCCGCCGGACCTGGCTTCAAATGCTCTGCTTTCACGTCACTTTCACTCAGGCCATAGGCCTCAAGAACGATCCGAGCATCAACAATCGTACCAGAACCCGGCTCATCAATCGAAACGCGCTTCCCCTTAAGGTCGGCAACAGATTTGATCCCTGCATCTTTACGCGCTACCAGATGTATGGTTTCAGGATAAAGCGTCGCGATCAGACGCAGATCTTCGACCTTGCCCTTGCCGTCATACAAGCCAGTGCCAGTGTGAGCCCAGTAAGCAACATCCGACTGCGTAAAGCCAGACTCCAGTGAACCAGATTGTATCGCGTTGATATTGGCGACCGATCCGTTGGATGAAACAGCGGTGGCCACCAATCCAGGGACACCTTTATCCCCGGCACCGGAAATAGCATTCGCGATCAGCCCACCGATCGGGTAATAGGTGCCTGCCGTTCCACCGGTGCCGATGCGAAAAAACGCAGGAGTTTGCGCGAAAGCAATGCCCGTTCCAACGGCAACCATGCCTGCAACAACAGCAAATGCTGCTCGACGACTGAACTTTCTCACTGTCATGTTTCTCTCCGTTCCCTCGTTAATTTTGTTCAAATTATGTCTTGGAGCATGAAAAGCTAGCTATCGCTTGTCAAGCGCTCTATCGGTCTTCGATCGCTGCTGCCGCCCTGAAAGAATTACCCATTCAGCAAAATTGAAATTTTCGTCACTTATTCAATGTATAATTGAAATTATTAAATTTATATATTTGATTCCCATCTAAATATTATTATTATTAATAATAAATACAATACGTTATATATAGTATCAGCGATATTTCGGCTTCGTATGCTGCTTTATAAAGCACAGAATCTATATTGATGACGTCAGATTTCCAAAACAGTTTGGGATTTTAAAAAAGAATGCTGTAGCGTTCAGCAAGTCTGTGGGAGGACATTTTCGAATATGGCAGAAAAGCATTTTGCATAGACTTTTATCTGATCGCTGAACTGATAGTCCAGCGGTATCTTTCGAGGTGAGGAGGGAGCATGCAATTTTTTAATCGTAAAACTACTGTTTCTCTGGCCATGGCTCTAGGATTAGCCGTCGGTGTAACGCAAACACGAGCTGAAGAATTTGTAAATATTCTGACGGGCGGCACCAGCGGCGTCTACTATCCGCTCGGGGTCGCGATGGAAAAAATCTATTCGAGCATTCCCGATGTGCGCCCCTCGGTTCAGGCGACCAAGGCGTCCATCGAGAATATCAACCTAATTAATAGCGGTCGCGGGGAAGTCGCCTTCACGCTGGGAGATTCCCTGCGCGACGCTTATGAAGGCAATGAAGCTGCGGGCTTTAAAAAGAAGCTCACCAATCTCAGCACCCTTGCCGCGATATATCCGAATTATGTCCAGATCGTCGCCTCCAAGGAATCCGGCATCAAGACATTGGCCGATCTCAAGGGAAAACGTCTTTCCGTCGGCGCGCCCAAATCGGGAACCGAACTGAATGCGCGCACCATTCTGGAGGCTGCCGGACTTTCTTATGACGATCTCGGCAAGATCGAATATCTGCCCTTTGCAGAATCTGTCGAGCTGATGAAGAACCGCCAATTGGATGCGACCTTGCAATCTTCCGGACTTGGCGTCGCCTCGCTGCGCGACCTGGCCAACTCCGTGGACATCAACGTTGTTGAGGTTCCCGCCGACATCATCGAGAAAATCGGCGCGCCTTATCAGGTCAACACGATACCGGCGGATACCTACAGCGGACAGGACAAGGATGTCACCACCGCGTCTGTTATCAACTATCTGATCGTTCGTCCCGACCTGGACGAAGAGCTGGTTTACCAGATGACCAAGGGTCTGTTTGAAAATCTTGACCAGTTGGCTGCCGCCCATTCTTCGGCCAAGTCGATCAAGCTCGACGAGAGTACCATTGTGTCACCCGTCCCGATCCACCCCGGCGCATTGCGTTACTACAAGGAAAAAGGCATCGAATAGGCTGGTTTGAGCTCTTTCGTCGGTTGGCGCCCGCGTAACAATCTCGGGCGCCGTCCCCCTTTTTGGCGGTTGAGGCCCGATTCTTCTTCATGGCGTCGTTTCCGAAACCGTTGTTTCCAACATGCATAAACGGATGAAGGTTTGTTCATGACGCAGAGCGAGAACAGCGCCGTAGAATCGGCCGAACATATTCCTGCCTGGGGCACAGGCACCGGAGCAAAAGTCCTCTTTGCCATTGCCGTGGCTTTTTCGGTTTTCCAGCTTTGGACTTCCGCCTATTCCCCATTGCCCAGTCAGGTGGTCCGCTCGGTCCATGTCGGATTTCTGCTGCTGCTTCTCTTCGGCCTTTACGCCAATGCGAGCGCGACGGCTGCGAAACGGGCGGCGTTCTGGCTGGCGGCAATCCTCGCCTTCGCGCTTAGCCTTTATCATTGGGTTTTCTACGAGGACCTTGTGATCCGGGCGGGCGAACCCAATACGCCGGATATTGTAACCGGTATTCTGGTCATCGCACTCGTCTTTTGGGCGGGAAAGAAGATGATGGGCTGGACCTTGCCGCTCATCTGCGCGATATTTCTGGCATATGGTTTGTTCGGCCAATATTTGTCGCAGCCATTCAATCATCGCGGGTATGATTTCGAGCAGGTGGTCGAGGTTCTGTTCCTGGGAACCGAGGGAATTTACGGCACGCCGATCTATGTCTCGTCGAGCTATATTTTTCTGTTCATCCTGTTCGGGGCTTTTCTTGAACGCGCTGGCATGATTCAGCTTTTCAACGACATTGCGATGGGCACGGTCGGCGCATCGCGAGGCGGCCCCGCAAAAGTTTCGGTCATCTCCTCAGCTTTGATGGGAACAATCAACGGGTCCGGCGTCGCCAATGTCGTGACCACCGGCGCCTTTACCATTCCTCTCATGAAACGTTCAGGTTTCCGCCCCGCCTTTGCGGGTGGCGTCGAAGCGGTGGCGTCAATGGGTGGCCAGATCATGCCGCCGGTCATGGGGGCAGTCGCCTTTATCATGGCTGAAACGCTTGGTCTGCCCTATGTCGAGATCGTCAAAGCAGCAATCGTTCCGGCAATTCTCTATTTCATCACTGTTTTCGTGATGGTGGATCTTGAAGCGCGGCGTCTCAAGATGAAAGGTCTAAAAAAAAGCGAAATGCCCAGCGCTCTTGAGGCGATCCGAAAACGTTGGTTTCTTGTTTTACCACTGATCGCTTTGGTATGGCTGCTTTTCTCCGGTTATACGCCACTTTTTGCTGGCACTGTCGGCCTCAGCCTGACCGCCCTTATCATTCTGGGCGTGCCGATTTCCGGCCCCATGTCGACGCCTTTGCGCGTGTTGTTCTGGGTTGCACTCGGCGTTATGTCGGCAGCGGCTTTCGGTACAACCTTCAACATTTTCGGCTACAGTCTGCGCGGGATAACGCTTATCATTGTGCTTGTCGCGCTTCTGGTAGCGATTAACTTTCTAGTGCGAGGCGGTCGCGAAACGCTCAGCCTTTGTCTTCAAAGTCTCGCTGAAGGCGCAAAGAACGCACTCCCCGTCGGTATCGCCTGCGCCCTTGTTGGCGTCATCATCGGTGTTCTGGCGCTTACCGGAGCCGGGTCGACTTTCGCGCGCGTGATCGTCAGTGTTGGAGAAAACTCACTGTTTTTCTCTCTGGTGCTAACCATGCTGGCGTGTCTTGTGCTTGGCATGGGCATTCCGACCATTCCAAATTACATCATCACATCGTCGATCGCGGGGCCTGCGCTTCTGCACCTTGAAGTACCACTTCTGGTGTCGCACATGTTCGTCTTCTATTTTGGCATCATGGCGGATCTCACGCCGCCGGTAGCGCTTGCTGCTTTTGCGGCAGCGCCGATTGCGCGCGAGTCCGGCATGAAGATCGGCATGCAGGCGATCCGGATCGCAGTCGCGGGATTCGCCGTGCCTTTCATGGCGGTGTATGAACCGGTCATCATGCTCCAAGAGGGCGGACCGCTTTCAGAAAAATTCGGTTTCTGGCCAGCCTTTGGCTATATGTTCATCAAGGCGCTTCTTAGTATCCTACTCTGGGGCGCAGCCGCTATCGGTCATCTTCGAACGCCGCTGAACATATGGGAACGTATATGGGCATTTGCTGCAATTGCTCTGATGCTTGCAACCTATCCCTATAGTGATGAGCTTGGCTTTGCTGCCTGCGCCGCTTTCCTGATATGGCATTTCTGGAGGTCGCGTCCTTCCGTTGTCGCGTCATCCGGTTGATGGCGGTCTGCATTGCAACGGCTGGCGGTGTCCTGAAAATCGCCGCCACAAGCTTCTTGCTGTCATGGACCCACAGCGTTGAAAAAGTGCCATGGCAGGAGTCCTGGACTGTCTCATCTCAGGGGCTGGTCTTGTCGGAAGCCCGCATCAAGGGCTCCGGCGCGGGGATGGATCCGCCAGCGGATGCGGTTTTGAAAGATGGCTGGTATATCTACCACCCCCATATTCCTCCACGTGGAGAAATCATTCTCGCAGCCTCCGGCAAGACGGGCGGAGGCTGGACTTTCTGTTCGAAACAGAAATGTATGGAATTGGGTGGTAAGGCAGAAGAACCCATCCGTATACATGTCTGCAAGTAGTTCTGTTCACTGTATTTCGGCGAACGGAATGATCTCGGAGGACGATCAACTGTTTCAACCATTTGATTGCCAGTACAGGTTTCCTGCCCCAAATCTGCATGAGTAGCAATATCGCTCCTTCGCCTTAAACGGATATGAACTTCAAGCATACCGCTAATTTCCGTAAGCTTCAGAATTGCTTCATCCCGCCATCTCTGACGAAAAGTATGCAAAAGATCCACTGTACGTCCCCATCCTGAGCTGCGGCAATCTGATTAGCTTACCCGAACCATCGACGAATATGCTTCTTACAGGCTAGGGATTTGATGCGGATAGATTGGTTATGATTCAGCCGGCCGCGATTTCAACCGCGTCATTTAAGGCAAATCAAATCGTCGCGCGAGCCCCTGTTAAGAACACAAATTACCACTAGGAACATTTTGAGGTTGTTTGTGAGCTAATTTAGCCACGATTGTGAAAATGTGACAGGAATGCCTGTGTCGCGGGCTGTTGTGGATTGTCGATCATGTCACGCGCCGGCCCCTCCTCGACGATCACGCCGTCGCGCATGAACACGACACGGTCGGCCACATCGCGGGCAAAGGCAATTTCATGCGTAACGATAATCATCGTCATGCCTTCGGCCACCAGATCTCGCATCACCTGCAGGACTTCCGCGACCAGTTCAGGATCGAGCGCCGACGTGGCCTCGTCGAACAGCATCACGCTTGGTTCCATTGCCAAGGCACGGGCGATGGCGACGCGCTGCTTTTGGCCACCGGAAAGCCTGGAAGGAAACTCGCCCGCTTTTTCGGCAAGCCCCACTTTACCGAGCAGCTTGCGCGCTAATGCTTCCGCATCACGCTTCGGCATCTTCTTGACGGTGACGGGACCTTCCATAACGTTCTGCAGTACTGTCATATGTGGGAACAGATTGAAATGCTGGAAGACCATGCCGGTCTTCCGGCGAAAATCCGCCTGCTGGCGCGTGCTAGGAATTTTTTTTCGGGGACCGAATTCAAATGCGTCCGCACCGACCCGCAATGCACCACCATCTGGCGTATTCAGCAGATTGATGCAGCGCAGCAATGTGGACTTACCTGACCCTGATGGTCCGATCAGTGACACAACTTCTCCCTGACCGATAGTCATTGTGATGTCGCGGAGAACTGTCAACGTGCCAAAGCTCTTGCTCAAGCCCTTGACTTCAATCTTGACGTTACCGGCTTCCAGTTTTGACGTGGTCATCAATCAATCCCCTTTTGCCAGCTTGTTTTCGGTACGTTTGACGACAGCTGTCAGAGGCACCAGCACCACAAAATAGATGACGGCAATCGTCGTATAAATTTCGAGCGGGCGATAAGTTTCGGTCGCCGCAACCTGACCCATATAAAGCAGGTCCGGAACGGTGAGTACGGAGACAAGCGATGTGTTCTTAAACTGGATGATCGATTGATTCATCAATGGCGGGATCATGCGCTTGAAAGCTTGCGGCAACACGATGCGACGCATCACCTGGATCGGGCGCATCCCCAGCGCCTGTCCGGCTTCTGACTGGCCGCTATCTATGGAAATAATACCGCCGCGAATGACTTCGGCGTAGAACGAACCGCCATAAAGCGACAGGGTCAAAATTGCGGCTGTGGTTGCCGACATTTCAATCCCGACCAGCATGGGCAGGGCGTAGTAGACCCAGAGCAACTGCACCAGCAATGGCGTACAGCGAAAAACTTCAATATAGAACCAAGAAATACTGCGTAGAACGCGCCATCTGGAAAGCTGCGCCAGACCTGCGACCAGACCTGCCAGCAAGCCTAGCACGATGACGGCCAACGTGAGCAGGACCGTTATCATCGTGCCTTGTGCAAACAACCAGCGATAGTTCCATATTACGCCAAAGTCCCAATCGTACATGGCCATATTCCTGTATGGAAAGAAGCACACAGCGGTGGGGCATTACTCAGATGCGCGCAGCGTGCGATAGAATGACTGGATCGGAAGCTTCCCGAGCCACAACCGTTTAAAAGCGAACGAAGCGCGCCGGACTGCATAGGCTGTCCGACGCTTGCGAGCACGATTTTAGAACGTGACGCCTTCGGGAATGTCGCTGATCGACAGATCGACCGCCGCAAGACTATCCAGCACTGCGGTGCGGATGAGCCCCATATATTTGGCATAGGTGATCCAGTTGTCGAGGAAGTCGCGAAGCGTTTTGTCTTTTTCTCGCCGAATGCAAGCATTCGATGTCGAGCCGAACAAGGGCTGCGGCACGACCACACTGCCGATTTTCGGATCGCGCTTTACTGCACGCACCGCACCCATCCAGAACAGGCACTGGGCGTCAATACGACCGGAACGCAGCGCCATGCTGGCATCATCCAGCGTCTTGAAACGCGAGATCTGGGCATTCGGGCACATGCGGGTGAGAATCTGATCATGTGCGGAGCCAACATCCACGCCGAGCTTGGCTTCAGGCTTGTTCATATCTTCCCACGTCTTGGGTTCATAGCCAGGTTTGGCGATGACCACGAGCGCTGACTCGTAGACCGTCGTGGTAAAATCTACCACCAGCGCACGCGCTGGAGTCAGGTTCATGCCGAACATGACGTCAACCTTGTTGGCCTGCAAGTCCATGATCGCGTTGCCCCATTGGGTTTCCACTATTTCCAGTTCGACACCCATATCCTGCGCAAGCGCGCGGCCCATTGCGATGAACTGGCCGCTCCATTCACCCGAGGCGACGTTCTTCATCGTCCAGGGCGCACCCGTCGCGACAGCACCGATGCGCAGTTTCTTGGTGCGCATGATCTTATCCCAGGTGCTCTCATCGCTCGACTGCGCCAGAGCAGGCTTGGACAAGCTGGATGCAACGGCGGCGGCGGCACCAATTCCAACGAGGCCGGCAAAATTACGTCTATTAACCATCTGTTCCCTCCATTATTTGGCCCGTTTAGAACTCCCGGGCTCAGAGCTAGTGCCGATTTGGCAAATTGGTTATGTCGCCACGTGCGGAAGAAGCACGCCGGGGTTCACCGTGTTATGCGGATCGAAAAGAGTTCGCACCTGCTGCATGGCACGCAACTGAACGGGATTACTCAAGCGGTCAATTTCGCTGGTAAGCTTGCGACCGATGCCATGTTCGGCACTGATCGTTCCCTCGAATTGCATGGCGACGTCATGAAACGCCTGTTCTACTTCGAGCGCGAACACGTCGCCCTGATCGCCGGAAGGCACATCCGAACGCTGGAACATCATCGTGTAATGAACATTGCCGTCGCCAAGGTGGCATACGACCATCGGCACCGCATTCGGCCATTTTTCGGCTGCAACAATATCCGCCGCTTCGATAAAGGCAGGCACATCGGAAACCCGCACGCAAATATCGTGCACGATACCCACACCTTCCTTCTTATTCGCTTCTGAAACCGAATGGCGGACGTGCCAGATATCCTGCGCCTGCCCCTCGGATTGAGCGATGACTGCATCCTGGACCAGCCCAGCCTCCAACCCCCGCTCCAGAACATCGCTCAGAACGGCATCGAGATCTGCACTTGCCGAGCTGCTGCCCAGTTCCACCATCAACGACCATTCAGGCACGCTGGCGAATGGAATTTTTACCCGTTCAACATGACGCACGACGAGCGCATATTGCGACCGCGATACAAGTTCGAAAGCTTCGATCGTATCGCCTGCCATATCGCGGAACATGGCGAGCAGCGCCGTCGCATCGGACGGCGCAGCGCAGGCTATCCATGCATGAGCGCGGCTACGCAAAGGCGGATGCAGACGCAGGGTCGCGCCAGTCACAATGCCCAATGTGCCTTCCGCACCGATGAACAACTGCCGAAGCTGATAACCGGTATTGTTCTTCTTGAGACCCTTGAGATCTGACAGGATCGAGCCATCCGCCAGGACAACTTCCAGACCGGCTACGAGATCACGCATCGGGCCATAGCGGACCACACCGGTACCACCGGCATTGGTGGAGATCAGCCCGCCAATCTGCGCGGAGCCGTCGCTTCCCAGATAAAGCGGGAAACGGCGATCCTGCGCTTCTGCAAGGTCATGCAGATTTGCCAGGATCACGCCAGCATCCACTGTAGCCAGATTGCTGATCCGGTCGATATCGCGGACGCGGTTCATGCGCTTCAAAGACAGAACGATACCCGGCTTTGCGGCATCGTCGGCCTCAGGCACCGCGCCGAAACAAAGACCAGTGTTTCCGCCCTGTGGGAAGATCGGCTCGTTATGAGCAGCCGCAAGCTTGACGACCTCGGCAACGGCATCCGTGGATGCAGGCAGGACCACGCATCTGGCATGACCGGTCTTTCGGCCCCGCCAATCCTGAAGATAGGGCAGCATGTCGTTCTGATCAGTAATCAGCCCGACATCGCCAACGATTTTACGAAGCTCTTCGATCATCGCTCAACAGATCAGGCGAGTGCGTTACTTTTGGCCAGTTCGGCAGCCGCAACCAGCCGGCTCATCGTTTCCGCTGCCGGGGCTTCCAGCGGCTTGCGCGACGGGCCGACAGGGCGCCCTGCCAGTTCCATGAAGACCTTCAATGGCCCCGGATTGGTTTCCGAGTAAATCGCATCGGTCACAGCATCAATTTTACTCTGCAGGGCGAGCGCTTCCTTGAGCTTGCCGTTTCGGCTCAACTCCATGATTTCCAGCCAGATTTTCGGATAGATCGTCGCCGATGCAAGCACCCCGCCCACGGCGCCGATAGCCATATGCGTTGCGAATAGAGGCTCCTCGCCACTCAACACCGCCAGCTTGTCACCTGCTAGTTTGACGGTGCGAATGAATTCCGGCATGTCATAATGCGAGAACTTGATGCCAATAGCCGTGCCGTCTTCGGCAAGCTCGGCGATGCTTTCAGGACTGATGCTGACGCCGGTGCGGCGCGGAATTTGGTAGAGAAGAATTGGAAGATCAACGGCATTTCTGTAGGAACGGAAATAGTCGCGCATTCCTTCCTGGCTCGGCGGCGCATAATAAGGCGTCACCACCATCACGGCTGCCGCGCCTGCAGCGAGGAAATCCTTACCGGTTTCGACGGCATCTTCGTAACCCGGATTGAGAACACCGGGAATGACCGGCTTGCCATTCGCGGCAGCGACACAGGTTTCCACCACCGCGCGGCGCTCATCGCGCGACAGCGCCGGAAACTCACCCGTACCACCAATAGGCACGACACCCGACGCACCTGCATCCAGCTGGAAGCGGACAAGCTCGTCTAAAGCCGCATGGTCTACATCGCCGTCCTTGCTGAGTGGCGTGACAATCGCAGTGTAGAGTCCACGGATTTGGCTTTGGTCTAGCATGCTGGTTCCACCTCATTGTGCGTTGCAGAAAGTGCGCAGGCACTGGTCGATCTGCAACAAAATTACATTTTCCAGATTAAAACGACACAATTGTTCAGATGTCAAGCAATTGGTGGAAAAATTATATGATACGATAAAAATATGATATTAAGGGAAAAATTGACTTTGATAGTGGTTCTCGGTAGTTTATGGGACAAGCGAACACATTGACCGTAATGGATTTTTTCAACGTTATGTCATCACTTAAAGATCAAGCAGTCGGGGATATTCGAGTGGTTGGCTCCACATCGGGAGCGATGATCCAGGAATCGATCCTGCAAAGCGCCACCGCCTTGAAACCAAAGAGCGGATCCTTCAGTCTGGATGAAGTCGGCAATCGTTTGCACTCCATTCGCAAAGGCCGTGGGCTGACACTTCAGGAAGCCTCGCGACTAACCGGCGTTTCAACCTCTGCTTTTTCAAAAATCGAACGTGGCGAACTCTCGCCAACAATCGGCACCTTGCAGCGGATTTCTGAGGGCCTCGACCTTGAAATCACGAGCCTGCTCAACGGGGAGCCAATCCCGCAAATACTTGCCCGGCGCAGTGTCAACCTGACCGGTGAAGGTCGGCGTCACGATACCAACACATGCGATAACCAGCTGTTGTCTGCCGATCTGCGCGGCAAAAGAATGTTGCCAATCCGCACGCGTATCACCGCACGCTCCATTGAAGAATATGGCGAGTGGGCACGCTCCGATAGCGAGATATTTCTCTACATTCTCAGCGGCACCATCGTCATGCACAGCCATGCGTACGAGCCGCTACGTCTGACTGCCGGTGAATCGGTCTATTACGACGCCAATATCGATCATCTGTGGGTTTCAGAAGGCGACGACGATGCTGAAGTTCTTTGGATGATAGCCAGCAGATAGATCATGAATAGCTTGTTGAATGCTGCGGAATATCGCGAGGCTGCGCGCAGGTTTTTGCCAAAGGGCCTTTTCGAATATATCGACCGGGGCACAGAGGACGAGCTGGCGCTCGGCAATCTTCGTCAGGACCTCGACCGTATCCGGCTTGAGCCGAGAGTTCTGAGGGGAACAACGGAACCGGACCTCTCAACCACAATGCTTGGCAAAAAATATTCCACACCCATCGTTATTGCCCCAACCGCTCTTGCGGGCATGCTTGCCTATCAAGGCGAAGGGCAATTGGCACGCGCCGGAGCGGCAACGGGGATTCCTTATTGCGCAGCGACACAAGCGATCTCATCCATCGGAGAGATAAGATCCGCATCAGCGGATGCCGACCTGTGGTTTCAACTCTATGTCTGGAAGAACCGGGAACTGACGCGACAACTCCTCGCGCGCGCCCGGGATCATGGTATTGACACGCTTGTCGTTACAACGGATACGCCCGTCGGCCCGAAACGTGAATATAACCAGCGCAATCGGTTTGCGGTACCTTTCAAGGTTACGTTGAAGGGAACTGCCGATGTTGCACTGCATCCTCGCTGGTTTGCTTCGGTCATGTTGCGCTATCTGCTGACATCAGGAATGCCGACTTACGGCAATTACCCGCCGGAGTTTCGCGGTTCACTGACGCGCGCGGCGATACAGAAAGATGTTGCTCTGGAGAGCAATCTCACCTGGGACGATATCGACCAATTGCGCAGCTGGTGGGGCGGTAAACTGATCCTGAAGGGCATTCTAAGCCCCGAAGATGCAGAGCAAGCGGTCAAGACCGGTATAGACGGGTTGGTCATTTCCGCCCACGGTGGTCGCAATCTGGACATCGCACCGACCCCGGTGCAGGTCCTGCCCTCAATCCGTCAGGCTGTCGGCAATAGACTGCAATTGTTGGCCGACAGTGGCGTCATGCGCGGTACGGATATTTTGAAGTTAATCGCGTTGGGCGCCGATGGCGTTATGATTGGTCGCCTGCCTTTATGGGGTTTGGCCTCCGGCGGCGAGCAGGGCGCAAAAGCCTTGTTCGACATGCTTCTTCAGGAATTGAGATTAGCAATGATCATGCTTGGCACGCAAACGCTGGATGATCTGCGCGCACTTCGGCAGCTCTAAGAGTGTATTGATCAATTTCATTTAGAGTTGACATTAAAGAACATTTAACAGTCTCTGCGGGTACAATGCATCTGTTTTCAGATTGCCAGTCAAGATCTTCGGTTCCGGTCAGGATGAAGCCGAGAGGGCGTCCTTGTCCGTCTGCGCGGGCGTGGATTTTTGTCGTAAAGCCACCGCGTGATTGACCAAAAGCCTCCTTATAAGTCCCCCTTTAGCGCCCGCTGCCTGTGAATGGCCTCGAACCGTGGTGCTATCGATCATGTGCTGCCAGTCGTCGGTTAGCCCCAACTCGACAAGCGTTTCGAGAAGTCCATCCCACACGCCTTGTTCCGCCCAACGAGGGAAGCGAACATAGATGGAGTTCCACTTGCCGTAGCGCTCGTGCATGTCGCGCCAGGCGCAGCCGATCCGCAGAACATGCAGCATTCCGTTGAGATATAGTCGGTTGTCATGAGAGGGCCGAGAATTCCTGCCGCGCTCGGTAGGCAGCAGCCCCTCAATGATCCTCCATTCCAAATCCGTCAGATCGCCACGCGCCAAACCCGCCTCCTAAAAGACAGTTTGGAATCATGCTTCAACTGATTTGAGAATCCACTTTGTCACCAGAACCTAGCTCGTCAGCGCTCACACAGTTGAAATTAATTATGTTTTCTCTTCTGTTGCCGCTGCTTGTGCGTGCATCTTGCGCATGATCTCGTGACTTGCCGCAGCCGTCTCACTGCCTCCCTCCACGTGAACTTTCGGATAAGCAATCTTAATGCCGTTTTCTTCGAAAGCCTTCTTGATCATCATGTTGGCCCGGCGTTTTATACCGAACTGTGTCCCAGGTTTGGTCATCAGTTTCGTTCGCAGGATGATTGAGTACTCACCGAAACTATCGATACCTTGCATCTTCAACGGCTCGATCGTATCGGCCGCGAACTCGGGATCTTCGGCCAATTCCTGACCGATTTTCTTGATCAGTTTGCGGGCCAGTTCAACGTCAGAGTCGTGGGTAACCCCGATTGTCATCTTTTCGATCACCCAATCGCGGCTCATGTTCTGAATAGCGCCAAGCTGGCCGAACGGCACAGTGAAGACCGGACCGCGATGGTGCCGCAGCCTTATAGAGCGTAGACTGAAGGATTCCACCGTTCCCTTGTACGACCCGCTCTGGATGTACTCTCCGACACGGAACGCGTCATCGAGCATATAGAAAACCCCGCTCAAGATGTCTTTGACAAGCGTTTGCGAGCCAAAGCCAATGGCGACGCCGAAGATGCCGGCTCCTGCGATCAATGGCAGTATTTGTACGCCCATGCCCGATAAAATTGTCAACACGGCCACGACGGCAATGAATGCGGCAAGCGCATTGCGAAATATCGGTAGCAATGTACGCAGCCGGCCCGAACGCGCTATCGCCGCGACGCTGCTATCGGCTGGATCGACAGGCCTTAACTGAAAGTCGATCAACGCCTTCGACAACTGCCAAAGCAAGTCGGCCACGACCAGGATGATGATGGCGTTGAAAAAGCCGTTGACCAAACGCTCGCCGAGCCCGTTCCCAGACAATGCCGCGACGCTGAACTTCCACAAATAAGCCAGCCAGACGACTGCTGCTCCAATGACCAACGCCCTCGCCCCTCTAGCGACAATGACATCGAATATTACACCTATAGCTCCAGTTGGCTTGTCATTACCGGCAAACGCCTGCGCCAAACGCCCTGCACCGCGCAGAACGGGCGGTAGCACAAGTGCATAGATGCCGATCCACAGGAGCCCCAGCATTCCACCGACCCAGATCAACCAGAGGGCTATCAGAAAGAGGGTTAGCAACGTTGCTTTCAAAGCCGATGGGCGGGGGCCCGGACGACGCCATATCACGTCAATCGCGACAGGCAGCAGTCCAAGACCAAGCAGAAGTGACACGATCTGTGCAACTTCTGGCGAAAAGCCGACAGCGCGCATGAGGCTGACTATTGCCCAGCCGAACAAGAAGATTCCCGCCATAATGGCAATGCGTCGACTCCAGAAGCACGCCGTCGCGATGCTACCTGCAGCCGCTTGCAGGTCGGAAATCGTGTCATTTCGCATTTCATAAGATGTCTGATCTGGCGACGCTGAGGGCTGGATAGCAAGGTGAACAGAGGCGGGGGTGCAGACGCTCCGAACAAAGCGGAAGGCGATAACAGCTACGAGGAGGGTCAATACAATCCTCCGCAACAACGGTGGCCATCCCAATATCAGGAATGAGCCGATACTGGCTAACGAAAAGGTCAGCAAAGCGGCCAGATTCACCAAGATTGCCTGCGGAATCGAATTCCGCCCGTAAGATAAAGCTTCCTTCGGCAGCCATTGCCGAACGAGCCATTCAGCGCCGAACCCAACGGCCATCAGCACAGCCAGAATGAGAACGACCATCCCTGGTCTGCCGTTATTAACGTCACGGGCGACTACGTCTGAAGCGTTTGCAAGTTCGTGAGGGATGCGTGGCACAGCAGCAATGAGACCGGTGATACGGCTCCGAACTGCTGTTTCCCAACTTGCAAAGGTGTCCGAAAGCGCGGGCGCCACTTCGGACTGCGGAGCGGCTTTACTTTGCAGCCACGCCTTAACATCTGGCTCATTGAGCACTTCGAGAAGCTGTCTTACTTTCTCAGGCGGCACCTCCGAGGGAGCGTCCTGTGCCCAACCGGAACTCTGTAAAATGGACAACACGATGAATGTGACCAACGCTAACGCACAATTTCGCAGGGCCAACACAGTTCCCATGTCAGTACTCCGGGCTGGGAACGTCAACATCCCGCCATATATAGTCGACGCATAAGCCTTGAGGGAAACGGCAGTAAGGCTGATAACTGCGGCACGAGAAATCATGGTGCGTCAACCCGACCTCCCATCTTGCGTGTTCAAAGCCATCAAAGAAAAAGCCCGAACCATTCATACGGCGACAGTTTTTAGCAGACTGAAGTAACGACAAAGAAAGTGCTATGGCTATTCATTTGTGCAATGCGTTCAGCCTACATCCCGGTCACATAATAATGTATTTCCGATTTTTTTTATAGCTACTATCTCTGCTACATGGACGCGCCGAATGGTCTCCCCGCTTCATCCGGTGGCGTGCATCGCCCTGACCGGCGATTGATAAAAACCTGGAAACCATTTCTACCGCCCTGTCAGCCTCGTGCTCCCATAGCACGCTAGAGTTAGCTCTGCATTCTTCACAGTCTTTAATGGGCGCCAACTGCAAAAATAAAGCCTACTATACGAGGCCTTGAATTTAGAGTATATTATTAGCAATACTGAATAACTTGGTTACGTTGGCATTCTCGAGTAGAAGAGTTGGCGGATCAAAGCGCTCCTTATTGTCATCATCTTTGATGAGGCGCTTGGCATGAGCCGACCATGGGGAGCTGGATCAGCATGGATCAAGGATCGGGCGCCGTGCACAAAGCGGCCGTTGGGCATCTACCCGCGTTTATTACTCCACCTGGACAGACCGATGTACTGCTGAACATCGTGATCGTCTTTCTTGTTTGCGTGGTGTTTTTAACCGGTATTCTTTACTTGAGGCTCCACGCGCTGCCGGAACATATCGCGCATCGGACACATAAGGTTCAAATTCAGTTGGTTGCGGTTCTAGGGCTGATCTCGCTCTTCACCCACAACCAGATTTTTTGGATCGCAGCATTATTGATTGCGATGACAGAGCTACCGGATTTTCTTTCTCCAATTACCTCGATGGCCAGATCTTTGCGTATTCTCACCCGACAGGGAGTTAACGCTACAGCGATAGCGGCAACTCGGACGAGTGCGCCCCCCCCATCGGGCATGGGGCCGTCGACGGGTGCCGCACCCGCCATGACGGAAACTGCCAATACCGCACAAATCATCAATAATGCAGCCAGGGAGACCGAAGAGAAAAAGCAGGAGCAACAATAATGTTTGAGTTTTTGCTTTGCTCATTGGTCACGATATTGCCGGACTATCTGTTCCGTCGGTATCGTCAAGGGAAACGGATAGGGCGAGAGATTACGATTTACTCCGTTTGGTTTGAACTGAGATGGGGGATCACTGCCTGCATCATCCTTACAGTCTCCTTGATCACCATGATCTTTTACTTTCACCCCTCCACGTCTAATGCCACAGCAGCATTCCGGACGGTAACAATCCTTCCCGAAATAAGTGGACGTGTAGATGAGGTTTATGTGACCCGAAATCAGATGGTTAAAGCTGGAGAGCCGCTGTTCAAACTGGATAATAGTGAGCAGAAGGCGGCGCTAGAAACAGCGCAAAAGCGTATCGCCGAGCTGGATGCAGAGATGCTCGTCGCTAAAAGTGATCTCGTCGCAGCTGACGCGCGTATCAAGCAGGCTGAGGCGGCATTCCTGCAGGCGAAGAATGACGTAAACACCCAAGCCGAACTGCAACGTCGCAACGTTGCGGCCCGAAACGAGGTTGAAAGGCTGCAGTCAATTGCTGATGGTAAAGCCAGCGAGCTTGCCGCAGCAGCAGCCACCAAACAGACGCTCGAAACAAAACTCGCTAGGTTGCTTCCAGCACAGAAAGCGAGTGCGGTTGCATCAGCTGAACAAGCGAACGTCGAGCTTAATAAAACTATCGTTAAGGCGGGTGTAAGTGGAACTGTTCAGCAATTTACACTCCGGGTCGGCGAAGTCGTTAACCCGCTCCTTCGACCAGCCGGGGTGCTCGTTCCAGAAACCGCGGGTCGGATTGGCCTCGTTGCTGGTTTTGGACAGATAGAAGCGCAAGTCATGAAGCCTGGCATGATTGCGGAAGCAACCTGTATAGGTAAACCATTTACTATCATCCCAATGGTTGTAACCGAGGTGCAGGATGTGATTGCAGGTGGACAGGTCCGCGCAAGTGACCAACTCATTGATGTAAAACAGCTTTCAACTCCCGGAACGATCACTGTTACGCTCGAACCCCTTTACGGAGGCCAATTGGCAGATATACCCCCTGGGAGTAGCTGCATTGCCAACGCTTACACCAGCAATTACGAGGAGTTGCATTCGGGAAAGGCTGGTACCCTTCGATCAATATTCTTACATGCCGTTGACGCGACCGCACTGGTCCACGCTATGATCTTGCGAATTCAGGCGGTTATGTTGCCAGTACGCACTCTTGTTTTGTCTGGCCATTAACACGTTCGCGTGCAGCTAAGAATTTAGAAGAGCGCAACAGCTCACAGATAAAACGGCGAGCTGATGACAGTCAGGAAACGCACCTATCGATGGAGTGTATACCGTTCAACTTCAGAGGATATGAACCGGTGGCTATGCCGTCGGGAGTTGTGTTGATTGCCGGTATAAAATTCACGTCTTCATACCGATGATATATTCGGGAATAATGGGACAAGGCAGGGCCGCCCTTAAGAGAGTTCGAGCAGAATCGTCCTACGCCTCTTCCGCAGCATGCCTCCGCACACTTTTAACGCAACGCAATGATCCTGATAAAAATTTCATTGATGATCGGCTTATACTGCAACACCAGTATCGCGCGCACCTTTGGCTTCAGCTCGCCAATCTGTCCAACATCTTCGGATGCCTTTAGTTCGACCCGGTAGCCAACGAACGGCGGATAAACAATCCGTTATTGGAGACCGGAATCCTTCAAACTTGCGCGAATTCTATCCAACTGACTAATGATCACTGCTAGGCCGAAGCAAATAGATCCAAGCCCAAATGATAATGTACCAAGCATCAGTCGTTGTAATGACGACGCATCAACAATGAATAACAACCCAATTAGGATCTGAACCAAACCAATAATAAAAACCACGAACTTCATTATTTTTCATCCGCGTTTGCTGGCCCGATATTGAACAGCACAAGTATCGAGGCCATCCACCGCCAACATAGTCGTTTGCATCACTTAACAGCAGCGCAATCGAATTTGATGGCATCAATCTCCCCTGAAGCGATATTATATTCACTTACCTGGAGAAATGAACATATATAGATATTTTCTTCATTCTGGAGAAAAACGTAGTTACCTGTTGATGACTTGATTTCATATCCTTTCTCGACGAGATCCAAAATGGTTGGCTTTCGTTCAGCATTGGCTAAGGAAGTTAGCGCAAGGATGACGATAACGGTATTGAACAAGATTTTCATTTCATTCCCATATATAATACTCAAGGATCAAACGGACGTTAAATAGACCGATAGAGTACCTAAAACCTGTTTTGATCTCGCACAACAAAAAAAGACGTGAAAGTCGAGCTATGAACACGGTATCTAGGCGTGGTTTGTTGGGTCTCAGATCAGCATTCCTATAGCTATTTGTCGGACAAAGGCGTCAGATTCTAACGTCCAGAATGGGGCCGGAAGGAGAATGTCCGCTCATCTCGCAAGAGTCATGGAAGCGGATATCATGCTTTAGTGGAATTGAGCTACTGCTGCTGGCGAGACGGTCATTGCGAAACGGCAACAACAACCTTGCCCTTGGCCCGCCCGGTCTCGACATAACCCAAGGCTTCTGGCGTCTGCGCAAAGGGATACACCTTGTCCACGATCGGACGGATGGGGCCAGCGTCGCTCAGCTTGGAGATCTCCCTCAGTCTGCCCTTCGGCGCGCATCTCTGCGCCGGCGTGTGGATCCCGGCGTGTCCTGATAGCCCTGCCACTGCTAAGAAATTTGGGTCGCTTCGGTAATGATCAGGCCAGCCAAGGCGCGCTGGGCATAATAGTCGGCGGTCAGGGTACCGGGCACGAAGCCCGCGCCTGCACGGTTACGTGTGAGCGGCGCAATGACGACCCAGTTTGAAAGGGGATGTTGCCGAGGGCGGCGGGTTCGAAAAGATGGCTGCGGGTCATGATGTACCTGTGATGTTACTTCTGCAGTGGGGGCTTAATGGGAATGCTTAGGCGGGAGTGCGATAGCGTTCGGCCGGAACCGCGTTGACAAGGTTTCCGAGCATCGCTTTGCGGGCTCCATCGAAAGCGTCCCACTGTCCGCCGTCGTGCAGCGGCGGGATGGTGACCGGCTCGCGACTGTCGAAGCCGACGAGGGCGGCATCCACCAGATCGCTCACTTCCATGACATTGCTCATGGCATTCACGTCTGCGCCGACATGATCCCATATCTCGGTGCGGGTCGTGGCGGGAAGTACGGCCTGGATGTACACGCCCTTAGGCCCGAGTTCGTGTGCCAGCCCCTGCGACAGGAAGAGTACGAAAGCCTTCGTCGCACCGTAGACGGTCATGCCGAACTCTGGCGCTAGACCGACGACCGAACCGATATTGATGATCGCGCCCTCTCCTGCCTTGGCAAGACGGGGAGCAATAGCGCTGGAAAGTCGGACGAGTGCGGTCGCATTGAGCGCAACGAGCTTGGTCATGTCATCGACACTCTGGTCGACGAAGCTTCCTCCGATTGCCGTTCCGGCATTGTTGACTAGGACGCCGATGCGCGCATCGTCGCGCAGCATCGTCTCGACCTTGGCAAGATCAGTTGCCTGGGTGAGATTGGCCTGGAGGATATCTATCGTGACTCCCGTTTCCTGGCGCAGGCGGCCCGCAAGCGCTTCCATGCGCACCGCGTCGCGGGCGACCAGTGCGAGATCATGGCCGCGGCGCGCGAACCGTTCGGCATAGGTGGCGCCGATGCCCGTGGAGGCGCCGGTAATGAGGACTGCGGAAACTTGGCTCATCGGATTGCTCTTTTCTGTCATTGATCCTATATTCATGACAGTCATCATGAATATATCTAAATATGATGGTCATCATGTAAATGTCAACGGGTGTTGCGGAGAATTTTGAAAATGAAGGTCAGCCGAGAACAGATGGCAGAGAACCGTCGCCGGATCCTGGACGTCGCCAGCCGGTTGTTTAAGGACAAGGGGTTCGATGCGGTGAGCGTTGCAGAGGTCATGAAGACAGCGGGCCTGACCCATGGCGGCTTCTATGGACACTTCACATCGAAGGACGACCTGGTTGCGCAGAGTCTGGCGCACGCGCTTGCAGCAGACAGCGTCGGCAATGGCGAGTTCAGCGATTTCGTCCGGTCTTATCTAGCGCCTCGCCATCGGGATAATCCCGGCAATGGATGCCCGACGGCGGGCTTGGCCGCTGCCATTCGTCACCAGACGCCCGCAGCGAAAGGCGCCATGACCGAAGGTCTGCGGACACAGATTGCTCGTATCGAGCAAGCACTTCCGGACGACGGCGCGGTCGACAAGCGCCGGGCAGCGATCGGAAGCTGGGCGGCAATGATCGGAGCCGTCATCCTCGCGAGAGCGGTCGATGACCCCGAATTGTCTGATGAGGTTCTTGAGCAGACGCGCGATTGGATCGACACTCAGGTCGAATAAGAGCAGGAGAGGCGAATTTCGAGTGCCTAATCTACGTCTGCTTGGAGGATACGCTCGAACTTCACGTGACGGCAGAAATGAAGGCGCAAAGCCCTCCGACAGCTTCCGACCCACTGCGGTCGTTCGAAAACAGGGGGCGAAGACAACCAAAGCGGACCAAGTAGGTCTCTGTCATCTTGAATCATTTCTGCCACTTGTTTCAGGCAGACGGCCCCAAAACTCGAGATGATTTCGGCAAGGTAGAATCTGATTCCGAAAATCTGCATAGTCATGTCCGTCAGAATAATGAGAAGATCATCATGCCGGCGAACACTATAAGCAGCACGATGTAAAACGGACGAAATAGATAGAAACGCTGCCAATTCGTGAGGCCGAGAGCATTGATGTAAACGCGCTCATCAAGCTTCAGATTGTCCGCGCCGCTATCGACGGAAAAATCACCGCCGTTACTCTTATAAAATCGGTACTCCTTGATCTGCGCGACAATTTGGTGAGCCGCCAGAAGAATGACCGCCACAAACGCGGCTGAAAAAATCAAGAATTCCAATAATAGCATAACTCGAAAACGCCTCTTTAATTCGCAGGGCAGGGATAAATAGCAGCCAGCGCCTCAATCACCAATGTAGATGCTCTCCTTTTAAGACGCTCCGGCGTGACGCTTCGAAGATGCGTGTATACACGATCTGTCAGCTCATGGGGGAGAACCGATCCGGCCCCACACCAGTCCGTCCCGCTGGTAGCATCAGCCACCCCAGCTATATAAGCACTACCACGAGCGCCCGACGTTATACGACCAGCCTCACTCTGCAGAGCGCCATCATCGAACTTTCCTTCGAGCGCTTTGACCAACTCAGTCCCGTTGATGATCCAGTCGCGGGCCTGATCGTTGTCAGATTCTGCCGACGCAACATTGATGGCCAAACCTATCGACAGTATAGCCGCCGGAAAAGTTGTCCGCAATTGGTACGCTGCTGTCATCTTCCGCTCCGTTGATCTGGCGGCACCGGCGCTGCTCGAACGCAGGCGGTTATCGACGTGAATGACCCAATGCACGCTGGAACGGGCAACATCAGATCGTGTATCGCTCATAGGCTTCGAGCAGAAACTGCTTGCCTTTCTCGGTCAAGCGCGACGCGTCAACGAATGCGGAAAACGAGTCGGCCTGATCCCGCATATTGTCGAAATGGGCGATCATCTCCTTGCTCCCGAACACAACGTGGAAACGCTCGCCAGCGGGCAGCCAAACAAAAAGCGGGCTTGGTGAGAACTCCAGAATGACGTCCTCATGGAAAACTTGAAAAAGATTGTCCCATGCGCAAACCGGATCGCTGCTGGTGGTTTTCTCCGGCTGCTTGCCGAACTCGGCATGATAAATAAAGACGGATCCTCCAAGGTTTCCAGCAATCCTTGCCAGGGCAAGGAACGCGGCCCTATCGAGAACATCAGGGAATACCCGAGATTCGAGCCCGCGTGCCAGAAGGAATGCAGGGCGCAGAAGGCGCATTTCATCGAGCGCATCATCAAACAGCGTATCCACTATATTGCACCATACATCTTTGACAGCGTTTATCGCAATACTCCCGCAGACCCTCTCAAAACTCCGGGCGCCTGACAATCCCATTTCGATCTTCACGTGATCTATGGATCTGCTTCAATCATTCTCGAAGCATTCAGCGCGATTAGCGCAGCTGTTACTTGACCGCACCATTGAGATAGAGGTCTTCACCTCGCTGCAGCGGCGTGAAAATGAAGTCGTCTTTTCTGAGAAAGCGGTTGAACCAACTTAAAAGATCATCTTTGGTCGACGAGTTGCGATATCCGATCAGCTTGACGACCAGGGGAGCACTAAAGGCTATGTCAAAGGCAGTAGCGAACTGGGTGGTGCCTGAAAGCTGAACCGAAAACATGCCACCACCGTCGTGACGGATGGAAATTTCCGCACGAGCGAAAAACTCATCGCTGTAGGTGGTGATAAGACCTGGGGCTTCCCACCAATCTTCACTCGTCAAAGCGTTTCGAGTTCCTTCTCCCTGGAAGTCGGCCCGGATTTCCTGGAGGCTGCGATAGTCACGGTTCTCGAAACGCTTCAAAGGTATTTTGAGCCACTGTGTATCCAGACCCGGGTTCAACCACTGGGAGACGTCATCCTCGGGGTCATTGTTGGGATCGAAGAAGAATTTCGGAGATTTCATTTCTAAATCCAATACGACGTAGTCATCCAGCTGCTGACCAGGCCAAGATCCACTTGAGGCCCGCAAGGTAATGCGTGGCTCTTCGACTGGAAGGTCGAGCGGATAGCTCTGATAAACAAGCTTAAAATGTCCCATGCGGTTCCCCGGTCTGAAAACTCAATGTGGATTCCTTAAGATAGCGGCTGATGGTTATACTTTACTATGTCACATCTTTCTGCAACAGATCGCTCGCAATTACTGCTTCTGCCGGAAGCAGTCGATGATTATGTGGGACCTGACAACTTGGTCCGCTTCATCGAGGACATCGTTGACGACCTCGATCTCAAGGCTGCCGGATTCGTGCGGGTTGTCAGCTTGAAGTGCTTAGGCCCCTCTCCACCCCATAATTGTCGTTAGCAGCAAGAAAAAGCGGAACGACCGCTTTGGAAAGCTTGAGAATGCTAAGCTAATGTCCGGAATGAAGCGCTTAACGGTCCAACAGCTTCCGACCTCCATTTCGGTCATCCCGTCGCCAATGGTCGATACCTCATACTTGCCGTTCGCGGTGTGGTCAGTTTGCACCGATTTTGGCAAGCCCGGTTTGAAGTTGGCAGATAATCTCACCGAGTTGACCTGAAGTTAGGAGACCCGGGCCGAGCGGGCCAGACTTGTTCTCGCCAACAGGCGGAAGCTGCAAAAGTGCATCCTGCACTTCCGCCGTAACCTGTCCGAGTTGCCAAGCAATCTCTTTGTCGGCGGCTTCGGCCTGATCTGAGGCGGCTAGGCTGGCCGCTTTCACGGCGTATGCAGCGGCCCCCAAGGCGTATGCGCCCATGTGGCAGATTGCCGATGCTTGACCATCCAGAATGGGCCCCATCTGCGCGGCGGCTGCAGTCCGAGCATTTCAGCCTGAAACAGGGCAGAGCCGTGTGCGTCTTGCGTCGCCAGGATCGTGTGGTTGAATTCGATTCTCATCAGTGCTCTCCCATCCCGAAGCTTACCCGCTGTGCCCCGACCCGCCTGAGCGTCGAGGCCACCACTAGCACGGCAATCACTGCCGTGCCCGCCACGATGTAGGCGGCTGAATCCCAGCCGAACCGATCCAGTGCGCCGCCGATGGCTGTCGGACCAAGAATCTGTCCGAGATTGCTGCCTTGAATGATCAGACCCAGAACGACCGGAACCAACGTTGCCGCTGGCGCCACGAGTGGCGCGGAGGACAGCAGGATCGCCGGGATCACACCGCCGACAGTCGAGAACAACAGGCACAGGCCGAAGGCCGCACCGTCCGGCAGAACAGGGAGAAAGATCCCGAAGCTGGCCAGTCCCATGACGAGGCATGCCGCGATCAGGAGCGCCGGGCGGCTAAAGCCCCTGGAGAGGAGCAGGCCCGCCGTCAGATTGCCGATGACGTTCACGGCCGAGGCCAGTGCACTGAGCAGTCCGGCCGTCTGGTGCGTCACCTGTAACCGCTCCATCAGCAGCACCGGCAGGAAGCTGAAGACCGCGAAGAACATCATGCTGTAGAGCGCAATGGTGATCGCCAGCCCCACAGCGCTACGGTCGCGTGCCACGGTCATGCTGTCGCGGCGCAAGCCGTTCCAGGACATGATCTGGCCTTGCCCGCCAGCGGAAATGACAAGTGGAACAGCGATGCAGATGGCCAGCGCCAGCGCCCCGCTTGCCCACCACATCCTCTGCCAGCCCTCGAAGAACGGCCCCACCAGCATCGCCACCGCCATGCCGACTGGCATGAAGCAGCTCCAGAGGGCGAAGGCCAGATCACTATCAGCTGGTCGCGTAACCTCCTGGAGCAATGAGGGCGCCGCGACCGTCACCAACAGGAAACCCGCCCCTTCGATAATGCGGCCACAAAACAGGCTGGGCAGTCCCGGTATCGCCGCGCCAAGCGCCGCGCCGACTGTCGTGGCCAGGAGCCCGATGATGAGGATGCGTCTCGCACCGAAACGCGCAACAAACGCCCCGGTCGGAATGCCGCCGACAAGGCCGATGAGCGCAAATATTCCAGTCAGCCAGCCGATCGCCGTCAGCCCGATTCCGAAATCATTCTGCAACAGGGGCGCTGCAATCGCCGCCTTGCCAACCTGCAAGGCGGCTGCAATTCCGCTGCCAACGATGACGAACACGGCGGTCCAGTGCGTGGACACTGCTTTCGTTGTTGATGGCGTGTCCATCACGAGCCCCTTGCCGCGCGCCCGGCCACGAGGGTGGCCGCGATCCCGGCGACATGCCGTCCCTGGAAGCGCGCGCCCTCCAGCTCGTTTTCACTGACCTCGCGATGCCCTCCCAATCCATCATCGGCCAGCGTCGATGCACCATAGGGCGAGCAGCCGGTGATTTCGTCCATCCGCATCTGGCCCTTGAAGCTGTAAGGCAGGCCGACAATGATCATGCCGAGGTGGAACAGAACGGTCTGGGTGGACAAGATCGTTGTTTCCTGCCCGCCATGCTGGCTGCCGGTTGAGGTGAAGACGCTGCCGACTTTTCCGACCAGCTTGTCCTCGAACCAGAGGCCACCGGTCTGGTCGAGAAAGTTCTTCATCTGCGATGCCATATTGCCGAAACGGGTCGGCGTTCCGATGATGATGGCATCGTAATCCGCAAGCTCGGCCACCGTTGCGACGGGCGCGGACTGGTCGACCTTGTATCCGGACTTCGCAGCAACCGCTTCGGGAACAAGCTCAGGCACCCGCCTGATCGCCACCGTCACACCCGCCTCACGCGCGCCATCAGCCACGGCCGAAGCCATCGTCTCGACGTGACCATAAGAGGAATAGTAAAGCACCAGCACCTTCGTCATCTCGTCGACCTCGCGCGTTGATTTCATGAGCGGAAGGTTGCATCAAATGGATGAGCGAAATAAGTGATATAAAAATGATATAGTTGATCATGAGGAAAGATCATGCTGGATGCCCTTACGCTTGATCAGATCCGGACTTTCGTAACCATTGCCGACAGCGGCAGCTTCCGCGCTGCAGCCCAGAAGCTTTCGCGCGTCCAGTCGGGCGTCAGCGCCACCATCGCCAACCTTGAGGCCGCGCTTGGCGTGGAACTGTTCGACCGTTCCGGCTACAAGCCGGCCTTGACACCGCAGGGGCAGGTATTGCTCGGCAACGCACGCGACATCATTCTGCGCGTGGACGTATTGCGCGCCCAGGCGCGCGGTTTTGCGCATGGCGTCGAGACGGAACTCGCGATTTCTGTCGATACGCTCTTTCCCATGCACGAGGTCGCACGCGCGATCTCACGAATGCGACACGATTACCCTGCCGTTGCCGTCCGTGTATGGTCGGAGGCTATGGGCGGTCCGCTCGATGCGCTCAGGAAGAGCCGTTGTGCGCTTGCGGTAATGGTGGGTGAAGATTTCCGCGACCCCCGTATCAAATTCGAGCCGCTGATATCCATCAGCCAGGTCGCGGTCGTCGCTTCAAGCCATCCGCTGGCCCACCGCCATGCGGGCCGACCACTGGAGCTGATGGATGTTGCCGATCATCTCCAGATCGTTCTGACCGACCCGTCCGACATATCAGCAGGCCGGGATTTCGGGGTGGTTTCGTCACAGACCTGCCGCGTCAACACGCAGGATACCAAACATCACCTCATCCTGGAGGGCGCGGGCTGGGGGCGGCTCCCCCATTGGCTCGTTGAGAGGGACCTGGAACAGGGAACGCTCGTGCGACTCAATGTCAACGCCATCGGTCGCAATGGCGAGATCACGTCTGGTGCCTATCTTGCCCGCCGCCGGGACGAGGCATTGGGACCTGCAGCGCAGAAACTTGCCGATCTACTGATCAGCCATGAAACGGGTGTCGTCTTCTAGTCGAGCCAGGCGATCGCGACGTTACTTCCCCTTGAGTTATTACTGGTTCGCGGACGTTTACCGTCAGGCATCGCCCCGCCTCAAGGGCTGCCTGAGAGTTCCGAACGGTCAGCGAGTTCCAGTCCCAACCACTTTATTCCAGTTGAGCCGTTGGCCGAAGAACAGTGCGTCCAACAGAACAATCCAACGGCGGATACGTACCTCTGGATCACATAGCTGAACTCATCCGTCTGATGCGCTGCTTCGCTGATGCCGTGACTCAGGAAAACCGAGCCGTATCAGCCCTTCAAAGTGTCCATTTCATGCAACTGGCCGTGCCGCACGTTTACATGTTCGAAGAACCTGAACCGTTCCTGAGGATCAGGACATCTCCGCCGAACCGATGATCCTCGTTCCTGTGCGATGACCAAGCGCGGCTTCGAGCAGAGCCTCCGCGATCCTTGTAGCGGGATTGATCTGCCAAGCCTTGGGGAGGACGGGGCCGAAAAGTTTTAGCAAGCGTAGCCACATGCTCGCCGGCACGCCGTTCGGCCCGGTCGCCGCCAATCAGCCCCGGTCGCACGAGGGTCAGTGACGGAAAGTCCAGCATAGCCAGATCCGCTTCCAGTTCGCCCTTCACCCGCGAATAGAAGAAGGGCGAATTGCGGTTGGCGCCCATGGCGGAGACGACAGCCAAGCGCGGCGTACCATGCGCCTGGCAAGCCGGGCGACGGCAAGGGGGTAGTCGTGATCGACTTCGCGAAACGCTTCACGTGAACCTGCCTTCGCGATCGTCGTCCCGAGTGTGTACACGGCCGCGTCGGCCTGCCACCAGTCGGCATCCTTTGGTAGGTCGTCGTCAGCAATTGGCGCGCTTCTATCGAAGCGGCAAATGGCGCTTAGCGAAAGTCATAAGCGGACCGACTGTTCACAGGCGTCCGCCAAACTTGTCCCAAAGGCCGGATTAAAGCGCAAAGCGGACGCAACATCTTCTCCGCAATCAGGGCAGTGAGTAACAGGGATGACTTCTATTGCTCATAAACATATGATATTGAGAGCGATAGAAACGGATGTTATCGCTCATGCCCTGGAACTGGACACAGCCTGATTGGCCGCATTTTCGCTATGACGCGTCCGCGCTCGCGGCACTGGAACAGCGATTTCTGCTCTCCTCCGGCGAAGTCATTGGCGCTGTGCGTCACATCGAACCCGACGACCGCGACCGGTTGCGCATCGAACTCTTAAGTGACGAAGCGATCAAGACGAGCGCGATCGAAGGCGAAACATTGGACCGCTTGAGCGTTCAGTCATCACTGCGGCGGCAACTCGGCCTGGACACGGACCGGCGTTCGGTGCAACCACGTGAACACGGGATCGCAGAAATGACGGTCGACGTTTATGGCACCTATGCCCTGCCGCTTGATGACGCCACTTTGTTTCGGTGGCATACCATGTTGATGGCAGGCAGCCGACATTTGGAGAGTATTGGTGCTTATCGCAGCCATTCCGACGCTATGCAGATCGTCTCTGGCCAGTTGGACCGTCCGACGATTCATTTCGAGGCGCCGCCATCAGCGCAGGTACCAGACGAAATGCACCAGTTCATATCGTGGTTCAACGCAAGCGCTCTTAATGGCAGTACACCACTCCCCGCGCTTACTCGCGCCGGCCTTAGCCATTTGTGGTTCGAAAGCATCCATCCGTTCGAGGACGGCAATGGGCGGCTTGGTCGCGCACTGGCCGAGAAAGCGCTCGCCCAATCGCTTGGGCAGCCGAGCCTGATTATGCTCAGTTTTACCATCGAACAGCAACGGAAGGCCTATTACGATCAGCTGGAAATCCATCAGCGAACCCTCGACGTCACTAAATGGTTGGTGTGGTTTTCCCAAACTGTGCTGACGGCTCAACAAACGACGCTGGATCGCGTCGCCTTCTACATCGCCAAGGCGCATTTCTACGACCGGTTCAGGGGAACGTTCAATCCCCGTCAGGAGAAAGTCATTGCGCGTCTGTTCGAGGCAGGACCGGAGGGTTTTATCGGTGGCCTCAGTGCCGACAACTATCTGGCCATAACAAAGACCTCACGCGCAACCGCCACCCGCGATTTGCAGGATCTGGTCGACAAGGGCGCATTGACGCGCAGTGGTCAGCTTCGATTCACTCGATATGAGTTGAACTGGCGAGCACATTAATCAAGGCAAACTATTGGAAACGTATGACTATTATTGCTATATGAAACTGAATTATCCTTTTGCTTTCGTTACCATGACGTTAACCATACGGGTTTTTAACATCTGATAAGTATCGCTTATCGAAGGTTATTTGACCAATGCATTGACCAACCTGCGGAAAAGCGCTACAACAGCCCTGAAGAAACGATATTTGCTGCCACCTGATTAACAGCCGGAGGATCTGGCCATGACTGTAACCGTGAAAGTTGCCGAAGCCAAAACGCATCTTTCAGACTTGCTGGCGCGGGTTGAAGCGGGCGAAGAGGTGATCATTTCGCGTGGCAACACACCCATTGCGCGCCTCGTTGCGCTAGATGAACGGCGTCAGCGCCTGGCCGCAATTGAAGCCGTACGGGCTTTCCGGGCCCAGGCGCAACCTGTCACTCAGGATGAAATCCGCTCATGGATTGAAGAAGGGCGCCGCTACTGATGGCTTTTATTGTCGACGCCTCAGTAGCCGGTGCCTGGCTGCTGCCTGATGAAGATCATCCATTCGCCACCGAGATGATGAACCAGTTGGCCGATGAAGACGCGGTTGCGCCGGAACTTCTGCAGCATGAAATCCGCAGCATTCTGCTGAGCGCTGAAAAGCGCGGTCGTATCGCTGAGGACATGGTGTACACAGCCCTGACGCGTTTTCGCGCCCTGCCGCTGCGTCTTGTAACGCGCAGTGAGGATTCAGAAGTTATTCGGGTCGCGCGACGCCACCAGCTTAGTGCTTACGATGCCGCTTATCTGGCGCTCGCCCTGACAGAAAGCCTGCCGCTGGCTACGCTGGATCGCAAACTGGCTGCCGCCGCCCGAGCGGAAAAGGCCATTGTTCTAGGCCCACTCGCCCATGATCACTGAGAGTGATCAATCCAGAACACTATTGCGCGCTGAAGCACTCGACACGATTGCCGCCGTTTTGCCGATGAACCGGCGCGACATGCTGGCTGGCATTTTGACGGATGAGGATGTCGAGACGCTCCGCCATCTGGTCCATGAAGGCATGGGGGAAAACACGCTGCGCGCACTGACCTCGGATCTTGCCTATCTCGAAGCCTGGTCAATGGCTGCCACCGGCAATCCCCTTCCCTTCCCGGCGCCGGAAGCCCTGTTGCTGAAATTCGTCGCGCATCACTTATGGCGGCCGCAGCAACGTGAGATCGAACCTGATCACGGCATGCCAACCGACGTGGAAGGGGAATTGCGCCAACAAGGCTTTCTGCGCGTGTCGGGACCGCATGCGCCGGCAACGGTCCGCCGTCGTCTCGCCAACTGGTCGACGCTCACCCGCTGGCGGGGTCTGGAGGGATCGTTTTCATCACCGTCCGTCAAATCGGCCATCCGGCTTGCGGTGCGCGCCCTGAACCGGCCGCGCAGCCGCAAGAGTGCCCATGCGATTACCGGCGATATTCTGGGCAAGCTGCTGGCAACCTGTTCCGGCGACGATCTAACCGCATTGCGGGATCGGGCCATCCTGATGGTAGCCTTTGCTTCGGGCGGGCGCAGGCGCAGCGAAGTCGCCGGCTTGCGAGTAGAACAGCTTGTCAAACAGGTACCTGTCACCGATGAAGACGGCCTTCCCCTCCCCTCGCTCGGCATCCATCTTGGTCGCACCAAAACCAGTGGTGTCGATCACGATGAAATCGTCTATCTGACCGGCCGACCCGTCGAAGCCCTCACCCGCTGGCTGGAAGCAGCCAGGATCGACAAGGGCAGCGTGTTTCGAAAAGTCGATCGCTGGGGCAATGTGTCCACGCGAGCGCTCGAACCAAGCGCCGTCAACCGGATCGTCAAACAGCGGGTGCAAATGGCAGGGCTTGAACCGAGGGAGTTTTCAGCGCACGGGTTACGCTCCGGCTATCTCACCGAAGCCGCCAATCGTGGCATTCCGCTCCCGGAAGCGATGGAACAATCGCGTCATCGCTCCGTACAGCAGGCGTCCGACTATTATAACAACGCCAAGCGGCGCAGCGGGCGCGCGTCGCGGCTATTGAGTTGATCACCTCCTGCCTCGCTTCGTCTTTTCTGCTGACAGCTGATAAGAGACTGATCAACGGGTAACGAGATTTTCAACTATTGGCGGGCAGTCACTGGCTGAAGATCAAATCGCTCCCGCTCGCGCCCTTCCAACCCAGTCGAGGCGTGCCGCATTTTTCATTGAATGTCTGAGTGTACTTTGTAACGACACAGTCTGCCGCAGAAATTTGATTTCTTTGTCCCGAGCTTACACAACCAGCCCCAACTACCATTATTAAAACAAGTATCACAGTTTTGATAGACTTTATTACCATTTATATAACTCTTACTCTGTTTTTCCGAATTCGTACATTGAAGCGCCATCTCGGCATTTGAACGCCTTGAATAGGCTCACATTCTTTAGTGTTGACGATTTATACAACATATGTGAGCTTTTACTCACATTGTCTACTCGCATTAGGAAATCGAGAATATGGCCAAGCTCAACGCTACAAATCCCAGAAAAGCTGCCTCGCAAGAGAGGTCGAGAATGACCGTCGAGGCGATACTGGATGCCACTGCTCGCGTTTTGGTGCGCGATGGATATGCGCGGGCCAGCACAAATCGCGTCGCTGCAGTAGCGGGAGTGAGCATTGGATCGCTCTACCAGTATTTTCCCAATAAGGAGTCGCTTGTGGCTGCGCTCGTCGCAAGGCACAATCGTGAAATTCTGGCTCTGCTGGAAAATGCCATGCAGGAATGCGCGTCAGACGACCTGAATAGTGGCATGCGGGAGCTCATTCGCGCGATGATTGCTGCGCACCGGGTTAATCCTGAGCTCCACCGCATCTTGAAAGAAGAAGTTCCCCGTATTGGAAAACTTGCCGAGGTGGAAGCCATCCGAAAGGACACGCTCCATCTGGTTCGGCATTATCTGGAGAAATGCAAGGACGACGTTCAGCTCAATGACCTCGATACGGCTGCGTTTATATGCGTAACGACAGTGGAGACGTTGACCCATGCCATCGTTCTCAATGACTGCGGCCACTCCCTCTCGGACGAGGCCGATATTGTCGAGCACATCACCCGGATGATTGCTGGATATCTGGGCACTGCACCAATACCTATCCGTGCTATTTTGAAAGAAGCCGCCTGATCTCAAAGGTTCAAGATGTGCTCCAACCGCCGCAACGACTATTTCTGGAGCCGGTGCCCTCATAAAATGGGGCGTGGGCACGCTTTATCTTGATCGAACCAATACCTATTCCGGTGGCACAACTATCTCACAAGGAACAGTCGTGGCCAACCGCGCCACGGACGAGAGCATCGACACGTTTGGTAATGACGCAATCACTCTCAATGGCGGAACCTTGCACGCGGCGGTTGACGGCGCGACCATAAACAGTACCGCGCAACCCTGCCGCCTGGCTGATGCATGTGGCGAAGTACCTCGCGCTAGACCGGCAGCGTCGCACCACGCTGATCGACGGCGAGCATCGCGAACCGGCAATCGACCTCACGGAACTGGTACAGGCCGATCCCAATATCGAAGCCAGGCTTGATGAAGTCATTGACGATGACCTGTTGCCCCGTTGCCCGCCGAGCAGCGCCCGGCTCTTGGGCGGTTTATCGATACCGGAAGTGGCGCACGCCTTTTTCGTATCTGAAGCCACCGTCGTTCAACGCATCGACAGCTGTCTTCGAAACCCCTCAGGGCCGTGAACGACGGCAGCGGCATTCCACCGTGCTGGAAGTGGTTTGTCTAATTTTCAACGAGGGTTATATGGCAAGCGAATGCGCACACTGGCTGGTGCGGATCTTTGCCATGAAGCGCTGCGCCTCGGGCGCCCGCTTGCGGCATTGATGCCAAACAAGCCCGATGTCCACGGTCTTGCCGTCCCTATGGAATGGTAGGCATCGCGCTTTGCCCCCCGCTCCGACAAGGCAGGAAACCCGATCCTCCTGCTGGTCAGGATCGCAGCCGCCGCACTGGTCGCAGATCCGGAGCGGCCCAGACGGCCTGAACCGCGCCATGGCCGTCACCCCGGCGCCTATCAACTTCAGGCGATGATCGCATCTTGCCAGCGCGCGCGCCTCCCGCCGAGACCGAATGGATCGCCTTTGCCGCTTGTTATCAGGCGCTGGCGCTCGTTGCGCGATCCCCATTGTTGAACTGACCGGCGATGCGCGCGAACGGGCCCTGCTTCTGGCCCACGCTATCGCAACCAGTTCATAACGCTTGGGACGTCCTGGTTGTTCTTGCGTCAGGCATTTCCGGAGCTGTTGTCTCGATCGAACAGCGACAAACTACAACAGACCTTCGATACATTAAACGAGCGGATTGGTTTTAGTTTTAGTAGTACACCGTAACGTTGAGGTTCGAACGCTTTCACGGTACCCACAGTTTCGATTTCAAAACATGCCCCCTCTTCCAAGCTGATTAGATTTTCCCGCCAACCCGAGACGCCCCTTTCCACATCACCTGCAGAGGATAATTCGCAGGCACCAGGCGGGAATGGCCATGTCGGTTACGATGATGTCCCGGTTGCGGTGTGCAGAACGGAGTTCGTTAGCGTATTCGTCAACTCAAAGCATGTTGAGATCTGTTTGCTTTCATCAACGACAAGAGCATTTGCGCGATGGAGAACTCCCCTACTCGTGCTTTGTGGGTTAGAGAACGCAAATAACCGCCGGCTGATCCGATTTCTCTTATGCGCTGTAGAATGCCGGCAATTGTCGCTGACAGTCCTTCAACGCCCATGACCTGACAGGCTTCATGATAGGCTGATCGCGTGATGCCGAGGAAAGCTGAAACAGTTCTCGTTGCTTCAATTAAATCACGCCAAGACGTAATGCCGGTTGGTTTGTAATCCTTGATGTCAGGACATGCTCTGAGCACCGTATCGAGGGAGATCTGTTTCGTGGGGTCGGGTTTGCTGGTTTTAATCGTGGTCTCGGTGAATGATGAAGAAGACGCCTTCAAATCATTCATTTTTATATTTTGAGATTCAAAATGGGATTCAGGCAGGGATTCAATATGATGCCGCTCATTTTGGTTGTGATTGGTGCTCATTTCCTCAATATTGTTCATCTGAATCAACGCTTTATCAATTTCTGCCCGTAATGCGGTCAGCTTGTCTAGAATGTCTTGAAGTTCTGTCGTTGAAGCACGGCGGGGGATGGCGTCAACGATCACGCGAAAGCGCAAATGAACATTCTGCCAGAAGCTGGATGGAGAATCAGCCAGTGCTGCGTTGATCATTTGGGTGAGGTCTCGTCGTTGCAAGGTGATCTGTTCACGCTTACGTTTGAGGAGCGCTGCGTCGGCCTGTATTCGCTTGGCGGCTTGCGAGATTTCCTCTGCACGATAGAGAAGCGGCGCTAGTGAAAAGCCAAAAGCTTCTTCTACCTGTCCGGCCTCGTTTTTATACGCATAGCGCTTGCCATTGGGACTATCGCGTCGCGCAATCAGGCCGCTCTCGATGAGAGTAGCAATATGACGACGAACAGTCGATTCCGGCATCCCATGCGCTCGCAAGGAGAGCTGACGATTGGAAGGAAAAACAACAAGTCCGTTTTTGACGGTGATTTCATTCTCGGGAAGAAACGACAGCAACGAGCTTATCACCGCCAGACAGCGATCGTTGATCCCGAACACTGACTTGGCAATGCAAAGCTCTTTATAGATCGCCCAACGGTTGACCGTCTTGCCATCTAATTTGGTTGGTGACGAAGGCTTCAATTGGCCAAACGCCATCCTTCGCCCACGAAATGTGGACGTTATTGACTCCAGAATTTGCATTTCCTCTTACCTTTTTTTCAGGCAAAAGAAATTCAGCCGCCATAATGACGTTATGACTCTTGACACTGATTCATGGAAATGCGATTCTCTGAGTGCTTAAATCTGAGGAAGGCTTCCATGCGGCAACGTTTTGGGGGCCTTTTTCTTTTGCGTTTTAGTCTCCTGGGTTATGTATCGGTTAGATCGAGTGCTGAAGGCTTACGCTTCCCAGGCTATTTGGGTGCTTCGCTGGCCTTATATTCAGCATAGAGCTCTTCAAGTCGCGACTGGATAAAGTCGGCAAATTGCGGAGCCGCCTTGTCATTGAAGGTGAACTGTACATTTTTGCCAGCTCGTTTGATGGAGACAGGCTGAATACCGTCACCGAGAACAGGTGATAGAACAGCATTCTTTTGACGCTTATCCTTCGACGCTGACAATTTGAGCGCATCGAATACGAATTGAAATCGATCGTCTGAAGGCAACGTGGAAAAGCCAGCGCTACCTATGGCGTCCGTTGCGACAGCTTCGCCGACAGTTGTCAAAAGGCCAACGAACTCCTCCCAGCGCGTACGCCCGATGGATGGTGCACGGCCAATCTTGCGGATGATCTCTTCGGGAATCGACTTAATGATCGTTATCATCTTGGACAGGATGGCTTTATCAATGCCGGTGGACTGATAAAGCGTTTCTCGCGAATAGCCCTGCCCCTCCAAAATATAGGCAAAGAAAGCCTTTTCGATGAAGGAGAGGTTTGAACGCGTATTGTTTTCCTGGCCCTGATGAATAACCAGTTCTTCATCGGTGAGTTGTTTGACAACCGCTCTGACCTTGATGCCGAGCGCTTTAATCGCTGCGACGCGCCGATGGCCATAAGCGATCTGAAACCGATCCGCATTCTGTGGGTGAGGGCGCACCAGAATTGGCACCAGCTGCCCGCTGTCGCGGATCTGCTCAATGAGCTTTGTTTGGTCCTCATCGTCAAATCCCAGACGATCGGAGACGAACGAACTGTCAATCAGATCGGGATCAAGTTCGACGATGGTTTGACCAGTTGAAAGCTGACGTTCGATTTCATCGGCGCGGGCGGACCGTTCGTTGATCTTTTCAAGAGACTGCGAAATTGCGCCAAGCGCCGCTGGACGATTTGCACGGTCTCGATCCAAACCTGCAAGCGGCCTCGCCTGCTCGAAGGACGCATGTGTGGAGCGATCGTCAGTTTTCTGCGATGGCTCGGTCTGTTCAGAAAAGTCGAAAATATTCTTGCGGGCCATGGTTAGTTACGCCCCCAGGTCTGGCGAATTAGGTCTTCAATCTCAGCGTTGACAGATGTCAACGATTCCAGCGCGCGATCATAAGTACCGCGGGAGAATGCAGAACGATCAACTTCATAAAGGGTCTGTTTTGTCAGGCCCGCGTCGGAAATAGCGGTCGATTTCAGCATCGGGGTTTCAAGAACACGGTTGCCAAATATCGAGCGCATGAAGCCTGCCATCTGATTTTGTGGCGCGTCGTTAGGCTCATAGCGGGTGATCAGATAACGCATCCAGTCATATTGCGTATTCCCACCAGCGCGCTCAACAACAGCGAGGAGGTCGGACGTCATATGCAGAAACTGGTTCATCGACATAACATCAAGCATCTGTGGGTGGACGGTGATTAAAACCGATGTGGCCGCGCACAAGGCGGACAGGGTCAGGAAGCCCATCTGCGGCGGGCAATCAATCACAACGACATCGTAAAGATCTTCGACTACCGCAAGGCAACTGCCGATGCGTGAGAAGAACATGGCTTCATTCTTCTGCTCAGCCAGAACCTTGGGCGTTTCGTGCTCAAATTCCATGAGCTCGAGATTGCCCGGAATGACATGCAATCCCGGCGTATAGGTCGATCGGACAATATCCGTAATCTCACGTCGTTCCGCATCATAGCGAATGGCGCCATACAGCGTATCATTGACGCGCACGTCAAGCTCAGGCTGATGGCCGAACATCGCCGAAAGTGAGGCTTGCGGATCGAGATCAATGGCCAGAACCCGATATCCGCGCAAAGCCAGATACTGGGCGAGGTGGGCCGACGTAGTGGTTTTTGCAGAGCCACCCTTAAAGTTCATGACCGAAATGATCTGCAACTTCTCGCCGTTGCGACGATGACGGATATATTTGCCGTGCGTCTTGGGAGAGTTGTCATCCAGCAATTGCCGAATGGCGTGGATGTCCTGAATGGAATACATCCGCCGACCATTGCTCTGGGGCGCTGGTCCGTGGCCTTCCGATACGATCTGCCGGAGGTAGCCTTCCGCCACGCCTATAAAAGATGCAGCTTCCGCGGGCGTGAATGAGCGAATCGATTTCTGCGCTGTTGGCGGAAAAATGCGCATTTGATGCGCCTGAAGTCGCTTCGACAGCTCTTCAGCGTCGGCTTCAATCAAAGACTGAAGGCTGCTATGAGGTTGCGGAGATGCTGTCGGGTTTTGGTGCATGGCTCGTCCTTATCAGCGCATATTCAGTAAAACGTAACAAATATGCGCTGACAAAGATGCCCCGATTCTGTCTTCACCGCAATTTGTTTTTAGTTAATGAATAGTTAACATCAAGCAAAGCAATTATCGGGACTAAACGATTTTACTGACGAGCAATCTGGTGGTAATTTAATCTTCCGTCATGTGTTGTTTACGTTGACAGCTGTCAATGTTGCCGGAAATGCGCTGACAACTGGGTCTGACGCAGATTGGTGAAGAATAAATCTGTCTAGAGCCGAGCCGGCATTTCTGAAAAACTCACGAGATTGCCAGGATTTCAATTTCATTGTTGCCCAAAATGACGATATCGCCAAGTGATTTACCGCTGACGGATCGTGCCAGCGGCGAAACGAACGATATCGTGCCAGACTTCGGATTAGCTTCGTCCTCGCCGACTATCTGATAAGTTTGGCGCGCCCCGCCATCCCTGCTGATAGATATAACGCAGCCGAAACCAACATTCGATGGATATTGTGGTGTTGGTACGAGCTGCGCTGAATGAAGGTGGGCTGCATAGTATCGGAGATCACGCAATGGATGAGCGGTCTGCCGGCGGCGTTCTGAGATGTCTTCGATCGAATTTGCGACTTCATACGCATCTCGCGCCTTCTGAAGCTCCTCCTGCAGCAGTAGCAAGCCCTTCTCTGTCACAAGATTGGGGTGAGGCGAGATTTCACGATCTGGCAATATCGTTTCCGAAGCTGCTTCTGCGCTCTCTTCTTTGGCGAAGGCGACACTCATAGGAAAACTCCTGCCAGTTGTTGAAGGCGATGATAACCGATTCTTACTTAGCCCACAGCATGAAGACTTGGACCTACGATCAGGGTCGAATGCCCATGCCGGACGATTCCGGTGCGTTATTCATGTCGTAATAGGGCTCTCACATATGGATGGAATGCGGTGAAAGTGCTGTTATGGGTGGCAAAGAGTTGTTTGCGCTGACGCGTTGACAGCTGTCAATTTCAGTTTCGATTGAATATGGCGGGCGTGGGCAATAACGAAACGAGCGCAGTCGTACGCACGAGTAAAACGTTTGCAGTTTCAAACAATTTTTTAGTTATACTAACGTGTCTCCAAGCATGAATAATTTGTCTCGCCGTCATCTCAAGGCCGACCGTGAGGTTGCCGACTTTACTGTTGGGCCGTTTGCTGCGGTCATATAATTGAATTGACGGGGCGCATCGACTGATATTGCGGATCGTAGGAGTATTGCTGGACTGGGCGAGAATATCGAATAACTACACGGGTTGAGGTTGCCCTCAGTCTCACAGGTTGTACACGGCATTCCAACCCAGCGCGCAAAACGAGACGCGCATGAATGAGTGTTTATAAAGGTACTGGGGGCGATGGATTGCGATGAAATCAAGCTATTGAAATTATGGTGAAAAATTTCGCAAACAAAAGCTAAGTGGATCTTAAATTTAGCTCGAGCGATTGTCTGTTTTTAATTTTTTTTGGAGGAGTGTTCCAGTTCGAACTTTGCCGCGTGAGCCAGGGCGTAACGCAGCATTCGATACGCAACTCTATAACTGATTGACACCAAAAAATCTACAGCTGTGTTTGCGCAAAGACCCAAAGAATCTCTTTTCGACCGGCTAAAAGGCATCAGACGTGCTGGGCCCCTCATGTGCGAACGGCTCCAGCGAAAACCTTATAGCGATCATTTCCGGACTGTTTCAGTGCGGAATGTTGGGATGCTCGGGTGGAAGATGATCCCCGATAATGTGGGAAACCGCATTCGATAGGTGTCGTAGTGCGATACCAACAATGGCGTAATGTTCAGCCCATAATCGTCGATTAGCCTAGGCGACCTTGTATATTGGTGATGTTCCTCTGACGGCGCGCATAACCTACCCCTTTAACAAACAGAACGGAGTTTCCGATCCCAGCATTTCCGTTTCAGGAATGCTGGTCTCGAGTGCTCAAGCCCGGGTGATTGGCTTTGCTTTCGCCGGCTGGTTTGTGGGGGATGTGCGTTGATTGCGTATTTGGTCGGATTAATTGGAGAGCGAGTTGAACAGGCGCCTGTGGTTCGGACAGGACTGGCCTCTTGGAAGAATAGCCCGGCGTCGGTCATAAATCTCGACATAACCAAGGCGGTCTTGTTAGTCGCAGCCGGTCTCGCCCTCACAGCGCCGGCAGACGCCCAGACTGCTTGCACGTCGTCGCCATGCACGGGCGCTACGGTTGTTGACGCGAACTCAGCCGACTATTTCTCCAACATATCCGGTTCCACCTGGCTGTTTCGGGATACAAGCCTGCTCAACGCGACAGCAACCAGTGCTATTAGCGGTGGTACGCAAGCATTCTATAATTCGAGTGCGCTGAACGCCACCGCGATGAACTCCATTATTGGCGGATCGCAATATTTCAACGACCTCAGCAGTCTCGATGCGTCACAATCATTCGCCATTGCCGGCGGCGGGCAGAGCTTCTACGACACCAGCACGCTAAATGCATCGGCGACAAATGCGATTAGTGGCGGCTTTCAGTATTTCAACGCCAGCAGCAGGCTGGACGTAACAACGGCAGGCGGCCTCAGTGGCGGGCAGCAGGTTTTTTATGACACCAGCGCGTTGAACGCCGCGACAGCGAACGCCATCGTTGGCGGTTCGCAGTTTTTCAATGGCAGCAGTCATCTAAATGCGACCGCATCAAGCGCAGTCAACGGTGGAACGCAGAGTTTTTACATTAATAGCCTCATGGCGTTGACAGCTGCCAACGCGCTGAGCGGTGGTGAGCAATATTTCAATGACAACAGCGTGTTGGATGCTGGCGTGGGCGAAGCGGTCGGTGGCGGCGCGCAACATTTCTACAATCTCAGTGTCTTGAATGCGTCGGCGGCCAATGCTGTCAACGGTGGCGCTCGGGAGTTTCACGATAGCAGCGTTTTCAACGTTTCCGCCACCAGCGGTCTGAGCGGTGGCGCTCAGACCCTCTATGGCAATAGCACGCTTAATGTTCTGGCCACCAATGCTGTGACGTCAGGTGTTGGCGTCAATTTCGACAATCTGCCGGGTGGCGTTGGGGGAACCATCAAACTCAATGGGTTTAGTACAACCGTCGGCGCTATCAACAGTATTGGCGCAGGCGCTGGTCTCGTTGAAAATGGCGCGGCGACAAGCAGTGTCTTGACCATTGACGGTTCGTCTGTCGGCCCGTCACAATTTTCCGGCGTGATTCAAGATGGCGGCAGCGGTCGGCTGGCTCTGCAACTCAACAGCGGCGTGCTGACGCTTGGTGGTATCAACAGTTTTTCAGGCGGCACGACGATAGCGGGGGGCGTGTTGCAGGTGTTGCGCGATGATAATCTCGGCGATCCGACCGGTGGCCTGATTTTCAACGGCGGCGCATTGGCGACGACGGCGAGTTTCCAGACGAGCCGGTCGATCACGCTTACGCAGGCCGGAATTTTCGATGTGCTGGATAATACCGACCTCACCGTGAACGGTGTCATATCGGGACAGGATGATCTCGTGAAGGTGGGGGCAGGGACGCTTCAACTCACAAATAGCGGTAATAGCTATCGCAACACGGTCATTGAGGCGGGTCGTCTCGTCGGCAATTCGGAAACGATTGCGGGCAATATCGCAAATGCGGGTGTCGTCGTTTTCGCGCAGGCAGCTGATGGCAATTTTGCCGGAAATATAGCGGGCGCAAGCGGGGTTGCCGGAACGATGATCAAGGAAGGATCTGGCAGCCTTATCTTGAGTGGCGCGTCAGATCTCAACTGGATCGTACAGGAAGGCGACCTGACTTCCAGCGCGGAACGTTTCTCCGGCGATGTCTCTATTGCTGCCGCGGCCGCATTTACATTCGATCAGGTGACCAGCGCGCAGTTTACCGGTCTGTTGACGGGTGAGGGGACTTTCATCAAGGCTGGACCTGGAACGCTCGCCTATAACGGCGAAAGCCCCGGATTTGCGGGCATGACCAAAGTGTCCGCAGGCGGCTTGATTGTCGGATCGGATGATAGTCACAGCAATGCGGTTTTGGGTGGCTCCTTCATTATAGGAGACGGTGCCTTGGTTGGTGGGCATGGCTCCATCGGTTCGGGCAGTGGGTCGCTGGTCGACATTTTGACTGGCGCAACTTTGTCGTCTGGCAATTCGATTGGTACGTTGACAATCAACGGAGACCTGACGCTTCAAAGTGGATCGACTTTCGCCGTTGATATTGCAGGCGCTGGCATGAGCGATCTGACGCATGTGACCGGCGCAACCACGATTTTGGGCGGAAATGTCAGCGTGACCGCCCTTGATCCTGCCACCAGGTATCAAAGCGGACAGACCTATACGATCCTCACCTCGGATGGCGGAATAAACGGCGCTTTTGAGGATACAGTATCGAAGTCGGCCTTTATCAATGCAAACGAGACCTATGATCTCAACAACGTTAATCTGACAATTGCTGTCAAAAATGTCGGTCAGACGGATGGGGGAGGTGTCGACCCGACCTCGGGCACACCGCCACCGGCGCTCTTCGCAACTGTTTCGGAAACGAGGAACCAGATCGCGACGGCAAAGGCGCTGGATACGCTGCAGCAGTCGGGGCCATCTCTCGAACTTTACAACAGATTGTTGATGCTCAGCGCAGACGAGGCGCGATCTGCTTTTAACCTTCTGTCCGGCGAAGCCTATGCTTCAACGAAAGCAGCACTCATCGAAGGAAGCGCCGTTATTCGCGACGCCATGAACAGTCGTTTGCGATCAACCGAGAGCTTCGTGCTGTCGCCCTCCGCAACTCTACTTTCCTATGGTCCCGAGAGTGGCTCGACTGCCGCCAGGCCGGACGCGTTTGCGGCGATAACATCCACGGCTCGCGAGCAAAATTATAACTCCTGGATTCAGGGCTATGGTAACTGGGCTTCAATCGACGGCAACGGAAACACTGCGGGGCTTGACTACAATACCGGCGGCTTCGTTGCGGGAGTAGACGGTACAGTATTCGATAATTGGCGTCTTGGATTGCTGGCGGGCTATAGCCGGACAACATTCGATGTGGATGGGCGCGCATCCTCGGGGCAAAGCGATAATTATACATTGGGCGCCTATGCCGGTTCGTCCTGGAAACTGAACAATGGCAATGCAATCGCCTTCCGCACCGGGCTTGCCTATACTTGGCACGAAATCGAGCTCGACCGATCTGACATTTTTCCGGGCTTTTCCGATAGTCTGAACAGCGATTATCACGCCAGCACGTTTCAGGCTTTTGGCGAACTTGCCTATCAATGGGGCAGGGAAGACACGCCTTTGGAAGCGTTTGCCAATCTTGCTTATGTGCATCACCGCACGGATGGCTTCAATGAAGCGGGAAGAACGGCGGCGCGGCTCTCTGTCGATAGCGATACGATGGACACAGCTTTCACGACCATCGGCTTGCGGGCGTCACGACATTTCATGCTGGGCAATGTATCGGCCAATGCGCACGGGTCTATTGGCTGGCGTCACGCCTATGGCGATATCGACACAGGTTCGACGAACAGTTTCATCGGGTCATCCGCCTTCACGGTTTACGGAGCGCCCATCGCGAAGGACGCCGCGCTCATCGAGGCTGGCCTGAACTTCAATCTTTCCCGCAGCGCCAAGCTTGGGGTCAATTATACCGGCCAGATTGGTTCTCACGCCTATCAACAGGGTGTAAACGCCGTGCTTAGGGTGAGGTTTTGACCGGGGCGGAAATCGCGGCGGCAATTGCTTTGCGCAGCTCATCGACATCGATGGGCTTATGCAGCATGAGTGCCCCGCTGGCATTGACCTCCCTCAATCGCGCGGGAGAGGTATCTCCGGTGACGATAATCGCCGGCAAAGGTCGGCCGACCACCGAGCGCAGTGTTTGAATGGCGTCGAGCCCGGTAACGCCACCGCCCAGCCGATAGTCGGCAATGATCAAATCGACCGGCGCGTCCCCACTCTCCAGGGCTGCCGCATAGGATGCCTGGGCCTCGGTGACTGAGCGCCCCGGATAAATCCGGTGTCCATCAAGGTGAAGCAGTTGCTCCATGGCGTCGATAACATCTTTCTCGTCATCAATGACGATGACGCCGAGCGCGGTTTCCACTTCGAGCGGCAGATGCCCTGGCGGGTTTGCGTGGTCTTCGTCGCGGGTTTGGGGAACCGTGAGCGAGAACATTGAGCCTCGGCCCGGAATGGACACGAGTTTCAACGGATGTCCCAGCAGCATGGCTGTGCGCCGGACTATGGCGAGCCCTAGTCCCAGACCTTGCGACCGGTCGCGCGCCGGATTTTGCAGTTGGACAAACTCCTCGAAAATCTTCGCCTGTTGATCGGTTGGAATACCGGGGCCGGTATCGAAGACCTGAATTTCGATCGCATCGCCGCGTCTGCGACAGCCAAGGAGGATGCGACCTTGCTTGGTGTATCGAAAAGCATTCGATAGAAAGTTGTTCAGGATGCGTTTGAGCATCATCGGATCGCTGTCGACATAAAGATCGCTCTCGACAACATGCCACTGAAGTCCGCGTTGCTCAGCTTCCAGCGCAAATTCGTCATGCAGGTCGTGAAATAGTACCGACAGAGAAACCGGTTCGTTCACCACCGTTACAATGCCCGCGTCGAGACGCGAAATATCGAGCAGCTCGTTTAAAAGTCCGCTCAGATCGTGGACGACGGATTTTGCCTTTCCGGCGAGATCGCGTGCATCGCTGGATGCAACATTGCCGCGCTGCCCCAAGACTCCGAGCGTAGATATCAGCAGGCTCAATGCGTGGATCGGTTGGCGAAGATCGTGGCTTGCCGCCGCCAGAAAACGTGTCTTGGCCCTGTCGGCGCGCTGCGCCCGGTCCGTCTCCTCCTGCAAATGCTCGACCAGATTTTCGTTTTCCAGTCGCAGGCGAATGGTCTCGTGCAGCATGCGATAGGTGATCCGGCAATAATAGAAATTGATGGCGACAAGCGAAGCGAGCAGAAACAGGAAGGCGCCAGAAATTTCGCTTTCGCTGGTGATGCAACGCACCGCTATCGGTATGACCGTCGCGATGATTGACCCGACCAGCGCTGGTGGAAAGGCCGAGAGCGAAGGCACCGTGCCACAGACAAGTCCGGTCAGGACGATGACGGTGAAGGACAGAACGATTGGCGCTTCCGGCAGAAATCCCGCCCATCCCAGCCCGCCCCACAACAGACCAGATATCCAGGAAAAGCTCGCGGCAAGCCACGCCCAGCGCCGAATGGACTGCGCGTCTCTTTGGCGGCTAAAGAATTGGCGTGATGCGAAAACACGGATTGCGGTCAGCAAATAAAGCGCGCCAAGCCATCCGGCGATCCAACTCGTCGGCACAGCATTTTTCAGAACATAGATCGCACCGAGAGAAATAACAACGTTCGAGATAATGACGCCATAGGAATTTCGGTACAAAAGCTCCGTGAGAGCCTGACGTATCCTGTCTTCCTGCATCCGTCCTCCCAATATGTTGCATTGTCGTCTGTTGCGCAGTGATATACTTAAATTATTGATCGATCAGTAACTTGCCGCCAATAAGTTGTGATTTGAACGATTTGCGCCAATGGGCGCCAATGCAAGGTGAATGATAGTCGGATGACCCGTCCTCTTACCGCCATTCTTGCCGACGACCACGCTATCGTGCGTCAGGGGCTGAAGCTTCTGGTTTCCGTGATGGACGGCATCTCCGTCATCGCGGAAGCCAATGATGGAACGTCCGTTATGGAGCATGTGCGCAGTGCAGGGGCCGATCTGCTCATTCTAGACCTTGGCATGCCAGGGGTCGCCGGAATTCAATTCATCTCGGAAATAAAAGCTGTTGCGCCTAGACTGAAAATATTGATCTTGACCGCGAATGTTGAGCCCAGAACAATTCGCGCCGCGATGGAAGCCGGGGCCAGCGCCTATCTGACAAAGGACGGCGATCCGGAAGAAATCGGCGCCGCCATCGAAGCTGTCAGAAATGGCAAGACCTATCTGGCCCAGTCCATCCGTTTTGCGATCACGGGGGCGATGGGCAGCAGCAGCTCTGAGCCCGCGCCGGATATTCTGTCGCCGATCCCGCTGACGCGCCGCGAACGTCAAATTCTGGCGCTGGTCGCGCAGGGTCTGACAGCGCGGGATGTAGCGACGCGACTGGGGATCAGTCCGCTGACCGCACGCAAGCATCGCGAAAACCTGATGCGGAAGCTTAATCTCCATAGTTCTGCCGAGCTGACGGCCTATGCCGTTCGCCTCGGATTGCCGACCACGTAACGGGCACATCGCCGGAGATTTGCTGGGGTCAGCTAGCTTCCGAGCGCCACAGCAATCCCCACGATCATTGGTCCCATGAGGGGCAGGAGAACATTGGAAATCGCATAGGTGACCGTGTATCCGATGACCGGCGTCGAATTCCCGGTCTGGGACACAAGTGCGCTGATCGTTGGCGTACTGCAATGCTGACCGGCGATCGCGCCAAGAAGAATTGGCGTCTCGATTTTCATCAGTTTCGCGCCGACAAAAAGTGACACGAGAGCCGGAACGAAGGAAACGATCAGGCCAAGGATCGGCAGGATCAGTCCGTATTGGAGGACAAGATCGATCGCCTCAGGTCCGGCGCCTAACCCGATGGCGGCGATGAATGTCGCCAGTCCGAAATCTTTCGCAAATTCAGCGGCAGGAACCGGAAACCCGCCGCGCGCCGGATTTCGCATGTTGAGCCAACCGAAGACAAGCCCGGCGATCAAGGCGCCGCCGCCTGACCCTAACGTCAGCTCCCAGCCGCGAATATTGAGAGAGAAGTTGCCCAGCAGAAGACCGGCGACGATCCCCAGTCCGAGAAAGACAAAATCTGTGCTGGCGACTCTGGGCAATGGCTTGCCCAATGCATGCATCGCGCGCGTGACCACCTCTTCCTGTCCATAAAGCGTCAGAACATCTCCTTCATGGAGAACCGTACCGGGCAGAGCCGGGATATTCTGCCCTAACCGGCGGATATTCGATATGAACACGCCACGCCGCAGCTCTGGTGACGCCGAATGGCGCAACTGGCGAATTTGACGCCCAAATGCGTCAGCCCGGATGAGAACCACTTCACGGGTAACGAGCGCCAGACTGGTGCCGTCCGGCACGGGAACTTCGTCTCCAAATGAATCCTGAATGGCGATAACCGCGTTACGGCGTCCGTGTACAATGACAATGTCATCCGGCTTCAAAAGGAACGCAGGGTCTGTTTGAACAATTTTCTTATGTCGGCGCACACGTTCAATCGTGACAGTCCAGTTCCAGCCTTTCTCCAAATCGCCAACCGTCAGTCCGCCGAGGGAGCCAGCCCTGAAAGCACGGGCGACGAACATAGGTAACCCCTCGACCTGATCGTCGTCCTCATCCTCCGAACCCAGTTTTCTGGCGAGCGCCTGCGCTTCGGTTTTGAGATCGACCTTCAAAAGTATCGGCGCAAGCTGGGTCGTGAACACCACGATCGCCAAAAGCCCGAACAGATAGGTGAGGCTGTAAGCGGTGGCGACATTGGCCTGCAATTGTTCAATCTCTTCTGGCGAGATGGGCAGACGGGAAATCGTTTGTGACGCTGTGCCGATGACCGCGGATTCCGTCGCGGACCCTGCGAAAAGGCCGGTTGCCGTTCCGATATCGAGCTTGAACAGAATGATCGCAATCGAAACCAGCAAAGTGACGCATACAACTTCGATGATGGAAAAAATTCCATACCGCCACCCACCTCGAATATTGGCGAAAAACTGAGGTCCCGCCGTAAATCCGAGAGCGTAGATGAAAAGAGTGAAGGCGCTGTCCTTCAGGTCCGGCGAAATGCGGACGCCAAGTTGCCCGATTGCTAGCGCCGCCAGCAATGTCCCGCAAACCCCGCCCAATCGAACCGGGCCAATGCGCAAGCGGCCGATGAGGTAGCCTATTGCAAGGGAAGCAAATAGCGCCACCACAGGGTCAGTGAGAAAATACAACGCGGACCCCCAGGCTTGCAAACTTATATTTTATTGCTGACGCATAACTAATATAATAATTCAGTTTTTCTGTCTGTCCAGATTCTTGAAAGTGCTTTTATAGCAATTTTTTAGATGATTACTTGGAATTGGCCGCCTTGCGTTTCCTGATACCGCCGTCCGGCGTTGTCGGAAACAGGACGCATATCCGTAAAGGTTAATTCAGCGGTAGCTCGTTCTGAATTGGAACAACCAATTATTATTTATCTATTGAATTGATATTCGGTCGGATTTAGTTTCATATTCCGTTAATGAAAGAATGATTATTATTTAATTGAATAATATTACATTTAGTTAAATTAGCTACGCGTAAGATATCGGTAAAAATTATATTGTGGCGGTCTGTTCGAGCGGCTGATCAATAACAGGTTTCGGGATAGAATATGGAAAAGCGACCGCTGACACTGACGATTAATGGTGTCACAGTCGGACCCGTTGACGTTCCGCTCGGAATGCCGATGATCGACTTTCTGCACGAATATCTCGACCTGACGGGCACGCATTTTGGCTGCGGTCAGGGCATCTGCCATGCCTGTACAGTTATCGAGGTCAAGCCTGATGGCGCCAAGACCGAAAGCCGCACATGCATCTATGATGCACATTTTTTTGCCGGCAAATCGATCCTCACCATTGAGGGCCACGCGCAGCGCGACAGTGACGGTAGTATTCTCAGCCTGACACCGGTGCAGCAGGCTTTCATCGATCATTTTTCCTTTCAGTGCGGCTATTGCACGCCGGGGTTCGTTGCAGGCGCGACCGTTTTTATCGAACAGCTGAAACGACAGCCGGTAAAGCGTGCTGAGCCTGAACGGCGAAGGCATACCTAATGTCGCGCCCGCCATGAAAGGCAACGGCATAGTTGCGCTGGATAAACCGAACGCGCTGATCAGCGCCGTTTTGAACGGTATTGCCACTCAGGCATTCACCAACCAGCAGCGCATGTACGCCATGCCGGCCTTCGCCGACGCGATGGACGAGAGCGAGATTGCCGCGCTGGTTAGCTGGATGCGGGCGCAGTGGGGCGGGCGCGGGGGCCATCCTGTTACTGCCGGGCTGGTCAAAGCGTTCCAGCGCTCTGTCCGATAATTCGTAGAACTGATTTGACCGCATCTTGGACGACATCCCTGCACGGTCAATTAAGGAGATAGATACATGGCTGCCGGACTGTCACGCCGTGATTTCATCAAATTGGGTACGTTCGCGGGCATATCCGTTCTCTTCGCGCGTCTTCCGGCTGCTCAAGCGCTGGAGGTGCAATCGGGGCCGTCGACTGCGGACTGGCTGGACGCTGACGGCAAGGCGCGCCATCGCTGGGACGCCATACGAAAAGTGACCGGCGGGAAAACCTTTGCCCGCGATTATCGCGCCCGGGATATTCCCGGCTGGACGAGGGATCAGGGGCACGCTTTCTTCATAAAGGCGACAAAAGCAGACCGCACCTTTGAGGGCTAGACCTGTCGTTGCTGGGAAAAGAACTCCAGCATGACCGTCTGGTGATGCATGAGGATCTGGAGCGGGACGGCATCCGCATTCCGCAAGTGTCTGATCTTGCTGAAGAGTTTTTCGGCAAGAATTTCCTCGTTCCGAAGGGCGAAACACCGCTTTTGCTTGGCCATTCGGTGGCGCTGCTTGTTTACGACGATTTCGAGCGGTTTGAACTGGCGAAGCGTATGCTGCGCTTTGAAGCGAATGTCGTCCGCTATGGCGCTGAGACCGGCTTCAAGTCGCCGAAAAATTACGGCGCAGCGCGTTATGTGCGCATTGGCGGAGGAACCCCGACATCGCCTTCGGTCTATTCATCCTTTCAGGATGCGACGATCTACGGCAATTTTGATGGCAACGACGTGGTCTGGCCGGATGAAAGCAAAACGGGCCTGTTCGTTCCGCGCTCCGTGCAGACCAGGCACCGGGGCGGAGGCGCGCGCGATCCTGAACAGGTGGCGCGCGAGACTTACGAGCCCATGCGCCGGGGAATGAATGCGGCGCATCAACTTGGCGCAGAGATTGACGCGGCGCGGAAGAACCCAGACAAGATCGTGCTTGACCGCAAGGCGTTTTCCCAGTCGATCGATCCTTCGGCGCTGGAAGCGGACAATGGCAATGCATGGTACGATGCGCAAACGCGGACGCTGCATATCATCGCTGCCGTGCAATCGCCTTACGATGCGGCGCGCTTCGCAGCCATGATCGTCAAGGGCAACAAGACCTTTCCGGTCGATGAGATCAAGCTCCAGATCGGCACAACGGTCGGCTATGGCTCGAAAGACCATTCGATTTTCCCGCTTTACTGCGTGATGGCGGCGTTTTACGGCGGTGGCAAAGCCGTGCGTCTTGCCAATGATCGCTATGAGCAGTTCCAGATGGGCCTCAAGCGCCATTCGTTCCATATGGATGTCTCGCTTGTCGCCGACCGCAAGACGGGCCAGTTCGAAATCATGAAAGGGCACTATGTCGCCAATGGAGGCGGACGGGCCAACTATTCCTTCTCCGTCGCGCAAGTCGCCGCAACGGCGGCGCAATCGATCTATTATCTGCCGAAATCGGACTTCAGTTCGGTCGCGCTGGCGAGCCAGGCCGTGGAGGCAGGTTCCATGCGCGGCTATGGCGCGCTTCAGGTCATGTCGGTGACTGAACTTATGGTTGATGAACTGGCAAATGAACTTGCCATCGACGCCATTGAGCTTCGTCGCCGCAACGCCACCAAGGCGGGCTACCTGAACACGCAAGGCGCTCAGCCGCTTGGCGATCCGCGCAATATCGAAATGCTCGACAAGGCGGCCAGCAATCCGCTTTGGACCAATCGCAAACAGGCCAAGAAGGATTATGACGCGGCGCATCCGGGCCGCCTTTACGGCATCGGCTTTGCGCAGGTGCAGAAGGATTACGGCACGGGGGCTGACACCTCCGCGCTTGCGCTGGAATTCGACGCGCAGGGGCGGCTGACCATGCGGCATTGCGTGCTGGAAATTGGCACCGGAGCGACAACGGCGCAACAGGTTCTGGCGCGCGACATCATCGGCAAAGTGCCGGATGACGTGGAATTCGGCGTGACGGATTTTCCGCAGCTTCCGATAACCAGCACCGTTTCGCCCTATACCATGACGCAGGCGCAGCAGGACGAGGCCGAGAAGAACCCTTACTGGGTCCCTGCCACTTTGCCAGCGATGAGTGCCTCCAACAGCGCGTATTTTCTAAGCTTCGGCACCCGGCAGGCCGCGCAGTTCCTGCTGGAACACACCATTTGGCCTGCGGCGCGGACCATCTGGAGCGAAGGGCCAGCCGACGGACAAATATCGGCTGGTGACGTCACTTTCGCCGATATCCGTATAGTCCCGGGCGGTGTGGGCGGCGGCAGTATGGAAACGCTTTCCTTTGGGCGCATCGCCCGCAAGGCGCACGAACTGGGCTTGATCACAGGGGTGGCGCTTCATTGTTTCAGTCGCTGGGAATGGGCGACCGCTCAGTTCACCGTTCCCGGCGCAGGCATGCGCGAGCTTGCCATCGACGCTTTGGCGGTGGGCTATGGTGATGGCGCTCTCGCCGAGGCGAAACGGCGGATGACCACGGGTGGTTATGAATATATCAAACGCAGCAAGGTCAATTTCCCGCCGGTGCAGCGCGTCAATGCGGGCGTGACGACCCATGCGCCAGCGTCCTGCATTGTGGAACTCAACGTCAACACCTTTACGGGTGCGGTTGAGATCATGCAGCATCACAGCATTCTCGATCCCGGCAAGATCATCGTGCCCGAACTGGTATCGGGCCAGCAGCAGGGTGGCCTCGCCATGGGCATCGGCCACGCGCTTATGGAGGAACTGCCACTTTACGATGATGGTCCGGGCGACGGAACATGGAATTTCAATCGCTATACATTGCCGAGATCGAAAGACGTCGCCGTATGGAAACAGAGCGCGGACTATCTGACGCCGCTTTCTGATACTTCGCCGCCAAAGGGCATTGCCGAGGTCGTGACGATCCCGATCATTCCGGCCATTGGAAACGCCATAGCGCATGCCACGGGCAAGCGGTTCTATGAACTTCCGATCGCACCTGAAAAGATCAAGCGAGCACTTGGTTAGAGCAACTTAGACAAGTCGATAAAAAACGGCCGAGCGGTTCTCACAAACCTTCAGTGGAGCAAGTCGAGGAATTGTTGCACCGGGGAAGTGCAATCAACTTTGCGAAGCCTTCGGGCGAGTTTTGCGGTGGGTAGAAGTTGCTTGTTAAAGACAGATGGTGTGTCGGTTTAGACCCAAGAAACTGGGAAAATACTATCTGCCATTCAATTTTATCGAATGTATTCGCCCTAGCGGGTTACTTATAATCTCCCACTTTCTGTAGTCTTGACAGTTTTCCATTTCCGGCTCTACCTTGAATTCACGCTCAAGCTTAATGCTGAAGCGAGGGGAGGAATTCATGACTAAAGGTTCAATTATTAATGGGCTGGGTCTAGGTTCAATTTCGCGACGCCAGTTTCTAACGACCAGCGCGGCTGGAGCAGGCGCTCTGCTTTTGCCGTCCTTACCGTCTTTTGCAGCGGACAAACCCAAAATCGGGCTTGTCATGAAGTCGCTTGCAAACGAGTTTTTCAAGCAAATGCAGGCCGGTGCTGAAGATTATGCGGCCAAGAATACGGACAAGTTTACCTTTGCCGCTGTTGGCATGAAAGACGAACGAGATTTCGCCGCCCAGGTTGATGCGGTTGAAAACTTCATCACGCAGCAGTTCAATGTGATCGTTCTGGCGCCGGCCGATTCCAAGGCTATGGTCACACCGGTGAAGAAGGCGCTGGAAGCTGGCATCAAGGTCATCAATATCGACGTGGCGCTTGATGAAGAGGCGAAGAAGCAGGCCGGTGTCGATCTGGCATTTTTCGGACCCGACAATCGCGAAGGCGCAAAGCTGTCCGGCATGGCACTTGCCAAGGAACTCGGCAAGGGCGGTAAGGTGGTTATCCTCGAAGGTAATCCCGAGGCCGACAATGCCAAGGAGCGCAAGAAGGGTTTCGATGATGCTGTGGCCGAAGGCGGCTTGACACTGTTGGATTCCAAGACCGCACATTGGGAGACAGAAGAAGCCAACACACTCATGACGAATTTCCTTACACAATATCAGGATATTCAGGGCGTTATGGCAGCCAATGACTCAATGGCGCTGGGCGTTGTGAAGGCGCTTGATGCAGCAGGCAAGTCAGGCCAGATCAAAGTCGTTGGTTTCGACAATATTCCCGCCGTACAGCCACTGATCAAGGACGGCAAGATGCTGGCCACGATCGACCAGTTCGGCGCGCAGATGGCGGCAATGGGCATCGATTATGGCCTTAAGGAACTGGCGGGAGAAAAATTCTCAGGCTGGGTCAAGACGGATATCAAGCTGATTACCGCCAAGGACCTTTAGGAACTCGCAAGATAGCGAGGCCGCATCGGATGCACTCCGTTGCGGCCTTCCGTCACTCCAACAGGCAGGAATAGTATGCAGTCAGCCGACGCGATCTTGAAGCTTGAAAACGTCGGCAAAGTCTTTCCGGGCGTAACTGCTCTGGAGGGTATCAATCTACAACTGTTGCGCGGCGAAACGCATATTATTCTGGGTGAAAACGGAGCTGGCAAGTCAACGCTCATCAAACTGCTTGCCGGTATCTATCAGCCGGACGCTGGCGAGATTGTTCTGAATGATCAGCCCTATCGGCCCAAGACGCCGCATGATGCGCAAATTCAGGGCATTCGTATTGTTCATCAGGAACTCAATTTACTTCCACACCTTTCCATAGCGGAAAACCTGATGTTGGAAAGGCTCCCGCGACGTTGCGGCATCTTGGATCGGGCTTCGCTCAACAGGCGTGCCGCTGAATTGCTGGACGAGGTTGGGCTGGCGTTAGATCCTCGCACACTTGTCTCCGAATTGGGCGTCGCGCAAATGCAATTGGTCGAAATTGCAAAGGCGCTTGGCTATGATAGCAAGCTTCTGGTCCTGGATGAGCCGACGGCGACACTGACACCGCCTGAAATTGAACGGCTCTTTGCCATTATCGGGAGAATGAAGGTCAGGGGTGTAACTATCATTTATATCTCGCACCGCCTGCATGAAGTCTTTGAAATTGGTGACCGGGTCACCGTTTTGCGCAACGGTCGTCTGGTTGAAACGCGCGCCTTTGAGGGGCTGAGCGTGCCCCATCTGGTCCGCATGATGATTGGGCGGGATATTGCAGACGAATATAGCTTCGACTCCACCATCGTGCCAGGTTCGGTTGCCCTCGAGGTCGAAGGCGTTACACGATCGACAACAGACCCTGCGGTCTCCTTTTCGGTGCGCGAGGGCGAAATTCTGGGTGTGGCAGGTCTGGTAGGATCGGGCCGCACGGAGATCATGCGCGCGATCTTCGGTGCTGATCCGAAAGGCGGGGGACAAATCCGTGTGGACGGCAAACCGGTAAATATTCGCGATCCCAAAGATGCTGTCAGAAATGGACTGGGTTTCCTGACCGAAGATCGTAAGGGGCAGGGGCTGATGCTGGATATGCCCATAGACATAAATGCGACGATCACCGATTTGAAGAAAATCTCCCATGGCGGATTGCTGGACAAAGGCGAAGAAGAGAAATCCGTTATGGAACTGGTCGAGCAATTGCGGATCAAAACGGCTTCTATCGGCACATCGGTGCGCAATTTGTCTGGTGGTAACCAGCAAAAGGTGGTGCTTGCAAAATGGCTGTTTCGCGGTTCCTCAACATTGATCCTGGATGAACCGACGCGGGGCGTCGATGTCGGTGCCAGACGCGAAATCTATCAATTACTCTGGAGGCTGGCCGCAAATCAAAAAGCAATCATTATCGTCTCTTCGGATTTGCCTGAACTCATTGGCATGTGTCACCGCATTATCGTGTTCTCCAATGGCAAGCTGGTAGGAGAACTGCCTCGGTCGCAATTTGATCAGGAGCGTATTCTCTCGCTTGCCTATCAGGAGCATGTTCAATGACAGCTAAGCCGTCTGTGCCCCAGAGATCCGCAGCAGCGGACCGACAGAAGTTGAAACGCTTCTTGCTGCGTGATGCTGGCGTTTTTCTGGCTCTCTTACTGATCACGCTGGTGTTTTCTTTCACTGCGCCTTATTTCGCCACGCCCGGCAACGCTTTGAAGATTTTCGTCCAGATCGCCATCAATACGGTTCTCGCGGCGGGGATGACTTTCGTCATCCTGACCGGCGGCATTGATCTCTCTGTTGGCTCGGTGCTCGCGCTTTGCACGGTCATAGGTGCGCTCATCATGACATCAGGTCTGGAACCCGGATTATCGATACCGCTTGCCGTGCTGGCTTGCATCGCAGTTGGTGGGTTTTGTGGCTACATCAACGGTAAGGTGTCGACCTTCTGGAAGATTCCGTCCTTCATTGTGACGCTCGGTATGTTGAATATAGCCGCTGGTGCAGCGCGCGTGGTGTCCAACAACTCCACCATTACGGGACTGCCGCAAGGCTTCGTCGATTTCGGTAATCTGATCATCGGCGGCTTTCTGCCCTCAATCTTTCTGGTGGCAGTGGCGGTCATTTTTGCAGGCTGGTTCATACTGCGGTTTACTGTTTTCGGTCGCATGATCTACGCCGTTGGGGCCAATGATGAGGCGGTCCGTCTGTCGGGGCATAATCCCGACACGTATAAGATTGCTGCGTTTGTCATCTCGGGTGTCACCGCAGGTATCGCCGCGATCGTCTATTTGCTGCGCTTGAATATTGGCAGCCCGATCGCCGGTATCGGCTATGAACTGAACGCGATTGCGGCAGTCATTATCGGCGGGACCAGTCTCTTTGGGGGAAAAGGCTCGATCGTCGGCACACTGGCGGGCGCCTGTATTCTGCAAGTTCTGGCGACCGGCCTGCAATTGCTCGGCATCGGCGATAATTACAAGCCAATCATCATCGGCGCGGTGATCATACTTGCTGTGATTGTCGATACCTATCGCGAAAGATTGCTGCGGCGCATCCACTGATGCGCCGCCGTGAAAGAAAGACCTGGCGTCACCTTATTGGTGGACGCCGCCTTCATTTAAGGAAACTTCGCTCCTGGTCCGGCTTTCCCATAAGCCGATACCAAAAAGCACGGCGGTTGTAAGCCATCCCAGCGTGAGAAGATCGGCGCTCTGTGCGAACGGCGCAATGAGAGCCAACAAAACGACCCCTCCGATATGGGACAGGGGGAGGCGACCGTAAACGACATATTTGTAGATCGCGCTGCCAATCAGGTAGATAGCAGGACCGACTGCGATGACGACAATTTGCGCCACGCTGGCATGACCTGCGGGATGTTCCATGGCAAGATCGTTGCCCACAGCGCTCACGATGATGCCGAAAATCAATATGGCGTGGATGTAGTGGAAATAGGCACCGATCTTTCCCGGATCACGGGCCTGCGTAATGCGGGCGGTCGCATCCTTGCTCGACGTCCCGAAATAGAGCCACCACATGGCGATGGTGCCGAGAAAGGTCGCAAGCATGGCGGACAGTTCGGCAATGTTCCAGTTTTCCGCGCCTGCAAGGGTGGCGCCCGTTGCTAGAAGACTTTCGCCCAGCGCCACGATGACAAAGAGCTGGCAACGCTCGGCGAGGTGCCCACCTTCGATCGTCCAATCGCTGACGTGTGAGCGGCCCATTCCCAGCAAGGCAAAGCCGATCATTGGCGAAACATATTCGCAAAGCGCTGCCACGATCCAAAGCGCCAGCCGGGCTTCCCCTTCCGCAACGGCTCCACCGATCCAGAAGCAGGCTGAAAGGGTAAGCCAACCCAGCATGCGCCGGTAATTGGCTGCCAGCGGATGACCCCGCCCCAATTGCCAGACGATAAAGCTGGTTCGTCCAAGCTGCATCGCGACATAGCACCCGGCGAATATCAGGCCGCCTGCGCCAAAAGCGTCCGGGATTGAGGCGGCCATGACCAGCGCCAGCGCCATGCAGCCGAACAGAACAAGGCGAATTTTCAGCTGTTCGGGGTTAAACCAGTTGGTGACCCAGCACGTATATTGCCAGCCGAGCCAGACCGCGAACCAAAGCACCAGCGTTTCAAGCGCGCTCCACGCGGTCAGATGATGAAGCAGCGCGTGGCTGAGTTGAGTGACCGCGAAGACGTAAACGAGATCGAAGAAAAGCTCTTCATAGGTGACATGCGCATGATGACCGTCTCGCAGGCGCAAAAGAGGATGAACTGATTGGCTCATGGATTATTCCTTGGTGTGTCGAGCATCAGATAGTAGGCGCCAAAAACTTGGCTGGTCCGGGGGGACGATGAAAGGATTGTCTGCTGACCTCCGTAATGAAGTATTGGCCCCGCTTACACTGATCGGCATAAGCTGCGCCGTGAAAATCACCCTCTGGGCGCGTACGGGCTGCGGTGCGCCACATCAAATCTGGCTGAAAAGGAGAGATACGCGAGGCGAGCAGTCCCATTCCTGGTTACCATCAATATAGACGTGACCGTTTTCCTATCTTTCGAAACGGCACCGGGACTCTCGATCTTATCGTAAGCTTATGCAGGCTGGGAATACTTAAGACAGTGCTTATCTGGTAATGATACGGTTACATGGCCGCCAAACAGATGTTTTGGCAGGCCCACTTCATTGCAGTGTCTGTCAGAACGTACGAGCGAAACCCTTCAGCGGTTGGAAAAGCAGAGACAGTTGGGAAAAGGCGTCGCCGCTTAGTTAAGCGTGGGCTTTTGATTATGGCGGACCTTCAGTCCCGTCGCTTCTACGGCTTTGATAAATGACGCCCGGGCAGTATTTGGCAGCCCCTCCATATCCGCGAGGCAGCCTGCAATGCGTCCTGATATTCCTCGCCCTGGGCGCCTTCCGGCCAATAGTTTAAAAGGCATTCCGACGCCATCGGCGTATTCGTCACGACCTGAGACTTCCCGAAGCCGTAGAGCTGAATATCAACGGGTTCTCCCCAAGCCATCGCGGTCTCCCAGTAAAAGATGCCCTGCCTTGAGGTGGTAAGGTAGGGCTGACGTCAGCTTGGCAAGTGTCGTTCGAACGGCAGCTGGCGCCAATACAAGTTCGGGCTCCCTAACCTGGCGCGTACATTTTTGTTCCTTGTGTCGCTGCGCTTGCAAGCTTTGGGATCGAAACACCCTTTCGCAAGAACGGAATTGCGGCGCGAACGAGAAGGGGCGGACAACGCCTGCACCTGGAATCCGGTTGGTTTATTTCAGACAATTGATATCGCGTCATGATCGACTAATATCAATTAATCTTTTTGGAATGGGCGGATAAGATGGAAAGTCATCAAGATCAAACTGGCGATGAGCGGCTCGTTGGTTCGACCGGCGGTATACGTCGATTCACGTTGTCCGTCACAGCAGCAGCCCGGCCGCAATTTAGCGATACGGAACTCGACATCCGCGATTGGCTGGCTGCGATTGTCGACGGTTCTGATGACGCCATCATCAGCAAGAACTTGGAAGGAATCATCAAGAGCTGGAACAGGGGCGCACAGCGCCTTTTCGGCTATCAGGCGGAAGAAGTCATTGGCAAACCGGTGACAATTCTCATTCCAGACGACCGGTTGGGTGAAGAGCCGGCTATTCTGGCCGCGATACGCAATGGCAACCGGGTCGACCATTTTGAAACAATCCGGAAGCGAAAAGACGGAACGCTGATCGATATTTCGTTGACGATTTCACCCATTCGCAATGCGAATGGCGTGATTGTTGGGGCGTCGAAGATCGCGCGCGACATTACAGATCGTCGGCAGGCGCAAAAGCAGCAGCTGCTCCTGATGGGCGAGATGCAGCATCGTGTAAAAAACCTTTTCGCACTGGCGAACGGAATCGTTTCGCTAAGCGCAAGATCGACCACGCAGGTTGACGAACTCCGCGAGACCGTCCAGGCGCGCCTAGCCGCGCTTGCGCGGGCGCATGAACTGACAATGCCGGCATGGGAAGAGGCCGACATGACGGTTTCTTCGGTGCCGCTTCAGACTCTGTTACGCACCATTCTAGAACCCTATGATGAGCAGAGTATTCGCATTTCCGGGGCTGATCCTGCAATCTCGGGCAAGTCGCTGACAAATCTGTCGCTGCTTTTGCATGAACTGGCGACGAACGCCGCCAAGCATGGCGCACTGGCGGTAACAGGGGGCCAGCTTATGGTCAGCGTAGAAGAAACACAGGAAGCTGTCGTCGTTCATTGGCTGGAAACGGGCAATGAACATCATAACGATCAACCAAGCGAAGGATTCTGGAACGCGACTTGAAAAGGCGCTGGTCTCAGCCCTTGCGGCCCAACTTGATCGGGCGTGGACGGACAACACGCTCGAAATATCAATCGCCTTGCCTAACACACCTGTTGAATAGCCTGCCCTCCGGCTGACTGGAGAAGGCATGTACCATTCGCGGCTGGACGTGTTCAGCCGCTGATACTCGGCTGATTGTTCGATTTCATTGATAGCGACGGTCGGGTCTCAGAAAATTTGAACATGCAGGAACAAAGGCAATCGCTTGCGGTTGGGTTGGCTGTCATTTGCCAATGACCAAAGGAGCACGTGATATGCCAGGTCGATACCAAAACGAAGATCGCGACGACTATTATAACGAACCCTACCGGGACCGTGATTATGAAAGCCGTGGCGGAAACTACCGCGACTATGACGAACGCTATCCGGGTGATTATCGTTCGCGCGGCTATAGCGATGACGAGGAACGCTTCGCATATAATTCGCCGCAAAGAGAATCTTTTGCGCGCGATAGCCGCTATGGGCGTCACGGCGCACGCAATGAGCCGATGAAGTCCTCAAGCGGCACAGGAATGCATCGCGGAAAGGGACCGAAGGGTTACACCCGCACGGACGAGCGCATCAAGGAAGATGTCTCTGACGCCTTGATGGAAGATGCAGATCTTGATGCCTCCGACATTGAGGTCAGCGTCAAGAAGGGCGAAGTCATCTTGCAGGGACAAGTCGCAACCCGACAGGATAAACGCCGCGCTGAGGATTGCGCCGAAGCATGTGCGGGCGTGGCGGATGTTCAAAACAACATCAAGGTCCGCTCGGCCACGGCGCCATCCGCCAAGGGTACAGCATAATCGAAACCGGAAGACTCGCGGCTGCGGGAATGCAGCTGGAGAAGAGCTCTTGCAGCTCAATGCGCCACTGCGCGCAAAATTCATACAATCAGGAGGATAAAATGCCACGTAATATGCCAGAACGTGACGATCAGGGCCGCCTTGTCAGTGACGATGACCGCAGCAGAGGCGGCGGTCGTCGCCACTATGCCGAAAGCCGCCGTGATGACGATTATCGCAGGTCCAGTCATTACGACGATGACGACAGGGGACGCAGCCACGGCGGCTGGTTTGGCGATCCGCAAGGACACGCTGAAGCCGCCCGCCGTGGCTGGGACGAACGCCGCGACGACAGGGATTATGACGATCGTCGCCGCTATTCCAGCCGCAATGATGATTACGACGACCGTCGTTCCAGTCGCTATGACGACGATGATCGTGGTCGTGGCTGGTACGGTGACTCTCGCGGGCATGCAGAAACCGCCCGCCGGGGCTGGGACGAACGGCGCGATGACCGTGATGACGGCCGACGCAGCTATTCCAGTCGCGATGATGACCGCCGTTACGCAAGCCGTGACGATGACCAGCGTTCCACTGGTCGGGGCCATGGCGGGTGGTTCAGCGATCCAGAAGGTCATTCCGAAGCGTCGCGGCGCGGGATGATCGCCGCGATTACGAATATGATGATCGTCGCAGGCGTTAATGTTCAAAAGTTGGTAGGGGCGACCATCTGGTCGCCCTTATCCGTCCGTGCAGCTTGTAAAAGTCCGAATAGTTGACGTAATAGTAAGTTGAAGAATTTTTGAATTCTATCTACGGGTGCAAAGAAAGCGGCGCGGAAAAATAATGAATAACCGCATCCTTTTGTACGGATGAGCTTTTCTTGACTCACATATTAAGTGATCAGGGAATGATATCTTTATTAGAATGAATATGGTTTGCTGGTTATGTCGAAGCCGGGAGCCAGACATGCCATTTTTTAATGAAGCGAGCCGCATCTATAATCAAATTGAAGTCGACTTCCTGAGAAGTTGTTATACTCACGCGGCTATAATGCTAGAAGAAAGTGATCGGGGATATTCGGGGCGCGATTTGGCGTCGTTGACACTGTTGCTTTATGACAGCGGCCTTCGCGATCATAATTATATTACCGAACTGGCCGCCCGGCTCGCCAACAAGAAATTCATGGATCGCCGTCAGAAATCGATGGCGGCAAATTCAAATCTTCAGGGAACAAACTCAAGCGCAGGCGGTTAGGATCATCGATCTAGAATTGGTGTCAGTCCCGCTCGAACAATGCTTGCCAGGCTGTCACCAGCCCTGCCTTTCGCCCCCGCGCCGAGGCAGGGCATCTTTTTTGGGAGGTTGCCATGGCTTGGGGTGAACCTGTTGACGTTGAATTGTTCGGAACGGGCAAACACTGCACGGTCACGAACACGGCGATGGCTGCGGAATATCTTCTTGAAGAATGGCCGCATGAGGCCCGCGGTGCGGAATTCTGGCGGGCCATCGAGAACTGTCTTGCCGACCTTGAGAACAAGCCCAACACAGCCAGAGAGTGCTTCATTGCCGCTATCAAGGCTGCGGATGAGTCTGCACGTCCTCCAGCACTGCCAGCTTGAACATCCGAGGGTACGGCTCATCGGATGAATGGCGCGAAGCAACACTAGGAGTGTTCGAACGCTAAGCGCCTGCCCCGGCGATGTTGGGAGACGCCGCCGGGGCACATAACACTGACGGTTCACCGGGAACATCTGGGCCAACGTGGGGTTGGGTTGCCGAGGTAAATCAAAAATGGACAAGGACGGACACAAAACGAGCGAAGGCTCCCGCATACGCGGTGCTATCCAGAAGGGGCAAACCGGTGACAAGGCGCCTGGATTTGATCCGGCTGCAGCACCTTTCGAAACGGATTCCGAAGCGGGCGGCATTTCTTCTCCGGGGGGCGATCATGAACAATCACCAGACCTTAAGAAGCACGACAGCAATGCTTCCAGTCACGCTTCGGCCCTGCGTCAGTGGGAGAAGGATAGAAAGCGAACTGTGCAGCCAATCTTCGTAACGTTGGTGATCCTGCTGGTGATTATAGTGGCGCTTATACTGATTTGGGGCCGCTGATCGGCAAGGCTACACCTCCAACCTCAACGCCAGGCGTCTATCAGCTCCTCTGTGGAAACCAGTTCCAGTTGTTCACTGAAGCGCTGGTGGCAAAGCGACATGATCGCGTCATGCGTTTGGTCGGAAACGCTGCAGATCGCATCATGAACCATAATGACGCGATATCCACGATCCACGGCACCCAGCAGAGTAGCGAGTACGCAAAGGTCCGTTTCCGCACCCGTGATAACGAGTGTATGAATACGCTTGTTGACCAGATAGGTTTGGAGATGGCCTTCTGTCCATGGCGAATAGACTGTCTTGTCGAGTACGGCAGCGGGGGGCACAAAATCCTTCAACGGGTCCACAAGCTGAATTAGCGCAGGATCGATATGGGTCAGCGTGAGCGCTTCCCATTTTCGGTAGTAATCGACCCAGATACCTACCGCATTCTCGGGGCGCTTTGGCGGGATAAAGCGCGTGAATATGGTGTTGTCACGCTGGACGGTGCAGATATCGAAGATCCGTGGCAAAATCTGTTCAACCCACGGAACGAACCATGGCGAGTTTGGTCCAAACAGATTCTGTATGTCGATACAAAGATGCACGGAGCCGGGCTGGAGCTTACCCCGCAAAAGACCCGTTTCTACAGGCATGAGATGCGATGCAATGAGGGCGGCGGGACGACAAGATCGCTTTTCATCGAAATCCCCATCTGCGTTTCGAAAAGACAAACCTCAGGATTTTGGATCGGCTGAGGCCGGTGTCGACGGCGTTGTCACGGCAACCGGATCGCTGGCCGGAAAACTGTCCTTCAATCCTTTTTCAAGGAGCTGATTTTCATCGTCTCGTTGCCGTGGCATGGTTGCCCGTCCCAATTCTATCTCGACCGTCTTTATCGCCTGCGACAGACAGTTTGCCGCTTGCTCGAGTTGTTCATTTCGTTCCGACGAACTGCTGGACGTAAGTTGAACCGTAATTTTCTCTTCCGCTTCCCCTACAAATTCCACGACTACTGGCGTTTCGTCGCTGCGAACGTTGATCGTCAGAATATTCATGTCATGCTCCTCGAATTGGTTAGTCCTAACCATCCACGCTCCGGGTTGTTCCCCGCCTGCCGAAAAATGTACGGTAACGTACCAATTGCAGTTGCGTCGGAACCATTAGCTTCGAGAGGCCTTATCTCACCGGGTGGGCAGGAGGAGATACCATGTCATCCAATCCCGATTTCGAAGATGAGTTGCTGAAACTTTTACCCGCGCTCCATCAGTTTGCGCGAACAATGTGCCGCCAATCCACCGATGTGGATGATCTGGTTCAGGAGACAGTGGTGAAGGCGCTCAAGAACCAGGATAAATATGTGCCGTTTGGGCCGCTGAAGTCATGGCTCTTCACCATTATGAAGAACACTTTCTGCAGCAAAATCAAGCGCGCGCGGCGCGAGGATGTCATGCAGGAGTGGGACGGGCCCACGATCGGTCCGTCGCAGGACTGGGCCATGGAACTGCAGGATGTCGGACGCGCCTATGACAGGTTATCGCCACTTCACCGGAACGTCATCGAACTGGTGATTTTTAATGGATTGAGCTATGAGCACGCCGCCACAAAAGCGGGTTGCACCATCGGCACCATCAAAAGCAGGCTTAACAGGGCGCGCAATCAGCTCGAAGGCGATTTGAGCTCTGACGACAAACAGTGAGCAAGCCGCCGGTTTGCTCACTGTTTCTAATGCCGCCTTTCCAAAAGGAGAAGTGTTTCCGCCGAGTTGGAAGGGAGGTTATTCGGAACTAACCGTTCTTCTGGTGGTTGTACTTCATGACGAGCCAGAAGAGGTGCATGTATGTCATTTCCCAGCCAAGACGCCATGGCGAATAAACTTTTGGCTTTGCTCCCGCCTGACGATTATGCTGCGATCATCCGTGAAACCGTGCATGTCGATCTTCCGCGGGGTGTCATTATCGCGGAAAAAGGCCGGTCAATCACAAAAGTCTATTTTATGACATCCGGCATCGGCTCCATTGTGGTGACGACCGCTGAAGGTCACCGGGCCGAGGCGGGGCTGTTTGGATTTGACGGTTATGTGCCGACCTCGGCAATTGCCGGTGTTGAAACAAGCTCTTACGATGTCTTCATACAGGTCGCAGGCGAAGCGTACGAAATACCCTATGATCGATTTCGTCATTGGATGGCCAGTAGCTGCAATTTCTCCAATATCATGATCCGGTCAATAGAAGCCTTTTCGGTTCAACTGGCCCACACTGCGGCTTCCAACGCCATTCACGATGTTCCTCAACGTCTCGCGCGCTGGTTATTGATGTGTGACGATCGGATATCTGGCAGCGAAATCGCCCTGACCCATGAATTCATGTCTATCATGCTTGCGGTCCGGCGACCAAGCGTGACCACTTCGCTCCATATATTGGAGGGGCTAGGGCTGATCAAATCCGTGCGCGGAGCGGTACTCATTCGCAGCCGCCGAGGATTGGAGCAATATGCGTTGGATGCTTACGGCTGGCCGGAAAAAGAGTATTCACGTCTGATGGGCAGTTTTGACCGCGCCCGTTCCGATCCGGTCTAACCGCTCAGACCAAAAAGACGACGATATTCCTCTTCCGGTTTGCCATAGGCTTCACCGGCAAAATCCTCCAGACCCTTTCGATCACGAACCGTAATACGGCCTCTTTCGGATATGATCAGCTTTTTCCCTTCCAGCACGTGCAGGCCGGTCGTGATGCTGGGACGTCTGACGCCGAGCATCAACGCGATGAAATCGTGGGTGAGCACGATTTCATCCCCGTCGGTCCGGTCGTGAGACATCAAAAGCCAGCGAGCCAGACGTTCGTGAATATGCAGATTAACATTCGCCCAGACTGTGTAGGATAATTGCGAGGCGAAGGTCTGAATGTAACGAGCCAGCAAATTGGCGAACAAGCTGTTGCGGTTGATTTCCGCACGCGCCGAACCGATTTCGATCCGATGGCCAGAACCGCTGACCTGCATGACGACCTCATGGATACTGGTCGTTGCGCCAACGGCCGCCGATGTGGGCGAAAATCCCTCGCGACCGAACATGCCCGCTTCCACCATTGGACCTTTATCGGACACGGTGATGACCGATCCGATGCCTTCGCAGAGAAAGTAAATATAATCGATAGGTTGGTCAGCTTTAACGAGTACCTGTCCACGTTCCAGGGTAACAGGCTCCAATAAAGTTTGAATTTGATTGTAGATGTCTGGCGGAAGGCTTTTTAACAGGCGGTTTTTCACTGTATTGCTGTCGTACATCTTGTTTTTCTTCGGGCAGAGTACGAGCGCCTCGCCGTCACGCTCCCAATCCTCTTTGACGGTTTTAAGTCTATAACACTTTGATCCAGCAAATGATTTTTGGTACGCTAGCGGACAATTCTGGCAAAGCCAGCCAATCAGGAGCCACTTTCGGGCAAGCCGCTTTGTTGAGATGTACTTCAAAAACGAGCAGCTTTGCAGAAATGGGAATTAGAAGGGGAGACCGATAGTGGCAACGGGTGGACTGAAGAACGGAGGCCACGGGAAAGCTATATGGTCTGTACGTTAGCAGACCCTTTGATACGCGGCTGAGAAGTAGGCGCATAATGGTTTTTTAATGGAGGCAGACATGCCATTATTCCACGAAGCAAGCCGCATTTACAGCCAGGTCGAGGTCGACTTCATGCGCAGTTGTTATACATTGGCGGCGATCCTCCTCGAAGAGAGTGAACATGAATATTCGGGCCGGGATTTGGCGTCATCCATCCTGCTTTTCTATGATAGCGGGCTGCGGGACCAGAACTATATTGTAGAGCTTTCCGCCCGGCTCTCGCACAAGAAGTACGCAGATCGTCATCAGCTGAACACTGGGGTAGCAAATTTCAATGCACGCCAAGGGGTCATTGCGGATGACACCTAACTGTGCTTGTTTTCAAAGGAACCGCTTTCGGCTTGAAAACACCGGTGTTCTAAACCTTTATGAACAATGCTGATGCTTTGCGCATGTTTCTGAACCGCAGCGCTGTCGAGATCGCTCCAGAGTTGATTGGCTGGACGTTTCGTGTCGGCGAAATCGGCGGCGTGATTGTCGAAACAGAAGCTTATTGTAAAACTGACCCGGCCTCTCACAGTTTCTCTGGTCCGACGCGTCGAAACGCCTCCATGTTTGGAAGTCCGGGCAGCGCCTATGTTTATCGGATATATGGCCTGCATTGGTGCATGAACATTGTCTGCGCCGATGCATCTGCCGTGCTCCTGCGGGCAATCGAGCCGCGACAGGGCATACCGCTCATGCAGGAACGGCGAGGTATGACGGACGTTAAGCAGCTTTGTTCGGGGCCGGCGAAGCTTGCTCAGGCTTTGGCAATTTCCGGCGAGTTGGATGGGGCTGCACTCGATGCCGCCCCGTTTTTGCTTTCGGCGCCTGAACAGCCATGCACTGTGGATTGCGGTCCGCGCATCGGTATCAGTCGAGCAGTTGAGGAACCCTGGCGCTTCTGGTTGCGAGGGTCCGGTTTTGTCAGCGGGCCAAAATCGCGTTTGAATGCCCCGAAAGTCTCGCCGTAACGGTCCCGGAAACTTAGCAAAGTTGTCTTGGCGCGCCTGATTTAAAAGACAAGCGCAGGCGGCAGTTTGGAACAAACCCCAATTCGCAAGGTTAGGACGCAAGCTCCTGTCACTCCAAGTGGCTCACAACCGTTGAAAAAGGGGAAGCGAACCATGCCCACGAGCAAAAGGCCGAGCGCCGAAGACAAGCCGATTACAATCCACGACCAGAAGCTTTTTCCCGGCAACAGTGGCGATCTTCACCAGATTGCGACTGACGATGTTCCGGTCATGACGACATCTCAGGGCGGGCCGGTATCAGACGATCTGAACACGCTTAAAATCGGCGAATCCGGCCCAACGCTGATCGAGGATTTCCATTTTCGGGAAAAGATTTTTCATTTTGACCATGAACGCATACCGGAACGTGTCGTCCATGCGAGAGGTTATGGCGCGCACGGTTATTTTGAGACCACCCGGTCGATCTCCGAATATACGCGCGCAGATATATTCCAGCGCGTTGGCGAGAAAACACCGGTCTTCGTCCGCTTTTCAACGGTTGCGGGTTCAAAAGGCTCATTCGATCTCGCCCGTGACGTGCGCGGTTTTGCGGTCAAGTTTTACACCAAGGAAGGCAATTGGGATCTCGTCGGCAACAATATACCAGTCTTCTTCATTCAGGATGCGATACGCTTCCCCGACATCATTCATGCCGTGAAGGAAGAGCCGGATCGCGCCTTTCCGCAGGCGCAGTCCGCTCACGATAATTTCTGGGATTTCATCAGCCTGACGCCGGAATCCATGCACATGATTATGTGGATTATGTCGGACCGCGCAATCCCACGCTCGTTTCGCTTCATGGAAGGGTTCGGTGTCCATACGTTCCGCTTCGTGAACGAGGACAATCAATCGACATTCGTCAAATTTCTCTGGAAACCGAAGCTCGGACTGCAATCGGTCGTCTGGAACGAGGCTGTGAAGATCAACGGGGCCGATCCGGATTTTCACCGGCGCGATCTCTGGACTGCCATTCAAACCGGTAACTTCCCGGAATGGGAATTGTGCGTGCAACTCTTCGATCAGGAATTTGCGGACAGCTTCGATTTCGACGTGCTGGATCCGACCAAGCTGATACCCGAAGAAATTCTCCAGCCGATTTCGGTCGGTCGGCTGGTCCTCGACCGCATGCCGGAGAACTTTTTCGCGGAGACCGAGCAGGTTGCCTTCATGACGCAGAATGTGCCGCCCGGCATCGATTTCTCAAACGATCCCTTGCTTCAGGGGCGCAATTTTTCCTATCTGGACACGCAGTTGAAGCGCCTCGGTGGACCGAATTTCACCCAGCTTCCCATCAACGCGCCCAAATGTCCGTTTGCGCATTTTCAGCAGGACGGGCATATGGCGATGCGCAATCCGGACAGCCGGGCCAATTATCAGCCCAATTCCTGGGGGAAGGGGCCGCGCCCCGATCCAGTCAACGGCTTCCGGTCTTTTGAAGCGCAGGAAAGCGGTGAAAAAGTCCGTTTGCGCCCGGAGAGTTTTAACGATCATTATAGCCAGGCTCGCCAATTCTATCTGAGCCAGACATCGGTTGAGCAAAGACATATTGCGATGGCGTTGACCTTCGAACTGTCGAAAGTAGAAACGCCCATTATCCGCGAACGGATGGTCTCGCATTTGATGAATATCGAAGAGGGGCTGGCAAACGAAGTCGCGGAGAGGCTTGGCATCCGCACAATGCCAAAGCCTGCCGATGCTCTCGCACCCGTTCGCCGGGATCTGCCTCTGTCGCCAGCGCTCAGCATTATTGAAAATGGTCCCTCAAGCTTCAAGGGCCGCAAGATCGGCGTTCTCGTGGCGAATGGGACGGATATGGAACTGGTTGAAGCGATCCGTGAGGCGGCTGTGACAGAAGGAGCGGTGATAGAACTTGTCTCTCCAACAGTTGGCGGTTTTGAGACCTCCGCTGGCGAATGGATCGTGTCCCATCATATGATTGATGGTGGCCCCTCTGTTATGTTTGACGCCGTTGCCCTTGTCCTGGCAGAAGAGGCGGCCAATAGATTAACCGGAGAAGCTGCAGCGCGTGATTTCGTGGCTGATGCTTTTGCGCATTGCAAGTTCATCGGGTTCAATTCCGGAGCTCTCCCGCTCCTTGCAAAGGCGGGCATAGCGCCGGATGCCGATAAGGGCCTGCTTTCCATCGACAGTGCGACTTCGATCCCGGTTTTTGTAGAAGCTTGCCGCAAGCTCAGGTTCTGGCCGCGCGAGGAGGCCGTAAAACTGTAACCAAGTGGCCTCCCCCGTTTGTCCGCTAATGCAGTGAGAGAGACATGAACAATCAACCCAAATCAGTTCGCACCGCAGACGATGATCACTATAGCAAGCCTGGACCAGACGAGGAAACCGGAGGCGTCACCGGCGCCCTGGGAGAAGGGCTATCGGCATCCTATGCGCCTGAACCCGCTTTAAGCAAGCCTGTGGTCTATTTGAAGAAAGGCTGCCCTTTCTGTTTCAAACTGCGGCTCGCATTTCTGGAAGCCGGAATGCTTGATTGTATTGAGCTTATCGAGTTTGCCGAAGGAACAACTGAGCAGGCTCAGATCAGGGAAAAATTGTCCCCGGTGCTGGAGGATTTGAGCTTCCCCGCTGCAGAGGTCGAGCGGGGCAAGTACATGAAAGGCTCCGATGCACTGATCAAGTATTTTCTCGGTCAGAAGGGCATCAAGGCCGAGGCACTCCCGACGCTACAGGCTTATATTGACGGGCCATTCGCTCAGCTTGTTGAGCGCGTTAAAAACGATTAGCGAGATGGGGTCGAGGATGAGCCCGAATTCCTTGCACAAACTGAAGGGTGCTGGCTATCTCGTTTCCACGCTAAGCGTTTTGCTGTTGGCAGTCGTTAGTTGGGACGGCGCGCAGAAAAGTATTTTGCTGACGATATGTTTGATATCCGGCGCGGCAACATCCATTATCGGCATGTTCTGCCGCTGGCTTACCTATCAGATTGAGAAGAACCAACAGAATGGCGATTGAATAGTCGCGCGACGAATTATCACTCTGTCTTCGCGTTCTAATTGCTTTTAGCAAGACATCTCCAGCCGATTACCTTCGCCGAAGCCACTTTCCTTGCAGAACTCCATTTCAGTAGCGTCGCGATCAGCACTTAAGGGCAGCAGCCAACTCGCGTCAATTATCTCGTAAATAGATGTATATTATAAGTTACTAATTTTCTCTATGTTAACTTTAATTCAGATTACCCTAAACAAGTCATCACGAAATTGTATAAGTATATTGCGTGGGTTTGTTGCATTGGTCACGTGTTCTAGGCGCACTCTGACCAGCACGACGGAGTGTCAACGGATTCGGAGGGAAGAATGCTAAGATATCTGACCATGGTGGGGGCTATCGCGGTTGGTGCAACAATTGCGCCGCCACTCGCTTTCGAAGCAAAAGCTCAAACGACTGTCGAGTGCCGCTCAAGAGACTATAAATACGATGAATGCTACGCCGGGCCGCTGTCCAGGCCACAACTTATCCATCAAACGTCAAGTTCTGCTTGCATACTGAACCGCACGTGGGGATACAATCCAAAGAGCCGCTATATATGGGTAGCGCAAGGGTGTTCCGGCGTATTTGCAGATGTCGGTGGCTATCACCATGGCCGGGGCGATGGGTTCGATCCGGGTGCGCGCCAGTATGATCATCATGGTCATGATATTGGCGGTGTTGTCGCAGGTGCAGTTCTCGGTGCAATCGTCGAGGGAATGGTTGCCGATAACAAGCACAAACACAGCCATGCAACAAGCAACTACCGTGACTCCGGTGACTATAATGGCTGCCACGGCATTGGGTGCGCTGTCGACAGGCCGGATAGCTCTGAGCGTATCGATAACACACCGCAGTTCGATAGAAACGGCGAACCCAACTACGATACGCATGGCAATTATATCGGCTGTCACGGTGTCGGATGTTTGGTGGACAGCCCTGATTAGCAGATTGCATAGATGAGGGCGCGCGAACGCGCCGCCATTATCTTTAAAACGCAAAGCAAATGGCAATGTTGTTATGCGTCGTCAAAATAAGATTTCGTATTTACTTCGAATCTGCCATAGAAAAGAAGCTCTTAATGGGCAGGGGCGCGGCGGCTGTTAATATTGGCCGTCGGGTGGATTAATCTCTGGCCGGATGCGTCGCTGCCACGAAATGACGTGGTCGCCCTTTTCTAAAAGTCAGGATGATATTGCAGATCGCGAACTACAGGAAGTCAGCTAACAAAGACCTCTAAAAATGCAGTCGTCGTCGTGTTTCCAAGTTTAAATGTTGCTCTGGTGCCGTGTTCTTTCGAGACGGGCTTGATCCAGCATAGCCTCGCGCGCGGCCATCTGTTCCCCCATATGAGGAGTATCGAATGCCACGATTGAAGTTAAAGTACCTCATACTTGCAGCTGTGCCTTTGGTAATCACTGGCTGTGTCACCGCAGATGAAGTCTTCCAAGACAAATGTTCGTCCTTCGGCTTTCGCCCGGGCACCGATGCCTTCGCGAACTGCATGATGCAACAAAGTGCGCTTCATGAACAAGATGAGCAGCGCGCTCAGGATCGCATTCAGGCACAGGAAGAGCGTGATCGTGAACGCAAGCGGGAGCGCCGCCGCCGTGAAGAAAGCCAGATAGATACACGGCCTCAGTTCGATAGGGACGGCAATCCGAACTTCGATACACAAGGCAATTATACCGGTTGCCATGGCGTGGGATGCGAAGTCGATAATCCGGATACCGACAACTAAACGGACGGCTGGATCAACAATCGAAAGTTTTCGTGCCGTTCTCGCGAGGGGGATACTGAATTCTTTTTAGTGTCCCCCGTTATATGCGCGTTCACTGAAAATGTACGAAAAAAATGCTCATTTGAAATGCATAAGCGATTAAATTTATTGTAGGGACAAAGACTTGGTGTTAGTCGATTTTTAAAAGGAGCGGCTATCAACCCTCCAAATTGCATAGCGCGGGTTCCCCCCTTTATTGCCCTCGCTATCGCGGTTTAAAGAAAAGGCCCTGAACTATGTTAACTGCTGCCCTGGAGTGGTCCGTTCCGATATTGCTTTTCCTTTGCGGGATCGCACTTATCGTCGCGGCAAAGTTGAACGCGACGACCAGAAAATGGGGCGTCGGTTTGTGTCTTTTGGGCGTCGGTTATTCGTTGATGCTTATTCGTACTGAAAGCTTTTCCGCTATTAAACCGCTTGGTGAAGATCTCCTGATACTATCGGGGATTGCGATTTGCTGCCATGCGTTTGCGAGCAAGTTTAAGCTTCGAGTACTATCTGTTTTTGATGCGCTGATCGTTTTTCTCGCTTTAGCAGCGGCTGCTTTTTCATTGTTCTATTTTCAAAGCATTAGACTGGAAAGTCTATCTGTTCTAACCGGATGCGCTGTTCTTTTGATTTCATATTTATCGCGCGTAAAATTTGGAATGAGAACCGTTAGTGAATGGATATTAATATCCGTTTTTTCTTTTGCACTTGTTTGTTTGTTGATGCAAGCGGCTGCATATATATTTGTTCAAGACGTCGATCCCAAAGTTGGTCTATGGAGTAATTCCATATGGGGCGTCTTTCTGCAATATACAGGTCTTTTCGGCGGTCTTATACTCGCGCTGTCAGTGCTTCTGACAATAAATTTGGATATCATTGCGGCCTATCGAGATAGGATAAGCCGAGTTCCCGATGCGCTTACCGTATCGAAATCGCGTGCGTTGGACCAGTCGTCTGTTACGGTCGAAGCCTCTGTGCTGCACAGCGGAGCGGAAATGCTGCATTCTTCCAGCACGTCTGTCGATTTTTCGAAGACGTCCACTATTTCGATGAATGGCGTAAAACAGCGGGAAGTGGAACCGACTGAATTTCGGGATATGGATGAAGCTATACGCGCATGTCTTGCCAAATTGACAAGCGCAGCCGAATTCTCCAGATCGCCGCGTGCGCGGAAATTTCTTATCTATATTGTCGAAGAAACCCTTTCAGGACGGGCGGACAGAATAAAAGAATATACAATCGCCCTGGATGTATTTGACCGGAAAAGCGGGCACGATCTCGCAGGCGATTCACTCGTCAGAACAAGTGCCAAGAGGCTCCGACAATCACTGGACGTCTACAATAACGGGAAGGGAAAGCTGGAACCCATCCATATCGCGATCCCCAAGGGAAGCTATATACCAAAGTTTTTCCGTAACATTCCGTCCGATATCAACCCCGTCTGACGTTTCGCGGTGGATGTGACGGTTACGTAACCTCCCCAAAACCTGTTGCTCATATAAGAACTATTCAAAGTAGCGTATTCTGATCGAGTGTTGGTCAATACGAGCGTGTAATGCGTTTAAGGGGTGCGCATGGTTGATCGGATATACTGGCTGTCCGCGGCTGGTTTGAGAAGCGAATCTTTAATAATCGGCGAACTGCGGATGGATTTCAGACGTGCCGCCTGGCGACTAAAATTGCAGAGCGCCATTTTTGGTCGCGAATATCCCTCTGCTCGAACACAGCCCTTTCTCGATAGAAAAGAAGTTCTACCTTCGCGTGAGTGGGTAATCGAAGTCCACAGATCCTCGTTGGTTGTCCGCACTCTCCAACGCAGGCACTGTGACAGACCGCTGTCAGTTCGCCCCCAGTTAACTGGCAGCGGTCGCCCTTTTGTTGCGCAAAACGAACGGTTTAGTACGGTTTTGAGCTCGGCGGTCGGATGAAGTGGCTCGACAGTATTCCCGAAGAATGGGGTAAGTTGCACAAGACCGATAAGAGTGCGGTCACCCTTACCCGGACGGGGCCAAATCAAATCCAGATTGTGGCCCCAGATCCCTTCGCGCTTATTCTGCTCACGCCGCAGATAAAACGGGAGACGAGAATAGGCTCCGACCGAAGCACCACTGCGAATGTCCCGGTTGGATCGCTGGAGCTGATTCCGGATCAGGCTGATCTCTTCGCGCGCTGGCGCACGCCAAAGGAAAACATCCTGTCCTGTTTCGGAAGCGATCGGTTGCGCAATCTGGCCGGTGTAGAATTTGAGACGGATGAGTTTGAGTTAAGGCCGTTGAGCCCTGGGCGGATAGATAAGACCGCATTGGCGCTTGCGCGGCTCATGCGGGAGGAGATTTTACGCGGAAACGACAGCTCCAATTTGCTGTATCTGGATTCCCTGAATGTCGCGTTATGGCTGCATCTCCTGCGAAATCATTCTTCCATTAGGAAAACTACATATAACAGTCTCGCAGGTGGTTTCTCGGCAAGGGCCTGGCGCACGGTGGACGATTATATGCGCTCGCATCTCGCAGATACCATTCCTATCGAAACCCTTGCGAGTTTGGCGCGCTTATCCGTCAGCCATTTTTCCCGCGCCTTTCGTCAAACTACCGGCAAAAGCCCGCATCAGTATCTCATTGATCTGCGTGTCGAGCGCGCAGAACTTCTCATTCGCGCCGACGATCTGCCGCTTGCCGAAATCTGGCGGATTTGCGGGTTTGGAAGCCAAAGCCATATGACTTCCCTGATAAGGGAACGCTTGCATACGACGCCCACAAAGATACGGCGTGGCGAAATATAACTGCGCAGGCAGGTTGTCTCTTAACCTGCCGCGTTCCAAAGAGCCGCCATTGTTCGAAAACGACTGTCATATCTGAATTCAATCAGAAAGGAATAACAGCATCTGATTTAGTAGCGATAACTCAGATATGCATGCTCATATAGCGAGTATCAGCAGCACCCTTTCTGGAAGGATTGCTGATAAATTCGGTAATTTTCAAAGGAGGCCCTTTCCATGACCGATCATTCCATCAAAGGCAAGACCGTCATTATTGCTGGCGGTGCGAAAAATCTGGGTGGGCTTATCGCGCGTGATCTCGCCTCTCATGGCGCCAAGGCAATCGCGATCCACTATAACAGCGCAGCAAGCAAAGCGGATGCCGATGCCACCGTTGCCGCTGTCAAGGCGGCAGGTGCGGAAGCCGTTGCATTCCAGGCCAATCTGATCACGGCTGGCGCGACGGAGAAGCTTTTCGCTGACGCGATTGCAGCCCTTGGCAAGCCGGATATTGCCATCAATACCGTAGGCAAGGTGTTGAAGAAGCCAATGACCGAGATCTCCGAGGCGGAATATGACGAGATGTCCGCAGTCAATGCGAAAGCCGCGTTCTTCTTCATCAAGGAAGCAGGCAAGCAACTGAACGATAACGGCAAAATCTGCACGCTGGTTACTTCGCTGCTCGGCGCTTATACGCCGTTTTATTCGAGCTATGCCGGTACGAAGGCTCCCGTCGAACATTTCACGCGCGCCGCTTCCAAAGAGTTCGGTGAGCGCGGGATTTCAGTGACCGCTATCGGACCCGGTCCCATGGATACGCCGTTCTTCTACCCCGCTGAAGGTGCGGACGCGGTGGCCTATCACAAGACAGCCGCAGCACTTTCGAGCTTCTCGAAGACAGGCCTCACGGATATTGGCGATATTGTTCCGTGGATCCGCTTGCTGGTCTCGGAAGGCTGGTGGATGACGGGTCAGACAATTCTCGTCAATGGCGGTTATACAACCAAGTAGACCAGTAAAGGTGGATCGAGTACGCTCGGTCCGCCAGTGCCTGTTCAGATTTTAGGCGATAGAGGAGCGAGACGATGCAGCGATTGATGATGTTCGGTTTGGTTGTGTTTGCTGTGCTCCAGTCTTCTCTTGCTTATGCCGATTTGAAGGCGGCGGATCGCCGGCTGAATGACCTTTATGGTCAGGTCATCAATGCCTTGCCGGATGGAAGTCAAGCGCAGCTCAAGGAAAGCCAGCGCAACTGGATCAAGTACCGCGACAGTGAATGCCGCTATCAGCAAGTAAACTACGCGATCATGGTGTCTGAAGCGGATTGCAAGGAAGTTCTGACGCGTCAAAGAATAGGTCTCTTGAGCCAACAGCTGGGTTGGCTGAAAAAAATCGGACAGCAGGACGATTCCGATGCAGCCATGGATTGCAGACAGGAGATTGGTGCGAAAGCGGCCAATATTCTCGTCAACCAATGCAAGGAAATTTCGCCCGCCACCAACCCGCCATGCAATTCGGGAAATTCATGCGACTTGATCAGGGATGAAATCAAGCGCGGTTGCGGCATGGTAAGCGGCAAGAAGCCATCCTATTGTCAGTAGCTCGATCCTCTGCAGGTAGGCAGGAATTCACTCAGCCAGAATGGCAGCCCTAAGCCAACGAATGGGATATCAACCGTCGTTGGGAAAGGTGCGCCCTAATAGCAGGTCGTTATAGATAAGGTAGTCACTTGTTCTCACCAATCATGTATGATTAACACATTGTTTTGATTGATTTTAATTAAACCGTGGGTTGTTGAATGCGCCCTTAAGTGTTAGTCGATCAGCAGACAGGACGGCGTAAGCAATCCACGTTTTTGCGTGGCATACTCGGCCTTCTGACATCAGTTAAGTCTGTATTCAACTAAATGATTGTAAAGGCCGCCGTATGATCAATTCCGCTTTGGAATGGTCCGTTCCACTATTGATCCTTGTTTGCGGTTTTGGCCTGATTGTTGCTGCCCGGTTCGGTTTTCCAACAATTCTATGGGGTCGCGGATTATGCCTGCTTGGAGCTGGCTATGGCCTGATGCTCTTTCGCACGGCCACATTCTCGGCGGTTAAACCTTTGGGAGAGGACTTGCTTATTCTGGCAGGTGTGGCCGTATGCTGCCGCGCGCTGGTTTACCATTTCAAAATGCCAAAGAAGCCGGTTTTGGAAATCGCTCTTGTCATGGTCTTCCTTGGCGCAGCTGCACTATCGCTGGCGCTTTTTCAAAGCGTCAGGCTTGAGACGCTGTCGATACTCAGTGGCAGCGCATCGCTGATATTGGCGTCTCTCTGGCAGGTGAGAGCAAAGAAGAAATCCTCTTCCGACAATGTAATTTTTGTGACCTTTATTGTCATCTTCGCGTTTCTTCTGGTTCAGAGTGTCGTCTATCTGTTTTTGAGCGACGTCGCGCCTGAGGTCGGCTTTTGGAGCCGTTCGTTCTGGGGCGTCATGCTGCAATATACGGGACTTTTCGGCGGCGTTATCTTAACGTTTTCTATTGTCCTTGCGGTGAGTATCGATCTGATCAACGGCTATCGCGATATGGCTCACACGGACTCGCTCACACGTGTTCCAAACCGCAGAGGTCTGCAGGCGTTCCTGCGCTCGTTTCAGCTGGCCAATGGGTCGGTTGAGCCAACGACAATCATTCTTGCGGATATTGATCACTTCAAAACGGTGAATGATCGGTTTGGCCATCATGCCGGCGATATGGTTTTGACTGATTTTGCTCAATTGTTACAGGAACGGGCTGGCCCGGGAAGCTGCGTGGCGCGCTTGGGGGGTGAGGAATTTGTTGCACTTCTGCCCGGAACTTCTGCGGCGGTTGCAACCACTCTGGCCGAGGATTTGCGCCAGACATTTGCAGCCAGACGATGGCGCCATATATCTGCCGATCTGCAGCTGACCGTGAGCTTTGGCGTAACAGTGCTGGAACAGGGCGAGCCGTTTAAATCGGCAATCGCCCGCGCCGACAGCTATCTCTATCGTGCCAAGCAACACGGACGAAATCGCGTTGAAAGGGATCGAGCGGCGTAGTTCGGCGTTGCTTCCGCCTTGCCCGTCGAACAATGGCCAATTTGCCCGTTCCTGTTTCAAGAGATAAATTAGCGACGCGGGTTGCGCCGTGCCCCGTGACAGCGCGAGCAAGGCATGCCATAGGAAGGCCAAGTTATCACAAGGCCTCCCACACTCATGATCCGTATCGACAATATCAGCAAGTCGAATAGCCATCGCATTCTGTTTATCGAAACCTCCGCCGCATTGAACCGTGGTGAAAAGATCGGTCTTGTCGGACCAAATGGCGCTGGCAAGACAACGCTTTTCCGCATGATCACCGGTGAAGAACTGCCGGATGAAGGTCAGGTCACGGTCGAAAAAGGCGTGACGATTGGTTATTTTAACCAGAATGTCGGCGAAATGGGCGGACGTTCGGCTGTCGCTGAAGTCATGGACGGCGCCGGGCCGGTCAGCATCGTTGCGGGGGAACTGCGCGAACTGGAAGCGGCCATGTGCGATCCCGATCGGCTCGATGAGATGGATGCGATCATCGAGCGCTATGGCGAGGTTCAGGCCCGCTATGAGGAACTCGATGGCTACGGGTTGGATGGCCGTGCGCGTGAAGTTCTGGCTGGGTTGAGTTTCAGTCAGGAAATGATGGACGGCGATGTCGGCAAATTGTCCGGCGGCTGGAAAATGCGCGTGGCGCTTGCCCGTATTTTGCTGATGCGGCCCGATGTTATGCTGCTCGACGAACCAAGCAACCATCTTGATCTTGAAAGCCTGATCTGGCTCGAAGCTTTTCTCAAGAACTACGATGGCGCGCTGTTGATGACATCGCATGATCGCGAATTCATGAACCGCATCGTCACCAAGATTATTGAAATCGATGGCGGCTCGCTTAATTCCTATTCGGGTGATTATGCCTTTTATGAAGGCCAGCGTGCGCTGAACGAAAAGCAGCAACAGGCCCAGTTCGAGCGTCAGCAAGCAATGCTGGCCAAAGAAATCAAGTTCATTGAACGTTTCAAGGCGCGCGCCTCTCATGCATCGCAGGTGCAGAGCCGTGTGAAGAAGCTTGAAAAAATTGATCGCGTGGAGCCACCGCGTCGGCGCCAGACGGTTGCTTTCGAATTCGCGCCCGCTCCGCGTTCGGGAGAAGACGTGGTCAGTCTCAAGGGCGTTAACAAAACGTACGGCAGTCGCACGATCTATGATGGGCTGGATTTCATGGTTCGCCGCCGTGAGCGTTGGTGCATCATGGGCGTCAATGGCGCCGGTAAATCGACGCTGCTGAAGCTTGTCGCAGGTGCAGCGGAACCAGATCAGGGCATTGTGAATCTCGGCGCCAGCGTAAAACTTGGCTATTTTGCGCAGCACGCGATGGATATTCTGGACGGCGACAGCACTATTCTCGAATGGCTGGAGCAGCGTTTTCCAAAGGCAGGGCAGGCTCCGTTGCGCGCGCTAGCTGGCTGCTTCGGCTTCTCCGGGGATGATATTGAGAAGAAATGCCGGGTGCTGTCCGGTGGTGAAAAAGCGCGGCTGGTCATGGCCGCGATGCTGTTCGATCCGCCGAACTTCCTCGTACTCGATGAGCCGACGAACCATCTGGATCTCGACACCAAGGAAATGCTTATCAAAGCGCTTTCATCTTATGAAGGCACGATGCTTTTCGTATCGCATGATCGTCGTTTTCTGGCGGCGCTTTCCAATCGCGTGCTGGAACTCACACCGGATGGCATTCAGCAATATGGTGGCGGCTATACCGAATATGTCGAAAGCACAGGACAGGAAGCACCGGGCCTGCATGTGGGATAATGCGTAAAAACAAATAGATAGAGTGGTTCCCCGATTCCGTTTGAACCGGAACCGCTCTAGGTCGCGACTTTCCGAAGCGACTTCTCGATTTCTCCGCCGCAATAGGCATCGCCATAATCATTGAAGCTTTTGGTATCCAGCGCAGCCAGCGACGGTATCTCCTGCATCCGCTTGGAAAGACCCCATATCATCGGTGAGGAATCTTTGATTATGGACTCAATTATAGCGAACCTGTCGGCCATCGTAGACCAAACGATAGAAGTCACTATGTCGGCGATGCCGGGCTTTTCAGTTCCAAGCATAAATCCTGTATCGACTTTAAGCCCGTTTCGCTTGCCAGTATCTTGAAAAATGCGGAGCCATTGGCGTAGTCGGGGAACGAATTCGGTCCATTTTTCACGCGTCCACATTTCACGTCCGCCGTCGAGCGTCAGTTCATCGATGACGTCGTTCGCATCGTTTACAATCTTGGCTGTCAGTGCTCGTTTTTCGATTGTTGTTGGCAGGAGTTCCAGCCTTTCTCCGAGGTACATGGCGATCGCGGGCATTTGTGACACCGCAAAATTGCGCGGACGATCAATCAGCACCGGTGGGCCCATAAATGCGATCGGCTGCTCCTCGACATCAAGGCGCATGACTTCTTCAATCTCGCCGAAATCATGTTCATCCCAGGAACATTCAGCATAAGCCAGAATTCCTCGAATGAACTGGCCGCGGAATGGTACTGGCCAGTAGTAAAGATCGAAATCGCTCAATTGCCACTCTCCTCCTCGCACGCATCAAGGATAACCGGCCAGACCAGCTGAGGTTCCATGTGTTGGAGCTAAGCGGCGATTACTGTCCTCGGCGGGTCAAGGAGACAGAGTTTTTTGGTCTGGTCAGGAGACTCCAGCGGAGATTTGGTTCAGCAGCGCAAACAGGATGGCGGAGAGGATCGCGGCGGCGGGGACAGTCACTACCCAGGCGGCAGCAATGGTCAGTGCATGCGAACGGCGAACCAGCTTGCGACGGCGACGCTCTTCTACGGGAACAGAATTCAGTGGTAGAGCCTGGCGTGCTTTCTTCAACCGCCGTTCTGTGTCCCATTCGCGGAAAAAGCCGACCCCAAAGATCGCACCGATGGCAATGTGGGTCGAGCTGACGGGCAACCCCAGCCAGCTGGCGAGAATGACCGTGATTGCGGCTGAGAGTGAGACGCAATAGGCCCTCATCGGGTTCAGCTTTGTGATCTGATTGCCAACCATGCGAATGAGTTTGGGACCAAATAGACACAAGCCGAAGGAAATGCCGCAGGCTCCAATCAGCATGACCCAGAGTGGTATTACAACGCCGTCAGTTAGCGTACCGGTCAGCGATGTCTGGACAATTGCCGCGAGTGGCCCGACAGCATTGGCGACATCATTCGCGCCGTGGGCAAAGCTGAGCAAAGCAGCCGAAACGACCAACGGAATGCTGAACAGGACTTTAAGCGACTTGTTACGGTTTTCGAGGCCCCGGGACTGGCGGCGAATGACCGGGATCAAGGCAATCCAGCTTCCGATGCCAAATGCCAATCCGATAATCAAGGCTACCCCGATCGACACGTCGATCAGCTGCTTCAGTCCTTTCATGATCAGATAGGTTGCAAAGGTCCCCGCCATGAGCCCCACAAGGATGGGCACCCAGACGCGAGCCGCAGCAATTTTATCCGCGCGATAGACGATACGGGCCTTGATCAGCCAAAGAAAACCAGCCGCTATGATAGCGCCCAACACGGGCGAAATAACCCAGCTTGCCGCGATGGCCGCCATCTGGGACCAATTGACTGCGCCGAGGCCTGCCGCGACGACACCCGCTCCGACGACCCCGCCGACAACCGCATGAGTAGTCGAGACAGGCGCGCCGATCCATGTCGCGAGGTTAACCCAGAGGGCAGAGGCAAGCAAAGCCGCCATCATTGCCCAGATGAACATCATGGGCGTGGCGAGCGTATCTGGCGCGATGATGCCCGTCGCCACGGTGGACACGACGTCAGCCCCCGCGATGAGCGCACCCGCACTTTCAAACACGGCGGCAATCGCAATCGCGCCGCCCATGCTCAACGCATTGGCACCGACGGCAGGGCCCATATTGTTGGCCACATCATTAGCGCCGATGTTCAAGGCCATATAGGCGCCAAAAACGGCCGCGGCGACGACAATCAGCGTCTGGCTGGTCTGACCGAGCAGCATGGCCGCGCCAAGCCCTGCAAGGATGATAAATACCAGCGCCACGCCCGGCGCTACGAGCGGACGTGAAACGTAACTCGCTGCCGTTTCGAGGTTGGCGAAACGGCCCAAATCTCGATCCAAGGTCTCTAAGTGCCGAGCTTCGAGATCTTCGTTTGCCATGATTTACTCTTGATTACTAACGCGATGTAGCGGCCGAAATAGCCGCTTGTGAATGGTCCATTGAAGGAATTTTGAGCGTTTTTAACTGTCACAATTGAAAAAAGTCAATGACTCGACGCGGCGAAGATGCCTTCGGTCTGTCATTTCATAAGAACCGTCGACAACTTACAGGCCCTTGAAACGGCACCCAGTCGCCGTGGCGAATAAATTACGGCGCGCAGAACGCCGTGATTATCGATTTGCCGGCTAATCTCCCGACGGCAAAGGTGCACCTCATTCTGCGGAGGAGGCGCGGCAGTTCTGTCAGGCCCCAGCTGCGACATGGGATTTCATGCCGCCTGACCTTGCAGCGATCGCCATGCAGGGCAGGATTTCAAATCCGCAATAGCACGAAAATACCGTCTTGACTCTCAATCTGACATGTTACATGTCTAATTAGGAAATGGGAGGAAATCATGCGAAATTATCTTCTGGGCGCCAGCGCGCTCTGTCTTGTCGCCTTGTCCAGTCCGGCTTCTGCTGCCTGTTCCGACGCGGATCGCGTCGAGATCACCTGGTCTACGATTGCAGGCTTTTACACCGACGCCATGGCGCAGCTCGTCAATGACTTTCAGGAAAAGGAATGCGCCAAGGTCAATGTCATCAACATTGACAATTCCCAGCTCTATAACAAACAGGTTATCGAGATGGTGGGGCAGACCGGCGCTTATGATGTCGTGACGCTCAACAACGCGGAATATGCGGAGTTTGCAGAAAACGGCTTCATTCTGCCGATGACGGATTTTCTGAAAGACAAGCAAAGCATCATCGACGATATTCACCCCACTCTCGCCAATATGACGATCCGTTATAAGGACGATCTGTGGGGATTGCCTTATTATACCTATTCCTCGGGCTTCTTCTATCGCGCCGACCTTTGGGAAGATCCAGCGGAGCAGGCCGCCTTTAAAGCCAAATATGGCTACGAGCTGGCGAAGCCTGCCGACTGGAAGCAGCATCGCGACATGGCCGAGTTTTTCACGCGCAAAGCGGGCGAAAAACTGAAAGGTGAAGTTCTGAAAAAAGACTTCTACGGTGTCGGTCTGATGGCCGGTCGTTTTCCCGACATTCAGGACGAGTTATCGGCGCCTTTGTGGGACATGAAGTCCGACTGGCTGAACAGTGAGGGCAAGGTTCCTGTCGATGACGTCGAGAAGGTCCTGTCCGATTATATCGAACTTCTGAAATTCGCGCCTCCCGCGGCTTTGACCGTCACCTATGACGGTGTCATGAACCAGATGCGCGACGGCCAGATTGCGATGACGCATGACTTCTTCCTCGACCAATGGCCAAATGCGGTCAAAACCGAGGAAAGCGTGCCCGGAGCGAAAATGGCCGTCGCGGAGGCACCGGGTAAAATGTCTTATGTCGGCGGCTTCCTTCTGGCGGTTTCGTCGAGTTCGGCAAATCCAGATATGGCAATGAAGTTCATTGCCCATATCGGAGGACCGGAAGCGCAGGCGAAGTTTGCATCCTATGGCGGTGCGACCACCCTCATGTCGATCCTGACCGATCCGAAATTCCAGACGCCGGAAGCGCGCAAGACCAATGGCGAATATGCAACGCTGGCCAAGGTCTTCGAGAGCATGAACGGTTTCGCGTCCAATCTCGTCTCCTCGCCATTTGGCGCCAAGATCTACAACACGATGCAAATTCCGTTGCAGTCAGCGGCGGCCGGTCAGTTGACCGCGCGGCAGGCGGCTGAAAGCCTTGCGACTGAAGTCGAGAAGATTTGCGGTGGTCCTTGCCCCATCGGCAAGTAAATATGGTCGGGGTCGGGACATGTTCCGACCGACCGATCAGTTGGCATATTTCGCGGAAGCGTTGAGCGCCCCGTCGGAAATGTCTGATATACATCGGAGCGGCTTTTGCCTTGAGGGCACCCGCAGGCCGCTCCGGTACCCCTACTCAGAAACAGTCCGGGTCCTGTCATGAACAGTTATCATGCTCCACCTGCAAAGGTGGCGTCCGACCGCGCATTCTCGGTCCTGCTTATCGTTCCCGCGATGCTGGTCATCGTTATCTTCGCGCTGTTGCCGCTTTATTATGCGGTGGACGTATCTTTCCGTTTTGCCGACCTCTCACGCGGCAAGCTGGGAGACTATGTCGGACTCGACAATTTCCGCACGATATTTGCCGACCAGGCCTTCTGGGCTGCGGTTTGGATCACGCTGAAATTCACCATCGTATCGGTCGGCCTGCAAATGTCGCTCGGCATAGCGATTGCGTTTCTCATCCACGGGGCGAGCTATGGCAAGGGCCTCATCCGGTCGATCATGATCCTGCCTCTGGCGACTTCGGCTGCCGTGACGGGGCTGTTCTGGCGCTACCTTTATGATACGCAGTTCGGCGTCGTAAACTGGGTGCTGGGCGCGTTCGGTCTGCCGGAGCCCAATTGGCTCGGCGATTTCAATATCGCGCTCTGGTCCGTCATTATTTTTGACGTCTGGCAGTGGACGCCCTTTGTGGCCCTGATCGTGCTGGCCGGGCTTCAGGCGCTGCCCAAGGAACCTTTCGAGGCTGCCGAACTGGACGGCGCATCCACATGGCGCGTCCTGCGCACGCTGACCTTTCCATTGCTCAAGCCGGTTCTGTTCCTGATTCTCGTGCTGCGGACCATTGATTGCGTTCGTCTCTATGATGCGGTCGCGGTGCTGACGCAGGGTGGTCCTGGCACCTCGACGGAAACCATGACCTTCTATCTCTATCGCACAGGCCTCAAGCTTTTCCGCATGGACTATGCTTCGACCATGGCTGTCTTTTTTCTTTACGTGATGCTGGTGGCGTCAATCTTCGCGCTCAAGCCTTTGCTCAAGCAGTTCACCGATCGTGCAGGGGAGGCATGAGATGTTGCAACACAAGACATCACCACTGAAAGAAATTCTGCGCTATGCGGCGATCCTTGTCGTACTTCTGTTCTTTTTCTTTCCGATTTTCTGGATGCTGCTGACGAGCTTCAAGCCGGAATCGGCGATCATGGTGTCGCCACCCCAGTTTTTCTTCACGCCGACACTGGAAAACTACCAGCATGCGCTCTTTGACAAGGGGTTCCTTTTCTATGTGCGCAATACGCTCATCATTTCGGTGATCTCGACTGCAATCGTGATCGTTGTCGGCTCGCTCGCGGCTTATAGTTTCGCCCGTTATAATGTTGGCGATGGTCATGTGCTGTTCTTCATCCTGTCCACCAAGATGATGCCAGCCATTGCGGTGATCCTGCCTTATTTTCTGATCTTCCGCGATATCGGGCGCACCGGATTTGGCAAGTTCATGCATTTGGGGCTCGACCAGCATGGCGCATTGATCGTGTCCTATGTGATGTTCAATCTGCCGTTCGCCATCTGGCTTCTGGTCAGCTTCTTTCAGGACATTCCGCGTGAACTGGAACAGTCGGCGCGTATGGACGGTCTCAGTCGCATGAAAGTACTGCGCAAGGTGACCTTACCGCTGGCTGCACCTGGCATTGCCGTGACCACGGTTTTCACCTTGATCTTCTGCTGGAACGAGTTCCTCTTCGCCTACATTCTCACCCGCAAATTTGCCTCGACGGTGACGGTCGGCGTTGAAAGCTTCTTCACCCTGCAAGGCATTCTCTGGGGTCCCGTCGCCGCAGCGGCAACGATCTCGGTCGCGCCGATGCTTCTCTTCGTCCTTTTGATGCAGCGCTATATGGTCCGCGGACTGACCTTCGGCGCGGTGAGGGGGTAACGATGTCTTTCTCACAAATCTGGGATGCGGGCTTCAAATCTGTGATGATCTATATCGGCGTTGTCTTCTTCTGGCTCTGCTTTCTTGAAGCGCATTTTCCTGACCGGGGGTTTTCGGTCACGATCATGAATATCGTCGCCGCCATACTCGCCATTGGCTTCTTCATTTTCGCCCGTCAAAGCTGCCGCAAGGAGCGCGCGCAGGCCGAAGCTGAAATCGCCGCCCTCATGAAAGAGGTGGACTGACCATGTATAGTTTTGTCAACGTCCATAAACGTTACGGCTTGCGAACGGTTGCGCTGCGCAAGATCAATCTGGATATTCAAAAGCGTAGCTTCTTCGTTCTCTACGGTCCAGCAGGTGCCGGAAAGTCAACGATGCTCAACCTTTTGGGCGGCATCACCAGGCCGACATCGGGCGATATTCAGCGCGACGGCGTTTCCCTGTTGCCGCTGCCGCCCGAACGGCGCGATGCTGCGATGGCGTTTGAAAATTACGCGCTTTATTCGCATCTGAGCGTCGGCGAAAACCTCGCCTTTCCGCTCAAGGCGCGCAAGATGTCGCGTGCGGAAGTCGAAGACAGGGTCAAGCGGGTCTCGGGGATGCTCGGCATCGGCCATCTGCTCGATCGCCGTCCGGGCTTCCTGTCTGGCGGGCAGCGTCAGCGCGTGGCTTTGGGACGCGCTATCATCCGCCCGGCCGACATTTATCTTCTGGACGAACCCATCGGCCACCTTGACGCAAAGCTGCGTCACCAGATGCGGGCTGAACTCAAGGCGCTTGCGCAAGACCTCAATGCGACCGTGGTGTTCACCACCACCTCCAGTCGTGAGGCATTGGCGCTCGGCGACCGCATCGCGGTGCTCAATCTGGGCAAGCTGGAACAGGTTGGAACCCCTGCGGAGCTTTACCACAGGCCCGAAAACGCTTTTGTTGCCTCCTTCATTGGCGATCCCCCGATGAGTTTCGTTTCCGTGCGTGTGACAGGCGAAGGCAAGAGCGTCGGACTGACAAGCCTGGCCGGTGAAAAGATTGTCTCCGATGAACATTTCAGCTGCTTCAGCAAGCTGGATGATCTCAAGGCCGGCTTCCGGGCGGAAGCGGTTTCGCTTGGTGAAGCGGGTAAGCCCGGCACGATTGCAGGGCAGGTCAGCGTCGTCGAGCATCTTGGTTATGCGAATATTGCCGTCGTCAATGTGGGTGGGGATCAGGTGTCGATATCGCTGCCGACAACGACCTCTGTGCGCGCTGGTGACAGGGTCGGCGTTGCAATCGATCCCGGCAAGTTTCAGTTGTTCCAGGGCGAAAAGGCTCTGGATGGAAGGGCCTGACAGATGGCATCGATAAGAGCGGAAAACCTCGTCAAGCGATACGGCACCGTGGAAGCCGTGCACCCGCTGAATTTTGAGATTAATGACGGTGAATTCGTTGCTATTCTGGGGCCTTCCGGCTGCGGCAAGTCCTCGACCATGCGCATGATCGCTGGCCTTGAAACTGTCTCGGATGGCGCCATTTATTTCGACGGTAAAAAGGTCAACGATGTGCGCGCTCGCGATCGCAACGTCGCCATGAGCTTTGAGAATTACGCACTCTATGCGCCGATTACCGTTTTCGAAAACATCGCCTTTCCCCTGCGCGCATCCGGCATGAGCGATGCGGAGGTAAAAAAGCGTGTGCGCGACATCGCATCCAAGATGGAGCTGGAGTCTTTGCTCTCGTTGCGTCCGGGCGGTCTGTCGTCGGGGCAGGCGCAGCGTGTTTCACTGGCGCGCGCCTTGGTCAGAAAGCCGTCGGTCTTTTTGCTGGACGAGCCTATCAGCCATCTCGATACGCGTCAGCGTTATCGCATGCGGCGGTTCATCAAGGCGATCCATCAGGAATTCGCCCATACGATGATCTATGTGACCCATGATCAGGAAGAGGCTCTTGCGCTCGCCGACCGCATCATGGTGATGAGCAACGGCAATATCCAGCAATTCGACGTCCCATCGGAGATTTATCAACGCCCGAAAAATGCCTTTGTGGCGGGATTTGTCGGCGAGCCGCCGATCAATTTTCTCCCCTATAAGGCAGCCTCTAACCGTGCACTGGATGTGGAGGGCAATCATATCGATCTGCCGGACCATCTGCTGCCGCGTCTGCAAGAGGTCGGGCCGCAGGGACAGATCGCCGTGCGACCGCATTTCCTGAAACTCGGCGCGCATGGTCCGATCCAGTTGAAAGCCAAAGCCTTCATTACCGAGGAATTGCAGGATCACAGCATTGTCTTTGCCGATGTCGGCGCGACCCGCATATCCATCGTTACAGCGCCGGATATTCGTGTGGAACGCGGTGAGGCGATCACGATTTCCATCGATCCGTCGCAACTGCTTCTGTTTCATGCGGCAAAGGAAGACCAGTTCAAATGACGCGCAAGGCTTATGATTATATCGTCGTCGGTGGCGGCACGTCCGGTTCCTATATCGCGGCTAAAATGGCCGAGCAGGGCGCAAGTGTTCTGGTTCTCGAAGCAGGCGGATCGGATCGCAATCCGCTGATCCAGATGCCGGCAGGTTATGTGAAGCTGCTGAATGCTGCGCGCTATATGTGGTTTTTCCAGTCGGTACGACAGGAACAGCTCAATGGACGCACACCGGTCATTCCATCCGGCCGCGTCATTGGCGGCGGGTCTTCGGTCAACGCGATGGTTTATATCCGTGGCCAATCCACCGATTACGACCGCTGGGTGGAGGCGACCGGTGACGAGAGCTGGCGTTACGAGCGCCTCTTGCCCCTTTTCCGCGCCATTGAAGGCAATAACCGTTTCAACGACGATCTGCATGGCAGCGAAGGACCGATGAAAGTGTCGGATCCGCTGCATGTCAATGAGTTGTCGCGAGCATATGTACAGGCAGCGCAGGCCACGGGCCTGCCCTTCAAGGCTGACTTCAATCGCGGTCAGCAGACCGGAGCGGGCTTTTTTCAGCTCAACACGCATAATGGTCGACGCTGCTCGGCAGCCGATGCTTTCCTCTATCCGGCGACGAAAACGGGGCTTATCGATATATCAAGCGGCAGCCTCGTTCATCGCGTGCGCATCGAAAACGGACGTGCAAAGAGCGTAATATTCTCGCGTGGCAATGCCGTAACCGAGATCGAGGCGCAAAAGGAAGTGGTGCTTTGCGCCGGGGCCATCGCCACGCCGAAAATCCTGATGCTGTCGGGCATCGGTCCGCAGCAGCATCTGAAGGCGCACGGCATCGATGTTGTGCTGGATCGCGCAGGCGTCGGCGAAAACCTTCAGGATCACACCGAGGTGCCGGTGCTTGCCTTCTGCAACGGCAAATACGGCTATTTCGGGCAGGATAAAGGCTGGAACCAGATCCGCAATGGCCTGCAATATCTTCTGTTCAAAAGCGGTCCGGTCACATCGAACGGGGTGGAAGCCGGTTCGTTCTTCGACCCGGATGATTTCTCCAACGACGCGAAGATACAGCAGTTCTGTATTCCGTCGGTTTATCTCGACCGGGGCACAACCGATCTGAAGCCGAGCTATGGCGTCACCATCAATTCCTGTGTGTTGCGTCCGGCGTCCAGGGGAACGGTACGGCTGAATTCTGGAAGGGCTGACGAACAGCCCCTGGTGAACCCGAATTATCTGTCCGATTCGGAAGATCTGCGCCTGTCTATCGCGGGCTTGCGTCAGGCGCGCAGAGTGCTGAATTCGGCGCCGCTCAAGCATATGGTCGACCGCGAAATCTTTCCGGGCACCGGCAAGGATACGGATGAAGAGCTGGCCAAACATGTAAGGGCATTCGTCAAAACCGTTTATCATCCGGTCGGTACAGCGCGAATGGGGCGCGAGGACGATCCGAATGCGGTTGTCACCAGCGATCTCAAAGTGATGGGTGTCGAGGGCTTGCGAATCGGCGATACTTCCGCAATGCCGAACATCATCAGTGGCAATACCAACTCGACGACACTTGTGATTGCGGCAAAGGCAGTTGAAGCCATGGCCGGTACTGTGACCGGTGCCATGGGTAGCAAGCGGGCAGGATGATATGAGATCCAAGAAAACGATTGCAAAAATCGTCCGACCGAAACCGGTATCCGAGATCGTGCTGGAACGACTGCGCGCCGATATCGTCAACAACGAATTTGCGCTGGGCGAGAAGATTTCGGAAGGCCAGTTGTCGGAACTTTATCAGGTCACGAAGGCACCAATCCGTTCGGCCTATATCCGCCTTGAAGCAGAAGGGCTGATTGAAATCCGGGCGCAGTCTGGAACTTTTGTTTTCAAGCCGACGCCGCAGGAGCTTCAGGCTCTGTCCGAGCTGCGCACCGCGCTGGAACTTGAGGCAATTTCGCTTGCCATGCAGCGCAGCCTGCGCGTCTTGCAGCGCAGCGTCGGCGAGATTTACGACGAGATGGTCGATTGCGCCCGGCGCGGGGCAATTGATGAATATCAAAAGCTCGATACGCGGTTGCATCTTCTGTTCGTGGAAAGTGCATGTTCGCCTTTCCTGGAGGAAACATTCACCAGCAAGGTCAATAGTCGCTTTGCCGCGCTCCGTACACGTTTCAGCCAGCAACCGCAGCATGTCGAACATTCGCTCAGCGAGCATAAGGGATTGCGCGATGCAATCGCAGCCAATGATGTGGAAGCGGTGCGCAAACTCCTGCGCCAGCACATCGGCTATTCCGAAGTCTATTACGCCGGTCTGATGGACGAGTGACGGCATGACAAATCCCGACCACAGTGCAGAAATTTCTAACATGTTACATGTTTCAGGCGAGCCATTGATGTGGGCTGTTGTTTGCGATGCGCCGGACGAGAAGATGGAGGGTGTCAGCCTGCGCCGGATTCCGCGTCCACAACCTTCTAAAGGGCAGATCCGCGTCCGCGTTGAGGCGGCATCGCTCAATCCCGTGGACTGGAAACTTGCGACCGGCTTTGCGCCATGGTGGCAAGGAACCGGCGCGCATGTGGTTGGCCTTGATGGCGCAGGCGTGATCGACAGTCTGGGACCGGACGTGACGGGCTGGAACGTGGGGGATCGCGTCCTATGGCACAGCGACCTTAACCGGCAGGGCGTTTTGGCCGAATTTGCACTGGCTGACAGCCACGTCCTGTCCCGATTGCCAGACGACATAGCGGCGACGTCTGCGGCGGCGCTGCCCTGTGCCGGCCTGACGGCCTATCAGGCATTGGTGCGCAAGGCGCACGTGGAAGCAGGGCAGACCGTACTTGTTCAGGGCGCGAGCGGCGCCGTGGGCGGCTTTGCCATGCAGATCGCCAAATCCACAGGCGCGACCGTCATCGCACTGGCGCGCAAGGATCAGGAACCGCGCGTAAGATCGCTTGGTGCGGATCATGTTCTGGACCGCCATGCAAAAGATCTGAAGCAACACGTGCACGCGCTCACCAATGGTTACGGAGCCGATATCATGCTGGAGGTCGCCAATCCCGGCGATGCGCGGCAGTCACTAGATCTGATCCGTTATAACGGGCATCTGCTCTGCATCGATCCCATGCCGGTTTTGCGTGAGGTTCCGCCCTATACCTATGCCGCTTCCATCCATGAAGTGGCGCTGGGCGGCGCCTATGCCGCCGGGCATGTTCCCACCCAGCGAGACTTCGCCGTGATGGGCGACGCCATGCTGGCGCTTTTGCAGCAAAAGAAAATTGACCCGATGATCGAACAGGTCATTTCGCTGGACGAGGCGGTCGATGCGCTCAAGAGCATGCGCGAGCGTAACGTACTTGGGAAAATCGTGGTGCGGATCGGAGGGGCTTCATGAGCAACCTGTCTTCCGTCCGTGGCATTCGTTTTCCGGGCCGCTATATCCAGGGCCCCAATGTCTTCGCGCAACTGGGGCAGCACAGTCGCGAACTTGGCGTCAAACCTTTAGCGCTTCTGGACGGTTTTCTTTTCGCGGAGCTGGAACCGCGCCTGCGTTCCGCCTTCGGCGAGGCCATGCAGCCGGTGGCTGTCAGACATGGCGGCGAGTGTTCGGAAGCGGAAGTGGAGCATGTCCAGAAACTGGCCGCCACATCGTCCTCAGACCTGATCGTCGGGATCGGCGGTGGCAAGGTGCTCGATACGGCCAAGGCTGTCGCTCACCGGCTCGGCCTTCCGGTTGTCGTCGTGCCGACAATTGCCGCGTCCGACGCGCCGTGCAGTGCGCTTGCCGTGGTTTATCGCGATGATGGTACGGTTGCCTATGATCTGTTCCTGCCGCGCAATCCTGATCTCGTCCTTGTCGATACGCTGCTGATCGCGCGCGCTCCCTCCCGTTTTCTGGCGGCGGGGATCGGCGATGCACTTGCCACCTTCTATGAGGCCGAGGCCTGCCGCCGAAGTGGTGCGGCGAACTGTATGGGTCTGCCCGGCACCAATCTGGCTTTTGCCATTGCCTCCAGATGCCGGGATGAAATCTTTGCCTTCGGTGAAGAAGCACTTGCGCAATGCGACCGCAACGAGACGGGCCCGGCGCTGGAACGCATCGTTGAAGCCAACATTCTTTTGTCGGGCATTGGCTTTGAATCCGGCGGCGTTGCAGCCGCCCACGCCATTCACCATGGCCTTTGCGAACTGGATGACGTGCACCATCATCTGCATGGCGAAAAGGTCGCGATCGGCGTGCTGGCGGGACTGCTCATTGCTGGCGAAACAGAAGAATTCGAGCGCGTACGCAGCTTTTGTCAATCGGTGCGCCTTCCCACCCGCCTGTCCGATATCGGCATAACTGAGGTGACGGAACAAAAACTTAGCGTCGTCGCAAGGCGCGCCACCCGCGAAGGCGAGATTATTCACAACGAGCCGATGCCCGTTACAGCCAACATGGTGGTTTCGGCGCTCAGGGCACTGGCTTCGTGATTTCAAGGACAAATGAGGAGGTTAATCAAAATGGATGTAAGCACATTCGCAAAGCCGGTATTTGACGGCAAAGTTGTGATCGTTTCCGGCGGCACCAGCGGCATCGGTCTTGCCATGGCGCGCGGTTTTGCCGAAGCCGGTGCGACCGTCATCGCGACGGGCAGTTCAGAACAGCGTATCGCAGAGGCCGCACAGTTTGCGACTGACCGGCTGTCGTTCCAGCGTCTGGATGTGCGCGATGCGCCAGCCGCTGATGCATTTTTTGCCAAACTGGAATGTCTGGATGTTCTGGTGAATTGTCAGGGCATTTCCCGCCCGGACAAGGAATGGGATGAAGATACATTCCTGAATGTGATCGATATCAACCTGTCGAGCGCCATGCGCCTTGCCCGCAGCGCTTATCCTCTCTTGAAGGCGAGCGGCGGCAATATCATCAATGTGGCCTCGATGCTGAGCTATCTTGCCGATGAAACCGTGCCCGCCTACACCGCGAGCAAGGCGGGTATCGTCGGTCTGACCCGCGCCATGGCGCATAAATATGGTCGTGACGGCGTGCGCGTCAACGCAGTCGCGCCGGGCTATCACAAGACCGACATGACGAAAGACCTCTGGCAGGTCGAGGGCAGTGCGGACAAGATCGCCCAGCGCTCGGCGCTGAAGCGGTGGGGCACGGTGGATGATCTGGTCGGGCCGACGCTTTTCCTTGCGTCACCTGCGGCAGCTTTCGTTACCGGCGCCGTATTGCCGGTTGATGGTGGCTATCACAGCGGCTGACGCATTTTCCAGATTGTGGCTCCGCAGGCAGAAGGTGCGGAGCCATTAATACAATTAATGACATGTTACATTTCTGTTTGCATAGGCATATTCGGCAACGGACAGCGAGCATTTGATGAAAAGACGATATTACGCCGGTTGGGATTTCAGACGCGCCCGCAACATCGAGGAACTGCGTTTGATCGCGCGCCGCCGAACCCCGAATTTCTGCTTCGAATATGTCGAAGGCGGAGCGGATGACGAGGTGACGTTGCGCCGCAACCGGGAAGTCTTCGAACAGATCGGCTTTCTGCCGCGCACGCTGGTCGATGTGACCAGTCGAAACCAGTCGGTCGAGCTCTTCGGCCAGCGTGTCGCGAGCCCGTTTGCGATCGGGCCAACCGGCTTTAATGGAATGCTCACGCATCAGGGCGACCTGAAGCTTGCGCGCGCCGCTGCGAAGTCTGGCATTCCGTTCACGCTCAGCAATGTCTCAAATACCTCGATGGAAGATATCGCCGAGCATGCAGGCGGCACCTTGTGGATGCAGGTCTATATGTACCGGACACGCGAATTCGTCCGCAAAGTCGCTGAACGCGCCAAGGCCGCCGGGTTTCAAGGCCTTGTGGTCACGACGGATATTCCGGTCTATGGCAATCGCGAATGGGACCTTCGCAATTTTCGCCGCCCCATGAAGCTCAATCTGCGCAACCTTATCGACACGGCTCTGCATCCGCGCTGGTTGCTGGATGTGCCGATCCCGCATGGTTTGCCGCGTTTCAAGAACCTTGGCGATCTTCTGCCGCCGGGACAGGACTCTGCCAAGGGCGCATCGGCGGTTTTGGGTCGCGAGCTTGATCCATCTCTCAACTGGAGCGACATTCGTTGGCTGCGCGATCTGTGGCCGGGAAAACTCATCGTGAAAGGCGTCTCGACGGGAGCGGATGCAAGGCTGGCACTCGATTGCGGCGCCGATGGGATCGTGATTTCCAACCACGGCGGACGTCAGCTTGACGGTGCGGTATCGGCTCTGGAAGTGCTTCCGGAAATTGCCGCCGAGCTGAAAGGCAAGCTTGCTATCATGCTGGACGGCGGCTTCCGGCGCGGCACCGATATTCTCAAGGCCAAGGCTCTGGGAGCTGATCTTGTGCTAATCGGCCGCGCGGGGATTTATGGTCTGGCCGCAGGCGGTGAGGCTGGCGCGCAGCATGCCATCGGCATCCTGGCGTCGGAGGTGGACCGCGGGCTGGGACTTCTTGGATGCCCCGATATTGCGACCCTCAACAAGGATGCGCTGAGGTTTCGTCCGCTGCACGATTATTCTGTGCCGCAAGAGACGAGACACTGCGTTTAGCCTGTTTGAAGAATTCAAGCGCTGAAGGCGCAAAGATACGGAAAGGGAGTGAGACATATGGAGAAGGATGCCAAATTGAGCACGGCAAAAACGGTTATTGTGACGGGCGCTGGTGGAAATCTGGGCGCGAAGGCTGTCGCAGCACTGGCCGCAGCGCCCTGGTGCGAGAAAGTCATTGGTTTCTATTCGCCCAATCGCACGCCACCGAAACCGGAGAACGACAAGATCGAAATCGTGGTGGCCGATCTGACGGATGCGAACGGAAGTTGGCGTCAACACCTTGAGGGTGTGGATGCAGTTGTTCATTTTGCCGCAAAAAACCCCGTGCCGGACTCCACATGGTCCGAAGCGGCTGCGTCATTCGACATGACCGTCAATCTCGGACTCGCTTGTCTTGAGCATGGCGTCGCCCGTTATGTCTTCTGCTCGTCCAATCACGCGATGGGCGGATACAAGGATGGCGAATTGGCCGCCACCATGGCTCCGGGTGCCCTCCGCGAGGAACTGGCGCCAGCGCCGGGCACCCGCTGGAACGATGGCACGAAGGATATCGACTCGACGGCGTATGGTTCCTCCAAGATCATGGGTGAGCGTTTCGTCGCCGGTCTTGCCGCTGGTTCCAAGGGACGTCTGAGCGCTGTGTCGTTGCGCGTCGGTTGGGCGTTGCCCGGCGACAACGACCCTGCCGATATCAGCACCTCCGGCTCGCCCAGCGGGCAGAGCGCGACTAGCGCCGCCGACGCAGAGGAAGCGCGCACATTACGATGGTTCCGCAATATGTGGTTATCCAACGGCGATTTCGAACAGCTTGTCTTTACCAGCGTCACCGCATCGAGCGACACTTGGCCCGATCCAGGCATTGTGGTTAACGGTGTATCGGCGAATGCCGGTTCAGACTGGAGCCTCGACAATGGCAAACGCTTCCTCGGCTATCATCCGCAGGACGATCTTTACGCCCGCATCGCCCAATGAATGGAGGAGACCCCAATCATGACCGAACAGAATATCAATCCGGACGAAATCACCCTGATCATTGGCAGCTATACGGATTCGCTACCCCATGTGCAGGCGCGCGGGCAGGGGATCAGCGTTCTTCGGCTTTCGAGCGAAAGCGGTCGGATCACACCGGTTTCGCAATTCGCGGGGCTTCGCAACCCGACTTATCTGACGCTATCTGCCGATAAGAAGACGCTTTATGCCGTCGAGGAACTTTCTGCCAAGGATGGCGCGGCGGCGGCAGCGCTCAGCTTCGATAAAGCCTCGGGCGATATGCGCATGCTCGGTCGCGTCGATGCGATGGGCGACTGGCCTTGCCACGTTGCGCTGGACAAAGCCGAAAACAGGCTTTTCGTTTCCAACTATCTGAGCGGAAATTTCATAACCTGCGAACTCGACGCCGCTGGTGTTCCGACCGGGGTGGTTGTCAATGTTCAGCGCAGTGGGACGGGTCCCAACGAGAGCGGGCAGGAAGGACCGCATGTTCACTGCGCAGCGGTCACTCCCGATGGCAACCACGTTCTGATCTGTGATGCAGGAACGGATGAGATTGCGCGTTATTCACTTGCTGAAGGCTTGATTACAACAACTCCCGATCGCGTGGTGAAAACCAGAGGCGGATATCTGCCCCGGCATATGGCGCTTTCGACCGATGGGTCGAAGCTCTTCGTTGTGCATGAACTGGGATGCTCGGTTAGCGCATATGCCCTTGGCGACGATGAAATCCGGCTGATCCAGGAAATCTCCACCTTGCCCGCGGTCTTTACCGGTGAATCGGCTTGCGCGGCGATCCGCGTCCATCCGAACGGACGGTTCGTCTACGCATCCAATCGCGGCCACGATACTATCGTCGCTTTCAAAGTTCATGCTGAAAGTGGAGAAATGGAGGCTGTTGGCTGGTACACGACCCGGGGTGAAACCCCGCGCGATTTCGCTATCGACCCGAGTGGGCGCTATCTGGTTGCGGCCAATCAGGAAGGTCATTCGCTCGCGGTCTACGAGATTGATCAGACAAGCGGGGCGCTTTCGCCACTTGGCGAAACTTATGAGATCGGCAGCCCGGTCTCCGTTGTGTTTGCGTGAGAGTCAGCCGTTAAACTCATTAAAATGACGGGCGATGTCGCTGACACAATCCGCCATCGCTCTGAGGATTGCTTCCGCCGGGGTTTCCTCGAACCGATATCGCGGCATGCTGACACTGATGCAGCCCAGAACCTGCCCGTTGCGATCCACGATAACGCGACCGTAACAGCAGATATCGTCCTCGTTTTCTTGCAGATCGAGCGAATAACCGCGCTCACGGGTTGCCTCGATTTCACGGGTGAAATCGTCGCGACCGGTAATCGTTTGGCGCGTTCTTTGGGGAAGGGGCAGCGTATTGAGTGTTGCCTGAATTTCAGCCTGATCAAGCGCCGCAAGCCAGGCTTTCCCGACCGCGCTGGAGTGAAGCGGCACCCTTGTGCCCACCCGGGACATCATCCTGACGGTCCGGTTGCTTTCCAGCTTGTCGATATAGGTCATTTCATTGCCGTTGCGGATCGCCAGATGGATTGTCTCATCGATGGCGTCGCGCAGCCGCACCAGCGGCAATTCCGCCGCTTGTCTCAAATCCGAACGCTCCCAGCTGCGTGCGGCAAGGCTGATAAGCCGCGGGCCCAGCGACAACAAGCCCGATCCCCGAACTTCCGTCAGCATACCTTCGGCCTTGAGCGCCGCAACGATGCGATAAACCGTAGGGCGAGGCAAATCGACCGCCGTGGCAAGCCTGGCAGTCGTCAGCGGTTGTTCCTGATCGCTGACAGCCTGCAAGACCTGCATGAAACGGGAGAACGCGGCGGTGCCGGGTACTTTTTCCTGCATTGTCAGGATCTATTCTCCCTGTTTCAGCGGTCCTTCGGCCTTTGGTTAGGCTATTAGGTAGCCGCCATCGACGGGCATGACAATACCGGTGACAAAAGCTGCCGCAGGGCTGCAAAGAAACGCGACAGCGCCAGCAATATCCTCTGGCTTGCCCCAGCGCTTCATCGGGGTGCGGTCGAGGATGGGCCCGGAACGCGTGGGGTCGTCCTGTAAAGCCTGTGTCAACGGCGTGGCGATCCAGCCGGGTGCAACAGCATTCACCCGGATGCCGTCGGAAGCATAGGCGATAGCCAGCGATTTGGTGAGCTGAGCCACGCCGCCCTTGCTGGCGCTATAGGCGGGGACAAGCCCGCCGCCGAAGAAGGACAGCATGGAAGCGGTGTTGACGATGGCGCCTTTGCCTTCCGCGAGTTTGCTGCGCGCTGCCGTGCAGACGCGCATCGTGCCGGTAAGATTGATGGCGAGCACTTTTTCAAACACGTCGAGTTCATGTTCCTCATGCCGCCGGATGACGCCTGCGCAATTGACCACCATGTCGAGCCGGTCGAGACCGTCAATCAGCGCCTGAACGCCATTTGCATCGCAAACATCCAGTTCATGATAGCTGATATCGAGACCTGCTTCCGGCTTTGACTGGTCGCTACCGAGGCCAACGGCGACGACACGCGCGCCAAGCCTGGCAAGGCCGGTCGCAATTCCGGCTCCAATGCCGGTTGTGGCTCCGGTGACGAGCGCCAGTTTCCCTGAAAACAGATCGGGGGCATAGGTCATGGTGAAAACTCTTTGAGGGGTTGGGAGAATGGGAGCGTGCAACTGGTGCTGCAAAAAGGCAGGATTCAAACCTGCCTTTTTGACTTATTTTGTATCCGGCAACCGATTGCGATCAGCGGATAAACTGATCGACATAGTCGGCGCCGAGGCCGATTTCTTCATAATGTTTCCGGCACATGTCTATCTTCGTGAAGACATCTTCATAGCCGTTATTGTTGCCCCAGGGGTCGACGTAATACATGCAACCATTAACCTGGAAATAGGTGATCATTTCTTCCACACCTTCATCGACAACCAGCGTGTGGATTTCGCCTGGTGGTTCGAAAGCATAGGACCCCTCGGTGGCGATCCAGTCGTGCTCCAGATAGCGCCAGCTGCCTTTAAGCACCAGCGCGTGGACAGGGCCAGGATGACGATGGCGGCTGAGCACGCCAGACTTGCGAACCTTCAACAGGTTCATCCAGTAACCGGCTGACCGGTTGAGGCACAATGGCCGGAACCAGACATTTTCGGACTGTGGAACCCAGATACGTTCGTCGGTTGGAATGGCGTTGGGCACCACCAAATCAGGCAGCATTTCTACTGGCTGCGGCTTTTGATAGGGCATCCGACGCAATGTTTCGGGGTCGATATCCCCGGGCGGTTGCGCGACCACGGCTCCTCCTGTGTTCACATTATGGACAAAAAGTCTATAATATGAACGTAGCATTTGCGAAACTGACATGTCAATTTAAAACTGACATGTCACATTCTGTTTTTCAATCATTGTTTTGCGGAAGTGACGGCGTTCGGCCTTTCCAATTTCTTTGGAACAGCTCGTTTCCAGCGATCTTATAATGACCTGGAGCGGCGCTTTTCGCTCGACCGCTTGTTTCTGGCATGATATTCGAAAATTGAATTATATTCAATTATTGGAGGAAATATGGCCCCCGAGCTGAATGGCGCGCTGCGTCTCCACTTCGTCATCGGTGATCCCGTCGCACAGGTAAAATCGCCGCAAGGTGTAACCGAGATGCTTCAATCCCGGGGGCATAACGCCATCTGCATACCGGGCCACGTGAAGCCCGAAGATCTGGCCAGTTTCTGGCAATGCGCCCGCGCGCTTCAGAATCTGGATGGTATTATTGTCACCGTTCCCCACAAGATCGCAGCCACGCGCATGGCGGATCGTCTTTCCGAAACGGCGGCGTTTCTGGGCTCTGTCAACACGTTGCGACGGACCCCAACAGGCTGGGAAGGCGCGATGTTTGACGGAATCGGCCATGTTGCGGCGCTACGTAAGGCTGGCTGCCAGCTGGAAGGCAAAAAGGTTTTGCTGGCGGGCGCTGGCGGTGCAGGTGGGGCAATCGCCTATGCGCTCGTTCAGTCGGGTATCGCGGAACTGGCGGTCCATGAAATGGATGCGGCACGCCGCGATAGCCTGATCGAACAGCTTTCTTCTCTGGGTCTGGCGAAAATTGGCGTGGGCACATCAGACCCGTCCGGATTTGATGTTATTGTCAATGCGACGCCTGCGGGCATGAAGGAAGGCGATGCTCTTCCCTTTGACGGCGACAAGCTGGCATCCGACATGTTTGTGGGAGAAGTGATCACCAAACCGGCCATTTCCCCGCTTGTGGCGCGTGCGCGCGAAATCGGCTGCGGCACAATCACCGGCGCTGATATGTTCGTCGAAGTACGCGATCTGATGGTCGATTTTCTTTGCGCGGTGTGAACGACATGAACAGGCATTTCGTACTCGCATTCCTCACCGTTCCCGATCTCGCTCCTGCGGAAGCAATCCGCATCGCAGCGGAAACTGGCTATGACAGCGTTGGTCTGCGCTTGCTTCCAGCCGCCGCCAGCGGTGAGGGACCCTATCCCATTTTAACCGACCCGGCAGTTCTGAGAGAGGCCCGGTCAGCTTTGTCCGATACCGGCATTCGCATTGGGGATGTCGAGATCGTGCGTTTGAAAGCGCAGACAAAGGTCGAGGAATTTCTGCCGTTTCTGGAATGTGCGGCAGTGCTCGGCGCTGCAAATATTCTGGTTGCTGGTGATGATCCAGATCCAGCGCGGCTCACCCAGACTTTTGCGCGTTTCGCCGAGCTTGCGGGCCGCTATGGTTTGACCGCTGATCTCGAATTCATGCCGTGGACTGGCGTGCGGGACGCACAAGCGGCTTTGGCCATCGTGGAAAAGGCCGGCCAAGCCAATGGTGGTGTGCTTGCCGACGCTCTGCATTGGGACCGCACTGGCGGCAAGGTCGATGATCTCACATCTATTCCGACCGAGCGTATTCATTATTTTCAAATATGCGATGCGCCAAAAGAATTCATCGACACCGATAGCGAACTGATCCGGGTTGCCCGCGGCGGGCGGCTGTTTCCGGGACAGGGCGGTATTGATCTGCGCGCATTTCTGGCGGCTTTGCCTGCGAATGTGCCGATCAGTGTGGAAATCGCCTCCGAAGAATTTAACGCGCGGCTGGCGCCGCGTGAAAGAGCGGCTCAGGCGCTGGCCGCGACACTGGGCTTGATGAATTCCCTCCAAAATTAAAATCAAATTATTTTCTGGAATGATATTCAAATTTCTGTATAACGATCCTCACGCTGGGGAGTGAGGATCGTGAGTCCTCGGCGCACGAGGACAAAAATGTCGCATCATGACGGTGGAACCGCGCTGCAAATGCAACGTGGAACGTATGCGATCGAGTGGAGGAACAGATGAACAGCATAGATGCCGTCGGGTCCGATGGCGCAAAACTGACACTTGCAACCCGCAAGGGTGTGCACGGAAAAGCCATTGATCAAACGAAGCAGGACAATATTGCGTTAGAAGCCATTGGCGCTTCGCAAAACTGGTCTTCGTTGAGGGTCATCATTCTGGCGATCTGCTTTTTGTTGAACGCCATCGACGGCATGGATGTTGTTATCCTTTCCTATATCGCGCCTGCGCTTTCGGCAGACTGGGCGCTGTCACCGGAGCGGCTTGGTGTCGTGTTCTCCGCAAGTCTTGCGGGCATGGTGATCGGCTGCTTCTTCGTTGCGCCGCTTGCAGACAGATGGGGTCGCCGGCCACTGACGATTACGGCCCTCGCGGCAATCACAATCGCCATGATCCTGAGCGGCTTTGTAACCACAGTCATGGAACTGGTTGTCCTGCGCTTCTTCATCGGCGTTTGGATCGGCGCGATCCTTGCTTCGATGGCCGCGCTTGCTGCGGAATTTGCACCGGTAAGGGAGCGTTCCTTCGCCGTGGCCGTCATGACCGCTGGCTATCCGCTTGGAGCGGTTTTTACCGGCCTCGCCATGGCACCGCTGCTCCCTGTCTACGGCTGGCATATGATGCTGATCGGCGCGGGCATTACCTCGTTGGTGGTGCTGCCGTTCGTCTGGTTTTTCCTACCGGAATCGCTCGATTTTCTGGTCCGCAAACGGCCTGAAAATGCTCTGCAACGCGTCAATCATGTGCTGGCGAGGCTCGGTATGGAGTCGGTCGAGCAATTGCCGCAAAAGTCCGCTCAGCAGAAAGCTGCTGGTTTCGCTACCATTTTCGCCGAAAATCGTCTGGTGCCAACGATTTGGCTCTGGGTCGGAATTTTCATGGGCTTCCTGTCGCTTTATTTCGTTATCTCATGGGTGACGAAGCTTGCCTCGCAAGCCGGTTTGACATTGGAAAATGCCATCTATGTTGGCGCGATCCTGAACTTCGGCGCGTTTCTGGGAACGTTGCTGATGGGCAAGCTCTCGAACCGCTTTCCGCAAGGCATTGTCGGGGCGGTGTTCCTAGTTCTCGCCGCGGCACTTCTGGTGGTGTTCGGAACAGTCCACATGTCGCTCGGCATTGTACTCTTCACGGCGTTCCTCATGGGAATGGCGATCTATGGCGGCTTCAACTCCTTCTATGGTCTCGCAGCCAGCCTTTATCCGGCTTCCGTCCGGGGCACGGGCGTTGGCTGGGCCATGGGCGCAGGGCGCTTTGGCGCCGTCGTTGGCCCATCGATGGGCGGCGTTCTGATCGGTTCGGGAGCAAGCCTGTCGACGGTGATGATCGTTTTTGCGGTTCCACTGGTGATTGCGGCCATCGCCGCACTTTATTCCCACGCCCGATAGTTAAGCGTTCTGGCAGATAGGAAATACATATGTCTCCCGACCACTCCATCGATAACAACGACCCGATGGTTTCCTCTCATCGAGCGGCATGCGATGTCCTCGTTATCGGTTCTGGTGCCGGGGGACTTTCTGCAGCGGTAGCGGCAGCGCATTTCGGATTGAAGGTCATCGTGGCCGAAAAAGCCGATGTATTTGGTGGCACCACTGCCTTTTCCGGTGGCTGGTTGTGGATCCCCAATGCGCCTCATGCCGTATCCGCTGGCAAGGGTGAAAACCCCGATGAGCCGAAAGCCTATTTGAGGCATATTCTTGGTAATAGTTACGATGAGGCCATGATCGACGGTTATCTGAAAGCCGCGCCGCGCATGCTGTCTTTCTTTGAGCGCAACACGCAAGTCCGCTTCAATCCGGGCAGCGGCGTACCGGATTTTCACGGCAATGCACCGGCGGCGGCGACAGGCTGGCGTTCGGTTGTCGCCGCACCTTATGACGGTCGCGAACTTGGCTCCTTGATCGGAAAATTGCGCCCGCCGATCCCCGAAACAACGTTTTTGGGCATGGGCATCGCATCGGGCGTCGACATGCGCATGTTCCTGACGGCGATACGCTCACTCAAAGCATTTGCCTATGTTACACGACGCGTGTCGAAACATCTGCGCGATCTCGTTGTTCATCGGCGCGCGATGCAACTTGTCAATGGCAACGCGTTGGTCGCGCGGCTATTGCGGTCTGCATCCGATAAGGAGATTACCCTTTGGTCGGGAGCCGCAGCGCGCGAATTGACCGCTGATCAAGGACGTGTCACGGGCGCCGTTCTCATGACCGCTAAAGGCCCCCTTACTGTCACTGCCAAACATGGCGTTGTGCTGGCGACAGGTGGCTTTCCGCATGATAAAGGGCGTCTCTTTGAACACTTGCCGCATGTTCGGGCCGGTACGGATCACGCATCGGCAGCGCCCAAGACAAACAGTGGCGATGGTATGCGTCTTGCCGAAATGGTCGGCGGGCACGTATCCGACCGCATGGCGCATGGTGCGGCCTATGCGCCGGTATCGCTCGTTCCCCGCAATGATGGAACCGTGGGGCGTTTTCCGCATCTGGTCGAGCGCGGAAAGCCGGGTGTAATCGCGGTATTGGCTTCGGGAAGCCGTTTCGCCAATGAGGGCGGCCCCTATCACGACTATGTTTGTGATATGATAGCAGCGACCCCGGAGGGGCAACCAGTTGTCTCATGGCTCATCTGCGATCATCGGTTTTTGCGCCGTTACGGTCTTGGCGCTGTCAAACCAGCGCCCGTTCCTTATCGGCGTTGGTTGAACAACGGCTATCTTATCAAGGGCGCAACGATCACCGAATTGGCTGAACGCTGCGGCATCGACGCGGCGGGTCTCAACGCGACCGTCACAGCGTTCAACCGTGATGCGCAATGGGGAGAAGACCCGCAATTCAATCGCGGCCAGACGCTCTATCAGCGGGTTCAGGGGGACCCCGATCAGAAACCCAATCCCTGTATTGCTCCCATCCGCAATGGACCTTTCTATGCGGTGCGAATTGTACCAGGCAGTCTGGGTACATTTACCGGTATCGTGACCGATGCATTTGCGCGTGTCCTCGATGCTTCGGGCCAGCCAATTGCCGGTCTTTATGCAGCCGGCAACGACATGAACAGCATTATGGGTGGTCACTATCCAAGTGGTGGTATCACGCTTGGCCCTGCCATGACCTTTGGGTTCCTCGCAGCTGAAACCATTGCCAAGCGGGCCGCGATTGAGAGCGCACAATCCAACAGCAAGGAAACAGAATATGCGATCTGATCATGATCAGCACGGAACAGACGAAGTCGATCTGCTGGTTTGCGGTGCAGGCGCTGGTGGCATGACGGTGGCGCTGGTTGGTGCGCTGGAGGGACTAAATGTCCTCCTATGTGAAAAGACCAAACAGGTTGGTGGCACAACCTCAACCTCGGGAGGCACCACTTGGGTCCCGGGAACACATCTTTCTGAAGAAGCAGGCGTTCCTGATACCGTCGAGGATGCGCGCGCTTTTCTGGAAAGCGTTGTCGCCAGTCGCAGCGGCATTCGGCTGCGCGAGGCGTTTCTCGCCTCAGGGCGCGAGGCTATCGAGGAACTCGACCGTCGCACCGATGTGAAATTTGCCGCCGCTCTTGCACATCCCGACTATCTCGACGGGCCAGGTTCTGCCTATGGGGGCCGGGCTTTGGGCCCAGTCGCTTTTGACGGTCGCCTGCTGGAGCGTGATGATTTCGACCGGGTTCGTCCGCCGCGCCGCGAATTCATGGGACTTGGCGGTATGATGGTGGGACGCAATGAACTGGGCGCCTTGCTGCAACCCTTCGGCTCCATCGCCAATTTCCGCAGCACCGTCCAGATCGTCGGGCGCTATGTGCTCGACCGCCTCAGTTACAAGCGCGGAACACGCCTTTTGATGGGCAATGCACTGGTGGCACGGCTTCTCTTTAGTCTGCGCAAGGCAAAGGTGCCGGTGCTGTTCGAAACCGGCGTTCACGAACTGATTGTTGAGGATGGCCGCGTTGTTGGCGCGGTGCTGGAGGGGCCATCGGGGTCGCGCCGCATCAGGGCTCGCAAAGGGGTCGTGCTGGCGACGGGGGGCGTATGCTGGAACAAGAAAATCCGCGACCGGCTGTTTCCTGAAGCGGCGCGCGATTATTCGCTTGCGCCTGTCACCAACACCGGCGATGGAGCGGATGTGGCAATGGCGATAGGCGCGCGCTTCGAGGATGGCGGCGATAGCCCCGCCCTTTGGATGCCCTGCTCGTCCTATCGTCGGGCAGACGGATCGCTGGCCGTGTGGCCGCATATCATCCTCGACCGCGCCAAGCCGGGCCTTCTGGCGGTTGACGCTGCAGGCAAGCGCTTCGTCAATGAATCCAATTCCTATCATGATTTTTCGATGGGTCAGATTGGTAATGGCGCCAATCCAGCCCACCTGGTTTGCGACGCAGCATTTCTGCATCGCTATGGTATGGGGATGATCCTGCCGGGGGCGAAGAACCTGAAAGCTATGCTCAAGGCCGGATATGTGATCGAGGGCGCGACCTTGCCGGAACTGGCGGCCAAGATCGGCTGCGACGCGGGCGTGCTTGTCCAGACCGTCGAAGCCTATAATCGTTCTGCCGCAACCGGTATTGATGAAGACTTTGGGCGCGGCACATCGGTGATGAACCGATTCAATGGCGACGCGAGCTTCAGCCCTAATCCGTGCTTAGGGCCGGTTGGTGCCGGTCCCTATTACGCCATGGCTGTGCGCCCATCCGATCTCGCCTCCAGTGCGGGTCTTTCCGGCGATGAATTTGGCCGGGTTCTCAATGAGAACGGCGAGCCGATCCATGGACTTTATGCTTGCGGCAATGATCTCGCCTCCATCTTTCGCGGGACCTATCCGGGGCCGGGCACGACCATTGGTCCAGCCGTGGTGTTTGGATGGCGTGTGGCCAAACACGCCGCCGGAAAGCTTACCGATGTGTCACAAGATGCGCCCGACGTTATCACGAATGAAAGGAAGAAACATGCAACGCTATGAAATCGCAACTCTTTCCACGACCATGGGGGCAGCCGCCAAGGTTGCGCCGGCAGTGGAAGCATTCGCGGGGGAAGGCAAGGGGCGTCTTCTGGGCATTTTCTATGCCGATATTGGCGCGTTGAATAAGGTTCTGGTTCTGCGCGGCTTTGATACCACCGGCGATTTTGAAGTCGAGCGTGAGCGCACACTTCGCGCGGCCAGTCCGTTTGGTGCTGCCGAATGGCTGACCGAACTGGAACTTGAAGGCTATGCGCCATTTCCATTTCTGCCGCCGATTGAGACTGGCAGCTTTGGTCCTGCCTATGAATTCCGTACCTATGTTCTCAAGACCGGTGGTCTGGAGCCAACGATAAAGGCATGGGAAGCGGCTGTACCGGCGCGCACGGAACTCTCAAAGCTGACCATCTGCATGTATGGCGTCGACGGCAAGCCGCGCATGACGCATATCTGGCCTTTCGCTTCGGTGAACGAGCGCGGCCAGATCCGTGCAGATTCCGTTGCCAAAAACGTGTGGCCACCGAAAGGCGGGCCGGATTGGCTGACGACCGACATGCGTTCGACCATCGCTTTTCCGACTGCAAATTCGCCTCTGAAATAAGTCGCGACGATCAAAACGGGAGAAGAAGAAATGGCCTCGTTTCCTCTTGGAGTGAGTACGATCAGTGATGCCTGGACAGTGCCGCTGGAAGAGTCTTTGACTCGTCTGGCGAAGCTTGGCTTCACGCATTTCGATGTGATGGTCAGCCCGGCGCATCTCGACATCCAGAATATGACGGCGCGTGATTATGCGCGCATCCGTCGGTTTCTGGAAGCGGAAGGCTTGACCATTCATTCGCTGACGGCACAGAGCCTGGACCATAATCTTGCTTCGCCCCGCGAAGAAATCCGCGAAATGACGGTCGGCTTCAACAAGAAACTATTGGACGCGACCTACGAACTTGGGGCGCAAGGCTTTGTCTCCGTATCAGGGCGATATAATTCTCTAAATGCGCCACCAAAGGCGCAGTTGGAGGGCTGGTTCCGGGGTTCTCTCGAAAAGACGGTCGCTTATGCGGAGCGGGCTGGGGTAAAGGTGTTTCTGGAAAACATCCCGATGGGGGTTTTGCCGGATGCAAAGAGCATGGTCAAATGGGTGGAAGAATTTGCGAGCCCCGCTTTGACCATCTGCTACGATCTGGCCAACGCGCATTTCATCAGTGAGGACCTGAGTGAAGCGATCCCGCTAGTGGTCCCTTACCTCGATATACTGCACATGTCCGACACCGGGAAAAGCGCCTGGAAGCACGACCCCATCGGAACGGGCAGCGTTGATTTCGTGGCGGCGGCCAAAGCACTGGCCGCGTCGGATTATCGGGGACTGTCGGTCGTGGAAATTCTCAGTTCCGAACCGGACGCCGCAATTCAGGACGCTTTGCAAAAGCTGCAACCTCTGGGCTGGGCGCTGTCTGAACAACAAAACTTACGCAAGGCTGGCTAAGCTTTTTCAGCTCTGCGTTAATCCTCCGAAACAAAAGAAGCCCCGAAAGGATCATTCCCTTCGGGGCTTTTGCTTTAGTGCGGTTCGGTTAAGACGGAATCGTGGAACCGCTCTATCTATTTGTTTTTACGCATTATCCTACGTATCGAAGCGGGATCAGAAATCAGTCCGGTGGACTGATTTCCCCGCGTAGGCGCTACGCACTTTTGCTGGAAATGCTCTATGTCGGACGGGCCTCAGCTTCGTTTGTGCAAGCCGGGAAAGTAGCGCGATCCACTCGCCGCAAGACCGATCTCTTCTGCTGCTCTGGTGAGGTGCGGTGCAAGCTCCGCCATCCGCTCCGCTGTCATGCGGACAGTTGGTCCAGCGATGGAAAGGCAGCTAATAACCTCGCCGCCGCTGCGAACCGGCACAGCCATCGCAGCCATGCCGATAATGTAGCTATTGACCGAAATGGAATAGCCACGCTTGCGTGTCTGCGCCAACACTTTCAGAAGTTCAGTGATCGTGGTGGGAGCACCAGGACCGGAGGGCTTGTTGCTGTTGACGAGGCCCTGTTGCGCAACCCGGTGCAGAGCCTCTTCATCGCTCATCGAGGCAAGCCACGCCTGACCACCAGCGCTTGTGGCCAGATGAACATTGACGCCCTGTTCTTGTCCGGGATCATAACGCAAACCGCCAGTCGCGCCTTGTGCAACCGCGACCCAGATCAGATCGTCGCCATCAATCACCGAGAGACGAATCAACTCGCCGCTGGTTTGGGCCAACCGGTCCAATATGGGCTGAGCCACATCTCCAACGCCCGTGCGGCCGAGAAAACCTACACCGAGCGCTGCGAGCTTCATGGTGAGCGCATAGTCGCCCTGATCCTGAACCTGACGAACATAACCAAGTCGAATCAATTCGTTAAGCGTGCGGTGCACGCCACTTGGAGGCTGATTGACATGCTGGGCAATCGCTGAGACGGACAGACCGGCAGGACGAGCCGCGAGCAGCTCGATGATGGTCAGCGATTTTTCAAGAGCGCTCATAGTATCCCATTTCAGTTACCTATGCTCTTTGTGGCACATGAGCCAAGACAGTCAAGACGATTACAGTGCGCTGTCAGAAGAATTGACCCAAGCCGTGGCGAACAATCGGGCAGTGTGGCACTTTTGGTTCCCACGGATAGAAGCTGACGGGGAAGGGGCGCAAACCTTCGGGCAATCGCTTAGATAGTTAAGACGATCTTGGCGGCGGCGGTGTGCCCCCTATCAAGATCGCGGAAGGCTTGGCTCCCTTCGGATAAATGCCGGCTTTCAACCCAATTGAGCGGACCCAGTCGCCCGGATGCCAGCAACGCGACGGTTTCCCGAAAATCCGTCATTGAATAACAATAGGAGCCGATGAAAGCGATTTCCGCAAGCGTGATCCGTCTGACATCCACACCTTCCGATCCCGGCAGAAGGCCGAGATGCACAATCGTAGCCCCGCGGCGTGCCATCAAGAATGCTGCCTCTCTCGTTTGCTTCGCGCCGACCGCGTCAAAGATCAGATCGACCGAGTTCGCTGGAGGCGCCGATGACGCATCGTTGGGATCGTAGGCGATAATCGCGGAACTGGCGGCAGACGCGGTCCTGCGGCGAATAGGATTTGGTTCTGCAAGCATTACAGCACCCGCCCCTTGGGCAATTGTGACAAGCGCGGTCGCCAGTCCGATGGCTCCTCCGCCAAGCACCGCAACGCGCGCTGCCGAAAGCGGACGACGCAAATTGTTTGTCCCGAGAAGAACTGCATGATAGGCGACCGCAACCGGTTCGGCGAGCGCGGCCACACGAAAATCCATGTCGTCTGGAATTTTCACCAGATTGCGTTCTGGCACCACGATCCGTTCGGCAAAGCCGCCTGCATGCGGCGGGAGCCCTATGTTGCGCTGGTTTTCACACAGCTGTTGCGCCCCGGACAGGCACTCGGTGCATTCTCCGCAGGTCAAAAGTGGATTGACCGCCACACGCTGGCCGGCCAAAGATCCTGTTTCCACAACACCAGCTATTTCATGTCCCATAATCATCGGTGGAACCCGACGCGGGTCGTGTCCGTGATAACCATGCATGTCCGAGCCGCAGATGCCACACGCCTTGACCTTGAGAAGCGCTGTGCGGGGGCCAGCTTGCGGTTCATCGACTTCGCGATAAACCATGTTTTCTTTACCCAGATAAACCAGCGCTTTCATTGTGTTCCTTCTCCCAAATGTGGCATTGCGTGCTTTATCGCTCGCGCGTTCTCGAAGCCGCGTTGCTGTTATGCACGAGGGTTGACTACGGTTCACCTGGGGGCGCGGGGTTCGATGGGTTGAACCCGTGGACGCTTGGCTCGCTCCGCCCGGATTATGCGCTAATCTGTAAGCGGTCCGATATGATCAAGCCTGGCGCCGCGAGCGGCTCGCGTACCCAGCGCGCGCACCGGCTCATTATCTATGCCGTAACGTTCCGCCATCATCATGATATGTGCAGAAAGTTGCTGCAGCGCTTGGGCAATCTGGTTGTTTTCCAGAAGATCGACAATGACCAGATGCTCCGCGCTGGAAAATTTGCGGGTTGGCAAAGACGAGCGATGCGACCGCAACGCCGCAACTTTGCTGGCGACAAGATGGTAGGCGTTAACGAGGTAGGGATTGCCACAATTTTCCAGCGCCGCGTCGTGAAAATGATCGTCGGCCCGAGCACCGCGCAGAACATCGCCAGCCTCACATGCCTCAACCATGTCTTTCGCTGCGATGCGCATCGCGTTCAACGTTTCATCACGCCTGCGCACCATGGCGAGACGTACCGCTTCAACTTCGATAGTCTTTCGGAACTCGCACAGATTGACGGTATCTTCATGGGTCGGCAGGAAAACAAAAGTGCCCCGCTGTGGTTGCACATCAATCAGACCCTGTTGCTCAAGAATGGCGAAGGCTTCCTTGACGGGACTGCGGCTGACACCGAGCGCGGTTGCGAGCTTGTCTTCCGACAGCGCATCCCCCAGTTCAAGTTCACCGTCTATAATTGCCCGCCGTAACCTGTCGGTCACCCGTGCACCCAGCGAGGATCGCGGTTTTGAATGCATTTCTGCGGACCCTTTCCTTGTTGCAGCTAAAATAACTTCTCAATGCAGTATAAATGATTCCTGTACGCGTCCACCGGGGGCGAAGCAACACCCCCGGTGCCATGACACCACGGCAGTTACACACTGTCGAGGAAGCGTTTTGTTGCTGCCATTCCCTGTTCGGCGCGTTCAAGGAAACTAAGTTCGGTATCGCCTTTATGCGGAGTTTCGACGCTGATGACGACATCGTCGGGCAGTACGGACATCAGTTCGCGCAACCAAAGACCACCGTCGCCGGGGAACATCCGTCCAGTTCGGGCCTCAGCAATGCAACCGGCATTGTCCACCGGCTGTTCAGCCGGTGCATCGCAAAGTTGCAGATAGAGCGCCAGTCCTTCCGGCAGGGACGCAACATCACGGGGATTACCGCCCGACCGGGACAGATGCAGCGCATCGATCAGGAGCCCGACATTTTTCCGGCCTGATGCGGTGGCAAGGCGCGTTGCATCCTGGATCGTCGCCGTCGAACGCCAGCGCATGAACTCTACCGCCATTTTGATGTCGTATTGTGCTGCAGCATCGGCGATCTGCGCCAGATTGTCCGAAGACCGCGACAGGTCGGGGTCTTCGCAGGTGATCTGCATCAACGGCATGCGCAATTCGCCAGCCGTTTCGATGATTGGTAGCCATGCGGCAATATCGGTCTGTGGCAAAAGCGTAAATACTTCCCCGTCATAGAACGAGACACCGGTATCTGCGGCGGCGGCCTTGATCTCCCGGAGCAGCGGCTTCTGGCCGACAATGGGATGGGCGAGTTCCAGTCCGTGCGGGGCGATCAGCCGCAGACTGACCATATCGTAACCGCAGGACGCTGCGATCTTGACGTTATCAACGGGTGGGCAACCGAAGACGGTCAGATAGGCGAGGGAGAGAGGATGTTTTTTATACATGCTGCGGCCTCAATAGGTTGCGCGACCGCCGGACACATCGAAGACCGCGCCGGTTGAGAAAGAACATTCCTCTGAGGCGAGCCAGCTCACCAGTGCTGCAACTTCATCGGCTTCTCCGAGCCTGCCGACCGGTATTTTCGCGGTTACAAAGGCTTTGAATTCCGGCGTAAGCTGGTTCATCATCTCGGTTTCGATAGCTGCGGGAGTGACGCAGTTGACGCGAATCTGCGTGGTTGCAAGCTCCTTTCCGACGGATTTCGTCAGGCCAATAACGCCCGCTTTGGAGGCGGAATAAGCGACCGCGTTCGGATTGCCCTCCTTGCCGGCGATGGAGGCGATATTGACGACGCGGCCATATCCAGTCTTGCGCATTTCGCGCACCGCCGACTGGCAGCAATAGAAAACGGCATCCAGATTGAGCGACATGACGAACCGCCAGCCGTCATGGGGATATTTTTCGAATTGCTCCAGAGGGCCATTGTGACCGGCGCTGGTAACGAGGATGCCGAGTGGCCCCATCTCAGCCACAACCCGCGCGGTTGCAGCTTCAACCTCGGCGGCATCCATCACATTCACCACATAACCTTTGGCGCCCGGCAATTTTGCAGCGGCTTCTTCCACGCGCTCGCGGTTGATATCCCAAAGCGCGACCTTGTGCCCCTTGGCCGCAAGGCGTGCCGCAATGGGAAATCCGAGCCCTCCCGCACCGCCGGTTACAATCGCGACGCGTGATGTTTCCTGTTCTGCCATAATGGCTTTCCTCCCTGATAACCTGGCCCGCTTTCGCTCGGCCCTGTGAATGAGATGTTTGGTGCTCCCAAACGGACAGCGAATCTTGTGCTTGACATTCTGTAGAATACTAACATTCTAGTGGCCTAAATGGGTCGGAAACGACCGACTTGTCAAGCGGGAGGACGCGGGGCAAGCAGAATGGAGGAGAAGAATATGGGACTGAAGGGCTCTGCCTTTCTGGCGATCTGGCACGACATCGAAGATGGTGCCCATGACGAATATATCGAGTGGCACACACGTGAACATATGCCTGAACGCCTCTCGATACCCGGCTTCAGGACTGGCAAGCGGCTGCACGCGCCTGCTGCCGCCCGATATGTCTTCGGGACAATCTATGCTGGCGAAACGGTCGAAACATTTCGGTCACCGGCTTATCTCGAACGTCTGAACAATCCAACGCGGTGGACTGCTGCCGTCGCGCCGAGCTTTCGCAACTTTCTGCGCGTCGCCTGCGAACGGATAGCGACCGCCGGTACTGGCGACGGAGGCTCTGTGGCAACGATCCGCTTCGATCTTTCGGGGAGCGAAGGAAAGGAAGGGCTGAGGGCGAAGGCGCAGGGGCTTGCGGACAAGATGCTCGCCGTTCGTGGTGTGGCTTGCGTGCATATCGGTATTTCGCGCAACGAAGTTTCGAGCGTTCGCACCAGGGAAACCGAGTTGCGTGCCGAAATGAGCGAAAGCGGTTTCGATGTGGTGGTTCTCATTGAAGGGTCTTCAAATCCGGGACTTCATTCGGCGCTGCCACAGATTGAGCAACTGGCAATTGAAACCGGCGTTCTTTCTTCTCCCATCAGCAATATTTACGATGCCGCCTTTTCACTGACCTCCGAAGATATGCAGGGGGCAGCATGACGCGGGTCCTCGTTACCGGTGGGGCCGGTTTTCTGGGCGGATGGATTTTGAAGGCGTTGAAGGCGCAAGCTCACGAAGTGCGGATATTCGACCGTACCAGTGATCGACGTATTCTGCGGGAAATTGTCGGCGACGAGGCTGAGCAGGTTGAGTGGTATCAAGGCGATATCGCAGATGCAGAGGCTGTAAAGGCGGCTGCCAGCGATTGTACCTCTATCGTCCATCTTGCAGCACTTTTAACGCCCGCTTGCAAGAACGATCCGGTGCTGGGTGCAACGGTCAATCTGATTGGTACGCTGAATGTCTTCGAAGCCGCCAAGGCAAATGCGATTGGGCGGGTAGCCTATGCCAGCAGTGCCGCTGTCTTTGGCCCGGACGATGGGCTGACGCCTTATCCGGTCACGCAGTATGGTGCTTTCAAACTCGCATGCGAGGGAAGCGCCAGAGCCTATTGGCATGATTCTGGTATTGCCAGTATCGGCCTGCGTCCCACCGTTGTTTACGGGCCGGGCCGGGAAAGCGGGCTAACCGCCGGGCCGACAATTGCCTGTCGCGAAGCGGTTCGTGGCAATTCTTATACAATTGGCTATTCAGGGCCGCAGGACATGGTTTTCGTGGCTGATGTGGCGGCGGCGTTTGCGGCTGCGGCAACACGATCTTACGAAGGTGCGCACGCCTTTTCGCTGGGCGGCGCATGCGAGGATGTGCCCGACGTCATCCGGGCGATCCGGTCAGAAATACCCGGTGCCAAAATCGACTTTGCCGGTGAAGCCGTACCGATGGCGCCCAATATCGCGGCAACCGACAACAAGCGTCTGCTGGGAGCCATCCCCGTCACGTCGCTGCGTGACGGGATTGCCCAGACCGTTGCCCATTATCGTGCAGTGGCGGGAGCAGCCTGATGGCCATCTACAGCGATAAATCGCAGGATCATGTCGGTCATCGTCTGCAAGCGGGCATCGATAGCGTCTTCTGCAAGGAGTTCACGACCGAACAGGACCTTCAGCGTGTGCCGGTTGGAGACATAGGTAAAACCAAGCGCAGAGATGGAGATATAGAGATCGAGCGGATCGACATGACGGAAAAGTCCCTGGGCGACGCCGCTCTCGATAATCGTCGATACTCTGTTGACGATGGCACTGTTGAGCCCCTCCATGCCGGTCGCCGCCTGCAAATGGACCGCGCCATGCAGGTTCTCGGTATTGATCATCCGCACGAAGGCTGGATTGTCGATGTAATAACGGAAGGTAAAGGAGATCAGCGCTTTCATCGCGCCAATGGGGTCGGCGGGATCAAGCAGCAGCTGCTCTTCAGCGGAACGGATGCCGACATAAAGGTGTTCCATGGCCGCAAGGTAGAGTTCCTCCTTGCTGCCGAAATAGTGGTAGACCATCGCCTTATTGGAATTCGCCCGCTGCGCAATGCGATCCACCCGAGCGCCGCCAATTCCATGGGTCGAAAACTCCGCAATAGCGGATTCAAGCAGAAGGCGCCTGCGTTTTTCCGGCGATCTTTGCCCCGGGTCAAGCCCAGGATCGAGCGTGTTCTGTGTTGGCATCGTATCGGTATTCGTCATCTGGATTCCTCGGACTGGCTGTCCTCTTACCACATTGGAAGGAATTGGGCAGCAGCTTGAGCATAAGTCATCGATCTGCGGACAGGGATATCACGTGGATTGACATCAACCAACTGGTTGGTTAATAAAAAATGAACACAGGTCCGGTAGCGAAGAGGAGTCGCTGTCTGGACAAAACGGCACAAACCCTGAGGAGGACCATCAATGCCGGGCAAATTCTCAATTCGTAATGCTGCACTGACGCTTTTTGCAGGCGTGGCCATGGTATTCGGCGCTTCTGCAGCCCATGCACAGGCCCTGGAGAAAATCAAAAGCGCAGGCGTCGTTCGCATCGGCGTGATGGGCGAACAGGCCCCATGGGGTTCAATCGACTCCACAGGCAACAATGTCGGCTATGACGTCGATGTTGCGAAGCTGATCGGCGAGGAAATGGGTGTCAAGGTCGAGTTCGTGCCAAACGCCGTTGCTGCACGTATTCCCAACCTTTTGACCGGCAAGGTCGATCTGCAGATGGCGGTCATGGGCATGTATCCTGATCGCGCGAAAGCTGTCCAGTTCACCAAGCCCTATGCCGGGTTGAAGATCATTCTTCTGTCGAGCGCCAAGAACAACATTACCAAGATTGAAGACGCGAAAAGCCTTCGTATAGGCGTGCCGCGCGGCGCTGCGCAGGACAAGTCAATCACCAGTCTTCTGGGCGATGTCGCCAATATCCGCCGTTTCGATGATGACAGTTCGACAATGCAGGCGCTGGTATCCGGGCAGGTCGATGCCATTGGTGGCAACACCACATACAAGATCAATCTCGACAAGGCTGCACCGGGCAACGATTACGAGCAGAAACTGGTCTTCAATGAACAGTGGATGGGCGTTACGACCAAGCTTGGCGACAAGGAAATCAATGCCTGGCTGAACCAGTTCATCGACAAGATCAAGGCAGATGGCCGTCTTGAGGCGATCAACAAGAAGTGGCTTGGCGAAGACAAGCTTCCGAATTTCCCGGAGAAGCTCGAAGGCGTGCCCTACACCGTCGAATAAGATCAGCGACAATTCCAATACAGCATGATGAGGCGGGGTGCGCGGCCACGATTGCGAAGTCGCGCCCTCGTTTCCACGGAAAGTTTGAACATGCGTAAAATCTTCATACTGAACGGCCCCAACCTTAATCTGCTCGGTCAGCGTGAGCCGGAAATTTACGGTCGAACGACGCTCGATGAAATTCGTTCCTGGGTGGAGGCGGATGCCGCAGAGTTCGGTGTGGCGATTGATTTTCGCCAGTCGAACTTCGAAGGTGAAATCATCGAAGCGATCCATGCCGCACGTCACGAAGCGGTTGGGATCATCATCAATCCGGCCGCCTTTACCTTCACCTCGATTGCTATTCTTGATGCACTCAAGACCTTCAATGGTCCCAAGATCGAGCTGCACATTTCCAACGTACATCAGCGTGAGGAAATCTATCACAAGTCGCTCGTATCGAGAACGGCAACAGCCGTGATGGCAGGTTTTGGAGCTCAAGGGTATCGCCTTGCTCTCAGGGCAATGACGGAGATGACGGCATGACACGCATTGGTCTTATGGGGGCGGGCCTGATTGGCCGCGAACATGCGGAACTTCTGACTTCCAACCGGCGCGCGAAAATTGCCGCCATTTGCGACCCTACGCCAGCCGCTGCTGAAATGGCGGCACGGCTTTCCGTCCCGCATTTCTCCGACTATGGCACGATGCTCGATGAGGCAAAGCTGGACGGTGCCATCATCGCCCTGCCAAACCAGTTGCATGCACCGGCAGCTCTGGCTTGCATCGAGCGCGGTGTACCTTGCCTGATCGAAAAGCCGATTGCGGAAAGTCTGGCGTCAGCCAACCGGATTGTAGAAGCATCCGAACGTTCGGGTGTTGCTGTGCTCGTCGGGCATCAGCGGCGTCACAGCCCGGATATCCGGTCGGCAAAGCGTGCCATTGACGCGGGCGAACTCGGCCCTCTGGTTGCCGTCAATGGCATGACCTTGTTTGACAAGCCCGATGACTATTTCAATACGGAATGGCGACGCAAATTGGGTGGTGGGGTGCTGCTGATCAATCTGATCCACGACATTGATGTGCTGCGCTATCTGGTAGGCGAGATCGAAAGTATACGCGCCTTTACGTCATCTGCGCGCCGCGGCTTCGAAGTGGAAGATACTGCAAGTATCTCGATCCGCTTCGTCAATGGGGTACTGGGCACGTTCCTGATTTCCGATGGTGCCGTCAGCCCCTGGGCCTGGGAATATACGTCCGGTCAGGCGCTCTATCATCCGGCACAACCCGGACCATGCCTCTTCCTTGCCGGACGCAAGGCAGCATTGTCCGTTTCCGATATGTATCTATGGCGACACGCGGAGGAACGTGATCATTGGCAGCATCCGCTGATCCGCGAATACCGGCCCGGTGATGGCTCGCTGACCTATGTGAACCAGCTCGACCATTTCGTCGATGTGATCCATGGCAATGCCAAGCCGTTGATCACGGCACGCGATGGCATGTTGACGCTCGCCGCCACGCTTGCGGTCGATGTTGCGGGACGTGAGGACCGTACCGTGACCCTTGCGGAAATGCTGAACACAGCCGGAGCGGCGGCATGACGAGCAGAAAGACATCACTCTCGTTCCTGACCGGGCTTGGCGTCGCGCCGGAAGAAGCCGTGCTGGCCGCAGCGGAAGCAGGTTACGATTATCTCGGTTTTCGCCTGCTGCCCGCTGTTCCCGGAGGACTGGCTTATGCGCTGATGGACGAGCCAGCCCGTGTGAAATCACTTATCAGCCTCATGAATGACAAGGGCGTCGAGGTATTCGACATCGAGATGATCCGCATAGGACCGGATTTCGATCCCGAGCCATATCTGCCGTTTCTGGATTGTTCGGCCCAATTGGGTGCACGTGCCATTCTGGTTGCGGGTGATGACGCCGACGAGGTGCGTTTGACCCACTCCTTTGTGAAACTGTGTGAGGCTGCGCGTCCTTTCGGTTTGTCGATGGATCTGGAGTTCATGCCGCAGTCCGAACTCCGCGATCTTGCGGCGGCGACCCGCGTGCTGACTGCGGCTGACCAGCCAAATCAGGGCGTGATTATCGATACGCTCCATGTTTCGCGAGCGCGCACCACGATCGAAGAAATTGCCACTGTGCCGCGCCAATGGCTGCACTATGCGCAGATTTGCGATGCTCCGGCCAAAATCCCGGAAAGTCGTGAAGAGCTGAATTTTGCCGCACGCCACGAGCGGTTCCTGCCAGGAGAAGGCGAGCTCGATCTCATTGGTATGTTCGATGCTTTGCCGGCTGATATCCCGGTTGCGGTCGAAATCCCGAATGATCGTCAGTCGAAAGGCTTGTCCGTTGCTGAATGGGCGAAGCGAACGCTGCGGGCATCAAATGACATACTGGCCAAAGTGACCGGGGAGGTTGTAGCGTGAAAAACCTTGAAACCAAGACCATTCAGGGCGTGACGATCCCCAGCCTTGGACTGGGCACGTTCGAACTGAAAGGGCCGGAAGGCGAAGCTGCAATCCGCACGGCGATTGAGCTTGGCTATCGTCAGATCGATACGGCCATTCGCTATGGCAACGAGGTTGAAGTGGGGCGCGCTGTTCGCGAGAGCGGTGTCGCACGCGGAGACTTGTTCGTTACGTCCAAAATCTGGTTCACCGATCTTGATCCGGAAACAGTTTCCCGCCGGGTCGATGAAAGCTTGGAGCGGCTTGGCTTTGACTATGTCGATCTGCTTCTGGTGCACTGGCCGAGCAAGACTGTTCCTCTCGGCGAAACGCTTTCAGCTTTTGCAGAAGCAAAAGCGAGCGGTAAGACCCGCCTGATCGGCGTCAGCAATTTCACGGTCGCACTTCTGGACGAAGCGCTGGATGTTCATAACGCCGAGTTGTTCTGCAATCAGGTCGAGTATCACCCTTATCTGTCGCAGGAGAAGCTCCTTACGCGCATGCGTGAGGCAGGCATGCTTTTAAATGCCTATCAGCCGATCGCGAGGGGCAAGGTTTTCAGTTCGGATATCCTTGTCGAGCTTGGGCGCAAATACGGAAAGTCCGCTGGCCAGGTCACCTTGCGCTGGCTTCTACAGCAGGACAATGTTGGCGCCATTCCGCGCTCCGCCAAACCTGAGAATATGAAGTCCAACCGGGATATTTTTGATTTTGAATTGTCCCCGGAAGATATGGCGGCAATCCATGCACTTGCACGCGGCGAACGGTTCTCCCGTTTTGAATGGGAACCCGAATGGGACTGAACGCCCTGCTGGAGGAGGTTAGAACATGACACTTGATTTCAGCGTCGTCGCGGATGCCTGGCCCTCGCTGATCTATGGGACACTGGGAACGCTGTTCCTGGCCGTCGTCGGCATGACACTCGCCACCATCATCGGTGTCGTGGGGGTTGCAATCTTGCGGACTCATAGGGTGATCCCATCCTTTTTGGTCACGACCTTTGTTGAGGTGATCCGCAACACGCCGTTTCTGGTACAGATTTACTTCATCTTCTTTGCATTGCCTCTTGCGGGTGTGCGGCTTAATCCTACACTGACGGCCATTCTTGCCCTCGGGTTGAATGGTGGTGCCTATGCCATTGAGATTATCCGTGGCGGGGTCGAAAGCATTCCGAAAGGCCAGACGGAAGCGGGACTGGCGCTCGGTCTTCACCGGCACGAAGTGTTCCGTATGATCGTTCTGAAACCAGCGTTGCGCGCGATATATCCATCACTGTCGAGCCAGTTCATCCTGCTCACGCTCACGACCGCAATTTGCACCTCCATCTCCGCCTATGAGTTGACCTCAGCGGGACAGCGCATCGAGGCGGAAACATTCCGCAGCTTTGAAACCTATTTCACCCTGACCGGCATTTATTTGGTGATCTCGCTGGTGACGATGTGGTCGCTTGCCGCCATCGGGCGACGTGCATTCAGCTATCCCCAGCGTTGAGGAGGACGACTTATGGGACTGCAAGAATTCACCTATCTGCTGCAAGGTCTCGGCTGGACGCTCATCCTGACCGCTATGGCGTTTGCTGGCGGTATTGTCTCCGGCATCATCATCGCTCTGATGCGGGTATCGAAGCTCAAATGGGTTCGGGCTATCGCAATCGGCTGGATTGGCCTCTTTCAGGGCACGCCTTTGCTGATGCAGCTCTTTGTTGCCTATTTCGGCTTGCCCCTTCTTGGTTTCGATCTCCCGGCCTGGGCGGCGGTGGGCATAGCCCTTGCCGCGCACGCTTCGGCCTTTCTGGGTGAAATCTGGCGTGGCGCGATTGAAGCCGTTCCGAAAGGGCAGACTGAAGCGGCGGATGCGCTTGGACTGCATCGCTACAGCCTGATGGTCGACGTCATCATGCCGCAAGCGTTTAAACTATCGTTGCCGGCCACCGTTGGCTTTCTTGTTCAGCTTCTGAAGGGCACGTCGCTTGCCGCGATTGTTGGCTTCATTGAACTGACCCGCGCCGGTTCGATAATCTCCAATCAGATCTACCGACCGCTTCTCGTGTTCGGTGTGGTAGGGGCGATGTACTTCGCCATGTGCTGGCCGCTCTCCTTGTGGGGCAGGCGTATTGAACGACGCATGGCCGCCGGCCTCTCCAGATAAGAAAGGGAACTTCTCGTGACAACTGATAAAAAGTCAGATGCGCCACCGATGATCATGATGCGCGACGTGGAGAAGTGGTATGGCAACTTCTATGCGCTGAAAAAGGTCTCCCTGACGGTCGCAAAGGGAGAGAAGATCGTTCTGTGTGGTCCATCGGGGTCGGGCAAATCCACCCTGATCCGTTGCATCAACCGATTGGAAGCGAGCCAGGGCGGCGAGATCGTCGTTGCCGGTCACGCGGTCAAGGAAGACCAGAAAGCCATTGATGCGGTGCGCCGTGAAGTTGGTATGGTCTTTCAGCAGTTCAACCTGTTTCCACATAAGACCGTATTGGAGAACTGCATTCTGGCGCCGATGCGGGTGCGCAAAATTTCGCGGGACGAAGCGGAAGCGACGGCACGAAAATATCTCGACCGGGTGCGTATCGGTGATCAGGCCGAAAAATATCCCGCGCAGCTTTCCGGTGGACAGCAACAGCGCGTTGCTATTGCGCGCGCGCTATGCATGGAGCCCAAGGCCATGCTTTTCGATGAGCCGACTTCGGCGCTCGATCCCGAAATGGTCAAGGAAGTTCTTGATACGATGGTGTCGCTTGCCCGCGATGGCATGACGATGATCTGCGTGACGCATGAAATGGGCTTCGCTCGTCAGGTTGCGGACCGGGTCATCTTCATGGCGGACGGAGAGATTCTCGAAGAGAATGATCCCGAAACATTCTTTCGAGCGCCGGCACATCCCCGCACACGAACCTTCCTCGGTGAAATACTACAGCATCACTGATCAGCCAAATTCAGAAGCGCGTTAAATCTCCCGCTTTGACAAGCGAGAGATTGCTGCGAATGCAGGGTCGTTCTTGTGACCCTAACCTGCTTTGGCGAAACGCCGGGAGATGGCCTCCGCGGCATCGATAATTGAATCTGTATCGATACCAAAATGCGCATAAAGATCAGCGATGGTTCCCGTCTGGCCGAAATGTTCAACGCCCAGCGATGTGGTCGCGTTGCCATGAACGGAGCCCAGCCAGCCGAGCGTTGCAGGGTGTCCATCCGTGACGGTGATGAAATGCGCATGTGAAGGAACGGGGGGCAGAAGCCGTTCAATATGGCTCACGGCCTCGCCAAATCCGTGGCGTCGCGCCCGCTGAGCCGCTGTCCAGCCCGCGTTCAGGCGATCTGCCGAGGTAACGGCGAGCACGGCAACGTCCCTTTGCGTCTCTGCAAGGCGGCCTGCAGCCGTCAGAACTTCGGGCGCCACACAACCCTGATAGGCCAGAACGAGGCGCGTGTTGGGCCGGGGTTCACGCAGCCAGTAAGCGCCGTCGATGACGCCCTGACGGAACGCTGGATCTTCCCGACACGTGATCTGCTCGATTGGTCGTGTCTTCAGGCGCAGATAAATCGATCCGCCAGCTCCGTCGCGCAACGTGGTTCGGGGATCATGTTTCGCATGCCCCTCTCGTTGCATGTAGTCGAAAGATCAGTCCGTAACGACTGAAAGTTCGTCAAGGAAGGCCGGTTCGAAACTGGCAAGGCCATCCTGGCTCATGCCGATCAGTTGCTGACCGATGGACTGATGCGCTCCGCCCTCCGGTGCGAGGGTGACGCCGGTCCTTGTGTTCCCGGTCTGTTATCCGTCAAACGACGTAGAAATGGACGAAAGTTAGGGATGACTGTTTTTTGTCTCGATGGTAAAAATCGATCCATACAAAGAGGAGAGGGGCCATGGAGGGCAATCCCGATTTTCACAGATCCGGTGCGTTGAAGTCGCTTCTGACCGAAGGCGAGGAAGTGATACGTACTGCACGCGTATCCGATTATCCGAACTGGCTCGGTCCGATACCGGCTGTCCCGTTTGTCGTTATGGCACTTGCCTGTGGTCTCGGCACGCTCTTATTTATCAGCAGGATTATTTAATTTCCCGACCCCATGCGCATGTCAACTCACACGGAGTTGCCACAATACTGATGTTCAGGCATTTTCATAATGGTCAATGAATGAGGGCAACATGCATATCCTCAGCCTGTTTTTCCTGCTTGTTCCCATAATTGCCTTTGCCCAATCACCTGTCTTGCCGGAGCTTTTCACCGTCACCGGCATCGAGGTCAATGAGAAACTCGATATTCACGGTGAGGCGAAGCAGGACGCAACCGTTATCGGTAGTCTGGCGTCCGGCGCTAAAGGCGTCGAAGTGATCGAGCTCGCCTCCAATGGCGAATGGGCTCTGGTGAATGGTGCAGAAAGCAGCGGTTGGGTTGAAGCGCGTTTTCTGCAGGCGCAGCCTAGCGTATGGGATAACGGCAAACTACCTCAATCGCTACGCTGCCACGGCACTGAGCCATTCTGGGTTATCAGTTTTTCGGCCAAGGAAGTCAGGTTGAAAGTCTTGGATGCGCCAGAAAGGCTCTATTCGCTCCGATCGGTCAGTGATCGCGGCTTTGCCGGAGATCGTATCCGTGCCGTTGAGGCCGGTGACATGACCGCCGTGATCTTTCCCAAACAATGCTCTGATGGAATGAGTGACAGAACCTGCCCTGCAAGCCGTGATTTCGTTGCGCAACAGCGATCGCACGATGTTTGCTGGCTGCTCCAGTATCGCAGCAAACTGAGGACGTCCGCCGAGCGGTTAGCGATGGTCCCTTACGATCAAATCTTCGTTCACGCGGTGCGTGCCCGTACCGCTCCTGATTTTTAAGACGTAAATAAATCAGTTAAATTCTATTTGCTCAGCTTTCAAAGCTTTGCAGCTTGTCTAGAAGGCTTTTGGATATCTCGAATTGTCGCGCTGTTCCACGGCCCATGGAGTTCGTCACCATGGTTTCGGTCAACATGCCGCGTTTCACGAGGAGATCGACTGTCTCCTTCACGCCGCTACGCGTTAGTTCAGTGATTTCCATTATATTAGTTAGATTTAGCTTCTGGTGCGTCTGCGTCATCGTGTAAAGGATCGTCATCATGCCGATCTCTTTCACGCGCGCCTGCGGGGTCTCGCCTTCCATCGGATTGTCGAGGATCTCGTGAAGGATCAGTCCGGAAAAGGCGAGACTGTGCAATTGAGATTTAAGCGCTCTTGTCATATCATTTAACTGTGGTATATACGTTAGTAAAAATGCATTGCGTTACCGTATGGCGCCGCTTCCATAGCGTGGTGTCATCGTTTCGGAGGGGCAAGTCCATGAAAAACCTTCTACTTAATTGCCTGCTAACTCTCTCGTCTCTTGCATTACCTTACCTGATTTATTCCGGCAATGCGCGCGCTGATGAATGGGGATGCAAGGTCATCCTCTGCCTTTCCAATCCGGGAGGGCCAACTGAATTTGCTGAATGCAATCCTCCGATCCAGAAACTCTGGCGCGAACTTGCGAAAGGTCATAGTTTTCCAGCCTGTAGCGGTGCGGGATTTCAAAGTTCGCGTCCAGGTTACGAACCATATTATTGCGATGCAGGCTATCGGCTTTCGCGCAGCTACGGCCCTTTGGGCCAAGAGGTGACCTGCGTTTCCATCACTCTGCAGAACGTGAGGCGTTCCCTGTGCGCTTTGGATCGTGACAATCGCGAAAGTCAATCCAACTCGGTCCTGTCGGCCCGACTGCTGCGCCTGGACGGTCGACTTCAGTGCACGGGCTATCCCCTCACGCGTCCGAACATTCGGAAACAGCCACATTATATCGACGTGTCTATCGATGGCGCCGGCAAACAGCGCGTCTGGTATTGAGCGATGGGTGCTGCATTCGTCGACATCGCACAAAACTGCGCTCCAATGGTTCAGATCGAAACTTTGGCCGCTGTCGTTAGTCTCGAGAGCAAGTTTCAGTCCTTCAATATTCGCATCAATAGCGGCAAGCCGGTTGCCGCGCAGCCGGCGAGTAAAGCCGAGGCGATCGAGATAGCGACATCGCTCGTCGCGGGCCGTCAGGATATCCAGATTGGATTGGGTGGGATCGGCGTAGAACAGCTTCAAAGACTGAACCTTTCCGTTTCCGATGCCTTCGATCCTTGCCTGAATCTCAAGGCTACAGCCACGCTTCTTGATGGCTATTATCGTCTCGCCCAACGTTTCGGCCGTGATCCGGAAGGTGCCGAGATGGTTATGCTTCAGTCCTATTATGGGCGAGACGATCCATCCCTAGGCGAAATGGTTCGATATGACGAACAGGTGCGCGACGAAGCAAAGCGCCTTTCACCAAGACTAAAGTCGCTCGTCCTCGTCGAGCCGAACCGGGAGGATGCCCGGAAGGATCAGGCCAAGGAACAAGCGGCCGCCAAAATCGGCACAAAAGTTACCCAAAACGAAGAGCCAGTAACGTGGGACGTGTTTCGTTCGAGGCGGCTCTCGTCTGTTCTCGTTTTCCAGAATGATCGATCGGAGCAAAGTGAATGATTTCGAAGTCCAAAACACGTCCCCTTGTCGCTTCCATGCTCATGGGCATCGCCATCGTTACGGCGTTAGCAGAGCCGGCTTTTGCACAGTCAGCTGGCATCGAGACCATACTGCAAAATATCGTCGATCTCCTGACCGGTAACATCTTCAGGCTGCTCGCGACAATCGCGGTCATCATTATCGCGATTGCATGGATGTTTGGATACATGGATTTGAGGCGCGCGGGCTATTGGATCATCGGCATCGGGGTGATTGCGGGCGCTTCGGAGCTCGTCGGCACTATTGTTGGCAGCTGACGCTCATGACAAGCACACCCGTCCTCGAAGAAGACACGCTGTTTCTGGCTTGCACGCGCCCGGCAATGATTGCTGGCGTGACCATGGAAGCGATGGGCATCAATGTCATGCTGACAACCATCCTCTATATCGCTGCCGGATCGATCACTTACGCCCTGGTTGGCATCGCCTTTCATTTCGTGTTCCGGACCCTCGTCAAGCATGACCATAATATGTTTCGCATTCTGCTTGCGTGGGTCGAAACCCGTGGTCGGTCCCGCAACGCAGCCTATTGGGGAGGCGCGACGCTTTCGCCGTTGAAACTTGTGCGGCGTTACGACGAAAGGGATCTGAGCCTTGCCTAGTCTTGCAACGCTGCGGTCTCGCGAACTTGGACCTGAGACCTTCATTCCCTATGTCCGGCATGTTGACGATACGACCATTGCGCTTGATTCCCGGGCATTGATGAGCGTGCTCGTGCTGGAGGGCGTTTCTTTCGAGACCGCTGATGTTCTCGATCTCAATGGTCTGCATCGTAGTCTGAACACGCTCTATCGCAATATTGCCGATGAGCGACTGGCGCTTTGGACGCATGTCATTCGTCGCCGGGACAACGACTATCCCGAAGGGCATTTTGCCAATCCATTTTCCGATAGTCTCAATACCAGATACCGCGAACGGATGGTCAGCGAGGACCTGTTTCGCAATGATCTTTATCTCACACTTGTCAGCTATCCAAACCGCGGTCCAGTCGAAAAAGCAGCCAGTGTTCTCTCGCGTCTGCGCAAGGCGAAACGGTCCGGCGTTGAGATGGATGAAGAGGCACTGAAACACCTGAAAGACAATGTCGTAGATGTTACGGCAGGGCTAAAGCGCTTTGGGCCCCGTATTCTGTCTCTCTGTGAACAAGACGGTATCCTGTTTTCCGAACCGAGCGAGTTTCTTCACCAGCTTGTCGGTGGGCGGCGAGAACCTGTGCCTTTGACGGAAGGTCCGATCTCTTCGGCAATCTATTCGGACAGGGTGATTTTCGGTCGGGAGACGGTCGAAATCCGTCACGAAGCAGAAACCCGCTATGCGGGCATGTTCGGTTTCAAGGAATATCCAGCAACCACACGCGCAGGCATGCTCGACAGCATTTTGACTGCGCCATTTGAACTCATTCTCACGCAGTCCTTCGCCTTTACGTCCAAGGCAGATGCCCGCACGATCATGGGTCGAAAGCAAAACCAGATGGTGAGTGCAGCTGACAAGGCGGCGTCGCAGATTGAGGAACTCAGCGATGCCATGGATGACCTTGAATCCAACCGCTTCGTGCTGGGGGAACATCATCTGGGCCTCTCGGTCTTCGCTCCGAGCGTGAAGGAACTCACTGACTATATGGCCAATGCGCGCGCGCATCTTACCAGTGGCGGGGCGGTTGTTGCCCGCGAGGATATTGGCCTTGAGGCAGCCTGGTGGGCGCAGTTGCCGGGTAACCTGCGTTATCGCGCGCGCTCGGCCGCGATAACATCACGCAACTTTGCAGCATTGTCCCCCTTTCATTCTTATCCGACCGGCCAGAAGGACGGAAATGAATGGGGGGCAGCGGTTGCGATGCTAAAGACGGCTTCCGGCTCGCCATTTTATTTTAATTTCCATCACAGCGATCTCGGCAACACCTTCGTTTGCGGACCATCAGGCACTGGCAAGACGGTGCTCCTCAATTTTATGCTCTCGCAGCTCGTAAAACATGACCCGCATATGGTGTTATTCGATAAGGACAGGGGTGCCGATCTCTTCGTTCGTGCCACGGGTGGAACCTATTTGCCGCTCCAAAATGGCGTCTCAACCGGTTGCGCGCCGTTGAAAGCGCTCGAATTGACCGCAGAGAACAGGATCTTTCTTGCGAATTGGATCGGCAAGCTGGTCGGAGCGGGGATGCGAGAGCTGACTGTCACCGAATTGCGCGACATCGCGTCGGCTGTCGACGGCCTCGCAGACCTTCCGGCCGAGCGCAGATCCATCGGCGCGTTGCGCACATTCTTGAACAATACCGATCCAGAAGGCATCGCCTCACGGCTCAGGCGGTGGGAGAGGGGTGGGCCGCTTGGCTGGGTCTTCGATAATGAGTTTGACGATATAGGGATTGGTGCGAAGTTCATCGGCTACGACATGACCGATTTCCTCGATAACGAGGAAATCCGCACGCCGCTGATGGCCTACCTGTTCTATCGCATTGAGCAGTTGATTGATGGCCGTCGGATCATCATCGTCATTGATGAGTTCTGGAAGGCGCTGCAGGATGAGGGTTTCCGCGACCTTGCCCAGAACAAGCTGAAGACCATCCGCAAGCAGAACGGTCTGATGCTCTTCGCGACCCAGAGCCCGCGCGATGCCATCGTCTCGCCGATCGCCCACACGATCATCGAGCAATGTCCGACGCAGATTTTTCTGCCCAATCCGCGTGGCGACCATGCTGATTATGTCGATGGCTTCAAGCTGACCGAAGGTGAGTTTGAACTGATTTCGCGAGAACTCTCTGTTGAAGATCGCCGTTTCATCGTCAAGCAGGGCCACAACAGCGTGGTTGCTGAACTCAACCTCAACGGTTTCGATGACGAACTCGCGATCCTGTCGGGCCGCACCGCGAATGTGGAACTGGCAGACGCCATCCGCGCCGAGCTTGGCGACGGAGAGGACTGGTTGACCGTGTTCCAGCAAAGAAGGAGGACATCATGATCCCCAATGGCAAAAAGGCATTATTGCTCACGGCCGCTGCGCTGCTCGCGTCGGAAAGTTTTGCCGATGCCCAAGGTATTCCCGTTATTGATCAATCAGCGATCGCCAAGCAGATCGAGAGCATCGTCCAGCTCAAGTCGCAGCTTGATGCACTGAACCAGCAGATCGAACAGGCACAGCAGCTCTATGGTTCGTTGAACAAGATCACCAACATGGCCGATGTCGCCAGTTTGCTGAACGATTCTTCAATCCGTAAGGCGCTTCCGCAGGACTTTAATGCCATCGAAAGTCTGTTCAAAGGATCGGGCACCGGCAACTTCGGCAATGCCGCTTCCAAATTCCTGGAGAACAATTCCACCTATCGCACCAATGCCAATGATTTCTACGCGCAGGAACTTTCGCGCACCCAGAACAAGAATGCTGGGCAATTAAGTCTCGGGCAGCAGATTTATGACGCGGCTACCAAGCGTATCGACGGGATTGATGAACTGCGTCAGCAGATATCGGGCGCAGCCGACGCCAAAGAAATCGCCGATCTGCAGGCGCGCCTTCAAGCCGAAAGCGCGTTTCTTCAAAATGATGTTCTTCGCATGCAGGGTCTGAAGATGGTTCAGCAGGCTGAAGTCCAGGTCGATGAACAACGCAAGGCCGAAGATTGGCGCCAGCGCATGGATACGATGGGGGCTGCACTCAAATGAGGTGGTTCGGTTTCGTTATAACGACGCTACTGCTTGCGGCCTGCGCTCCTCAGGAAAAGATCTACACGGTTGATGAACTGGTCGCTGACGAAACCTTGCTCGCGAAAATGATAACCAAATGCCGTAACAATCCAGGCGAAATTTCCGACACGGCGAACTGTCGCAATGCAGAGGCCGCTGATGGCAAGCTTCGGCTCGAACGTATTCGCAAGTCGCTCGGGGGCTAGGCCATGTATGAGGTGTTCAGCTTCGTTGACGGGCAGTTCAAAACCCCGCTCGAAAACTTCGTTTCCACTGGAACGTCCAATATTGCCAGCTGGGTCAGCGGTCCTTTGGCGGCAGCTTTGACACTTTACATCGTGCTATATGGTTATCTCGTGTTGCGTGGCTCGGTGCAAGAGCCGATCCTCGAATTTGCCTTTCGGGCGATCAAGCTCGCTATCATCGTGATGCTGGTCAGAAACGCCAGCGACTATCAGACCTATGTCACCAACATCTTCTTCGAAACGCTGCCAAAAGAGATCGCCCAGGTCCTGAACACTGGAGCGACACCGAGTGCCTCCACCTTCGACAGCTTGCTCGATAAGGGCCAGAAATGCGCCTACGAGATCTGGTCTCGTGCTTCCTGGCCGGTTGATATCGTGACCGGCGTTGGTGGCATGATGGTGATTGGAGCGAGCTTCCTCGTTGCAGCAATCGGTTACATCGTCTCGCTCTATGCGCGTCTCGCGCTTGCCATCATTCTTGCAATCGGGCCGATTTTTATCGCGCTTGCCATGTTCCAATCGACACGACGGTTTACCGAATCCTGGATCGGCCAGCTCGCGAACTTTGTCATCTTGCAGGTGCTGGTCGTCGCCATCGGCTCCCTGCTGATCACCTGCATTGATACGACCTTCACGGCGATTGAGGGCTACAGCGATGTGCTGATGCGACCGATCGCTCTTTGCGCCATCTGCATCGCTGCCCTTTATGTCTTTTACCAGCTACCCGGCATTGCCTCGGCACTTGCGGCCGGCGGCGCATCATTGACCTACGGCTATGGTGCTGCGCGCGATGCGCATGAAGGCACACTCGCCTGGGCGACCTCGCACACAATCCGGTCGGTTCGTCGTCGGCTCCACCGAGTGAAGTGACCGTTCTACACGTATGAAACTGGACAGGTAATCGCAGATGATCCGCATTCTTTTGCCACTTTTACTGACCGCAAGTCTTTCCGGCTGCGCTTCACTCTCTCATCCGCTACCCAAATGCGACGGTCATGCCCGACGTCCATTGAACCGTTCTATGTGGCAATGGGAAGGCGATGCGAAACTGCAGAAATCGGCAAAAGAAAGCATCGCAAACCCGTCAAGTAGCGCAGTTCCCTTCGCAGAGGAACCTGTTCCGGTCAAGTCGGCTGCGTTTGCACACTTTGATATCGAGGGCTCCAAGCGCCCATGCGAGGGCAGTTGAGATGGTAAATTCTGATAGCCTCAAAGATTATTTTGAAAAGGCGCGCCGCTTCGATCAGGATCGGCTGATCCAGGTTGAACGCTCAAATCGCATCGCCTGGTTTGTCGCGATCTCGGCCAGTGTCGTTGCTGTTGTCTCCGTTGTCGCCATTGCTGGCCTCACGCCCTTGAAGACGGTGGAACCATTTGTTGTACGGGTCGACAATTCGACGGGGATCGTTGAGGTCGTTTCAGCCCTAACCTCGACCGCCGGCACCTATGATGAGGCCGTCACGAAATATTTTGCTGCAAGATATGTTCGCGGCCGTGAAGGCTATGTCTGGAGTGAAGGAGAGGAGAATTTCCGGACGGTTGCGCTTTTGTCGACCCAGTCTGAACAAACGCGCTTTGCTGCAAGCTCTCGCGGAAGCAATCCGGATTCGCCGCAAAATATCTATGGTCGGGGCGCCACCGCGCGGATCAATATTGTTTCGATCTCGCTGATCAACAAAAACGTGGCATCTGTCCGGTACATGCGAACCGTTACGCGCGGCGATGAAGTGCGCACTACGCATTGGGTCGCGACGCTTACCTTCGCTTACGCCAATGCACCGATGTCCTCCACGGACCGATTGGTCAATCCCCTGGGTTTCGCCGTCAGCGAATATCGTGCCGATCCGGAGGCTATCAATTGAGAAAGAAATTTCTGCCTGTTTTTCTCCTGGTCGCTGGCTTTTCCTCGCCAGCCGTGTCTTTGGAAATACCGCGGGGCGCGTCTCAGGATAGCCGTGTCCGATTTATCGACTATCAGCCTTACAACATCACGCGGGTCGTCGGTACGCTACGCTCATCCGTGCAGGTCGAGTTCGCGGTGGACGAGGAAATTGCCCATGTGGCGCTTGGTAACAGTGTGGCCTGGGAGGTGGCGCCGGCTGGCAATATTCTCTTTCTCAAGCCGCGTGAAAATCAGCCCGTTACCAACATCTCGGTCGTGACGACGAGGCGGGACGGCTCGACACGCAGCTATCAAATGGAGCTGACTATCCGTGACGGCAGCGTTGAGGCCGGGCAGAACACTTATTTCTATCTGAAATACCGTTATCCGGCAGACGAAGCTTCGCGGCGCAAGGAAGACGCGGCTCTACGTGCCCGGGCCGCCCAGGCAGGCGAAGCTGATCGGGTTTTGTCCCTTCACGAGGCGTATGGGCCGCGGAATTGGCATTATTCCGCCCAAGGCGCACAGTCGCTTGAACCGCAGGCCATCTATGACAACGGCAAGGTCACAACCTTTGCCTTTGTAGGCAATCAGGAAATGCCATCGATCTATATGGAAAATTCCGACGGAACAGAAAGACTGGTTCCAAAATCCGTCGACGGCAATCTCGTTCTTGTTCACGCGATCAGTCGCAAGTTCATTCTGCGCAGGGGCGTGGATGTGCTTTGCATCTTCAACGAAGCTTACGATCGTGTTGGCATCAATCCCGAGACAAACACGACATCGCCGTCCGTCGAACGCGTGGTGAAAACGCAGCCAGTTACGGCGCAATAGGAGGTATCATGGCCGACGAAGAAACCACGCAGATCCCCGGCGAACGTGCAGAAACATCGACCGATCGGCGCATCGACAACAACCCAATCCTGAAGCGCGGCGCGGTCGCACTTGCCATCGTCGCATTTGTCTCCTTTGCGCTCTGGTCGATGCGCGGGAACAACAAGCCCTCCGAGGCTGCACAGCCGGAGCGGGTTGTTATCCGACAGACGTCGGATTTCGAGCCGGCCAAAGAACCGGTCCAGCCCGTGGTGGCTCCGGATAAACTCCAGCTTCCGACACCGGTTCTGACAGAAGAGAAACCTGCTGACGACGACAAACTGCTCGATGCCGCGCGGCGCGCGCCCGTGATGGCCTATGGAGCCGAGAAAACGCAGTCCGCCAAGCTACAACAGGGTGATGCCGGTGCCGATCCCGATGCAAATTATGTCCCGCTCGGGAACACGCCGGGCAGCTTTGGCGGCGAGCGCGAGAACGAAGATCAGCGCTTCAATCGCATGCTGACGCCAACGCGGTTGCAGGGCTCGCGCGCCGGTACGCTTGGCAATCGGGATTTTATCGTTGCGATGGGAACGTCCATACCCTGCGTGCTGGAAACGGCACTTTCTTCCGACCAGCCGGGTTTTACGAGTTGCGTCATCAACCGCGATGTTCTGTCGGACAACGGTCGGGTTGTGCTGATGGAAAAGGGCACACAGGTCGTCGGTGAATATCGCGGGGGACTTCGTCGCGGACAAAAGCGCTTGTTTGTCCTCTGGAACCGGGCGAAAACTCCAAAAGGCGTGATCATTACACTCGCGTCACCGGCAACCGACGCCCTCGGGCGCGCAGGAATGGATGGATATGTCGACACGCATTGGTGGGAGCGTTTTGGCAGCGCCATTCTACTATCGATTGTTGGCGACGTGACATCCTATGCAAACAGCCGACTGCGGGACAGTGACGTCGATGCGCAGAACACCATCAGTGCCGGTCAGCAGGCTGCGGCAATTGCCGTCGAACAGTCGATCAATATTCCTCCAACCCTGATAAAACACCAGGGAGGGCTTGTCTCAATCTTCGTAGCACGAGATCTGGACTTTTCCAGCGTTTACGGGTTGCGCGTGACTGAGCCGCGCAACCGGATTTACGACCGTGCCGTTCTCGGTGACTTTACGCCGGACTCCACGATTGTGACGAAATAGGTAAGACGATGATCGAAGCCGTAGATTCCGGCGTCGTGCGCGAACTGTTGTTGCCGCTATCCCCGTTTCTGCGTGATCAGTCACTCTATGAAATTATCGTCAACAGGCCGGGCAAAGTCATGACAGAAGGATCGGTCGGATGGCAGACACATAGCATACCGGAACTCACCTATGACCGGCTGATGCGCCTTGCGCGGGCGGTCGCAAGTTTTTCCAATCAGTCGATCAATGAAACCAATCCAATCTTGTCGGCAACCTTGCCCGACGATGAACGCATCCAGATCGTGGTGCCGCCAGCGACGATAAAGGGAACGGTGAGCCTCACCATCCGCAAACCATCCTCGGTTTCGCTCAGCCTTGATGATCTTGACCAGGCAGGGCTTTTTGCCGAGGTTCGGCATGTCGAAGAACACCACGGGCAATCGGACCAATTATTGTCCAGTTTCTATCGGGCTGGCTTACATAAGGAGTTTCTGAGGCAAGCCGTCTTGGCGCGAAAGAACATCATTATCTCTGGTGCAACGGGATCGGGAAAAACAACGCTCTCCAAAGCGCTGATCAGGCACATTCCTGACAGTGAACGGATTATTTCTATCGAAGATACGCCCGAACTGGTAATCCCGCAGCCAAACCATGTTCGGCTCTTCTATTCAAAGGGCGGCCAGGGAATGGCGAGGATTGGCGCAAAGGATCTCCTGGAATCCTGTCTTCGTATGCGCCCCGACCGGATTTTGCTGCAGGAATTGCGCGACGGCACAGCCTTTTACTACATCCGTAATGTGAATTCCGGACATCCCGGTTCGATCACCACGGTCCACGCGGATTCAGCGCGTCTGGCCTTTGAGCAACTCACATTGCTGGTGAAGGAATCGGAGGGCGGAAGCGATCTTGAGCGACAAGACATTCGTGAAATGCTGACAATCGCGATCGACATCATCGTTCAGTGCAAACGGGTCGACGGGCGGTTCCAGGTGAGCGAGATTTACTTCCGCGATGTAGCTGTGTCTGACGCGAAATTCTAGATCACGACGTCTTGTATGATCACTTACCATCTTGCTCAACGCTGCAGAGTATCGCGAATAGCGTCGGCAAACGCGATGCCGGCAGGAGGCGTGAGGGTGGCGGCCAGCAAAGAGGGAAAGGGGGGGGAAGGGGAGTTCGTGGTGGATTGTGGTTGTCGGAGAAAGGCTCCGGCCAGTCCGTCACGGAGAAAAGATATGGCACAGGCCATCCAGAAAATCACGCTCAATGCCGGACGTGACATCCCGTTCGACAAGCTCGTTTTGAGCCAGCAGAACGTCCGCAAGACCAAGGCGGGCGTCTCGATCGAGGAGCTTGCCGAAGACATCGCCCATCGCGGGCTGCTGACCAGCCTCAACGTCCGCGCCGAGATCGATGCCGATGGTAACGAGACCGGAATTTACCGCATCCCCGCCGGCGGTCGTCGCTATCGCGCGCTCGCACTACTAGTCAGTCAGAAAAAGCTGTCGAAAACGGCCGCCGTTCCATGCATCGTCAGCAAGGGCGAAACCCCTGAAGTCGAGGATTCGCTTGCCGAAAACATCGCGCGCGTCGACCTTCATCCGCTGGACGAGTTCCGGGCGATCGTGACGCTGCGCGAACAGGGGCTCGATGAGGAGGAGATCGCCGCTCGCCTCCACATGTCGGTGGCGACGGTGAAGCAGCGCTTGCGCCTCGCATCGGTCTCGCCACGACTTCTGGAACTTTACGCGAATGACGAGATGAAGCTCGGGCAGGTCATGGCATTCTCGATCACCAATGATCACGCTCGCCAGGAACAGGTTTGGGATACGGTTTCGCGGACCTATGGTCAGGATGCCAATTATATTCGTCGCATGCTGACCGAAACCGCGATCAGGGCCACCGATCGCCGCGCCATCTATGTTGGCACCGATGTTTACGAGGCTGCTGGGGGCGTGGTCATGCGTGACCTGTTCGAACCGGACAATGGTGGATGGCTGCAGGATCCGGCGATGCTCGAACAGCTCGTGATCGAAAAGCTGACCGCCGACGCGGAAGTGCTCAAGGCTGAAGAAGGTTGGAAATGGGTCGAAGCGGCGTTGGACTTCTCTTATGGCCATACCTCCGCTCTTCGACGGTTCTACGGTAAACAGGCGCAATACTCTGAGGAAGAGCTGGCCCACCACGACGCCCTGAGGGCCGAATACGACAGGCTCGACGCCGAATATGCCGATGCGGAAGACTATTCCGAGGAAACCGAGGCCCGGCTTGAGGAACTCGGCAACGAACTCGATGTGTTGAACGACCGGCCCTATGTCTTCGATCCGGAAGAGGTCTCCCGCGGCGGCGTTTTCATCTCACTTGCGGTCAATGGGCAACTGAAGATCGAACGCGGTTTCGTTCGACCGGAAGATGAGCCCACCGCCGAGGTGGATGCCGATGATGCGGATGATGGTGATGGTCATGGCGGAAATGATACCGTTGCAGCCTCGGCGAATGGTGGAGTTTCGATTAACGGCAGGCCTGCGAGCGTCGAGGAGCCGGAGGACGATGACGGCAAGCTACGCCCGCTTTCCGATCGTGTTGTCGAAGATCTGACAGCCGCCCGCACTGTCGCCCTTCGCAATGCGCTGGCAAACGACCCGGTGGTGGCCTTCATCGCGGCTCTCCATGTTGCGGTCCTCAAGATCTTCTACAGATACGGGGCTGACTCGTGTCTTGAGATCACGCTGCAGCATACCACGTTCGGCCAGACGCAGGGACTGGGCGATACCGTATGGGTGAAGGAGATTGAACAGCGACAGGAATCGTGGGGTTATGATCTTCCTGCGAATGCTGACGAGGTATAGGATTATCTGATCAAGCTCGATGAACCGAGCCGCATGGCGTTGTTTGCCCATTGTGTCTCGTTGTCGGTCAATACCACGGTCCAGGCGTGGAACAGGCGGGTCACGGAAAATGTCCATGCCCGGCAGCTCGCCATCTCGCTCGGATTTGACATGGTGGAGGTGGGCTGGACACCGACCGTCGACAACTATCTCGGGCGCGTGACCAAGGCGCATATCCTGCAGGCGGTTCGCGAGGCGAAGGGTGAGCAGTCGGCGCAACTCATTGATCACCTGAAGAAGCCCGACATGGCGCGTGAGGCTGCCCGATTGCTGGAAGGCAGCGGATGGCTACCTGAAGTTTTGCGGCTTCCGGTCGCCGAAACCACTGTGGTTGGCGAGATCGGTGCTGAGGTGACGGAAGACGGTGTCGACGACAATACCTCCAAAATCGCTGATGCCGATTTGCCGGCTTACTTGACCAAAGGCGAGGATGAGGAGGAGGCTTCTATCAATCCCTCTGACGATGGTGAACATCTGGAAGCCGCTGAATAGCTTTGTCCAGATCATCACAACATAGAATCCCGGGCCCGGTCATTACACCGGGCTCTTTCAGTTTTTGGACATTGGACACAAGCATGTCCGTCATGAACATCTATGAACGCGCCAGATAGGCTTCAGCCCTCCTGCTCGATTGGGAAGCAGAGCAGGTCGGCGATCTGCCCGGTATGACTGGTGAAACAAGCGCATCGGCGGCTCTGCGCACTTAGCGCAGCAGCCGCCGTTCGAGAAATGACTGCATGTCGCGCCGACCATCTGCGACGCAATAGACGATCACATCCTCTCCAATGATGCGATAGATCATCCGCCAGGGCTTGTGATGCAACTCCCGATAGTCGGTGATGCCGAGGCCGGTGAGTTCCTTCGGTACGTTTCCCTTGCCTGGCAAATCCTCGAGCCCCAGACAGGCGAACTCGATTTCGCCGAGAATCCGTTCGGCAGTCTCGATGCCATCCCGGCTGGCGAGGAAGCGGTAGAGATCTTCAAGATCCCGTTCTGCATCCTCGGTAAACAGAACCTGATAAGGCATCAGGCGCCAGGCTTCGCCAGGCGTGCACGAAGGCGTGTGAAGGTTTCTTTCGCAGGGCGGACCTTCCCGTCCTCCACCTGCTTGTTCGTTAGCGCCAACACCTTCAAAAGCGCCAGCGTTTCCTGCGTTTCTTCATATTGCCTGACGTCCTGAAGCACGGCTTTCGCCTCGCCATGCAATGTGATTACCACCGGCTGCCGGTCGTCGGCGAGCTGGCGAATGACCTCCGGTGCATGCGCCTTGAGGTAGCTGATGGGTTTGACCTGTTCCGACAGTTTCATCGCTGTGAACTCCTTTTGACCAGAATATAGACCTTTAATGGTCTTTCTGGAAGCGATTATTGCGAAGTCGCAAGAGGAGAGAAGGGTCGTTTGCGCGTGGGCGGTTGCCGTAGGACCGGAGAGAAGGTTTCCGGGATTGCCTGCTTTGTCGAGCCAGGCTGACGGCGATGTCACCCACTCTTCCGGCACCAGCCCGGCTGACCGCTCCCTCGGTCAGCCGGGCTCTTTCATTCTTTTCAGGAGACTTCAGCATGAACACTATGATTTCCAGCCCGCTCCAGACCCAGCGCCCGGCATCGACCGGGTTCAAAGTCGATATTTCCCGCGGCGAACGCATAGGGCGGGTGTCGTCCGAATGGTTCTCGCGCCCGGACGATGACCGCTTTTTGTCGCTTCTTGATCTTCATCACGCCGTCAGCATCCGAACCGAGCGTGCCCGGGTTCGTACTATCGAGACCGCTGACATTCGTGTCGAGGCGACGCGCGACAATGCAGAGCGCATGTCCCTGATCGTGCCCGGGGGGCGTGAGCCGCTGGCACCAACGCACTGGAGCTACGGGCAGCTTTGCAGCCTGGTTGGCGCACCTGCGAGTTATATGCGCCAGCTTCCCGCGCCACTCGCCGCCATCAACCTTCAACATGGGCTCCTCAGCCACAAGGCCGAAATGGTCAAAACTCTGGAGATGGACGACGGTCGTCTCGAGCTGCGGGCGGTGACCGGTCCCGAATATGGCCGCATATGGGATCATGAGCTTGTCGCCGCCGTGATGAAGATCGCGGGCAATGGCACTGGCGATACCATGTGGAAGGTGCCTGGAACCTTGGATTGGGAAACCATGACGCACAATCCTTTTGTGGATGTGACCAGGGACACGACCACGCTTTACGCGTCCGATAGGGACGTCTTCCTGTTTTTGGTGGACGATACGCACCCCATCGAAGCCGGACGCCTGCCGAACGGCGAACCCGATCTTTATTTTCGTGGCTTTTATTGCTGGAATAGCGAAGTTGGCAGCAAAACCTTGGGAATTGCGAGCTTTTATCTGCGGGCAGTGTGTGCCAACAGGAATTTGTGGGGTGTCGAAAATTTCGAGGAAATTACCATCCGTCACTCGAAATTCGCTGCGCAGCGTTTCGCGCACGAGGCCGCTCCAGCGCTGACGACCTTCGCAAATTCCTCCCCCGCCCCCTTCATCGCCGGCATTCGCGCCGCCCGTGAACGCGTCGTCGCCCGCAATGATGAGGACCGGCAGACCTTCCTGCGCCGCAGGGGGTTCTCCAAGGCTGAAACCGGCAGGATCATCGAAACGGTTCTATCCGAAGAAGGCGGGCCGCCCGAGAGCATTTTTGACTTTGTGCAGGGCATTACCGCACTGGCGCGGGGAAAGTCGCATCAGGATGCCCGGCTCGAACTCGAAGGCAAGGCGAAGAAACTGCTCGAAAGTGCTGCCTGATCACGACAACCCAACACAAATCCGCATCCATCCTCTTCACCGCCCGGCCATCGTGTGCTGGGTTTTAGCTGCTCTGGAGGACCGAAATGTCGACTGAATTCTCTTTCGCCGAAAAACGTTCGATGTTCAGGACGGAAGCACTCTCTCCCATCAGTCGTGTCGCCTGAAGATTGCCCTGAATCGGTATTATCGCTTCGATGGTGTCCTCAAGACACTACGCTCTCATATCGAGCAACTGGCGGCGTTTGGCCCGTTCGAACTATCCGAGAGCGACGGCATGATCGGCTACTCACGCATCCGGTTCAACCGGATGGGCTCTTGGCAGGGAGCAAGGCGCTATATCGCCCGCCTCAAGGCGAAGCGCTGTTTCTATGTGGACGGCTGGGTGATACCGATTGTGCCGGCGTCGGATGGGGCTCGTCCGTGCTCGCATCAATCATGCTGGCCGTTTCATTGGCAGCGACCTGATTGCTTGCCGCTTTCAGGTCAATGGTGCCCCAGATTGAGTTTTGTTGGGTAGACTGACGACGCCGGTTCTTGAACGCGACGATAAATGGCTTTTTCTCAGGCTTCATAATGTTCCGGCTGACCGTGGCGGATGGATTTTCCGGTAGGAGGTGTTCTTATTCGCCGCATCCTGTCAATGGTTGAGGCTCGGATTACCGGATCAGGGGAGCCGGGGAATTTCGCCTTGCTCCACGCGCCAGATCCACGGAGTGATCTCAGGTCGTGTCTCGATCATGTCGGCAAGCGCCCCCTCATACGCGACATCGGCGCCCGGAGGGACGATGAACATCGCGACGGGTGCCGGCTTCTGTTCCGGCATCGTCACGGACACGATTGGCGTATCCCGCGGGAGGTTAAAACGCAGCCCTTAACGATCTTTCGCTTCAGGTGGCTGAGTTTCCAGCAGCCTGAGCTCGTGAAAATTCTCGAACGGGAGCCAATGATCGTTGACCAACTTCTCCCGGAAGATGCTCAGGCCTTTCTGTCAGCGTGATCGGGCCGTGATGGGGAGGCGAGGCGCGGTTGCAGCGGCGGGATTGGATTGGCAGGTGCTATGCCGGTCGCCGCCTGGATGGGCGCGCGCCTGCGGGCCTGCCGAGAGACGACCCGTACCATGCGGCGGGCAGGCCTTCAGCGGGTCGGACAGGTTTCTTCCCCTAACGCGCCGCGCCGCGGCTGGTCATTCCTCGCGGGGCAAAACCCTTCCTCCGCCGCCCGGCGCTTCGCTTGTGCTCGGGATGGCTTCATGCCGCCTGGCTGGACGGACGTTGACCGGGGCGACATTGCCGAAGACCACATATCGCACACCGGTATTTCCAGCTTCACCAGATATTGCAGCAAAACCGGCAATGGGCAGGACGGTCACCACGTCAATCATCCTGGACCGCGAAGGGATGGCCGGCGAGGGAATTCAGCGCATGCCATCCGCGCAATTGGAGCGGGCGCTGGAGATGGCGCATTGGCGCGGATGGCGGCGAAGGCACACGCGCAAACCTGTGCCCGGTTCCGCTCAATGGTGGACCGGGCAGGCATGATGGTTTCGCACTCTTCGATTGCCCCGAATCATTCCCGTTGTATGTCGCTCGTATAGACGACCGCCTGCTTTTGCGGTCAACCCCTGACGGGGTAAGACCCGCCTGAAAATTTTGCAAAATTCGATTTCGGTTCCCTTGCCTTGACGGGAAATAGAATTTTGCAAAATTTTCAGCCGAGCTGACCGCAGCAAGTCGGTCGTCTCTTCGTGCGCCATCGGGAATGGTCCCGAGCAACCGAAGGAGACACTACCATGGCCACCACGATCGCAACCTTGATGCAGAAGACCGACGGCAGCCTCGAAGGCGTTTTCGCCACCATCCGGGTCAACGCGCCGATCGCAATCGTCCCGAACGCGAGCAAGTCAAGCGACGAAGCCCCCGATTTCCGCGTCATCCATCGTCGGACCGGCTTCGAGATCGGCGCGGGATGGAACCGCGTCGCCCGCCAGACCGGAGAGGAATACCTCTCGGTGAAGCTTGAGGCGCCCGAAATCGGTGTGATCTTCGGCAATGTCGCTCCGGCTCCCGGCGGCGATCCGGCAAAGAAGGTGATCCTCTGGAACAACCCGAACTGAGCGGCAGGCAGCCGGCTCCGAGCGATCGGGGCCGGCTCCGGCATTTTGCCACTGATTGGCCCGTGTGAACATGGGAGTGAAAGCGGGCATCGAGCCCACTGCCACTCCTTCCGGGTGCCAAACGGAACCAAACTTTGTCTGCTCAGTCCGTTCCAGTGTGCCCTGCCAGTCTGAATGCCTCAAGGACGAGCGGTTCCCCCCCCCAATTTTGCCGCCGATCGCTTGCGCGTCCGCCAACAAAATCGGCTCCCCCACTCGCCGCCTCCGGCGGTCGCGTTCCGCGCTCCTTGACCCCTCCAGCCTGCCATGACTGCGGGCGGCGTCTTTCACAAACATCAAGGAGATACTCAATGTCGAACGATCAGCACATCGAGGAACTACGCGCCGAACTGCGGAACGCCGTTTATCGCAACGAGCGCCGCTGGACCGAGAAGGAACTGGCGAAGGCGCTGGCGGAGCGCGAGGCGCTCTGGGCCGAGCAGGCGGCTTTCCTCAAGAACGAACCGCCCTATTGAGGGCGGTTTCACGTCTCGGGCGCGCTGCGCGGCCTCAGCCGTTGAGCGCGTCCTTCACCGCTTTCGCTGGCGTGAAAGTCAGCTTTTTCGACGCCGCGATTTTGATTGTCTCTCCCGTCGCCGGATTACGGCCTTCGCGTGCCGGCGTCTCTTTCACCTTGAATTTGCCGAAGCCCGGCACATTCGTCTCGGTGCCGGTCTTCGCCGCTTCTGCGATCTGCCGGAACACGCTGTCCACAATGGCCTTCGCCTGAGCCTTGGTCAGGCTCTGCTCGGCGGCGATCTTGTCCGCGATCGCGGTTGCTGTCGTCATGGAAAATCTCCTCCCAGGTTAATGTCTGATCAGTATGACAATCGGTGTGCCGCGATGATAGGGACAGATACTGCTGCTGCGGGGTCAATCCACCGGAAATTGGGATTTTACCGGAAGTAGCTTTTAGGCGACCTCGACGCCGCGCTAAACTCTCGCTTCTGTTTCCCTTCATGCACACACGTGGGACGCAACGCCAATGCGTGCAATGTATTTATGTCGTAGCTAGAACTCGTGCAAATAAGCGAGTAAATCGTGCAGGCAAAGTCAGGTAAACGTTTGCCTGGCGGCACATAGCAGGAGATCAAGTTGGTAACTGCAAACCTCGCTCAACCAATCCGGTTTCAGATCAAGCGTCCAGGAACGCTTTTTGGCGCTTCCCTCTGTTTGTGGCGAGGCTGGCAATTGCCATTCTCGGTCTTTTTGCCCGCTCGATATTCTACAGCGCGTGGTATTTGGCCTTTTACCTCTTGTGTATGTTGCGACCGTTCACCGGTATGTTGGTATTGGCCGCACTGGTCATGCTGCCGATGTCGATCGTCGTCTTTGCCTATCCCAATGCTGCTCACGGCATGCCGTTCTGGGCGTTCGGACTGATGGGACTTGTCTTGGTCGCCATTGCGCGGGGCTACACGCTTTGTGTCGACTGGATCACGCCGCCGGGGGCCGAAGATCCGTTCGAACGTTATCGTCGCACCGATCGTTAGTGGGAATGACGGTAATCAAGACGCCTGTGTTCACAGCAAATCACAGATCAAAAATGTGGCTTCACGAACCGATTGGCGCTTGCTGCAGCATCCATATCCTTCCGTCGGAAGTAGATCGCCCTGCCGCAGCGGATCGGACTGTGTCCTTGCACGATAATAATCTGCTCGTCTTTCCGCATCGATTGCGTGATTTCGTGTGGCATGATCAAGGGGCGGCGTTGGAAATTGACGTTTTCTGATTTGCGCGATGCGCCGTTCTTCATATCCCAGCCGATGTTGCGGGAACTTCCCTTCACCTCGACTGTCATCTCGCCACATTGGGCCGAGACATTACGCGCTGTATCAAGCGCTTTGATTGCCGCATAGGATGTGAAGGCGCAGCCATCGATCCATGAGATCGCTCCGTCTTTTCCGAAGTGTCGTTCCAGTTGTCCGACAGATTGGTACATCAGCATCAAGGATATGCCGTATTTGCGACCGCGATCGCGCGCTTCTTCCAGAATGCGCATGTAACCGAGTAGGTCGACCTCATCGAGCATGAAAAGTGCCCGTCGTTTGAAGTGGCCGTCGGCCTGTATCATGGCGTTGATCAGCGCCCCGATGATCACTCGACCTATGCCCGGATAGGAGCGCAGGATTGACGCGGGGATGTTAAGAAACACATCCTTCTTACCCGTGACTATGTCGCTCGGTTTGAAGGTATTACCGCAGACAAGTGCCGCATAATTGTCAAGCGAGAGCCATTGCGTGTCCTTCGAAGCGGTCGAATAAACGCCGGAGAATGTCTGTTCGGTCATGTTGGTAAAGACGCCCAAGGTTTCGCGAATGAACGCCGAACCCGAATTCTCCTGAATGTCGCGCAGCATGGCGAGCACCGATGGCTCAGGTTCGGAAACGATCTGTCTCAGGCTGCGCAGATTTCGCCGACCTTCATATTCTGACGATAGCATCACATGTGCGAGCAAGCCCGTTAGAAGATTATGCGCCTGGCTTTGAAAGTAGGAGCCGGTCGAGCTTTCGAAGCGTGCAGTGTCCGACAGGAGCATGTGGGCAACGCCGACGATGTCTTCTTCTGGTTTGCTTGAAGTTTCGATCCCGTCAAGTACGTTGAAGCCGATGAACGGGTTTGACGGATCGAGCACCATGACCTCACGGCCCAGCTTGGCTGTGCGATGTTCTACGACCATTGGCGCGACCTCGGTTGAGGGGTCGAGGCAGATCAACGGTCCGGTATAGCGTAACGCCGTCGGCACGACATTGCTGGTGGTTTTGTAACCTCCCGATCCGGCAAAAAAGAGCATATGCGTGGAATCGAAATCCTGCCCATAGGTGAGGAGAGGCGCCTTGCCGCCTTGTCCCCATGTTGTTTGATCGTCGGGATCGAAGGGCAATTCGTGCACGATTTCCTTGTCAACGCGGTAACGCTCCCCGACAACGATGTCGCCATCCGGTGGGAAGAGTTTTCCCGCAGCCGACATAGAAAGCCAATCGGCGTCACCGAAGGCTGCATGTCGGGCACGCTTGACCTGTTCGGGAACGACAGTGGAGATACGGGCCGATGCAGCGACTGCCATGAAGCCACACAACGCACCGACCACGACAACCATATCGAGATAGGAAAGTGCGGTGTCCCAGCTGACAAGACCGCGCTCAACGGATGGAGCCAGACGCGCGTATTCTCGCAAGACATAGAAGCCAACGACGCCGAGAAAGCACAGGAGGCTCATCATGGCTATCGGTCGCCGATGATGCATGGGCAAAGACCAGACCGTCAACAGTCCGGCGACCGGGCCGAGCAGAAGTGCAGGTAACGGAGCGGTGCGCAGAAACCAATATGCTGTTTTGCCCGCCATGCCGGTCGCCAATTCCGCCCACCGCCAGCCGATAATATAGACGCTGATTGCCGTGACAATGACCGGCACGAAGACGAGCAACAGGCTCGGGCTCAGTTTTCCCTTCAATGCCATTCGCGCATCTCCTGGTCACGCACGGCCTCAACCTTTTGTACCTGGGACTTGAATGCCTCTTCGCCAATATCGCGTAGCCGCCGATATTCGGGAGAGTTCATTGTCACGCGCGCCAGTTCAAGCAGGCCGCCGAGCAGAAAAGCCCGGTCAGCCCTCGACAGTCCTGCCTTGACCACGATGCCACCAAGCAGGAATTTTTCGCGGGCTTCGAGTTTGCGGTCAGCCATCATTTGAAATCGCCTCCGACGTTCCAGTGTCACGATCCGTTGATCGACGTGCCGGAGCAGTTGAGCCAGAGGTCCCTTTCTTCTCTTTTTTGAAATCGTGCGGTGATCTCTTCGAAGATGCGATCGATGTCCTCGTCTGCAATTTCCAACTCCGCTAATCCCGACTTGGTGGCCGCCTTGGCGAAGCGCTCGGCTGATTTAACGATTGCGGCACGTCTGCGTTCACGCAGCTTCTCGATCTGGGCATCGATATCCAGAATTGACGATTTTGCGGCCATCTGTCGTTTCCTTTTCATGCAACAAAGTTTCGATTTCGCTTTTAACTATCTAGAATACGATAGTAAAATACGTTACCTTGCACAAGTCCCCAAAACGCCGATGCCGGAATTTTTAGTCTGATCGTCTTCTGGTGAATCGGAATCCGGCCCGCGGCCCGATCGGTTTGAGGGCGCAATATACGTCGCTGGAGCGACGTGCTTGAAAGAAGAGGAAACCAGACGTGGCGATTATGTTCGTCAGAGCGCAGGTGATTGGAAGGGGAGCGGGACGCAGTATCGTCTCGGCTGCGGCCTATCGTCATCGCGCTCGTATGATGGACGAACAGGCCGGTACTTCATTTAGCTATCGCGGTGGCGCGAACGAACTGGTGCATGAGGAACTGGCGCTTCCGAATGAGATTCCAGCGTGGCTGAAGTCAGCTGTCGAGGGGAAGTCCGTCGCGAAAGCCAGCGAGATATTTTGGAACGCGGTTGATGCGTCTGAGAAGCGGGCAGACGCACAGCTTGCGCGTGAATTGATCATCGCTTTGCCAGAGGAGCTGACGCGTGCCGAGAATATCGCCTTGGTCCAGGAATTCGTCCAGGACAATCTGACCGCAAAAGGCATGATCGCGGACTGGGTCTATCACGACAAGGATGGCAATCCGCATATCCATCTGATGACGGCGCTCAGACCCCTGGCGGAAGAAGGGTTCGGGCCGAAAAAGGTGCCGATTCTTGGAGAGGACGGTGAGCAGTTGCGCGTCGTTACACCGGATCGGCCAAACGGCAGGATCGTCTACACGCTTTGGGCCGGCGACAAGGAGACCATGAAGGCGTGGAAGACTGCCTGGGCAGATACGGCCAATCGGCATCTGGCGCTTGCTGGTCACGAGATACGCCTCGACGGTCGCTCTTATGCCGAGCAAGGCCTCGACGGCATCGCGCAAAAGCACCTCGGGCCAGAAAAGGCGGCGCTCGCGCGCAAGGGGATTGAGATGTTTTTTGCGCCCGGCGACCTGGCGCGTCGTCAGGAAATGGCAGACCGGTTGTTGGCGGAGCCGCAGCTTTTACTAAAGCAACTCGCCAACGAACGCTCCACCTTCGATGAGAAGGATATAGCCAGGGCACTGCATCGCTATGTCGATGATCCCGTCGATTTCACCAATATCCGGTCACAGTTAATGGCCTCGGATGATCTCGTATTATTGAAGGCGCAGCGGGTCGACACGGAAACGGGCAAGGTGGCAGAGCCCGCCGTTTTCACCACGCGTGAGATTCTTCGCATCGAATATGACATGGCGCAGTCGGCGAATGCTCTGTCCAAGCGATCGGGCTTCGCTATATCGGAGAAAGCCACCGCTGCTGCAATCAGTCAAATCGAGACACAGGATCCACAAAAGCCCTTCCAGCTTGATCCCGAACAGATTGATGCGGTCCGTCATGTCACCGGGGACAATGGCATTGCTGCCGTTATCGGTCTGGCTGGTGCGGGCAAGTCGACGCTGCTTGCTGCAGCACGCCTTGCCTGGGAAAGCCCAGGTAGTCGTGTAGTCGGGGCGGCACTTGCTGGTAAGGCAGCAGAGGGGCTGGAGGAAAGTTCAGGCATCAAGTCCCGAACCCTTGCATCACTGGAAATGGCATGGGTTGGCGGTCGGGACCTGCTTGAAAGCGGCGACGTGCTTGTCATCGATGAAGCTGGCATGATCTCCTCGCAACAGATGGCACGCGTGCTGAAGGTGGCTGAGGATGCCGGCGCGAAGGTCGTTCTGGTTGGTGACGCCATGCAGCTTCAGCCAATACAGGCAGGTGCCGCGTTTCGCGTGATCAGTGACCGTATTGGTTTTGCCGAACTTGCCGGTGTGCGGCGCCAGCGGGACGAATGGGCACGCGAGGCTTCTCGTCTGTTCGCGCACGGCGAGGTGGAAAAAGGTCTCGATATCTATGCGCGGCAGGGGCGCCTCGCCGAGGCAGAAACACGAACCGAAATCATCAATCGTATCGTCGAGGATTGGACCGATGCACGGCGCGACCTGTTGCACAAAGCCGAGAATGAGGAAACCGCGCGGCAGCTTCGCGGTGACGAGTTGCTCGTCTTGGCGCATACCAATGAGGACGTGAAGCGTCTCAATGCATCTCTGCGCCAGGTGATGGCGGAGGAAGGGGCACTGACCGGTGCGTGCGAATTCCAGACGGAGCGGGGGGCACGTGAATTTGCGGTCAGCGATCGGATTATTTTCCTGGAGAACGCCCGTTTTGTCGAACAACGTGCGCGCCATTTCGGTCCGCAATATGTGAAGAACGGAATGCTCGGTACGGTCATATCAACCGGCGATAAGCGGGGTGGAACGTTGTTAAGAGTTCGTCTCGATAATGGCCGAGAGGTCGTGATCAGCGAGGACAGCTATCGCAATATCGATCATGGTTACGCCGCCACAATTCATAAATCTCAAGGGGTCACCGTGGACAGGACCTTTGTGCTTGCCTCAGGCATGATGGATCAGCATTTGACCTATGTCTCGATGACCCGTCACCGCGATCGCGCCGATCTTTATGCAGCACGCGAGGATTTTGAACCTAGACCGGAGTGGGGACGAAAGCCACGTGTCGATCATGCCACTGGCGTTGCTGGCGAACTGGTGGAGATCGGCGAGGCTAAATTCCGGCCTGAGGACGAAGACGCCAAGGAAAGCCCTTATGCCGATGTAAAAACCGATGACGGTGCCGTTCATCGACTTTGGGGCGTCAGCCTTCCAAAGGCATTGGGCGAGAGTGGTGTCCGCAAAGGCGATACTGTCACACTGCGCAAAGATGGTGTTGAACAGGTTAAGGTGGAAGTGACCGTCGTCGACGAGCAGACTGGTGAAAAGCGGATCGAGGAGCGGCAGGTTGAGCGAAACGTCTGGGTGGCGGGATTGCAGGAAACGGCCCATGCGCGCGAGCAGCGCCTTGAGCGCGAGAGTCATCGGCCAGAGTTATTCACGCAACTGGTGGCGCGATTGTCTCGGTCAGGCGCCAAGACGACAACGCTCGATTTCGAGAGTGAAGAGGGTTACCGGGCCCATGTGCAGGATTTTGCGTGGCGGCGTGGCATCGATACACTCGCCGCGATCACTACCGGAATGCAGGAAAATGTTTCGGGACGACTGGCGTGGATTGGGAAAAAGCGGACGCATATTGCGAAGCTTTGGGAGCGAGCGAGTGTTGCACTCGGCTTTGCAATCGAACGCGAACGTGGCGTGACGTATAGTGAGACTGGCAATAAAACCTACGCAGTGGAAATTTCCACAGCCGGAAAATACCTGATCGCGCCCGCTTCGATTTTTGCCCGCAGTATCGACGAAGACGCCCGTCGTGCACAGCTTCGCTCGGATCGTTGGAAGGAGCGGAACGAAATTCTCCGACCGGTGCTGGAAAGGATCTATCGTGATGCAGACGGTGCGCTCGCCAGACTGAACGTTCTCGCTTCCGATGCACGAACCGAACCGCGCCAGCTCGCCGATAATCTCCTGACCAGGCCGCAGCGCCTCGGCTGTCTGCATGGTTCGGATCGCTTTGTCGACGGGCGGGCTGGGCGTGAGGATCAAAATGCGGCGCTGGGTGCGCTGTCGGAACTCGTGCCGCTGGCGCGCGCCCATGCCACCGAATTCCGACGTCAGGCCGCACGCTTCGGTATCCGTGAGCAGCAACGGCGTGCACATATGTCCCTGTCGATCCCAATGCTGTCGAAGCCGGCGATGGCGCGTCTCATCGAAATTGAGACTATCCGTGAACGGGGTGGGGGCGATGCTTACAAGACCGCTTTCCGCTACGTCGTGGAGGACCGCCAACTGGTTCAGGAGGTTAAGGCTGTCAACGACGCTCTGACGGCTCGCTTCGGTTGGAGTGCCTTTACCAAGAAGGCCGACGTGGTTGCCGAGCGTCACATGACTGAACGCATGCCGGAGAATATCTCACCCGAGCACCGCGAAAAACTCATGCGTCTGTTCAACGTCGTCAGGCGCTTTTCGGCAGAACAGCACCTAGCCGAGAAACAGGATCGTTCAAGGATCGTTGCCGGTGCGAGTATCCAAAATCATAAGGAGATTATGCCGATGCTACCGATGCTTGCTGCCGTGACGGAGTTCAAAACATCGGTGGAAGAGGAAGCGCGAAGGCGCGCGATCGATGTCACACTTTATCGGGATCATCGCGCGGCACTCACCGAGACAGCGACACTTATCTGGCGGGATCCTGCGGGAGCTGTCGCAAAGGTCGAAGAACTTGTCATGAAGGGGTTTGGGGGTGAGCGAGTTGCTGCAGCGCTTAGCAACGATCCCACGGCCTATGGTGCATTACGTGGTTCCGATCGCTTGATGGACAGGCTATTTGCTGCCGGACGTGAACGGAAAGAAGCAGTTCAAGCTGTGCCGGAAGTGGCGAGTCGGGTGCGTTCACTCGGTGCGTCGTGGGCAACTGCCCTGGACGTGGAGACACAAGCAGTCATCGAGGAGCGGCGGCGCATGGCGGTTGCCATTCCCGGCCTGTCGCGGGCGGCCGAAAATGCTCTTTCGCAATTGGTTAATAAGCGGAACGAGCGAAGGCAGAGGGGAAACAAGCGCCAGGTTAGTTTAAATTCGCTCGACCCACGCATAGCCAGGGAGTTTGTTGTTGTTAGTCGGGCTCTTGATGAGCGTTTCGGTTGGGGTGCAATTTTGCGTGGTGAAAAGGATGTAGCCAATCACATTGCACCGTCGCAACACCGGGCATTCCAGGTCATGCGGGAGCGTTTGCAGGTTCTGCAGCAAGCGGTTCGAACAGAAAGGAGTCTGGAGATTATCGCCGTACACCAGCAACATCGCGTCGATCGCGGACGAGGTGTCGTCCGATAGGTGCTTGAGAAAACAAAAGGAAGTCCAACATGGTCAGCCTTTGTGGCAAAGAAGCCCGTCGTGTTCTGCGGCTCCCGTCTGATGTTCGATGCCGGAGTACCGCAGTTCGTATCTTCTACACCAACCGCTGGCACCTCTCGCCAAGCGCGTTCGTTCAACGGTCCCATGTCGGCCATTGAAGAACCGTAGATTGACGGTTCATGACTGTCTAACGCGAAGAGGGATGTGCATTTATTGGGCCTCACTCTTTTTCGCCAGGTGAACGGCACATAGTTTCTCTATCTCGGCGATGAGGAGGTTCGTTTGTTTCAAAAGCCAGCGGAGTGCTTCTTCAGTAATGTCGAAATGCGGAGAATAGCGCGCCTTCACATAGGCTTCGTTGACAATATTGAACCATGCCTTGTAGCGCTGTTGATCTTGCGGCCATGCCTTGGCCAGTTCATTGCGTTGTCCTTCTGCAAGCCGGCGCAAGAATTTTAGGTTGTGTGAAGATGGAGAGTAGTTTGTCGTTACCAATAGGAAGGTGGAATAAGCCTGTTCTATCGCCTGATGAAGCAGGAAAGCAGCTTCTTTGAAAATTCCCTTCTCGATGCAAAAATTCGCAGTCAATACAAAATTGCGGGCATGCGGTAGTCGGTCGTCAAAATATTCCTTCGCGATACGATAGGCATCTTCCGGATTGAGAATCCCAGGCCGTGCAAGTGGCTCTGGATCGAGTTCGTAAAGGACGATGCCTTCTTTGCGAATGTCAGTGAAGAAATATCGTCCTTCCTTAATTCGCGTGTTCACCTCGCGAAGCGAATGGACGATGAAGTTTACCGGTGTCTGCACATCTCGCAGGCGCATAAGCCGGTCTTCGGTTTTGCGCCAGAACTCAAAGTCCGCCAGTTTCCGGTTGTTGACGATAATCAGCAGATCAAAATCAGAGCGGTAACCTTTGCCAGTATGCGGCTCATCCACCTGTGTGCCGCGCGCATAGGATCCAAACAGAATTACCTTGACGATACGACCCCGCTTCTTGAATTCCGCCGCGCCCTCCTTGAGCGCATCCTCGAATTCCTCGAATATTATTTCCAGCACGCGCTGCAACTCACGCTGCTTTACGTGGGGCAAGTGATCAACACGGTCTTTCATCAGCACGGGCGCACCTGTCGGTTTGAAGTGAAAGCCGAACTATCTGGTGTGTCGGCTAGGATGCAAAATCCAAGGACGTGGATCAACTAAGCTTCTGCAAAATTCATAAGATTTTTTTCCTATGTAGTTCTGTCGACGAGATAGCAATTTTATCCTTCGATCCAACAGCGCTTATTTTCCTTTGCTGTTGTACTCCTCGAAAGGTCTTGAATTTCATCTAAACCCTCTATCCGATTGTTGCCACAACTATTTGATTCTGTTACAAGACAGTACATATTTGAGCAACACATGCCAGGGACGACGATACAGCACCTGCTGTTAAAAAATCCGCTATGCGGTCTCCTAACGTCCGGCTCCATTCTATTTTCCCCTCCGCCGGACGCAGGAGGAATGGTTGTGTTGCAAATTTCGAATGTAAAAGCTGCCCGGGAACTTTTGCAGCAGGATGCTATCCATCATGGCACTGAGGACAGTCTGGTCGTTGATGCCACGAGGCGAATCTATGCGGATACAGCGCCGACAGCTGCCGCGCTTTTTGCACTCGACGCCTGGTTCGAAAATGATCAACGTAATTTTCAGTTCTGGACGCGGATTTTTCAGCGCCTCATGAATTGAAACTTACTGTAATGGGTCCGCCCACCGATCGAGAGCGTAGCCCCGACCCTGGGCTGTTCTGATCAAATTTGGACCGTGCCGCGCCAATGCACGCCGTATATGGCCGATATGAATGTCGACCGTGCGTGGCTCGACGATAGCTCCCTGACCCCATACTGCGTCGATGAGGTCCTGCCTGCTCCAGACAATTTCAGGCTTTTGCATGAGCGCTTCAAGCAAACGAAACTGCAACGGCGTGAGTTTGACGCGATGCCCGTTGCGAAACACCCGAACCTGCGAACGGTTCAGCAACAGGTCGCAATAGGTCAAAACAACTCTCGTGGCATCCGTAGTCGCGATATTGCCTCGGTATTTTTGGAGAAATCCCAGCAAAACAAGGGGATCGAACGGAGGGTTCAGGACCAGATCGAAACGTTCATTGATTTGATGTCCAGTATCGATGCCACTCCTGTTCAGTATAACCAACGCGAGACTTGGAATCCGTTCCCCAAGGTGAAGAAACTCGGAAAGCTCAGCCTCGCTGCCGTCCCATATCAAGACACCCGGATTCCGTTCGGCGCCGATCTTGGCAGTCGTCAAATCTTTGAGCTGTGATGCGAGTTCCGCATCGAACCCTTCAACCGAGAGTAGATGACGAAGCATCAGAAATAATTGCGCGTCAGATGTTTTTATCAGAACCTTCGACATAACATTCATCGTCCCGTTGAAGCACTATTAAAGCGAAACGTATTCTCCCCCGTTTACATCGATCGTGGCACCATTGACGAAGCCAGCGCTTTCCGACGCCAGGAAAGCGATCAAAGCTGTTACATCGTCAGGGCTTCCCAAGCGGCCCACCGGAATGCGCGAAAGGGCATCTCGATTTGAATCGGAATCCACTGGGCTAGTCATTCCGGTTACGATATGTCCCGGCGCAACCATATTGGCCGTAACTCCTGTCCCGCCAAGCGTGGACACGAGAGAACGAAGGCAACCCGATAGCGCAGCTTTTGATGCGGTATAAGCGCTGCCAGCGAGTCTGGGTACCGCCCTGCTAGCAATAGAACCAACCAAAACGATTCTACCGAAGCGCCGTTTAATCAGATCCGGCAAAATACATTGGCAACAAAGGACGTGTCCGATCAAATTGGTTGAAAGGACTGTGTTCCATTCCTCAATCGTTGTCTCGACAAACGCTGCAGCTTTGCCATCTTTTGCTTTGGGTGATACGCCAGCATTACAGATCAGAGTGTCTGGCGAACCCCAATGGCCTCGCACGGTATCGAAAAAGCCGATAATTGCTGTCGGTTCAGTTATGTCTACACACCGATATAAGATTGCATCTTTCCCGAATTGCGAAATGAGCAACTCTCCAGCCGCCGAAACTCGCTGTCGCGTCTGCCCGAAAAACGCTACTTTGTACCCTTCACTGGCCAATTGTCTGACCGTTGACAGCCCAATGCCTGAGCTGCCCCCGGTAACAACTGCTATACGCTCACGTGCTCCAGCCGTCATGCTGCCTGATCCATTGCCGCAAAAAGAGAAAGCGGAGGATGAGCGTCGGGATCGGTAATCACTTCAATGAGCGACGGTTTACCGCTTTCAATGCTCAGACGCAGCTGCTGCGAGAAGTCAGCAGCATTATCGACAGTGGCAGATCGACATCCGCATGCTGAAGCGATCGCTGCGTGATCGACCGGAGCAAAATGGCACGCCGTGGTATACCGCCCGAATTTTACGGTTTCAGCATCTTTCTGGAAGCCCAACACGCCATTGTTCAGAAGAACAACGGTGACAGGTAACTGCATACGTATCATCGTTTCCAGTTCGGCCCAGCTATGTGCAAATCCGCCGTCCCCTACGATGGCAACCACTGGGTTATCAGGATGGGCAACCTTTACCCCCATCGCAAGCGGTAAACCCCATCCAAGGCCAGCAAGCCCTCGCGGTGTAATGAATCTTCTGCCCACCTTGCGACAGCGAAGCTGACCTACGACCCACATGGACGAATAGCTCGCATCTGCCACGACCGTTACGTCATGCTCGAGCCAGGGCTGCAATTCCTGCATAACGCGCTCAGGCCTCATCGTGGCTGAGCGATCCTCAAGAACCGGTCCGCGAGCTTCGTCATATTCCGCCCAGAAACCCGCAATTCTCTTCTCGTAAGCGAGGCGGGACATGTCGCGCCGAAGGAAGTCTCGCTTCGACAACGCTTCGCATAGGGCCGTTAGCGTTTCGTGCGCATCGCCATGCAAACGCAGCGCCTCGTAGTTGCGCCCGATCTCACCGGGGTCGATGTCAATCTGGATGATTTTCGCTGAAGGAGGAATCTGCTGCCAATTGTCGGTTCCGTTCTGATTAGTGCGTGTTCCGGCAAGGATAACCAGATCTGCTTCCTTCATCAGTTGGCCACTGTAGAAACCCAACGATCTTGGGCCAGTCAGCGCTCCCAGAACGCCAGCAGACAGAGGATGGAATTCGTCAACTGCCCCTTTGCCCATATTGGTCGTGAACACGGGAAGGGAGGCTACTTCCTGAAGGCGAGCCAATGCTGCCGCTGCGCCACCGGCGTGAATACCGCCGCCAGCCAATACAACGGGGTTGCTCGCGTCAGCAATAGTATCCGCCGCAGTCTGAATGAGATCGTCCGATGGACGAAACCTGTCAAGCGGCCAGTAGCCAAGGCAAGCAGTTCTCGGCTTACCGCTCTTCGGAGCCGGGCTGCGCAGCAGGTCCGCCGGCAACAAAAGCGCAACCGGTCCCGCTCGCCCACTTGTCGCGGCGGTAAAAGCTGCATCCATGTAGTCATCGACGCGCTCGGCCACATTAAGTCGACGGACCCATTTCGTGCAGGACTGGAAGAGGGCAATTTGATCGATATCCTGAAAGGCGTTCTTGTCCGTTTGGTTCCGTTCGACATCCTGCACAAGTGCGACAACTGGGATGCTCGCTTTCAGAGCTTCGGCTAGTGGTGGAACCAGCAACGTAGCCGCAGGACCGTTCTGTGCCGCGACGACCCCCACCTTGCCAGAAACACGGGCATAACCGTCCGCCATCGCTCCGCCCATATTTTCCTGACGATAGGCGATCTGGCGAATTCCGCAGGCTTCGGCCGCAAGAATAACAGCGGAGGGCAGACTTTGTGCGAAGATCACCTCGACGCCATGGCGGACTAGTGCTTGAGCGATACGATCAGCAACGCTGTCTGTAATTGCGGCATGTTTCATGGATGGTCCTCCCGAACGGGGTTTTGTACAAGGAAATTATCAAAAAGCGAGGCAATGAGCTCGACTTCTGTGTTGCCCATCGGGGTCGATAGGCTGGCTGCCGCTCCAAAGGGCAACAGCACGCCATTCCGGGCGAAATACCGTGTGAGTTCTCGCATGCGTAAGGCCTGATCAGCCGACATGATCGAAGCGCGGTAATCAGTCGGCGCTTCACGTTTTGGATGAATGCGGAAGAGGGAGGCGGCTCCGGTGATCGAAAAGGGAGCCTGTCGCGACTGAGCGATCTGCGAAAGACGTGAGCGTAAAGCATCTCCCAATTCTTCGAGTCGTACGAAGGCATCGGGTGTCAATGCATTCATGGCAGCAAGACCAGCCGCCATGGAGACCGGGTTAGCGGAGAATGTCCCACCTTGCGAAACAGGCGGCTTGCCGTCCCGTTTTTCGAAGACCGACATGACTTCGGCGCGCCCGCCGATGGCTCCAATTGGAAAACCGCCCCCGATGATCTTGCCGGTTGCTATCAGATCGGGACCAAGACCGTAGCGGTCCGAAGCACCCGTATAACCTTGCCTGATATTCAACACCTCATCGGCGATCAGCAGAATGCCATGTTTTTGCGCGAAAGTTGTCAGTGCCCCAATAAACCCCTCGTCTGGCGCAAATAGCCCGGCCCGGCTTGGCATAGGATCAATCAAAATACCGGCGATCCGATGCACGTGGCTCTCGAGTTTCGAACTGATCTCCTCCTTGTCATTGAACTGGAGGACAATGACATCGTCGCCAAGGCTGGTCGGCGCACCACGATATCCAGGCCGCGCAACGCTTCGACCCGACTCGTTGGTGGGATAGGTGCCGGTTTGCCCCGTTTCAGCCCAATCGTACCCCCCGTGATAAGCTCCCTCAAAGCGAACAATCGCAGAGCGGCCTGTGAACGCTCGCGCGGCCTTGATTGCAAACATGACCGCTTCGGTCCCGCTGTTGACGAAGCGAACCTTTTCCATTGCCGGGATACGGGAGATCAGCAATTCAGCCAGTGCGACCTCGTGTTCCGTCGGATTGGAAAAACAGGTCCCGTTACGCAAAAGCCGCGCAACAACTTCCGCAACCGGTTCGAAACCGTGTCCGTGAATTAGCGTGGTGAAGTTGTTGTTCAGGTCCAGAAGACGGTTATCGTCCACATCAACCAGATAGGCGCCATCACCACGTTCAATGTAAATCGGTATTGGATCGATATCGATCGTGACGCGTGACACACCCTGCGGTAAAACCCGCAGGCTGCGGGCGTAAAGGCGTGACGATTCCGTACTGAGCACCGGAACGTCACGGTGTATTTTCGGATTGGGTATCATTGATTGGGCCTTTTAAACGCACATCAGCTAACGCTTTTGCGTTGCCTTCACAATTTTGTTGCAACAAAAATGCGAAAGGTCAAGTCCATACAACAAAAATCTATCTAATCGCGGAGCGCGCTCGCGCCGCCTGGCGCAAGCGCCGATAGCCATCCCGAATATCGTTCTCGAAGGCGGCGCGCAAGGAAGCGCCATCCTTGTCCTCCAGCGATTCAATGGCTATCTGGTGGTTTCGTACCCCATATTTTTCTTCGGCAAACTCCGGATAGAGATCGTAAAGAGATGGGCCAACCCTGAGCCAGGTCCCTTCGATCATGGATAAAAGCCGAGGCATTCCGGCCATTCCATAAACATGAAAATGGAAATCCTTGTTGTGCCGCAAAACCGTATCATAAGCGCGCCGGTCCAGCGCGTCGTTTATATAACTCTGAATATCCTTAAGTTTTTCAATGTCTTCATCGGTAACCGAGTTTACTGCAAGCTGTGCTGCCAGCCCTTCCAGGGCAAGCCGAATTAGCGTGATCTCGCGCAGGCTGTCTTCGTTTAAAACCGGCACGATTACGGTTTTTGGTCCCGAATAGACCAATGCGCCTTCACCGGTGAGACGGTTGATCGCGTCCCGCGCAGGAGTGGAGCTGAATCCGAGATCCTCGGCTACGGCTCGGACTGTAAGCTTCTTGCCAGGCTTGTATTCACCGCGTATCAGCCGCTCTTTCATTTCGCGGTACGCTACATCGCCAAGACTTGGTGCCTGACCCTCATTGGTGAGGTCCGACAATTTTGTTGTGCTCATTTTAAGCCGCAATCCCTGTTGACATATCAGAATTATGATGCAACAAAAAGACCATGTAAAGTTTTTGCAAAGATTTTGTCGCGTCATTCTAGGTTTTAGCAGCGCGTACTCATGGAGTCACGTGGTTGCTGGATAGGCACGCCTATGCGTCTGGAACGTCAATGATGCTTTTTGCGTCGAGACCGAATGCACGGGCACAGATTCCACGTGGTTTCCGGAGGAGAAAAGATTGATCGGTCAGAAATTAATGCTTGCCGGAGTTCAGAAAAGATTTGGTGAAACCTGGGCTATCCGTGAAACCACGCTCGATATCCGGGCAGGCGAGTTCGTTTCCATCATTGGACCGTCCGGTTCCGGTAAAACGACCTTGCTCACCATGATCGCCGGCTTCGAACAACCGACGAACGGCAGTATTCTGGTGGGCGGCACAGATATAACCACGCTCCCGCCCAATCGGCGTAATATCGGTATGGTGTTCCAGAAATATGCGCTGTTCCCCCATCTGACGGTTCGGCAGAACATTGCGTTTCCACTGAAAATGCGTCGACTAGGTTCGAAGAAAGAGATCCAGACACGCGTCGATGAGATGCTTGAACTGATCCGTCTCAATGACTTCGCGGACCGTTATCCGAACCAGTTGTCCGGTGGACAACAACAGCGTGTGGCCGTCGCCCGTGCGTTAGTTTTTTCTCCTCCCGTCATCTTGATGGATGAACCGCTCGGTGCCCTCGACAAGAAATTGCGAGAGGCAATGCAGTTTGAGATCAAGCGCATTCAGGAATATCTCGGTGCGACAGTAATCTACGTCACTCACGACCAGGAAGAGGCGTTGACCATGTCCGACCGCATCGTGGTAATGCATGATGGCTGCGTCCAGCAGGTTGGTACTCCGTCAGAACTCTATAATGAACCGAACGGCACCTTCGTTGCTGACTTTATTGGCTCTATCAATTTTATTCCGGCAACTTATCGCGGCAATGAAAACGGCAAGTGCATTCTTGATATCTCAGAGGGTGTTGCTGTGGAGGTGGATCCACGACTTCATCCCCAACTGGCACACAAATCTATCGGTTCCGATATCAGGATGGCAATGAGGCCGGAACATGTTCGTATCTCTTCCGATCAGAGTAGGGGACAACTGTCCGGTACGATCGAGGCGTCCGTCTTCATCGGTTCGAGCACTGTCGTCTTGGTCCGACTTGACGCCTTTCCAAATATCGACCTTCGTGTCCAATTACCTGCAACGGCATCTTCACCGGCGTTGCAAAGGAATAGCCGCGTCGGTGTAAGCTTTGATACCGTCTCACTCCTGATTTTCGACCTTGAGACGAGGTTGGCGGCATGAGTTCCTCGTTTTCCAGTCTCGGCACATTCCTTCGGGGAAAATCCGCACGCCAATACCCTCCTCTAACATCATGGCTTCTGGTGTTACCATTGTTATTTCTATTGGTCGTTGGCTTTATGTATCCGATCAGTAGACTCATCGCGCTCAGTTTTTCGGACGACGCGATAAGCTATGGACGCATCGTAGAGCGAAGTCTTTATCTCGATGTCCTGGCTTCCACAGTCGGCGTTGCAGTCGCTGTGACGGCCATTGGCTGCGTGCTCGGCTTTCCTGTTGCTCTGGTCATGACAAGAGCGGGACAGGTTGCCCGGATTATAGCGGCGATTTGTGTCTTCATTCCGCTTTGGACTTCGGTTTTAGTTCGCTCCTATGCTTGGATTGTCCTGTTGCAGCGAAACGGGATTGTGAATGGGGTTCTCAGTGCTCTCGGTTTGACCGAGCAGCCCCTCAAGCTTCTTTACACGCAAGGAGCGGTGACGCTGGCGATGGCACATGTTCTGATGCCTTTCGTTGTGTTGCCCATTTATGCGGCGCTCAAAGCTATACCCAAGGACCTCGATCGAGCTGCTCTTAACCTTGGCGCAAGTCCGTGGAAGGCTTTCTTCGTCGTCACGTTTCCTTTGTGTCTTCCCGGGATATTTGCCGGTGCCACATTGTGCTTTGTTTTGGCGCTCGGTTTTTACATAACGCCCGCTCTGGTTGGAGGGCCGGATTCGATGTTGATGGCAACGCTGATCGGTCAGGAGACAACTGTGACACTCGATTGGCCCTTCGCTGCTGCTCTTTCTACCGTGTTGCTCGGCATGACAATTATTTTTGTCGCATGCTTCCGGCGAGTACTGGCGCTCAATAAGGGGTTCGCAAGTGTTCATTAATCAGTTCTCTACAATCAGTTCGAGCCGGGAGATCGGGACTTCAAGAATGTCACTGAAGGGAGGGCGCATGGGTAATCTCGCCTGGAAACTGTTCGCGGCCTTCTTCGTGAGCATCGTATTGTTGTTTCTCATTCTACCCACATTGATCATAGTTCCAATGTCGTTCAGCCAGACGGATTATCTACAATTCCCGCCGCAAGGTTTGTCGTTCAGATGGTACGCGGCTTATTTCGGCGATCCTGACTGGATGGCGTCAACATGGTTCAGCCTGAAAATCGCCTTGGCGACAGCCGTGACTTCCACCGTTGTGGGAACCATGGCGGCTCTCGCCTTTGTCAGAGGCGAGCTACCCTTCAAAGGGGTGTTCCACGTACTGACGATCGGCCCGATGATCGTTCCGCATATTGTACTGGGTGTCGCCCTCTATCTGGTTTTTGCACCGCATCAATTGACTGGAACCTTTTCAGGATTTCTGGTCAGTCACACGGTCTTGTCGGTTCCATTCGTGATGATTACCGTAGTCGCGGCTCTGCAGCGTTTTGATCCAGCGTTGGAGCTTGCCGCCCTGAACTGCGGAGCAGGGCGTGGCAGAGCGTTTTTCCACATCACTTTGCCGATAATCGCACCAAGTATCGGAGCCGGATTCGTCTTCGCCTTTCTGGCCTCATTTGATGAGGCCACTGTCGCGTTCTTCATTTCGGACATCAGCGGCAAGCCGATCGGCAGAAAAATGTTTGAAGACATAGATTTTAATCTGACACCAACCATTGCAGCCGCCTCCACCATGGTTGTCCTGGTGTCAATGTGCCTTATTGCACTGTCGTTCGTACTGTCACGTTCCAAGCAAAACTGAAAAAAGGGGAGATAATTATGACACGTCATAAAGTGGCCGAATTCGCCCGCCGATCCATGGCCGTTGCGACGATAACGCTTGCGACAAGTGGGTACGCCGGCGCGACATCGGCCAGCGAGGTCGTGATTGCATCGACGGGAGGGGCGTACGATCGCGCACTAAAAGAAGCCTGGTTCGATCCATTTACAGCGCAGACGGGTATCCGCGTAAAAATTGTATCCGCAACCAATTCGGAGATGCGGGCGAAAGCCTCAGCAATGGTCAAAGCCGGAAACGTGTCATGGGATCTTTATCTCGATGGAGAAATCCAATCGGAATCGGAAGCTCACCGACTCGTAACCGAAGATCTCAGCGAGTTTTGTAAGGCATTCGCCAAACGACCCGATTTGGCGGCGAACGCGTGTGCGCCAGGCGGTGCTTTGCTCCAGTCGACCGCAACGTTGCTTGTCTACCGAAAAGAAAAGGAAAATCGGCGGGAACCGCGAACATGGGCTGATATGTGGAATACAGCCGAGTTTCCTGGAGGTCGAGCATTCCCGAATTTTGATGATCCCTGGCGCGTATTGGCTGCCGCCTTGCTTGCTGACGGTGTGACACGTGACGAACTTTTTCCACTCGATATCGACCGAGCATTCAAAAAGCTGGATGAGATCCGTCCCGCCGTCTCGTTATGGTGGAAGAGTGGCGATCAAAGTGTACAAGGATTTCGAAACAACGAATACGCGCTCGGTCAAATCTGGCTTACCCGTGCACGTGCACTGCAAACAGAAGGTCTTCCGATTGGTTGGTCCTATGAAGCATCGTTCTTGGTTGGCGATCGCATTGCGCTCGTGCGAGGAGCGCCAAATCGCGAAAATGCCCTCAAACTTATAGCTTTTTGGCTTGATAATCCGGCCGCACAGGCCAAAGCGTGCGATGTCTTGGCCTGTACACCGCCGAGCACGGAGGCGATTGCAATGATGTCCGAGGAAACCAAGCGCTTCATGCCAACAGCAACACAAGTTCGAGACACCGTCGTGGTACCAGATGCCAAATGGATCAACGAGAATGCCAGGAAGTTGCTGCAGAGTTGGAATATGTGGGTTCGAGGTTGAACATCGCGATAGTACGCAAGGATACGCCGGACCGTTTCAGCGCCGGCGCCTTGATATCTTCGGAGCGCGCTGAACTGTAACTATTACCCGCACAAGCGAAAGCAGTCAGCCTGCGGTGCGGGAACAACGCACGAATGAACGCCGCCCTGAAGGACAAGCTCGAAGGTTCAAGGATGTGAAATCCCGGTGTGGTCATTACCCACCGTACGTGATGTGAAATATTTATGCAGCAATTTGATATAACAAAAAATTGAACAAAATTTCTATCTGTGCATAAATATTTACATAAATATTGACCTTATCATAATTCTTATTAGAATTCTTCATATCTTTGATGAGTTATGTCGCAACATTTATATCGACGGAGAATGCTGGCCGTGAATCTTAGCGTAAAGATCTGCACACAAAACCCGCAGAACTACCTCATACTTAGTCACATTCTCAGTGTTGCCGGCTATAAGCCGAGCCTCATGAGCCTGCAGGCTCCATCGAACTTGGCAACGGAAGCAATTCCATATGCGATATTGTTTGATACAAGCGAGAACACAGAACCCATTCTTGAGTTTTGTGCTGCTATTAAACAAAATTCCGCCACTAGAGATATAATTCTCGTAGCGCTGGCTCAATCTTGCAATTCGCTGAATTTTCTTGATTTTTTTGCAGGCTGGATTCGATGATTTTTTCCCTCATCCTTTCGTGCCCGAGCGAGTGCTGTCATTTTTACACGACCGGCAAACCACATCTTTGGAGCGCAAAACGTTAGCGTCCGATCGCCATAGCAGTGTCCATGTTGGCGAACTGAATATCCTGTCGAGCGAAAGGACCCTGAGACTCGGGGAAATGGAAATACGGTTGACACCCACCGAGTTTCGAATATTGCGAGGGTTCATTGCCGCACCGGGCCAAGTCATGAATCGAGAGCAACTGATCAAAATCGGTTGGCCGCCGCATCACTATGTCCAACCACGAACCGTAGACGTCCACGTCGGTAATCTGAGGCGTCAGCTATGGAAATTGACCGGAAAAAACCTTATCCGAACAGTTCATACGACCGGATACGCGTTCGAATTTTCACAATAAACTCACAAAGGATAAGAATATAAATTTAGTGAATAATATATCTGATAATTCTTCTTAAATGCTTTGTTGCGAGAAAGCATTCAGAAAGTTTTCATACTGGCACCACAATGGAGGATGTGATGCCAAAGAATTCGTTTGAATCGTCTCAAGCTCTATCTGGAACGGGTGTCCGCAACACGGCCAAGTTAATCGATATTGCAGACTCCCATTTTGACGCTGCCCATCTTCAAGGTGTTATGGCACTTTATGCCGACCCGAGAGAAGGACGCCAGGTCCAGCTACTTGGTCGCAACGAGACTATCGTTGATTTCGTCCGGTGTTCCTATCTAGGGTTGGACAACCACCCACGTATTGTCGCGGGAGCCATTGAGGCAGTTCGACAAAACGGTAGTTTGCACTGGTCGTGCGCGCGGACAAGGCTGAACTTCGCGCAGCTTGTCGAACTCGAAGAGGTGCTTTCAAAGCTCTTCGAAGCCCGCTCTATAACTTATACGACCGTTCTGGCCGCCAACATGAGCGCACTCCCCCTGGTTGCTTCTGGTCATCTGACAGGCGGTATAAAGCCGACGATGGTTTTCGATCGCTTTGCTCACGCGACCCTTGCCTACCATAAGAAAACAGTGGCCGATGAAACCGCCGTTCAAACGGTTCCTCACAACGACTATGAAATGCTTGAGGACATCTGTAAGAAAAACCGAAGCGTAGCCTACATTTGCGATGGCGTTTACTCCATGGGGGGCAGCGCGCACATCGATGAACTGAAACGTTTGCAAGAAAAATACGGCTTGTTTCTCTACATTGACGATGCACATGGTGTATCCATTGTCGGAAGAAAAGGGCAGGGTTATGCGAGATCCCAGTTCGATAATCTTGGAGATCGAACCATAATCGTCACATCGTTAGGCAAGGGATTTGGAGCATCTGGCGGGCTGCTGATGCTCGGAACCGCCCACCAGGAAAGTTTGTTTCGCCGTTATGCTATTGCGCACGCATTCTCAGCGTCACTCAATACTGCCGCTATTGGTGCTGGCCTGGCCTCAGCTGAAATACACCAGTCTTCAGAGCTAAGGCAACGACAAGCCGCGTTGCAAGACAATATCGCACTTTTCGACAGACTGATCCCCACCGCCCAATCGGGCTCCACGCTGCCGATCCGCATTATCCGAGTCGGTGATGAAATGACATCCATTGGGTGTGCTCAGGAGCTTTTGAAAAACCATTTCTACGCCTCGGCTATCTTCTTTCCAACGGTAGCTAGGGGCAAAGCAGGACTACGGGTTTCTATTACCGCCAGCCATCAGGCGAATGAGATTGAGAGTTTTTGCAGCGCTGTCAAAGAGCTCCTGATCGATAATGGCTAGCCCCATCTAGCTCGATCATGGAAACAGATTTCTCTAGTCATCCTGTTATCGAGAACCGGTCTGCTCCGTGACACTTCACTTTGGTGATGATCAGCAGTAGTCAATCGATAATAGATTTCCTGTCTGAGCACAAAGACGACGGTGCAATCAGTTTCGCGACCGTAAGCGGAGAAATGCACGTTGCACGTCGCGACGTAAGGAACCTACGGCTTCCATGATAAAAAATATCACATACACGCACAGTACCGAAACGTTCGTAACTCATCCAAATCCGGATGAGGCAGGCAAATTTCTATGCATTGAGTTCAGCGCGTGTTTGGTGTCTTTCGAAATCATTGGCCGGAACAGTGTTATCAGTTTTGGCGATGGTTACGCGTTTCTGCGGCCCGTGGCGGACGGCCTTCACGTTCGGGTGGAGGCTACGTGCCTCGTTACATTCATAGGAATCCAGTCTCTCCTTACCGTTAGCTTCGCTTTACAAAGTCCTGTGAAGGCCCGTGCATCTGGCTGCGACTGAGATCAAGCGGCGCTTTGCCTGCATCTGGGCAAGATGGTTCTCTGATTTACTGAACGATCTTCAGCCGGTTGAGTTCTTTTTGCAATATCGTGATCAAACAAGACATGGCCGCCCCCATCTGCTGCTTGCATCCGAAAGTCCAGTCTTCCTCCCAGAATTCAGCTTCAATGCTTGCGGCATAATGGTAGCCGGTTTCGCCGCCAAATTTGCTGTTCGCTCCAGATAGTGCCCCCACGCCGAAGGGCCCTATATTGAAAACGCCACCAATGCCTGCATTGTAAAGTTCTCAGTACCCTCGACATGCCCCTCAATGGTTGTGTTACTTGTGAGTCCATCTCGCAATGTGCCGCCTCCTACGATCCGGCCATCATAATCATTCGATTCCGTGCCGTAGTATCGGCGGGCAAAGCCGGTTTCAGCGAAGAAATCCGCGAGCCCCTTCGCCAGCAGATCAGCCGAAGCATAGAACGGCGCTTCCGTCACCGTTTCAGGGCCCAGAACGTCGCGAACCACCATACGCGCTGTGCCTGCGCCAGTGACCACCGGGAGGATGGTGATCGAGAACGGCCCGGACGCAACATTGCTGATCGCACGACGGGCATTGTCGATATAGACATCGGCCGTTGACGGCACGGCCGGAGACCCCAACAGTTCAGGCAACGGCATGGTGACCAGATCGGGCCGCAGTCAAAAAGTGCGCCGGATTTACACGCCGCCCAGACGGGTCGGTCGCGTCCATGAAAGGCCACCCGTGATGAAGTCGCCAACGTTATAGGTCATCAGTGTTTGCTGATCCGGATAGGACCATCTCGTATCGAGCCGCGTCGAGCCGAACCTGTCGGCATCGGACAAACTGATCACCTGCGACGACGAGAAGACGCCATAGGGACCGAACAGGCGTCCTTCCATTAGGCCCGATACACCTTCGAACTGCGTCAGATCATACCAACCTGTCCACCGCTGGCGTCATAGATCGTATAATTCACCAGCCTGCCGAAATTGCTCTTGGCTTTGGGCTTGTCGTCCTCTTCCTCAGACGCGACTTCCTCGCCAGACTGCGCATCAATGACACGCGCGGCGCGCTTGTTTTCTTGCGCATTGAAACGAACGATCTGGTCCTCCTTATCATAGGTGACGTTAACCCCGGAGAGCCGGTTCACGTCGATCCATCCGTTGTCCCGCGCAGCTTCCCTAGCGGGCTTGATCCCGACATTTTTGAGCTGTTCCGGCTCAATAAGAAGTGATCCGTCCGGTGTTTGACGAAACGTAGCGATCAGTGCCGATGATGGGCCATTCACATAGACCTCAAGCTGAAGCTCCAGAGGGGTATCGTCGGAAACAAGCGTCCCCGACGACGTAGGTGGCAATTCCTGCACCGCAGCTTTCAGACATCCTGTGCAGACCGTTAGAAACGCAATCGTCAAAACCGCAAGATCGACCGCCCCGGGCGCTCGCTTGCACATTTATCGGGCCAGCTTCGCTTTGAGCTGAAATCGCCAGCGAGCCACCACCCCGACTTCCACCTGTTCCAGGAATAAACCAAGATGCACTTGATTGCCCCAGAACATATCCAACAAGGCCTTTCCGCTGTGCGACGGCACGACCGCCCGCACCCTGCAATGCAAGGTCGAAGACACGCAGACGCTTGTTTCCTGTGTTGTTAACGGTCACCCGATATCCGCCCGATTGACGCTGGACGCTCCATGACGGGTTCGCATCCGGCGTACCGGGTTGCGAAAAGAAAACCGGAATGGAATGACGGATCACCAGATTGAGTGTGCCGGATCGTCGCTGCGCAATATAAGGAAGTTCATCGACAATCAGCCGGTAGCTTTCTTCCGCCTTGACCGGACTTTTCGACGTGCGAATGATACGCACGATGTTTTCGCTGCCCGGTTTCAGCTGCGATATGGGCGGGCTGACGACGACATCGGTTGCTTCCGCGTAAGTGTCCGCTCCGTTGCTCTGGCTCCAGCGGTATATTCTGGCCTGAACATTGATAGGCCGTTTAGCATCGTTCCAGATGCGAATGTTTGAAGCCGCGGTCTGCGCGCTCAGATCGATGATGACCCCGAACGCGCCCTTTCCGGTCCTTTAGGAGAAATATCATCGGACGGTATTGGTTCCTTGCTCTCCGCTATTTTGAGGGCTTACTCCATAATAATAAGGCGTTGCAAATATAAATCCCAAGATGACACCAATAGCTAGAATTAGGAACAGTACGGACTTGCGCATTCATTTCTCCTTGGCTGAAGCAGAATAACGAACGGCTTTCCTTGATGTTCCCTTCCTGCAGCTGGCTTCTTCGAGAGAGCCGGGCAGAGGTTGGCGGTTGCCCTGGTTCGCTTCTGAATGGACGCGCTCGGCAACTAATCTTCGGTGGATTTATAATCGTCGGGAGGAGCATCAAACTGGAAGACATTGCAAGCTTCCCAGTTATCACATGTGAGGCGAATGCGTTCATAAGCTAACCACAACCGCATGTCGGCAAACTTTCCAAGGAAGAGTTCAGATACGTTGGTGCCTAACCGCGCGTGGCTTTTCCGCTGTGTATCTTCAGCTTGAGACGCACTTTCTTCATATTTCGGAAGACTGCGACCCCATCAAAATTCAAGTCGAGCCAAAAAGTCGTCCTTCCCCCTGCAACTGCCGTAAGGGCGCGGAAAACTCTGCATTGAAGCCTTCGGGTCTAAATTCAGACCTAACTTCCCCGGAGCCTAGCAGACCCATTCTTATGAGCTTGGAGCCAAATCCGGTTTTTGTCGGTTGAGTAACGAGCGGGCCACCGACTTCGGTCCAATTCATTGAAAAAACCGGATCAACTCGTTTCTTGGATACAGCAATATTCAATTGCACCTGTCCGGAATCATTGGAAAGCGCTCCATATTTGATCGCATTGGTCGTCAGTTCGTGAATCAAAAGCGAAAGGGTAGACGCGCCCTTCGGACCGATCATTACATCGGGCCCACTCATGTGAACGCGCTCGGCAACAGCCAGCGCTGTTGTTATTCCAGACACGATTTGACGCAATGAACCTTCTGAGCTTTTACCAAGCCGAAGAACATCATGAGCATTGCCCAACGCAAACAGCCGCTTAGTAAAAGTGTTGATGACCTCTTCGTCGGCATTATTGTTGAATGTCTGGCTCGCAATTGCAGATACCACACTGAATGTATTCTTGATGCGATGAGCGAGTTCGGCATTTAGAATCTTGTCGTGTTTTTCGGATTCCACCTTTTCGGTAGTTTCGATGACTGTATCGATCATCCCGCCAACACGCCCTTGCTCGTCAAAGATCGGGCTGTAGCAGAAAGTAAAGTAGCACTGTTCATCATAACCGTGTCGATCGATCACGAGAGGGTAGTCTTCGATAAACGTCGCTTCGCCAGCATAAGCTTTCTGGACCATCGGCAGCAGTTCATCCCAGACTTCAAACCAAATATCGCGAAAGGATGCTCCCATGCAGTTCTCTTTCTCACCGAGAATAGGCCTGAAAGCGTCGTTATAAATCGTCGTATATTCCGGACCCCAAATGATTGCTTTGGGAAATTGTGAAGCCAGCATCATCTGCACCGCAGTGACCAGAGGCGCTGGCCAATTCCCAGGCACTCCGATCGGTTTCCGACTCCAATCCAGCGACCGGATTTCATCAGCCGACTGACCACGTCCATGCAGAAAAAGCACAGCACTATCCATAGTTTATTCCAATTTTTATGAGGACGTTGCGTCGGCAGTACTCAACGCTTCTATTCGATTTGGCTAATAAAAGCGAGAGTTAATCGATGTTTCAACACTCCGGCTGGCTCGTTATCCGCCAGGATGATGCAGACCGAACGGGCGAGGGTGGTGACCACGACAAAATCGTCTACAATCCGTTGGACTGCTGACTTCGCGAGCTGCCGTATTGTTTGCCGACGCCGCGCGCAGCCTGCGCATCTGGTGAGGCTGGTCGACAGTAGGTGTGGCGCCTTCTTGCGCAACTCATCCAGAGTTCTTCGCCGCGTGGTGGGGGCAAATGGATCGGGGTATATTATTAAACGCCCCTGTTTTATCTGGCGCGTTTCTTATCTCAGATAGTGGATATGTGGGCGCCCGCTGAACGGAGAAGTTTCCACGCGCGCTTCGATCGAGAAGACTTGCTTCAGAATAGTCTCGTTGATGACCTCTTCCGGTGTCCCCGAAGTCACGATCTTTCCAGATAGCATAATGATCAATTCATCGCAAAACATGGCGGCATGATTAAGGTCGTGCAGTGCAATGATACTCGTGATTGGTAACCCTGAAACCAGCTTTAACAAGCTCATCTGGTGCTGAATATCCAGATGATTGGTTGGTTCATCAAAGATGAGCTCTTTCGGCGTCTGGGCCAAAGCCCTTGCAATATGCGTGCGCTGTTTTTCGCCACCTGACAGACTTTGCCACGTGTCGTTTTTCTTGGCCGTCATACCGGTGCGTTCAATTGCATCTTGAACGGCTCCTTCATCCGCGCCTGTCCAGCCCGAGAACATCGATCTGTGTGGAAAACGCCCAAGTCTTACAATGTCCAGGACTTTCAGACCAGCGTTTGTCGTGGCGTGTTGTTCAACAAAAGCCACACGCTGCGCGACGCTACGCCGGGCAACTGTATTGATATCTTTTTCGTCAAGCAGGACATGCCCGGAATGGGGGCGTTTTAAGCCCGCGATCAGACGCAGCAGGGATGTTTTTCCAGAACCGTTTGGTCCTAAAAGCCCCAGCATCTTTCCAGGCTTTGCCTCGAAAGACACGTCGTCGATTATCGTTTTCTTGCCAATTTTCCAGACAAGATTTTCGGCTCTGATCGTCATGATGGGCGCTGAAAACGGTATAGAATGATCGAGAAGAAAGGCACGCCGACAAGTGCTGTCACCACACCGATGGGGAGGACCTGTTGCGGTATCAACGCGCGTGAGGCGATATCGGCCAACACCATGAAGATTGCACCGACGATCGCGCAGGCGGGCAACAACCTTATGTGTAGCGGACCGACGATGAAGCGTGCGGCATGAGGGACAACGAGCCCGACGAAGCCTATCGAACCGACCATGCTGACGATAGTGGCTGTCATCATTGCTGTGAGCGCAAAGAGAACAATGCGCGCACGGGCCACATTAACGCCGAGCGATGAGGCGGCTTCATCGCCAAAAGCGAAAGCATCCAGAACATGGGCATAGAGAAGGCAGGCGATAAGACCGAAGGTGATGACCACCGACACCAGCGTGAATTCTGGCCAGCGAACGCCACCGAAGCTGCCAAGGAGCCAGAACATCACGTCACGAGCCTGCTGCGCATTGCCGGATGTGGTGACGATATACGAGGTCGCAGCGTTGAAAAGCTGTGAAGCCGCTACGCCCGCCAGAATGGTGCGATCCGCACCGCCCCTTGTTCCATTGGAGAGGAGCGCAACAAAGAAGAAGGCCGCAAACGCGCCAACGAATGCGCCTGCTGATAATGAAACTGCGCCAGCACCGATGCCAAGGATGACAACTGTTACAGCACCGGTCGATGCTCCCGCCGAAATACCCAGAACATAGGGTTCAGCCAGCGGATTGCGCAAAAGCGATTGCATGATCGCGCCTGAAAGCGCGAGACCCGCACCACAAAATGCCGCCACCAACGCGCGGCTGAGGCGGTAATCCCAGATGACCGTTTCATGAATGCGATTGAGCTCGACGGAACTCCATCCAAGACGATTGGTTATCGCTGCAAACGTTGTCGATAAAGGGATCGGCAGATCTCCGATCCCGACACTGATACCCACCACCAATCCGATTGCAACAAGCGACGCCAACAGCATCATGCTGAAGGCGCCCCAATGCCTTAAAGATGGTCCAGCAGCACTCACTTGAGAATACCAAGCGCTTTCAGCTGTTCCGCGACCTGTTCTGCGCCATAAATCGTGCGGATGGTCGGGTTCATCGCCTGACCATCCATGACGGCAATGGCCTTGTTCTTGACGGCTGGCATCTGGCTGACCGCAGGGTCTGTGTTGAGAAACTGGATCTTGGCTTCTGGCTTGTCGAGTTCCCAACGATTACGGTCGAGATTTGCAACAACAATGACGTCAGGGTTGGCGGCGATAATGCTTTCCCAACCAAGCGTCGGCCATTCGGCTTCTGCCTTGATGGCATTCCCGCCGCCCAGAACGTCAGCGATGAAGCTCGAGGCACCGTTTCCTCCACCCAGATAGGCGTCCGCCGATGGCGACGGGCTGGAGAACCAGAAGACATAAGAAAGTTTCTTACCGCTCGCGGGAACGCTTGCGCGCAAGGCCGCCTCGCGTGCCTTGAAATCAGCGATCAGCGCCTGACCGCGATCTGAAACATCGAAAATCTGCGAAAGCTCGTCGATCTCCTTATAAAGAAGATCCATGTTCCACAGCTTGTCGCGGCTGCCATATTCATCCCTGACCTTCTCTGTGCTCAGGCACGTGCTGGGCGAAAGATAGGTGGGGACGCCTACCTTGTCGAAATCCTCGCGCTTTGCAACCTTGCTGTTCAGGCCAATGAGGCTTGGAAGAGCTGCCGCTACGAAATCCGGATTTTCTGCAAGGATCGATTCAAATGTCGGGAACTCAACGGTGAGAAGCTTTACTTTAGAATTGGCGGCTTCAAGCCGCGGCAAAACCTTGCTTGGCCAGAACGCCGTTCCCGCCATTTTGTCCTCAAGGCCCAGAAGCAACATGATTTCAGCGCTGTTCTGTCCAAGGCTGATCGCGCGCTCCGGCGCCTTCTGAAACGTTACTTTCGTACCGCAGTTTTCGAGCGTCAGCGGATATTGTGTGGCGGCATCTGCTACATTGTTCTGAAGCGCGAACACAGCAACAAGGCCGGTAGCGGCCAGAAGAGTTTTCATTGCAGTCACTGATAAAATCCTGGATTGCGGGACGCTGGTTTCCGTCGGCCTTGTGGAACTGGCTTTCCTATAATCCAAATGTTGTTTTTAAAACAAGAGTGCATTTGTCTTATTTTAGGCGCGCCAGAGATTGACGCCATGCTTCAATGGGGGCCAACTCACTGTGCATGTTCAGAATTTCAACTTGAAACCCTTTCGTAAGTAGCAATCCCGTTTAAGCTTCGTCGCCTGTTCCGTCGCGGCTTCTTCGGGCAGGTTTACACTTTAGAAGCACCGTTCTGACAAGCAGGGTAGGTTACATCTGCCACTCGTCGGCGCAGTATTGCTTCCACGCGAGATCAAGAAAGTTTTGGATGTCGATCCACGAGTGCCTGTCTACGCAGGCGCAAATCCTCGATCTGTTGTTCGAGCGTGAGAATGTCCTCATCGATTGCCTGAACGCGCTGCTCTATATTGGAATAGGCTTCCTGCAATAACTGTTTGGCTTCGGTCTTGCTCGATGCGCTCGGTGTATCTCCTCTCAGTGGACGGTTAGCCGTTTCGGGTAGAAAGAACGCCGTGATCAGCCCGATAACTGCAGCGCACATAAGATAATAGGCGGGCAAATAGAGGTTCTCTGTGGCCTCGACGAGCCAAGCAGCAACGGTCGGCGTCAGTCCCGCGATGATAATCGAAATATTGAATGCCGCCGCGAGAGCACTGTATCGAATACGCGCGGGGAAAAGCGCCGGAAGTGTTGACGCCATAATGCCAGTGAGACAATTAAGCAGGACTGCCAGTATCAGCAGCCCGACAAATATCGTTGCGATGTTGCCACTGGCGATCAGGTGAAAGGCAACAACAGACAACAACAGCAGGCCAACGCTTCCGATAATCAGAAACGGTCTGCGGCCAAACCGATCACTGAGAAATCCCACAACTGGCTGAACAAACAGCATGCCGATCATCACCACGATGATGATGAGCACACCGCGGTCCTCGGAATAGCCAAGGCTTTGCGACAGGTAGGTCGGCATGTAGGTCAGCAGCATGTAATAGGTGATGTTCGTCACCAGCACCATTCCGGTGCACACACTTAACGCACGCCAATATTTGCTGACAATTTCATTGAATGACACCATCGGGCGGTCTTCGATTGCATCCCGATCTTCTTTTTCCAGTGCTTCAAGTTGCTGCATAAACGCTGGCGTTTCTTCAGCCGCATGACGCAGATACAGTCCGATCAGCCCGAGAGGCGCAGCAAAATAGAATGGAACCCGCCATCCCCACTCTAGAAAGGCTGTTTCGCCGAGCATTGTGCTGAGAAAAACAACGAAACCGGCTCCCAGAACAAAACCGGCAATCGAGCCAAAATCGAGCCAGCTGCCCAGAAAGCCGCGACGTTTATCGGGTGCATATTCTGCTACGAAAATAGCAGCTCCGGTATATTCACCACCGACGGAAAAGCCCTGCGCCAGCTTACAGATCAACAGAAGGATTGGGGCCCAGATGCCAATGGTGGCGTAAGAGGGGATGAGGCCGATGCAAAAAGTGCTGGCGGCCATGATTATAATGGTAAGGGAAAGGACTTTCTGGCGGCCAAAACGGTCACCCATGACGCCAAAAAACAACCCACCAAGGGGACGCACCAGAAATGGTACGGAAAAAGTAGCCAGGGCTGCAATGGTCTGCGTGCCGGGCGAGGCATTTGGAAAGAACACTTGGCCCAAAGCATAGGCGACGAAGCCATATACGCCAAAATCAAACCACTCCATGGCATTGCCCAAGGCTGCAGCGGTGATAGCCTTTTTGAGCTTTACGTTATCTATGACCTTGATATCATGAATTTGTAATGGTTCGATCTGGGATGAATTGCTCGAAAGATTGCTTTGGGTCATTCTTTCTGCCTTTGGCTTTTAACTCCCACTAAAATACATTTATAGTAGTCAACCGGCAACTTTCAACGTTGATGCGGGAACGACTCGCAAGGTGCTTTGAACACGATAGGTGGGAAACATCGAAACGAATAGAAAGCTTTCATACAAACTGGGACTGTCAGCCCCTTGTTCTCACCATGTAAGATCAGTGAGCTGGCCTACTCGCAAAAAAGTCAGGCCGTTATTCCAAATGCCAGTCGCGGTTCGTTAAATTCCTTAATAGCTACGCCTTGTTGGCGCCCGTCAGAGCACTCCAGCACATATCGATAATCAACTGCCTTTCCTCGGGCTCAAGGGGAAGCGGGTTGGGACGTCTTCGTTTCAGGGTATGACGGGTCGCACCGCGAGCAAAACTTGCAAGGAGCTTTGGCGATCCTGAACGAACCGAATCCGCTTCCTGCGCGGCGAGAATGATCGCATCGGTATATGCGAGGAAATCCCGGAACAAATCAGCGGTTTGTTCCAGCGTCCGGACCGGGTTGTTGTTCAAATAATCGAACAAAGCCGCCCGCTCAGCATCTTCCCAAATAAAATCGACATAGCGCTCCAGATATTGGCGGATGCGCTTTTCATGTGGAAGGTCCGCCGCCATTTCCGGCGCCAGCTTTGATCGCCACACCGGCAAGAGAATTGAAACGCAGTACGTCGCCACCCACGCGCTTGCTGAATGAAGATTCCGCCGAGCAGGCACTTTTTTTTTGGGTGAAAGGGCCTTTCCGTTCTCTTGCTCAGCCCTGCATACGGTATTGGTGATCTAAGCACCAGCCGACGCCCATCAGCGATTTCGGCTGTCCGCCAAGCGATCTTTGTAGCAAAGATTGCTTTTACAACTCCGTGGTGTCGACGATGTCTCGCCCGGTCGCGGCAACCATTTCCATCCGCTGTGCGAATTCCCGTCGGAGCGTCCGTCGGAGTTCGGCTGCTTCATGGCGCCTGCGATCCAAAGCGTCGACTGGGATCAAGGCAGGCACTGCAACAGGTCGCCCGGTATCATCGACCGCTACCATTGTAAAATAACAGGAATTGGTGTGGCGGCGCTTGCCCGAGCGGATATGCTCCGCTTCCACGCGAATGCCGATCTCCATGGACGTTCGGCCAGTATGGTTTACCGAAGCCCGAAACGTCACGAGTTCACCGACGTTGATCGGCTCCTTGAACGTGACCTGATCGACAGAAAGCGTAACTGCATATTGTTTCGAATAGCGCGATGCACAGGAAAAAGCGACACGGTCCAGCAGGTTCAACAAGGCGCCGCCGTGAACCTTGCCGCTGAAATTTGCCATGTCGGGCGTCATCAAAACCGTCATTTCCAGCCGGTGAGGATCGGGTTCGGTCGGCAGCATAAAGGTCCTTTCCGGGTCGTGTCAGCTCCGAATTCTTATATCGGCACCCGCATTACTAGCGCAATCGTCGGCTTTTTGCCGCCAACCCAGTGTCAGCATGTTTCGTGTGCATGCCATTCGATAATTTTCGGCGTGGCATTGGATTCGCCGCACGTCTCCGCGAACGGCTCGTCTACATCGATTCGCGTACGCGCTCCCATGCATTGGTCAAATGGCGGCCCAATACTTCGGACAACCGGGTCGCGTTACGGGCTTCCAGAGCCTCGATCATTTCTTCATGCTCCGATACAGCCGCCGCCCATTTCTCGGCGCCTTCATGGCCGACGAAACGAATCCGTTTCAATCGTGTCTGCAGCATTTGGTGAACGTCTGCCAGCGTAGGGTTCTTGGCAAGACGAACAATGGCGATATGAATCTGCTGGTTCAGTTTGTAATATTGCAGCCGGTCAGCGGTTCGGTAGCGCTTAATCATTTCATCGTGCAGCGAACGAACCTCAGCAATTTCCTTGTCTGTTGCGAGCTCGCAGGCGAGTTTGCCTGCTAGCTCTTCCAGGGTACGCAGGACGGTGAGCATGTCCTTGACATCAGCTGCGCTGAACCGTTTCACAACTGCGCCGCGGCTTGGAACAAGCTCGACCAGTCCTTCGCTGGCCAGATATTTGATAGCCTCACGCAGCGGTGTGCGGGACACGCCGAGCTGCTCTCCAAGCTGCCCTTCGTGCAGGCGCGTGCCGGGCTCCAGCTGTCCTTCAATGATCATGTCGCGCAGATGGTTGACAAGCATATCGTGCAAAGCCGTGCGGCGGAACGATTGTGAGCCGTGTTCGGCTTGCTCGGTTTTCTGATTTTCGTCCATCGGCCTTTTTCTCAAAGGGTGAGCCCGAATCCTTACCTCACCGTTCGAGGTGAAGATGGCTGGCCTGCTCTCAACCGTCAATATAAAATGCTGCATACAGAATACAAAATACTTGCGTCGTACTGAGACCTGCCATATGCATATTGCATACAGAATGCAGATGAGGAGGATACGAATGACCGCTAATGGCGCTGAACCGAGCGTGATTGCGCTTGCAATGGGGGATCCAGCCGGTGTCAGTCCCGAGCTGACAGCACGTCTCCTCGCTTTGCCCGATGTCAGAAAGGAAGCGCATCTCATCGTGTTTGGTGATCGTCGCATTCTGGACGAAGGTGCGCATATTGCGGGTGTTGAGCTTGATCTTCAGGAATCCACTCTCGAAAATGCACCGAACATGCCGGTCGGCAAGCACGTCTTCATTGACTTGAGGAATCTCGATCCGAAGGATGTCGTGCGCAGTGAAGCCACGCTGGTCGGCGGAACATTTGCAACCCAGAACTTTCGTACTGCATTGGAATTTGCCGATGCCGGGCATGCGCAGGCTGTTTGCTTTACGCCGTTCAACAAGCAGGCCATGCGGTTCGCCTATCCAGGTTATGACGACGAAATCCGCTTTGTTGCCGATGTGCTGGGCTTCAAAGGCAAGGTGCGTGAGTTCAATGTTCTGGAGAAAGTCTGGAACGCACGCGTGACGTCGCATATTCCACTCAAGGATGTAGCTGCGACCTTGACTGTTGAAGGAATTCTCGCCGAGCTGGAGCTGGCCTGGTTTTGCTTGAAGAAGGCGGGACATGACAATCCGAAGATCGCAGTGGCCGGACTCAATCCGCATGCCGGTGATGGCGGCAGCTTTGGCATGGAAGAAATTGACGTCATTGAGCCTGCAGTCAAGGCGGCGAAAGCCAAGGGGTTCGATGTCGATGGTCCGTTTCCGGCTGACACAGTGTTTCTGCGCGCGCTGAAGGATGGCTTTCAGGCGGTGCTGACCATGTATCACGATCAGGGGCAGATCGCGATGAAGCTGATGGGCTTCGACAAAGGTGTGACAATGATGGGCGGATTGCCGTTCCCCCTTTGCACTCCTGCTCACGGCACTGCCTACGATATTGCCGGGAAGGGCGTCGCCGACGTGGGGGCCACGCGCGAAGCGATCCTGCTCGCGGCACGAATGGCGAAAAGAGCAGCTGCACTTTCAGACGCGGCCTGATTTTCGACATTTTGACACTATCGGCATGGGGGGAGGCCTGTGCCGCTTAACTGGGAGGATGGACCATGAAGAAGTCTTTGCATATCGCGTGCCTGGCGGCAGGTGTGGCAATAATCGCATCATCTGCTTTGGCATTCGAGCCGATACGGCCTGTGGAGTTTGTCGTGACTGCCGGACCGGGCGGTGGCACGGATATTTTCGCGCGTACGATTCAGTCTATCATCGGTAAATATGATCTGATGAGCGCGCCAATCGTTGTCACAAACAAAGGCAGCGCAGGCGGGGCGGAAGGCTTTGTCTATACTGCTGGCTATAAGGGCGATCCTTACAAGCTCGCATTCGGAACCAACAACGCCTACCTTCTGCCAGTGCGCGCCAAAGTTCCTTATAAATCGACAGATTTGCTCCCCGTCTCGGCGCTTGCTTCGGATGAATTCATTCTTTGGGTCAATGGAAAGTCCGACTTCAAGACAGCCGCAGAGTTTATCGCCAAGGCGAAAGATGATGCGGGCATGAAGGTTGGCGGCAGCCAGTCCAAGGACGTTGACCAGATTCTGACATCCATGATCAACGATGCCACAGGCTCAAAGCTTGGCTATATCCCGTTCAAAAGCGGTGGCGAAGCCGCCGTTCAGCTTGCGGGCGAGCATATCGCGGCCAATGTCAACAATCCGAGTGAGAACCTCGGTCAATGGCAGGCGGGTATGGTGAAGCCACTTTGTGTTTTCAAGGGAGAAAAGCTCAAGGGTGATGGCAAGGTTGCTGGCGACATGGGCTGGAGCGACATCCCGACCTGCAAGGAAGCAGGAATTACAATCGAAAATTACTCCATGCCACGCACCGTATGGCTTCCAGCCGGCGTCGATCAGGACGTCGTCGATTACTATGCAGGCGTACTCAAGAAGGTTGCAGAAACACCTGAATGGGCGAAGTATCTTGCCGATAGTTCGCAATCTTCCGCCTATATGAGCGGTGGTGAACTCTCATCCTTTATCAAGAACGATGAAACAGCGGTAACAGCCGTGCTCAAGCGTGAAGGCTGGCTCGCCAACTGACGTTTTGTGCATTCATGCAGACGCCGATGGCGTCTGCATCATTCATCAAAGGGGTTCATCCCATGAGTGATAAAGGTGAAGGCGGCATTTCCCGCTTCGTCATCGAGACGGGCGTTGCTCTCCTGACAGGCGCGCTGGGAGCGGCGGTCTCTTTCGGCGCACAACAGGCTGGTACGGGCTGGACGGAAATGGGGCCGGATGCGGGTTATTTTCCGTTCTACATCGGGCTGCTGATCATGTTCGGAAGTGCGGTCAATCTCGGTGTGGCATTTGTAAAACATCGCGGTAGCGGGGAAGTCTTCGTTGAACTCTCCCGGCTGAAACCGGTTTTCGGTTTCGCCTTGCCGCTCGTTGCCTTCGCTGCCATATCCTCGGTTCTCGGGTTGTATGTCGGCACGGCACTCTACATCGCTGGAGCGATGATGTTTCAGGGACGCTACAAGTGGTGGGCTTCCATATCAGCCGGTATCGCCATTTCCCTGTTCTTTTTCGTCATTTTTGAAATCGGCTTCAAGGTTCCGCTCCTTAAAGGCCCGGTCGAGGCTTTCTTCGGCATTTATTGATACCGGAAAGTCCGATGTCTTTGGAGGAAAGACATGGAAAACTTCAGTCTCTTGATGGATGGCTTCGCCCATATACTCAGTTTCAATCATGTTCTGTTGATGATGCTGGGTGTGACGCTTGGAATTCTGGTTGGCGTCTTGCCGGGATTGGGCGCGCCCAATGGCGTTTCCCTGCTTTTGCCGCTGACATTCACGATGGACCCTATTTCCGCGATTATTCTGCTTTCCTGTATGTATTGGGGAGCATTGTTCGGCGGATCGACAACGTCCATTCTGTTCAATATTCCAGGCGAGCCTTCCTCTGTTGCCACCACGTTCGATGGTTATCCGATGGCGAAGGCCGGACATGCGAGCCGCGCTTTGACGCTGGCATTCGTTTCCGCTGGTATCGGAGCACTGGCGGGCGTGGTGATGATTACACTGCTCTCCAGTTGGGTTGCCAATTTCGCCCTGCGGTTTTCATCGCCGGAATATTTCGCTGTTTATTTTCTGGCTTTTGCCAGCTTCATATCCATGGGCGCTCAATCGCCCTTCAAGACGCTCGTTTCCATGATGATCGGTTTTGCTTTTGCTTCGGTGGGCATGGATACGATCTCGGGCAATTTGCGCCTGACATTCGAGATACCGGAACTCATCAAGGGTATTTCCTTTCTGATTGCAGTGATGGGCCTGTTCGGGATCGGCGAATTGTTGCTGACGACGGAAGAGGGGTTACGCTTTGATGGAATCAAGGCGCGGGTGCGTCTCGGTGAGATTGGGCGTACGCTGCTGGAAATGCCGCGCTACTGGTTTACGCTTGCACGATCGACGCTGATCGGTATCTGGATGGGCATAACACCCGCCGGGCCAACGGCCGCATCCTTTATGAGCTATGGCGTGGCCCGTCGTTCCGCCCGTGATAAATCGAAGTTCGGCAAGGGAGACCCTCGCGGTATCGTGGCACCGGAAACCGCTGACCATTCAGCCGGTACATCTGCGCTTCTCCCGATGCTTGCGCTTGGCGTGCCGGGTTCGGCTACCGCTGCTGTGATGATGGGCGGCCTGATGATCTGGGGCCTCACTCCCGGCCCGACATTGTTCACGGATCGTCCGGATTTCGTGTGGGGCCTGATTGCGTCCATGTATCTTGGCAATATCGTCGCCGTTATTCTGGTACTCGCGACCGTGCCGCTCTACGCATCTATTCTGCGCGTGCCGTTCTCGATCATCGGACCGATCATTGTTGCGGTCATTTTCTCCGGTGCCTATCAGGTCGCCAACTCGATAACCGACGTCTGGCTGGTTATCGCATTCGGGGCGCTGGGTTATATCTTCAAGAAACTAGATTATCCGCTGGCGCCGTTGGTTCTCGCCATGGTTCTCGGAGACAAGGCAGAAGATGCATTCCGTCAGTCGATGATGATGTCCGGCGGCGAACTTTCCATATTCTGGTCGAATGGCTTGGTTGCGTCGTTAATGACGCTCGGCGTCTTCCTGCTTGTTTCTCCCGCCATCTTCTGGGGTATTGCCAAACTGCGCAGCCGAAAAACCGAAATTTCCTCCGGTAACAGCAATATGGCGTGACTTTGATGGATCACACAAAAGAACAGGAACACAAGTTGAAACAGACGACATCCAAATGGACACGTGAAACCTGGCCGATTGCAGCGGCGATGATCCAGTATCCCAATATGCTGCCGGATGGCAGTTCGGTGCAGGATCAGTCGCCAGAAGATTGGGCGCGCACTTTGTCTGACGTTGCGGATGCAGGGTTTACCGAACTCGATCCAACTGACAGCTGGTTGCGGCTGGCGGATTTGTCCCCGGCCCGTCTTAACGAGTTTATGTCGGTCGCCAAATCGCTTGGCTTCACGATACCTGCGATTTCCACCTCGCGGCGCAGCGTGATCGATGCACGACACGGCGACGAATATCTGGCCTATGGGCACAAGGTCATCGACACGGCCAAGGAAGTCGGCGCCAGTTGCGTTTCCTTCGGGCTTTTTGAACCGCTGACGGACGCGCAGAAACAGGCATTGTGGTTCTGGACGGTCGATGGAGCGAAGAATCCTGACGATCCGGCTATCTGGAACAAGGCTGTTGAACGCATTCGCGAACTCGGTCGCCACGCAGAGGAGCTTGGTATAGAACTGTCGCTTGAAATGTACGAGGATACTTATCTCGGCACTGCGGACAGCGCAGTTCGTTTTGTTGAGGACGTGGGTCTCGAAAATGTTGGGATCAATGCCGATCTGGGTAATCTCATTCGTCTGCACCGCCCGGTCGAGCATTGGCAGAAGATGATGGAGAAGGTCGCGCCTTACGCAAAGTTCTGGCACGTCAAGAACTACACCCGTACAGAAGATCCAGCGTCCGGTGTCATCGTCACGCATCCTGCTCCCCTTGAAAGCGGGATCATCAATTATCGTGCAGCGATCAGAATGGCGCTGGATCACGGATTTGCCAGTCCGCTATTATGTGAACATTATGGAGGCGACGGGCTTTCCGTTGCGGCAACAAATCGTGACTACCTACGCCGCATCCTGCCTCGCGGCTAATGACCCAGATTAAGGACTGTTTTAATGACGACCATTTTCGACGCGCCGGAGGAGTTTGCCTCGACCGCTCTTGCCGGTTTTGCCAGTATCTTTAGCCGCTATGTTCGCCACGTGCGTGGCGGCGTTGTGCGCTCCACAAAGGTGCCTCACGGCAAGGTCGCTGTTGTCGTGGGCGGCGGCTCTGGCCATTACCCTGCATTTGCCGGATATGTGGGGCCGGGACTCGCGGATGCAGCCGTTGCCGGTGACGTATTTGCGTCACCTTCCACGGCGGCGGTGGCGCGTATCTGCCGGCAGGCGCATAAGGGCGGCGGTATTCTATTGGGCTTCGGCAATTACGCCGGGGACGTCCTCAATTTTGGCGTGGCCGCCGAACGTCTGCGTGCCGAGGGTATCGACGTCCGCATCGTGCCCGTGACCGATGATGTGGCTAGCGCGTCGATGGATATGCACGAGAAGCGGCGCGGCATTGCTGGTGATCTGGTCGTGTTCAAGATTGCCGGTGCCGCTGCTGAGGCTGGTCTGTCACTGGATGAGGTTGAACGCCTTGCACGTCTCGCGAATGCTAATACTGTGTCTTTCGGTGTTGCCTTCAAAGGCTGTACTTTGCCTGGCGCTCCGCACCCGCTCTTTACCGTACCGGAAGGCCAGATGGCGCTTGGTCTCGGCATTCATGGCGAACCGGGGATCAAGGAAGAGGCGATCCTGCCTGCCTCCGGTCTGGCAAACCTGCTGGTTGAGAAACTTCTGGCGGAACGCCCCGAAGGAACGCAAAAAGTTGGCGTTATCCTGAACGGTCTTGGTGCGACCAAATATGAAGAACTGTTCGTCTTGTGGACGGCGATTGCGTCGCTGCTGGAAAAAGCTGATCTTCACGTTGTCGCTCCGGAAGCTGGTGAGTTTGTTACCAGTCTCGACATGCAAGGCTGCTCGTTGACCCTTCTTTGGCTCGATGACGAACTCGAGCGCTATTGGACGGCAGCTTGCGATACGCCGGTTCTGCGTCGCGGCGAAGCAATCGCAGTCGAGCCTGCGGATGATGTCATTGCCAACGAGGATGCGGTTTCTGTTTTTGCTCCAGCCGATGAGGCGGGGCAGGCCGGTGGCATTTGCATTCAGGGTATTTTGCACGCTGTCGCCGACGTACTGGTCGAGGCCGAAGAAGAACTTGGTCGTATCGATGCTTTTGCAGGCGACGGCGATCATGGACAAGGTATGCGTCGAGGCTCTGCGGCTGCAAAAGATGCAGCGGATCAGGCTGTTAAGGCAGGTGCCGGTGCCGCAAGCGTATTGGCTGTGGCAGGCGACGCCTGGGCAGACCGGGCCGGAGGAACATCTGGGGCGCTATGGGGTCTTCTACTGCGCTCTTGGAGCACAGAGCTTTCCGATAATGGCAAGATGGAGGATGGTGCGGTCGTTCGCGGCGGCAGACGCGCGCTTGATTCAGTGACAACCCTTGGCGGGGCTAAACCAGGCGACAAGACATTGGTTGATGCGTTTGTTCCTTTCGTGGAAACGCTCGAAAGGGCGTTTGCATCTGGCAAGACGTTGGCCGATGCCTGGAACAATGCTGCAGAGACTGCAAAGGCGGCGGCAGACGCGACGGCGCCACTTGTGCCGAAACTCGGTCGAGCAAGACCCTTGGCTGAGAAGAGCATCGGACATGCGGATGCAGGGGCCATTTCGCTGGCGCTGGTCGCGAAAACCGTCGGCAGGAAGCTGAGTTAATTTTCTATGCCATGGGGTTCTATGTCGTTTCCAGCTCGGTGCCCGATTCAATGATGATTTGAACATCCAAGCCTTGGCTGATGTATTGTAAGCCTCCCGCTCTTTTACGAGTGGGCGGCAGCGTTGAGCGGGGCAACCCGCATCGATGCAAAAACTGAATATCGATCAATCACCTACTTCGGCCTTGGGGTGACTGAGCGCGGAAACGCCCGATGTTAACTCCTGGCCCGATTTGTGGAGGCGCGTGGCATACGAGAACGCGCCTGCGAAGCCGTTACGAACTGTCCGGCAACCGCATCAGATACTGGCACGACACCGGTTTCATCCTCGATGGCAATTTTATCAATGACATTTTTCATCACGCCGGGATGATCTTCTATCGTCGCCGATGATAGGTTGTGCGCAGCGCACAACGAGACGAAAGATTGGTGGTGACGCCAAAGCCGCGATGTATAAACCTAAGGTTTTATAAAATCTGTAACGTTTCAGAAAATGATTTGGAAAGTAATGGGCATTCTCTTTATCAAGGAGCTCTGGCACTATCGCGTGACCAAAAAATTGGGAAGAAATAGGATATTAATCTGCTAATTCAGTGAGTTATGATCATTTCCAAATTAAACTCTTGCAATGCAGATGGTTTTGAATACGATACCTGTAACGTTTCAGATTTGGGAGGAGATGAAATGTATCGATTGAAGTTCGCGACGTTGGTCGCATCGGTGTGCTGCGTAATGACCGGATCGGCATTCGCGGCCGATCTTGAAGTGACGCATTGGTGGACTTCGGGCGGCGAAGCGGCTGCGGTCAAGGTTCTGGCTGAAAAATTCAATACGCTCGGTGGGGATAAGTGGGTCGATGGTGCCATCGCCGGCAGTGGCTCTACGGCGCGTCCCATCATCATCAGCCGTATTTTGGGCGGTAATCCGATGGGCGCCACCCAGCTCAATCACGGACGGCAGGCGGAAGAACTGGTTCAGGGCGGTTTGATGACCGATCTCACTGAACTCGCTGAAAAGGAAGGATGGGCCGATTTTATACGCCCGAAGAGCCTGCTTGAATCCTGTACCTATGAGCGGCGTCTTTATTGTGTGCCATTGAACATTCATTCTTGGGAATGGATGTGGATCAACCCGCAAGCCTTTCGAGACGCTGGCGCAGAACCGCCGAAAAACTGGAGCGACCTCGTTGCTGCGGGGCCAAAGCTCAAGGAAAAGAACATCGTGCCGCTGGCTACCGGTGATGGATGGCAAGTGAACGGCATGTTGACGGTTTTGACGACAGCCATTGGTGGCAAGGACCTCTACCTCAAAGTCAATAAGGACAAGGATGCCGAAGCGGCGCGCGGTCCTGAAATGAAGAAGGTTTTCGAGGCGCTGGCTGAGGCACGCGGGCTGGCTGATCCCGGTTATGTCGGTCGCTCATGGAACGAAGCCACGAATATGGTGCTGACAGGCCGGGCCGGTACTCAGATCATGGGCGACTGGGCGCAGGGCGAATTCGGCACGGCGGGCAAGGTTGCCGGGAAAGACTATGACTGTTTGCCGGGGCTCGGCGTCCATCAATATCTCGATACGGGTGGCGATGCGATATACTTCCCCAAGAATAAGGATCCAGAAGTCACTAAGGCCCAGCTCAAATTGGCGAGCATGCTCGTTTCCAAGGAAACGCAGGTGGCTTTCAATCTCGCAAAAGGATCGCTGCCGATCCGTGGCGACATCGACCTCGATACGGCTTCGAGCTGCATGCGCGCAGGCATTGATATCCTGAAGAATCCCGACAATATCGTTCCGTCGGTTGAGCAGTTGCGTGCGCCCGACACGCAGGGGCAGATCGAAAGCCTTTCGGCGGAATTCTTTTCTAATCCCGATATGACGGTCGATGATATCCAGGAACGTTTTGCGGAGATCATCGAACAGGCGCATTAGCTCGGTTGCAAGGTCTGGCATTGCTTTGAGGAGGGCAGTGCCGGATTTTCCGGCAATGGGACAGGGAGGATAACATGGCCGTTATAGAAGAGGGCAGTCGCAGAAAGCCCTCCGGAATGTTTCGCAATCTGAATGCGAAAATTGCAGCACTTCCAATGATTGCGACTGTTCTCGTGGTCTTTATCGGTTGTACACTCTGGACCGTCGCCTATTCCTTCACGTCCTCCAAATCGTTGCCGGTATGGAATTTTGTCGGCTTCGATCAATATGTCAGGCTCTTCGGCGCTTCCCGCTGGCATGTGTCTGTCCGCAATCTGGCAATCTACGGTGTTCTCTGCATGGGGTTCTCACTGGTGGTTGGCTTTTTGCTGGCGGCACTGATGGACCAGAAGATCCGTTTCGAGAATACGTTTCGAACGATCTTTCTTTATCCTTATGCGTTGTCATTCATTGTGACCGGACTTGTCTGGCAATGGATATTCAACCCTCAACTGGGGTTGGAAAAAGTCATTCGCGATATAGGGTTCGACAGTTTTCAAATGGCGATCCTGTCAAGCCGAACCTATGTCATCTACGCAATCGTTATCGCCGGGCTTTGGCAGATGACCGGACTGGTGATGGTCCTGATGCTGGCCGGATTGCGCAATGTGGATGATGAAATCTGGAAGGCCGCCCGTGTCGACGGCATTCCCAAGTGGAAAGCCTATCTCTTCATCATTCTGCCTATGATGCGCCCGGTGCTGGTAACGACAGTGGTGCTGATCGCGACCGGCATTGTGAAACTCTATGATCTGGTTGTCGCCATGACCAATGGTGGTCCGGGGATAGCGTCGGAAGTGCCAGCCAAATATGTCTACGATTTCATGTTCGGCTGGGCCAATCTTGGACAGGGGCTTGCCGCTTCGACGGTCATGCTCACCACCGTCCTCATCATCCTCGTCCCATGGACCATGCTCGAATACAGCCGGAGGAAAGCGCGATGACGGAAGCAGTGCTGAACCGGAAAATGGAAACTGCGCTGGAGCGAACCGAAATTCCTACGGGTGTGGCGCAAGGTAGTGCTGCGCAGCCCTGGGGGCGCAAGCCGAAACGGCGCTTTGCCCCTGCGACCATCATGCTCTACTGCATATTGTTTGTAGCCGCTGTTTACTACCTTTTGCCACTCTATGTGATGGTTGTGACCTCATTGAAGGGCATGCCGGAAATACGCCTCGGCAATATCTTTGCACCACCCGTCGAAGTCACGTTCGAACCGTGGGTCAAGGCATGGAGCCAGGCCTGCACCGGCCTTTATTGCGAAGGCATACGCGCCGGGTTCTGGAACTCCGTCAAGATCACCGTGCCAAGTGTCATCGTGTCCATCGCCATTGCTTCGGTCAATGGATACGCCTTGGCGAACTGGAAGTTCAAAGGATCGGAAATCTTCTTTTCGATCCTGTTGTTCGGGGCGTTTATTCCTTATCAGGTCATGCTTTATCCGCTGGTCATCATAACGCGGGAGCTTGGCATATTTGGCACGCTGGCAGGCGTGGTGTTCGTCCACACGATTTTTGGCATGCCTATACTGACGCTACTGTTCCGCAACTATTTTGCCGCCCTGCCGCCCGAGCTCTTCAAAGCCGCGCGGGTAGACGGCGCCGGGTTCTGGCGCATCTTTTTTCAAATCATGCTGCCAATGTCGTTCCCCATATTCGTGGTTGCGATCATTCTGCAGGTGACCGGAATCTGGAACGATTTTCTGTTCGGCGTCGTGTTCGCAGGGACACAGAATTTTCCGATGACCGTTCAGCTCAACAATATCGTCAACTCCATGCAGGGTGTGAAGGAATATAACATCAATATGGCCGCCACCATTCTGACAGGCGCCGTACCTTTGTTCGTTTACTTCGTATCGGGCCGTTACTTCGTACGCGGTATCGCTGCGGGCGCAGTGAAAGGATGAACCTCATGAATTCCAGTGTCTCTATTCAGGATCTGTCGCTCGATTTCGGTTCCGTCAACGTTCTGCAAAATCTCAATCTGGAAATCGGCGAGGGCGAGTTCCTCGTGCTTCTGGGGCCATCCGGTTGCGGCAAGTCGACTTTGCTGAACTGTGTAGCAGGTCTGCTCGATATTTCCGAGGGCAGCATCTTTATCAAAGGGCGCAATGTCACATGGCAAGAGCCCAAGGATCGCGGCATCGGCATGGTGTTCCAGTCTTATGCGCTTTATCCGCAAATGACTGTTGAGAAGAACCTGTCTTTCGGTTTGCGCGTCGCGGGCCTGCCCAAGGCCGAGATCGACAAGCGCATTAAACGCGCCGCCGAAATTCTCCAGATTGAACCATTGCTGCAAAGGAAACCCTCGGCCTTGTCGGGGGGCCAACGGCAGCGCGTCGCTATCGGGCGGGCGCTTGTTCGCGATGTCGATGTGTTCCTGTTCGACGAGCCTCTTTCCAATCTCGATGCCAAACTGCGTTCCGAGTTGCGTGTCGAAATCAAACGCCTGCACCAGAAGCTTGGCAATACGATGATCTACGTTACCCATGACCAGATCGAAGCCTTGACACTCGCCGATCGTATCGCCGTGATGAAAGGCGGCGTCGTCCAGCAGCTTGACGACCCGCTGACAATCTACAATCGCCCGAAAAACCGTTTTGTTGCCGGTTTTCTGGGGTCGCCTTCCATGAATTTCTTTTCCGGCGAAATCGCTTCGCGAAGCGGCAAGCCGGTCTTCCACATAGGCGAAGCCGCGGTGCAACTCGACGGTTATGACGGTGCGCTGGAACAAGGGCGGAAGGTGACGCTGGGTGTCCGACCCGAACATATCAAGCTTGATGTCGCAGACGGGTTCGAGGCCACGGTCGATCTGGATGAGCCGATGGGCGCGGATAGTCTGGTTTGGCTCAAGCTAAACGGACATGCGCTGTCTGCGCGTGTCGAGGCCGGCAAGCGTTATCGGGCAGGCGATAGGGTCAGGATCGGCTTCAAAGCCGACGCCCTGTCGCTATTCGATTCTCAGTCTGAGGAAAGGCTCTAGATGAACAGCTACGCACACGCGCGATAGCGCTTCCATCATATGTGAAACGACTGACGTTCAAGAGACGGCACGAAGAATTCGCGCCGTGACGGGAGAGCTTGTCTCGTCGAAATCCGGTTAAAATTCAGGATCAGGTTCAAAGGATGAAAGACATGAATGGTTATTCCTATCAACTCTACAGCTCCCGCAATTTCCAACCTTTAGAGCGAACTTTGACCATGCTGCGCGATCTCGGCTACAGCAGGGTCGAAGGATATGGCGGCATCTATGCCGATCCGGCGCAACTGAAGAAAAATCTGGATACGTTCGGACTGTCCATGCCGACCGGTCATTTTGGCCTCGATATGCTGGAAAACGAAGTCGACCGTGTTCTGGAGATCGCAAAGGTTGCCGATATGAAAGCAATCTTTTGTCCCTATCTCGACGCGGATCGCCGTCCGGATACGGTTGCAGGCTGGCAGGCGTTCGGCAAACGGCTTGCCGCTGCCGGTGAACCCTATCGCAAGGCAGGCTACGCGTTCGGCTGGCACAATCACGATTTCGAGTTTCGGGTGCTGCCGGACGGCTCGGTTCCGCAAGAACATATTCTCGATGCGTCGCCGGAACTCGCATGGGAGGCCGATATAGCCTGGATCATCAAGGGCGGGGCCGACCCTCTTCGATGGATCGAACGCTATGGTGACCGCATCCTCGCTGTGCACGTCAAGGATATTGCGGTTAGCGGTGAAAAGACCAACGAGGACGGTTGGGAAGATGTGGGCCATGGAACGGTCGATTGGGCTGGATTGTTCGCAGCCCTGCGCAAAACGCCGGTGCGCTATTTCGTGATGGAACACGATAATCCATCGGACGATACGCGGTTTGCCAGCCGTTCCATCGAAACCGTAAAGACACTTTGATCTGGAGAAGAAAATGACGAACATACTTGGTGTCGGCATTATCGGTTGCGGAAATATATCGGCGGCCTATCTGCGGCTTTCGCCGATGTTTCGATCCATTGAAATTCGCGCATGTGCCGATATTAATCCAGCGGCGGCCAAGGCGCGCGCTGTAGAATTTGGCATAAAGACTCAGACCATCGATGAATTGCTGCAGAATGACGACATCGATATCGTCGTCAACCTGACTATTCCTGATGCGCATTACGCCGTCACAAAACAGATACTGGCCGCAGGCAAGCACGCCTATTCGGAAAAGCCGTTGGTTTTGTCCATGGAACAGGGGCTTGAACTGAAGGCGCTCGCCGATGGTGGCGGCCTCAAAGTGGGCTGCGCTCCCGACACATTTCTTGGTGGAGCGCATCAGCTTGCCCGGCGTGAAGTCGATCGTGGTCATGTCGGACGCATCACATCGGGCACTTGCCATGTCATGAGCCATGGCATGGAGCACTGGCACCCGAACCCGGATTTCTTCTTCAAGCGCGGCGGTGGTCCCATCCTCGATCTGGGGCCCTATTACATTGCCAATCTGATCAACCTGATCGGTCCGGTAAAACGGGTTGCGGCGCTGACCTCAGCCGCGACGCCGACGCGGACTATCCTGTCGGAGCCACGCAACGGTGAAACCATCCCGGTCGAAACCCCAACCACCATCCATGCGCTCCTTGAGTTTGAACAAGGCGCGACAATCACATTGTCTGCAAGCTGGGATGTCTGGTCGCATCGCCATGCAAATATGGAACTATATGGCACGGAAGGATCGCTCTATCTGCCCGATCCGAACTTCTTTGGCGGTGACGTGCAGGTGGTAAAACCGGGTCAGCCTGCGACGACTGTTGAAAATTGGAGCCATCCATTTGGCATTGCGAATGAAGAACATTCCAATGGCATGATGGCGAATTATCGTACAGCCGGATTGGCCGACATGGCGACTTCTATTCTGGAAGGCCGTGACATGCGCTGTTCGCTTGAACGCGCCTTGCATGGTGTCGATGTCATGCTCGCCATTCTCAAATCGGGCGAGGAGGGGCGTTTCGTTGAGGTGGCGACAACGTGCACCAGACCTGAAGCGCTTGATATTGCCGCCGCCGAGGCTTTACTGCTTCCGGCACAAGCCGAAGCAAAGCGGGCAATAAGCTAGCTTCTTCTTTTCTCGAATAGCGCAAGCCGTTCGATCGTCGGAACGGCTTGTAGCTCAACTTGTGCTTTCATTATCCTATCGTCTGGAGCGATTTTATATCCGCTCCATTGATGCGCCCCAAAATCGCCTTGCCGAGCTGTTGCCCGGCCAGTTTGAAACTTTCCTCCACCACAATCAGGCCGGGGCGGAACCAGCGTAGAATTTGAGTGGACTGCTTCGCCGCAACATCAACTTCCTGACCGATATGCAATCCGGCATCTTCAATGCCCGCAACAACAGCCAATGCTGCTGCGCTGCCTGAACATATGATGCCATCGGGGCGATCAAGGCTTTTCATCAGATCGGCGATATAAACACGAAGATATTCAAGTGGTGTATCGAGATCAACACCTTCTAATGGCGAACCGAAGCAACCAAATTCCCGCAACCCTTCATAAAACCCATTGACCATATGGCGGTAATAGGTCAGCTGCGCTGGAGGGGTCAACAACACAAGCTTTTTTGCGCCCGCGAGCGCATAGCTCCCCCACCATCCTTCGGGCAAATGCTTGATTATCGAAGTCGTGATATGGATGGTCAATGCCTGCATCCGTTCGCCCGTGGGTAGCGAATGGAAAATCATGCTCGATCAGATAGTGCACGCGCTGATCGTCGGGCTCGGTACGTGAAAAAATGATACCGTCAGCGGAGCCGGTCTCTACGATATAGCGTATGGGCTCAATGGGCGCTCTGGAGTCGAAATAGGGAGTCACGATCAGATGATATTGGGTCTCGGCCAAAACGTCGGCCACGCCATGAATGACCTGACTGGTAAAGCCCATGATTTCGTCCTGTGTATTGAGGACAAGTGCGATGACGTTCGTCTTGCCTGTGCGCAGTCGCACTCCCGCCCGGTTGGGGCGATAACCGATTTGGCGCGCAATAAGCTGAACGCGTTTTCGGGTTTCAGGACCGATTTCAGGAGCATCTTTCAAAGCGCGCGAAACGGTCGTGACACCGAGCCCAGTCATGAACGCGATCGTCTTCAAAGTGGGCCGGTCATTCTCGTGGAATGATGTTGCCGGATTAAGTGGCTTCGAAGCGCCAGAACCTCGTTTGTCATTCATGCGCATTCTGTCCAAAAACAAAGGTCAATACAGGAGTTAACACCCAAACCATATTGTGCTGAACAACGAACGACAAGAACTAGTTAGAGCGTTAATATCGCAAACTATTTTCAACGACCACAGATGGGATTTTTAGGTTTGCCATACGGTTTGTATCTGACGGTGTTGTGACCCGGAAGATCGCGCGATGGACGGCACATGTGCTGAGCATTCATGCACAGGGAGGCTATCAGCCTGCAATACCGTTATACCGCGCCGCTTGTCGAGCCGGCGCTTCTGGCGATCATGTTTCACCGTATGGCTTTCAGGAGGGTGGCATAGATCCGGTTTAAAGATGTTTCGATAATATTCGCCCAAGCAATCAAGGCGATTTATGTGATATTTTAGATACATTAAGATATTAGAATTTTGATGGTTGCCTTTCCCCGCCAACGACCGGCGCGTGTATTTTTCAACCGAAGTCGATGTTTTCTAACGATAAAAGCTGAGTAATTTATGCATGTTTATTTTGTCCGCCTAGAATTCTTCTAAATCATTGTGATTGCGCGATATTTTTCGGACCTCTATGGCGTGAGACAGCTGCTATTTCGCAAATGCGGCTGTAAACATGTTGTCTGGAGCGCGCGAAGGAATGACTTCCCGGTTTTGGGATCTGACTGAACTTTATGAGAGCGAGCAGATTAGTCTGCGGACTTTTGTGCGTCGTATTGTCGGAAACGCCGCCGCAGCCGAAGATGTCGTTCAGCAGGCCTTCCTGAACCTGCTTTCCCACTATGACGATGCGGCACAGGTGCCGGGTCCCGCTTATGTGAAGCGCACAGCGCGCAATCTTGCGCTTAATCACTTACGTGACGCCCGTCGCAGGGCGGATGTGGAGTTGGAAGACGACGCGCCGGAGCGTTACGCCGACGGCACGCCTTCGCCGGAAATGACGGCGCTATTTCGCAGCGAGCTGCGACGTCTTTTGCAGGCCATCGCGGATTTGCCGCCCCGCCGCCGTCAGGCTTTCGTCCTCAATAGGATCGAAGGCCTCACTTACGATGAAGTGGCCGCGCGTATGGGAATTTCGCGCAATACGGTTATAACCCAGATTGTGGCGGCTCTGGCCGAACTCGACAAACGGCTCTCCGCATAGGAAGAGCCAAGGCAGTTGTGGACAGGCATGAAGGATTTCGAGACTGACCCGGTTTTCATGAAAGCGCTGGAATGGTTCGTGCTTTTGCAGGACAAAGCCGTTAGCGCCGATGACCGGCGTGCGTTCTCGGTCTGGATGGCGTCCGATCCGGCCCACCAGCTTGCTTATGAGCGTGCGCAAGCTCTGTGGCAGCGCTTTGATGCCGTGAAACCGGAATATGATAGGTACAAAGGATCGAACCGTGTCAGCAGGCGCGGGGTCGTTCTGGGCGGCTTCGCGGCGCTGGTACTGGCGCCCGGTGGCTATATGCTGTCGCGCCCCGGCTTGTTTGCGACCTACAAGACGGATGTGGGCGAGCGCCGAAGCTTTACCCTTGCCGATGGCAGCACGGTGGAGCTTGGCAGTTATTCCGCCCTTTCGGTCGAATTTTCGGACAAGCGCCGCGATCTGGTGCTGCATCAGGGACAGGGCTTCTTTCAGGTTGCCGCCGATGCGACGCGCCCTTTCGTGGTTTCCGCCAAAGGTGGCACAATTACCGCGCTTGGCACAGCCTTCGATGTCAAGCTGGACGAAGATGCCGTGACCGTTTCCGTTGTTGAACATGCCGTGTCGGTGGCCTTTGGTGATGCTGCGCCAGTTCGACTTGATGAAGGCTGGCAGCTGACGTTCATTGGTGGCACTATCGCCGCGCCGCATCGCTCTGACAGTCAGATCGTCGAAGCATGGCGCAATGATCGCGTTATCTTTGAAGATGTACCGCTGCGCCGTGTGCTAACGGAACTCGAACGTTATCGCCGGGGCAGGATTTTCCTGACCGATGCCGAAATAGGCAATATGCCGGTGACGGCGATCTTCGATACCCGCGATGCGGAAGCGGCGCTTGCCACCATTGCGGAAACCCTTCCCGTCAAGGTTATGAACGCTTCCGGCTGGGTAACAGTCGTCACGCGGCGTTAATATGACAAAAATTATCAAAAATATTTTCCGGACCGATCATTAGTTCGCGCTTCCGAGGTGTCTAACCATCTGAGGGGCTGCTTGGCGGCCGCCATGAAACAGAGTTTCCCGCCCGTCGGCGGGGTGTAAGACATTGGGGATTGCAGCATGCGCGTGGATAAGACGAGCGGAATTCACACAGGGATTGGCCAGGGACGCGCAGTTCTTCTTCTCAAATCGAAGCTATTCTTGGATCTTCTGGCAGCAAGCGCACTGGTTGCCGTCGTTTCGTTTGCGACCAACCCGGTCTGGGCGCAGGCCGCAGGTGCCGGGCAACAGGTGCAGCGTATATCTTTCAATATTGCGGCGCAGCCTTTGTCCAAGGCTCTGGTGCAATATTCCAATAATACCGGCGTCCAGCTTTTCTACGATGCCAATATCGTGCGCGGCAAGAATTCCACTGGCGCAAAAGGCTCGCTTACCCGCTCGGAAGCACTGAAGAGCATTCTGTCCGGCTCGGGCCTGTCCTATCGCATTCGCAGTAACACCGTGACCATTTCAGCCCAACAGGCTGGCGTGGCGGGAGCCGTGGCTGCGGACGGTTCGCTGCTTCTCGACACGATTACTCTGCAAGGCGCAGTGGCAGGCGATACATCGGGCAGCGTTGTGGTCGAAAACTCCAGAGGCGCAACCAAGACCAATACGCCCTTAATTGAAGTGCCGCAGTCGGTTTCGGTGGTCAGCCGCAAGCAGATCGAAACCCAGAATGCGCAAAGCGTGACGGAAATCCTGCGCTATGTGCCGGGCGTGACCATTGAAACCTATGGCCCCGACCCGAAAGGTTATGACTGGATCCTGATGCGTGGCTTCAACGCCCAGTCCACAAGCTCCTATCAGGATGGGCTGCGCCAGCTTTCCAACAGCTACACCTTCTTCCGCACCGATCCCTATGAGCTGGATTCGATTGAAGTGCTGCGCGGCCCAGTGTCATCGCTCTATGGCCAGAGCGATGCTGGCGGTTTGGTCAACCGCGTCACCAAGAAGCCGCAGGCCGAAGCCTTCCATGAAGCCTCGTTGGAATATGGCAGCTATAACCGCAAGCAGCTCGGCGTCGATCTGACGGGGCCGGTCAATGAAGACAAGACGCTGCTTTATCGTATGATCGGCGTGGTGCGCAAAAGCGATACGCAGTTCGAATATTCCAATGGCGACGAGGTCAAGGACGACCGCTACATGTTTGCACCGTCGCTCACCTGGGCGCCGGACGCCGACACGTCGCTGACTGTCTCCGGCCAGCATTTGCGTGACGACAGCGGCGGCAGCGTTCTGCCCGCCACGATCAGCAATCTCTATCCGAACTCTCCGAATATTCTGGTTGGTGATCCCGACTTCAACAGAAGCGTGCAGAAGCAGGGCAGTATCGGCTATGAGTTCGAACATCATCTGAACGACACCTGGACGTTGAAGCAGAACCTGCGTTACGGTCAGGTGAGTTTCCTCCTCGACAACGTGCTGGCGCTCGGTCTCGGACCGACGGGGATTACCCGGCAGGCGCGCCGTTTCGACGAGAACATGAGCGGCTTTGTCGTAGACAATCAGGCAGTTGCCGAATTTGAAAACGGCAATATCGCGCATGAAGCGTTGCTCGGTCTTGACTATTCCTATTCCAACTCCGATGTCACGCAATATCGTGACCCGGCGCCGAGCCTCAATCCGTTCAACCCGTCTTACGGTATTCCGATCGCCGTGCCGACGACGCTGACGCAGAGCTATCGTCAGAAATACAATCAGACCGGTGTCTATGCGCAGGATCAGATTAAGTTCAACGACAGCTGGATCGTCACACTCGGCGGTCGCTATGACTGGCTGAACCTCGACAATCACAATCGTCTCGACGACAGCGATACCGACCAGAATATCGGCAAGTTCAGCGGTCGCGCCGGCATCACCTATGTCACGCCATGGGGGATCGCGCCTTATGTCAGCTATTCGGAATCCTTCGTTCCAAATCTTGGCACGGACAATAGCGGCAACACCTTCGATCCGTCGGAAGGGCGTCAGTGGGAAGCTGGCGTCAAATACCGGCCGAAGGAATTTGACGGCCTGTTCACGATGGCGTGGTTCGACATCGTGAAGTCGAATGTTGTTTCCTACAGCTACATCGATGGCCCGCAGGCAACCGGCGAGGTCCATTCACGCGGTCTGGAACTGGAAGGCAAAGTCAACCTTTCCTATGGCTGGGACTTCATTGGGTCCTATACCTACACCCATACCGAAATCACCGAAGACGCCGCTGCCTATATCGGCAAGCAGTCGACGATGGTGCCTGAACATCAGGCCTCGGCATGGCTGAATTACACATTCAACAGCGGCGCTTTGGAAGGCTTGAGCCTTGGTAGCGGCGTGCGTTATGTCGGTTCCAGCTATGGTGACAAGGCCAATACCGTCAAGGTTGACGGCCGCACTTTGGTCGACGCCGGTGTGAGCTACAAATACAAGGACATGACCTTCCAGCTCAACGCGACGAACCTTTTCGACAAGAAGTATTTCACCACCTGTGAAGATACCGTCAGCTGCTATGAAGGCGACCGCCGCTCGGTTATTGGCCGGGTGAAGGTCAGCTTCTAAGGCAACTGCTGTGCTGACACGTCGCCAGATAATATTGGGTTCGGGCCTCGCGCTTTGCGCGGGGCTTTCAGGCTTTGGTTCCGCAGTCGCCGCCGCATCTGCTCCGCGTGTCGTGGCGATCGATTGGGCCGCGGCGGAAGCCATGCTCTCGTTCGGAATTGTACCCGTGGGGCTTTCCGATACAAGTTTCTACCGTCAGCGTATGGCGGCGCCGGTTTTACCGGAAACGGTCGTTGATGTCGGGCCTTTCTGGGAGATCAATCTTGAAGCGCTTGCAGCGCTGAAGCCCGATTTTGTGATCGCGACGGATTATAATCTGGTGATGACCCCGCGCATCGCCGATGTTGCCCGTGTCGCGCTGGTGCCGAGCATCACGACGCCCGATGTCGAACGATACCAGCTGGCGATCGAGATATTGAAGCGCGTCGCGAATTTGTGTGGTGTTTCGCCTTCCGTGCCATCTTCCGTGGTGGAGGATGCGGAAACGCGCTTTGCAAAGGCGCGTGAAACGGTCTCAAAACATAAGTATGCGGTGGGTGTCATGCTGCCTGATATTGGCGGCCGTGAAATGACCATGTATGGCGAAGGCACGCTTCCCGATGCCGTGTTGCGAAAACTCGCACTTTCGAATGTCTGGTCTGGCCCGGTGAATGGAACCGGCATGGCTCGTGTCGGGCTTGATCAGCTGGTGGTGAGCGCTGACGCGGCATTTCTCGTCGTGGACATTCCCTCGCAACGGATTCAGACCGAACGCTCCTTACAGCAAAACACCATGTGGAAACTGCTCCGACCGGTGCGCGATGGACGCGTCGCATGGCTGAACCAGTTTCATCCCTTTGGCGGCGTGCCTTCCGCGGCCCATCTGGCGGACCTCATCGCCTCGGCATTGGAGAACATGGCGTGAGCGGCCTTGAAACAACCTGCGCCCGCCCGCGACAATCCTCCCTGCGCTGGATAATGCTGGCCTTCTCGGTGGCATGTGTAGCGCTGTTGATTGTCCAGGGCTTTCTTAGCATCGCTAAGCCCGCAGAATGGCTGCATATTATAACAGCTCCCAATCCCGACGATCCGCGCCATGTGATCGGTTATTACAGCTTTCTGCCGCGTCTTGCGGTCGGCCTGCTCGTGGGCGGTGCGCTCGGGCTTGGCGGCGCGGTGTTTCAAACCGTTCTGCGCAATCCGCTGGCTGAACCCGGACTTTTGGGCGTCGCCTCCGGCGCGCAGATCGCACTGGCTTTCACCCTGGTTTTCGCACCCGGCCTGTGGATCGCGAGGAATGAAGCTATAGCAATCATCGGTGCGGGAATGGCACTCAGCCTTTCGCTGTTCATCGCCTCTCGCGGACAGTTTTCTTCGACGACTGTCGTATTGGCCGGTTTGATGGTTGGACTTTATTGCAACGCAATCTTCGGCCTGCTTGTACTCTTCAATCATGATTACCTCATCAACCTGCTGACCTGGCGGGCAGGTTCCCTGGAGCAGGGTGGGTGGGAAGTCTGTCTCTATCTGCTTCCACGCCTCCTGCCGCTTGCAGTGCTCATCTTCATTCTGCAACGACCGCTCAATCTTCTATCGCTCGGTGATAACCAGGCGAAGGGGCTTGGGATTTCACCAGCAATGATGCGGCTGGTTCTGCTTGCCGCCGCTGCCGCGACTGCTGCTGTCATTACCAGCAGTCTTGGGCTGATTGGTATGATCGGACTTGCCGCGCCCAACCTTGCGCGCGCCTTTGCCCCCGGACAGGACGGGCGCAGGCTCGTGTGGTCGGCTTTGCTCGGCGCGTTGCTGCTTGTCGGTATCGATCAGCTGTTGCGGGCCATTGCGCCTTTCGTCGGCAATATTCCCGCAGGCGCCGCTACGGGCCTCTTCACAGGACCAATTCTCGTCATTCTGGCAAGCCGCGTTCGTCTGCCCGGTGTTTCGTCAGCACAAGAAGGTACCTCGACTGGAAAGAGACTCCAGAAGCCGTTGCGCCTCCTCTTTGCACTTTCATGCGCTCTTGCCTTTTGCATGATCCTTTCAGTGCTGGTGTCGAATACGCCTGACGGCTGGAGTTTTGCCGCGCCAGAGGCCGTAACAGGGTGGCGCGGGCCAAGAATTTTTGCTGCGGCGGGCGCCGGCATATGTCTGGCAGTTGCGGGCCTTGTTCTGCAGGGTACGCTGCGAAATGCGATGGCCAGTCCTGACTTGCTCGGCATTGGCTATGGTGCGGGTTTTGGGCTTGCAATCGCGGTGCTCTTCATGGGCGATGCGAGCGGCTTTTCCAAGCTTGCCGTCGCCACCTTCGGCGCATTGGTCGTGCTGAGTGTCATTGCCGGGATCGGCTGGCGTACTGCTTTTCAGCCCGAACGCGTTCTTCTCATCGGCGTTGGCTTGGGGAGCATGTTCCATGCTCTGATGATCCTGCTTCTCGCCAGTGGCAATCCGCGGGTGGCTGGCCTCCTGAACTGGTTTTCAGGTTCGATGGGTAACATCGGCTGGAATGACGCGGCTTTGGTTTGCATCTGCGCGACTATCGTTCTGCTTGCAGCCCTTCTGTTCAGGCGACCGCTGGATATCTTTCCATTGGGCGATGTAACGGTGCGCTCTGTTGGCCTTAAAGTTTCGTCAAGCCGGGCGATCCTTCTTGCCATTGCAGGACTTGGAACAACGGCGGCGACGATCACTGTCGGGCCCGTCAGCTTCATTGGTCTTATGGTGCCGCATTTTGCAGCAATGCTCGGGTTCCGAGGGATGACGATGCGACTTCTGGCCAGCGCTCTGCTCGGCGCCTTGCTGCTCGTATTTGCAGATTGGCTTGGGCGCAATCTCGCCTATCCGTGGCCCATGTCGGCGGGCCTGCTTGCCTCTCTTATTGGCGGGGGATTTTTCCTTCGCTTATTGTCAAAATCGGTCCGATGATTGGTGATATGATTACTGCTGAAAGGTAATAGGCCGGGCGGAAAGTGACGGCCTGATATCTTCCGCAATTTATCTGAATATCCCGCAACTATGCTTTTAGCATGATCGTGTGCTTGGCTGCGGCTTGTATCGCCTTTGGCGAATAGACGAGCGGACAATGAATTCCCTCGTGCCAATTCTCAAGAAGGTCCTGATAATGTGATGTTTCTGGAATGCCCGACTGTCCGGGATTATTGACAAACAGGCTGTTATCCCAAGCCCCAACATCGATCACCATGCGGACAGACGGCCCGGCCAGAACAGAAAAATCCTCAAGACGATAATTGGCATAGTTGAGTGTCGAACTGCTTCCGCCGAGACCGATGGGTGGCAGAGACCAGTTTTCTTCGGTAAGCGCTTGCAGCGGGTGCTGCAAATACAGCTTGTGGATTTGTCCCCATGACCAGCAATCAGGATCAGTACCCATCAGGGTTTCGCACTCTGCCCAGCCGTCATTGAGGCTTTGGATGATGCGCTCAACCACCTGCTCATCGGCCTGTGCGCCTTCCAGCCAGGTCACGATGCTCGGTGCATCAAATGGCCTGAGCAACGGGATAATCTGCGGCGTCGCGCCCTCCGATCGAGCGGCAAGCGGACCGAGATGCTTGCTGAACCAAACCTCAAAAAACGCAGCGCTCGCAGATCCGGCTGCGAGATCGCCATCCCAGTCTCGAAGCAGCGGCCAGACCCGTGATGCAGTCACCGCTGGCATGGCTGATAAACAGGCGCACACGCGCGCGGCAATCGGTGAAAAAGTTGAGCATTGCAGGCGCGCGCAATCGGCTATCGAAATTGGATCCATTCGGGATAGTTCGTTATGAAGCGTATTATGCCTGCTGCTGTCGAGCCACTCATAGCCGATGGCCGGATTCGAACGCGACCAATCGTCGGGCACATTCATCGCATTAGCCGTCGCCACGAAACCGCGAGCGGGGTTGATCTCTTGAGGACCGGCTTGCGGCGGTAAATATCCGTCCCATTCATAACGCCCATCGCCCGGCACAGGGAGAAGCCCGTCCCAATTTTTGCGAACGGGCGTCGCTCCGGATGGCTTCCACGCGATCGTGTTGCTGGTATCGGCATAGATATGATTAACGGATGGGCAGCCCCAGCCTGCCAGTGCATCCGCATAGTCCGCATAACTGGTTGCACGCATGACCGAAAGACTGGCCATATAGGGCGCCATACCCGGGTCCATCCAGACGGTGCGCAATGCAAAGGCACGATTACTTTCAGCATCCTGATAGAGAAGAGGGCCGTGGCGGGTGAATTTCAGCGCAACCGTTTGATCTGGATATCCCTTGACGGAAATCGGTTCTTCTATCGTCTTGACGGCTTCCCAGTCCTCGCCATAGGCATAAAGATCGGGGTCGCTTTCCTTTGTTCGATAGACATAAATATCTTCCTGGTCCGCACCGAAAATGGTCAATCCAAAAGCGGCAGTGCCGTTGTGGCCCATCGATATGCCGGGCACCATCGGCTCACCGGCACCGATCACGTCCAGCCCCGGCATGGACAGGTGCACGACATAACGGATCGACGGCAAGACATGTGTGCGATGCGGATCGAGCGCCAGAATTGGCCGACCCGTACTGGTTTTCGCCGCTGATATCGCCCAGTTGTTCGACCCTTCTTCGAAAGCAGCCCTGACGATTTCACCAGACGGGGTAATCGTGGTCCAGAGGCTGGCCTCCTCAAGCGTGGCTGCAAGCCGGTCCATGGAGAAGGTCGCCGGGCTGACGGCGAGATTGAAATCGCGCAGAACCCGATCCGTCATGATCACCGGATCGAACCCGTCAACCGGTTGCGGCACGACACCGTGCGACAATTCTTTCCGTAACTGATCGAGTTTTGCGCCAATTTCGATCCCGGCGGCTGCCATCACTTTCGACCGCAGAAGTTCGGACGATGCATTGCGCGTGAGCGAGTGAGTCCGCACACGCACGACATCTTCCGGCTTCCAGCGATCCGGTCGATTGCCCAGTAGCAGAAATTCAGGAGGAAGTGCTATCGACCCCGCATCGCAGGCATCGACATAGGCGTTGATGCCACCGGCGAATGCGGTGCAGATTTCTTCCGAATCTGGCCCATAGGCGTTCCATTCGGGAGCCATATCGCCGCGATAGAGCAGCAGCCGTGCAGCCTTGTCCTGTTCAAGATAACCGGGGCCGAAGTCGCGCGCCAGCAGGCCGAGGCCGCGCTTGCGCGCCACATCGATCTGCCAGAGGCGGTCTCGTGCGGCGTTCCAACCCTGTGCAAAGAAAAGATCATGAAGGTTGTTGGCTCGAATATGAGCAACACCCCACCGATCCACCGTGATGGCGACGTTCTCTTTCAGGCCCGTGATCTGATGGGCATCAAGTTTCATCTCATCCGACTTTGCATCGAGCATGCCGCACCCGTCACGCTTTATTCAAGACCGAGGAACAGGCCCGCATGGAGCCGTGCCCGTTCGACAAGACTGTCCTCGAAGATATGCTCGCCCAAAGTATGCAGGCCTTCGCCGCGCACGCCAATGGAATCGAGCGTCGGGATACCGAGCGCGCCGGTGAAATTACCGTCCGATCCACCGCCCGAATTTTGTGCGGTCATGGTAAAGCCAATCTCCTTGGCAATGTCATTGGCGAAGTTGAAGAGCTCCATATCCTGCGGCTGCGCATTTTCCCAAACCGGGCGGGTCACGCCGCGGGTCACGATGAATTCGACATCGTCTTTCACGCCCGCAAGCGCCATGATCCGCGCAACGCCTTCCTCGAGGTCTTTCTGGGTCTTGGCCATGCTAAGCGCTTCGGCCTTGCAGTTTGAGGAAACGCAATTGACCCATTGCCCCGCCTGAATAACCCCGACGGAGAAGGTGCAGTCATCCGTAGTGAGCGCTTCGATATCGATGATCTTTTCCGCCATGCGGCGGATGGCGGAACGGCCTTCCGCCAAAAGCCAGCCGGCATGGCTGGGGCGTCCGACCGTCTCGAGATTATAGCGGGCAATTGCATAGCGCCCCACCACAGCGCCGCCATCGCGCCGCGCCGGTTCGGGCACCAGCACATATTTGTTCTTGAGCGCCTCCTGTTCGATCAGGTCGCGCGTCGAAGGCGTGCCGACTTCTTCGTCGGGTGTCAGCAGGAAAGTAACAGGCAGTTTTGTCGTCAGCCCCGAGCGAACGATCTGGCGCATCGCTTCCAGAGCGACGAAATTGCCGCCCTTCATGTCCTGAATGCCGGGACCATAAATCTTGCCGCCTTCGCGGCGATAGGGGTTCACATCGATGACGCCTAGTGGATGCACAGTATCAAGATGGCCGGACACCAGTACGCCCGGCTTGCCCTGATCCGCATGCGGAAAGCGTGCGCGCAATGAGCCGCCATAGCCCATGCGTCCAGGAATGAATTCGATGCTTGCACCGGCGGCGGCAAAATCATAAGCCGCAGCATCCACCATGCGGTTTACGGCCGCCGCGTCGAAGGTCGGGCTTTCCGTCTCGATCCATGGGCGCAGGCGCGCAATCATATCGTCGAGATCAAACGGCAGTTCATGCGCACTCATGCGGCTAATTCCTTATTCACTGGCAGGCGAGTTTCCACGATCCGGGCATAGATAGACGACCCGATGGGCAGCGTCGCGGGATCGAGCGTAAAGGCGGGATTGTGAAGGGCGGATTTGCCGCCATGCATCACATTGATGTAAGCGCCAGGTACACGGGCGAGCATATCGGCAAAATCCTCACTGCCCATGAAAGCCGGGCAGTCGTCGGTCACATTTTCTTCGCCCAGCACATCGCGTGCAGCCGCGACATAGGCGTCGGCCAGTTCATGATCGTTACGCAGCACATCGAACACATTGCGAATATCGACATCAACCGTGATGCCGTAACCCGCAGCCACACCGGCGCAAATCTCGCGCAAGCGGCTTTCAGCAAGATCGCAGACGCGCTTTTCGAAATAGCGGATCGTCCCGGTGATCGTCGCGACTTCCGGCACGATGTTATAGGCGCTGCCGGTGTGGAACTGCGTGCAGGAAACGACACAGGCTTCGGTCGCTGGAATGTTGCGGGAAACAATGGTCTGCAACTGACCGACCAGATCGGCACCGATCACCAGTACATCGCGCGCATTATGCGGCTGGGCGGCATGGCTGCCTTTGCCGGTCAGCTTGATGTCGAAGAAGCTGGCACCGGCCATGGCCGCGCCCTTGCGGATGACGGCTTTGCCAAGCGTGCCCAGAGGCTGGTTGTGCATGCCATAGATTTCATCGCACGGGAAGCGCTCGAACAGGCCTTCCGCGATCATGCCGCGCGCACCGCCGAGCCCTTCTTCAGCGGGCTGGAAAACGAATACAACGCTGCCTTCAAAATTGCGGGTTGCGGCCAGATATTGCGCGGCGCCCAGCAGCATTGTTGTGTGTCCGTCATGGCCGCAGGCATGCATGCGTCCGGGATTTTGCGAGCTATAAGGAACGCCGGAAATTTCGTCGATGGGCAGCGCATCCATATCCGCGCGAAGGCCGACCCGACGATTGCCGGCGTTGCGCCCATTCAGGATGCCGACGACGCCGGTCTTGGCAATGCCGGTATGAACTTCATCGAAGCCCCACTTTTCCAAAAGACCGGCAACGACACCCGAAGCGTGTTTCTCCTCAAAGCCAATCTCGGGATGGCGATGCAGATCCTCGAAAACCGCGCGCATCTCGCCGGCTTTCTCCTCAATAAACGGTATGATGGGCATGATTTCATTCCTGTTCAAAATCACTCGGAAAATCGGGGCCGCTCCCTGCGGCCCCCAATTAGGCGACGGGCTGGCCCGCCGCAAAATCCCAGAAGCGACCGGGTGCCGCCTCAATCAGTGCGCGCGTGTAGTCATGTGACGGGCTGCCCAGAACGTTGGCGGCCTCACCCTGCTCGACCACCTCGCCACGCTTCATCACCAGCACTTCATCACAAATTTGCGCTGCGACCCGCAGATCGTGCGTGATGAAGATGATGGCGATACCGGTGTCCTTCTGTAGTTCCGCCAGAAGATCGAGAACCTGCGCCTGCACCGACACATCAAGCGCCGACACTGCCTCGTCTGCAACCAGAATATCCGGGCGCAGCGCAACCGCGCGGGCGATAGCGATGCGCTGGCGCTGCCCGCCCGAGAACTGGTGGGGATAACGCTTCAAAGCATCTTCCGGCAACGATACGATCTTCAGGAGCCGCTTGGCTTCCGCCACGGCCTCCTCATAAGGGACACCATAATTCACCGGGCCTTCGGTCAGGCTCTGCTCGATGGTCCAGCGCGGATTGAGCGAGCGGAACGGGTCCTGAAAAACGACCTGAAGTTTTTTACGAAACGGCTTCATATCGCGCTTGCCGAGATGGGCGATATCGCGACCGTCGACAACGATTTCACCTTCGGTCGGCTCGATCAGGCGCATGATAGATCTCGCTACCGTCGTCTTGCCAGAACCGGATTCACCGACGATACCGAGCGTGCGACCCGGTTGCAGATCGAAGGTCACCTCGCGCGATGCTTTGACACCGGGCTTTCTGCTGAAAATGCTGCCGCTCTGATAGGTCATGCCAAGATTGCGGACGCGGATAACAGGATCATGTCCCAGCGGTTCGCGCGCCGCTCGTGGAACGAGACTTGGCACCGAACCGAGCAGGTCTTTGGTATATTGCTGCTGCGGCCGCGTCAGCACCTGCCGGATGGTGCCGCGCTCCACGATCTCGCCGCTGCGCATCACGCAGACACGATCTGCGATTTCGGCAACCACACCCATATCATGCGTGATGAACAGCACGGCGGTTCCATGCTTTTCCTGCAATTCAGCAATCAGCGACAGAATCTGCTTTTGCGTCGTCACATCAAGCGCCGTGGTCGGTTCATCGGCAATCAACAGCATCGGCTCCAGAATGAGCGCCATGGCGATCATGATGCGCTGGCGCTGACCACCGGAAAGCTGATGCGGATAGCTCTGATAGATGCGCTCCACATCCGGCAGGTGCACTTGTTCCATGATGTTGATGACTTTGGCGCGTTTGGCTTCCGCCGACAGTGCTGTGTGAATGTCGAGGACCTCGGTGATCTGTTCGCCAACCCGCATGACAGGATTGAGCGCCGTCATCGGTTCCTGAAAGATCATGGAAATGCGCGTGGCGCGCATTTTCTTCATATCGGCAAGCGACAGTTTGAGAAGGTCGTTGCCATCCAGCCGGATTGCGCCGCCTTTCACCTTGAGGGCATCCTTGGGCAACAGTCCCATCGCCGTCAGGGAGGTCACGGATTTGCCTGATCCGGATTCACCGACAAGGCAAACCGTTTCACCTTTGCGGATATCAAAGCTGACATCACGCAGGACGGGCGTGCCACCCGGCAGGGCAACGATGAGGTTCTCCACCTCAAGCACAACAGGCTCTTGCGAGAAATCACGATTGCGCAGTTCCATATCAGCCCTCCCGCTTCTTGAGACGTGGATCGAGACTATCGCGCGCTGCATCGCCCAGAAGATTGATCGACAACACGCACAATGTCAGCAAAAGGCCGGGCCAAAGCACAATCGACGGCTTGATGCGGAAGAACTGGCGGCCTTCCGCCATGATGTTCCCCCAGGTCGGGATTTCAGTGCTGATACCCGCACCCAGGAATGAAAGGATCGCTTCGGTCAGAATTGCTGATGCGACGATATAGGTGCCCTGCACGATCAAGGGCGCCATCGTATTCGGCAGAAGGTGCCGGAAGAGAATTTTCGGTGTGCTGGACCCGAGGGCCATTGCCGCTTCAACATAGGGCTCCTCTCTGGCGCTCAGAATAACCGAACGGACCAGACGCACCACGCGTGGGATTTCGGGAATGGTGATCGCAGCGATCACCGAACCGATGGACGGCCCATTGAGCGCAACGAGTGCGATGGCAATCAGGATCGAAGGCATCGCCATCAGGGCATCCATCATGCGCATGATGATGGTATCGGCAGTACGGAAGAAACCGGCGATGAGACCGATAAACACACCGGCTGCAATCGATGCCGCCGCTGCGAGAAGCCCGATCAGGAGGGATATGCGCCCGCCGAGGATCATGCGCGAGAAGAGGTCGCGACCATAATTGTCCGTGCCAAGCAGATATTCATCCGAAGGCGGTTTCAGACGCATCAACGGGTTCATAGCCAGAGGATCGTGCGGTGCGATCCAGGGTGAGATGAGGGTAAGCAGAACGATTGCGGCGAGAAGAGCGCCCGCAACCAGTGGCCCGATACCGACGCGAGCGACGCGCGGCAACGAGAACAGGCGAAGCATCCAGTGCATGCCCGCCGATGTCGATTCAGAGCGCATCAATAACGAATCCTTGGGTCGAACAGGGTGTAGGAAAGGTCGATCAGCAAGTTGACGAACACATAAAGCGCGCTCGTCAAAAGGATCATGGCCTGAATGACGGGATAGTCGCGCGCGAGCACGGCATCCACGGTCAGGCGACCGATGCCCGGAATATTGAAGATGCTCTCGGTGACGACGACACCGGAGATCAGCAAGGCAAAGCCCGTACCCACAATCGTCACGACCGGCACGGCAGCGTTCTTGAGCGCGTGCACGAAAAGAAGGCGGCGGTCGCTCACACCCTTGGCACGCGCGGTACGAATATAGTCCTCACCCAACACATCAAGCATCGCCGCACGGGTCATGCGGGCGATAAGCGCGATATAGATCGAGGCCAATGTCAGGGCGGGCAGAATGGCCCGTTCCATAAAACCGCCGAAGCCCGATGAAATCGGCTTGAAACCTTGCACCGGCAGCCAGCCGAGATTGACGGAGAAGATCAACAACAGCACATAACCGACCAAAAACACGGGCACGGAAAAGCCGAGAACCGAAAAGCTCATGACCAGATAGTCGATCCAGGAACGATGCCGCCAGGCTGCGACAACGCCCATGGGGATAGCCACCAGAACCGCAATGATGATGGTCAGAACGGCAATCGAAATGGTCGGACCGATGCGTTGCGAAACCATGTCCAGCACCGGAACGCCAGAGATCAGCGACACGCCGAGATCGCCCTGCAATATCTTGCCCATCCAGGTGAAATATTGCGTCAGGATCGGCTCGTTGAGACCCATGGCCTCACGAATACGCTCCAGTTGCTCGGTCGTCGCGGCATCGCCTGCGAGGATTGCCGCCGGATCGCCGGGCGTGAGACGTAAAAGGAGGAAGACGAAGATCGATACCAGCAACAGAACCGGCACGAGCGCAAAAATGCGTTTTATCAGATAGACAGCCATATACACGTCCCGTGTGAGGCAGAACCGGAGGGAGGAGCCGGTTCCGCGTTGGACAGGGAGTTATCGCGCCAGAGAGATTTGCAGCGCGATAGCCGGGGCAGAATTATTCCTCTGTCTTTTTCACATTCCAGAAGACCGGCACTGGCGAGCCGAGCATTTCGACCACATTGGCGCGGCGGCCCTGTGGCGGGTTGTACTCACCGAGCGGGATATAGAGCACATTTTCAAGCGTATGCGCCTGTATCTTCTCGACCACGGCCTTGCGGTCTTCCGGCGATTGCGCGGCTATATAGTCCTTCTTCAGGGCTTCGATCTGGTCGTCCTTCGGCCAGCCGAACCAGCCCTGATCGCCACGACCATTGAGCATCACCGAATTGAGCGGCGTTGCAATTTCGGGAATCTGCCAGTTGGTGAAGAAAATGTTCCAGCCGCCCTTTGAAGGCTCATCCTTGGAGGCGCGGCGACCAACCAGCGTCTGCCAGTCCATCGGCTGCATATCGACCGTGAAACCGGCCGCACGCAATTGCTGCGCGGCAACAACCGGCTGGGGCGACAGGCTGGTCACATCGGTCGGCTGCATCATCACGACCGGCGTGCCGTCATAACCAGCCTTTTTCAGGAGCGCCTTGGCTTCCTCGATATTGCCCTTCGCCGTTAGGCTTTCGGCGCCGATATCCGTGGCATTCGGTGTGCCACAACCGAAAATCGCGCCACAAACCTTGTAATAGCTCGGGTCCGCCATCAGCGCTGCCAGCACCGGTTCCTGCGACATTGCCAGAAAGGCAGCGCGCCGGATATCCGGATTGTCGAAAGGCGGATGCTTGAAATTCAGACGCCCCATGGTCTGGTAGCCGAGCGGATCGCGCTTTTCCAGAACGACGGAATCGTCGCCGTCGAACAGCGGGACCAGATCGACCGGCACCTGCTCCATGTAATCGACTTCGCCGCTCATCAGCGCGTTGACCGCAGTCTGCGCGTCGGTCATCGTGACCCAGCGGACCTTGTCCACATTCACGATCTTGCCCCCGGCCATCCAGCTCGCAGGCTCTTTGCGCGGGACGTAATCCTCGTTCTTGACATAACTGACGCCGACGCCTGGCTGGAATTCCGCAGGCACGAATTTGAAAGGGCCCGAACCGATATGTTCGGTAATCGCCGTATCGGCGGGGGTCGCAGCGATGCGGGCTGGCATGATGAAAGGCGGCAGGGCCGCCTGCTTGGACAGCGTATCGAGGAACGGCGCGAAAGGTTCCTTCAGCGTCCATACCAGCGTCTTGTCGTCGGTGGCCTTGAGCGACTCCGTGATGTCCATGATGAGCTGGCCGCCCGCGTCGCGCTTGGCCCAGCGTTGCAGTGACGCCACGGCGTCGGCTGCGGTGACAGGTGCGCCATCGTGGAACTTGAGACCGTCACGCAGCGTAAAAGTGTAGACTCTCTGGTCGTCTGAAATCGTCCAGTCTGCCATTTGTGGCTGCGGTTTGAAATTCTCGTCCACGGCGATCAGCACATCATAGATCATATAGGCATGATCGCGTGTGATATGCGCCGTCGTGATAACTGGATCAAGGATACGCAGATCCGAATGCATGACGGCTGTCAGGGTTGTTTCAGCCCATGCGTTGCTTGATAAACTGCCAGCACCGAGTGCGATCAGAGAAGCGGCTATTCCGTATTTCAACCGGCGAAGAATGGGACCGGAGGTGGGGGATTTGAAAAACAGCATTTATGTGGTTCCTCTGAAGGTTTTTTCTTTATTTATGGATTGAATTCTTTCCCTAGCGGCTCGAGCCGGATGCCCGAGCGAAGATGTTTCCATGATAGTTGGGCCGGGCTCAGCGGCATGGCTCCGGGAGCCGTGCAGACTAAAAGTTTCTCGGCAATCGGCGCGAAATCTGCGCGAAAATGGACAGAGCTTTTATTGACAAGAATGGCTTCCTGTTCCGGCTCTATACCCACCATGCGATACAGGGCGCGGTCGGCCATCTGCGCCAGATTGGTCGTCACGACCACGCGCGTGCCGCCAAGCCGCAGACATGCTGATGGTCCCATGTTGAGCCACGTGCCGCCATAATAGGGCCCGGTTGCATGGGCTTTCCCGTCAGACAGTTTCTCGACCTGAAACCGGGCTGTGAACGGCTCGTCGCCGGCTATCCCGGATTTGCCGCCCAGCGAAATTTCAATTTCTGCTCCCTCGCCAGCGCGATGGGCGAGTGCCGCCGCCTCCGGATCGTGCATGCAGCCGATGGATGCCCTATTGGCACCGCAGGCCACAAGTGCCCGGAGCATTCCTGTCGTGTCGGAACTGCCTCCGGCGCCGGGATTGTCCTGCGTATCGGCAATTACTATGGGTCGCTTTGCATCGCGGGAGAGTTCAATCGCCTTTTCGACCCCTTCCTCGGGTTGATAGGCAATGCCTGCAAACGACCCTTCCGCCGCGGCCAGCGCATTGGCGATGGCGTCCGCGCAACGCTCAACCGCGGCGTGGTCCCAGCCATAGGCGAAGACAGAAGGGCCGCATTCAGCAAAATCAGCGGCGGGAAACCCCATGAAAAGCGAGGCTGTCAGCACATTTTCCGGCAGGTCAACCGTCATGCCATAGAGGGCCTTGGCGGGTTGCTCGTCCGTGCATTGCCAGGCAATCGGGATGAGATAGTCGCCCTGACGCATGGTCTTGTGCCAGCCATGCGGCCAGACATCCGATTTATCAATCAGGGCCTGCAACGCCTTGGCCGAACGATAACCGGTTTCAGCCATATCGACATGCGGATAAGTGCGGAAACCGACCATCACATCGGAAAGTTCGAACATGCGCTTTGTAATGTTGCCGTGCAGATCGAGCGCGACTGCAATCGGCTCTTCCGGGCGGACGACGCGAATCCGCTCAAGCAATTCACCTTCACCGTCATCGACATGCGCAGCAACCATTGCACCGTGCAGGTCGATGAAAATCCCGTCGAGCGGACCACAATCCTTCAGCCCGGCAACGATTTCCGAGACGATGGTTTCATAAGCATCTTCTGTGACCGGTGCAGACGGTATGGCCCCTGCCCACAGGATCGGCACAATTTCCCATCCCGCTTCATGTGCAAATTTCAGCGCACCGGCAATGCCCAGATTGACATCTTGCGCGTGATCGACAATCGCGTCACCGCGCGACAGCGGAATATAACCGCCACCTTGAACGAATGCCGCCATATCGGCTGGAGCCGCAGCAAACGTGTTTGTTTCATGCAAAAAGCCAGCGACAGCCACGCGTTTTGACACGAGCATACTCCCATTTCATCGATTTGCCCCCTCGGGCAGGAACGTGTATCTGTCAGCGATACATCTATATCTATTTTTATCTTAGGGACCAATTTTGGTACTTGTCAATCCTTGAACGGCGACTAAAGATTTTTCCCATGAACACATTTCGAGACTTGGGCGGCATCTCCACTTTTGACCCCGATGAGGGGGAAGCCTATAATGAAGATCCATTGTTCCTGCGCTCTGTTGCGCGGACCGTGGCTGTCATGATGGCGTTTCAGAAGGCACGGCATCCGCTGTCGCTGAGCCAGATAGCGACTGCAGCTGGGATCGATCGAAGCGCAGCCCAGCGCATCGTCCATTCACTGCAAAAACTTGATGTGATCGCCCGCGATCCCGCAGATCGCGGTTACCTGCCGGGCTTGCGCATCCTCGATATGACTCATGATCTGTTGCGGCTCAATCCGATGCTACAACGCGCCAACCCGATCATGTTGGAGCTCCGTCGCCGCGTGCGTGAACGCGTCGATCTTTCGCTTTTCGACGATGTCCGGGTTGTCTACGCCGTGCGCATGCCATCAAAGCACGAAATCTTCAGCGCGACGCTCGTCGGCCATGCCGTTCCGACCTATTGCACGGCGGGTGGCGTTGCCATTCTTTCACGACTGCCCGACGAAAAAATCGCGGATATCGTCAGCCGTTCCGACCTGACGCCTTTCACGCCCCATACGATTCGCTCCCTGGAAGAGGTGATGGAGCAGGTGAATGCCACGCGGGAACGCGGGCATTCTGTCTTGTGTCGCCAGCTTCTGCATAACGAAGTTGCTATTGGCGCGGCCATTCTTGATGCGGGCGGAAATCCGGTCGGCGCAATTCATGTGGCTGGCAGCCTGCAGGAATGGTCGGCGGAAGGCTTCAGCGACAGTTTCGGGCCACTCGTCGAAAATGCCGCACGCACCGTTTCAGAACGCCGGTGACCGTTTGGGTAAGCTAATGCCAATGGATCGGAAAGAGTGCTTTACGTTCTTAAAATAGAGCCTTCCTAAAAGAATGCCGGGCTATAAGGCCCGGCATTCTTTGCGCTTGGGAGGCAATATGATCAGTCTTCCTTGATCATGCTGTCCTTGCTCGTATCCCGCATACGGAGATAGACGATCAAGGAAATGCCGATCATGACGGTGACGTACCAGTAAAAGCCACGTTCCCAGCCGCCATTCTTGAAGCTCAGCGCGACATACTCCGCCGTGCCGCCAAACAGTGTATTGGCGAGAGCATAGGGCAGCGCCACGCCAAGCGCACGGATGTGAGCCGGAAAAAGTTCTGCTTTTACTACCGCGTTGATCGAAGTGTAACCGGTCACAATGATCAGTGCCGCCATAACGAGAATCCCGGCAGTCCATGCATCGCGGGTCTGTTCCAGCGTGGTGAAAATCGGGTAGGTGAACAGCACGCCGGCCGCACCGAAGGCGATCATCAGGGGCTTGCGACCGATCTTGTCCGAAAGCGCACCGGCTATCGGCTGCAGGCACATGAAGACAAACAGTGTCACGGCATTGATCTGGCTTGCCACTTCACGGCTGAAGCCCGACGTGTTGACCAGAAATTTCTGCATATAGATCGAGTAGGCATAGAAGGCGAGCGTACCACCAGCGGTCAGAAGCATGACCAGCGCAGTTTCCTTCGGATGGTACTTGATCAGGGTCCAGAAGCCCGATTTTGGCGCATCCTTCGCTTTCGCGTTCTTGAAGCTTTCGGTTTCCGCAAGGCCGCGACGCAGCCAGAAGACGACAACGGCAAGCAGAGCGCCAATGAAGAATGGAATACGCCAGCCCCAGGCTTCCAGCGCCGAGGTTTCCATGGTCGATTGCAGAACGATCAGGAGAAGAATGGCCAAGAGCTGGCCCGAGATCAGCGTCACATATTGGAACGATGAGAAAAAGCCGCGACGGTCTTTCCCCGCCATTTCAGAAAGATAGGTGGCGCTCGCACCATATTCGCCGCCGACCGACAGGCCCTGCATCAGTCGTGCGAGGACGAGAAGGGCTGGCGCGACAATGCCGATGGTCTCATAGCCTGGGGTGAGCGCGATGATCAGCGAACCAGCGCACATCAGTGTCACGGAGAGTGCCAGACCAGCCTTACGGCCCTTGCGGTCCGCATATATGCCCATGATCCACGCACCGATCGGACGCATCACGAAGCCGACGGCAAAGACGGCTGCGGCGCTTAAAAGTTGCGCGGTCTGGCTGTCGGAAGGGAAGAAATGCGGTGCGAAATAGAGCGTGAAAGCAGCATAGACATACCAGTCGAACCATTCGACCAAATTGCCGGTAGAACCACCGATGATCGATTTAAGCCGACTGTTGGTGCTCGGCGCATCACTCCGTTCGGATGTTATTGAGGCCATTATTGTTCCTTCACATGTCTCGATATCTGAGGATCAACCCGTTGCAGAAGCGCAGCTTCGTTGCGCTGCCAGTCGGGTTCTGTTGTGTTGAGGGTTTTAAAAGGCTGTGGTGCCGGACGGCTTGAAAACCGAAGCCGGATTGTCTGAATTGTGAAAGGAGGGTTCAGCTATGAACCGCGCTCCGCCACAAAAGCGCCATTGGCTTTGAGGAAATTGAAATCCCCGTTCGGCTAACTTGAGGCGGGCATTGATATCGCTGCATAGGTGAACCCCTCCTGACGAAACTCCCATTTTCGTGGTGGCGATAAGATGCGGGACGCGAATTTCAATCGCCATAGATCGACGTTAAAAAGTTTAATTCTTTGAAATTATTTGGAAAAGACGGTCCGCGGCTGCGTAAGTCCGCAAAATTTGTGCAAAAATCTGCGTGACTTTACGTTGGATATTGCATAATTCTGCACAAATGACGATGTCCCGAAACGCGGTGAAACTCCTGCTTCTTGCTTTTGCTATTATATTGGCGGCGGGTTTCTGGACGGCTGCAAAACTATGGACGGAGCAGGGCGCGACCGAACGGTTGCGTCAGAACGCAACGCTTGTTGCGCGTCAGCAAACACGTCTGATCGACAGTGAACTGGCCAAGTTTCGTCTCCTTCCTGTCGCGTTGAAGGAATATAGCGATCTGCGGGATGTGCTGGCAGGCGGGGCGCAGGACGCCGTCGCGCGCTTGAATGCCAATCTCGGTTTTCTGGCCCGCGAGATCGGCTCGCCGATCATCTATGTCATCGGCCGTGACGGTGTCGTTATTGCCTCATCGAATGCAGGCACGCCGGAAAGCTTTGTTGGACGCAACTATAGCTATCGCCCCTATTTTCAGGGCGCCATGGCTGCCGGTGACGCCGAATATTACGCCATCGGCGATCTGAGCGGACGTTTCGGTCTTTTCCTTTCCCGGCGCATCGGTGATCAGACCAATCCGGTCGGCGTGGTGGTGGTGAAATTTGAGTTTCACCGGTTGGTCACCACATGGACGAACGATCCGGGTCAGACCTTTGTGATTGATCCACGCGGAATCATTCTGGCCTCGACCGATATGCCGGAAGCGCTGCGGTCTTTCCAGCCGATTACCACCGCCGAACGGACGAAAATTATCCAAAGCGGGCAGTTCCATGCCGCCGATCTCCAGCCGAGCCGTTATGTTTTTGAGTCTGGAGGGGTGATGCGCGGACCTTCCGGCGATCTGTTCGTCGTCGTTGAAGAACCCATTGCCGGGACCGCGCTGAAACTGGTCCATATCGAGCCGACCGCACCGTCCATGCAGGCGGCACATGATCTGGCGCGACTGATCACCGTTGCGGCGATGCTGGTGGTGTTTTTGCTTGCCGCTGCCGTCTACTGGCGCATGACGCACGCTGCGCGTGCAACTGCTGATCGCGCTGCGCTGGAAAAAGCTGTCGCCGAACGCACGGCGGAACTAAGTGCCGAGATGATCGAGCGCGAGCGCGCCGACAAGCGCTTTCGTGATGCCCGTGAGGAGTTGGCGCAAGCAAACAGGCTGGCCTCGCTTGGCTCGATCACTGCGGGCCTTGTGCATGAAATCAATCAGCCGGTCGCGACCATCCGTACGCTGACCGAGAATGCGCAGCACTATCTGTCCAAGGGCAAGCTCGACAAGGTTGCCGCAAATCTGACGACCTCCGTCGATCTAACGGCGCGCATCGGCTCCATTACGCAGGAGATGCGCCGCTTTGCCCGTCGACGCGGCAGCGTTGCGCGTCCGATACCACTGAACGAACTGGTCGATGGCACGATGGTGTTGATGGGCGACCGTTTTCGCAATGCCAATGTACCGCTGGATATGCCGGAGCAATCAGAATTGATGGTGTTCGCCTGCCGTATCCGCTCGGAACAGGTGCTCGTCAATTTGCTGCAAAACGCGCTCGATGCCGTGACGGCGCAGCCCGATCCACATGTCGCAATCATCATCGAGCAAGACGATGAGCAAGTGTCGTTGATCGTTGCAGATAACGGTCCGGGTATTGATCCGGAACTGGATGACGAGATTTTCAGCCCCTTTGTCACCGGCAAACCGGACGGGCTTGGTCTTGGGCTCGGTATCGCGCGCGATCTGATGACGGAACTGGAGGGAACGTTGCTGGTCGTTCCTTCACCACTGGGTGGTGCGGCTTTTGCTGCGACGTGGAAGCGGGTGCATAAGGACGGTGAGCATGACGGAAAGTGAACCCTTGCGCGTGATGCTGGTCGATGACGATGCGCCGTTTCGCACGGCCCTTGCGGATTCCTTCGAGATTGCCGGGATCGATATTGAAACCCACGGCGATGGCCAGTCGGCGCTAGCCAATCTGACCGCCGATTTTCCCGGCGTTGTCGTCACCGATATTCGGATGCCGCGTATCGATGGCCATGCCGTTATGGAAGCGCTGCTGGCGCGTGACCCCGAATTGCCGGTCATTCTGATGACAGGCCATGGCGATATCGGCATGGCCGTCACGGCGCTCAAGAAGGGCGCCTTCGATTTTATTGCCAAACCCTTTGCAGCCGATCACCTGATTTCCAGTGTGCGCCGTGCGCTGGAAATGCGCCGTCTGGTGCTGGAAAACCGGCGTCTGCGCCGTGCTGCGGCGGAAGCCGAGCAGGATTATCCATTGCTGGGCGAAACGCCGGTCATGGTGCGGCTGCGCGACACGATCCGCCAATTGGCGAGCGTCGATGTTGATGTACTGATCGAAGGCGAGACTGGTACGGGCAAGGAACTTGTCGCCCGACTGTTGCATCGCTGGAGTGCGCGCCATGCTCGCGGCTTCGTTGCGATTGATTGCGCTGCGCTCCCCGATGCGGTTGCAGATGACGTCCTGTTTGGCAATCGTATTCAGCGCGGCAGGATTGCCGATGCTGATCGGGGTACGCTCTTTCTTGACGAGATCGACAGCATGTCAATCAACCTGCAAGGCAAGTTGCTGCGGGTTGTGGAGGAGCGCGAGTTGCCTTCGCTGACCGGAGAGCCTCGTGCTGTCAATCTGCGGGTGATTGCGGCCGCCAAAGGCGATCTGGACGGTGCCGTTGCAGCGGGGCGTTTTCGCTCTGATCTTTTCTATAGGCTAGAAACGGTGCGGTTGCGCATTCCGCCCTTGCGTGAACGCCGCAAGGATATAGGTCTCCTTTTTGCCTATTTTCTCGACGAGGCCGCCAGCCAGTTCGGGCAACCGCGCCCCGCAATCGATGCAGCCATCGAGTCACGGCTCCATTCCGACGACTGGCCGGGCAATGTGCGCGAGCTGCGCAATTATGCCAAACAGGTGGTGCTTGGCTTGCGGCATGACCCTGAACATGAACCGAGCACATTGCCGTTATCCGAACAGATGGATCGGTTCGAGGAAGGGGTCATCCGCGCCACGCTCGAACGATGCAATGGCGATGTGGGCGTTGCTGCTGAAGTGCTGCAACTGCCGCGCCGTAGTCTCTATGCAAGGCTGCAAAGGCACGACATCGATGCCTCGTCGTTTCGTCGTCGCGATTGACGTATTCGCCCACCGACGCGCGTTTTCCGCAACTATCTATTGACCGATTTTTAACTTAGAATACTATATATAGTGTTCTAGGTTCTTTCGATTCGATGGGTCGAAAGCTAAGAGGGAATTCGGTGAGTCGCCGCCATGAAGGTTGAGACGAAGCCGAAGCTGCCCCCGCAACTGTAAACGGTGAGTTCTTGTTGATCATGTCACTGGCGTAAGCTGGGAAGACCGACAAGGGCGCTAACCCGTGAGCCAGGAGACCTGCCTTGAGCAATGAACGTCCACGGGCGGGGTGTCCGGTTGGTGTGCAGTCATTGAGGCGAGTTGTGCTTCTTGCCGATTGTTACCCCGAATACCCGCTCACTAGCTTCGGGGTGAAGTCCATGTCTGACACATTGTCCAGTTTGTATTGTCCTTTCAGTTCAGGACCACCTTTCCAGAGGTGATTTTGCGCGGTCCAGTGGTGCTCATGCATCGCTGACTTTCCCCATTTTGTCCGTCTTCACGCGCATGTCCCGTGCGCGAACGATCTTTTATGCGCATCTGTCCCCCATACGGCGGACGGGTCCCAGTCAGCTTGCGCCCAATCCAGTGAGGAAGAAATGAACGTTACCGTCTATAGCAAACCCGCTTGCGTCCAGTGCACCGCAACAACCCGCGCCCTCGACCGCCAGGGGATCGATTATCAGGTCATCGACATTTCTGCAGATATGGAGGCTTTCGATCTCGTGACGGGGCTGGGTTACCGACAGGTGCCGGTCGTCGTGGCCGGTGAAACCCACTGGGCCGGTTTTCGCCCGGATATGATCAACGGCCTTTCGTGACCGTGGCTTTGCATGAGTTCTGCAATGGGTCTCCTTGTCTATTTTTCCAGTCGCTCCGAGAACACGCACCGTTTCGTAGAGCGGCTTGGAATGCGCGCGAGGCGCATTCCCATCCTGCAAAGGGGTGAGGATGACACGAGCCCGTTGCAGATAGACGAGCCATTCGTGCTCATGACGCCAAGCTATGGCGGCGGTGGAAACAAGAGGGCGGTGCCAAAGCCCGTCATCCGGTTTCTCAACAATGCGGGCAATCGCTCGCTGATCCGCGGCGTGATCGCCGCGGGCAACAGCAATTTCGGCGAAGCTTTTGGCATAGCCGGCAAAATAATCTCCGCCAAATGTCAGGTTCCCTATCTTTATCGCTTCGAGCTTTTGGGAACGGATGAAGACATTGGCAATGTCAGGAACGGGATGGAACGATTTTGGACACGGCAGACACAACCCTGATCCGCGAGCGCGGTGCAGAGCCGATTGCGGAGGACGCGCCACAAGCGGCAGCGTCGAACAGCCCCAAGCCCGTCAAATCTACGGATGGGCTGGACTATCATGCGCTGAACGCAATGCTCAATCTCTATGACGATGAAGGCAACATCCAGCTGGCCCGTGACCGGCAAGCTGCGCGGCAATATTTTCTTCAACACGTCAATCAGAATACGGTCTTCTTCCATAATCTGCGGGAGAAGCTGGATTATCTGGTAACCGAGAACTATTACGAGCAGGCCGTGCTCGACCAGTATTCCTTCAATTTCGTGCGTGATCTTTTCGATGAGGCCTATGCGAGAAAGTTCCGTTTCCCGACATTTCTGGGCGCCTTCAAATATTACACCAGCTACACGCTGAAAACCTTCGACGGGAAGCGCTATCTGGAGCGCTATGAAGACCGCGTCTGCATGGTGGCGCTGGCATTGGCGCGCGGCAGCGAGCAACTGGCGCGTGACCTTGTCGATGAAATCATTTCCGGTCGCTATCAGCCTGCAACGCCGACATTCCTCAATGCGGGCAAGAAGCAGCGCGGCGAACTCGTGTCCTGTTTCCTGTTGAGGGTGGAGGACAATATGGAGTCCATCGGACGTTCCATCAATTCCGCATTGCAGCTTTCCAAACGCGGTGGCGGCGTGGCCTTGAGCCTGACGAATATTCGCGAATCCGGCGCGCCGATCAAGCAGATCCAGAACCAGTCTTCGGGCATTATTCCCGTGATGAAGCTTCTGGAGGATTCATTCTCCTACGCCAACCAGCTTGGCGCACGACAGGGAGCCGGTGCGGTTTATCTGCATGCCCATCATCCCGATATCATGCGCTTCCTCGACACCAAGCGCGAGAATGCCGATGAGAAAATCCGTATCAAGACCTTGTCGCTCGGTGTGGTGATCCCGGATATCACCTTTGAACTCGCCCGCAACAATGAGGATATGTATCTCTTTTCGCCTTATGACGTGGAGCGGGTCTATGGTCAGCCGCTGACCGAGATTTCGGTCACGGAAAGATATCGTGAAATGGTCGATGATGCGCGCATCCACAAGCGGAAGATCAACGCGCGCGAATTCTTCCAGGTTCTGGCGGAAATCCAGTTTGAGTCCGGCTATCCCTATATCATGTTCGAGGACACGGTGAACCGCGCCAACCCGATCGACGGGCGCATCACCATGAGCAATCTTTGCTCGGAAATTCTGCAGGTGAGCGAAGCCAGCAGCTTTGATGAAGACCTTTCCTATGCACATCTCGGCAAGGATATTTCGTGTAATCTGGGGTCGCTCAACATTGCAGCCGCGATGGATTCCGCGGATTTTGGAAAGACCATCGAGACCTCCATTCGGGCGCTGACGGCGGTTTCTGATATGAGCCATATTGGCTCGGTGCCATCTGTCGCGCGCGGTAATGATGAGAGCCACGCCATTGGTCTTGGCCAGATGAACCTGCATGGCTATCTGGCCCGTGAGCGGATTTTCTACGGTTCGGAAGAAGGGGTGGATTTCACGAATATCTATTTCTACACAGTGACTTACCACGCTCTGCGTGCTTCCAACCGCATTGCCGTCGAAGCGGGCAAATCGTTCAGCGGTTTTAAAAAATCCAAATATGCGTCAGGTGAATATTTCGACAAATATACGGATCAGTGTTGGCAGCCCGCGACCGAAAAGGTACGTGAGATTTTCGAAAAGGCAGGCATCGCGATCCCCACGCAGGATGACTGGCGCGATTTGAAAAAGGCGGTGATGGAGGGTGGCCTCTACAACCAAAACCTACAGGCCGTGCCGCCGACCGGGTCTATCTCCTATATCAATCACTCCACCTCTTCGATCCATCCGATTGTATCCAAGATCGAGATCCGCAAGGAAGGCAAGATCGGTCGCGTCTATTATCCGGCTGCATTCATGACCAATGATAATCTCGATTACTATCAGGACGCCTATGAGATCGGGCCGGAAAAGATCATAGACACCTATGCGGCTGCGACCCAGCATGTCGATCAGGGTCTGTCGCTGACCTTGTTCTTCCGCGACACGGCCACGACCCGCGACATCAACCGGGCTCAAATCTATGCCTGGAAGAAAGGCATCAAGACGATCTACTACATCCGGCTGCGCCAGATGGCGCTTGAGGGGACACAGGTGCAAGGCTGCGTTTCCTGCGCTTTGTAAGTTCCAGATGTGACCAGAGGAAATCCAATGAACATGCAATTCAAAACCGGCAAAGGAAAGACCCCGGGTCTCGTGCGCGCCATCAACTGGAACCGCATCGAAGACGACAAGGATCTGGAAGTCTGGAACCGACTGACGGGTAATTTCTGGCTGCCGGAAAAGGTGCCGCTCTCCAATGATATCCAGTCCTGGGAAACGTTGAAGCCGCAGGAAAAGCAGCTGACGATCCGTGTCTTCACGGGTCTGACCCTGCTCGACACGATCCAGAACGCCGTCGGCGCAGTGGGGCTGATGGAGGACGTGGCAACGCCCCATGAGGAGGCGGTGCTTTCCAACATCGCCTTCATGGAAGCGGTCCACGCGCGCTCCTATTCTTCGATCTTCTCCACGCTTTGTCTGACACCAGACGTTGATGACGCCTATCGTTGGTCGGAAGAAAACGAGTTCCTGCAACGCAAGTCTGAACTGATCCTCGAACAGTACCGTGCGGATGATCCTTTCAGGAAGAAGATCGCCAGTGTGTTTCTGGAGAGCTTCCTGTTTTACTCGGGTTTCTATCTGCCGATGTTTTGGTCGAGCCGCGCCAAGCTCACCAATACGGCGGATCTTATCCGGCTCATTATCCGCGATGAAGCCGTACATGGCTATTATATCGGCTACAAGTTCCAGCGTACGCTTGAAGTGCTGGGCGAAGCGCAGAAGCAGGAAATCAAGGACTTTGCTTTCGAGCTGCTGCTTGAGCTGTACGATAATGAGGTTCGCTATACGGAAGCGCTTTATGACGGCGTCGGCCTGACCGAAGACGTCAAGAAGTTCCTGCATTATAACGCGAACAAGGCGCTGATGAATCTCGGTTATGAAGCGTTGTTTCCAGCTGAGGCCTGTAAGGTCAATCCGGCTATCCTGTCAGCACTTTCGCCGAATGCTGACGAAAACCACGACTTCTTCTCCGGTTCGGGCTCTTCCTATGTCATCGGCAAGGCCGTGGCGACAGAGGATGAAGACTGGGAGTTTTAAGTCCGCTACGCGAAGGCTGGCCAGCTTTCCAGATCGGCCTCAATTTTACGAAACTGACCATCGAGGATGGTCAGTTTCGTGCTCTAAGAAATAGCAAAGTGGATGCTAGGCTCGTGCTTTCCGATTGGCTCTCGCTCGGTCTCGCGAGCGTGTGTAAATCGAGTCAAGGACGAGCATTACGAGCAGGGACGCTCCCACGAGTGGGAACACAATTCCGCCAATCACGAGAATAAGCAACAGGCCTCTGAATACCCGCCTGTCACCCGGTATCGGCGGAACGCCAAGAGAGCCTTCGGGACGCCGCTTCCACCACATAACCCCGGCAGAAACTGCCAGGAGCACGATGCCAATACAGGCAAGCGCCAGGATAATCTGGTTGGTGAGACCGAACTGCTGGCCCATATGGGTATTAATGCCCCATTCCAGCGCTTTTCCAAACGGCCCATAGTCTGCATAGCTCATATCGATCAAAACATTTCCTGAATACTGATCGAGGTGGACAACCCGTTGTTGCGACAGATCGTCAGGATAGACTGATCCGGTAAATACACCCCTCGGAGTTGTTGGAATATTGACAGCGTAACCGTGATGAAGCCCAAGATCGTCAAATTTTGCCACGGCTTTATCAAGGCCGATAGAACTCATTTGGTCATGGTTGCCCGACGACATGGGAACCTGCGCCTGTTCAAGCGACCAGCTTGTTTTCGCAATATGATCCAGGTGTTCATCGGACATGGGAACGGCAACACGGACGCCAGCAGGATATCCGAAATTGTTGCCATTCGCCCATTCGTTTACCTTCCCACCCCATACGCCAGACCATGGCATTCCTGTAACGGCAAGGAAAACGATAAAGAACCCAACAACGATACCGGTTACTGCATGCGTATCTCTCCAGAACACACGTTTTGATGGGGTGCCCCGCACGCTCACGGCACCGCCGGACTGCTTTCGTGGCCACCAGAGATAAATTCCGGTTCCCACCAGAAGTATCGCCCATCCCGCGGCAATCTCAATCGCCATTCTGGCGTAGGACCCAAAATATTTCAGACTGTGCAGATATCGGACCGTCCACATCACTGTGCCACGATCAGGCAACGATCCAAGCACACTTCCCGAATAAGGGTTTACGTAAACAGCGACCTTCCCATTGTCCGGCGTGTTTACCGTTATCTCGGCAGAGCTGTTCGGGCTTGCCGGATCGGTAAATTTGATCGCGGTTCCCGGTACAGCTTTGAGAGATGCTTCCACCATTGCCGATGGAGCAACTTTTGAAGTTTCCTGAACTTGGACGCGCTTGAGGTCGGCGTGAATGATCCCGTCGAGTTCGTTCTGAAACAGGTACAGAGCACCTGTTATTGCCAATGTGATCATAAGGGGAAGGACAAGCAGACCGGCATAGAAATGCCAGCGCCAAACGGCACGATAGAGATCGGATGGGGCGGACGCGAAACGCGCCGCGCCTTGAGTGTCTTCAGACATTGCAATTCTCCTGAATTTCATGTGGCGGGTTGCGCCAGGTGAACTGTTCAGGAGATTGGCGGCGGAGCTCTCGCTTCAGAATAGAAACTTGATTGTGGACTGGAGGCTGCCGAAATTACTGAATATCGGACCAGACTGGTGCTGCGAATGGGCTCCTGAAAAGACGCGTGGGTGGGTGTCAGCGCAACTTGCAGGGCACTCGATGCCAGTCGGCAAAGAGAGACACACGGGCAATCACTAGATTTGGACGGCGTTTTGTGGTCATCTTCATTGGCTTGCAGATGAACTGCTCCGGCGGTCGAGCAGATTACTCCGAATACATTCTCGTATTCACTTCCAGCCATGGCGCTGCGTGTGAAGCCCGACAGCATTCCCTGAAGCATCAAAAACGCGCAGATAAACGCCACAAAGGTGGTCGCAATCTGATTATCACGTAATGATGCTCTGAGTGCTTTCATCCTCCTTCGTTGCCACAACTTCGGCACATAGTCACTGCGGCAGAGTCGTTGAAATTGAATTGACAAACTTTGCCAATGCACAATGTAAGCCAAAGAAGGGAGACTTAAATGGCAACCATGAACGTATCGCTCCCTCATCCGATGAAAGAATGGGTTGAGGCGCAGGCAAAGACAGGACGCTATTCAAACGCGAGCGACTATGTGCGCGGTTTGATCCGTAGAGATCAGATGCGCAGCGATAAAATTGCCGCTATGCAGCACTTCGTTGACGAGGGCTTGCAAAGTGGGGCCGGGACCCGATCCCGAGACGAACTCTTCGCCGCAGCAGTTGCGAACGCTGAAAATTTTTCTGATCGCAAATAATGCAACTCAACCTCTCTGTTCACGCAGAAGTAAAAATGGCGCTTCCAGGAGTGGCAAGCCTTTATCTATGAAGAACGATGGTAGCCTTCACAGCTGCTGCCGCACGGTTCTCGACCCCAAGTTTAATATAGATTTGCTCCAGATGCTTGTTCACAGTGCGAGCGCTCAGGTCGAGAATAGTGCCGATGTCACGATTTGTTTTTCCATGGGCCACCCAAAGCAAAACATCGCTTTCCCGCGCCGTCAGGCCAAAGTGACGGCGTAGCATGTCCTGTTCGCCGTTTTCGCTGATCGCAGTCAGCCGGAACAAAAACTCATTGGGACCGGTCGAACCGAGATGCGCCAGTTGCAGGGATATCTGCCCGTTGGTCGTGACGAATTCCGGGCTATCGTTGGAGATTCCTTGTCGGTCCCGTGCCCGTAGCAACTCGGCGCATTTTTGCTTCAAAAGCAGCTGGCCGTTCCCATTCTCACTGGCACTATCCATGAGGCGCATCGCCTGCGGCGTGGACCAGAGAATGGCGCCGTCACGGTCCACCGCAAACAGATGTCTGCCACTGGCGTCGAGCGCGACGCGGGCACTCTGCACGGAGCGGGCATTGGTGAGATGCACCCTTATGCGCGCCCGCAGCTCATCGATATTGATGGGCTTGGTCAAATAGTCGACACCGCCCGCTTCCAGCGCATGGACGATATGTTCAGTTTCTGTCAGGCCGGTCATGAAAACGATCGGCACCTGCGAAATGGCCGAATTTGCCTTGAGCCGACGGCAGGTCTCGAACCCGTCCATTCCGGGCATGATTGCATCCATCAGGATCATGTCCGGTGTGATACGTTCAGCAATGCCAAGCGCAGCGCTGCCGGATGTTGCGATCAGCACGGAGTAGCCAGCCTGTTCCAGCGCTTCGGTCAGGAAGCCGAGCGTCTGCGGAGAATCGTCAACGATAAGAACCGTGTCGCGGGGAAGAACGCTCATGGCCGGTTATCCATTTTCTGTTCCAGATTGCGCAAGAACATATCGTAGCCCGACATGTTGAAGGCGCGTATATATTCGCGCGCGTTGTCGACGAAGGGTTGAAGGTGTTCATCCTGCGCCAGAAGGGCGAGCTTGGCTTCGATGCCGCGAACATAGCCGATCTCCCCCAGACGGATCAGTTCCTGCAAATCGGCAATCGCGGGGCTGTTGATGCTTGTAGCGCGCGACTGCGGTTTTTTTTCCTGGTTCTCTTCGTAAACCCAGTCGATACCCAGATGCACCGCCAGTTTGGCGTGAATCTGCCGGATATCGAATGGTTTCGTCAGCGTGTCGTTATGCGCATTGTCCGGCAGGCTGTCGGGCCGGGTGCCGTCGCCGATATTGGCCGAGAGCATGATGATCGGCGCGATCTCTCCCTTTTCGCGCAAGCGGGTCACCAGTTCCCAGCCATTCATCTGCGGCATTCGGATGTCGATAAAATAGAGGTGGGGACGAATACCTTCGATCAGTGTCAGGCATTCCGTCCCGCTTTTGGCAGTCAGTACGATGAAATCAAGCGGCGTCAAGATTTCACGCATCAGCGCGCAATGATCGTCATTGTCATCGACCACAATGAGAGTGCGGCGCGGGCCGGTATAGTTTTGGATTTTCCGCGTTGGTGCGGCCAGATTGATCGGTCGGTCGATGGCGCCCAGCATCAATCGAACCTGAAATGTGGACCCCTTGCCAAAGGCGCTGGTGACGGAAAGCTCACCGCCAAGCGTATTGGTCAGGAGTTTGGTGATGGTCAGGCCGAGACCGAGACCCGGCAGATGGCGGGTATGTTCGGCTTCGCCGCGCTGGAAGGGTTCGAAAACGCGCTCAAGGTCCTTGTCCGCAATGCCGCGTCCGGTATCCATGATCCTGAAGGTGGCGACCTGATTGCGATAGGCAATCTCCAACGCGACTTCTCCTTTCTCGGTGAACTTGATCGCATTGGTGAGCAGATTGACCAGAATCTGGCGCAGACGCTTTTCGTCAGTGCGCACATATTGCGGCAGCGCTTCGGCCTTGCGGTAGTGGAAATTTATGCCCTTGGCTTCGGCCTGCGGCTTCAACATGTCGATGATCTGGTCGAGAAAATCATGCAGATTGATTTCGTTGGAATAGACCTGCAAATGGCCGGTTTCGATTTTGGATATATCGAGAAGCCCGTCGATAAGGCCCGAAAGGTGATCGGCGCTGCGGCGGATCAGCTTGATCGAAGGCTGCCGGGCTGGGGGAATCGTTTCATCGCGCTCCAATATCTGCGCGTAACCCAGCACCGCGTTGAGCGGTGTCCGCAATTCGTGGCTGAGGCCAACGACATAGCGGCTTTTGGCGCGATTGGCGGCTTCCGCATTGTCCTTGGCCTGTTGCAGCGCCGCGTCGGTTCTTTTGTGTGCGGAGATTTCCTTTAAAAGAAGTGCGGTCTGTCGCGAGGATTCCTCTTCCGCAACGATGCGGCTGTCATGCGCCAACACATAGAACCAGCAGACTATGACGGCGATCAGCGCCAGAACGAAAAACACGATCAGGATCGTGCGATTGACGACCTGCGCAGTTTCCGGCGATGCCGCGCCCGCATGATAGGCGACGAGCGCAAGGATGGTAGCGAGAAATGCCATGGAAACCGCAACCGTCACGGCATAGCGCCCGAGCCGCGTCGAAAGCTTTTCGATGACGGCGGCGGGCAGCAGCGCATTGGCTACTTTGGCGCTTTGGGCGCGCAGATGCGCTTTCGGTTTGCAAAGATCGTGGCAGCGGCTGTCGAGCGAACAGCACAGCGAGCAGATCGGGGCCGCATAGGCCGGACACCAGGCCATGTCCTCCGGCTCGAAATCATGCTCGCAGACCGAACAGGTGATAGCGAGCTTGCTTTGCCAGCTTTGGCGGGGCTTGCGGGCGAGGTAATATTTGCCGCCTGTTTTCCACGCGATCAGCGGTGAAACGATGAAGGCCACCAGAAGCGCGATGAAAGGCGCAAGTGCTGCGGCCATGGTGCCAAACGCCCCGAAATGGGCGGCCAATGACGCGAATGATGCAATGGCCATGGTGCCGGTGCCAACCGGGTTGATGTCATAGAGATGAGCGCGTTTGAATTCGATACCGGGCGGCGACAGGCCAAGACGTTTGTTGATGAAGAGATCGGCGGAAATCGTGGAAAGCCAGGCCATGGCAACGATGGAGAAGACGCCGAGCGTCTGTTCCAGCACCTTGTAAATGCCAAGCTGCATCAGAAGAAGGCCGATACACACATTGAACACTAGCCAGACGACGCGCCCTGGATGACTGTGCGTCAGGCGGGAAAAGAAGTTAGACCACGCAAGCGATCCGGCATAGGCGTTCATGACGTTGATCTTCAGTTGCGAGACCACCACGAAGGCAACGGTCAACAGCAAGGCCGCCGTATGGGACGGGATCATATATCCGAACGCGGTCAGATACATATGCGCCGGATCGGCGGCGACATTGGCGGGAACACCGGCGCTCAGCGTCAGTACGACCAGAAACGATCCGGCCAGCAGTTTGGGCGCGCCGAGCACGACCCAGCCGGGACCGGCGAGAAAGACCGCGATCTTGTGCCGCCATTTGCGCTGGCCTTCCGGGGCAGAAAGCGCAGGAAATCGACCTGCTCGCCGATCTGCGCCATCAGTGCCAGAATGACTGCCGAGGCGGCCCCGAACTGCGCCAGTACGAAGGGCGCGCTATCGCCGCCGGTAAATCCAGCCTGAACGCCGGAGAAGGTCAGCCAGAGGTCGAACTTTCCCCAGTCTGCCAGTGCGATGAAGATGAAGGGCAGAATATTGAGCGCGATCCAGAAGGGCTGGGTTGCAATCTGAAAGCGGCTGATCATACGCACGCCATAGGTGACGAGCGGTATGACCACGACGGCGCTGATGACATAGCCGATCCACATCGGGATGCCGAAGGCCAGTTCCAGAGCGCCCGACATGATGGAAGCTTCGATGGCGAAGAGCAGGAAGGTGAAGGTCGCGTAGATGAGCGAGGTGACGGTCGATCCGATATAGCCAAAACTCGCGCCGCGTGTCAGAAGGTCTATGTCGACGCCGTGGCGTATGGCATAGCGGCTTATCGGCAGGCCGACCGCCAGCATGACGAGGCTTGCGACGATAATGGCGGCTACGGCGTTGCTGGTGCCGTAGGATAGCGTGATCGCGCCACCGATGGCTTCGAGCGCGAGGAAGGAGATCGCGCCGATGGCGGTGTGGGCAATGCGATTGGACGAAAAGCGGCGCGCGCTTTTCGCGGTGAAGCGCAGCGCGTAATCTTCCAGCGTTTCATCCGCGACCCAGCGGTTATATTCCCGTCGGACCGGGATGATGCGTTGCCGCGCTGCCATGCTGCTCCATTTCCCCTCCGGCTCATGCTGTGCCGTTTCAAAGAGAGATAGCAGGTAAATTCTCTCATGCATCGTGCTAATGCATGTTTCACCCCGGTAACTACGTTATTTAACGTATAAGGAAACGGCGTCCTCTCCCCAATAGTTGGCGATAACCCGAAAAATCGGGACCAATCAACAGAGAGGGACACGCAATGACATTCCGGTCGCAGATGCTTGCCGCACTTTTTGCAAGCGCGCTCACCATCCCTAGCCTTTCTGGCGCACTCGCCGAAGAAGACACGATCAAGGTCGGTATTCTCCATTCGCTGTCGGGCACGATGGCGATCTCGGAAACGACGCTCAAGGACGCCATGCTGATGCTCATAGAAGAGCAGAACAAGAAGGGCGGCCTTCTGGGCAAGAAGCTTGAGGCTGTCGTTGTCGATCCGGCTTCGGACTGGCCGCTTTTTGCGGAAAAGGCCCGCCAGCTCATTTCGCAGGACAAGGTTGCGGCCGTGTTCGGCTGCTGGACCTCGGTGTCGCGCAAATCGGTCCTGCCGGTCTTCAAGGAACTGAACAATATCCTGTTCTATCCGGTGCAATATGAAGGCGAGGAATCCGAGCGCAATGTGTTCTATACCGGTGCGGCGCCCAACCAGCAGGCCATACCCGCTGTCGATTACCTGATGGAAAACGAAGGCGTCGAACGCTGGGTTCTGGAAGGCACCGACTATGTCTATCCCCGCACGACCAACAAGATTCTGGAAGCCTATCTGCTGTCCAAGGGCGTGAAGCCGGAAGATATCCGCGTCAACTACACGCCGTTCGGTTTCTCCGACTGGCAGACGGAAGTGGCGGCGATCAAGGGTTTTGGCGGTGCAGGCAAGAAGACCGCCGTGGTTTCGACCGTCAATGGCGATGCCAATGTGCCGTTCTATAAGGAACTCGCCAATCAGGGCGTGAAGGCGGAAGATATCCCGGTCGTGGCCTTCTCGGTCGGTGAGGAAGAACTGGCCGGTATCGACACCGCGCCACTGGTCGGCCATCTCGCAGCCTGGAACTATTTCCAATCCGTCGATAATCCGACCAACGCCAAGTTCATTGAAACCTGGCGCGCTTATACCAAGGACGACAAGCGCGTCACCAACGATCCGATGGAAGCATCGTTCATCGGTTTCAACATGTGGCTGAAGGCCGTCGAAAAGGCCGGAACCACGGATCAGGATGCGGTGATCGACGCGCTGGTCGGCGTTTCCGTACCTAATCTTTCGGGTGGCTATTCGACAATGATGCCGAACCATCACATCACCAAGCCGGTGCTGATCGGCGAAATCCAGTCCAACGGTCAGTTTGAAATCGTCAGCCAGACGCCGGGCCTGATCGTCGGTGACGAATGGTCCGATTATCTGCCGGATTCCAAGAACCTGATCTCCGATTGGCGCAAGCCGATGTCCTGCGGCAACTTTAACGTCGAAACGGGCAAGTGCGGCGGTCAGGGCGGGTCCTGATAACGGGGGATGCAGAGGGCGGGCAGAACGGGCCCGCCCCTTGCAATCACAATAGAGAATGCAGCTATTATTGAGGAAATCAGCCATGGAGCGCCGGATACGGGCCGTCCTGCTCGTCATGTCCGTTCTGTTTGCCGCACTTGCGACGACAGCCCGGGCGGATGAATTTCAGGGGCTTGTCGATGCGTTGGGCAAGGCGAATTTTGCCCAGATGCAGGAACGAATTTCCGAGCTTGCGGGCACCGGCGACACGCGCGTCGTGCCTGTGCTGAACGCGCTTGGCGATGGCGATCTTTATGCACGCAAGTCGGATGGTCGCGTCTTCATCACGAAAGCATCCGGCGCTAATTTCCAGCTTACCGATCCTGTCAGCGGAGAGGCGACGGGTGAAGCGCCCAAAGCCGCGATGGACAAGGTCAAGGTCAACAATTCCGTCCGCCGCGCGGTTCGCACGGCCTTGGGCGGTCTCACGCTGATGAGTCCCAACCGGGCCGAACGGCTGAAGGCTGCGGAGATCGTTGCCGCAAGCGCCGATGCGGATGCGCTTGAGCCGATCGAGGCGGCACTGGCCAAGGAACAGGACAGCGCGATCCGCCCCCTTCTGGAAAAAGCACAGGCTGCGGCGCTGCTGGCATCCGACCGTCCGGTTTCCGACAAGCTCAAGGCGACGCAGTTTCTTCAGAACAATGGCGATCGTTCCACTTTGTCGGTTTTGAATGCCGCCCGCGCCAATGCGCAGCCAGAGCTTGCCGCCGCGCTCGATACAGCCATCGGTCATATCGAACAAAGGCAGGCTTTCTGGGACGCCGGGCAGAATGTCTGGTACGGGCTGTCGCTCGGCTCCGTCCTGCTGCTTGCGGCCATCGGCCTTGCCATTACCTTCGGCGTCATGGGCATCATCAACATGGCGCATGGCGAAATGGTCATGCTGGGCGCCTATGTCACTTTCATGGTGCAGGAGGTCATCCGCACCAGCTATCCCGGCCTGTTCGACTGGTCGCTGGCCATCGCCCTGCCATTGGCGTTCCTGTTTACCGCGCTGGTCGGTCTGGTGATCGAGCGCGGCGTAATCCGCTTTCTCTATGGTCGTCCGCTGGAAACATTGCTGGCGACATGGGGCATTTCGCTCATCCTGCAACAGGCTGTGCGCTCGGTGTTCGGGCCGACCAACCGTGAAGTCGGCAATCCCTCCTGGATGTCGGGTGCTTTCGAACTCGGCGGCATGACCGTGACCTGGAACCGCCTGTGGATTATCGTGTTTTCGCTGGCCGTGTTTTTCACGCTGCTGGCCGTCTTGAAGCGGTCGAACTTCGGCCTGCAAATGCGCGCCGTCACGCAGAACCGCCGCATGGCGTCGTCAATGGGCATTCGCACGCCTTATGTCGATGCTTTCACCTTTGCGCTCGGTTCCGGTATTGCCGGCATGGCGGGCGTGGCCCTGTCGCAGATCGATAATGTGTCGCCCAATCTCGGGCAGGGTTATATCATCGACAGCTTCATGGTGGTGGTGTTCGGCGGTGTCGGCAATTTGTGGGGTACACTCGTCGGCGCCTTCTCGCTCGGTATATTGAACAAGTTCCTCGAACCTTATGCCGGCGCGGTGCTCGGCAAGATTCTGGTGCTGGTCCTCATCATTCTCTTTATCCAGAAGCGCCCGCGCGGTTTGTTCGCTCTCAAGGGCAGGGCGGTGGAAGCATGATCACGGCATTTCTGTTCAAAAAACTCGACCGCGGTGTCTTTATCGCCGCTGCAATCCTGATCGCGGCTGCGCTGGTCGTTCCGGCTCTCAATCTGCTGACGGCGCCGGATCATCCGCTGCATGTGCCGACCTATATGGTGTCGCTCATCGGCAAATATCTGACCTATGCCATGCTGGCGCTGGCGCTTGATCTGGTCTGGGGTTTTTGCGGCATTCTCTCGCTCGGCCATGCCGCCTTCTTCGCACTCGGCGGCTATGCCATGGGCATGTATCTGGTGCGGCAGATCGGCGCGCGCGGCGTTTATGGCAATCCCGACCTGCCGGATTTCATGGTGTTCCTCAACTGGAAGGAACTGCCGTGGTACTGGTTCGGCTTCGACCATTTCTTGTTTGCTTTGCTGATGGTGCTGCTGGTGCCGGGGCTCCTGGCTTTCGTCTTCGGCTGGTTCGCCTTCCGCTCCCGCGTCACCGGCGTCTATCTGTCGATCATCACGCAGGCCATGACCTATGCCCTGATGCTGGCCTTTTTCCGCAACGAGATGGGTTTTGGCGGCAATAACGGCCTGACCGATTTCAAGGATATTCTGGGTTTCAACATTCAGGCAGACGGTACGCGCGCCGCACTCTTCGCTGCTTCCGCACTCGTGCTGGCCGTCGCGCTGATCTTCAGTTCGGCAGTCGTCAAATCGAAATTCGGCAAGGTGCTGGTCAGCGTGCGCGACGCGGAAAGCCGCACGCGTTTTCTGGGTTATCGCCCGGAAAACTACAAGCTCTTCATCTTCACGGTTTCGGCGATGATGGCGGCAGTGGCGGGCGCGCTCTATGTGCCGCAGGTCGGCATCATCAATCCCGGCGAATTCACGCCGGCCAATTCCATCGAGGTCGTGATCTGGACTGCCGTGGGCGGTCGGGCAACGCTGGTCGGGCCGGTGATCGGGGCCGTGCTGGTCAATTTCGGCAAGAGCGTCTTTACAACGGCTTTCCCGGAAATGTGGCTGTTCGTGCTCGGCGCGCTCTTCGTTGCCGTTACCCTGTTCCTGCCGAAAGGGATTGTCGGCACGTTCCGCGCCTTCATGGCGTCGCGCAAACCGGCAACCACCCCATCCGGCGATGAGGCCAAACTGCAAGCATCGGCTGCGGAGTGAGAGACACCATGACCGAAAGCACCAACAGCCTGCTCTATCTCAACGGTGTGTCCGTCTCCTTCGATGGATTCAAGGCGCTGAACTCGCTGTCCTTCGTCATCGAACCGGGCGAATTGCGCGCCATTATCGGCCCCAACGGCGCGGGCAAGACGACGATGATGGATATCATTACCGGCAAGACCAAACCGGATGAGGGCGAGGTTTTCTTCGAGGGCAATATCGATCTGACCAGGAAGGATGAGGCCGATATCGCCCAGATCGGCATCGGGCGCAAATTCCAGAAGCCGACCGTGTTCGAGAGCCACAGTGTCTGGGACAATATCGAGCTTGCGCTGGACCGCAAGCGCGGTGTGTGGGCGACATTGCTCTACCGGCAGGACAAGGCGGATCGCGAGCGCATCGAAGACATATTGAAAACGGTGCGGCTGTGGGCGCGGCGTGATGAACTCGCCGCCAATCTTTCGCATGGGCAGAAACAATGGCTCGAAATCGGCATGCTACTGGCGCAGGAGCCCAAGCTTCTGCTGGTCGACGAGCCAGTGGCGGGCATGACGGATGCCGAAACCGCCGAGACGGCCATTCTCCTGAAGGAGATCGCCAAAACACGTTCGGTCGTGGTGGTGGAGCACGATATGGGCTTCATCCGCGAGCTGGGCGTCAAGGTGACCTGTCTCGCAGAAGGCAGCGTGCTTGCGGAAGGGTCCATCGATTTCGTCAGTTCCGATCCGAAGGTGATCGAAAATTACCTTGGGCGCTAGAAAGGCTACAGATGTTGAGCGTTGAAAATGTGAGCCTTCACTATGGCGCGGCGCAGGCCCTGCGCGGGGTGTCGCTGAAGTCAGAAGCGGGGCGCATTACCTGTGTTCTGGGGCGCAACGGTGTCGGCAAGTCCAGCCTGCTGCGCGCCATTACCGGGCAACAGGCGCTGAGCGGCGGGCATGTCGTGTTCGACAATGAAGACATGAAAGGCCTGCCGCCCTATGCGCGCGCCAGCCGCGGCATGGGCTATGTTCCACAAGGGCGCGAGATCTTTCCGCTGTTGACGGTGAAGGAAAATCTCGAAACCGGCTATGCCTTGCTGAAGCGTTCCGAACGCTTTATCCCCGACGAAATATTCAACCTTTTCCCGGTGCTGAAGGATATGCTGTCGCGTCGCGGCGGCGATCTGTCCGGCGGCCAGCAACAGCAACTGGCCATCGGACGCGCCATGGTGCTGAAACCGCGCATTCTGGTGCTCGACGAGCCGACGGAAGGCATTCAGCCTTCTATCATCAAGGATATCGGTCGCGCTATCCGCTATCTGCGCGACTCCACCGGCATGGCCATTCTTCTGGTTGAACAGTATCTCGATTTCTGTCGGGAACTCGCCGACCATGTCTACATCATGGACCGCGGCGAGATCGTGCTGGACGGTCCAGCGGAGGTTCTCGACACACAAAGGGCGCGGAACCATCTCACGGTTTAGAGAGCGATGATGAATTGTGTGGATCACACCATATATTTGTCCCAGAAGCCGCTTTGCGGCGCGATTTGCTCGACCACATCCACCCACAAGCCAGTTGGATCTGCGAAGCCAAAGCGGCGCTGGCCGAAAGGCTCTTCAGTGAGCGGATAAGTAATTGGCAGCCCCCTGCCTGCCAGTTCCTCATGGGCGGCCTTTGCGTCCGCAACTTCCATTTCGAAGCAAAGCCCGCTTCCGGCGTAAATTTCGGGGCCGGGGGGCGACGAAGGATGATCCGGTGTCATGAAGGCGATTGAGGCCGTTCCGCCCTCTGCGACGAGCAGGCAAAACCATGAACTATCGAAAGCCACCTCAAACTCAAGATATTTAGCCCAAAAGTCGCGCGCCGCGTCTTTGTTTGGGGTGACGATGATGGGGTAGCGGTCGGTAAATCGCATACTGGCCTCCTTGCCTATTAGAAACAAACAGACTATCTGTTTTCTTGGCAGACTTAAAAACAAACAGACTGTCTGTCAATGAAATTCCGAAGGAAGCGGAAATGACCAAGAATGAACTTCGCACGAGCCAGACCAAGGGGCGGTTGGTTGCTGCGGCGCGAACACTGTTTGCCCGGGAAGGCTATGCGCAAACCAGCACGGAGGCGATTATAGCTGCAGCCGGTGTGACACGAGGTGCGCTCTATCATCACTATCGGGACAAGTCGGAGTTATTCGAGGCGGTGTGTCGCGATCTCGCCGTTGATGCCGCTGAGGAGATCCGAATCGCAACCGAGGGTTTGACCAATCCTGTCGAGGCGCTGGAGCAGGGTTCTCTCGCGTGGATTGACTTTATGCTCCGACCGGAAAGCCGTCGCATACTTGTTATCGATGCGCCAGGCGTACTCGGGCGCGAAAGATGGGAAGCGCTTGATCGCGAACTTTCCTTTGATCTCCTCCGCATCGGCGTAGAAGAGGCGATTGATGCCGGCGCCATACGCTTCTCAGCTGGCCCGACTATGCTTGCCATACTGCTCAACGGCGCGATGAACGAGATTGCGTTGCGCGCCGAAGAGGATGACGTCGCTGCATTGAAAGCCGGGCTGCTAGAGTTGCTTGGCGCGCTGAAGTCTTGATTGCGGCCAAGCTCTTACGCATCCGACTATGTCGCAGCATACCCGGCGCTGGCCCGCCCGTGCGTCCTCCTTCAGAGCGGCATTATCCAGCGTCGCTTCTGCGATAAAAGTGGTGCATTGACTCCTCATAAAAAGTGGCTATAACCACAAATGCAGACTGAAGATTTAAGACCATCTGCAAGGGTGGTCTTGTTGCGTCTGGAATCCGGATAAGTCCTCTTGCAGATGTCATAGCGACGTTGGGAGGACGCCGTAATGCACGGAAGCAAAATAGCCCTTAGGGGCGTACCGGATATCATTTCCTACATAGATGCGAATGACGGCATTCGAGGCCGCGCCGGTGTCATCTGGTGGCTTGCCCTTGGTGGCCTGTTTCTTGACGCCTTCGCCAATTCGGCATTGAGCGCAGGCCTTGGGCCAATGACACGCGATCTGGGACTGGATGCGGCGCAGGTCGCATTGATGACCTCTTTCGCCGCATGGGTGTCGATCGCGTTCAATCCGATTGGTGGTTGGATTGCCGACCGTTGGGGGCGTATGCGCCCGCTGATTTTCGCAAAGCTCATCGCGCTCATCGGCGCAGTGCTGGTCATGACGGCGCATTCCTATGAAGTCATTCTTCTTGGACGCTTCTTCGTTGGCGCCGCCTACGGTATCGACTTTGCCATCGCCATGGCCGTACTTGCAGAGTTCACCCCTGCGCGCCTGCGCAGCCGTCTCAATACATGGCAGGGCATCTGGTACACAGCCGTTTGTACCAATGTGCTTCTGGCCATGCTGTTCTACAGCTGGGATGTGGGTGATGCGATCTGGCGCTATTCCGTCGCGGCCACTGGTATCTTTGCCTTTGCCATCATGGTGCTTCAGGCAGTGTTCATGGTTGAAAGCCCGATCTGGCTTGCCCGCAAGGAAAGGCTGGAAGAGGCCGCCCGTGCGATGACCCGCATCTATCATCGCGATTTCGTTGCCGCTCTTCCGGAAGACCGTCTACCGGTTCTCAATCAGGCCCGCCGCGGCATTGCCAATGTTGCCCTGATTTTCCGTGGCATCTATCTGCCCCGCACTATTCTAGCGGCCACTGTCCAGATCGGGCAATCCATCCAATATTTTGCTGTGGGCTGGTATCTACCCCTCATCAGTGCGGCGCTGTTCGGCAAGGATTTCATCTATGCCATGTTGGGCACGCTGGTGTTCAACGTATTCGGTATCATCGGCGGCTTTTCTTCACCTGTCATCGGGCGCGTGCTTGGCCTGCGCAAGGCTTCCGCCATCGGTTTTGGTGCAGTCTTCGTCATGCTGGTCATCATGGGCCTGTTCCATGACACCATGCCGACATGGCTCGCGGTGATCGTGCCTTCGCTGTTCATCCTGTTCCATTCCGGTGGTCCGGGCGCAAACGGCAAGAGCCTGTCGTCGCTCTCGTTCCGAAGCGAACTGCGTGCAGGCGCCAACGGCATCATCGGTGCACTCGGCGCCATGGGAGCGGCCCTTGGCCTGCTGGTCTTTCCGCTCTTTCGTGAGAGCTACGGCCTCGGCCCGACATTCCTGATCCTGTCGGTGGTTCCACTGATCGCTTGCATCATCTGCTCAATCATTCAGTGGGATCCGACCCGCACCAAGGTCAGCCCAGATGACGAGCCAAATGCGCCGCAGTTCGAAGGCGACCGGTAACAACGGAGGATAATGTGAACGGACGCAGACAGGCCATTCTGGCCATTGATGAAGGAACGTCCGGAACCAGGGCCGCGCTCGTCGCGGCCGACGGTTCGGTCTCCGCCGTCAATTACACGACGCTTGCCGTCTCTTCACCACGTCACAACGTGGTGGAGCAGGACGCCGATGTTCTTTTGCAAAAGACCATCGAAATGTGCGGCAAGACCATTGCAGCCGCACGTGATGCGGGCGTGGAGATTGCTGCAATGGCAATCGCCACGCAACGCGCCACCGGTGTTCTGTGGGATACGCAAACGGGCCGGGCGCTGGTTCCCGCCATGGTCTGGCAGGATTCGCGCTATGCCGAAGAACTGAAACCACTCGGAGCCATCTGGGACGCGAAACTCGTGTCGCTTGCCGGACGTCCTGTGGGCGGACGCGCGATCTATTTATGGGCGGCGCGCCACATGCAGGAGACGCCCGTCGTGCGCGAGGCATGGAAGGCGAAAAGGCTTGCTTTCGGCACGGTCGACACGTGGCTGCTGTGGAATCTGTCCGAAGAACGCAAGGCCGTCACCACGCCGACGAATGCGACTTCTGCCGGTGCCTATATTCTCGCTGAGAACCGCTACTTCACCGAATGGGTGGAGGCGCAGGATTTTCCGCCGGAGCTGTTGCCCGAGCTGAAACAGGACGCTGACGATTTCGGTTATACGCGCCAGGATATTCTCGGTATCCGCGTGCCGATCAAGGCTTCTTGCGGCGATCAGCTCGGTGGTCTTGTCGGTCTTGGCTGTCACGATGCAGGGCAGGCCATGTGCGTACACGGTACGGGCAGTTTCGTCGATCTTGTGATCGGAAAGCAGACGCCAAAGAATCCCGGCCTCTACGAGGCAACTTTCACCATGACGGCCTGGCGGAGCGAGAACCTCTCGCATTTTGCGGTCGAGACCTATGCCGCCACAACCGGATCGGCGCTCAACTGGCTCTGTAATGAAATGCGCTGGTTCGAGAATGCCAAGGAAATCAGCGAACTGGCTGCAACTGTACCGTCTTCCGATGGCCTGTTCTTCATGCCGACCCTGACGGGATTGCGCCAGCCGAACATCGTTCCCGATGGCCGGGCATCACTGACCGGGCTCTCGATGGCACATAGCCGGGCGCATCTTGCTCATGCCATTCTGGAAGGTATTGCGCATTCGGTCGTTTCCTGTGCGGAGGCGAGCTCTAAAGTGGCGGGCGTTCCGGTTCGGGAAGTGGTGGCAGGCGGAGGGCTTTCCTCCAGCGATACGCTGCTTCAGCTGCAGGCCGATCTCAGCGGTGTGCCGGTGCGGCGCATGGCGGATCAGGATCGCGCGAGCCTGCGGGGAACCGCATTCCTGGCAGCCAGCGATGGCTTGCTCTGGAGCGACCTTGCTGAAGCTCGCGGCACGCTGCCCGAAGGCAATCTCTTTATCCCCAAGACCAGCGAAGCGGAAAGACAGGACCGCAGAGCGCGGTGGCATTCCCTCACGGAAGAGGAAGTCGCACGCGTTCGATCCGGTCACTATCATTAAACAGGAGTTGAAATGCTGAATCTGCGCTCCCGGCGCGCGGACAAGGATCGCGCCCGGATGATCCGCACCGAACCGCTGCGGCTGAACCGTTCGGAACAGGAAGACCGTCTTGCCACCGAAACCTACGATATTCTGATCGTCGGCGGCGGCGTGACCGGGGCTTACTGCGCCTTCGACGCAAGTCTGCGCGGCTTTCGTGTTGCGCTGGTCGAGAAGGATGATTTCGCATCCGGTACATCATCGAAATCCTCCAAGATGGTGCATGGCGGCTTGCGCTATATCGAACAGGGCAATCTTGGGCTGGTTCGTCATTCCCTGCTGGAGCGCCAACGCCTGCGCCGCAATGCCAGTCATCTGGTGCAGCGCCTGCCTTTCCTGTTTCCGATTCTGGAGCGGGATGGTGTGTTCGACTCGCGCTTTGCCAAGGCGTTTGAAGGCTTGCTCTGGACCTATGATCTGGCTGGAGGCTGGCGCGAAGGCATCCTGCATCAGAAGCTGACTGCGGCGGAAGTGCTGGCGCATTGCCCGACCTTCAAGGACGAATATCTGCGCGGTGGCCTGATGTATTTCGATGCCCGCGTTGACGATGCGCGCCTGACGCTGGCGCTTGCCCGTTCTGCGAGCTTTTATGGGGCGACGGTCCTCAACCACTCGAAAGTTGCCGAGATCACCCGCAGTTCGGGCCGGGTTGATGGCGCAATCGTTCATACCGTCGAGGGCAAGGAAATCCGGGTGCGCGCCAAGACCGTCATTATGGCGACAGGCGTTTGGCTGCGCGACTGGATGGGCCTTGGCAAGGATGGCGAAAAGCCGTTGCATGTGCGCCCGGCCAAAGGCGTTCACGTCGCGATTCCCTGGCTGAAAATTCGCAACGACTGCACGGTGACGGTGCCGGTGCCGGGGCGTAGCCGCCGCGCGACGATTACGCGCTGGGGCAATGTCTCCTATCTCGGCACGACCGATGAGGATTATCAGGGCGATCTCGATGATGTGCATTGCACCCGCCGAGAACTCGATTTTCTGATCGAGGGCGCTTGCAGCGCGCTCAATATCGATCTGACGCCAGATGATGTTGTCGGCAGCATTGCCGGATGTCGTCCGCTGGTCGCCGCTTCATCGGGCGGCAGCACCATGGACGTCAAACGCGACCATTCCGTGCATGTTGCGCCTGATGGCCTTGTCACGATTGTGGGCGGTAAGCTGACGACGTCGCGCCATATGGCCGAACAGACGGTGGATGCCGCCGCGAAAGTTCTGGGTGATCGCCGCCGTTGCACCACCAAGAAAGCCTTTTTGCTCGGTGCCGCCGGTTATGACGCGCAGGCAATCGTCGCTTCGGGTGGCATGGAGGCGCATCTGGGCGAACGTTACGGTACGGAATCGCGCTTCGTCAGTGATCTGATGGCCGCTCGTCCTGAACTCGGCCAATCGATTGTGGAAGGGTTGCCCTATACCGGCGGCGAAGTCATCTACGCCGCCCGGCATGAACTTGCCCGGACCATCGATGACGTGCTGTCGCGTCGTATGCGTGCCCGCCTGATGGCGCGCGATGCTTCCGCCCGTGCCGCCGCCAAGGTGGGCGCTTTGCTGGGTGAGGAGCTTGGTCTCCCCCAAACCGAAATCGACCGTCAGGTCGCCGCTTATGTGGCTGCGACCGAAAAAGAAAAATCCATTCTCATAGGAGCGAACTGAATATGATCAGCAAGGAAGCCATCAAACGCGGTTATAATCGTGGAAATTATGTCGTTGGCGCACCGACCCAGCCGCATTATGCCGGCAGCATCAAGGAAATCGGCACCGAGGCCGATCTGGCTCAGAACGCCGTTGCCGTAGACGCTGCTCTCGTTGAAAAGCTGCGGGGCGTTGCAGACGAAGTTCTGACAGCGCGCGAAGATGTCGTCGTGAACACCCGCGACTGGTGGGCGCGCACCATGGTCGCGGAAACGGGTGGAAAGCCCGCAACGGTCGACGGCGTATTCGTTCGCGTTTCGACGGTCGAACAGGTTCAGTCCGTCATGCGCCTTGCGCATGAAGCAAAAGTTCCGGTTACGGTTTCTGCCGGACGCTCCAACGTTACGGGCGCGGCACTCCCGTTGCGCGGCGGTATTGTGCTTGATGTCTGCAATCTCAACCGTTTCGTCAGCTTCGATGCGGACAGCCAGATCGTTGAAGTTGAAGCTGGCATGTTCGGCGATATTTTCGAGGAGATGATCCAGCGCGACTTTGGCATGACCATGGGCCATTGGCCGTCCTCATTCGGTATCAGCACCGTGGGCGGCTGGATCGCTTGCCGCGGCGCAGGTCAGCTTTCGACACGCTATGGCAAGATCGAGGACATGGTGTACGGCATGGAAGTCGTGCTGGCGGACGGTTCGCTGGTGACGGTTGGAAACTATGCCCGTGCAGCCATCGGACCCGATCTCCAGCAGATATTCATCGGTTCGGAAGGCACGCTTGGCATTATCGTGAAGGCGCGCTTTAAACTGCATCGTCTGCCGGATTATGCCCGCGCGATCGCCTATGGCTTCAAGAGCTTCGGCATCGGTCTGGAAGCCTGCCGCCGCATCATGCAGGGCGGCGCCAATCCCGCAGCACTGCGTCTTTACGACGAGCTGGAAAGCGGTGTGCAGTTCGGCCTGCCGGAAAGCAACGTGCTGTTGATCGCCGATGAAGGCGCTCAGGAAATGGTCGACGCCGTGATGGCGATCAGCGAGAAGGTTTGCGCCGAACTCGGTGACAAGCTCGATGGTGAGACGATCTTCGAAAAGTGGCTCGACACGCGCTATCTGACCGGCAAGAGCGCCGAAGGCTTCAAGCGCAGCCCGGGCTTTGTTGCCGATACGCTGGAAATGACGGGATGCTGGCGCGATCTGCCTGCGATCTACGACGAGGTCGTCGCTGCAATCAATGCAGTGCCGGGGACGCTGGCCGGTTCGGCGCATCAGTCGCATGCCTATGTCGACGGCGCCTGCCTCTATTTCTCGCTGCGTGGCGACGTGGAAGTGGAAAAGCGCGCCGAATGGTATCGTGCTGCCTGGGATGCTGCCAATGCCGTTCTAATCAAGTATGGTGCAGCCTTGAGCCATCACCACGGCGTCGGACTGCTCCGCGCGCCTTACATGAAGGACGCTCTGGGTTCTGCGTTTCCTCTCCTCGAAACGGTGAAGAAGGCGCTCGACCCGGACAATCTACTTAACCCCGGCAAGCTCGGACTTTCGCTCGACATGCCAAGAGACGGAAAATGATGGAATGACATTGGACAGAACGATCGGTGAGCGGCTTTTGCGAACGCCGGTGATGGCGACGCTCTACGGCGTGGATAATCTTCAGGCATTTCTGGACAGCAAGGCGGAAGTGGGCATTGTCGCCAACATTGCCTTGCGCCATGTGGCCGAAGTGCTCAACGCGCTCAAAAAAAGCAACAAGCTGATCGTTCTGAACATCGACAGTTGCGAAGGCCTGTCGCAGGACAAGGGAGCTATCGAATTCCTTGCCGAGATTGGCATTTCGGTTCTGCTGTCGACCCGTGTTCCAACAATCCAGAAGGCCGCGCAATGCGGCCTTCTGACCATGCAGAAAGTCTTTGTGACCGACCGGTCCACCTGGCCGCGCAGCCTGAAGGCGGTTTCGCAAAGCGGGCCCAATCTGGTGCAGATCATGCCATCGCCCATGCTCGGCTATCTCTCTGCAGAGGACAAACGCCGTCTCCCGCCTATCGTAGCTTCCGGCTTTATCTGTGATGAGACCGATGTAGCAAAGGCAATGAAAGAGGGCGCAATTGCCGTTTCGTCAAGCAATAAATCCCTTTGGGACTATAGCAGGCGCAAGCCATAATCACACATTGCTGACAGCTGACGGTGGAAGCAGGTGTTCTAGAGCGGTTCCGGTTAAAACGGAATCGAGGAACCGCTCTATCTATTTGTTTTTACGCATTATCCTACGTATCGAAGCGGGATCAGAAATCAGTCCACTGGACTGATTTCCCCGCGTAGGCGCTACGAGCTTTTGCTGGAAATGCTCTAAAGCGTGTCGCATTTATTCGGCCTCATACCCAGCAGCCTTAAAGAAGTTCTGGCATTCATTGATGGAGAAGAGACTGATGATATCGCCAAGTGCTTTTGAGATGGCGTCGAAGCTGCGTGCTGCTCGCTTTCTCAGAAGTGCCTTGAGTTTTGAGAAAGCCATTTCGATTGGGTTCAGGTCCGGCGAATAGGGCGGCAGGAAGAGAAACCAAGCGCCCTTTGCCTTGACCAGTTGCTCAGCCTTCCGGCTTTTGTGGAAGCCGACATTGTCGAGGATGACTATATCACCGGCTGACAGTGTCGGCACAAGCTGTGTCTCGATCCAGGTTTCGAAGATGCGGCTGTTCATCGGTGCATCGACGATCCATGGCGCGGTCAGGCCATGGCAGCGCAGTCCGGCAATGAAGGTCTGTGTCTTCCATTTTCCGAAGGGCGCATAGGCGGCAAAGCGCCTGCCTTTGGCAGACCATCCGGTGCGTTTTGTCAGGCGCGTATTCGTGGAAGTCTCATCGATAAAGATGAGACGCGACAAGGCCTTGTTGAAGAACCGCTTTCGGCGATTGATCCAAAGATCACGCGCCTTGGCGATCTCTGGTCTACGCTGCTCGCTTGCCTTGAGGCTTTTTTTATTGCTCAGCCCAAGTCGGTGTAGAAATCGCCCGACCGTGGCGCGGTGGACTTCAATACCGCGCTCCGCGAGCGCAATGCACAGTTCGTCCAAAGTCGTTTCGCCACGGGCGGACATCTACTCGCGGACCCAATCACCATGAGCCAAAAGCTTCACACTACCAGGCGGGTGGCCCTGCCTGGCGGCGGCCAGACAGCCGGATGACCGATACAGGATCATCATGTTGTTGACGAACCGAGGCGAAACACGGAAATGCCGAGCGGCTTCCCGGTGACTATTGCCCTCATTCACAAACGCAACGACACGCTCACGCAACTCAATCGGATGCGGCTTGCCCATGGTGCATCTCCTTCCATGAGACAAGTGAATCACAGATCAAGCCAAACGGGAATCCCGAATCCGGTTAACAGCGACATGCTTTAGTGCCGCTTGCACCGCATCTATTCAATAGGCGTTTCACCATCATTCTACTTTGCTTGATGGTTCTGCCACATATCCGCGTCACGCATGCCTGCCTTCCTCATCAGCGCTTATAACAACATCAAAGATTTTTCCCGCGCAGGATTAGCAACTTGTACTCGACGCTTCTCGGAGTGGTGTGAAATATATTTCATTATGTGAATTATATTGACATAGCAAATTTCTTCCGATTATCTGGCTTTACCGGATTTCGAGGAGGAGGTTCGGTCTTCAGGGTTCATCGGCCGCTCGGTAGGGCGACAAAGGATATTGGGAGGGGCTTCGGCCTCAAGGAGGGAACTTGCGCAATTTTCTAAGCACATCCGCAGCGGCGATCCTAGCAACGACGCTATTCACCGGCGTGGCAAGGGCGGAAACGGAAAACCCGTTTCGCTGCAAGCCGGGCGAAAAATATGTCATGAACGTCATGGTTTCGGGCGTCGAATATTGGTTCCCGGTTTACGAAATGTTCAAACAAGCCGGTCAGCAGTTCGGTTGCGAGACAGCCTATACCGGCACGCCGGAATATGACGTCAACAAGCAGATCGCTACCTTCGATCAGGCGCTGGCCCAAAATCCGGCGGGCATTCTTGTCCACCCGATGAACTCGGACCCCTTCGTTGAGCCGATCAACCGGGCGATTGATCAGGGCACTGCCGTCGTCACTTTCGCTGCGGACTCACCACTCTCGAAACGTATTTCGTTCATCACTTCGGACAATACCCGCGAAGGCACCTATGCCGCTGACGCGATTGCAAAGAAGATGGGTGGCAAGGGCGAATATGCCGTTCTCGAAAATCCGGGTCAGGATAACCATGACAAGCGCATAGCGGCTTTCATCGCCCGGATGGATGAAAAATATCCAGACATGAAGCTCGTTGGTCGGGCGGCCTCCAACCAGGACCCTAACAAGGCCTATCAGGGGCTTATGAGTCTGGTTCAGGCACACCCAAACCTGGGCGCGGTTTTCATGCCGGAAGCCAACTCGGCGATCGGAGCCTCCCAGGCCAATCAGGAAAGCGGCGGCAAGATCCTCGTCATGTGTGCCGACGTCAATGCCAACATTCTCGATATGATCAAGGCTGGACAAGTGTTCGGCTCGATCAACCCTAATCAGGGCATGCAAGGCTATATGGGCTTCTTTATGCTGTGGCTCGCCAAACATCCCGAACTCATTGACCCGATGAACGACTCCAAGCGTTCCGGCTTCAATCCGATGAGCATTCCATTCGTCGACAATGGGCTGTCGATTGTTACGGCAGAGAATGCGGACGACTTTTATTGGGACAAGTACCTGAAGCGGCGGGGCACCAAAGGGATCGACGAGTAACCTTTTGTGTCGGCCATCCGGGATGGTTAAGTTCCGTATGGCCACCGCACGCTTGGGGAGGAGCATGTCATGGTGTCTGTGTCCGTTTTGGAAATCCGCAACGTGAGCAAGCATTTCGGTGCGGTGAAAGCGTTAACGGACGTGAACTTCAGCCTCGCGAAGGGCGAAGTTCATGCGATCTGCGGCGAAAATGGCGCGGGGAAGTCGACGCTCATGAACATCATTGCCGGTGTGGTGCAGCCGACAGAAGGCGAAATCCGCGTAGAGGGTTCGCCGGTCCGGGTAACGTCGCCCACCATTGCGCAGGCTCTTGGGCTTGGTCTTGTCCATCAGGAAATTGCGCTCTGCCCCGATGTGACCGTGGCCGAGAACATGTTCATGGCGACAACAGATCGTCGCCGTTCGCCCTTCATGAACTACGCCGAGTTACAGCGGACCGCGCAGGCAGTGATGGACCGGCTGGCACCGATTGATGTGCGCCGCAAGGTCTCGGAACTGTCGATCTCCAACCAGCAACTGGTCGAAATTGCAAAAGCATTGACGCTCGATTGCAAAGTTCTGATCTTCGATGAACCAACGGCGGCGCTGACGGAAGCCGAGACAAAGGTTCTGTTCGGTATTATCCGAAACCTGAAATCCCAGGGAATATCGATCATCTATATCAGCCACCGCATGGCCGAAATCTTCAGCCTGTGTGATCGGGTCACCGTGCTGCGCGATGGGCGCTATGTTTCGACAGAGAACGTCGCGGACCTGACGCCGGATGATATCGTGCGTCGTATGGTCGGTCGCGAGATTACGCAGCTCTATCCTGAAAAGCAGGCTTTGGAAGAGCGTACGGAAGAAACCGTTCTGAGTGTCCGTGGTCTTGGGGACAACAGCCGTTTCAAAGACGTCAGTTTCAACTTGCGACAAGGCGAAATTCTGGGTGTTGGTGGGCTGATTGGATCGGGACGTACCGAAATCGCCGAAGGCATCTGCGGATTGCGCCCTGTTCACGAGGGCGAGGTGTTTCTGTATGGGCAGAAGCTTCGGGCGAAGTCTTACGCCGACGCAGTGCAGGCGGGGGTTGTCTATCTCTCGGAAGACCGGAAGGGTTCCGGGGTCTTCCTCGATCTTTCTATTGCCCAAAACATTGCTGTCCTGGACCTGAAATCGCTGACCGGACCGCTAGGTCTATTGAACTCCAAGGCTGAAGCCGAACGCGCACAAGAACTCACCCGTCGGCTCGGCGTGCGAATGGGCGGGATCGGCATGCCTGTCTCGTCGCTTTCGGGCGGCAATCAGCAGAAGGTGGCCATAGCCAAGCAGCTGGCGGTCAATCCGAAGGTCATCCTGATGGACGAACCGACGCGAGGCATCGATGTTGGTGCGAAATCGGAAATCCACCGGCTGCTGCGTGATCTCGCGCGCTCCGGAATTGGCATCATTGTGATTTCATCGGAACTGCCGGAACTTCTCGGCCTTTGCGACAGGGTGCTGGTCATCCGGGAGGGTAGGGTTATGGGTGAAGTCGAGGGCGAAGCGATGACGGAACAAGCGATCATGCGGCTTGCGTCGGGCATTGATGACCCCAAGAATTCGAAGGCATCACAGCATGTCGCATGAACAGGAAACAGGGGCTGGGAAGACGGTCATGACGAGCGCAACAGTGACAACAACCTATGGAAAAGGCGCCTCAGGCTGGAAACGGCTGGGCACGATGCGCGAAGCGGGACTGATCGCGATCATTCTGGCGCTTTGCATCGCCATGAGCTTCGCGTCGCCGCACTTCCTGACATTTGGCAATTTTCGGGCCATGCTGATGTCGTTTTCGGTAGAAGGCATTGTCGTTGTTGGTATGACGATCTTGTTGATCGTCGGCGGCATCGACCTGTCGGTGGGTTCGGTCGTCTGCTTCTCGATGGTTCTTTCGGGGACATTGTTTCTGATGGGGCTCGACCCCTGGAGCGCATCGCTGATCGGCATTATCGCCAGCGGATTGATCGGCTGTGTCATGGGTTTCTTCGTTACGGTCGTGGGCTTGAACCACTTCATCACATCGCTGGCAGCGATGGTGATCGTACGCGGCGTCTGCCTGATCATAACCAAAGGCACCCCGCTGTCGCTCTTCACCTTGCCGCCATCGTTCAAGGCGATCGGGCAGGGCACGTTTCAGGGCGTCCCGATTGTCATTCTGATCTTCGTCGCCGTGGTCGTATTTTTCGATTTCCTGCTGCGTCGTGCAACGGCCTTCCGCAAGGTTTTCTACACCGGCAGCAACGAGAAGGCAGCGCTCTATTCCGGCATCAAGACCAATCAGGTGAAATTCTGGGTAACAGTACTTTGCGCCACGCTGTCGGGTGTGGCAGGCGTTATCTACATGTCCCGCTTCGGTGCAGCGACGCCCACCTTCGGTGTTGGCATGGAACTCAACATCATTGCCGCTGCCGTGATCGGGGGCGCCTCGTTGAGTGGGGGCTCAGGCACGATCCTGGGGGCAATTCTCGGTATTGCCCTGCTTTCGGTGGTCACAAGTTCGCTGATCTTGCTAAACGTCTCTGTCTATTGGCAAGACATGATCAAGGGTTGCATTCTGCTTGCCGCCGTATCGATTGACCATTTCCTTCATAAGCGGAAGGCTGCCTGACATGCCGATTGCCAAACGGAAACCCGCTAACGCGCCGCGCGAGGAAATTGTCGTCGCAAGGCAGATGCATCAGGCCCTGGTCCTGCATTTTCTCGAAGGATTGACACAGGCGCAAATTGCCGACCAGCTTGGCATCTCGCATGCGACGGTAAACCGCCTCATCAAGCGTGGTCGCCAGCTCGGCCTCGTCGAAATCAAGATCAAGTCGCCCGTCGAACCGCTGGTCGACATGGAGGAACAGCTTCTGGCGCTCGGCGGCATCGGTCGTGCCGTGATCGTACCGACCGTGTCTGACAATCCGCAAACGGCTCTTCAGGCGGTTGGTGAGGCGGCAGCCCGTTTGCTGCTTGAAGAGATTACCGACGGAGATACGATCTGCATCACCGGTGGCAAGGGCGTCAGTGCCGTAGTGGCCGGGCTTCAGGCGCAGCGGCCCTTCGCTGTGGAGGTGATCCCGGCGACCGGTTGTGTGCAGGGAAAGCATTATACCGACGTCAATCACGTCTCAACGTTGATGGCGGATCGGCTGGGCGGTCACTCCTACCAAATCCATGCGCCGCTGTTTGCCGATAGTGCGGCTGAGCGTGACATGCTGATGAATATGCGCTCTGTTGCCGACGTGTTCGAACGAGCGCGCGAAGCCAAGATCGCAGTGGTCGGCATCGGTTCGATCCTGACTGATGATTCAAGCTATTACGACCTGCACCCATCTTCCAGCACGGATCGCGCTGCAATCGAGCGTTCTGGCGCGGCATGCGAACTTCTTGCACATCTGCTCGATGATCGGGGGCAGGTCTGCGACTACAGCCTCAACCGTTCGCTGGTGTCATTGACGCTGCCCGAATTCGCTTCGATCCCGACCAAGATCGGTGTGGCGAGCGGGCCGAACAAGGCAGCGCCGATCCTCAGCGTTCTGCGCGGCAATCATCTGGATACGCTGGTGACTGACGAGGCAACGGGCGCTCGGGTATTGGAACTGGCGAATGGCGAGGGGAAATGGATATGAGCGGGCAACAGTTGATAAGAGAGATCGGCAAGTCCGGCGTCTTCGCTTCGGCAGTCGGGCTGGGAACCTGGGCGATCGGCGGCTGGATGTGGGGCGGCACCGACGAAAAAGAATCTATCGCTGCGATACAGGCTTCGCTCGATGCCGGTGTCACGCTGATTGACACTGCGCCAGCCTATGGGCTTGGCCGCTCCGAAGAGATCGTCGGAAAGGCATTGGCCGGACGCCGCGAGAAGGCGGTTATTGCCACCAAATGCGGCCTTGTCTGGCATACGCGAAAGGGGCGGCACTTTTTCGATCAGGACGGCAAGCCGGTCCACCGATACCTCGGTCGCGATGCGATCCAGCACGAGGTTGAAGAAAGCCTGAGAAGGCTTGGAACCGACTATATCGACCTTTACATCACCCATTGGCAGGACCCGACGACACCGGTTGAGGAGACGATGCGGGCGCTGGAGGATCTTCGAACCTCCGGCAAGATCCGGGCGATTGGAGCGAGCAATGTCAGTCGCCATGATCTTGATGCCTATATTGCGGTTGGCGGTCTGGATGCCATTCAAGAACGATACAGCATGATCGATCGTGAAATCGAAGCCGACCTTTTGCCGCTCACCCGGGACAAGGGCATCGCGACATTGAGCTATTCGTCGCTGGCGTTAGGGCTCTTGTCCGGCGCGATAGGTGCGGACCGGGTGTTTTCTGGCGACGATCAGCGCAAGGACAATCCGCGCTTCTCCGTCGGCAATCGGCAGAAGGCGACGGCATTTGCCGAAACGATCCGACCGGTTGCTGAAAAGCACAGTGCCAGTATCGCTCAAACGGTGATCGCCTGGACGCTTGCGCAGCCCGGCGTGACCTTTGCGCTCTGTGGAGCGCGTAACCCGGCACAGGCGATGGACAATGCACGGGCTGGAACAATCCGGCTGGACGCTGCCGATCTTGCCGCCATCGATACGGCCATAGCGGTGAAACTGACTGACATGGACAGGTAACGGATCGCCATCATGAAGCGTGAAGAGATATTGGACGGGATCCGCCAGATCCCGAAGGTGGACGTGTGCGTGATTGGCGGCGGCATCAATGGCGTCAGCGTCTTCCGGGAACTCGCGTTGCAAGGGCTAAATGTATTGCTGGTGGAGAAGCACGATTATTGCTCGGGCGCCAGTTCGGCCCTCTCACGCATGGTCCATGGAGGGCTTCGCTATCTGGAAAATGGCGAGTTCAAGCTTGTGAAGGAGTCGCTGGCCGAGCGTGACCGTCTGCTACGCAATGCGCCGCATTATGTTGCGCCGCTCCCGACGACAGTACCTGTGTTCGATATCTTCTCCGGTCTTGGCAACGGCATCGTCCGGTTCCTGGGGTTAAGCCGACGGCCCAGTCGCCGCGGTGCCCTCGCAATCAAAGCAGGCCTCTGCATCTATGATTTCCTGACGCGAAAGCGGGCACTGATGCCGCGTCACCAGTTTCGCGGTCGTCGCACGACGCTCAAAAAATGGCCCGCGCTCAACCGCAATATCAAAAGTTCCGCAACCTATTTTGACGCCTGGGTGAGCCATCCAGAGAGATTGGGGATCGAACTGCTGAGGGATGGTTTGGAGGCGGGCGGTGATGTTTGGGCGTTGAATTACGCAGAACTGCGCCGCACAGAGGATGGGCGCTATCGCGTTGAAGACCATCTCGGTGGCACCTCTGTTGCCATCGATCCGGCGTTGATCATCAACGCTACTGGCGGCTGGATCGACATTGCCAATGAAACACTTTTTCCCCGCGAGCGCGCCCGGCGCCCTTGATGGGCGGCACGAAGGGCTCGCATCTGATCATCGACAATGCGCAATTGCGTGACGCGCTTGCCGATCACATGATTTATTACGAGAACGAGGATGGGCGAATTTGCATCCTCTTTCCCTATCTCGGCAAGGTTCTGGTCGGCTCCACGGATATCCGGGTGAACAATCCCGAAGCGGTGCGTTGCGAGGCGGATGAGCGTGACTATATCCTGCAATCACTCGCCTTCGTCCTGCCAGACATCAGGATCAGGCCTGACGAGATCGTCTTCCAGTTTTCTGGCGTAAGGCCATTGCCCACCAGCACTGACAGCTTTACCGGTCGCATTCCACGGGACCATTTCTGTAAGGTCATCGAACAGAGCGACGACGGCCCGTCAGTGTTGTGCATGATCGGTGGGAAATGGACGACATTCCGCTCGTTTGGTGAAATGGCAGCAGATATCGTTCTGGAAAAGCTTGGTCGGCAACGACTTGTTTCGACAACTGATCGCGCAATCGGCGGCGGTCGCGCATTTCCCACAAACGCGCCGGTTTGGCTGGCTGGCCTGGCGACAGCGAGGCGTATGTCCGAGGTGCGCATGGCTCAATTGTTCGAGCGTTATGGTACGCATGCCGAGACAGTCACCGACTTCATCACTGCAGGACCGGAAAGGCCACTGCCACACCCCGGTTATTCCGAGCGTGAAATCCTGTTCCTGATCCGGGACGAGGCAGTCGAACATCTCGATGATCTGCTTTTGCGACGAACGACGCTGGCCGTTTCGGGTGAGCTTTCGCTCGACATGATGGATGCCGTTCTCGACCTGCTTTCTCAAGAAAAGCGCTGGACCACCACACAGCGTGCCATTGAGCGCGCCCGTTTTCTCAACCTTCTCAGCGAGCGCCACGGCGTCAGCGAAATCATGCTTTCCGCAAGGAACGAACAAAGGAGTACAGAATGCGACACAATAGCAAAGTCCGGATGAACAGGCTGTTTGGCGGCGGGCGCTGCCTTGACGTAGCTATCGATCACGGCGTCTGCAACGAGCCGTCCTTTCTGGATGGGCTGGAAGATATTCAGTCTGTCGTTAAGGCGTTGGTCGAGGCCGCACCGGATGCGATCCAGATGAATTACGGCCAGTCAGACCTTCTACAGGACATTCCGGGGAAGGACAAACCGGCTTTGGTCATGCGTATCGATATGGGCAACCCCTATAATCGCATCCGCCACCGTGACATGTGGGCGGTGTTGCAGAACGAAGCAGAGCCGTTGATCGGTGCAATCGAGATGGATGCGGCTTGCGTCGTCGTCAACCTCTTCATGCTGCCGGACGAGCCTGAGTTGTTCCGTCAATGTGTGCAGAACATTTCCCGCGTGCGAGCCGATTGCGACAAATACGGAATGCCGCTTATGATCGAGCCACTGGTCATGCAGCCGGTCACCGAAAAGGGCGGCTATATGGTCGACGGTGATGCCGAAAAAATTGTGACGTTGACGCGGCTTGCGCGCGAAATGGGCGCGGATATCATCAAGGCGGACCCGACGAATAATGTGGAAGATTTCCACCGCGTGGTCGAAGCCGCACGGTGCCCGGTTCTGGTGCGCGGTGGCGGCAAGGAAGATCTTCGTGCGGTGTTCGACAAATCTGCGAACTTGATGCGGCAAGGTGCGTTGGGCATGGTCTATGGGCGCAACATTTATCAGCATGCCAATCCCAATGCGGTCGTGCGAGGGTTGATGGCCCTTATCCATGGGAATGCGAGCGGAGAAGAGGCATTCGAACTTTATCTGAAGGGCTAAAGCAGAGATTTTGGACCTTGGGAGGGGTTCTGTATGGGAGAATATCTTTTAGGGCTCGACGCTGGAAACACCGTTATCAAGGCGGTGATCTTCGACCGAACAGGTAATGAAATTGCGGCTGCTTCCGAGGAGGGACGCAACCGCATGCCATGCCCGGGCCATGTAGAGCGTGGTCTGGATGAGCTATGGACGAACGCACGGCACGTGATCCGTAGCTGTATCGAGCGTGCAGGGATATCGCCGGCTGAAATTATCGCAATCGGTTGCGCAGGCCATGGCAACGGACTTTATGCGCTGGACCGGGATGGCGCGCCGCTCATCGGCATCCAGTCGATCGATACGCGTGCGACCGGGCTGGTCGAGCAATGGGCCGCTCGGGGTGTGGGCGAGCGCACCCAGCCGATCGCGCGCCAGCGCCCCTGGCCATCGCAGACGCCGACCTTGCTTGCATGGTTGAAACGAAACCGGCCGGAGTTGTTCAGCAACATCGGCACGGTGTTCTTCTCGAAGGATTTCGTCGTCAATCGCCTGACTGGCCAACGCGTCAGCGAGGTTTCGGACATGTCCGGCGCGGGTCTGCTCAATCTGGCGACGCGCCGCTATGACAAGACCTTGATGGCAGCCTATGGCCTTGAAGATTGTATCGACCTCCTTCCTCCGCTGATCGAAAGCGCTGATATCGCGGGTACTGTCACGCAAGAAGTTGCGGCGCAGACGGGGCTCGCTGCGGGAACGCCGGTGGTTGGGGGGCTATTCGACGTTGTCGCTTCGGCGCTCGGCTCAGGCGTCTCGCGCACCGGTAGCGCCTCAATCATTGCAGGCACCTGGAGCATCAATCAGGTCATTATCGACGGACCGGACCTCAATGAACCGGTATTCATGTCCTCGACATTTGATCGTACCCGCTACATGGCGATGGAGAACAGCGCGACCTCGGCCGCCAATCTGGAATGGCTGGTCAAGGAGTTCTTCGAAGGTGAGAATGCGGACGGTGGTTCACCCTTCGATGCGTGCTGTGCCTTGGCCGGAGCGATCACGCCAGCAGCGGACGATCCGCTTTATCATCCCTACCTCTATGGTGCCCAGCAAGACGGTCACGCTCGCGCTGGTTTCTACGGTATCGCGGGTTGGCACACCAAAGGACATCTTGTTCGGGCGCTTCTCGAAGGTGTGGCTTTCGGTCATCGCCATCATGTCGAGAGGATTCGTAGAGCGGGTGCCGTGTTCAACGAAGCCGTGCTTTCAGGCGGTGGGGCTCGCAGCCTGATATGGCCTCAGATATTCGCGGACATACTCGGCCTTCCTGTATCCGTCAGCCGTTCGCGTGAAACTGGTGCGCTCGGAGCGGCGATTGCCGCCGGAACCGGTGTCGGGCTTTTTGCCGATTTCAGCGAAGGTGCAGCCGCCATGGTCAAGGCCGAGCGGCATTACCTTCCGGACGCGTCGCTGGAAGGGCATTACGCCCGGCGCTATGCCCTTTTTAACGATATAGACGAGGCTATGAGACCGATCTGGCGGCGGTTGAATGCGACACAGTCTGCCGATTACGGAGTGCCGAGGGAAACCAGCTCGCCCTGTTGCCAGACGGCATGAATTTTTCGCGTATTGGTGATGTCATCCAGCGGGTTGGCATCAAGGACGATCAGATCGGCCCGCTGTCCTTCGGCAATCTTGCCCCTGTCGGTCAATTTCAGCAGCGCCGCGGCCTGCTCGGTTGCTACGCCGATTGCCTGAACGGGCGAGAGTCCTGCATTGACCAGATGTTCCAACTCGCGATGTTCGGCGAAGCCAGGTATACGTTCTGGAAATGCACCTGCATCCGCACCAAAGCCGAATTTTACACCGCCAGCCTCTATCAATTTTGACAAATTGCGGAGGTTCATTTCCACATCTCGTCGCGCTTTTTGTGCCCGTTCGCTGGTAGCTGTCTTTTCGCGCCATTCTGCGCTGGAAAACTGGTCTTTCAGTTCAGGGCTTAAAGCCGATTGCAGGAAGGGGTTTTCCAGTAGCGAAGGCTGGTCGGCGAAAATATAAGTTGCTTCGTCCATGTGCACCGTTGGAATATACCACGTACCCTTCTCGCGAAGAGCATCGATAAACTCCTGATCGATCTCAACGTCGCGAACACCGTGGGCTAGAATATCAGCACCCGCAGCGACCAGCTTTTTGGCGTGGTGGAGTGTGTAGACATGGGCGGCGACAGCGAAACCCAGTTGGTGTGCTTCATCGATTGCTGCGCGAAAACAATCCTCGCTCATCGGTTGGATAGGTCCGAATGTGTCGATCCATAGCTTGATGATATCTATCGGTTGCTGCGCCATTTGGCGAACGACCTGACGCGCTTCTTCCGGTATCTGCGGACGTGGTGACAGACCGTCAGGGGCAAATATTCCCGCACCTGCTGTCATGAAGGACGCACCGTATTGCGGGTTATTGCGCATGTTTTCGCGGGTTTTGGGCTCGGGCGTGGGGGTCATGCCCAGCGAAACCACCGTGCCGATACCGTAAGCCTGAAACTGGCGTAACGCTGCATAAGCGTTTTCCGGTGTGAAATTATGTCGTCCGCCCGTCGTGCCCTTGATAAGCCCGACATGGGCGTGGTTGCTGGTGAATGCGGGGATCAGATATCGTCCTTGATAATCGACAATCTGCGCATTCTGCAAAGCTGCTGCCGTATTGTCCGTTTCGTTAAGGACCGCTGAAATAGTTCCATTCTCAATCAGGATCGCGCCGGGGCCAGACATCTCCTGGCCTATCAGCATGCGTATATTGGTCATCGCCAGTCTTGTGCCGCCACTACCGTAATTCCGTGTGTAGGCGCTGTTCGGTGCTATGCCACCGGCTATAAGTGTACCGATAAGAGTATTCACATTGCGTCGGGTCAATTTGGTCATCGTGATACCACTCCTGGGTTAGATTGAGAGGTAGGACGCCTTTGGCGAACAATGTTGCTGGCTGTGATGTAGGGACCTCTTGAGATGCTGGCCGGAGCCATATCGGGTCTGATATGGCTCCGGTTTGATGGAGCTGATGCTAGAATGGATAATGCTGCTTGGGGTCTTCGATTGTGATCCATCGAAGATTGGTAAAACTGTCTATGCCTGCGGACCCGCCAAATCTACCAGAGCCGCTGTCTTTGACGCCGCCGAAAGGCATTTGTGGTTCATCTCCCACCGTCGGCCCATTGATATGGCAAATGCCGGCATCAATTTTACGCGCAACCTTGAGCGCGCGGTCGATATTCTGGCTGAATACGGCAGAGGACAGACCATACTCCGTGTCATTTGCAAGCTCGACGGCATGATTGTCATCGCGGGCGCGCACCACGCAGACGACCGGTCCGAATGACTCCTCGCGAAACAGACGCATTGCGGGTGTAACCCTGTCGACAATCGTGGCTGGCATGATTGTTCCGCTTGCCGTGCCCCCAGTTGTGATTGTGGCACCGGATTCTTTGGCATCGGCAACCAGTTCGAGCACCCGATCAACTGTGCCTTGCGCGACGACAGCGCCCAGAGCGACTTTCTCGCGTGGATTGCCGCTTGGCAATGCTGAAGCCCGTGCCGTAAACCTGGTCACGAATTCATCGGCGATTTTTTCATCGACAATGATGCGTTCGGTGGACATGCAGATTTGCCCCTGATTCATGAAGGCACCGAAAATCGCCGCGTTGACGGCGCCATCAAGATCGGCATCATCCAGTACGACCAATGGCGCCTTGCCTCCCAGTTCTAGAAGCACAGGCTTGAGGTGTTTGGCAGCTTCAAGAGCGATGATCTTCCCCACCCGCGTGGAACCCGTGAAGTTGATCCGCTTAACGAGAGGATGCGTTACAAGCGCGTTGACAACTTCCGGTGCGTCATCAGCGCTGTGGCTGACAATATTGAGAACACCTTTTGGCAGACCCGCTTCAATCATTACGTCGCCCAGCATGCGATGCAGTCGCGGGCACATCTCGGACGATTTGAGAACAACCGTATTGCCACAGGCAATGGGCATCGCAAAGGCGCGTACCGCCAAAATGACAGGGGCATTCCATGGCGCCATTCCAACCATGACGCCAACAGGTTCGCGTACGGCCATGGAAAGGGTTCCAGGCTTATCGGATGGAATGATCTCGCCCTTGATCTGGGTTGTTGCGGCGGCGACTTCGCGCAGGATTTTGGCAGCCAACCCGACGTTGAATCCGATCCACGGGGCAGTCGCCCCGGTTTCAGCGATGCCGCAGGCGGTGAATTCGCCGATCCTGGCTTCGAGAAGATCTGCTGCTTTGAGCAGGATGGTGCGGCGCTCGCTCGGGCCGACTTCGGACCATTCTGCGAAGGCTGTTGCCGATGACTTGACGGCCCTGTCGATATCAGGCTGCCGGGCGGCGGGCGCTACAGTGGCCTCTTCTCCGGTGACGGGGTCAATACGGGTAAAGGTCGCGCTGCCCAGTGCCGGAACATCCTGGCCATCTATCAGCAGTCCAATATTCATCTAATCCTCCCATTTTTGGAATTGAGGTGTGTTCAACTGGCGTGGGTTGCCGTTCCGTAGAAGGCGATCTGCACTTTCTTTGCGGCAGCCCGGAGTTTGGCTGCGAGATCATTGGCGATCAGCGGTTCCATCCGGCTTTTTGAACTGAAGACTGAAAGGCCGCAGATCATTTTGCCGGAGGGGTTAAGGACTGGCACAGCCAGCGCATAGACATCGGGCTCCCGTTCACCCCGATTAAACGCAAGGCCGGACTCTCGAATATCCTGCAGTTCGGCGATGAGCCCCGACCGGTTTGGCACAAAGCCCTCATTGATCGCCTTGAGCTCAACGCGCTCAAGATAGGCATCAAGCGCGGTTTCACTTAAATGGGCGAGCCACAATTTGCCATGCGCGCTGGCATAGGCTTCAAGATGACTGCCAAGCTGTATCGATACGAACATCGGCCGATCCGGCAAGGCACGGGCGATACAAATCGCGCTTTCACCGTCAAAACTGGACGCAAGTGTTGCTTCGCCAACGTCCTTCGTCAGTTGGTCGAGCACAGGCTGCAAGGCGCTGCGCAAATTGTCTGCTCCGGCGGCGCGTTTTCCCAGTTCGGCCAGTTTGTAGCCCAGTCGATAATGTCCACGCGAAACCGCCACGAGTGCGCCTGCAGCTTCGAGGGTTTTCAGAAAACGGTGCGCTGTTATCGTATTCAACCCCAGGCGCGATACGACATCGCTTGATCCAATCTGGAGCAGCTGATCGTCGAATAAGTCCAATATCTGGAAGGCCTTAATAACCGATCCATTGGCCTGGCTCATGACGCATTTTTCTCCCTACAGAACGCGATATCCGCAAAATTCCGAAGCGTGTTGACAAACGAAGCGTAACATACCTATCATTAATTGCAATATAAATTTCACATATAGAATTATCTGCGAGAAGCAGAACAAGACGCAAATTCTCGGGAGGAGGAAAACGCGTGGATGTTCGTCCCCAGACTAGCCATTCCATGACCGCGGGAGGTGCGCTCCTTGCGCGTTTGAAAGCTGTTGGCGTGGATTATATTTTTGCCAATTCCGGTACTGACTTTCCCCCGATCATTGAGGGGCTGGCTGAAGCCAAGGCGAATGGAATAGCTTTGCCGGAGGCGCTTGTTATTCCCCACGAGTCAGCCGCTGTCGCAATGGCGCATGGATACTATCTCGCATCAGGCCGCCCTCAAGCGGTGATGGCGCACACCAATGTTGGCCTTGCAAATTGCGCCATGGGCGCCATCAACGCCGCGGCGGAACAAATCCCCATGCTGCTGTTGTCGGGGCGAACGCCAACGCTTGAAAAGGGTCGGTTCGGTGCCCGAACAGTGCCCATCGGTTGGGGGCAGGAGATGCGCGATCAGCATGCGCTGGTCCGTGAAGCTTCCAAATGGGACTATGAACTCCGCTTTCCGGAGCAGATACCAGATGTCGTTGATCGGGCATTTGCCATTGCAAATTCCACACCGAGAGGTCCGGTTTACGTCAGTGTTCCGCGCGAAGTGTTGTGCGAGGTTGTTGACTATGAAGGCCTGACCGCGCCCAGTCGAGTGGCGTCGTCTGTTTCTGCGCTCGATTTTGATGGCGTGGCTGAGCTGGCGCAAGCCATCCGGGATGCGCGGCGGCCGCTATTCGTGGCGCAAAAAGGTGCTGGGACAGAACAGGGTTTTGCTGCCCTTGATCGCATAGCCCGAAACTGGGCTATCCCCGTCAGCCAGTATTGGGCAGTGCAGCTTGCACTTGCGACTGATCATCCTTTTTCGACCGGTGCGGAAATCGCGCCATGGATCAACGATGCTGATCTGATCGTCGTCTTGGATTGTCTGGCGCCGTGGTCTCCTGCAATCCATGAACCGAAAGCAGATTGCCGGATTTTTCAGGTCGGCGCGGATCCGCTCTACGAAAGGTTCCCATATCGGAATTTTCCTTCGGATCGGACCATTACCAGCGAGGTTGGTGCCTTTCTTGTTGCGTTGGAAAAGGCCTTGGAGGAGTTGGGCGTCGAAAGCGGCCATTATATCCAAACCCGCCGCGAAGACGCACAGGGCCGTTGTCGCACGCGACGCGAAAAGGTGATTTCCAAGGCTGAGACCGGGCAGGACTCCGGTATAACCAAGGATTATGTCAGTCTCTGCCTTTCGCGAGCTGTACAAAACCACGAAGCGTCGGTTCTGTCGGAGCTCGGTTGCCCGTTGGAGCCGCTGACATTGAACAGGCATGGAAGCTGGTTTCAGGAACCGCATTCTGGTGGTTTGGGCTGGTCGTTTCCAGCCGCTCTGGGCATGAAACTGGCAAAAGCTGACCGACTGGTCGTCGCGACCATGGGCGATGGCTCCTACATGTTCGCCAACCCTGTGGTCTGTCATCAGATTGCAGAAGCCCTGGGTCTTTCGATCGTGGTTGTGGTGGTAAACAATTCCGAATGGGGTGCGGTGCGGCAGTCGGTCGCCGACCTTTACCCGGAAGGCTATGCAGCGCAGGCCAATATCATGCCTCTGACCTCTCTGGGACCGACACCCGATTTTGCGATGGTCGCACAAGCCAGTCGCGCTTTTGCACAGCACGTTAAACGAGCGGAAGATTTGCCGGCGGCTTTGGAGGCTGCTGTCACCCATGCGTCAGCGAACAAGGGGCTGGCGCTGGTAGAGGTCAACGTCAAGCCGTGAATGGTTGTCGAGCATTATGACTGCTCGGCACTTGGGAGGAAGCCATGAATATGCTGGTTAGAAGCGATTTAGCAGGCGATACAATTGCGCGGGTAGAGGCTATCCCGGTCTTTCTGCCGTGCGAGTTGAAAATCGGTGCAATTCATCGCTCGACTGAATTGTCTGCCGTGGTGGTTGAGATTGAAACCGCCGACGGTGCCATTGGACACGGTTTTACGGCGATTACCGATGAAGAGGTGGTGAGCGCTGCCGTCAACAGCCTTGTTGCACCCAATCTTGTCGGCATGCCTGTAATGTCGCGTGAGGCCGTGGCAGAACGCCTTTATTGGTTGCTCAGCCCTCGTGGGCAAACCGGTTATGCAAGTCACGTCGCCTCCGCAATCGACATTGCACTGTGGGATATAGCGGGAAAGAAACTGCAGATGCCGGTTTGGCGTCTGTTGGGTGGTGCGCGCAGCAAGGTCGAAACCTATGTAACGTTTGGTTTCGCCGCGCTTGATCGGGAGGAACTCGCGGAAGCGGCAGCTCACCTCTCCCGGCAGGGGCAGAAACGGTTGAAAATGGTCGTTGGCCATCATGCGCTGGCGCGTCGTGATAGTGGTCGTTCGCTTGATGCGGTCATTCGCGAAGATGAGGCCAGAATTCGCGCAGTGCGCCTGGCGGTTGGTGACGATGTCGACCTCTTCATTGATGCCAATTGCAGTTTGGACAAATTTCACGCGCAACTTCTGGCAGAACGGATTGCCGATTGCGATATTCGGTTCTTCGAGGAGCCCCTGCGTGGAAACGATGTTGGAAGTCTGGCGGACTTTCGCCGCAAGATTAGAATTCCGGTAGCTGCGGGCCAGAACGAGGGACAGCTGTTCCGGTATCGTGATCTTCTCATGCATCAGGCCGTCGATGTTTTGCAACCGAATGTCTGTATCGGTGGCGGCTATACAATGGGCGCTAAGATCGCGGGTATGGCGCAAGCTTTTAACACCACAATCGACAATGGCGGGGCATTTCCTTTTCATAATATGCATTTGCACGCAGCCATGGCCAATGGCGGTCTGGTTGAATGGCACCTGATCTCGGTTGAACTGTGCAAAGGGGTCTTTGAAGGACTGACAGCTCTGGGAGAAGGTGAGATTGCTCTGCCGGAAACTCCGGGGCTGGGCTTTTCGATGTCGCCTGAACGCAAAGCGGAACTGTTGAAAATGCCGACGTCGATGGGACGTGGAAAAGGATGATTGTACCTCTGCTTCATCTGTTGGGATGAGCAGGAATACTGATGGAAAGCAAACCACTGGGAGGATGGAATGCGTTATTCGACTGCATTTTTGGCATTGATCGCGGCTATGTCGTTTTCGGACATCGCACAGGCGGAATGGAAACCGACACAGGATCTTGAATTCGTGGCAGGTGCGGGGCCGGGCGGTGGGACCGATCTGTTTGCGCGCACAATCCAGTCTATAATTCAGAAGTATGATTTGGCGGATGTGGATGTCGTCGTGACGAATAAGCCAGCCGGTGCTGGAAGCGAAGCCTTCATGTATGGTGTCACCGGTGGCAAGGATCCTTATAAGCTATTGTTCGGAAACAATAATGCGTGGCTGCTGCCAATGAAGGCAAGGGTCGGCTATTCGATGGACGATCTGACACCAGTCGCCAGCATGGCCAGAGATGTTTTCCTGCTCTGGGCCAACAAAGATAGCGCCTACAAGATCTATCAGGATGTGGCGAACGCCGCTAAAGATAAGTCCGCACCTTTGAAGTCTGGTGGCACGCAGTCCAAAGACGGTGATGAGATTCTCGTGCGCATGATTGCGGCAGAGGCAGGCGGCAATTTCATTTACATTCCTTTCAAGAGTGGAAGTGAAGCCGCTGTACAGCTGGCCGGCGGGCATATCGACATCAATACCAATAACCCGTCGGAAAATGTGGGACAGTGGGCTGGTGGGGCAGTGAGGCCAATCTGCGTTTTTGCAGACGCCAAGCTTGAGGACACGAACAAAGTATATGACGAGCAGGGCTTTGGAGATATTCCAACCTGTGCAAGTCAGGGCAGCAAAATACAATCCTACGAGATTCCGCGAACAATCTTTTCCGCAGCGAAATTAACCGAAGAGCAACAGGCCTATTTCCGCGATCTTCTGTCGAAAGTGCGCGAGAAGCCGGAATGGCAGGCCTATCTGCAGAAAACCATGCAGGGCGATCTGTTTTTGCAGGGGTCTGAACTTCAGACTTATATCGATCAAGATAGTGCGAGAGCCAGAGCGGTGTTTGAGCGTGAAGGTTGGCTTGTCAAATAGGGCAAGCTTTGTGCGGTCGCCTTCAGGCCGCGCTGTCTACTGGAAATGGGAGAGACCGATATGGACGATACCAGGAAGGTATTGCTAACGCGCTTTGCTGCCGAAATGTTTGTGGCAGCACTGCTCGTCGCTATAGGCGTACTCGTTGCTTACGGTGCCGCCGGTCTGGGTTATGGCTGGACATCCAGTGGCCCGGACTCAGGCTATGTACCATTCTATCTTGGATGGGGAATAGGGCTCGCCGGTATGGGGATCGCGATTTCGAGCTATCTCGAACGCGAGCGTTATAGAGCCAGAGTTTTTCTGACACTCGATGGCGCACGCGATGTCCTGTCGTTCTTCCTGCCCATCATAGGACTGGTCGTTGCCAGTTATCTTCTGGGCATCTACTGCGCGGGCCTGATCTATCTGTTTTTGACTATCCGGTTTCAAGCCAAGGCTTCGACTTTGAATGCGCTTTTGATCGCTCTTCTCGCGGTTGGTCTTTTCTATGTTATGTTTGAGTTCTGGTTCCGTATCCCGCTATTGAAGGGGCCGATCGAACCTCTTCTCGGATTGTGAGGTGGAAATGATGGAAAACTTCGAAAATCTTCTGCACGGCTTTTCGATCGCTATTAGCGGCTATCATATATTCCTCATGATTGCAGGCGTCATGATGGGGCTTCTCGTCGGCGTTTTGCCGGGATTGGGCGCGCCCAATGGCGTGACGCTTTTGTTGCCTTTGACATTCTCGATGGAGCCCGTCTCGGCCATCATCCTGCTAACCAGTATGTACTGGGGCGCACTCTTTGGTGGATCGACCACATCGATCTTGTTCAACATCCCCGGCGAACCATCTTCGGTGGCAACCACATTCGATGGTCATCCCATGGCCAAGCGCGGTGAGACTACCGAAGCATTGACCTATGCATTTTCCTCCGCAGGTATCGGTGCGTTGTGCGGGGTGGCGCTGATCACGGTTTTATCGAGCTGGATTGCTTCCTTCGCGCTCAGCTTTTCACCGGCGGAATATTTCGCCGTCTATTTTCTCGCTTTTTCCTGCTTTATCGGGTTCGGTTCCGGGTCGATGCTGAAGAGCGCTGCAGTAATTGCGCTTGGTTTTGCACTCACATCGGTCGGAATGGATACCGTTTCAGGTGAAGTGCGGTTGACCTATGGCTTTTCTGAACTGCTGCGCGGGATCAGCTTCCTCGTTGCCGTGATAGGCCTCTTCGGCATCGGAGAGCTGTTGCTGACGATGGAGGAAGACCTGAAATTCGATTCCGTGAAATCAAAGCTTGAAATCCGTCGCGTTTTCAAAACGATTGCAACGCTGCCGCGATATTGGGCAACATATCTGCGTTCCCTCGCCATTGGCTGTTGGATGGGAATAACACCGGGAGGGCCAACGGCGGCTTCCTTCATGAGCTATGGTGTCGCGCAACGCTCCGGCAAAAAGAAATTCGGAACCGGTATTCCAGAAGGTATCATCGCGCCGGAAACCGCCGATCATGCCGCCGGTTCCTCGGCAATATTGCCGATGCTGGCACTTGGAATTCCAGGTTCAGCGACGGCTGCCGTCATGATGGGGGGCTGTTGATCTGGGGGCTCAATCCCGGTCCGATGCTGTTTGTCCAGAATACGGACTTCGTCTGGGGTTTGATTGCCTCAATGTATCTCGGCAATGTCATTGGTGTCATCTTCGCCCTGGCAACGGTTCCCTTCTTTGCTGTCATTCTACGGGTCCGTTTTGCCATCGTGGCACCGCTGATCATGTTTGTGTGTTTGATTGGTGCCTATACGGTGGCGAGCGCATCATTCGATATGGTGTTGCTGGCGATATTCGGCGTAGTAGGTTATCTCTTCAAGAAGCTGGACTACCCCATCGCTCCGTTTGTGCTCGCCATGGTGCTCGGTCAGAAAGCAGAGGACGCCTTTCGTCAGTCCTTGATGATCTCCCAAGGGTCACTTTCAGTCTTCTTTTCAAATTGGCTCGTCGGGAGTGTTATGACCGCCGGGATTGCGATGATTGCCATTCCTGCACTCATCGCTTTGTGGCGCCGCCGCCGACCGTCACTCGTAGAAGAAGTTTGAGGACGCGCCATGGGTTTGATCGGCGTTTCACACACACGTCAGGCGGCTCAACGGCGCCTGCCTCGCATAGCGTTCGATTTTATCGATGGCGGTGCCGGGCGCGAGAATGCGTTGCGTCGGGCCGAAGCTGCATTCAATGCCGTGGAACTCGTGCCGAGTGTTCTGCGGGGTCATACTGAATTCGACACGAGCTGCCGCCTTTTTGGTACGGAACAGTCTTTGCCTTTTGGTATTCCACCGATAGGGCTTGCCGATCTTGTGTGGCCAAAAACGGATATAGCCTTGGCAGCGACTGCCTATCGGCTTGGCATTCCATACGTACTTTCGACGGCGGCATCGACAACCATTGAAGATATCACCAAGGTTAACCCGGATGCCTGGTTCCAGCTCTATGTGGGCGAAGATCAGTCTATCGTGGACAATCTGATTGATCGTGCGGAATCTGCCGGTATCAAAAAACTTGTCGTCACGGTTGATATACCGGCTCCCGGCAGAAGGCTGAGGGATTTGGCGAATGGTTTTACATTGCCCTTGCGTCCCAGTCTTGGAAGCATTTTCAGCTTTGCGACCCACCCAGCCTGGTGTCTTGCCACGTTGCGTGCGGGGTCACCGAAAGTTGCTAATTTTGCGAACTATGCATCGGGGTCGCAGTCCGGCACATCGCTGGCGCGATTGATGGCCCGCCAGACTTCGGGCAGGCTCGACTGGACAATTCTGGGCGACCTGCGGCGACGCTGGAAAGGAACATTCATCGTCAAAGGTGTGTTGAATCCGTCCGACGCCCGAAGAATTGTCGACACAGGGGCGGATGCACTGATTGTTTCCAGCCATGGAGGACGGCAGTTCGAAGCGGCACCGGCGCCATTAGCTGCGTTGCCGGAAATTCGCGCAGCCGTGGGACGACAGATCCCGGTGCTAATGGATGGCGGTATCCGCTCAGGGACCGATATCATTTCTGCACTCGATCGCGGAGCCGATTTCGTTTTTATTGGCCGTCCTTTTCTTTACGCCGTCGCTGCGGCCGGTGTTGCCAGGGGGCCGGAACAGATGGCTGAATTGCTGCGTGCCGAATTGATCAATGCTATGGGGCAGCTGGGATTGGGGTCAATTTCAGAGCTGATTGACCGCCTCAACTAAAAGCCAGTGCCCAAAGCAATGTCATGGGTGGGCGCTCCCAGCATCAGGCCACAGCTTCCCGCCAAACGAAGTGTTCGCCGCCTAGCTCCACGCAATCAAGATGTGGCGCTACATAATCGAGCGACTTGACGGGACTTGGAAGCTCTCCCTCATTGGCGACAAACAATCGACGCTCACGATCTGGATCAGCTACGGGAACCGCCGACATCAGCCGACGCGTATAGTCATGGGCGGGATGCTCAAACACCTGCGAGCGTGTCCCGGTTTCCACAAAGCGACCTGCATACATCACCGCCACACGGTGGCTGATCTGCTCGACAACCGCCATGTCGTGGCTGATGAAAAGATAGGACACGCCTGTCTCGTTCTGGATATCCTGCAGAAGGTCTAAAACCTGCGCTTGAATGGAGACGTCGAGAGCGGCCACGCTTTCGTCCGCTACGATCAGCTTCGGTGAAAGCGACAAAGCGCGCGCGATGCAGATGCGCTGCCGTTGGCCGCCGGAGAATTCGTGCGGATAGCGCTTCATCTGGTCGGCAGACATGCCGACGCGACGGAAGAGATATTCGACCCGGTCTTTCAGCTCACTGCCGGATGCCAGACCATGGATCGTCAGCGGCTCACCCACAAGGTCGCCAACCCGCATGCGCGGATCAAGAGAAGCATAGGGATCCTGAAAGATCATTTGAATGTCGCGAAGCACTGGCCGCATCGCCGTGCGGCTCAGGCCCTTTGTGCTCTTGCCGTCAATGCGGATATCACCGCTCCATGGCACCAGATTGAGCAGGGCCTTACCCGTCGTGGACTTGCCGCAGCCCGATTCACCGACCAGTGACAGCGTTTCACCGCGATTGACAGTAAAGGATACGCCCTCCACAGCATGAACGCGCCGAACAGGGCGCTGCAAGATACCGCCCTTTATGTCGAAGCGAACAACCAGATTCTCGACTTCGAGAATAGGGCTGGATGGAGCGGGCGCTGGCTCGGCCTTTGGTTCGGCTGGCGCGCGCTTCGGCTTATCGGTGCCAGTCATTTCGCCCAGCCGCGGTACGGCTGCGAGCAATCGCTGCGTATATTCGTCACGAGGGTGATGGAAGACATCGCGAAGCGGGCCTTGCTCCACTTGCCTGCCCTTGTTCATCACAAGAACATGGTCTGCCATTTCTGCGACGACGCCCATATCATGGGTGATAAGAATGACCGAGATGCCGTTCTCTGCCTGCAGCTTGCGAATGAGCGCAAGGATCTGCGACTGAACCGTCACGTCGAGTGCCGTTGTCGGCTCATCGGCGATGAGAATTTCGGGCTTCTGGGCAAGCGCCATCGCGATCATGACACGCTGGCGCATGCCGCCGGAGAGTTCATATGGATATTGCAGCAAACGACGACTGGAATCGGAAATCTGCACCTGATCGAGCAAGTCCTTGCAACGCTGTTTCAGCGCGGCACTGGACAGGCTGCCATTCGGGCCAGCTTCATTGGCGACTGCTTCCGCCAGTTGTCGCCCAACGGTCAGAACCGGGTTCAGCGAGGTCATGGGTTCCTGAAAAATCATCCCGATATGACGCCCGCGCACGCTACGCATCTGGTTTTCGTTGAGCTTGAGAATGTCGCGACCGTTCATCATGGCGGTGCCACCGGTCACGCGCGCCAAGGACTTTGGCAAAAGCTGCATCAGCGAGAGCACGGTCATGGATTTGCCGGAGCCACTTTCGCCGGCAATGCACAAGGTCTCCCCGGATTGCAGATCAAAGGAAAGCCGGTCGACGACAGTGCGTGCACCGTCAGGTGTCGCAACCTGCGTCACCAGATCTCTTACCTGCAGAAGCGGAGAAGGCGTGTTCATATTTGTGCTCGCTGAGTGATGGAAGAGGGCGACCGGAGCCGCCCCCTTATGCCTTATTCGAAAACGGAACGCGGGAAGTAGAACGACACGACCCAGTTCGGCTGATCGACGATTTCGCTGATGCGCAGATCACCGCAAGCCGAGCAGAGCATATAGGCATCCACGGGGTTGAGGTTCTGCGTCTGGCAAAGAAGGTCGATCATGTTGGAGAGGGCGGCTTTCGCGCCTTCCCACAGATCGGACCCGATACCGGTGGTGACTTCGTAACCCTTGGTATCGAGGTGCCGTGTCACTGGCCCCGGCGTGGTGAACCGGGGCATCTTCAGTGGCGTATCCTTGATGAGATCCAGCGTCAGAGCGACATTCATCGCGCTTTCGATGGCGGTGCCGCAAACTTCGCCGTCGCCCTGTGCCGCATGGGTGTCACCAATGGAGAACAAAGCGCCTTCGACTTCGATCGGCAGATAAAGCGTGGTTCCGGCTGCGAGATCGCGAATGTCGAGATTGCCGCCGACGCGACGCGGCGGCACAACCGAATGCAGGCCCTTTTCCGCCGGTGCAACGCCGATGGTTCCGGCGAACGGTTTCAGCGGAACGCGCGCATGCTCTCCGAAAAGTGCTGGTTCCAGCGTTGTGGGATTGTAGTTCCACAATGCTAGCGCCGGCTCCTTGAAGTCATCAGCAAGAAGACCGAAGCCTGGAATATTTGCCGTCCAGCCGAAGCCCGAAGGCTCAAACTGGTGAATGGTGATTTTCAGGATATCGCCCGGCTTGGCGCCATCGACGAAGATGGGGCCGGTAACGGGATTGACCTTGGAAAAGTCCATCGTCGACACATCGGCGACCGTGCTGCCGCGATGATAGTGGCCTGCACCGCTGTCCAGACATTCGAATTTCAGGGTCGAGCCGGGCGCAACCGTTTCAGCCGGCCGGAACGAGTTGTCCCAGCCGAAATGATGATGCCGACCATGAATGGTGTAATGGCAATTATTGCACATCTTTTGCATAAACCTCGTCGTAATTGACCGGGATGTGGACAGGATCGACGAAGATCGCGTCGGGGCCGCCCAGACGTTCGGAGCGAACCGAGAAGCGCTCCTCGTTGAAGATCGGCGCCCACGGCGCGTCGTCCATGATCTTCAAATAGATATCGCGCCACATGGCTTCGCGCTCTTGCTTGCGGGCCGGGTCAACGATGGCGTCAGCTTCCTGCGCCTTCTTGTCCAGCTCTGCATTGCAGTACCATGACCAGTTCCAGCCACCCTGTACCGCGCCGCTGCAACCCAGGATCGGGCCGTAGAAGTTGGACGGATCGGGGAAGTCGGCAATCCAGCCCATGCCGCCGGACCAGATCATCGGTGCGCCTTCGGGCTCGCCGCCAGCCGCGATGACATTGGCCTGCGCCAGAGACTTGATCGAGGCCTTGATGCCGATGGCGGCCAGATCCTGCTGGATGGCCTGCGCAATGCGCGGCTGCGGATCGGTATTGGCGACGAAGAGTTCGGTTTCGAAACCATCGGGCACACCGGCTTCGGCAAGCAACGCTTTTGCCTTTTCAGGATCGTAAGGATAGCCCTTATAGTCCTTGGCATAGCCCGGCATCGACGGCGGCAGCGGCTGATTGGCCGGAACGGCGCGACCGTTGATGATGCGGACGATACGGTCCTTGTTGATGGCCATGTTGACGGCCTGACGCACCTTCACATTGTCGAAAGGCTTGATCTTGACGTTCATGGTCACGTAGCCGGTGTGCAACTGGCCGCCCTGAATAATCAGGTCCTTGAACTTAGGATCTTTGGTGACTTCGATGAATTTCGCAGGCGGAATGCCGTCACCCGGAATGTCGACTTCGCCGTTCTGGAGACGCAGGAGCGCAACCACCGGCTCCTGGCCGACTTCAAACGTGATCTGGTCGAGCTTCGGCAGCGACGGATTGTAATAGTCCTTGAAACGCTCGAAGACGATGCGCTGGCCGAGTGTCCATTCGGTCATCTTGAAAGCACCGGAACCAACCGGATGCTTGCCGAAATCAGCGCCATATTTCTCGACTTCTTCCTTGGGCACGACATGGGCGAAATTCAGCGCCAGCACATGCAGGAAGGTGGCGTCGGGACGGCTCAGTTCAAACTTGATCGTGTAGGGATCAACCACGGTGATGCCGGAAAGTGCCTCGGACTTGCCCGTCGATACATCTTCAAAGCCGAGAATGGAGCCGAAGAAACCAGCGCCGGGGCTCTGGGTTTTCGGGTTGACCACGCGCTCGATGGAATATTTCACATCATCGGCGGTCAGCTCGCGGCCATTGTGGAACTTCACGCCCTTGCGCAGCTTGAAGGTGAAGGTCTTGCCGTCTTCAGAGATCGTGTAATCTTCGGCAATTTCCTTGCGCAGATTGGTGGTGCCCGGCTCGTAATCCATCAGGCCGTCGAACAGCGACTTGATCATCGACCAGTTCTGCCAGTCATAGCCGATGGCAGGGTCGAGCGTCGAAACGTCGTCCTTATAGGTGACGATCATCGAGCCGCCCTGCTTGATGTCGGCGGCCTGCGCGCCGAACGAGATGGCGAGGCCAAGCGCCAGCGCCGATATGCCGGATAGAAAAGTCTTTTTCATTGGTGTCCCTTTCTCTGGAGTCTTTTGGTTTCACCGCAGCTTGATGCGCGGATCGATCAGTGGAGTGATGAGGTCGGCGATGAGATTGCCGAGAACGATGGCGAAAGCGGAGACAATCGTGACGCCCATGATGATGGGAATATCGACACGCTGGATTGCCTGCCAGGCAAGCTGGCCGATGCCGGGCCAGCCGAACACGCTTTCAACGACGACAATGCCCGACATGAACAGGCCGATGTCGATGCCGATCATCGCGATGATCGGCAGGATGGCGTTGGGCATGGCGTGACGCAGCAGGATTTTCCAGCGTGCCAGCCCCTTGGCGCGGGCAGTGCGGATATAATCCTGACGAAGAACGTCGAGCAGCGAGGAACGCATCATGCGCGAATACCAGCCTGCGCCCAGAAGGCCGAGCGTCAGCGAAGGCAGTACGAGATGCATGAACGTTCCGTAGCCGCCAATCGGGAACCAGCCGAGCTTAACCGCAAACACGTAGAGCATCAGAATGCCGATGACGAATTGCGGTGCTGAAACGCCGACGAAGGAAAAGATCATCAAGGCATTGTCGGTGCGGCTGCCGCGCCGGGTGGCCGCGATGACGCCCATGGTGAGACCGATGGCGAGTTCCGAAAAGATTGCTCCGGCCATCAGCAGTAGGCTTGCGGGCAGGCGCGACCAGATCAGCGACGCCACTTCGGTTTTCTGCAGATAGGAGCGTCCGAGATCGCCCTGAACGAGCCCCTTCAGATAGCGCAGATATTGCTCATAGAAAGGCAGGTTGAGGCCAAGCTGCTCACGAATATTTTCGACCGTTTGTGCGGTGGCGCTGCGCCCGGCAATCTGGCGCGCTGGATCGGCGGGCACCAGATAAAGCAGGATGAAGGTCACGAAGCTGATGCCGATCAGGATCATCACAGTCTGGATGAGGCGGCGGGCAATATAGGCGAGCATCAGTGGTGTCCCTGCTGGGTTGGGTCGATCACATCGCGCAAGGCATCACCGACGAGGTTGAAGGCCAGCGCCAGCAACAGGATTGCCGCGCCCGGAATGAAGACGAGCCAGGGAGCGCTCGTGAAATAGGTCTGGTTTTCGAATATGATATTGCCCCAGGAGGCCGTCGGCGGCTGCACACCAATGCCGAGGAAGGACAGGGTCGCCTCCAGTAGAACGGTGGTGGCGATACCGAGCGTTGCCCAGACGATCATCGTGGAAAAGAGATGCGGCAGGATATGCTTGAGGATGATGCGGGGTGCACCCGCACCCATTGCGCGCTCGGCCTCGATGAAATCGCGTTCCGAGAGAGATCGGGTTTCCGTATAGAGCACGCGCGCAATCTGAACCCAGTTGACCATGGCGATCACCATTGCGACGATCCAGAGGCTCGGCTTGAAGATTGCCGCAAGCACAATCGCCAACAGCAAAGCGGGGAAGGCCATCATCAGATCGGTAAAGCGCATCAATACGGTTTCTACCCAGCCACGGAAATACCCGGCGCAAATACCGACAGTCGAACCGATGAGCACGGCAATGCCGTTGGCCACGACGCCGATGATCAGCGATGTCTGCGCACCATAGATCAGGCGGGAGAAAAGATCGCGCCCGACGAGGTCGGTGCCGAACCAGAATTTCAGATTGGGCGCGAGCGGCGCGCCTTCCAGCGTCAGCCCGTCGAAGAACTGTTCGTTCGGATCGAAGGGGACGATCCAGGGCGCAAAGAGCGCGGCTGCGACAGTGACGACGATGACGACAAGGCCGAATGCGGCCAGCGGTCGGCGGATGATGCGGCCGAGAACGCCGCGTTCGGCTTTTTTCTGGCCGACCGGAAGAGTGTCAAGCGCGCTCACGATCGTTCCCTGTCTGCTCTTCGTTCAGAAAGCGCCGGGCAAAGGTCTCGACACTGACGCGCTCCGCCATCGCGGCAAGGCGCAGTTTCTGATAGGCCTGTCTGGCGGAGATATTGTCTGCGAACATCAGGATTGCCGTGGCCTGTGCGATGGCTTCGCGCCCGGCAAGGCTTTCGCGCAGCTCACCGATTTCTGTTGCCAGCGCATGGCGACGCTGAAAGTTGTGCATGGCGATGACCAGAGCGCTATAGACGCCCGCATTGCCGATCGGCTTCAGAAGCTGCGCATCGGCACCCTGATTGAGCGCCCAGCCGATCCGGCCCGGCGCTTCCGAGCCGATCAGGGCGACGGTGGGCACAGGCGCCTGCTGCGGTGGCCACGGAAATTGCTCGTCATGTCCCATATCGACATCGAAAAAGACGACGTTGAATCGGGAGATGTCGGCGTGCTCAGGCAGGTCCGGCCAGCATTCCACAGCGTCCACGCCGATGCGGCGCAACTGCTGCACAATCGCATCGACATTGGTGTGGCGGCGATGAACGATCAGCGCGGTCCAGTTTTCGAATGCGCCCCAACTGGCGACGGTGAAGGCCGGGTCTGTCATAGTCATTTGACGAGCCTCAGAAAGCCGGGTTGGTGGCCGGGATTGGCGGATGTTTGCAGATGCGTTCGCGCCATGAACGGGTCCGGTTGAATGGCGACCTCGGCCTCATGCACGATTTCAAAGCTGCAATCTTGTCTGGCCCGTCCGATATGCGCGGGCAGGGCGATATGGTTTGTTCGCGGCTCGACCAGCACATCGCCAAGCGGCGTGCTGGTGGGGTGCGTCTGGACGGCGGCAAGCACTTTTTCGACATCGTCGGTGCCAGCCCGCTCAATACCGGCGGCGATCATCAGGACGCTGGAATAGGCCTGGGCGAAGATGGCCGATAGGCTACCGTCAAAGCCATTGCTTCTGACGGCCTCCAGAAAGGCGCGATTGGTTTCGCCCGGCAGCGTGCGGAAATAACAGCTTACGCTATAATTGCCCGCGGCGGCATCGCCGACATGCTCCAGCTCGCTTTCATAGAGATTGCAGCTCAGAACCGGCCTGACATCGGTGCGGAAATCGCGGTTTTTGCGGCCCAGTTCTGCATAGGCGCGCAGGAACGTGTAGGACGATTCACCGATCAGATTGTTGAGGATGAAGTCGGGCTTCTTGCTTTCGATTTCGCGGATGAGATGGCTGATATCCGTGTCACCGATTGCAATGGCTCGCTCTCCGAGAACCTCGCCGCCTGCGGCATTCAGCATTTCGCGGGCGAGGCGATTGGTTTCCCAACCCCAGATATAGTTTGAACCGAGCAATATGGCGCGATTGCCGAAGCGGGGAACGATGAAGTCGATCAGCGGCACAAGATGCTGATTGGCGCAGGCCGCCGCATAAACGACGCGGTCGCTGGCCTCAAATCCCTCATAGACGCACGGATACCAGAGCAGTGTATCGCGCTTTTCGACAACGGGAATGACTTCCTTGCGGCTCCAGGATGTGGTGCAGCCGATGATGTGTTTGACACCCTTTTGCGAGATCAGTTCTTCGCTCAGCGGCGCATAACGGTCAGGGTTACCACTTGGGTCGGCGATGCGCGGCACGAGATTGAACGGAAGCGCACGATCATTGACGGCCTTGATCGCCGCCATAGCTCCGCAATAGCCCTCGTAACCCAGCTTTTGATAAGGACCGGAGTGCGAAAACAAGACGCCGACAGGGATGTCAATTTTGTTGTTTTGAGACATGCAGAAAGCCAAACAAAAAAAACCCCTCCGGAATTTTCAGATTCCGAGAAGGGCCCAAATGCCAAGTAACAATTTGACTGAGAAATTACTGAATTTAGCGCAATTCCGTCAAGCTATTTCTTTTTGCCGGTATTTTGAGCAATATTGTTAATCGATAGGCAAAATTCAATCCATGTCAGACGGAAAGACGTTACATTCCATAACGGAGGATGAGCCTCCAATGCGTGAGGCGGTTGAGCCGACGCGTCTTGTCTTAACGAATAAACTTCGACATGGAGATCGACGTGGCGGCGACTTGAACATGATGCGCCAATTCGGCTTCGACGCGTTCGAGTGACCAGCGCGTGGTCGGTGCGGCGATGTTGACAGCAGCGACAGCGCGACCACGTTCGTCGGTGACGGCTGCGGCAACCGAAATATCGCCGAGAACTGTTTCGTTGGCGACGATCGCATAACCCTTCTCAGCCGCCTCCTGAATGCGGGCTTTCAAGCGGCCTTTGTCCGTCACCGTATAGGGCGTCAGCGACTTCAGTACAGAGCGTTCGAAGACGTCTTCCTGTTCTTCCGGCGAACGGTGGGACAGAATGACCGTGCCGGATGCCGTGAAAAGCGCCGGCAGGCGACTGCCGACCATGATATCGACATTGACGAGATGTTGGCCCGGAAAGCGTCCGACATAGACAATTTCGGTCCCGTCCAGTTCCTGGAGGTTGGCTGTTTCCCCAACCGTGCGGCTGATCTCCAACAGATAGGGGGCTGCCTTATGGAGGACTTCATGGGCGGAAAGATAGTTATAGGCGAACTGTAGAACCTTTGAGGTCAGGGCGTAGTTGCGGGTATTGTGGACGCGGCGCAGAAATCCAAGCGTCTCCAACGTATGGACCAGACGTTGCGCGGCGCTGCGATCCAGCCCCGCCAGCTTTGCGATTTCCGAAAGCGGCAACTGCCGCTGCGGCCCGTCGAAGACCTGCAGAATCTGAAATGTCTTTTCGGTCGATCCGACGAACAGGGACGAGCGCTTGGGATCGGCTTCCTCGCGGCCCGTTTCACCCGATTTTTTCCCTGTATCCGCCTGCATCGACATTTCGGCTCTTTCGTTTTCCATGTGCTGCAAAAGCGCAGGACCGCAAAGCCCTGCGCTCGAAAGGTCGGATCGCGAACCCGACCTCAACTTTGTATTTGCCTAACTAAAGGCTCAAGAAGCAAGATCGACAGGCGATCTTTCGTACTTGTCCAGAAGACGTGCATATTCCTTCTTCAGCGCTTCGCTCAATTCCGGCTTCGGCTGGCGCAGTGGTGCAAGCATGGTCGGGGCGTTGACATCGATCAGATCCATCACCGACTTCATCGGTCCCGGATTGGTTTCCGCAAAGGCCAGATTCATCAACGGGATCATGTCGCGATGCAGCGCCAGCGCATCAGCGGTCTTGCCCTCTGCGGCGAGATCAAACATCTTGCGCCAGACGCGCGGCAGAAGGTTTGCGGTCACGACGATGCCGCCCGTTGCACCAGCTGCAACATGCAGCGGGAACAGGTGGTCTTCACCGCTGAGTACGGCGAAAGATGCTGCATCGATGCCCGCTACCACGCGCAGATAGTGGTACATGTCGGTGTTGCATGCCTTCATGCCGATGATGCGCTCGTGACGCGACAGTTCATGAATAACTTCCGGATCGATAGCGATGCGCGTGCGATACGGGATTTCATAGAGCAGGATCGGCACGGGAGATTCGTCCGCATAACGAAGGAAATAGTCGCGGATGCCGGCCTGCGTCGGGTTGGTGTAGTAAGGCGTGATCACTAGCAGAGCGTCTGCGCCAGCCGCTGCAAAGTCCTTCGCCGAAGCGATGGCGTCGTGATAACCGGGATCGAGCACACCGGCGACGACAGGGCCCTTTCCTTCCATCGCCTTGGCCGAAAGCTCGACGAAGCGGTTGCGCTCGCGGCGAGCCAATGCGCCATATTCACCCGTTCCGCCAAGCGGAACGACACCGTCCACGCCCTGCTGCTTGAGCCAGGCGAACAGCGCATCGGTCGCCTTCAGGTCGATCGTGTCGTCGCTTTGAACCGGGGTGACGAGCGCAGGCAAAATGCCGCGAAGACTGGAAGAGTTGATCATGGGTAGTCCTTTCATGCGAATTCAATAATTGGTTCAGCGGGACATGCTGCGCTGGCGCAGGCGGTCGGCCACGAAGATCAGCACTGAGATAAAGACGAGGAGGCACGTCGATACCGCAGCGATGACCGGCGAGACCTGAAGGGTCACTTCGTCCCAGAACTGCTTGGGCAGGGTGGAATTCAGGCCGCCCGACGAGAACAGCGCGATGGTCAGTTCATCGAACGAGGTTGCGAAGGCGAAGAGGAAGGCCGAGAACATGCCTGCCGCCAGCATCGGGAAGGTGACATAGGCAAGGCTCTTCATCGGGCTGGCGCCGAGGCTCTGGGCAGCGAGATCAAGACGCGTATCGTAGTTGCGCAGCACCGCCACCATGGTCATGACCACGTAAGGTACACACACCACCGTATGACCGATGATGAGGCCGAGGGATGTGCCGACCAGCCCGAGTTCTGCGAAGACATAGAACAGGCCGACAGCGATGATGATACGCGGCGCGACGATGGGCGACAGCACGAAGGCGAGGATCGCCGCCTTGCCGCGAATATTGGCGCGGGCCAGCAGGAAGGCAGCGGGAATGCCGATCAGCATCGACAGGATGCCTGCGCCCAATGCCACGACCAGCGAACGCCACAGGGCCTGCGACCAGACGGGTGTGTTCCACATCTGCTCATACCATTGCATGGTGAAGCCGGACGGCGGCCAGTTCAGTCCAGCGGCGCTGAACGAGATCGGGATCATCATGATGGCTGGAAGGCTGATCATGATGAGCAGAGCCCAGACGAAGCCGCTCAGCAACTTGGGCGAGGTTTCGGCATCGGAGCTTTTGCGGCTGCCGGGGAAGAGCGCAATCAGCCTGTCGCTGATATCGCCGATGATGGCGAGGAATTTTGCACCGGCACGACGTGCGGCGGTGTCGCGGTTCACATTGGTTGCCGAGGTTTCGCCGGTCAGGCTTTCGAAGCCGAAAATCCGGTCATAGATGACGAAGACCGCCAGCACGACCACCAGAAGCAGCACGGAAATCGCACCTGCCAGGCCCCAGTTCAGTGTCTGCTGCATCTGATCGATGATGAGCTGGGTGATCATGGTTTCAAAGCGACCGCCCAGAAGCGCAGGCACGATGAAAAAGCCGATGGAGGTGACGAAGACCATGATGGCGGCAGCCGCCACACCGGGCATGGATAGCGGAAAATAGACCGTCCAGAAGGCTGAACCCGGACGCGCGCCCAGCGTGGAGGCGGCGCGCGGCAGGTTGCGGTCGATATTTTCCATGACCGACAGCATGGTCATCACGGCAAGCGGCAGCATGGCATGCACCATGCCGACCAGAACCGCGCCGAGGCTGTAGATCAGGTTGGCCGGACGGTCGATGACGCCAATGGCCAGCAGGAACTGATTGATGGCACCGTTACGTCCGAGAATCACCACCCAGGCGAAGGCGCGCACCAGAAAGCTGGTCCAGAAGGACAGGAGCACAAGGAAGATCAGCCAGCTCTTGGCTTTCGGGCCTGCGGTGGAGATGAGATAGGCCACGGGATAGCCCAGCACGACCGCAAGCGCGGTCGTCGCCAGCGAAATCTTCAGCGTGATCCACAGGACGTTGAGATAAAGACTGGAGGCGAAAAGCTGCTGATAGGCGGCGAGCGAGAATCCGTCGCGACCGATAAAGCTCAGCGACAGCAGCTTGCCGACGGGATAGACGAGGAAGGCCAGCAGAAGCACGATCAACGGCGCGATCATCAGCGAATGCTTGATCCACAGCGGCTTCGGCGGTTTGCTGGTACGGGTTGGAAGCGCGCTCATGGTCAGGCCTTCCCGTTGCCGGCAATGGTGACCGCGTCGGTGCCGTGCCACGAAAGTGCAAGCACGTCGCCGATCTGGAAAGCGCGACCGGAAATACGGGTGGGGAAAGCCGCAACCAGTTCGGGCAGGCTTTCGTCTTCTGCGCGCATATAGATTTTGGTGAGGCTGCCCGTCACCATCACATCGGTGACGGTGGCGCGGAGCGCCGAAGCATTGTTTTCGTCAGCAAGCGCCACAGAAAGGTTCTGCGGGCGGATCATCACATGGATGGAAGCCGAAGCTGCAATCGACCCGTTGCTGAGCGCGCGCGCTTCGACGGATTTTGCGCCGATGCGGACTACGGCTTCATCACCCTCGATCTTCTCCACTTTTGCAGGCAGCAGGTTCGATTCACCGAGGAAGTCGGCGACGAACAGTGTCCGGGGGCGGAAATAGAGGTCGGCAGGCGTGCCGAGCTGCTCGATATTGCCGGAATTCATCAGGCAGATGCGATCCGACATAGTCATCGCTTCTTCCTGATCATGCGTCACATAAACGATGGTAGCGCCGAGTTCCCGGTGAATGCGCTTGATCTCAAGCTGCATGTGTTCGCGCAGCTTCTTGTCGAGCGCGCCGAGCGGTTCGTCCATGAGAATGATCGACGGACGGTAGACCATGCAGCGGGCAAGCGCCACGCGCTGCTGCTGGCCGCCGGACAGTTCCTTCGGATAGCGCTGCGCAATATGCGGCAGGCGGATCATTTCCAGCGCTTCGGTGGCGCGCTTGCGGGCATCTTCTGCAGCCACTTTGCGCATCTTCAGCGGAAAGGCGATGTTCTCCAGAATAGTCATATGCGGAAACAGGGCGTAGTTCTGGAAAACCACGCCGATGTCGCGCAGATGCGGCGCGCTGTAGGTCACGTCCTCATTGCCGATCAGAACAGCGCCGTTATCCGGTCGTGCAAGACCCGCGATGAGGCTGAGAAGGGTTGTCTTGCCTGATCCCGATGGGCCGAGCAGGGTCAGGAACTCGCCTTCCGGGACGAGAAGGTCCGTTTCGGCAAGTGCGATGAAGTCGCCATAGCGCTTGGCGAGTTTCTGGATGGTTAGGCTGGATGAAGACATGGCAATTCCGCTGGGCCAGAGCGCGTTTCGATCGGCTTGAACCGGATCGGCGCTCTAAATTTTTGTTTGAACGAACATCGTATCTGCTCGAAGTGACAGGCCCGGCTGACGCCGGGCCTGCCGCTCCGGTTAGCTCAAGAGCCAGCTATTATAGCGTTCGATGGCCTTGTCCTGATTGTCATACCAATACTGGGCGTTGATCTTGACGCCGTTTTTGATGTGATCAGGGAAGGTCGGGCAATTCTGCGCGACTTTCGGATCGATGATGTCGAAGGCTTCTGGCTGGGTAACGCCAGCGGCGAAATATTCAACCAGCTGCGCCTGACGCTTCGGGTCGGAAGCGAATTTGATGAATTCGCGGCAGGCGTCGGCATTCGGCGTTCCGGCGAGGATAGCCCAGTTGTCGAGGCCCCAGATGTTCTGGTCCCAGACGATTTCAACCGGAGCGCCGCCCGACTGCGCCGACTGCGCGCGCGAAACCCAAGTCGGGATCATGTCCACTTCGCCGGAGATCAGCATCTGCTCGACCTGCGCACCGCTGGTCCAGAATACCGAAACGTCCTTCTTGATGCGGTCGAGCGACTTGAAGGCGCGGTCGAGATCGCAAGGATAGACATCCGCATTGGCCACGCCGTCAGCCATCAGGGCCTGTTCGATGGTGTCGAACGGGTGCTTGCGCAGCGCGCGACGGCCTTCAATCTTTTCCAGATTGAAGAAGTCGGCCCAGGATTTGGGCGCTTCGCGTCCTTCGAAAGCATCAGTACGATAGGCAAGAACGGTGGTGTAAACATTGTTGCCCACGCCGTATTCCGACAGATACTGCTTCGGCAGGCTGGCGATGACGGCTTCGCTTTCGAGACCATGCTTTTCGAGATACTTCTTGTCTCCCGCAGTGAGCATGAGGATGGCCGGTTCGCTGATCTTCGCCATGTCCCAGGTATAGGACCCGGCATCGACCATTGAACGGATCTGCGCGGTTGGCTCCGCATTGGCCTGAACACCCACGACTTCGATGCCGGTTGCTTCCTGGAACGGACGGTAGAAAACGGCACCGTAAGCCTTGGTGTAGATGCCACCGTCATCGCGCACGACGATGCGCTTGTTCTGGGCCTGCGACGGCGTCCAGATCGCAGGGGCGGCCAGAGCGACTGCACCTGCTGCGGTGGTTTTCAGAAACTGGCGGCGTGACCAGGTGGTATTCTTGATTATCATGTTCGTTCCCTTTCAAAAATGCTGAACCAACCAACGGTCGGCTCTAACTCATTGTTTTTTCGCATTATCCGACGCAAAGCCGCTTCACGCTTCTGCTGGAAATGCTTTCGATTTCAATGCTCCGCCCGTGCTACCGGTATGAGACGGCCAGGGTTGAACAATCCTTTTGGATCGATGGCGGACTTCACAGCCCGCATCAGCGCCAGATCGGTGGTTGTCTTGTAACGCTCCATTTCCTTGAGCGAGACCTGTCCGACGCCATGTTCGGCGCTGAATGTGCCGCCCAGCGCAAAGGATGCGTCGTTGACGGCATGGCGGATATTGGCTGCGAGCGCGTCGCGGTCTTCCAGCGCTTTCCAGTCGTCGAAGGTAAAGAACGGAATGAAATGGACATTGCCGTCGCCGAGATGCCCCACAATGACGAGTGACGCATCGGGTGCGAGATCAAGCACGGCGGCGCTGGCGCGGTCGATGAATTCGGCGGTCGCGGCCACCGGTACGGCGCAGTCGGTGGTCAGGCCGACGCCTGCCTTTTTATTGGCTTCGGAAACGCTGTGGCGCACTTCCCACATCGCGGCGCGCTGGGCCACGCTGCTGGCGATCACGGCATTTTCGATAAGGCCATCCTCGAAAGCCTGTCCCAGCAGGTTTTCCAGCGCAGCGTCGAGATCATCTTCGCCGCCGCTGTCGGACAGTTCGATCAGCAAATGCCAATCATGTTCCGTATCGACCGGCGAACGGCGCTGCGGAACGTTTGCCACCACCAGATCGAGTTGGAGGCGGTTCATCAGTTCATAGCCGGAAAGCTTGGCGCCGTAGCGCTCCTGCACGGTGGTCAGAAGCTTGACGGCGGAATGGGCGCTGGGCAGCCCGGCCCATGCCACGACATGGCGGATAGGCTGCGGGTGCAGTTTCAGGACAGCGGCGGTGATGATGCCGAGCGTGCCTTCGGAGCCGATGAAGAGATGCTTCAGATCATAGCCGGAATTGTTCTTGCGCAGGGCCTTGAGATCGGACCAGATCGAACCATCCGGCAAGACGGCCTCCAGGCCGAGAATGTTTTCGCGGGTATTGCCATAACGCAGAACCGACGTGCCGCCCGCATTGGTGGCGATGGTGCCGCCGATCTGGCAAGAGCCTTCCGCGCCAAGGCTGACCGGATAATAACGACCAGCATCGGTCGCCGCGGTGTGGATGTTGGCAAGGACGCAACCCGCATCGACTTCCATCGTGTTGTTGACAGGATCGATGTTGCGAATCCGGCGCATGCGTTCGAGGCTCACGATCACTGGAGCAGGACCATCCGTCGCCGGAACGGAGCCGCCGACCAGACCCGTATTGCCGCCCTGCGGCAAAACCGGGACGTCGTGGCGATTGCAGCAGGCGACGATAGCCGCCACCTGTTCCGTATTCGCCGGACGCGCAACGCAAAGCGCCTTGCCACTATATCGACCGCGCCAGTCTTCGGTGGCATGCACCATTTCGGCAGCGTCGACGATTACCGCCTCAGCACCAATTAGCTCGATCAGTTCCGCAATCACTGGCACTGTCATTTTCCCATTTAATTGTTATGCGATTACTTCGATTGAAATATGATAGCGGATAATTTTTGTAATGCAATAATGAGTCTTTAATGCCGATAGTTTCTCAAAATCTTTTCACAGGGAGCGGAATGAAAAGCGCAAAGCGATACTGCCACCCTTTCCGGAAGCAGCTGCAGATGCGCGGTGCAAAAAATTGGTTGCCCTAATCACGGGCTGCGGTTGGCAGACATAAAAATTCGCGCGATCATTGCCGCGAAACATCGTCAAGTGGGCAGGGCCGCTCAACACTTGACGATAAAATAAACAGTTCAGCTTTTGTTCAAAAATTTGGATCGTTAGCGTTTGGGAGCGCGGCGAGAACACGCTATCATCAATCAGTTGGCTTCATGATGTCAGTCGAGTGGATTAATTTCCAACATAGATTGAACTCGCCGCGGTTGGCGTTTTTCGCGTGCCTTTAGCCGGAGATTACCTTAACTTCCGTAAAGTCTTCCAGCCCCCATTTCCCACCTTCACGGCCGTTGCCGGATTGCTTGTATCCGCCGAACGGGCTGCCGGAACCAAGCGATGAGCCGTTGATCTGCACCATGCCGGCGCGGAGCTTCCGCCCAAGGCGTTTGGCGCGCTCAACAGATCCGGTTTGGACATAAGCGGATAAACCGTATGGTGTATCATTCGCGATAGCGATAGCCTCCTGTTCATCGGCAAACGGAATGATGACCAACACCGGACCAAATATCTCTTCGCGCGCAATCGTCATATCGTTCTGTACATCCGCAAATATGGTCGGGCGGACGTAGTTGCCGGCGTTAAATCCTTTCGGATGACCGAGGCCACCTGCAACCAGACGTGCACCCTCATCAATGCCTGCTTGGATCAGACCTTGAACTTTGTCGAAATGCACTTTCGATGATAGCGGGCCGATATGATCTCCTTCGAGAGCCGGATCACCGACCAGCATCTGATCAGCGGCACGAGCGGCGAGCTGCACGACCTGATCGTAAACCGAGTTCTCGACCAGCAATCGGGTGGGGGCATTGCAGGATTGACCGGTATTGTTGAAGCACTCCGCAATGGCGCGCTCTACCGCGCTTTCAATGTCGCTATCCGCGAAAATCAAATTGGGGGATTTGCCTCCGAGCTCAAGTGAGACACGTTTGACTGTATCTGCCGCGCCGCGCGCGGCGGCTGTGCCCGCACGGGTCGAGCCGGTGAATGACATCATGTCGATGTCCGCGTGACGTGACATGGCTTCGCCCACGACCAAACCTTCGCCGTTGACAAGGTTGAAAACGCCTTTTGGAAGCCCTGCCTCATGGAGAAATTCGGCAAAGAGCATTGCAGACATGGGCGCTATTTCGGAGGGTTTCAAAACTACCGTGCATCCGACCGCGATCGCTGGAATAACTTTCAAAGCAATCTGGTTCATTGGCCAATTCCATGGGGTAATCAGACCGCAGACGCCGATTGGTTCGCGCACGATGATCTCGCCGGAATTATCTGTTCGCTTTTCTTCAAAATCGAAGTTTTCCAGCGCCTGGATGAACGCGTTGAGGTGATACAAGCCTGCAGCGGCCTGTTGATCACGGGCCATGGTGATAGGCGCACCCATTTCAAGCGAAATGGCTTTGGCCATATCTTCGAGACGCGCCTCATATATTTCTGCGATCTTGCGCAAGAAGCGGGCGCGCTCCTCAACCGGGGTTTCACTCCAGGAAGAGAATGCCCTACGGGCGGCTGTGACCGCTCGATCAACATCCTGAGTTGAGCCTGCCGAAATGGTTGCATAAGGCTGCTCATTGGCGGGGTTGACGACGGCAATGGTGTCGGTTCCGAAAGGTTCGACCCAAGCGCCATCGATATAAATGTCAGTCTTTACGATGTAATTGGTGTTCTGGTCGGATTGGAGCACGATATTTCCCTCTCTGGTAATTGTTAGGTTTTGCAGGGTGACGTTGAATACAACGGTTCCCGTCGGACACGATCTCGTTTCAGTATCCGAGAAATTGAACCGGTTGCTTGTTCGGGAAGTTGTGGATGGCAGCCCGGAAATCATGCGTATAAGTGGCTTCCATGAAGGCTGCCTTTTCTGCCTCAAGTTGAGCCGCCAACGAAAGATCCGCGGCCAGCAATTGCTTGAACAGTCCAAAGGCTCGTGTTGGGCCAGAGGCAATTTTTTGTATAAGGGCAGAAAGCTGTTCCTGGTAACTGCTATCCTCAACCACGTCGTTGACGATCCCAACTGCTTTGGCCTGACTGGCATTGAGTTTGCCACCCTTGAGCATAAGGGCAAAAGCAGCACGCGGCCCCAGCTTTTGCCGAAGATACCAGCTGCCGCCGCAATCGGGCACCGTCGCCAGTCGATCATAAGCAAGAATGAACTCTGCTGATTGACTGCAGATGGCATAGTCTGCCGATAGAACCATGCTCAATCCGGCGCCAGCTGCCGGTCCGTGTATTGCCGCGATGACAGGCACTGGCAATTGCTGCAGGATTAACAAAGCTGGGTGCATGTGGCGCAATATGCGCTGCAAGACAAGATCAGCCCGATCAGGGTCGGCTGCAAAAGCCGCGACATCTCCACCTGCCATAAACGCTTTGCCCGCGCCTTTGAGAACGACGCAACGTATGCCCTTGTCCGATGCTATGGCTTGCACGGCCTCATGAAAGGCCGCTGCCATCGCCTCATCGATAGCGTTGTATTTTTCAGGGCGGTTGAATGTGACGGTGCTGATGCCGGTTGCTCTATTCATATCGACAAGGATTGGGGTCGTCATTTGTGGATCCCTTGATACAGTTCTGCGGATTGGGTTGTGGATCGATGCGGCTGGTTTTGATGGTCAATGTGACGCTGCCTAGAATAATGAACGTGCCGAGAATGGCATTGAGACTGGGATGAATGCCCCAGAACAGCCAGGTGACCGTAATCGACCAGATCAGCCCCGAATAACCGAAGGGGGCGAGGAGGGCAGGTGATGTCATGCGGTAGGCAATGGCGCTTAAACCTATGCCCATGCTGGAGAATGCCGCCGCAGCCCCAAACTGGGCAAGGTGTGGGACTTGCAGTCCACGCCAATGCTCTATGGCGAACGGGGCGACAAATAGCGCCGAAAAGAACGCGCCAAAAAACGAGATCGTCCACAGGTTATCTTCGGACGGAATCCAACGCGAACTGATCGCATTGATGGCGTAAAACACGCTCGCTGTCCCAGCCAGCCCCATAGCGTAATTGAAGTTGGATGCCCGTGGATTGATCGCCACAACCACGCCAAGGAAACAGAAACAGATCGACAGCCATGTGCGAAAACTGACATTCTCCTTGAGCAGAAAACGGGACATCGCAGTGATAATGACGGGTGTCATAAAGAGAATGACTGTCGCCTCAGCCACAGTCAGAGTTTTCAGGGAAGCGATGTATAAATAGGCGGCAATCAAGCCAAAGGCTCCCCGCAGCGCATGGAGCCCAATTCTGGCCGACCATATTTTGCTTCGCCCGGTTGTCCGCACATGAAACAGGTAAAGAATCGGCAATGCCATCAGGCTGCGGATCAAAATGATCGATGACACATCATAGTCGCTGATGAGAAACTTGGTCGTCGTATCATTCAGGGTAAAAGCAAGACTGCTTGTGCATAGAACGGCAGCGCCAAGGAAACGCAGTGGGATCATGCGGCCCCCTCAAGGTCAGTCGCGACCTGAAAATACTCGCAAGGACAGTGTTCAAGATGGGGAAGGGTTGTCGCGGTCGGTACATCATACATGTGGACGCGCCATGACCGCGACAGGTTGCTGCTCTGGAGACCACGCCCGAACTATCAGACCAGCCGTCGGCGACACGGGATTCGGGGCTCCTGCGTGCTGCTCCGGGGGTGGTGAATTCGAAGATACTGGGCGGTGATTTAGACTACGTCCTTGATATGGCGTGATCTTTTGCAGTTTCATGATGTTCCCCCTCCAATTGGCCCTCTTTATGGGGCTCCGACTAAAATCATCGTGTTATATCTGCATGTTAATAAAAAGTTGGACGTTCAGCAAATTTTTTGTTTGACTTCATCCGCGACGAATTTCAGTATCTCATCATCAGGTTTGATTGCAGCAGGGAGTGGGGCGTGAAGACCCGAGTAACCGAGCTATTGAAAACGAAATACCCGATCATTCAAGGCGGAATGCAATGGGTTGCTCGTGCCGAACTTGCATCAGCTGTATCGAATGCGGGCGGCCTTGGAATCTTGACAGCACTGACGCAACCTAGTCCCAAAGCGCTAAGCGAAGAGATCGCTCGCTGCCGGCAGATGACCGATAAACCATTTGGGGTCAATCTCACGATACTCCCCACGACAGCGCCTCCACCTTATGAAGAATATCTTGATGCGGCGCTACAGTCGGGTGTGAAGGTGATAGAGACGGCGGGACGCAGTCCAAAAGAGTTCATCGAGAAAATAAAGGCGGCTGGTGCGGTTGTCGTTCACAAATGTACGGCTGTACGTCATGCGCTGTCAGCGGAACGGGCTGGTGTGGATGCCATTTCCATCGATGGATTTGAAGCGGCGGGGCATCCGGGTGAGGATGATGTTGGCGGTTTGGTCCTTTTTGCCACTGCAGCGGCGCAGGTCAAAATTCCATTGATCGCCTCGGGCGGTATCGGCACTGGCGAAGGCATGGCGGCAGCTTTCATGCTCGGTGCCGAGGGCGTGAACATGGGGACGCGCTTTTGTGCCACCAAAGAAGCTCCCATTCATGAAAACATCAAACAGGCGCTGGTCAACGCCGGTGAACGCGACACCAATTTGATCTTTCGAACGTTCAGAAACACCGGTCGTGTTTTGAAGAATGCAATCTCCGATGAAGTCGTCGCTATCGAAGGTCGGCCGGGCGGTGCGGAGTTTACAGATGTTCGATCGCTGGTATCCGGAGAGCGAGGTCGCCACGCGCTGACAACTGGCGAACTGGATAGCGGTCTGGTCTGGGCAAGTCAGACGCTTGGGTTGATCAAGGATGTTCCGAGCTGTCAGGAGCTTATCGAGCGTATTGTCAGTGATTGCCGCCTTGCCATGACAAGGGGGTTACACGCATTTTCCAACTGACTTTTGTCAGCGGAATGCCGAATAAGGTGCTTTGGAGGAAGTACCTTTGCCGGTTGTTGCATGCAAAAAAACGCGGCTAGTGGGCCGCATAGGGAGGAGGAACAATGAAAAAGACATTCATACTGGGTGCAGTGCTTGCCATGGCAGCCGGTTCGGCTGGGGCTGAAGAAAAGGTCAGTTATGCGTCCTACGGCGGCGCCTATCAGGAAGGCGTGCGAAAGGCCATTCTTGACCACTTGCCCCAAGACCATGGCATGACCGTTGTCGATTATGTACTGGCTGGTGGTATCCGCGATATCCGTACCAAGGTGCGTGCAAATGCGGTCGATATCGATGTGGCCGAACTCTATGGTGGTCTGTGTGATCTGGCCGGTAAAGAAGAGCTTCTGGTTCCGCTCGATTATTCAAAAATTCCCAATGCGGCTGGAATCCCGGAACACCTGCGCTCAAAATATTGGGTAGGATTCACCGCCTATACGTCGGTCCTTGCCTATAACAAAAACGTTTATGGTGACAAGGGGCCACAAAACTGGGCCGACTTCTTCGATACGGAAAAATTCCCCGGCAGCCGCGCTATCTCGGGAAATTCGCCAGCGACAAATATGGAAATTGCCCTGATGGCCGATGGCGTGGCCAAGGACAAGATTTATCCCATTGATATGGAGAGGGCGATGGCCAAATGGTCTACGCTGAAACCGAATATCAGTGTTCAATGGGCCACGGGCGCGCAGGCGACCCAGCTCGCAACGTCCGAAGAGGTCGATATGTTATCGATCTGGGCAGCCCGCATAGATGCCGCCATCAAGGAAGGCGCACCTTATACCTATAAGCTTGACGACGCGGTGATGGATGTGGAATGCCTGGTCATTCCCAAAAATTCACCCAATCCGGAAGGTGCAATGCGCCTGGTCAACCATCTGCTCGATCCAAAATATCAGGCGAACCTGCCAAATTATATCGCCTATGGGCCGATGAACCAGGATGCCTTCAAACAAGGGCTTGTACCCGCCGACAAGGCGGCGAGCATTGTCACGAGCACTGAGAATCTCAAGAAGCAGCTCATCACCAACATGCCGTACTGGGCCGAAAATCACGAAAAGGCGCAGACCATGTGGGACAAGGCTATGATGCAATAGCTGGTTCTGGAAGGTTGGAGGCTTCGGCCTCCAACCCGGAATTTTCTTCATGGAGCCCAAGATTACAGTCTGTAGCTGACAATGCTGCGGTGTCCTGTTGTGCGCTGATGGAAAGCAGAGATGAAACACTCCTCGACGACGGCTTTGCCGGTTACGATCCAAGCACTGTCCAAACATTACGGTACGGTCCGGGCGGTTGACGACGTATCGCTGGCGATTAAAGCCGGTGAATTTCTCACATTGCTCGGCCCCTCCGGGTCAGGAAAAACAAGCCTTCTGATGATGATTGCGGGCTTTTCCCGTCCGACGGATGGTTCGATCAAGATTGGTACACAGGAAATCGTGCATCTTCCGCCCCATAAGCGCAATATCGGCATGGTTTTTCAGAACTATGCCCTGTTCCCGCATATGTCGGTATTCGAGAATGTCGCTTATCCGCTGCGTTTGCGTAAGATCGGTCGAGCCGAAATCGAGGAACGGGTCAAGAAAGTACTCGATCTGGTGCAACTGGGTGGCTATGGCGAGCGTAAGATCACCGAACTGTCTGGGGGACAACGCCAGCGTATAGCGCTGGCGCGCGCCATCGTGTTCGAACCGCGCATTCTGCTGATGGATGAACCCTTGTCCGCGCTCGACAAGCAACTGCGGGAAACGATGCAGATCGAAATCCGCAAACTGCATGACCGGCTGGACATGACGACCATTTCCGTCACGCATGATCAGCGTGAAGCGCTCACAATGTCGGACCGGATTGCCGTATTTTCGAAGGGCAAACTGGCCCAGATCGCGTCGCCGACCGATCTTTATGAACACCCGGAAAGCCGCTTTGTTGCGGAATTCATTGGTGAAACCAGTTTTCTGCCGCTCCGGCGCACTAACGCAGGTGTCAGCTATGGCGACCAGGGCGTTAATTTGTCGGATGATGTGGGCGAATTGCACGACGACATGTTGCTGAGCATGCGCCCCGAGCGTCTGCGTTTTGCCACAGACGAAGCGGCGGCGCGCGCTTCGGGAGCGAACCTGTTTTCCGGTCAGGTCGTCACGGCCATCTACCAGGGTGAATGCCTGCTTTTCGAGGTCATGCTGGATGGTGGCCATAGGGTATTCACACGCATTGCCAACCGCTCGGAAAATCTGCGGGCAGTGCCAAAGGTTGGTGAACGCGTGGCGCTGCGTCTAGAACGGGCGGACGCGCGGCTTGTACGCGCGGAGGCTTGATGATGACAAAAGCTGTTGTCTCGTTTCCTGTTGCAGCCCCCAAACCAGTGATGCAAGCCGAACTGGATGAAAACCGCCGTGCGCTGAACCGCGAAAAAAAATACGAAAGCTGGTCGATGGTGCGCCTCACCATCCCTGCACTCGCTATTGTTGGCATCTTGATGGTGGCGCCGCTTTTGTGGTTGCTGTCGATGTCTTTTGTCGACATCAATGGAGAATATGGTCTCGGAAATTTCCGATTGTTCTTTTCGGAACCTGTCTACATCGAGATGTTTCTCAATACGTTCAAGATCGCGCTCATCGTCACCGTTATCTGCCTGCTGCTCGGCTATCCGGTTGCCTATCTGATGTCGATCCTGTCCCCCAAATGGGCGGGGCTACTGATGTTGGCAGTGCTGGTGCCCTTCTGGACATCCGGGCTGGTGCGTACCTTTTCATGGCTTATCATTTTGCAGCGCAACGGCGTGGTCAATAAGACATTGCAAGGCCTTGGCTTGATCAACCAGCCGCTGGCATTGGTCAACAACACCACCGGCGTTGTCATCGGTATGGTGCATATCATGATCCCGTTTCTGGTGCTGCCGCTTTATGCATCGATGAAGGCCATCGACGCCAATCTGATGCGTGCTGCCGCCAATGTGGGGTCGTCGCCAACGCACGCGTTCCTGCGCATCTTCCTTCCGCTTTCGATGCCCGGATTGGTCGCTGGTGCCATAATGGTGTTCGTCATGTGCCTCGGCTTTTACATCACGCCCGCATTGCTCGGCGGTGGCAAGGTAAAGATGATTGCGCAGCGCATTGAGGAGATGATCTCGCTTTACCCGACATGGGGTCCTGCGGCTGCGCTTGCGGTGTTGCTGCTGGCAATGACGGCTCTTTGCTTGTGGATCAGTCTGGTGCTGGTGCGCCGGCTGTCGTCGGATCAATAGGTGGTATGATGGAAGCTCACGTTTCTCACCGTGCACGTCTCTGGCTCTACATTCTAGTCGGACTGGTGCTGTTTTTCCTGATCGTTCCCACCCTGGTCGTCATTCCGGTCTCGTTCAGCTCAACGACGTCACTGGTTTTCCCGCCAGCAGGCTGGTCTACACGCTGGTATGCTTCATTTTTCGGTCAGGAAAAGTGGATCAGTTCGCTCTGGGTGTCGCTGCGGGTCGCATTGGGAACCATGGTCGTCGCGACTGTTACCGGCGTGGCGGCCTCCTATGCTCTTAATCAGGGACGCATCGCCGTTCAGGGTCTTTTGAAGACGGTGCTGGTTGCGCCGCTGGCAGTGCCCTCGATCCTGATCGCTGTCGGCATTTTCTTTGTCTATGCAAAGATCGGAATGCTGTTGAACACCATTTGGGGCATGATCCTCGGCCATTCCGTGGTTGCGATGCCGTTTGTGATCCTGACCATGCTGGCCGGTTTCAGCACTTATGACTCATCGCAGGAAATGGTGGCACGCAGTCTCGGTGCCAATCGGCTCAAAGCCTTTCTGACTGTGACTTTGCCTCAGCTCAAGCTTTCGGTCGCAACCTCGATGCTGCTGTCTTTCCTGATCTCTTTCGACGAATTGATTATCTCGCTGATGGTGGCATCGGGGCCCATGTCGACATTGCCGCGCGTTACCTTCTCCACGCTGCGCGATGATCTCGATCCTACATTGGCGGCGGTTTCAACACTCATGCTGATGGTCACATCGCTACCACCGCTTCTGCTGCACATTTACAGCCAGCGGGCAGCAAAGAACGGTGGTTGATATGATTGCAGAACTTAACCGAGAAATGGATGGCTTTGTCCACCTTGAGAGACACGGATCCGTACTTGAGATCCGTATGGTCAAGCCAAAGGTCAATGCGATCTGCCGCAGTCTCAGCCGCAATCTGGAGAAGGCAGCGCTCTATTTGCAAGGTGATCCCGATCTGCGCGTCGGTATTCTGTCCAGCGGGTCAGAGCGTGCTTTTTCAGCTGGTTATGATTTCAAGGAAGGAACGGATCAGAACAGTGGTGCAAGCACCGAAGGCGCAAAAGAGGGTGGTTTCGGCGGTATAACGACGTTGTGGTCACTCAGAAAGCCGCTGATCGCTGCTATCAACGCCCCGGCCATTGGCGGTGGTCTCGAAATATCGTTGGCTTGCGATATTCTTTTGATGGCGGATGACGCCTTCATCCAGCTGCCCGAGCTCGAGCGGGGACTGCTGCCCGATGGCGGGGGACTGCAACGTCTGCCTCGCCGTATTCCCTATTATGTGGCAACCGGGATGATCTGGACCGGCGAACGCATGAGCGCGCAGGAAGCGCAGCGTTGGGGTTTGGTTTATCGCACCGCGTCACGAGAAAATCTTATGCCGATGGCATTGGAAATAGCCCGGAAAATTGCGGAATCTGCACCGCTGGCACAACAAGCGTTGAAAGAAGCGTTGCGTGCCGTGGATGGCATGTCAGACCGCGACGCCATGAAATTGCGAGCTGGCGATAATCCGGAACTGTCCACCTTTGCCGCTATGCTGTCCTCGGAGGATATGATCGAAGGCCAAAAAGCCTTCCTCGAAAAACGACCGCCGCGCTGGCGCGGACGCTGAACCAATAACTGAATGACAATTGAGACTGCCCAACCCTTGTGGCCGGGCAGAAAGGGAGAGCTATGTACAAATTTCTTGAAATTGAACGTCATGACGCGGTGGGCGTTATTGCGCTCAACCGGCCGGAGGCGCGCAATGCGCTCGGTATGGGGATCACCATAGAACTGCGCAAGGCATTAAAGGAAGCGGCGGCTGACCAAACGCTCCGCACCCTTATTCTGGCTGGACGCGGTGGCGCCTTTTCAGCCGGCGCAGACGTGAAGGAATGGGCGGCGGGCAGAACGGATTGGCCGGACATGAACTGGGTCGAGGAGTCGCTGCGACTGGTCCAGCAGGTCCATGAAATGCCCAAGCCCGTTATCGCCATGATCGACGGTGCAGCCGTTGGTGCCGGTCTTGATATGGCTTTGGCGTGCGATTTTCGCTACGCATCGGAAAAGGCCAAGTTCATCTGTTCCTATACCAATGTCGGCTACAACCCGGACTGCGGCGGAACCTGGTTGATGCCGCGCGTGATTGGTCTCGAGGCGGCAAAGCGTTTTGCTTATACGGGTGAATTATGGACCGCCCAGATTGCGCTTCAAAATCGGCTCGTCAGCCACGTCAGCAGCTCTGACAATCTGTGGCAGGACACGCTGGCCTTCGCCCGGCAACTGGCGAGCGGGCCGACTGTCGCCATCGCGCAGACCAAGAAATTGCTGAACAGCGCTCATACGCGCAGCCTATCCGATCAGCAGCTGGAAGAAGTAGCGGCGGGCAAGGTCTGCGCACAGACCCAAGATCATAAAGAAGGCCTGGCTGCTGCCAATGAGCGCCGCGCACCGAATTTCATCGGCGCGTAAAGGGGGAACACCATGGATTTTGCATTAAGTTTTGAACAACAGGCGCTCATCGATTCACTGGAAGAGTTCTGCAAGCGCGAACTTTATCCGCACGAGAATCTCGTTGAGGAACTTCGCTACGTTCCTGAAGAAATCAAACAGGAAATTCAGCAAAAATCGATCCAGGCGGGCTTTGCCGGGATGAACCTGCCGGAAGAGTGGGGCGGCCCCGGTCTCGACAAGCAGACCAAGATGCAGGCTGAACGCGTGCTTGGTAAATCGAGCGCCGCGCTCACCATGTGCATGAACCGCGGCGTTACTGGCATCCTGTTCAAATGCAAGGGCGACCAGATTGAAAAATATCTGAAGCCAGCTATCCGAGGCGAACGCAAGGATGCCTTCGCGCTCACGGAACCCGGTGCGGGGTCTGATGCTCGCGGCATCACGACCAAGGCCGTGCGCGATGGGGATCACTGGGTTATCAACGGGGTGAAACAGTTTATCTCTCACGCCGATATCGCAGATTTCATCGTTCTCATTGCCGTTACCGGCGTGGATGAAACGCCACGCGGACCACGCAAGCGTTTTACAGCGTTTCTGCTCGACAAAACCCTGCCGGGATTGCGTGTAGAGCCGATGAAGTCGATCGTCACCCGCGGCTATAATCCGACGATGGTCTATCTCGAAGATGTTCGTGTTCATAGCGATGATATTCTGGGCGAAGAGGGCAAGGGCTTCGATACTGCCAATGAGTGGCTCTACGATGGTCGGGTTGCTTTGGCCGCCCATTGTGTCGGTCGTTCTGAACGCATCTTCGAAATGACCAAGGAGTGGGCCGGAACACGCAAGGCGTTTGGCAAAACAATTGGTGAATTCCAGGGGGTCGGTTTCAAGGTTGCCAATATGGCGGTTGATATAAAGCTCGGTGATCTTATGGTGAAAGAAGCCGCGTGGAAAATTGAGAATCAGACGATGAACCGCACTGAAGCGTCAATGGTGAATTACTGGTGCTCGGAAATGGTGTTCCGGGTTGCGGACGATGCCGTGCAAATCTTTGGTGGCATGGGCGTTATGGAAGAATTCCCCATCCAGCGTTTCTGGCGAGATGCGCGTATCGAACGTATCTGGGAAGGTACGTCCGAGGTCCATCAGGATATTATCGCAAAGGATCTGTTGAGACCGTATCAATAATAAGTGTCGCCGTTAGTCATCGGCCTTCGAGAAGGTAAAGAATGCGGAAAGCTGTCAAAAAGAGGCAAACCAACGAAATCAGACGACAGGATCTGATCCTTGCGACGCTGAATTCAATAGTCAAACATGGCTATCTGAATTCGACGATCAACACGATCAGTGAAGAATCTGGTTTTTCACGTGGATTGATAAACCACTATTTTGACAGCAAGGAAGATCTGCTGACCGCAGCACATCGCTATTACCTTCAAAATGGGGACGATTATTACCGGCACCTTGTATCATCGGTGAAGACCGGGAATTTCGATACGCTATACTTTGTTGCCTGTGGGCCATTTTTCCACGGACGCGGATATCAACAGGTTCATATTCACTACAACAGTGCCGCCTGGATTGTTCCAGAGATCATGGCATTACATCGCGAACTATGGGGCAAATACCGCGCGTTTCTCGGACGTCGGCTTGCCAAGGTCGCGGCAGAAAAGAATATGGAAATTGATGTCCGCCTGGCGGCCATCGCTCTTACGCAACTGGCGGACGGGCTATGGCACGGCTGGGTCATGGAAGAAGCCTATTCGGCCGAGGATTGCTGTATCATCATCCGCAAATGGCTGTGCGATCTGTTTGGCGAAAATCCCGCCGATCATCCGCTGCTGCCCAATTTCGATGTGGAGAATTTCCCGACGTCTGCACCTCTTACCAGTCAAGCTGGAACGAGCGCTGCCGTGGAAGTTTGAGCCCGCTGGGCTGGCAGTGCCTTAAGTTAAGAGGCAGAGGAATATGCTACAGGTGAGTACGAGCGTGGAGGAGGGCCGTATCAGCCCTACGCTGCGAGAGAATTTTGCGCGTCTTCTTGCGCCCCGCGCCATGGCCTTCATTGGTGGTGGTCAGGTCGAGGCAACATTGAAAACCCTGCGTCAGCAGGATTATGCTGGCGATGTCTATGTGGTGAATCCCAAGCGCAGCGAAATCGCCGGATATAAATGCATTCCGTCGATTGCCGATCTGCCTGTTTCGCCTGATGCGGTATTTCTGGCCGTCAATGCCGATGCGACCATCACCGCATTGCGTGAACTGTCGGCCATGAAGGCGGGTGGTGTCGTTTGCTATGCTTCCGGCTTTTCCGAAATTGGCGCGGCGGGTTTTGAACGCAATCTGGCTTTTGTCGAAGCTGCAGGCGACATGGCGGTGGTCGGCCCGAACTGCTATGGCCTCGTCAATTACGTCAATCATGGCTCGATCTGGCCAGCACTTTACCCTAAGTTGCAGAACAGTCGCGGCGCGGCGGTCATTTCCCAGAGTGGCAACGTCACCGGGCATCTGGTTTCCAACGGTCGTTCGGTGCCTTATTCCTATCTGATCAGCGCGGGCAACCAGGCCGTTCTCGGCTTTGAAGACTATATTGATTACCTCATCGATGACCCGAACGTGACCTGTCTGGGTCTGTTTATGGAAGGCATACGTGATGTGGCCGCGTTCTCGCAGGCCGCCTTGCGGGCGCGTGCAAAGCGCATTCCGGTCATCGTCTGCCGTTCCGGGCGTTCAGAACTTGGTGCGGTGATGGCCGCCAGCCATACGAGTTCGCTGGCCGGGCAAAATGAATATTATGAAGCATTGTTTGCCCGTCTCGGCGTGATCGAGACCGATACGGTCCCGCAATTCCTCGAAATGATGAAGCTTGCTTCGATTGCCGCACCGCTTGAAGGCGAGCGCATCACCGTGTTTTCCAGTTCCGGCGGCGATAATGGCCTGGCTGCGGATTATTGTTCCTTTGCTGGCCTGCAATTGCCACAGCCAAGTCAGCAACAGAAAGCTATCATCAAGCCGACATTGCCTGATTTTGGTCATGTGTCCAACCCGCTCGATTTCACAGCAGGCTATTGGGGCAGCGAAGAACTGCTGACACCCATGTTCACCACCATGCTGAACGGTGATTACGATGCGGCCATGCTGGTGATCGATTATCCGCCGGTCGGATCGCCCTACAAGGATAAATCCGCGCATCAGGCTATGGACCGGGCTCTGGCTGCAGCTGGCAAGATTGCGGATAAGCCGGTATTTCATGCATCGGTGAATACGGAAAGCATACCGCCAGAAGATGCCGAAGCGCTGATCGCGCAAGGGATAGTCCCTCTGAATGGTCTGCATGATGCTGCGCAGGTTGTCGCGAAATGGGCGAATTATTGCAAAATGGTTGGGTGCGACCGGCGGCAGGGCGCTGCTGCCCTGGAACCCAAAGTCCCGTTTGCAGTCACCGCCTTGCCTTCAAACGGCGTGACAGTGAATGAAGCGGAATCCAAGCGGCGATTGAGCTCCTATGGGTTGAATGTGCCGAACGGCAACATTTTGACCATTGAGACGATCCGCGAACTGCCGGAAACCTTCGACACCCCGATGGTTCTGAAGGTTCTGCACGATCAGCTGGCGCATAAGACAGAAGTTGGCGGTGTTGCTCTCAACATTCGTAGCCGAAATGATGCCATCGCTGCAGCCGAGCGCATGGTCGCATCGGTCAAACAGCACGATGCTTCAATCGAGCTTACGACATTTCTGATGGAACCGATGCAAGCGGCCCCACTTGCTGAACTGATCGTCGGCGTCAAACGCGACCCGCTGTTTGGGCTGGTTCTCGTCATCGGTGCAGGCGGTATTCTGGTGGAGCTGTTGAAGGACGCCACACCATTGCTGTTACCGGTCAGTCGTGCAGACGTTGAAAATGCACTACGCGGACTGAAGAGCTTTGCGCTTCTCGACGGTTTTCGCGGCAAGCCAAAGGTGCAACTGGAGCCGGTTATTGATGCTGTCATGGCCATTGCGGCCTATGCTGGCGATCATCGGCATAATTTGCTCGAACTAGACGTCAATCCGTTGATGCTGGGAACCGACAGCGCCATCGCTGTGGACGCCCTCATCATAGAACATCGTTAGAATGAAGCCGTTGGCCGCCGTCGGCGTATGGCGGCCATGTTCACTCAAGTCCGACTGGAAACATTATGAACAGACCGCATCTCACTGGAGCGGAAGCGCTCGTCCATAGTCTTGTTGCTGCCAAGGTAGATACCTGCTTTGCCAATCCCGGCACGAGTGAAATGCATTTTGTCGCGGCGCTTGATCGGATACCCGGTATCCGCTGTGTGCTGGGTTTGCAGGAGAATGTGGTGACCGGGATGGCCGACGGCTATTTCCGCGTCACGCAGCGCCCGGCGGTAACACTGCTGCATTGCGGTCCAGGTTATGCCAATGGCATTGCCAATGTTCATAATGCGCGTCGTGCTGGCAGCGGCATGCTCAATATTGTCGGCGATCATGCAACAGATCATGTTGCGCATGACAGTCCGTTGACTGCCGATGTGGAAGCGCTCGTAGGGGGCAGTTCAGAATGGCACCGCTTCGGCACAAAACCGGCATCAATCGGTGCCGACGCCATGGCTGGTCTGAAAGAGGCCTCTTTTGGCTATGGCCAGATCGCGTCTCTGGTCTTGCCCGCAGACGTGTCATGGAGCGAAGGCGGCCAAACGGCGGAACTTGGGGGCATAGAAGGGCCATCTCCAATGGACCCGGCAATCGTGACACAAGTTGCCGAAGCTCTGAAATCAGGGCGCAAGGCGGTCATCATCCTCGGTAATCCGGCGGTGGTCGAAGAGTTGCATCCTTTACTCAAGGGCATTGCCGACCAAACCGGCGCTGAATTGATGGGAAGTTCAACCATTTCCAACATGCCGAAGGGTAAAGGGCGGCTGGTGCTGCCGGTCGTGCCTTATGTGGTAACGGAAGCGCTACGGTGTCTTGATCCTTATGATCTGGTTGTGCTGGTCAATTGTCCGCCGCCAGTGGGCTTCTTCCGCTATCCCGGTCTGCCGAGCCTGCTGCATCGCGCCGATGCCGAGGTTCTGACTCTGACGACCGCTCATCAGGACGCGAAGGGCGCGTTGACTGCTTTGGCCACAGCGCTTGGGGCTCGTGAAAGCGACATCGCCATCCAGAATGGAGAGATCGAAGTGCCGGTGGATGGTCCGGTAACGCCGGATACTCTGGCCCAGATTGTAGCGCGTCAGATTCCGGAAAACAGCATCATCGTCAATGAGGCGCTGACCTCAGGAGGCGGTTTTGCTGCGGTCATGCCATTGGCTGCTCCGTGTGATTGGTTGACTGTGACAGGCGGTGCAATCGGTGGAGGAATGCCGCTCGCAACGGGCGCTGCCATCGGGGCGGAAGCGGTCGGCGACAAGGGACGACGGGTCATCGCTTTGCAGGCTGACGGTTCCGCCGCCTATACGGTCCAGGCATTGTGGACCCAGGCCCGCGAAAACTTGCCCGTCACCACATTGCTGCTCGACAATCGCTCCTACGCCATTCTGCTCGGAGAATATGCCAAGGTTGGTGCCAAACCCGGCCCGACAGCGCTCGACATGATGAGCTTGGTCCGACCGGAAATTGACTGGGTATCGATTGCACGGGGCTTTGGCGTCGAGGCGGTGACGGTGACCACCAATAGCGAGCTGGATTTAGCCTTGACCAAAGCTCTGGCCAAGGATGGGCCGGTGCTCATCGATGTACGACTGGACTGAGATCACGTCATGCAAAATCTGATAGCAAAAGTCGCGGGTGCCGAGACAACCGGAATAAAGAAAGTCGGGCTCATCGGAGCCGGCGCCATGGGGGCGGGTATTGCAGCGCAGTTTGCCGATGCCGGTATTGCCGTTGAACTGCTGGATATTGCCCGTGGCGTCAACCGTATCGAACCGGCGGAAACCGGGATTTCCCGCCAGCTTAAATTGGGCGGGTTTACGACGCCGGAGGCTGCAGCCCGAATACGCCCCGGCAATATTGACGATCATCTCGCGCGGTTACAGGATGCAGACTGGGTCATTGAGGCAGTGGTGGAAAAACTCGACATTAAACGCGAGTTGTTCCGGAAAATTGCACCCCATCCGAAACCGTCGGCAATTCTCTCTTCGAACACATCAACCATCCCGCGTCATGATCTGGTTGCTGATATGGAAAGCAGTCTTGCACGCCGCTTTGCCATCACGCATTTCTTCAATCCGCCACGACTGATGCCGCTTCTGGAAGTTGTTGTCGACGATCAGGCTGATCCTGACCTGCGCGATCAGTTGCATCAAGCGGCCAGATTATTGCTGGGCAAAACACCGATTGATTGCCATGACACGCCAGGCTTCATAGCCAACCGTATCGGCTGTTTCTGGATAGCGGTATCGGTCACGGAAGCTTGTCGTTTTGGACTGGATATCGAAACCGCCGACGCTGTGCTGACGGTACTCGGAGTTCCAAAAACCGGTGTCTTCGGGTTGCTTGATCTCATTGGTATTGACCTCGTGCCAACCATATGGGGCGGTTTGATGCAGGCGCTGCCGAAAGATGATGCCTTGCAGGACTATAATCTGCCGGGCAATCCGCTCATCATTGAATTGCTGGCAAAAGGGTCGTTTGGGCGCAAGGCGGGCGGCGGGTTCTACCGCAAGACCGCCGATGGGCAGTTCGAAGTGCTCGATACTGACAAAATGCTTTATCGCGCCACTCGCCCGGCGCCGTTGCCTACGGAATTGCATGACCTGCTTAGCAAACAAGGTCCGGTTGGGAACTACGCGCGTTCGGTGTTGCGCAAGCTGGTTCGCTACTGCGAGACACATCTGTCCGAGATTGCATCGGACGCTGGTGCAATCGATACCGCCATGCAACTTGGCTATTCTTGGCGCGAGGGGCCCTTGGCACTCGCAGCCAAAGCCGCAGAAATCATCGATTTTTAATGTGATTTGCCCCAGTTCTTATCAACCAGACCATAACGCGATGTACGCATCGACGGGAGCCATCCAGTTGGCTGCGATTATGTCTGGCACCGATGCAATTGGGGCAGCAAAAATTCGAAGGAGTCAGGAATGAAAGTCCTTGTCGCAGTAAAACGGGTTGTCGATTACAACGTAAAGATCCGTGTGAAGGGAGACGGTTCGGGCGTTGAGCTTGCCAACGTCAAGATGTCGATGAACCCTTTTGACGAGATTGCGGTTGAAGAGGCGATCCGTCTGAAGGAAGCTGGCAAGGTAACGGAGATTGTGGCTGTTTCGGTTGGCCCGGCACAGGCGCAGGAAACGCTGCGCACGGCGCTCGCCATGGGTGCGGACCGCGCCATTCTGGTCAAGACCGACGAGACGGTCGAGCCACTCGGCGTCGCCAAGGTGTTGAAGGGCGTTGTCGAGGCTGAACAGCCGGACCTCGTCTTCCTCGGCAAGCAGGCAATCGACGACGATGCCAACCAGACCGGTCAGATGCTGTCTGCGCTCCTCAACTGGAGCCAGGCAACCTTTGCCTCCAAGGTGGAACTGGCTGACGGTTGGGCCAAGGTCACGCGCGAAGTGGATGGCGGTCTGCAGACCATCGATGTGAAGCTTCCGGCGATTGTCACGGTTGATCTTCGTTTGAACCAGCCACGCTATGCATCGCTGCCCAATATCATGAAGGCGAAGAAGAAGCCGCTGGACGAGAAGTCGCCTGCCGATTTCGGCGCCGATATTGCGTCACGCCTCAAGGTGCTGAAGACCGAAGAGCCGGGTGGCCGCAAGGCTGGCGTCAAGGTTGGCTCGGTTGCCGAGCTGGTTGAGAAGCTCAAGGCTGACGGCATCATCTAAGAAATCGGAAGGGACGAGATAAATGGCTATTCTTCTTATTGCCGAACACGACAATGCAACCCTTTCGGACCAGACGGCAAAGGCGCTGACGGCAGCTGCCCAGATCGGTGGCGATGTCGATATTCTGGTTGCAGGCAAGGGTGCAAAATCTGCAGCCGATGCAGCCGCCAAGCTCAAAGGCGTGCGCAAGGTTCTGCTGGCTGAAAGCGATGCGCTGGAAAACCGTCTGGCCGAGCCAACGGCAGCACTCATCGTGGAACTCGCCGCCAATTACGACACGGTCATCGCACCGGCGACGACCTCGGCCAAGAACATCCTGCCGCGCGTTGCAGCACTTCTCGATGTGATGCAGTTGTCCGAAATCATGGAAGTGGTGTCAGCGGATACGTTCAAGCGTCCGATCTATGCGGGCAATGCGATCCAGACAGTGCAGTCCACCGACGCCAAGAAGGTGATCACCGTTCGCACGGCCTCCTTCTCCGCAACGGGCGAGGGTGGTTCGGCTGCCGTCGAGAACGCAACCGTGCCTGCCGATCCGGCCCTGTCGAGCTTTGTTGGCAATGCGCTGTCGGCTTCGGATCGTCCGGAACTGACCTCCGCGAAGATCATCATCTCGGGCGGTCGCGCACTTGGTTCGGCTGAAAAGTTCCAGGAAGTGATCCTGCCGGTTGCCGACAAGCTCGGTGCGGCGGTTGGCGCCAGCCGTGCGGCAGTCGATGCGGGCTATGCGCCAAACGACTGGCAGGTTGGCCAGACGGGCAAGGTGGTTGCACCGGACCTTTACATCGCTGTCGGCATCTCCGGCGCGATCCAGCATCTGGCTGGCATGAAGGACAGCCGCGTCATCGTCGCCATCAACAAGGACGAAGAAGCGCCGATCTTCCAGGTCGCCGATTACGGGCTGGTGGCTGATTTGTTCCAGGCTTTGCCTGAAATGGCTGACAAGGTTTAAGGAAGACCAACATGAAACGTTCAGTGGTTATTGCTTCCGGGGTTCGCACGCCAATCGGAGATTTTGGTGGCTCTCTTGCAGGTATTCCTCCGTGTGAACTGGGAGCCGCAGTGGCGCGCGAAGTGATCGCGCGTGCTGGCATCGAGCCCGATCAGGTTGAGCAGACAGTCTTCGGCAATGTCATTCACACCAGACCGGAAGATATGTATATTTCGCGCGTCGTTGCGGTTCGTGCTGGGGTTCCTCACACGTCGCCTGCGTTGACTTTGAACCGCTTGTGCGGTTCGGGCCTTCAGGCGGTCGTTTCCGCTGCCGAACAGATTGAGCTTGGCAAAGCCGATATCGTGCTTGCTGGCGGTGCGGAGAGCATGAGCCGCTCTGGCCATTTACTGACGCAGGCACGCAACGGTCAGAAGATGGGCGATGTGACCGCGATAGATATGATGGTAGGGGCTCTGACCGATCCTTTCGGTCACGGTCACATGGGCATGACCGCTGAGAATATCGCCGAGCGGTCTGGCATCGATCGGGCAAAGCAGGATGCTTTCGCGGTTGAATCGCACCGTCGAGCGGCAGCAGCAATCGCAGATGGCCGCTTTAGCGGCCAGATACTGCCAATTACAGTCAAGCAAGGTCGGACAGAAAAACTGTTTGATACGGATGAACATGTGCGCAGCAATGTTTCTCTGGAGGATATGGCCAAGCTGCGCCCTGCTTTTAGCAAGGACGGCACCGTAACGGCGGGCAATGCATCGGGTCTCAACGACGGTGCGGCAGCTCTGGTTCTTATGGAGGAGGGCGTCGCTAAGGCCCATGGCGTCAAGGCATTAGGCCGCATTATCGCAACCGGACTTGGTGGCGTCGCGCCCGAGGTAATGGGTATGGGCCCCGTTCCCGCCAGCCGACAGGCTTTGCAGCGGGCGGGTCTGACCGTCGCCGATATGGACGTGATCGAATCCAATGAAGCGTTTGCGGCGCAGGCCTGTGCGGTCAGCGCGGAATTGGAGTTTCCGGAAGATAAGGTCAATCCGAATGGCGGCGCCGTTGCTCTCGGCCATCCGGTAGGAGCGTCGGGAGCGATCATCCTCATCAAGCTTTGCTATGAACTGGAACGTATAGGTGGCCGCTACGGGTTGGCAACGATGTGTATTGGTGGCGGGCAGGGTATTGCGATGGTGGTCGAGCGGGTCTAAGAAGCAAGCCGGGAGCGAGGAGGCTTCTCTCAACGACGACCAGTTCTGGTCTGAAAGCGATCCATGACAGAAAAACTCTCTCATCGCGGGCTTGTTGTCGCCGCGATCATGGCAAGCATGGCCATGATCGCTGTCGAGGCAACGATTGTGTCTACCGCAATGCCGCAGATTGCAGCACAGCTGGGACAACTCAATCTGTATTCCTGGGTTTTTTCGTCATTCCTGTTGACCCAGACCGCGACGACCGTCGTGTTTGGAAAGCTTGCAGACATTTATGGTCGCAAGCCCGTTCTTATTTTCGGTATCGCGCTGTTCCTCGCCGCTTCGGTCTTGGCAGGCTTCGCCTGGTCGATGCCTTCGATGATCGTCTTCCGGCTTTTGCAAGGCATCGGCGCAGGGGCGATCCAGCCTGCGGCCATGACTGTGGTGGCGGACCTTTTTCCCGGAGCGCAGCGTAGCAAGGTCCAAGGGTATCTTGCCAGTGTATGGGCTTTGTCAGCCGTCGTCGGCCCGTTGCTTGGCAGTCTCATCATTCACAATCTGAGCTGGGCCTGGGTTTTCTGGATCAATATTCCCGTCGGTATTCTGGCGGCATCTGGTTTTCTTCTCTTCCTGCATGAAGAGAAGCGGACAAAACCGGTCTCGGTCGACGTGCTCGGCGCGGCACTTTTCGCTGTCTCCATTTCGTCATTGATGATTGCGCTTACCCTGATGGAGAGCGCGGTTTCACTGGAAGGAATTCTGGCATTCATTCTCTTTGCCGTTTCGTTGATTGCCTTCATCTGGCAGGAACGCCGCACGAAGGAACCCATGGTCGCGCCCGACCTGTGGCTGACGCGTCCTATAGCTTTTTCCAATCTTGCAGTTTTCCTGGCCAGCATGTCGATTATGGGCCTCACGACATTTTTGCCGATGTATGTACAGACGGTTCTCGACCGTTCTCCCGTGGTCGCGGGCTTTGCCCTCACTATGCTGCTGCTGGGCTGGCCCTGCGGGGCAACAATTGCATCGCGACAGTTTACGCGTTTTGGGCTGCGTCCAATCATGATCGTCGGAAGCATCTGTATTCCAATCGGAACCTCTCTGCTTGTCATGCTCACCCCGTCAAGTTCGGCAACAATGGCTGGAGCCGGTTCTCTGATCATGGGTTTCGGCATGGGGCTGCTTAACATCGGGGCACTAATCTTGACGCAGGACAGCGTAAGCTGGTCAGAGCGCGGCAGCGCTACGGCATCCAACGTTTTCTCGCGTAATTTGGGAAGCACACTCGGCGCGGCAACTCTGGGCGCAGTGCTCACCTACGGTCTTGCGAATGCCAACCACGGTGAAGCGATTACGTCAGAACAACTTCGTGACCTGCTGAATGGGGCGGAGATGTTGATTGATCAGCACGAGCTACGGCTGGCGCTTCAGCACGCGCTGCACGCGACCTTTGTAGCGATGATGCTTATCGCGGTGATGATCGTGCCTGCCTGCCTCTGCGTGCCAAAGACCAAGAAGACATATGAGAGTGATTTACAAGAGGCGTGAGCCTCTCACCTTGAGAATAAGCGAACCGGTCTGGTTTCCAATTTGTGTTCAAGTCTCAACATCATCGGTGCTCCGCGGTGTGGAGCGCCTGGGCAACAGCAGAAGGGAACGGGCAAAGCAGGCCGTTTCAACATATAACTGCGCCGCAGAATAAATTTGTCGCAATGCAGAAGATTTAAGTTGCCTGATCTTTGAGATTTCGTCCCGAAGCCGAGAAACTATCTGAGGCTGATCCCTAGACGTGCGCTTTGCGCGAAGGGGTCACCCGATGTGATGCTCAGCGAAAGTGGATGTACCGATGCCCTATCAGTTAAGTCTTCTCGACAAGAGTCCGGTAGCACAAGCGGGCAATGCGGAAGCCGCGCTTTCGAACACCGTATCTTATGCTCAGGCGGCCGAACAAGCGGGCTACAAGCGGTTCTGGGTTGCGGAGCATCATCACGCGGAGGAACTGGCCGGGCCTTCGCCGGAGGTGCTTGTTTCCTATCTTCTGGCATCGACAAAGCGGATCAGAATTGGTTCTGGCGGCGTGATGCTTCAGCATTACAGCCCTTACAAAGTTGCCGAAAACTTCAACCTTCTGGCCGCCCTCGGACGCGGGCGCGTGGATCTCGGTGTCGGCAAGGCGCCGGGCGGACTTCCTTTATCAACCAAGGCGTTACAGCAGGAAACAGGCAGCGAAAAGCGCCTCGATTTCAACAGCAAGCTTGAGCAGCTCACTGCGTTTCTTGGCGGTGGCAAGATCGCTTCCGGTCCGTTTGAAGGACTGGCGGCAACGCCTAAACCACAGCTTTCTGCGGAAAAATTCGTGCTTGGCGCAAGCCCGGAAAGCGCGTTGCTTGCCGCACATTCCGGCTGGGATTTTGTCTATGCCGGTCATTTGAATGGCGATACTGCCAATCTACAGAAAACGTTCGACGCCTATCGCAAAGTGACCGGAAAGGTGCCGGTTCTGGCGCTTGGCGCAGTGGTTGCCGAGACCGAAGATACGGTTGATGCCGTGGTCTCGAAAATTAAAATCTTCAAGGTTCATCTCGCCTCCGGACAATCCGTTTCGGTTGGCACACAGGAGGCAGCCGCCGAGTTTGCGCGGCAGGCTGGAGAGGCTGATTACCGGGTTGAAGAAAAGCATCCAAATGTACTCGCAGGCTCGGCAAAGCAGGTGAAGCAGAAGCTGGATGAACTGCACGAGCAATATGGGGTGGCCGAGTTTGTGCTCGAGTTCCCCGCTGTTTCTCATGAGCAAAGATTAGCTGCCATCGAGGGCCTGGCAGGCGAACGTCTGGCAATTGCCGCCTGATCCAAAGCCACTGGCGATAAGGAGTATCTAAAATGGGTTCCAAGCAGATCAGATTCGGTGTGATGCTTCAGGGTGCGGGCGGACATATGAATGCCTGGAAACATCCATCCGGGCCGGCAGATGCAAGCGTGAATCTCCAGTTTTTCATCGATACGGCGCGCAAGTCCGAAGAGGCTGGTATCAGCTTCGCTTTCATCGCCGACGGGCTTTATATCAACGAGATTTCCATTCCGCATTTTCTCAATCGCTTTGAGCCTTTGACCGTCCTTTCGGCGCTCGCAGCGAATACGAAGCGCATTGGTCTCGCAGGCACGGTTTCGACGTCCTATAGCGATCCATTTACGATTGCGCGACAGTTTGCATCGCTTGATCTCATCTCCGGCGGGCGTGCGGGCTGGAATGTGGTGACATCGCCGCTTGAAGGTTCAGGCCGCAACTATGGCAAGCCACACCCAGAACACGCGTTACGCTATGAAATCGCCGATGAATATCTCGAAGTGACTAAAGGTCTTTGGGATTCCTGGGATGAAGATGCCTTCGTTCGCGATCGCGAGAGCGGACAGTTTTACAGGCCGGAGGGCTTCCATCGGCTCGACCATAAGGGCCGCTTCTTCTCGGTTGAAGGGCCACTCAATATCCAGCGCTCGCCTCAGGGCCAGCCCGTCATCTTTCAGGCCGGCGCTTCGGAAGCGGGTGTAGGACTTGCGGGTAAACATGCGGACGCCGTCTTCACCAATGCCGGCACCATCAAGGACAGCCAAACATTTTATGCGCAGATTAAAGCCAGCGCTGTTGCGCATGGGCGCTCGCAGGACGATGTCGGCATTTATCCCGGCATTGGTCCCATCGTTGGAAGAACCGATACCGAGGCCGAAGAGAAATATCATGCGATCCGTAATCTCGTAAGCATCAACGAAGCTCTGTCCTATCTCGGTCGCTTCTTCGATCATCATGATTTCACCGCCTATGATCTTGATGCGCCTTTCCCGGATCTTGGTGATGTCGGCAAAAACAGCTTCCGTTCGACAACGGATCGTATCAAGCGCGACGCGGCTGCAAACAGGCTCAGTTTACGTGAAGTGGCGCTGAATGTTGCCACACCACGCACGTCCTTCATTGGTACGGCGGAAAAAATCGCAGACGAAATCATTCTCTGGAAAGAGCAAAAGGCAGCTGATGGTTTCATCCTCGGCTTCCCGGTGATTGCTGAAGGGCTGGATGATTTCATTGCCCATGTTCTGCCAATTCTGGAAAAGCGCGGATATCATGAAGGCAGTCTGAAATACGACACGCTGCGCGGAAATCTTGGATTGGAGCATCCGCAGAGCCGTTATGCGAAGCCCGTTGAAAACAATGATGCCGAAAGCCACCGAAAGGGTGCGGCATGAATATTCAACGGTCGCCAGACGTAAACCGCAAACTGGAAATCGAGGCGGGTCTTGCCTCGTTTATCGACGAGTTTATCGCTTTGCGTCGCGACATTCATGCTCATCCGGAGTTGGCGTTCAAGGAAACACGAACCTCTGCTCTCGTGGCGGATTATCTCCGTCAGTGGGGCTATGACGTTACAACCGGCGTTGGTGGCTCTGGCGTGGTTGGCACATTGAAACGCGGCAACTCCGGTAAGGCCATTGGTATCAGGGCAGATATGGACGCGCTGCCAATCATCGAAGCAACTGGTCTTGATTACGCAAGCAGCAATTCCGGTGTGATGCACGCATGTGGCCACGACGGACACACGACCATTCTGCTGGCAGCAGCGCGCTATCTCGCTCAGTCCGGTCGTTTTTCCGGTACAGTGCACCTGATTTTCCAGCCAGCTGAGGAGATCGGGGCAGGCGCCCGAAGCATGATCGAAGACGGCCTCTTTGAGCGCTTTCCGTGCGATGCCGTCTATGGGCTGCATAACTGGCCCGGCGTGCCCGCAGGCAAGTTCGGCTTTGTGACTGGCCCGGCGATGGCATCGGTGGACCGGGCAAGAATTCGCGTGAACGGCCGTGGCGGTCATGGGGCCGAACCACACAAATCGGTTGATCCGGTTGTGGTGGCTTCATCCATTGTTCTGGCCTTGCAAACGGTGGTCGCGCGCAATCTCGATCCGCTCGATATGGGGGTTGTGACGGTGGCCTCCATTCATGGCGGTGATGCGTTGAATGTCATTCCCGCGCATGTTGATCTTGGCATTACCATCCGCTCGTTTTCGCAAACTGTGCGCGAGGAATTGCGGCGGCGGATTGAAGCTGTCGCGCGTTCACAGGCCGAAAGCTTTGGTGCTGTTGCTGATGTCAATTATCAGTGGGGCTTTCCTGCCCTGATCAACGCAAAAGCCGAGACGGAATTTGCGCGACAGGTCGCGCTAAGCACTTTCCCCACCGGCACAGTTATCGAAGATTTCCGTCCACGCACGGCAAGCGAGGACTTTGCCTTCATGCTTGAACAGAAGCCGGGAACGTATTTCTTCGTCGGCAATGGCGACAGCGCGGGCCTGCATAACCCCAATTATAATTTCAACGATGAAATCCTGCTTCCAGCCGCGTTGTTTTGGGTTCGGCTGACCGAAGCATCGCTGATCTGAGATTGCACGATTTCTTCAACATGGATGGCCCATCATGGCGGATGAATTTCTCTACACTTCAACGACCGATATTCGTGCAGTGCCATTGATCGAGGCGCTGACGATTGAGTACGACACGCGCTATGGCACCTATTTCAATGAAGAGGGTGCAGCCGCCGAAATGAACAGATATCCGCCGGAAGCTTTTGCGCCTCCGCACGGCAATTTCCTGTTGTTGCTTCGTGATGGCCAAACAATCGCTGGTGGCGCATTCATGCGCTATAACGATGTGACCGCCGAGTTCAAGCGCATCTGGACACATAGTGATTTCCGTCGGCAAGGGCTGGCCAAAAAAGTTCTGGATGAACTGGAAGCGCAGGCGCATCGGCAGGGTTATAGCCGCGTTTATCTGACCACTGGTTTCCGGCAGCCGGAAGCCAGGGAACTCTATTTGAGAAACGGATATACGGCGCTTTTTGATGTCGCGGCCGATCCCGAAATTTACGGGACGTTGCCATTCGAGAAAAACATCGAGAATATCGGACAAGTTGAATTTCATCCTTCCGACGCCGCTTTAAAACAGGTTGTGTTTGTCTAAGTAGATGCTTGGGCGTTTTGGTGGGTGTTATGAAAAAAACATCCGCCACGGCCTGTTTAAATAGACTTATTTGTTTTGAAACTCGACGCTTCATCTCCGAAACTGAAGTCCGGTGACTTCAAAAGCAGGAATACCTGCAGTGAGTCATAAGTTGAACGGCTATTCGGAGCAGTGTTGATCATGGCTATCGCTACAGAGTTTGCGGGTACGGACAGAGAGGCAGGCTCTCGCGTAAGTCCCGGCGATTTCAAACATTATCGCATCGTTCCGGCCCGTTATCCGGCACGCGTCGTTGGCACAGTCATCGCCGCAGGCTTGATTATCGCTGTGTTGCAATCGGTTCTGACCAATCCGAAATGGGGTTGGCCAGTCTTTGCAGAATGGTTCTTCTCTGAGCCTGTTCTCGTCGGTTTGATGCGGACACTGTGGTTGACAGCGCTTGCAACAGTGCTGGGTTTTGCCCTTGGAACCGCGCTCGCGCTAGCTCGCGTTTCACGCTCGCCGCTGTTGTCCGGTCTTTCCTGGGCCTATATCTGGCTGCTGCGATCCATTCCACTGATCGTCCTGCTTCTTGTTTTGAACAATCTCGGCTATCTCTATGAAACTGTCAGATTAGGTGTTCCATATACCGATATCACCTTTGCCGAATATCCCACCGTTCAGATACTCAGTCCGTTTGCTGCCGCCCTTTTAGGGTTGAGCCTCAATCAGGCTGCATTCTCTTCCGAGATCATCCGTGGCGGCATTCTGTCTGTCGATCAGGGGCAGCTCGAAGCTGCCGCCGCGCTCGGACTGCCACGGCGCAGACAAGCCTTCCGCATCGTGCTTCCGCAAGCCATGCGCACGATCCTTCCGACGGGCTTCAACGAGATCATCGGTCTCGCTAAAGGCACATCGATGGTCTATGTGCTTGCGCTGCCGGAACTCTTCTACACGGTGCAAGTCATCTACCGCCGCAATCTCGAAGTCATTCCCCTGCTGATGGTCGCAACCGTCTGGTATCTGATCATCATGACGGTCCTGTCGATCGCCCAATATTACATCGAGCGCCATTTTTCGCGCGGTGCATTGCGCAATCCACCGCCAGCTATTTTGACACGACTTTTCGCTCGTTTCATTCCAGCAGAAACCCCAGTATCGACCAGGGCCGAGACTGTTGCGCTGAGCGAGCCTGATGCACGGATTGCTGAAAAACTTGCTGTCAGCGGGTTTACCGGTGTGCGACGCGGTGCGGTGGACATTCACGGTGTATCGAAGAGCTTCGGCAACAATCTCGTTCTTGATAATGTAAGTCTGCACATCAAGCCCGGGAGCGTAACAGCGATCCTCGGCCCATCGGGTTCGGGCAAGTCGACATTGCTGCGATCCATCAATCATCTGGAGCGTGTGGATGACGGCTTTATCTCGATTGATGACGAACTGTTGGGCTATCGTCAGAGCGGCAAAACCCTCTATGAGTTGAAGGAAAAAGACATTCTGAAAAAGCGCGTCGATGTCGGCATGGTGTTTCAGAACTTCAATCTCTTCCCGCATCTGACCGTGCTGGAAAACATCATCGAAGCACCGATGATTGTCCGTGGCCTGAGCCAGGATGCCGCGACCGTGATTGCAAAACGTCTGCTGGCGCGTGTTGGCCTCAGCGAAAAAATCAATGCCTATCCGCGTCAGCTTTCCGGTGGTCAGCAACAGCGTGTCGCCATCGCCCGCACACTGGCACTTAATCCCAAAGTGATCCTGTTCGACGAGCCGACCTCTGCGCTCGACCCCGAACTGGTGGGTGAAGTGCTGGATGTAATCAAAGAGCTCGCACGCTCTGGCACCACGCTTGTCATCGTAACCCATGAGATCGGCTTTGCCCGTGAAGTGGCGGATACGGTGGTCTTCATGGAAGAGGGCCGCATTCTCGAAACCGGCAGGCCGGAGCAGCTTTTCAATGCGGCAACGCATCCACGAACCCGGGAGTTTCTCGCAAAAGTTCTCTGACGCCAGAGCGCCCGTTTAAAACCACAACTCCCGACAATCACGATTGCCCTGGCGGGGCGATCGACGGGGATTGTTTGTCCAAAATTCAGAACATTCTCAGGAGTCATTCAATGAAATTAGCCAACTACAAGAGTGCAATATTGGGCAGCCTTCTGGCAGCAGCAACGCTGTTCAACGCGCCAGCCTTTTCCGCAGAACTCGATTTGAGCCCGGAACAGCCAAACCGTCTGCGCACGGAGAAAAGCGATGCCGTTATCAATGCTGTCCCCAAGGATTTCAAGTTCGTGCAGGATGGCAAGTTCGTCGTCGGCATCAATCCTTGGGTGCCCCCGATCAGCACTTATGCTACGGATGCAAAGACCGTGGTGGCCTTCGATCCCGATCTGATTCAGCTGGTTTCTGATACATTGGGGCGCGAGCTTGTGTTGGTGCCAATCGCCTGGGCCGATTGGCCGCTTTCACTGGAATCTGGCAAGTTCGACGCCGTGATTTCCAATGTGACCGTGACCGAGGAACGCAAGGAAAAGTTCGATTTCTCCACCTATCGCAAGGACGAACTTGGATTTTACGTCAAGGCGGACAGTGCAATCACATCGCTGAAAGAGCCCAAGGACATTGCGGGCCTGAAGGTCATTACCGATCCCGGCACCAATCAGGAAAACATCCTTCTGCAGTGGGACAAGCAGAATGTCGCAGCCGGACTGAAACCCATCGAAGTACAGTATTATGACGATGATGCAGTCAAGGGTCTCGCGATTGAATCCGGTCGTGCGGATGCGGTCTTCAGCGTCAATGCAGTGCAAGCCTATGCCGCAGCGCAGCACGGCAAGACCAAGCTTGTCGGGACGGTGAGCGGTGGCTGGCCGCAGACGGCTGAAGTGGCAATCACTACGCGCAAGGGAAGCGGTCTGGCTGACGCACTGACGCTCTCGCTCAATGAGCTTATCAAGAACGGCAAATATGGACAGGTTCTGGAACGCTGGAGCCTGAGTTCAGAAGCCGTTGACGAAGCTAAAACCAACCCTGCCGGATTGCCTAAAAGCGGATCGTAAGTTCCGCTCGTAACAAAGCGAAATGTAGAGAAATCAGGTCATTACACAGTGTTTTACACTTAAGGAGATGGGCATATGACTTATATCAGAAAAGCGGGATATTTCACTGCGGGCCTGATTTCAACGGCTCTGCTGATGACGAATGCGGCACGGAGTGAAGGTAAATTTGATCTCAGCCCAGAACAGCCGAACCGCTTGCGGGTTGAAAAACTCGATAAACGTATCGAGGAAGTCAAGGGCTTCAAATTCGTCAAAGATGGTGTTCTGACTATCGGCATCAGCACCAGCGGGCATCTGCCGTTGCATGACTATTCTTCAGATTCCAAGACCGTCATCGGCTACGATGTCGATCTGGCACAGATCATTGCCGACAGTCTCGGACGCGATCTGGAACTGGTTTCTGTTGCGTGGGCCGATTGGCCACTTGGGCTTGCTTCGGGCAAATTCGATGCGGTGATTTCCAATGTCACCGTAACGGAAGAACGGAAGGAGAAGTTCGATTTCTCCACCTATCGCAAGGATGAGCTTGGCTTCTACGTTAAGGCAGACAGCGCGATCAAGGAATTGAAACAGCCAAAGGATATCGAGGGCCTCAAGATCATCACCGATGCCGGCACCAATCAGGAAAAGGTGCTGCTGGAATGGGATCGGCAGAATGTTGCAGCGGGTTTGAAACCGATCGAGGTGCAATATTACGACGATGACGCGGTCAAGGACCTCGCCATTCAAAGTGGTCGTTCCGATGCGGTGTTCAGCGTGAACGCGACCCAGGCCTATTCCGCTGGCATCAATGGCAAGACCAAGCTGGTTGGCACGGTCAGTGGTGGCTGGCCGATCACCGCCGAGATTGCGGTTACAACGCGTAAGGGCAGCGGGCTTGCAGGCCCGTTGACCAATGTTCTCAACGACCTGATCGCGAGCGGCGCCTATACCAAGGTTCTCGATACCTGGAATCTCGGACCGGAAGCCATCACCGAAGCCAAGACAAATCCACAAGGCCTGCCGAAAAGCGGTTCGTGAGGGGCGGGGCTGGCCCATGAGGGGACGCGTGTGCCAGCCCGCTTTATTCTACATAAATGGAGAATGGTTCATGAGAACAGGTGCTCTGTTAATAGCTGCATGGGCGTTGGTTAGCGCTTCAACCCTGCCAGCGCTATCAGAAGATGATTTTGATTTGTCGCCCGAACAGACGGGCCGCATTCATGTGCAGAAAGATGCCCAGGCAATTGCCGCCATTCCCGCCGATTTCAAATTCGTCACGCCGGGCAAGCTGACTGTGGCCGTCGCGCCGGGCGGACCGCCACTGGCGGCCTATGCCACAGATGCCAAGACCGTTGTGGGTGCGGATGCGGACTATGCGTCGGCGATTGCTGAAAGCCTTGGGCTTGAACTCGAAAGCGTTCCGGTTGCATGGATCGATTGGCCGCTGGGTCTCTCATCCGGCAAATATGATGCCGTGATATCCAATGTTGGTGTCACAGAAGAGCGCAAGGAAAAGTTCGACTTTTCGACCTATCGGCAGGGCCTGCACGGCTTTTTCGTAAAGGCCGACAGTGGCGTTACCTCCATCAAGGAGCCAAAGGATGCTGCAGGCCTCCGCATCATCGTGGGTGCCGGGACCAATCAGGAACGCATTCTCGTGAAGTGGAGCGAGGAGAATGAGAAGGCGGGATTGAAACCGCTGGAACTGCAATATTATGATGATGAGGCCGCCAGCCTTCTGGCTCTGCAATCGGGTCGGGCCGATGTGATTGTTCAACCCCATGCACAGCTCGTATTCATTGCTTCACGTGACAAGAATATCAAACGTGTCGGCACGCTCAGCGCGGGCTGGCCGGATCGTTCGGATGTGGCAATTACAACCCGTAAGGGCAGCGGACTTGCCGAGGCGCTGACGATCGCCACCAACAGCCTGATCGCGAGCGGAGACTATGCCCGCATTCTCGACCGCTGGCATCTGGACGAAGAAGCTTTGAAACAATCGGAGACCAATCCGCCCGGATTGCCGAAGTTCAAATAAACTTCCAGTACAGTCATTATCGAAGGACATAATGTGCCAAAAACGATCGATTATTTCTTTTCCATCGGTTCGCCCTGGTCATATCTTGGGCTGGATACGCTTGAGGAAATGGCAGAGCAGCATGTGGTCGAAATCAAGCCTTACCTCGCAACCGTTATTGAGGAAAATGGCGGCATCCTCTCGCGCAATCGACCGGAAGTACGTCGCGCCTATGGCACGCAGGATCTCAAGCGTTGGGCCAAATTTCGTGGCAAGCCGCTTTTCATCGATGGCCGTCCAGCTTTGAGTGATCCCACACCTGCTTCCTTCAGTGTGATCGCGGCCCATCTTGATGGTCAAAACTGGCTGCAGCTGACACGTGTGTTCCAGCATGCATTCTGGTCAGAGGCAAAGGACATTGGCAAGCCGGAAGTCCGCAGTGCGGTTGCAGATCGGGCCGGTTTCAACGGCAGTTATCTGGTCGTACGTGAGAAGGATTACGATGTGCAAGCCAAGTGGAAGTCGGATCGTGAACAGGCCGTGGCCAGGGGCGTCTTTGGTTTTCCAACCTATATCTATGATACCGAGACCTACTGGGGACAGGATAATCTGGGGTTTCTCGCGAGCCATTTGCGCGGAGAAACCTATTGAATTCAACTGTCTCAACGCAAGGCGGAACAGGAAGCGAAAATTCTTGTACGACTTCAAAGCTATCGCGAAGCCGCTGCGCGAGAAGGGAAATTGAACATGCCTCTTTCACACATAGAACATTTTGCCTTCCTCATTCCAGGTAGTCACCGGGAGAATGACCCCGCACAAGGTTTAGAGGATACGCTTCAGCTTTTCGAGCATGGAGAGCGACTGGGATATGATAGCGCATGGGTGCGCCAGCGCCATCTGGAGCGCGGCATCTCATCTGCCGCCACATTTCTGGCTGCCGCTTCGCAGCGGACGAAACGTATCGGGCTCGGCACGGCGGTCATTCAGCTCGGCTATGAAAATCCATTTCGGTTGGCCGAAGATCTGGCAACTGTGGACTTGTTGTCCCATGGCAGGCTCAATGTCGGTGTTTCGGTGGGCGCGCCACCTTTTGCGCATCTGATCGCTGATTTCGTCGATGCTGTTCCAATTGCCGATTACAGCCATACGCGGGCTGAAAAACTGGCGCAGGCGCTGCGCTCTGAACCGCTTTCCGGCGAAACCGAAGCGGGCAATGCCGCGGGGGCGCAAATCCCGCGTTTGAGACCTTTTGCCGAAGGGGCTGACCGACCGCCTGTGGTATGGCGGCGGCTCGCAAAATTCCGCACGATGGGCGGGCCAGACCGGTTTCAACCTTTTGACGGGAAACATTGTCAGCGGTGAGAATACGGACGATTTTCTGACAGCACAGAAAACACTCATTGAACGCTTCCGTCAGGAATGGAGGCATGAACGTGTGCCGCGTGTTGCACTTGGTCGCGTGATTCTGCCCACCGACAGTGCAAGTCCCGATGCGCGTCGTCGCTATGCGGAATTTGCCGCCGAGCGCGACAAGCGAACAGGTTTCGCCCATGGTCCGCGCCGCACTTTGTTTCTGCCCGATATTGTGGGCACGACTGACCAAATTCTGGAAGCGCTCGCAACCGATCCTGTACTGCCGCAAGTTTCCGAGTTTCGACTGGAACTGCCTTACGAATTTCACACGGACGATTACGCGCAAATTCTCACGGATTTTGCGCGGCTTCTGCCTGCGTCGAATAATCCATTCGTAAATGCCTTTCCACAAGTGAGTGTCCTGACTGGCGTCCTCGCCACCAACTTATAATAGTCAGATGGCGCGGGCGATATCTGATGCTTCACGAGTTCAAAACTTGACTGTCAGTCCCGCGCGATAGGTGCGGCCTGGTGCTGGCATGAAGCTTTGTGCCAGCGCATCCAGATAATAGCGGTCCGTGATGTTCTGCACCGATGCGTTTAAAATGGCATCGTCTCTCAGCTTGTAGCTCATAAAGGCATCGAAAATTGCGACCGGCTGATAGACAAGTTGCGGCGTTGTCGCTCCGGTTTGCCAAGGTTCGGTTATTTCCTCTGTCGGACCAGATGTATAAGTCATTCGCCCTCCTAGGATCAACTTTTCCTCGAAGAAGCGGCTGCCCAATGTCAGGTTTACAGCATATTTGGGTGGGTTCTGCGTATTGGTATAGGAGCCCATAAAGCTGCCCGGCGTGCAGTCGGGTGTATTCTCGGTATGCTGATAAATCCCTGCGGTTTCGCGCAAATAGGACGCGAATGTGGGGTCGCATGTCTCTGTCTTGAAATAATAGGTTGCCGACAGATCGGCAAATAGTTTGCCATTGTCGAATCTCGACTGAAACTCAAGGCCGCTGGTCTTGTAGCTTTCTGCATTGGAGAAGGTCATCACGCCGTTCGTATTCGGGTCATAGTAGCGGGTGATGTAATCTTTAACATTGGTGTTGAAGTAAGCGATCTTGAAAGATGCCGTATCGCCAGCTGTTAGCAGATTGTGGAGCGTGGTGCTGGCACCGATCTCCCAGTTGCGCGAGCGTTCCGGCTTGAGCCCGCGTGTGGGTTCCACCTGAAGCGTTCCCAAAGTGGTTTCGAAAAGCGAAGGCATGCGTATGCCTTCGGCATAACTGGCATAAAGGAAGGTGTCTGGCGCGATCTCGTAATTTATACCAAAAGCAGGCGTGAAACCGCTATCCTTGGTTGATAGGCTCGGGCCCCGGTCAAAGCCAACAACCGTCTCGGACCAACGGGGGTCAAAAGCATGGGTGTAGGTAGCACCAAATTCGTTGAATGGTACCCCATCGAATGGATTGTTGCTGTCACCAAAGAGCAGTCCATTGTTCAGGCGAGGGTCTGTCGCATCGCTAAACAGGCCGTTGGCATCCGGTCGCCAGAACATATAGCCAGATTCTTTTGAGTTGGACGCATATATCCAGCGCCCAAAAGCGTCTTCCCATCGCACTTTCGACATAGCGTTGCGGTCTTTCGAGCGAAATATACTGTAGCGACCGCCGCCCCAGAATTCGAGCGTATCCACCGGTCGATATTGTAGTTGACCTGAAAGGCTCATTTCTGTTCTGGAACCATTACGCAGAAACCGGTTGGTGTTAAGATCGTGCTCGGTAATAACAACGCCATCCTGTGGCTGAATCTCTTCATGTTGGAACGACCCACCAAGCGTGAGATTGAAATCGCCAAACCGTGATGCAAAATCCGTTTTGTTGGAAATATCCCCGCCAATGCGGCGATTGGACATTCTGACCCAGCTGCGGTCGCTTGCGAAATACTGTGACTTGGGACCTGTGACGCCATTTATCTGGCTGCTTTGGGCATCGGTCCACCACAGATTGGCCTCGAGATTTATCCAGTCATTGTCTTCAGGATCAAAGGCGTACCGTGCGGACGCCGAATTGATCAACATCTCACCTTGCGGGTACTGATAAATGCCAGCTGTTCCGGACCGGAAAATATCGGATGGCATGATTTCGCCGAAACGACCATCGAAGCGACGGTAGCTAAGTTCCAGTTCTTGTTCGTCTGTTGGCCGGATTGTCGCCTTCAAAAGAATGGATTCTGTCTTGGCGGATGTATTGAGAACTTCTTCGCCCGGCGCATAGGAGGTCGCCGCCGAATTCTGCTCGTAACCGGAATTGCTGAATATGCGGTATTTATCGTGGCCGTGACGTCCGGCGACGTAGTTACCCTGATTACGACGGGCATAGGCTGCAATGAAATCAAAATTGTCCTGCTGGAAGGCAAAAGCAGCGCTTCCTGACCTGGCATCCGAGTCAAACAGATTTTCTTTGCCTTCGTGGGGCTGCGCGAACAACTCCTTGCTGCTCTTTATCTGTGTGTTGCGATGCGGCGGCTTAATGCCGTTGTCCCACAATTCGCCCTTTAATCGGATGCCGATATTCTTGCCCGGGCTGAGAATGTCTTCGGGACGCAAGGTTGTGATCGCGACAGTGCCGCCAATTGCGCCAGCTGCTCCGGGCGCGAGTGCCGGTCCCTTGGTTATAACCATGTCACTGACGAGATCCGGGTCGAAATAGCTGCGCTGCTGCGTGCCTGCATAACCGCGGTAAACATTCAGAGCCTGCTGCGATCCATCCACTGTCACTGCCACGCGGCTTTGCCCCTGCATTCCGCGGATATTGACGTCCACGCCGCCGCCATTCCTGCTATCAGCGACCTGAATGCCTGGTAGCCCCTTGAGAGTGTCCGCCGCGGAAATAGCGCCATAGCGGTCAAGTTCCTCACCGGAGACATAAACACTGGAGCGCGGTGCTGAATAAACCGATGCCGCATCTGTCATTCTGGCATTGCCGACCACTATTGTTTCGAGCAAGGTCGTCCCATCCGTGGGCGCTATGGTGCCTAGACGATCAAAGATGCTCACCGTGCGCGCATCAATGAAACGATGGCGTAATTTCGAGTTCGACAGCATTTGCGTTAGGGCCGTTTCGGCAGACTGGCGACCGCTAACGGCATGGGATGATCCCTGGATCGGGTTGCTATCCTGTCTCACAATCTGGATGCCTGTCACTTCGGCAAAATCAGCCAGCGCGGCCAGAAGAGGTTTCGACGGAATATTGAAATCGAACGCAGACGAATGGCTTTTCAAATCCATCTCCTGCGCCATGACGCCCGGCGCTCTCGCAACCACGAACGCGATCAGTGAAATGCTTCCTATCGCAAGCGCTGTTCTGAGTGTCTTTTCCATGAACCGTCCCTATCCAATTGCATGAGCATGAAGCCCTTCATGCAAAGAACGGACGAGATCGGCAAAACCCGTAAAAATAATCTGCAATTTCTATTGGAAATATCTCAGCGGTAGATAATCGTCAGCAGACCTGGAATTCTTCTGACTTTCAGGTCAAGTACTGAGTGGAGTGCCGTGAATATTGCATCGGCATCATCCGTGCGGAAGACGCCAGAAAGCTGAAGATCATTGAGGGTTTCGTCCGAGACGACAATTCGGCCTGTTGTATAGCGTGAAACTTCTGACAAAACGGTTCGAAGAGGGGTCTGGTTCATAATGATAAGCCCGCGCCGCCAGGCATTCATTGTGTCTATGTCGGCATTTTCGAGCTTTTGAAAACCACGGGACGAAACCGCCGTACCATTGCCCGCTCCAAGCTTGATTTGTTCGCCAACTGCGGAGCGAACAAATACCGTGCCGCTCTCGACGCTGACCTTTGTTGAGTCATTATTTCCAATGTCGACGGTAAAGACTGTCCCAAGAACGCCAACTGTTGCGTTCTGTGTTTCGACATAGAACGGTCGATCTTCATCACGAGCGACATCAAACCACGCGCGACCGCGGATCAATCTAATGTGGCGCTCACCTGTCAAAAACGTCGTGTCGATGGCGCTGTCGCCGTCCATATAGACTCTGGTCCCATCCGAGAGCACAACTTCGTTCTGGGTTCCGGGCGATGCGGCATAGTCGGCAAATCCCCGGGCGATCAAACCTTCATCGCGCCAGATTGCGCCTGCGCCAACGACCAGTGCCACTACAGATGCAGAGAGCGCCCATTTCAAGGTCTGTTGAGAGAAAAAGCGTTCAACCCAACCCAAGCCGCGACGGCTTGATCGGGCTACAATTTGAGCCGGTGCTTTCAACTCGCCCCAAAGTTTGCAAATGCTGTCATAGGCGTCCCGGTTGGCAGGGCTTTCTTGAAGCCACAATTGAAACGAGCGCTTTGTATCGTCCGGTACTGGGTGGCTGCTCATACGGACAAACCACGTCGCGGCGTCATCAATCGCTACGTCTTTCGACTTTTCGTGGTTGCCAGATTCCAACATAGTCTTGCTATTTAAAGTTAGAAGAGATGAATCGCAATCAGCCATGTGACTGCTGCCACTTATGGCAAAAAGCTATGGCGGCAGCCATTTCTTTCTCGACGGTGCTGAGTGAAACGTGAAGTGTTTGGGCAATTTGTCCATAAGTCATGCCGTCTACACGTGCGAGCAGGAAGATTTTTGCACGGCGGCGCGGAAGATGATTGATCGCGTCGAGTAGAACGGCGAGATCATGTTTTGACGAAACGATGCGTTCAGGCTGAATGTGCTCCACGAAGACCTCGTCGCTCGCTGCCTTGCCGCCTGCGTCATGAACATTGCGAGTGCGAATGTGATCGATGGCCAATGTCGTCAGAGTGCGAACCACCAGGCCTCTGTCGCCGTCTGAAAGTTCGCGGGAAGAGAGCTTGATGTAGGTCTCTTGCAGAATGTCGTCGGCATCGTGGGCATTGCCGAGAAGTTTTATGGCAAACCGTTTCAGGCGCGAGCGTTCCCGTACAAAGAAACGTTCAAAAACGGCATTCAACGGAGACATATACCTGATCCAAAGACACATTCAGAAATATGAGTTCTTTAGTCATGTTTTATGGAAAGGGCAACTCCGAATGGAAAATTTGTGAAAGCATCCCACAAGGGCCGCTCTCAAATGATGGAGGGCTGCGCCTCCCCCATCATTACAGTCGTGTGCGGAAAATTTCCGCGCCCTGAAAACCTATGCCGAAAGATGTTCAACGAGGATGGACGTGCCTAAAGCACAAAGCACAACAGCCGCCGCCACTTCGGCAAACTTGCCGAACCTGGCTCCGATTGCCTTGCCGATAATCAGGCCCATCGTGGACATGATGAATGTCGCAAGACCGATGGCCACTGAAATCACGATGATGCCCTGCAAGTTGATACCGATAAAGGCCAGCGACAGACCGACAGCCATGGCATCGATGCTCGTACCAAGCGCCGTTGCGAGCAAAACGAGGAACGAACCTCCCTGAGGTGTCTCTCCGTCGTCATCCTTGGGCCAGATGACTGTATAAAGCATATGCAGACCAACTGCCGACAAAAGCCCGAATGCCAGCCAGTGATCGACATGGGAAACCCAGTCGCTAGCTAGTACACCGGCTACCCAGCCGAGAAACGGGGTGATGGCTTCAACAACGCCAAAGACGATGCCGGTGCGCAAGGCCTCGGAAAGTCGAGGACGGTTCAAGGCAGTACCGCGCCCAATAGAGACCGCAAAAGCATCGACCGACATACTGACGGAAAGAAAAAATACCGTGATGGGGGACATCATGTCTGCTCAGACGGAGGATTGGCCGGGCAACAAAGGCCATCCGTCCGTCGGCGGATGGCTGATACCACGGTCTTGCCGGGCCGTTAAACGGCTGGTCGCGCCACGCTTTTCAGCGATTGTGTTGACGTGACCCCACTTGATCTTGGCATTGCCTCAATGGGCTGCACTTCGGTGGTGGCTACTCCCCGATGCGGATTTCCTATTTGCAACTGAAAAAATTGTCAAGCAATATCAATATGTTAAATGAATATGATAAGCATTTGCAATTGGAGAGTTTATGAAAATGTCAGAGAACATCGAAGTGGTTTTAATGTTTTGACGGAGATGACGCTCTCGCATTATAGGTTTGATGCCGACATATAATCTTTGAGTACGAGACCTTTAAGGTCGAAATAAAAGGTAAAAAATTAGCGGGTATGCTCCCTTGGAGAAGATAGTGGGGATGCATGGCTTGTTTGGCACTCAACCACGTTCGCTTGGTCATTCACCTAATTCCTGCTCTGAGGAATGCTTGCACAAATTGGCGCTGAAAAATCAAAAAGGCTATAACCAATGGCGCAATGACCATAATGGTCGCGGCGCTGATGGTTGAAATATCCACGCCGCTTTCAGGCGATCCAAACAGCGACAGCCTTACCGTAAGCGGTCTTTTTCCGGGTGTGTCGGTGACGATCAGTGGCCAGAGAAAATTGTTCCAGTGGGTGGCAACCGAGACCAGAGCATAAGCCAGCTAGGTGGACTTAGCTGCCGTACGTAGACGCGCCAAAGGACGCTCAGCCACGCGCATCCATCGACCCGCGCTGCATCCTCCAATTCGGCGGGTACAGATTTGAATGTCTGACGTAACAGGAATATGCCAAAGACGCTGGCAATGTACGGAATTCCCATGCCAGTAATCGTATCGACTAGCCCTAATATGACGATCATCGCATAGTTTTCGACAATCAGAGCATCAGGGAGAATAAAGGGCAGAGGCGAAATATCAGGTTATTGCAAATAAAGGTAAATTACGGAAATTACTTATGATAATATATATACAAGATTTCTATTCGCTTCGAAAATTTATCTCGAAATGTGAATTATATAAATTTTATATTTAATATTTGTTGTTTTCGACAGGATTTAGTGAAATCATGTCTTAAAAATCGCATTGTTCGAATGCGAATATAGTGCGTTCGCTTGAACAGTTGACATAGCGAAAATTGGACGACCTGCGAGAACGTGGGACGGATCGGTAGGCTCGCAAGTGAATCGACCGCGGGCCTCTGTCCTGCCAATCACCTGTCGTCTGTCTGGTTATCAACTCAAAAAAACAGCGGCGACCGGATGACGTGGTCGCCGCTGCTTTGGTTGTCACTACATCGATGAATATATGACGTCTAAGCCTTCGTCATCATTGATCGCCTGTTATGACCTGTCGCTGTTTTCTCAGAAAGCAGCTTAGAACGAACGCTGGAAGCGGATCGTGCCGCCCCATGCATCATTTACGTTGTTGTCATTGACGACAGCTTCGTAACGCTTCCAATCGCCGCCGAACTTGGTGTAGGTGACTTCAGGCGTGATCGTGAAGCCAGGGACGAGTTCATAGGCTACGTTGGCAGCAACGGCAGTTTTACCCCAGTCGTCGGTTGCACCCTGGAGGTTGAACGTTGCCTTCTGCGTCAGTGCGTATTTCAGGCCACCCCAGACAGCCCATTCGCCGCCCCACTGACCGTACATCTGATCTGGGCTTGCTTCCGAAGAGTAGGCGCCCTGAAGCCAGAGGCCAAAACGGTCGGTGATGTTGACGTCGCCACGAACCTTCGTGGACCATTCTTCAATAACGGCGTCGTAAGCTACGACGCCGGCGATCGAGCCCCAGCCGCCTGCATATTTCAGGCCGCCGACCACATGCGGCATGTAGCCGTCGATTGCATAGTCGTGGACGCCGTTCGAGTAACCGCCATCGTCATCGCCGCCCTGTTCGAGAGCGACCACAGCCGAGAAGCCGTTGCCTGCCGCGAAGGTGTAGGCGATTTTGCCGGTACGATAGGCACCAGCCGAGACCACGTCATCGTTGATGATGTCGCCGAGATAGCCAGTGAAGGTGTGGAATTCCGATTCGTCGATACCAACCTTGAGACCACCAAGTTCAATATAGGCCATGCGAAGTTCGACGTCATCGCTCGCTTCACCGTAGCGGCCATCCCAGCCGGAATTGTCGGCCGAGTAATTGAAGCGGGTTTCGGTGAAGGTCTTCAGGGTGCCAAGTTCAGTTTCCGAAGCCGTCGAGGTGCGCAGCGTAAAGCGCAGGCTCTTGTCCCAGCCTTCACGGTCAACGCCGGAATAAGGATTGTCGCCGCCCTTTACTTCGTAGCGGACATAGCCGCTGATGCGCAGGCAGGTTTCGGTGCCCGGAATGTAGAAGTAGCCAGCGCCGTAAGCATCGCAGACGCGAACATATTCAACAGCTTCAGGTTCTGGAGCAACGATTGCATCGGCAGCAAATGCCGGAACTGATGTCACGACCGCAGCGGAAGCAATCAGGAACGACTTTATTTTCATGACTTTGACCTTTCATTGTATTCGAACAATGATGCCAAAGAGCATTAATATCCTTTCCGGACAATTACCAAATTCGATTTCAATTTTGTTCTGTCAATCGATGTTGCAATGAAACATCCAACATTATGTCAGCTAATAGTAATATTTGTGAATTTATGTGATGCTGCGATATGGAATCTAATTTTTAATATAAACAAAAAAAAACAGCGACAGAAGTAATCTGTCGCTGTTAGTTGGTGTGATGTAATCGTGATTGGAGGTCAGATTATCACAGCTTCAATATTCAATCTTATCTTGAATTTGTCAAATGTTACTTCCGAAATTATTGCGCTTCACGCCAAATAGTCAGAAAGAACGCTGGAAGCGGATTGTGCCCTGAAGGCCATCGGAGCCAACGAGGCCTGCTTCACGCAGCGGATGATCGCTATCCCACTTGGTGTAGGCAATTTCCGGGGTGATGGTGAAGCCAGGAACCAGCTGATAAGCCACGTTTGCAGCAATTGCGGTCTTGCCCCAATCTTCGTAAGCGCCCTGAATATTGATTGTGGCCTTCTCGGTTGCCTTGAACTTCGCGCCGCCCCAGACAACCCATTCGCCGCCCCACTGGCCGTAATTCTGATCTGGGGTTTCTTCCGACGAATAGCCGCCCTGTACCCAGACCGAGAACCTTTCGGTGATGTTCACATCACCACGAAGCTTCGCATTCCAGTCTTCGAGAACGGAATCGTAAGCCACGACAGCTGCGATCGAGCCCCAGCCAGCCTTGTACTTCAAGCCGCCGAGAAGGTGCGGAGTGTAGCCGTCAATCGTGTAGCTGCTGCCACCCTGTTCGGCTGCGATAAGGGCCGAGAAACCATTGCCAGCGTTGAAGGTGTAGGAGATCTGGCCCGTGGTGTAGCTGCCAGCTGCGATCACGTCATCGTTGATGATATCGCCGAGGTAACCGGTGAAGGTGTGGAAGGCCGATTCGTCGATACCGACGCGGAAGCCGCCAAGTTCGATATAGGCGCGACGATTGTCGACACCGCTCGACGCGGAGCCATACTCGCCATCCCAGCCGGAATTGTCGGCCGTGTAGTTGAAGCGGGTTTCGGTATAGGACTTGAGCGTGCCCAGTTCGGTTTCGGTCGCGGTGTGGGTGCGCAGCGTGAAGCGGGCGCCCTTGTCCCAGCCCTTGCGATCAAAGCCTGTATAGGCGTCGTCGCCACCCTTCACGTCATAACGGACATAGCCGCTGACGCGCAGGCAGGTTTCGGTACCTGGAATGTAAAAATAGCCCGCGCCGTAAGCATCGCAAACGCGAACATATTCAACGGCTTCCGGCTCTGGAGCAACAATTGCATCGGCGGCAAATGCTGGCAAAGATATGATCCCCGCTGCGGAAGAAATCAGAAGTGTAGTGATTTTCATGATTCGTCACCTGGAGTAGTTGTATTTGCGAAATCAAAAAAAACATCGAATACATTCATTTTCAATTATCAGTTTTATGACAGTATTAGTTCGCATATAACCTGTGACAATATCAACACATAATGATATGCAAGCTAATTTTGATATAGCTGCAAATGTAATCTTCAGGAAACTGTCGTCCGGGTCGATTTTTCTCGTGCAAAAATTTCACTATTTAGCTTTTCGTCGCTTTGGAGTTTGGCTATGCGCTCGCGGCGATTTCCGCGTCCTGTATCGCGATCATGAAGACAAAGGGAACAATCGCAGCCGATGCGGACGCTCGTGCGTATTACTGCAAGTTTTTCAGCGCTGGAATTTATTGAGAAGTGTAGATGCCAGCACGAAGGCTAATCTTCGGTCAAATGTCTCTCAAGATATTCTGCAAAGCGTAGGGCAGCCGGACCGGGCGGTGCGTCAATGGAATGAACTGTGTGGAAGGGATAGGGCCTTCTATGCCATTCCGCCAGTTTAACCTCGTGCAATCGGCCTGCTGCAAGATCATCCTTGATGAGGCACAAGGGGAGGTTACCCCATCCAAGGCCAGACAGCGCCAACCAGTATTTGGCCTGGATATCCGAAACCCGGATTGTGTCTGGTGACAATACGGCAAAGTCCTGGCCTTTGGACATTTCCGAGCGGTCTGTCAAAACCAATTGGGTAAAAGCTCGCGCCTGCCTGTTGCTAATTGGTCCCGGCATTTTTGCAAGTTCATGGTTCGGCGCGCACGCAGGGATAAGACTGGTCTGACCGATACGAACCTGATCCAGCCGGTCGATACGATAAAAAAGCGGTCCACTGATTCCGATATTGGCTGATCCGTCCAGAACGGCTGCCGGGACACCACCTAGAACCTCCGTCCTCAACTGCACAGCAAGTTTGGGAAACTCGGTACGCAGATCGCGAAGAGCGGCCACAAGAGCAGGTCCGGGAAGCATGGCATCGACTACAATGGAGAGCTTTGGCTCAACACCCGCCAGCAGCCCGTCCATCCGGGCATTCAAACCATCCACTTCTTGCGCGATGCGCCTCGCATCGATCAGAACCGCGCGTCCGATTTCCGTCAGTACGGGACGGCGGGCTGCCCGATCGAACAGCGCGACACCGCCCAATTGGGCCTCAAATGCAGCGATCGTATAGCTGACAGACGATTGCTGCCGATGCAGCCGCCGTGCCGCTGCGGAGAAGCCGCCCGCCTCGACAACGGCCAGGAACACATTGATCTGATCCAGGGTGGGTTGTTTCTTCGTTCTATCGAATGGACTGTTCATAATCATCAATATTATCCGAATTGTCAGATAGATCAAACGGGCGGTAGCTTCCGGCCGGTAATGTCGGGCCGATAACCGCTGTTCAAGTTGGGCAGCAATCGGGCTCAGGACAATTCAGTATCCGCAGATACCCTTCGCCGAACACCTCAAGGGGATAATTGATGAAACCTTCTTTGACTAAACTTGTGGCGCTGCTCTTGGCAGTGATGCCCGGCACGGCTGCGCTGGCGGCCAGTGATGATGCTGTGATTCTCGATCAAACGCCCTATGCCAATCGCGCGGTTCTTCCCGATTTCACCGGCGCAGCCTGCCCCGATACTCCTCGTAGCCTGGAACAGGTCAAGGGTAATCTCTACCGTCATACGACCGGTGCAGGACTGGCTGTCCATAGCGGTCTGGTTTTGGTTACCAAGGAAGGCGCACTTGTTATCGACCCCGCGATGAGCTGCACGTCTGGCTGGCTCAAAGATGAAATCAAAAAGCGATTCAATGTGCCGGTGAAGTATGTGGTCTACACCCACGCCCATGCCGATCACGTCAGTGGTGGACAGATTTTTCAGCAGGACGGAGCCACGGTTATCGCCAACCAACGGGCAGTCGAGCCCATCGTTGGCGAAAAGCTTCCGACGGCGGTGCCTGACAAAGTTTTCGATGAGAATATGACGATCACATTGGGCGGGGAGGAGGTGCGTTTGCACCGCGTCGCGCCAAGCCATTCCAACAGCATGGTGATGGTCTATTTCCCTGGCTACAAAGCTCTGCAATGCACGGATGTCTGCGAAAGCAAGTCCATGCCATACAATGACTTTCTCGACTTCTATTATGATGGATGGGTGGAAACTCTTGATTGGGTCATCAAGCAGGACGTCGATGTAATCGATGTCGGTCATTACAGCCCGGCGAAGAAAGAAGACATCGTTGCAGAACGCAATTACATCGTCGATCTTCATCAGCAGGTTCTCGACCTCGTGCGGGCTGGACAGTCCTGGGATGAACTTTATCGCAACGTCAAATTCAGTCCGGAGGTTCAGAGCTGGACAGCATTCAGCACGATGAAGACGTTGAATATTCTCGGCATGTATCGCTGGGTTAGCAATCACCGCCGTGGTGCCTGGTAGCAGTCTTTCAAGGCTGCGGTGGCAAGCCGTTGGTCCAAACACAGGATGCAGAACATATGAATCACTCAAGACGCAATCTTTTGCAGGGAGCCGGCGCGGGTTTTGCGCTGGCTGCCCTGTCCGGCGCTGCCCATGCGACCGGGAATACCAGCAAAGCTGCAGCCGCTGCGAGCGGAACAAAACGGTCGACGGACAAAAAAATTGATATCGTAAACTTCGACCTGCTTGAGCAACGCGCAAAAGCCATCATGAGTGAGCCTGCTTATGCATTCATCGCCCATGCATCGGGCGATGAATGGACACTGCGCGAAAACCGTCGTGCCTTTAACGACTACCCCATTCGAACGCACCGTCTCGCTGGTGTCGCGGCTGATAATGTTGATCTTGGTTTGGAGCTTCTGGGCCAGAAACTGCCGTTTCCGATCATGGTGGCCCCGATGGGCGCGCAAATTTTTGCTAATCCTGAAGCCGAGATTGCGGCTGTCGCTGGCACCGGAGCGGCTGGTACGCTTTACCAATCGTCGGGTGCATCCAACCGGCCACTCGAAGAAATAGCCAAGGCGACCACAGGACCCAAATGGTTCCAGCTTTACTTCAACGCAGACATTAATGTGACGCAAAGTCTGCTTGAGCGTGCACGAAACGTCGGCTATTCCGCGATTATCATCACAGCAGATGCTCTTGGGCCCGGCGCGAGCGATGCGTTCATTGAACTGGGCAAGCCTTTCCCACCCGGATTCAGCTTTGGCAATCATGATCCGCGTTACGGCGGAACTGGTAATTTCAGAAATCAGAAGATCGATCTTACTCCCGATGACATTCGTATGGTCAAATCAGTGTCCAAACTGCCGGTCATCGTCAAAGGGATTATGCGCGGAACAGATGCGGATACGGCGATCAAAGCGGGTGCGGACGCCATTCAGGTCTCCAATCACGGTGGACGCCAGCTCGACGGCGTTCCAGGTGCCATCAGTGTGCTGAAGGAAGTCAGCGATGCGGTAGGCAACCGCGTGCCGGTGCTTTTCGATAGCGGAATCCGCCGTGGTATTGATGTATTCCGCGCCCTTTGCCTTGGAGCTTCTGCTGTGGCCGTTGGGCGTCCTGTTCTCTACGGATCAGCAGTGGGTGGAGCTGCGGGCGTGCAGAGTGTGCTTGAGCACGTGCACCAAGAGTTGAATCTCGTCATGCTGTTGGCGGGGGCGAAATCCGTCAAGGATTTGTCGCCTGAATACTTGAAAATCTAGGCAGCAGGTCTATTTCCTCAATTGAAATGGCAAGTAAACGGCGAAATGCGTCCGGAAAAATTGTGGCATCGACAATAATAGGAGTATTCCATGATTAATAATACACGACGAGTGAAAGATGCTGCCGACATTCAGCTTGCCATTCACGAAAATGCGAAGAGCATCGAGGTTGAAGGTGTCATCGATAATCTTCCCAGCCTGAAATTGTCATCGGGAACGTTGCTTCGTGGTGTCGATGGCACGGCCGAGCTGCGTTTCAAGGAAGGGCAACCGGGCCTGATCTTGAGTGCGAACCATCGGATCGCTGATTTGCGGATAGTGACGGATGAAACTCAGATCGCCATCGGTCTGGCTGATGAAAACACCGATCTCGGTACGATTACGATTGACAATATAAGAACTGTCGGCCGTTTTCATCTGGAAGCAGCCGGCGCATTAGCAGCGCATATCAAGCTTGATGACATTCATGTTGAAAGGGCGGACGCCCGAATTGCCGCGCATCGCCCTTCAGGATTCGGAGTCGAAGTTCTGCTTGGCGGATTGACGGTCCTCAACAATTCGAAGAATAAAGCGAGCCGCTGGACACTGGAAGCCCATAATCTTTCGGGCGGCAGCAAAGAAAATCCTCTGCGGGGCAGTGGTATATTCATATTCGGTGGAGCGTATATTCCTTTTGATGCCGACATGGCTAAGGCTCCGGCTCCAACCGAAGCTGGCGGCGTGATCGAACTCACCGAACTCACCACGGGAGAAATCCATTCGGACGGTGGAATCCCAAAAGGCACCGGCAATCTGATTACGGGTGGCGTGTTTGTGGGTTCCGGCGTCAACGCGTTGAGCGTTATCAATCAGGATTCGGTGACGACTTATAGTCCTAATGATATGGTTCTCGACAATTGGGGAGCTGTCGATTCCTGGGCGGCAAAAGCCCCGATAACTTCCTACGGTTCAAGCGGCATTGGGTTCGTGAATTTCGGTGATATCAACGCGCTCAAGATTCAAGCTCCTATCGAGACGCATGGTCTGGGTGCGCGGGGATTCAACCTTTATGACGGTACGCTGAACCATGCCGAATTCCAGAGCATCACAACCTTTGGTGATGGCGCAATCGGGGTCCAGCTGTCAAAGCCGTTTGGTACCATCACGGTTGATGGGGATATAAGGACGAAAGGCGGGGAAGGGGAGAGCCTCGTACGCGGAAAAGTAGTTCATCTCAAAGCCCATGCGTTCAGCTTAAAGCCGGGAGCGAGCGGCAAGGAGTTCAAGGTGTTGGGGCAGGCAATTGCGGAGAACGAGACTGTTGCCGACTTTGATTTTGAAGCACCGGTGGACGTGATTCAACGCTGCGAGATAGCCGGGAAGAAGCTAGGGGCGTCTTGAGCGTTTGTTGCCAGACTTAAGCGCGGATACGGAAGTTCTGACTTGTGGGTGCTTTAAAACGTTGAGTCTATCAACGCATCTTGCTGCTTGCTTGTATGGGCGAGATTGTTTGCGGCAATCGGCGCGCCGAGATAAACTTATAAGTTCGCGTTTAAATTGAAGCCAGCTGTCAACTCGACTGACACATTAATCATCTTATAAATAAAATTTGTCTTCTCAACTTACGGTGCTCTCCGTTGGCCGGGTAGGTGCTCAGCCGCCGGTGCAAGCGATCGGCGCAGCCAGGCCTATGGTCCATGAGAGTCGACCATCTACTATCGCCAGTGTCTGCTGGCCGTCGGAATAGGTCGTTCCATCTGTCCCTTGGGAGGGCAGGTCGATGGCGGGTTTGCCGTTGATAGATACCGAAGCGCTCTCTCCGAGGAGACGAACAGCCAGATGAGTGCCGTCTTTGCACACGTAATCGCTGACAGGGTGGGGATTCCCTCCGCCTATCGACGCGCCTGACGCGGAATTCACCAAGCTGATAAGTAACACCACACTGGTTGCTGCGACTGAAATCTTTTTTTGCATGGCTATTCTCCCAAGAAATGCCCGTACCACTATGGTCGCAAACTTAATAGCATCGTAATCTTTATTGGCGATTAGTATTCTATACCGTAACAACAATATTGGAAGTCAAAAAGAAACGGGGCACCTTTAAGATGGTTACGATATTTGCGCTCTCCGTCCAAATGTCTCTCCTTGCGTTTGCTGCATTAGGGGGAGCGTTTTTTCTGTTTGGGCGTCTGATGCTGCATATATTTGCAAAATATGCCGAACGTGACCCTCTATCGATACCAGTCGGAGCATTTGTCGCTACAGTGGCGACGGCTTGGGCACTTGCACTCGGATTTGTCGCGGCTGACATATGGGCCATTACCGCAAAAGCAAATCAAGCCACACGCGATGAGCGCTCCGCGATCATTCGATTGATTGGAATTGCCGATTCTCCAGAAATCGATGCACCTCCTCTGCGAGAGGTATTGATCCGCTACAGGAACGCTGTCGTAGACGATGAATGGGTGAAGAACATAAACCTGCAGCCAGCTGGCTCGGTCGAAAAGTCCCTGCAGGACATCCGCGACGTGATATTGAAAATGAGCAAAGAAAACATTCCAGGTCCCGTAATTTCGTATTTATTAAGCGATCTTGATATTCTGCAAGATGCCAGAAGCATGAGGCTTTCTATTGGAACGACGTCTGTGGATTCCTACAGATGGTATTTGGTTATTTCTCTCACTATCATGACAGTAATTGCGATTTCTTCAACACATTCAGACAGAGTTCGAGCCGGAATTGTGGCTCTGCTTATATACACGGTCAGCGCAACTTTATGTCTGTGGATCCTGGCGATTCATGCAAATCCATATCAGGGAATTGCTAAAATCGAGCCCACGATTTTAATGTCATCCCATTGACCGGTTCGTAAGTGGTCGCGGTAACAAAGTTAGTGGTGTGATCGGGACATTTATGTGCATTGACACGCGTTAAAAAGCTTTAACCAAAAGTAGATTATCCGTGCATTCCTGCCGTCTAAATACGACACCTGCCGTATATCATTGCGTTTCAGCGAAGCCTAATACTCCTGCCATTGGACCATGGGGAGGAGCCATTATGTCGTCGCTGGACTTATGGATACCGTTTGCTGTTGCGACGTTGACATTTGCTTGCGTGCCAGGGCCAGCAATACTTTACATGACCGCGCAAACCCTTGCGCACGGTCGCAATGCTGGCCTGATGGCGGCTCTTGGTGTTCATCTGGGATGTTACGTGCATATCGTTGCTGCCACGATAGGCCTTGCATCGTTGATGGAACACGCACCGATCATCTACGCAATTATAAGGTTTGCCGGTGCCGGATATCTGATCTGGTCGGGGTTCGCCCTATTCTTTAATTGGAATAGAGAAGGCGATCAATCCGGAAGTCCGGTATCAAAAACGTTTCGCGACAGTATCGTGGTTGAAGTTCTCAACCCGAAGACAGCGCTGTTCTTCCTAACTTTTCTGCCGCAATTCGTGCAGCCGGCGACCGAAATTCCGCTCTGGCTTCAGTTCCTTGTGTTGGGCATCGTCGTAAACTTGATTTTCTCAACTGCCGACGTTGCAGCTGTCGCTATTGCATCTCTCGCCTTCGGACACTTCCACAGTAACAAGATGGGTTGGATGGTGCCAAAGGCGTGTGGCACGATACTGGTGGGGCTGGGTGCGGCTCTCGTCAGCCATCATTTTTAGTGCAGGCATGTCGTGGACGCGGCGGAAGTTAGAGGTTGTGGTTTATAGACTGATGATAAGAGAGAGGCATTGCGCTCAACCAAACTGGAGCACTTAGACTCAACGAATGTGCTTTGTTTGCGCTCAGTGGTCCGCGATGGGTTGCCGCGTTGTAATGCCACTTTATGGCTGGCCATCGCTTGATTTTGCTGCGATATATCCAAATGAAAGGCGATTTGGATGGTCCAGAAGCAAGTCATTAAAGCGAACCTGTCGGAACAGATTTATCGCAATCTGCGCCTCTCTCTCATGGAGGGTGAATATCGTCCGGGGGAGCGTCTCACGATTAGCGGTGTGGCCGAACTTTACGGTACATCGATTACGCCGGTGCGCGAAGCTATCATGCGTTTGGCCTCGGAGCAGGCCTTGAATTTTGTTGCCGCCACCTCGGTCGCGGTGCCTGTTTTGACGCCGCGCGATCTGCGCGAGATTGTGGCTATTCGCAACAATCTGGAAGGAATGGCGGCCTTCCGCGTCGGCCAAACTGCCACAGGTGAGATTGTAGAAGAATTCGAGAAGCTCAATGCGAGTTTCACCGCAGCGGCGGCACAAGACCCACGCGAGGCCGCTCAGACAAATCGTGAGTTTCACTTTCTGATTTTGCGCCGCGCCGAGCTGCCCTATGTCGAAACGATTTGCGAAAACATGTGGACACTGATGGGGCCGTTCCTGCGTACATTTCACGAGGAAATGCCGGTCAGGCAATTGTCCGGCGAAGATCATCAGCATTTCCGCTTCATTGAGGCTTTGCGCCGCAACGATCCTGACGCAGCACGCAATGCGATGCAGGCTGATATTCAATGGGCGAATGAACTCGTCGCCCGGATAGAAGAAAAGAACAGCGAGAACGCTCGTTGAGTGGTGTTGTGCCGTGCCCCGTAATGGACGAGGCACGGCCTTTATCATGCGATGGAATAGCCGCCGTCCACCGGGAGTAGCGCTCCATTGATATAACGCGCGGCAGGTGAGATCAGAAAACCGATCACCTCCGCGATTTCTTCAGGCTCCGCCCAGCGTCCAAGCGGAATACGTGCTGTGATAACTGGCTCGCGCGATGGATCGTTTTTAGCGCCTGCTCCCATCCGCGTGTTTACCCACCCCGGAGCAATGGCGTTGCAGCGTATTCCCTCACGTCCCCACGCGACGGCAAGGGAACGCGTCAGTGCAACTATGCCGCCCTTGGATGCGGCATAAGCGGGCGCGTTGGCCGAACCGAACCAGCTCCACATGGATGCGATGTTGACGATGCTGCCTTTTGCGGCCAGCAACTTTTCCCGCGCTGCGGTCGCTGCTGCCAGAGAGGCGGTGAGATTGACCTCAAGCACCCTATGGAATTCAGCTGCCTGCCATTCGCGCGCCTGCCGAATGATACCAGCGCAATTGATGAGCGCATCAATTCGTTCGGCACTGTTCATCAACCGGTCAAGATCATCGGTATTGGTCACATCCGTTTGGATGAACTCAAGCCCCTCGGGCAGGGGCTCTTCCTTGTCCATGCCGCCAGCGATCACCCGCCAGCCCTGCGACAGCAGAAATCTGCTTGTGGCCAGGCCGATACCAGTGCCGCCGCCTGTGATGACTGCCGTTTTCATGCCATTTGACCTTTGCGAATGAAGGATTCCGCGACTTCGTGAATACCGGCCCCATCAAGCTTATAATGTGCGTAAAGATGCGTCGGCGGAGCGATCAACGCGTATTCGTCATAAATGCCATGGCGCTTCAGGCGCACGCCCTTGCCCTCGTCGGCAATCACTTCTGCCACAGCCGAGCCGAGGCCCCCGAGCACATTGTGTTCTTCCACCGTCATGATGCAGCGGGATCGTTCTGCGGCTTCAAGAACGGCATCGCGGTCCAGCGGCTTGATCGAAGCCATGTCGATGACACCGACCGAATGACCAGCAGCGTTGAGTGCGACTGCTGCTTCCAGCGCAGCATGAACGGTGATGCCGCAGGCGATGATTGTCAGTTCGTCCCCGAGAGAGTGAACATGCGCCTTGCCGAACTGGAAATTCGCGCCGTCACTATAAACCACCGGATCGCGACCGCGCCCGATGCGGAAATAGATCGGCTGATCCCAATCGGCTGAAGCTCGGATTGCGGCTTCCAGCTGGGCCCCATCGGACGGCGAAACCACGGCCAGATCGGCGATGGAACGCATCGTTCCGATATCTTCCGTCGCATGATGCGAGGTGCCGTAGAAGCCCAGCGAAATACCCGTATGATGGCCGACCAGCCGCACCGGCTGCGCGGAATAGGCGACATCCATGCGGATTTGTTCGCAAGTCAGAAGTCCGAGAAAGGATGCGAAAGTCGCCACAAAGGGCGTAACGCCGCAGGTGGCGATCCCTGCTGCGACAGAAACCATGTTCTGCTCGGAGATGCCGAATGAAATATATCGGTCGGGATGGGCGGCGGCAAAACGGTTTAAACCATTGGAATATTGAAGGTCGGCGGAGCCGGCGACTACATTATGCCCCGCTTCGACGAGTTGCATCAGGCCATTTGAAAGGTGGTCGAGGCCGGGATTGACCATATTCAGGCCGCGATACTGCCAGGAATTAGGGGATTTCGGGCTGCTCATATCAGATTACCTTCGATTTGATTTCGGCGACGGCGGCGTCTGCGTCCTCGGTGTCCAGCCAGCCCAAATGCCAGCCCGGTTCGGTTTCCATGTAGGAAACGCCTTTGCCTTTCACTGTTTTGGAAATCACCACGACGGGGCGCTCGCGGGTGTCGTCTGCGCGCAAGCGGCGCAACAATTCCGTGACAGCGGTCACGTCATGACCGTCGACTTCATGGACTTCCCAGCCAAAAGCCGACCATTTCTGGTCAAGCGGCTCGATGTTCATCACGTCGTCCACTTTGCCGTCCAGCTGGTAGCCGTTGCGATCGACAATGGCGATAAGATTGCTCATCCGGTTCTGGGCTGCAAAGAGTGCCGCCTCCCAGACCTGACCTTCCTGCATTTCGCCATCGCCCATCATGCAGAAGACCTTGTAGGATTTGCCGGTCCAGCGCTGCGCGAGGGCGATGCCGATAGCATTCGATAGCGCGTGACCGATAGAGCCGGACGAAAAGTCCACGCCTGGAACCTTGCGCATGTCCGGGTGATCGCCGAGCGGACTGCCGAGCCGCGTGTAATCATCGAGCCATTCTTTAGGGAAAAAGCCGAGATCCGCATAAATCGGAAACAGGCCAACGGCTGCGTGGCCCTTGCCAATCGTGAACCGGTCGCGTTCGTCCCAATGCGGCTCGCCATGACGCAGGTTCATGACGTCGTAATAAAGCGCTGCGAAGGCTTCTGCCGCCGAGAAGACAGAGGTGTAGTGACCGGTCTTTGCAATATCGATCAGTCGGATGGTTTCCAGTCGAATGAATTGCGCGCGCTCGCGCAGAAATGAAACCGTTTTCTCATCGGGCATATAGCTGTTCGCGCCGGGCGATGCTCCAGCGGATGGCATTCCGACGGGCGATGGCAGGGTCATATTCTTCTCCATGGGTGGCATATGCGCCGCAAGGGCCAATCCTGAAAGCGGGCGTCATGTTTGCGTCAAGGCGGCTCCTCCCGACCAGACGAAAATATGTATATTGACTCTTGGAGGATACATCAAGCATCATATATGATATGCAATCGCAAAAAATTCGACGGGGTGGGCATTCGCTCGAAACGTCGGGGAGGAACGCAAATGATAATTTTTGGATCACCATCGCGCTATGTGCAGGGTGCAGGCGCTCTGAAAGAGCTTGGTCCCGAACTTGTTCGACTGGGCGGAGATGCAGTTCTGGTCGCCGACCCCGTGCTGTGGGAACAGTACGGAGACATGATCGAGCAATCGTTTCGAAACCAGCAGATCACAGTCGCGGTATTGATGTTCGGCGGTGATTGCACCGAGGCCGAAATCACCAGATTGCATGATGCGCTCGCGGGCGCGCCTTCTGTCGTTGCGGCAGCTGGCGGTGGCAAATGCATCGATGCGGGCAAAGCCTTGGCGCATCGCTTGCATGCCAAAGTCGTAACAGTGCCAAGCATCGCATCGACGGATGCGCCGACCTCGCACAATTATGTCATGTATGACGATGCCCATCGCATGGTGGGTGTCAGCAAACTCCGGCGGAATCCCGAGCTTGTTCTGGTGGATACGGCAGTTATCGCGAAAGCTCCGAAGCAATTTTTCCTGGCTGGAATAGGCGATGCGATCGGGAAAATTCACGAAGTAAGATGCTGCGCCAATGCGCAGGGCAAGAACATTTTCGGCGGCAGTTCCGCCTGGACAGCTGTGGTTCTGGCCGAAGCGTGTCATGCAATATTGCTGGAACATGCCGAGGCCGCACTCGCCGCATTAGACAGGAAAACACCGACGCCCGCGCTGGAGCGCGTCGTGGAAGCGACAATCCTGATGAGTGGCCTTGCTTTTGAAAGCGGGGGCTTGTCTGTCGCGCATTCGATGACGCGTGGGCTGACCGCAGTATCGCCTTTCGCGGAAAAAATGCATGGCCTTCAGGTTGCCTATGCAAATGTCGTTCAGATGCACGCCCAAGGGGCGCAGACGCCTGAAATCGATGCCTTTGTTGCCTTTTCCCGTCGTGTTGGCCTGCCAGCCACCTTGATCGAACTCGGTGGACGCGCTGCGGCTGACGACGAGATCGGAGAAATCGTCAGCAGAACGATGACTGCGCCGCATATCGGCCATCTGCCGCGTCCGCTGGATGCGGATGGGCTTGAGGCGTCAATACGGTGGGTCGAGTCCCGTTATACAACCTGAGAGAGCAATGGACATGCCTGCTCCCCATAAAGCCGCACAGGACGTGGCGAGAGTATCAGTCTTTCACATGTGCCAACAGTCCGGCGCCACCGCCTTCAATATCCATGTTCAGCGCTTCATAGGCGGCGTCGGGATCTCTGGCGCGGATGGCTTTCACAATGCGCACATGCGGATGCGGATCCCAGTTCAGCGGTACGCCGCCATCATAGAGATGAGAGAGCAGGGGCCCGCAGCGGACCCAAAGATTGGATACCATTTCATGCGTGACCGGCAGGCCCGCAATCTCACAAAGTTTCAGGTGAAATTTGGTGTTCAGCCCGATGGCGGTAGGAAAGTCATCGGCATCCTGGGCTGCACTCAGCTTATTATGAATAGCCTCAAGCGCATCGACTGCCTCTGGGCTGGCATTGAGCGCGGCTTCACGCGCAGCGTTTCCTTCGAGAAAACCGCGCACTTTACGAACTTCAATCAGCGTCGCACGGGTGAGGTGAGGCACGGAAATACGGCCACGTCCATCGATCTCAAGCGCATGCTCGGCGACAAGCCGAAACAGCGCTTCGCGCATCGGCGTGGCGCTGATTCCGAAGCTTCTGGAGATCGGACGCAACGGCAGGTCTTCGCCCGGCTTGAGTCGGCCCTCCATAAGCGCCTCACGCAGATTGGTATAGGCAAGCTCGCTAAGGTTTTGTCTTTGAATGGGTTTTATCCATTCGGTCGCTGTAGCTTCTACCATTCATCACCCCTTTGATCGGCAATCTTGCGGTTCTCAATTGACTCGGTGTTATAACATGTGGCTTATAACATATATAGACGTGGCGCGATACGGTTGAGGAGCCGGTGCGCCGGAGGAGGATTTAATGCTAGCCTTGCGCAAGCGTCTACCCGCTCCGGGTGCTGAGTTGGTAGAATGCGATCGAATTGAGGCCCTCTCCACTGGAGAGATTGCCGTTAAAGTTCATGCTGCGGGCATCTGCGGCAGCGATCTCCATGCGCATGCGTGGGAGCCTGCTTACGGCTTCATGGAATCTTTTCTGCCGCTTACCCTTGGACATGAATTTACGGGGATCGTGACTGGCCTCGGCGCTGGCGTGAGCCAGATTGCTATCGGCGATGCCGTTGTGTGCTGTCCAACCGTTGCTTGCGGAAAATGCAAATCCTGCCGCAATAGCCTTCCGGGCAGTTGTGAAACGCGCCGCGTGATTGGTCTCCATCGGGATGGTGGCTTCGCGGAGGAGGTGCGTATCCCCGCTAAAAATGCGCTGTTGCTGCCCAATGCAATGCCGCTGGACGTGGCCGCACTTACAGAACCACTGGCGGTATCGATCAATGCCGTCAATGTCGGCGAAGTCCTGTCTGGAGATCGAGTGCTGGTATTGGGACCCGGCCCGATCGGTATGGGCGTCGCGATTGTCGCCAAAGCGCGCGGCGCGAAGGTGATGGTTGCTGGTTATGATGATGATGCACGCCTCGAGCTGGCGCGCGCCATGGGCATCGAAGCTTGTGTGGACCTGAAGCATGTGAATTTGGCGGATGCTGTGACGAGCCACTTCGAGGGCGGGCTCGATATCGTTTTCGAAGCAACCGGGCGCGCTGAAAGCGTGGCTTCCGGATTGACCCAGCTTCGTTCTGGCGGCGTTCTGGTGGTTGTCGGTATCCATGCCGAACCACTTACTCTTGATCTCAATGTGCTGGTGCGCGGCAAAAAGCAATTGCGCGGCAGCCACGACGCCACACCGGAAGCCTTCGCTGAAGCCGTTGAGCGTCTCGCTGCGGAGCCTGAGCTTTATACCCGCATGATCACCCATCGTTTGCCTTTGGCTGACGCCGAAGAAGGATTTGCGCTCGCCCGAAAGCGGGCCGCGCTCAAAGTGATGCTGTTTCCCGAAGGAAATCCCAATGTCTGATATGACGACGCTTTCCGTTATAGCTGCCCGTCCGGGTGGCCCTGAAGTTCTCGAACTTGTTGCGCGTGAGTTGCCCGCCCTGAAGCCCGGCGAAATGCGCGTACAAGTGCATGCGGCAGGCGTCAATCGGCCCGATGCCATGCAGCGTGCCGGTAACTATCCACCACCGCCCGGTGTGACTGACGTTTTGGGGCTGGAACTGTCGGGCGTGGTCCTTGAGACGGCGAATGACGTCACGCGTTTCCGCGTGGGTGACCGCATCATGGCGCTGGTGGCCGGTGGCGCTTATGCTGAAGAAGCCGTGGTGCAGGCGGATGTCTGCCTACCGGTGCCAGCCGGTCTGTCGATGATTGAGGCGGCAGGTATTCCCGAAACCTACTTCACGGTTTGGAGCAACCTTTTCCAGCGTGCTCGCCTTCAGCCCGGCGAAACGGTGCTCCTGCATGGCGGCACGTCCGGTATCGGCGTGACCGCGACATTGCTGGCCAAGGCCATCGGCGCACGCATGATCACCACATGCGGTTCGGACGACAAGTGCCGTGCATCCGAAGCTCTGGGCGCGGTGGCCTCAATCAATTATCGCACAACCGATTTCGTTGAGGCCGGTCGGGCATTGACTGAGGGGCGTGGACCAGAAGTGATCGTCGATATGGTCGGGGGCAGCTACATGCAGCGCAATCTGCAATTGGTAGCCGAAGACGGACGCATTGCGCAAATCGCCTTCCAGCAAGGATCGCAGGCCCAGATGGACATGGGACCTTTGCTCTTCAAGCGCCTCACGCTGAGCGGTTCGACGCTCCGCGCGCGCCCGTTGGCGATGAAGGCGGCATTGACCCGCGCGGTGGAGACCGAGGTCTTGCCGTTGATCCTCGACAAGGGGGCTCGTCCCGTCATCGATTCCGTATTCAACCTTGCCGATGTGCGTGAAGCCCATGCCCATCTCGAAGCCTCAGCGCATAACGGCAAGATTGTTCTTAAAACGACCGCCTGCGGCGAGGAGTAAGCGCAGATGCTAGATGTTCAACGACGTTCCAATCGTACCGGCGCTCATATCTTGGCAGGCGCGTTGCAGCGCCACGGTGTTACCCGTGTCTTCGGACAGTCGATCCCTTCAGCGTTCTTTCTTGCCGCGCCTGATTTCGGCATTACGCAGGTCGGCTACCGTACGGAAAATGCGGGTGCGGCCATGGCCGATGCTTATGCCCGCGTCTCTGGGCAAGTTGCGGTCGTAACCGCACAGAACGGTCCGGCAGCAACCTTGCTGGTTCCGGGCCTCGCCGAAGCACTCAAGGCTTCTATTCCGGTTGTGGCAATTGTTCAGGATGTCCATCGCCAGTTTACCGACAAGAACGCTTTTCAGGAGCTGGATCATCTGGCGCTCTTTGACGGAGCAGCCAAATGGGTTCGTCGCGTCAGCGAGATTTCGCGTATCGAAGACTATGTCGATATGGCCTTTACGGCTGCGACGACCGGTCGTGCAGGCCCGGCTGTTCTTCTGGTTCCGCTCGATGTTCTCGATGAACTGGACGACGGTGCATTAAAGACTGCACGTCAGGCTTCTCTTGGCCATTACCCTCTTGATCCGGTTGCGCCAGATCCGGCACGTGTCAGCGAAGCTGCGGCGCTGCTTGCGTCCGCACGTCACCCTTTGGTTATTGCTGGCGGCGGCGTGCACAGTGCGCGCGGCTATGAAGCTCTGTCTGCGCTGCAGGCTCTCGGTTTCCCTGTCGCGACCACGGTGATGGGCAAGGGTGCAATCGACGAAACCAATCCGCTTTCGCTTGGCGTGGTGGGATATTTCATGGGGCCTGGCGCGCGTGCGGGTCAGCTCGCGCCGATGGTGCAGGACGCAGATGTCATATTGCTGGTCGGCAATCGCACCAATCAGAACGGCACCGACAGCTGGCAGCTTTATCCCAAAGACGCGCGCTATATCCAGATCGATATTGATGGCACAGAGGTTGGCCGCAACTACGAGGCGCTACGCCTTGTCGGCGATGCGCGTCTTGGGCTCGAAGCCCTTGTTGCAGCCCTGAAGCTGCAGGACCTGTCTGTTCGCGAGGCGCAGCGCTCGGCCACTGAGACACGCATTCGCGATGGCTTGAAGGACGGCGCAAAACTGCGCGAGACCAAGGCGGGTTCGGATGCGACACCACTGCGGCCCGAACGGATTGTCGCGGAAATCGACCGTCTGCTTACGCCCGATTCCATTGTCGTGGCGGACGCGTCCTATTCCTCGATCTGGGTCGCCGATGGTGTGACCATCCGCTCCGGCGGACAACGGGTCATCACCCCGCGGGGCCTGGCCGGTTTGGGCTGGGGACTACCGTTTGCGCTGGGCGCAAAGGCAGCTCGCCCGCAGTCGCCGGTTATTTGCCTGACGGGCGACGGTGGCTTCGCGCATGTCTGGGCCGAGATCGAAACCTCCAAGCGGATGAATTTGCCAGTTGTGGTTGTTGTGCTCAACAATCAGATTCTGGGTTACCAGAAACATGCGGAACTCAGCCTCTTTGGTGCATATACCGATGTCGTGCATTTCCAGCCGGTCGATCATGCGGCAATTGCGCAAGCCTGCGGTGTCAATGGCATCCGGGTAGAGCGCGCTGATCAACTTGCCGCTGCACTTGAGACGGCTCTTCGTTCCAATGTTCTGACTGTCATTGACGTCGTCACCGACGAACGCGCTTACCCGCCTGTCACCAGTTTCACCGGAAAACAAGCACTCGACTATTAATTCTTCAGGGAGAGAGAGAATGAAACTATCCAAACTGCTTATGAGTGCGTCGCTCGGCCTCGCACTTTCATCGACCGCGCTGTCTGCGGCTTTCGCCGATGTGAAGATCGGTTCACTCTATCCGATCAGCGGCCCTCTCGCTCTTCTCGGCGAAGAAAGCGCGCGTGGTCTTGAGCTTGCCGTTGAGGAAGTCAACGCAGCTGGTGGCATCAAGGGCGAAAAGATTGTGCTGGAGCGCGGCGATGCTGTTGATAACAACCAGGCCACTGGGGAAGCGCGCCGCCTGATTTCACTTTCGGGCGTCAAGGCTATTTTCGGTACCTATTCGTCGGCTCGCGTTATTGCCGCTTCGCAGGTCAGCGAACTTGCAGGCGTTCCTTATTTTGAACTCGGTGCCGTGGCCGATGAAGTAACGGGACGTGGCCTGCAATATCTGTTCCGCACCAATCCGACCGCTGAAAACATGGGTAAGGATTCGGTCGATATGCTGGTCAAGAGCATCGCGCCGGGTCTCGGCAAGGATGCGAAGGATCTGAAGATCGGCATCATTTACGAAGATTCGTCTTACGGCACCTCGGTTGCAGGCCATCAGGAAGCAAACTCCAAGGCTGCCGGTCTGAATGTCGTGCTGAAGTCGGGTTACCCGTCCAATACCGTCGACATGTCCTCTCTGGTTCTGGAACTGCGTGAAAAGGGCGTCGATGTTGTCATGCAGACCTCCTATCAGAACGACTCTGTTCTGTTTCTTCAGCAGGCCAATGAGACGGGCTACAAGCCGCTGGCCGTTATCGGTGGTGGTGGCGGTTATTCCATGCAGCCGACCGCCGATGCAGTCGGGCATGACGTGATCGAAGGCGTTTACGACGTCGACTTCACCCAATATGCGGTCAATACCGAGGCGACGCCGGGCCTGACCAAGTTTGTTGAGGCTTACAAGGCCAAGTATGGTTCGGAACCGCGTTCGGGCCATTCGCTCAACAACTATGTCGGTGCGAAGGCAGTCTTCCAGGCGCTCAATGCGGGCGAAGGTCTTGAACCGGACCAGATCGTCAGTGCGGCCAAGGCACTGGATATTCCCGATGGTCAGACAGCTGCTGGCTACGGCGTGAAGTTCGGCAAGAATAACCAGAACGAGCGTGCCAGCATGATGGGTATGCAGTGGCAGGACGGCAAGCTCGTCACTGTCTATCCGGAAAATGCCGCCGTCGCGAAGATGCGCTTTAACAAATGATCGTGCAAGGGCGACCACAGGTGCTGAACCTGTGATCGCCCCCGCTCGTGGAGCATGCTATGACGACCTTTCTACAAATCCTATTGAACGGCCTCATGCTTGGTGGACTGTTCGCAATTGTCGCCATCGGCCTGACGCTGATTTTCGGCATCGTCAAAGTCGTGAACTTTGCCCATGGGGAATTCCTCATGGCAGGCATGTTCGTGACATGGATGATCACAACGAGGCTGGGACTCCATCCCTATGCCGCAGTGATCATTGTTGTACCCATGATGTTTCTATTGGGTGCGCTGACCCAGAGGCTGCTGATACAGCCGCTGATGTCAGCCGAGGACGACCATGTCCAGATTTTCGCCACCGTCGGTCTCTCCACGGCAATGATCAATCTCGCGCTGCTGATTTTCGGCGCGGACATCGCCAACACACCCAATTTCGGCCTGCGTGCACCAATCGAGATCGGTTCCTTACGCATTTTGACCGGACAGGTTTACATTTTCCTGGCGGCCATAGCGCTGGTGATCGTCCTGCAACTGTTTCTCAAGAAAAGTCAGACCGGTCGCGCCATTCGCGCCGTCGCCCAGCATCGCGTCGCTGCTGAGTTGATGGGTGTCAATGTATCACGCATCTACATTCTCAGTTTCGGCCTGGGGGCAGCCTGTGTCGGCTTCGCTGCTGTGTTGATTGCGCCCCTTTATCCGACCTCATCCAACATCGGCACCTATTTCGTGCTGACGGCCTTTGTGGTTGTCGTGCTCGGCGGTCTTGGTTCAATTCCGGGTGCGTTTTTCGGCGCGCTGATTATCGGCGTTATCGATGCGATGTCGGGTTACTACATCGGTTCCGATCTGCGGGAGGCCGTCGTATTCGGCATATTCCTGCTGATCCTCATTCTCAAGCCATCCGGCCTGTTCGGCAAGCGGCTTACCCTTTCGCACCTGTCCTGAGGAAAATTCATGAGCATCAGTGAAACTCTAAGCGGGACTGGCACGAAAAAAACCAGATTGGGCTGGGGCCCAATCGCCTTCTTCGGCGTTCTGGCCCTGCTGCTGCTTCTGCCGCTGGCGATCAACAACGCCTTCGTCTCGCATATCTTCATCACGATCTGCCTGTTTGCTGCGCTGTCCACCGCGTGGAATCTCGTCGGCGGCTTCGCCGGTCAGATGTCGCTCGGCCATGCCGTCTTCTATGGTATCGGCGGCTATACGGGCGTAATCCTGTTCAATCTGGGGATCAGCCCCTGGTTCAGCATGTTTGTGGGCGCGCTGATTGCAGCGCTGGTCGGCATGCTGATTTCCTATCCGTGTTTCCGTCTCAAGGGTCCGTTCTATTCTCTGGCCTCTATCGCGTTTCTTGAAGTGTTCCGCGTGCTTTCCCTGCATTTCGGTTCGCTGACAGGCGGTGCAACAGGTCTGATGATCGAATTGCGTCTCGGCTGGACATGGATGGTGTTCCGCGAACGCTGGCCGTCACTGCTGATCGTCTTCGGCATGCTTCTGGTAACGCTGCTCGTTACCTGGGCCGTGCGCCGTTCGCGTCTGGGCTTTTACCTTGTCGCAACCCGTGAGCGTGAATCTGCCGCGCGTGCGGCAGGTGTCCGTACCGTTCGTGTGCGCCTGATTGCGGTTGCCATCTCGTCGGCCCTTTGCGCGATGCTCGGTACATTCCATGCAATGTATCTGACCTTCATCGAACCGGCGGCCATGTTCTCGCTCGCCTTCTCGATCCAGATTGCCATGTTCGCCCTTATCGGCGGTCTTGGCACTGTCGCAGGTCCGCTGCTTGGCGCAGCGCTTCTGGTGCCAATCACTGAATGGGCGCGTGCGTCGCTTGGTGCTTCTGCGCTCGGACTGCACGGCTTCGTCTATGGTCTGGTGTTGATCCTCGTCGTTCTCTTCATGCCGAATGGCATCATGGGCGCGCTCAAGCGGTTTACCCGCAAACCGACAGTGACTGACAGCAAGGATGCAGCGCCTGCGACCGAAACGGGACCCATCATTGCGCCAGCAACCGCAACTGCAGCGCCGTCTCCCGACCGGTCCGGCATCGGACAGGACATTCTGCGCGTCGAAAACCTCAACAAGCATTTCGGTGGCCTTCATGTTACCCGCAATGTCAGCTTCACATTGCGTGAAGGCGAGGTTCTTGGTCTGATCGGTCCGAATGGTGCAGGCAAAACCACGCTCTTCAATATGATTTCCGGCTTCATGAGCCCGGATGAGGGCAAGGTGAGTATGCGGGGTCCCGATGGCGAGTTCCATACGCCCAACAATCCCGCCGATTTTGCAGCGCTTGGTCTTGGCCGTACGTTCCAGATTGTCCAGCCCTTTGCGGCGATGACCGTTGAGGAAAACATCATGGTCGGCGCGTTCTATCGTCATCATGAAGAAAAAGACGCCCGCGAAGCGGCCCGCCAGACTGCTTGGCGTATGGGACTTGGCCCGTTGCTTAACGCAGAAGCGCGTGGCCTGACGATCGGTGGTTTGAAACGACTGGAAGTCGCCCGCGTCATGGCAATGGAACCGCGCGTTCTTCTGCTGGACGAAGTGATGGCTGGCATCAATCAGACCGACGTGCGTCGCGCCATTGATCTGATGTTGTCCATCCGCGACTCCGGCGTTTCGATCATCGCAATCGAACACGTGATGCAGGCTGTCATGTCGTTGTCGGATCGGGTGATCGTTCTTGCCTCGGGCGAGGTCATCGCACAGGGACGTCCGCAGGATGTCGTGCGCGATCCTCAAGTTGTGGAAGCCTATCTGGGCAAGGAGTTTGCACATGCTCACGCTTGAACATGTTGATGCCGGTTACGGCCCGACCACCATCCTGCAAGATGTCAGCCTCGATGTGAAGGAAGGTGAGATTGTAACGATTGTCGGCGCGAATGGCGCCGGCAAGACTACGACGCTGCGCACAATCGTCGGCCAGATCCAGCCCCGCGCTGGCAAGATCACTTTCATGGGCGAGGATATAACACGGCTACCGGCGCATGAGGTTGTGGATCGGGGCATCATTCTCGTGCCGGAAGGGCGTCAGCTTTTTCCTGATATGACGGTGCGCGAAAATCTCCAGATGGGAACCTATCGCAAGGCTGCCCGCGCCTCGCAGCAAAGCCGTCTGGAAGAAGTTCTGGAACTTTTTCCCCGTGTTAAGGAGCGTCTGGAGCAGACCGCGTCGTCGCTTTCCGGCGGCGAGCAGCAAATGGTGGCTATTGCGCGCGGCATGATGGCAAATCCGCGCATCTTGATGTTCGACGAACCATCGCTCGGACTGGCGCCGATTGTCGTGTCGCAGGTTTTCGATGTGGTGCGCCAGATCGCGGCGACAGGAACCACCGTGCTGATTGTCGAACAAAACGTCTTCACGACGCTGAAAGTCGCGAATCGCGGTTACGTGCTCGAAAACGGACAGGTGGTTCTGGCCGATAGCTCGGAAGCACTTCTGAATAACGATCACGTTCGTCGCGCTTATCTTGGAATCTAAAAATGCAATTCACTGAAATTACGCCCGAAACGATCCGCCGCCGTCCATCGCATGAAGGTCGCAACGTCTTGGTGACGGGAGCCGCGCGCGGCATTGGTCGCGCAATCGCCCAGGCCTTTGTCGAGCGTCATGCGACGGTCGGTATCTGCGATCTCAATCCGCAAGATGTTGCTCGCGCCTGCGATGAACTGAATGCACTCGGTTTGGGACGTGCGGTTGCGGTCGCCTGCGATGTATCGGACTATGATGCGCTCGTCGCAGCAATCGACGCGACGGGATTGGCTTTCGATACCGTGATCAACAATGCCGGTATTTCTCCCAAGCATGATGGCGTTGCGCACAAGGTCTGGCAGATGGCGCCCGACGAGTGGCGGCGGGTTGTCGATGTCAATCTGACGGGAACCTTCAACACTATTCGCGCCCTGACCCCGGCTATGGTGGAAGCCCGCCGTGGTTGGATCGTGAACACGTCGTCGGTGGCGGGGAAGACCTATTCGCCGATTGTAGCCTGCCATTATGCCGCGACGAAATCGGCTATTATTGGCTTTACCAAACATCTGGCCGCCGAACTCGGGCCATTTTCAATCCGCGTGAACGCACTTGCTCCCGGGCGCATCGCAACGCCGATGGTCGCGGGCGTGGCTCCGGAGGTCAATGCCGAACAGGTCAAGCTGACGCCGATGGCGCGTCTTGGTGAACCGGCAGAAGTGGCGGATGTCGCTCTTTGGCTCACTTCGACTGAATCCAGCTTCGTTACCGGCCAGACAATCGATGTGGCTGGTGGACTCTATATGACGTGAGGTGTCAGAAGTGATAACCGGACATACCAAACTTTACGGCATCGTCGCCAACCCCATCGCTCACGTCAAAACACCCGAAGAGATGAACAATCACTTCGAGGCGTTGGGCTATGACGGCGTTTTGGTGCCATTCCATGTCGTGCCGGAAAATCTCGGGCGTTTCATCGACAATCTGCGCGGGATCGAGAACTTTGGCGGTCTGATTGTTACAGTTCCGCATAAGACGTCCGTTCTGGCAATGTGCGATCGGGTTGTCGGCGATGCCGCGCTGATCGGCGCTGTCAATACCATCCGTCGCGAGGCCGATGGTAGTCTGGTTGGCGCGATGCTGGACGGAAAAGGGTTCGTAAACGGCCTCGAATTCAACGGTATCGATGTGGCGGGCATGGATGCCTGCCTTCTCGGTGCGGGCGGTGCTGGAGCAGCAATTGCTTTCGCACTTGCCGAAGCTGGTGTCGCGAAGCTGACCATTGTCAATCGTTCTGAAGAAAAGTCACGCGATCTGGCAGCGCGCGTGAGCCGCCGCTACCCTTCCGTCAAGGTTATGGCTGGGGCACCAGAAACTTCCAAACGCGATCTTGTCGTAAATGCTACATCCCTCGGCTTGCGTCCCGGTGACGGCTTGCCGCTCGACGATCTTTCCTTCCATGACGGTCAGATTGTGGCTGAAGTGATCATGGAACCCGAAATTACACCATTGCTGGCTGCCGCCCAAGAAAAGGGTGCACGTATCCATTTTGGTCGTCCGATGCTGCGACAGCAAATTCGCCTCATGGCGCAGCATATGGGCGTCAAGGCAGCGGCAGCTTAAAATGCCACGGAGTCAAATTTAGATGGCACAGGCTCTTCCGCAAAACGCGCTCTTCGATTTCATTATCGTAGGCGGTGGTACTGCTGGCTGCATTCTCGCCGAGGCGCTCACCCGCTCGGGCCGAAACAAGGTTCTGCTTTGCGAAGCCGGTGGCGAAGCAAGGTCACCCTGGATTCGCATCCCGGCTGGTTTCTACAAGCTTCTGGTCAATAAGCGTTACAACTGGGGTTTTTGGAGCACGGAAGAGGCAGCGACGGATTTTCGTCGCATCGCCATCCCACGCGGAAAGGGTCTCGGTGGTTCAACACTCATCAATGGCATGATTTATGTCCGCGGTCAGCCGCAGGATTATGAACACTGGCAAGAGCGGGGCGCCGCTGGTTGGGACTGGCAAGGTGTCCTACCATATTTCAAGGCCATTGAGCGCTGGCAGCTTCCAGATCCAGACGGTTTGCGCGGTCTTTCCGGACCGTTACCCGTAAATGAAGTGGTCGAAAAAAATGCCATTGGCGAGGCATTCATTGCTGCCGCGCAAGCGCAAGGCCAGAAATTCAATCCTGATTATAATGGTGCATCCCAGGAAGGTGTGGGCTGGTATCAGGTCAATCAATCGGGCGGTGAACGTTATTCGGCGGATCGTGCCTGGCTTGCGCAGGCGCGCAAACGCTCGAACCTGACCGTCCTGACCAACACCCGCGTAACGCGTATTCTCCTTGAGGGCAAGAAAGCTGTTGGCGTGGCTTTGACCGATGGTGGAGAAAGCTGCAACGTGTTGGCGAACGAAGTCATCATGACGGCAGGCGCAATCCAGACCCCCCAGCTTCTGGAGCTATCAGGCATTGGCGATCCGGATCGGCTGAAATCGATCGGCATAGAACCGGTTCACGCATTGCCGGGTGTGGGGGAAAACTACCTCGATCATTTCTGCACAAGAATGAACTGGCGTGTTTCGCAGCCCGTAACGTTGAACGAATATACACGCGGACCGCGCCTTGTGGGCGAGGTTTTGAAATATGCGCTGAAACGGCGTGGCGTGCTAACCTATGGCACGGGTTTGAACCATGCGTTTCTGCGGTCGCGCCCAGAGCTTGATCGGCCAGACGTACAGTTTTTCTTTATGCATGCAAGTTACGCCAATGCTGCCGAGCGCAAGCTCCACCATTTTCCCGGCATGACGCTGGGCGTAACGCAGTTGAGGCCCCGGTCGCGCGGTTCGATCCATGCCGTGTCGGCGGATATCAATGTGCAGCCCGCTATCGTGCCGAACTTCCTGGACCACGAAGAAGACCGCCGCGCGATGGTGGACGGTATGAAGCTCGCGCGTCGGATCATCGACCAGAAGCCAATGGACGCCTTTCGCGTGGCAGAACTCAGCCCGGGTGAAAATTGCGCACGCGACGAGGATTGGCTGGCCTTTGCACGGGCCAATGGTCAGACGATCTATCATGCGGCGGGAACCTGCAGGATGGGTGAAGATTCCGGTGCGGTGGTTGACCCTTCGCTGCGTGTCCACGGGATATCGGGACTAAGGGTAATCGACGCCTCGGTCATGCCGGAAATGGTGTCCGGCAATACGCAGGCGGCCGTTATGATGCTGGCGGCCAAAGGGGCCGATCTCGTTTTGGGCAATAAACATTAAGTCGCTGTCGGGCGCACCGCTTGCGGCGCAATTGAATTATGCAGGAGATATCGATGTATCCTAAACTGACCCTGATCGTAGGTGGCGAAGAGCGTAACGAAGGTTCCGCTGGAACGCTGCGTCTGACAGACCCTTCGGACGGACGCGAACTGACAGTTGCTCCGCGTGCGGGTCGTGCGGAGGCAGAAGAAGCTGCCAGTTCTGCCGAGCAGGGTGGTGTCCAGTGGGCTGCGCTTTCGGCACTGGAGCGGTCCAAGATCATGCGCCGGGCAGCCGACATCATGCGCGAGCGTGCAGATGAGGCCGCCCTTGTCATGTCGATGGAACAGGGTAAGCCTCTGGTCGAGGCGCGGGGCGAGTGGCTGGGTTCAGCTGATCTTCTTGACTGGTTTGCCGAAGAAGGTCGGCGTGTTTACGGTCGTATCGTGCCTTCGCGTGCGCCAAACATTCAGATTCAGGTGCTGAAGCATCCGGTCGGACCCGTGGCGGCCTTCACGCCCTGGAATTTTCCGGCATGGAATACGATGCAAAAGGTGGCCCCCGCATTGGGCGCAGGCTGTCCGGTCGTCATCAAGCCAGCGTCGGATACGCCTGGCACCGCATGGCTGATCGGCAAATGCCTGCTCGCGGCTGGATTGCCGCCCAAGGCTATTTCCGTCATCTGGGGGGCGACGTCCGAGCTTTCCGATACGCTTATTAAGGCACCTGAAATTCGGAAGGTCTCGCTGACCGGTTCAACGCGTGTGGGGCGTATCGTTGCCGCACAAGCGGGTGAACAGCTCAAGAAAGTTACAATGGAACTTGGTGGGCACGGTCCGGTCATTGTGGCGGCGGATGCTGATCTCGATCACCTGATTCCGCTCGCCGTGCAATGGAAGTTCCGCAATTGCGGACAGGTTTGCGTTTCGCCAACGCGCTTCATCGTCGATGCTTCCATCCACGATGAATTCGTACGCCGTTTCGCTGAAAAGGCGCAGGAACTGAAGGTGGGCAAGGGTGTTGAGGCAGACACGCAGATGGGGCCGCTGACGTCGGCGAGCCAGCTTGAAACGGTTGTCGATATGGTCGCTGATGCCGTTACCAAGGGAGCCAAGGTTGAGACCGGCGGTGAACGGATTGGCGAAAGCGGGAATTTCTATGCGCCAACAATCCTGTCAGGCATGAAATCCGATATGCTGGCAATGAACGAAGAGCCCTTCGGCCCGCTCGCCCTCGTCATGCGCGTGAGTTCGCTCGATGAGGCCATCGCCGAGGGCAATCGGCTCCCGGTTGGTCTGGGTGCCTATCTTTTCACCTCTAGCATGACGACGGCACACAAGGTGCAAAACAGGCTGAAGAGCGGCATGCTTGGCGTCAATCATTTCGCGCTCGCCTTGCCTGAAACACCTTTCGGTGGTGTCCGCGATTCCGGCTTCGGTTCTGAAGGTGGTCTGGAAGGTATTGAAGCCTATCTGACGACGATGACCGTCACGACGATGATGGTCTGAAATCGTAAGCCCCGAGCACGAAAAGCCCTGCCATGGGTGGGGCTTTTCAAGAGATGTTGTGCCAGATAGCAAATATGTCAGAGGTCGTTCTTACCCGACAGATACGTTGTCATGCGCTTCGCGGCATTTCTCAAATGTAGCTCTGCCGCAATTCCGGCGTCGTCTGCCAGACCTTTTTCGATTGCCTGATAGATGGCCTTGTGCTCGTCCTGCACTGCATCCAGCATGCCGGTCAGATTGGCACGCGTATTGGTGCGGGCCTGACGGATAACGTGGCGGGCCCCATATTCAAGATGCTTGCACAACGCAATAAAGTGCTGGTTATGGGTGGCCATCACGATGGCGTCATGGAAAGCATAGTCTTCTTCATCACCCAATTGATCGCTGATGATCGCATATTCCAGACCGATAAGCGCCCGCTTGATCCGTTTGAGGTCTTCGTCCGTGCGTTTGGCCGCCGCAATTCGGGTAGCCGCAACTTCGACGGTAACCAGAAGCTCCATCAGCTGCTCTAAAGACTGCGTTTCCTCAATGGCGAGTGGTTGGATCCGGAATGCTTTTTCGCTGCTTTTGTCGACGACAAAGACCCCGCTGCCTGCGCGGGCTTCGACCAGTCCATCCAGTTTCAATTGCGACAATGCTTCACGGACCACCGGCCGGCTAACAGCGTATTCCGCTGATAGCTCGCGTTCGCTTGGCAGTTTCGTGCCGACAGGAAATTCACCGTTGCCAATGCGCTTTTCGATCTGTCGAGCGAGCTCATGGGGTAAATGGCCGGATAAGCGTGGGGGCGGCGCATTGCCGGTCGTTTCTTTCATCGCACCCCTCGCACAATTCTGTTTCGTTTCTGAATCATCAGGCTTCAAGCACAGATATCAAAATGCCGTAACTGGTCTAACAAGTCAACGGCCCTCCCTGAAGCGCCCGACGGCAATGACGTGAAATAGCAAATTTCGAGGACGGTAAGTTAAAAAAATATAACGAAAACAGCATGATATTTTTTGCATCGACTGGCCTTACTTGTCTATTGACTGGTCTTACCAGTTTGAGTTACGAATCTGGAACTGAAAGATAGGGTGACAGTTCTTGTGACTGTCGGATGCCGATCGGGGAGAGATCGGGAGGATGACTATGATGACTATGACAGCGCCGCTTGAAGTCGGGCTTGCCGTCAGAGACATGACGCAGATGCGCGCTTTCTATGAAGGCGCTCTGGGGCTGAGTTTTGTTTCCGAAATATATGTCGGCAGTGCGAAGGCAGCGCGGGCTGCCTTGAGTCCGGACGGCTACACCGTGGTTCGTCTGCAGTCGCAAAAGGGTGAACGTATCAAGTTGCTTCAGCCCGACCGTCTGCCAGCGGCGGGTGACGCATCCGGTCAAGGCTCTATTCTGGAGCGTGCGGGTGCCAGCTATCTGACATTCATCGTTGACGATTTGAAGGCGCTTGTCGGTGATCTCATCAGACATGGTGCTGAACTGTTGACCGGCAGCGAGCCGGTTGAGGTGCGTCCCGGAGTATGGCTCGCTTTTCTGAGCGATCCCGAGGGGCATATCGTGGAAATCGTTCAGAATGACGATGTTTCCGTTTACCGCGCCGATCTGGCTTAAAGGACCCGACAATGATGTTTGATTTTAACAACCGGACCCTTGTACTGTCCGGCGCGAATGGCGGGATCGGTCGTTCTATTGCCGCGCTGTTTTATGCCTCGGGCGCTAATCTGGTTCTGACGGACATTGACAAGAGCGCATTGGACAGTTTTGCAGCTTCATTGGGTGGCGACGAGCGTATTGCGACCATTCAGGCGGATGCTGCAAGCGCGGAGGATGCCGAAAAGACGATAGCGCTGGCGGGCGAGCGATTTGGCGGGATCGATTTTCTTGTGCCATCTGCCGGTATCTATCAGGCCAAGCCGTTTGCTGAGATGAGCGATGTTGATTGGCACCGCACGATCTCGATCAATCTCGACGGCGTTTTCTACCTCTGCAAACGTGGGCTTCCCGCTCTGAACGAAGGCTCTTCCATTGTAACATTGGCGTCACTGGCTGCCTATCGCGGCGCATTTGTGAACGCTCATTATGGTGCCACCAAGGGCGCGATGGTTTCCATGACCCGCGCCCTGTCGCGCGAGCTTGCGCCTAAAACGCGGGTCAATGGTGTGGCGCCGGGCATCATAGAAACGCCGATGATCACCGATCTGCTCAAGACACGTATGGATGAGACCATGTCGCAGACACCGCTCAAACGTCTCGGCAAGCCATCCGAAATCGCGTCAGTTGTCGCTTTCCTCTGTTCACCGGCAGCCAGCTTCATCACTGGCGAAACCATTCAGGTGAATGGCGGAATTTATATGGCGTAAGCGCCTTGCGTAAGGGAATGGACGCAAAATGGAACTCTTGAAGGACAAGCTTGTACTCGTCACAGGGGCGGGGCGCGGTCTTGGCGCCGCAATTGCGGCGGGCATGGCGGCACAGGGTGCACGGCTTATTTTGGTGGATATCGATGGTGACGCAGCAAAGGCGCAGGCCGCACATCTGGTAGCGCAAGGTTATGCCGCCGAAGGTTACCCACTGGACGTCACCGACCGTATCGCCGTCAAAAACCTTGCGGCCGATATTCTGGAGCGACTGGGCGGCCTTGATGTGCTGGTCAACAATGCCGGTGTTGCTGGTCGTGCAGCCTTCGATGAGCCGGAAGCTACCGAAGTGTGGGATCGCGTCATCGGGGTCAATCTTGAAGGTGCGTTCAATGTTTCGCATGCCTTTGTGCCTGCGTTGAAAGTCGCGAAGGGCAATGTGGTTCACCTTTGTTCCGTGGCAGGATTCGTGGCCGGTGGGTCGACAGCCGGTTACGTCGTTTCCAAAGGCGCGATCCGCTCACTGACACAAGTCATGGCACGTGATCTCGCCCCTCCGGCATCCGCGTCAATGCGGTCGCGCCCGGTATCATGATGAGCGAGATGGCAGTCGCCCAGCTCAATCGCCCCGGCGGTGCGGATTGGTTCATGAATCGCGTTTTGTTGAAGCGCATCGGTGAAACCAACGAAGTCGTCGATCCCGTCGTTTTCCTGGCCTCCGCCATGGCGAGCTACATCACCGGCACGATCTTGCCGGTTGATGGTGGCTTTCTGGCTGCCTGATTGTCGTTACAGAGCATAGCTCCGGAGTTTTTTGATGCCCGAATATAAAGATCTTGTTCCGCACAGCTTCTGGCGGGAAGTCATCCCAACGGATGCTGATCGTGCCGTTTTCGATCTCACGCTTGGCGGGACAATGCTTTCCCAAATGCATTTGATCCGGGCCTTTGAAGAAAAAGTCCTGGAACTTGCCGGTCAGGGTCTCGTGCACGGTCCAGCGCATTCGGCGATTGGACAGGAAGGCGGTGCCGTAGGTTCTGCAGTATCGTTGAGAGCCAGCGATCAGATAAATGGCTCCCACCGCGCCCACCATCAGTTTCTTGCCAAGGCGCTTGGTTATGTCGCCCAAAGCGGCATCGATCCCAAGAGCGCGTTCAATCAGGATGTTCGCGAACTCGCACAACGCACACTCGCGGAAATTTTGGGCTTGTCGCAGGGCTTTTGTCGTGGTCGCGGCGGTTCGATGCATTTGCGTTGGGCCGAATCCGGCAATCTTGGCACCAATGCCATTGTCGGCGGTGGTGTGCCGATGGCAGCTGGCGCGGCATGGGCGCATAAGCGGGCCGGTTCCGGTGATGTCGTCTACACCTATTTCGGCGATGGAGCGACCAATATCGGTTCGGTTCTGGAAACCATGAACCTCGCCGCCGCCTGGAAACTGCCGATTTGCTTCTTTATCGAAAATAATCGCTATGCGGTCTCCACGCATGTGGACGAAGTGACCGCCGAAACGCGGCTTTCCTCGCGTGGTCTCGCATTCAATATTCCATCCTTCAAGGTTGACGGCATGGACCCTATCGCCGTCTGGCTGGCCTCGGAGCAAGCCAACGCAATCATGCGGGCAGGCGATGGTCCGACGATTATCGAAGCCGACGTCTATCGTTATTTCCACCAGAATGGTCCGCTGCCGGGAAGCGCCTTCGGCTATCGTTCCAAGGAAGAAGAAGCGGAATGGCGCGGTCGCGATCCGCTAGACGCATTGGCTGAAACGCTGCTCAAACGTCAGGCTTTGGGCGATGACGCAATCAAGGCATTGCGTGAGCGTTGCGTGTCTCTCATGAATGATGTCGCAGGCGAACTGATCGAAATGCATGAGGGCAAGCGTCGTATCATTCCTGCGCTTTGGCCTGAAGAAAGCTTCCGCGATTTCGGACTGCGTGGAGACCTGTCGGAATTCAGCGGCGTGCGCTTTGAAGAGCAGGAGCAATTCTCCGGCAAGCTGACCGACGATGCGCGTTTCATCGATGCTGTTGCCGATGTCATGACACGCCGCATGCAGACAGACGAGCGCATCGTTGTTCTGGGCGAAGACGTGCACCGTCTCAAAGGCGGAACCAACGGCGCAACGCGCGGGCTGTCGGCAGAGTTTCCAGATCGTGTGCTGGGAACGCCGATTTCCGAAAACGCCTTCACCGGCGTTGCAGGCGGTATGGCCGCCGATGGCCGGGTGCTTCCGGTGATCGAATTCATGTATCCCGACTTCATGTGGGTTGCCGCCGATCAGGTATTCAACCAGATCGGCAAGGCTCGCCATATGTTTGGTGGTGATAGCGATATGCCAGTGGTGTTGCGCACGAAAGTTGCGATGGGCACAGGATATGGCTCGCAGCACTCTATGGACCCGGCGGGCATTTTCGCGACCGCGCCCGGCTGGCGCATTGTTGCTCCCTCGACGCCATTCGACTATGTCGGCCTGATGAATTCGGCGTTGCTTTGTCGCGACCCGGTTCTGGTTCTCGAACATGTCGATCTTTACGCCTCGAAGGGCGCTGCACCGGCAGACGATCTCGATTACTTCATTCCGCTGGGTAAGGCGAAGGTGGTGCGTTCCGGTTCGAAGGTTACGGTCCTGACGTATCTGGCCATGGTAGCCAAGACGCAAGCGGTGGTCGATGCGTTGGGTATTGACGCTGAAATCATCGATCTGCGTTCACTCGACCGGGCAGGGCTTGACTGGGAGACTATCGAAGCCTCGATCCGCAAAACGGGGAATGTCCTGATTGTGGAGCAGGGCGCGTCGGGCACATCCTATGGCGGCTGGCTAGCGGATGAATTACAGCGCCGTTGCTTCGACTGGCTGGATCAACCGATAGCCCGTGTTCATGGTGCCGAGGCGTCCCCATCCATCTCGAAGGTTCTGGAAGCCGCCGCTGCGGCGCGACCGCAGGATATCGATGCAGGTCTGCGTGCGGTCATGGCAGCCCAGGGTCTGCCGATCGAAGGCTGAAGGAAGGAAACAGACAATGCCGATTGAAGTTGTATTGCCTGCCCTTTCGGCAGGAATGGAAGATGCTGTCATTGCGCGTTGGCTCAGGGCGGAAGGTGACACGGTCAGTAAGGGCGATCTGATTGCCGAAGTCGAAACTGACAAGGCGACGATGGAACTCGAAGCTGAAACTGATGGGCGTATCGGCAAGCTATTCGTCCAGAACGGCGAACGGGCAAACGTCAATCAGGTCATTGCCGTCCTGTTGACAACTGGAGAAGACCAATCCGCGATTGCTGACCCTCTTGTCACTGAACAGGTTGTCACAGTCCCGGTGGAAGTGGCAGCTCATAGTATTCGTTTGTCTTCCGACAATGCTGCAGTGGCGTCCCTCGCGCAGCTTTCGGATGGCACCCGCCATAAGGCCTCACCTCTTGCACGACGTCTGGCAATGGAGCACGGCATCTCACTCGATGGCGTTCTCGGCAGTGGCCCTAAAGGCCGCATTGTGCGCATCGACGTAGAGCGCCAGATCGCGTCCCTAACGGTTGCCCCCACACCTCAACCGGTCGCAACAGTTGCATCGTTATCACCGAAGGGTCTCCCGGCAGGTATCGGCGAATATGAAACCATTCCGCACACATCGATGCGTCGTACCATTGCACGTCGGCTGCTCGAGGCGAAAACAACAGTACCGCATTTCTATCTCAATGCTGATTGCGATATCGATACACTTCTGACGCTGCGCGGCCAGATTAACGAGAAGCGCGATAGTGCGTCACGAATTTCCGTCAATGACTTCGTTATTAAGGCTGCGGCCGTCGCCCTGCGCCGGGTGCCCGATGCCAATGTCATTTGGACGGACGACGCATTGCTGAAGCTCAAAAGTGTGGATATTGCCGTGGCTGTTGCGACGGACGGAGGCCTCATCACGCCCATCATCCGCAATGCTGACCAAATCAGCATTGGCGCGATCTCTGCGGAGATGAAATCTCTGGCAGCCCGGGCCAGAGACAACCGATTGAAACCGGAGGAGTTTCAGGGGGGCGGTTTCTCGATCTCCAATCTTGGCATGTACGGCGTCAAATCGTTCTCAGCCATCGTCAACCCACCACAAAGTGCCATTTTGGCTGTCGGCGCGGGTGAACGTCGCCCGGTTGAACGCGAGGGTCAACTTGCGTTCGCAACGATGATGAGCCTGACACTTTCCGTCGATCATCGTGCGGTGGACGGCGCCTTGGGTGCGCAATTGCTTGCAGCATTCAAGATGGCCATCGAAGATCCGATGTCGCTGCTGGTCTGATTGGGTGGCGTTTGGTTGAAGACTGCAACTACCGCGAACGGTGCTTGCAGTCTTCAACGGATATGCAATGGTTTACGCGCCTTGACTATCCGTGGCTGGAATCGTTTGGCACAACCGGTTCTGAATTGTTCCGGACTTTGCCTCGATGGAAAATGAACAATCCTGCCAAAACAATGACTGAAGCGCCAACCAGCATCATCGCATCGGGAAGATCGTTAAAGAATAACCATCCGAGCACAATTGCCCAGAGCAGCAGAGTGTATTGCAATGGCGCCAGCACGGATGCCGGAGCGAGTTTGAGCGCGCGCGTGATCAAGAGATGCGCTGTACACGAGACGACGCCCAATAGCAGCAGTGCAAGCAATTGATTGGTGTCCATAGGATTCCAGTTGCCGATGCTGAGAACCATGCCGATCACGAGACAGCCTATTGTCTGCCAGGTTACCAGTGTCGCGTCGGGCGTGGAACGAAGCACGCGACCCAGAACCAGCGTGAGTGCGAATGCTATACTACCCAACAGGCCGAAGATCGAAGGCCACGACAACATTGCTGAAGATGGGCGCAAGGCGATGACGACACCGGCGAACCCGATAAGAACCGCGAGCCAGCGACGCCAGCCGATCTTCTCACCGAGCAGGAAATGCGAAAGGGCCGCAATATAGATCGGGCCTGCCATATAAAAGGTCATAACATCGGCGAGCGGCAGATAAGCAACAGCGGCATAGAAAAGCCCGGTGTCGGCAGTTGCCAAAATGACGCGAGCCAGTTGCAGGCTTGGCTTTTCCACCTGAAAAAGCGATGTTTTTGGCCGCCGGGAAAGCATGGGGCCGAGAACGAGAAACGCGCCAACCGAGCGGATGAACAGAACCTGGCCGACGGAAAAGCTCTCTACCAGCCATTTTCCCATGGCGTCGTTCATGGCGAACATGAAGTCGCCGAGCAACATCAGAAGAATGCCGGCAAGGATTGCATTGCCGCTCACGGCAACGGCGATTTTGTTATTCATAATTTTGGACGTCCGCCCGATTTGGAAGTCTGCTTGACGGATACAGAAATTCCGTCAAAAGCACCCGCATTGCCTATAATGTCCGCAATTGCTTACGCTTCAGGCAGAATCCTTGCAAGCGCCTTTTGTTGGCTTCGATGGCGCTGATCATTCAAGTTCTCGGGGTGTTTTCGAGCCCTTTAAGATCAAAGCCCGTCTAATTTAATAGACGGGCTTATGCCAAAATACTTATTCGCCCAGCACTATGCTCGCTTGGGATGAGGGCCCTGCTGCTGGTCAGGCAAGCACGAGAATCTTGACTGGCAATAAGTACTTCGGCCATCAACCGGCAAAGGAACGACAAGCCGGAAGATCAGTTCACTCAGAGTCCGTTGAAGAATGTGCTGAGCCGGTCCATCGCCTGTTCGAGCCTTTCGTAGCTTTCAGAGCCGAAGCACACCCGCAGGTGGTTGTCACCCGATTTGCCGTAGAAGCCACCAGCTTCCACAACGACGCCGACTTGTTCAAGGATCATGTCCGCCGCCTTTTGGGAGGTAAGGCCAGTGCCACTGATGTCTGGAAAAGCGTAGATCGTGCCCTGCGGACTCTCGCAGGTCACGCCCGGCATTTGGTTGAGGCGGCTGACAACGAGGTCACGCTTGCGGCGGTCGTCGGCGACCATCTCATCAAGAATAGCAGCCGGGCCGGTCACAGCAGCCAGGGCGCCGTACTGAATGAAAGTGTTGACGTGGGTGATCTCGTTTGCCGTGAGCTTGAGGAAAGCAGGCATCATGGACGCATCGGCGACGACGTAGCCAAGCCGCCATCCATCCATCGCATAGGCTTTGGTGAAGGCGAACATCGAAATCGTGCGTTCCTTCATGCCCGGCAGTGCGGCGATAGAGATATGTTCCGCGCCATCGAACAAAATTTGCTCATAGACCTCATCGGAGACGATGACGAGATCGTGTTTGATGGCCAGGTCCGCCAGAATTTCAAGTTCGGCGCGGCTATAGACACGGCCAGTCGGGTTGGAGGGATTGACCAGCACGATCATGCGTGTCCGCGTGGTAATCAACGGTTCGATCAGCTCGCGGCTGATGCTGAAATTCGTCTTGGGATCGAGCGGCGCCAATATTACGCGAGCGCCGGTCATCTCGATCTTGTTGATATGCTGCGGATAATAGGGTTCCAGCAGGATCGCCTCGTCGCCCTCATCAAGGAGAGCCATGAAAGCGACAAATGATGCCTGGGTCAGGCCATTGACCATGAGAATTTCGTCGGCGCTCACGTCGATCTTGTTGTAGTCGGCGAGTTTTGTCTTCAGGGCTTGGCGCAGTTCCGCTTCGCCGCGCATGTCGCTGTAATGCACGTGACCGTCACGCAAGGCCTTGATCGCGGCGTCCTTAATATGCGCTGGCGTGTCGTGGAAGGGCCGACCGAGTTCGAGATGAATGAGGTCAACGCCGGAGGAAGCCAGTGCTGCGGCCTTCTGGAACATGCCGAAGCTCTTGGGAGAGGTTTGCGTAATCCGCCGCGCAAAACGTGCCATCTGATCATTCCTGTGCTGGTCTCTATAAGCCCGGATTATCGTTTCAGGGCCGTGATGCAGATTCATTACTCAACTTTGAGCGTTTGATCAAATGATATATCGGCTTGTTTTCGGTCCTGCGAAATGCAAAAATTGAGTGGAGTATTGTTCGCCAACCAAGCAAGGAGTCCGATTGTTGTCACTCGATGAAGGATTTGGTCCCGTTTCCGGCCGAGTGACCGTACAGGATGCAGTCTACCTGCAGTTGCGTGAGGCCCTGCTGATCGGACGTTTCGATCCCGGTCAGGTGCTGACCATCGCGTCTTTGTCGCAGACATTCGATACCAGCCATATGCCTGTGCGCGAGGCGTTGCGGCGGCTTGCTGCGGAGAACGCGCTGGAGGTGGCGCGCAACGGTTCGGCGCGAGTGCCGCCCGTCAGTGTCGCGCGGCTGGATGATTTGTGTCAGGCAAGGGCCACAGTGGAGGGCCTTGCAACCGAATTGGCGGCGCAGGCCATTACTGCGGATGAAATCGACGCACTTGAAGCCAATATCGTGCTGCATGAAGCTTGCGCTGGCGAGGAGCAGGTTTACGCCATGCTCGATCGCAATCGCGAATTTCACTATCTGATCTATAAAGCTTCCCATTCCGAAGTTCTTATGCAGCTGATAGACACGCTGTGGTTGCGGTATGGTCCATATATGCGAATGTTATCGGCCTATGTGCAGCCGCGCATGAAGGCGGAAGGCGACAAGGCTTATACGCGGAATCACCGCCGCATCGTCGCGGCGATGAAGTCGCGTGACGCTGGCCGCGCCCGCGAGGCCATGGTGTCCGATATACGCGATACGCAGGATCTTTTGCGTACGCTGATTGTGGAATAGTAACCACCCGCTGCTTCCGCATGTGCGTTATCTCCATTCTGCGTCTAAAAAAATTTAATTTAAATCAATGGCTTGATAGGTTTTCAGTGCTGAGCCGCATACAATTGTGCGGTCTGCCCGCTCACCGGATTGACGTCATACGAATACTGTGATCTTTTGATCAAAATATTCGAGGTCTGAAATGTCTGACTATTTCCTCTATCATTCGATCGGCACTTTCCCCGGTAAGGCGGAAAAGATGGCGGAAGCTTTGTCCGCTTTCTCAGCCGTCTGGTCGGCGGAGGATGATGGTCAATGGCCAGCCGCGCTGGCTGCACGTCAGACTTTCATTGATGCCTGGCGGAATGTGATCGATGCGCCAGCGGGTTCGCTGACGACAGCCGAGAATGTTACAACCGCGCTTTACAGCATCATCGGCGGCCTGCCAGCAGAGCGTCTGCGCGGTAAGCGGCTGCTTGTGGCCGCCGATTGTTTCCCGAGCCTGCATTTCATGCTGGCAGGCATCGCGCAGCGCTTTGGTTTTACGCTGGACACTGTGCCAATGCGTCCCGGCGAGGCATGGGTGCGTGATGAGGATTTCATCGCGCGCTGGCAGGACGATGTGGGCGTTGCACTGCTGACATTCGTTTCATCCACCACCTCGCATAAGGTGGATGTTGAAGCCCTTTGCGCCCATGGCCGAGCGATGGGAACACTCGTCGGTGTCGATATCACGCAGGGCGTCGGCGTTCTGCCGTTCTCGGTCAGGACGACCGGGGCTGATTTCGTCGTTTCCACCTCGCTGAAATGGCTGTGCGGCGCTTCAGGCGCCGGGATCATACAGGTCACACCATCGTTGTTGGCCGATTTGCGCCCAGAGCTTCGGGGTTGGTTCAGTCAGGAAAACCCCTTTTCCTGGGATCTCGACGGGTTTTCCTTTGCAGGTGATGCGCGGCGCATGGATCATGGTACGCCAGCGATTCTGGCTTCGGTCGCGTCTCTGCCAGGTATCCAATGGGCGATGGAACAGGGTGTCGACAATATCCGCGCGAACAATCTCGCTAGCGCCCATGCGATCATTGCGCGCGCACAGAATCTGGGTTGGAAACTTGTTTCCCCGGTCGACGATGCACGGCGCGGCGGCAGCGTGATGCTGACGCTGCCAGCTGATGTCGTTCCGGCAGCGGTTGTATCGGCGCTGCGCGAGCAGAAAATCTATTGCGATGCGCGCGGCAGCACGATGCGGCTATCGCCAGGTTACGTCACGTCCACCGATGCGGTCGACCACCTATTCACCGCGCTTGAACGCATTGTGCCGAAACGAAATGCCTGATGCAGATTACAGGCACGATAAATTATCGATCATAATCAGAGACACGAAGTCCAGAGAGGAACCATGTTTAAAAAAGTCGCTATTCTGACAGCTGCGGCGTTGTCGTTTATGGTTTCGTCCGCCTTTGCGGACGGCAAGATTGTTGTCGGCTCCTATGCGGCCAACCCGCCATGGGAATTCAAGAACGAGAAGGGTGTCTTCGAGGGCTTTGAAGTCGATGTCGCGACCGAAGCCGCAAAGCGGCTCGGCATGGACGTTGAATTCCAGCCTCTCGGTTTCCAGGCGCTGTTTGCCGCCACCAGTTCGGGCCGTATCGATTTCGCCATTTCGTCCATTTCGGTCACGAACGAACGCCTGAAGACGCAGTCTTTCACGCAGCCTTATTACGACAGCGACGGCACAATCGTCGGCAAGGCCGATGCACCAGTCAAGGCGCTGGAAGACCTCAAGGGCAAGGTGATCGGCGTCGTCGCTGGCACCACGGGCGAGAGCTGGGCAAAGGAAAACGCCGAGAAGCTTGGCGTTGCCGAGGTCAAGAGCTATGCGGCTCAACAGGATCTGCTGCTCGACGTGCAGACGGGTCGAATTGTCGGTGGCGCCGGTGAACTGGCCGGCTTCCAGTACGCGATCCAGAAAATGCCGGCCTTGAAGGTTCTCGTTCGTATCCCGACTGGTGAACGCTTTGCCATGATGGCCAAGAAGGATCTCGAAATCCTGCCGAAGGTCAATGATGCGATTTCCAAGATGAAGGAAGATGGCACTCTCGCCGCTATCCACAAGAAGTGGTTCGGTGTTGAACCGGATGCCGGTACTTCGACCGTCAAACCGATGCCGGTTCCATCCGCGCAGTAAACGCGAGCGGCTGCGTCGGAGTGTCTGACGCAGCCGCCTCTCAAACCATCTCAGGATTTCCGGATTGATGCCATGGGTCTGATCGAAACGTTTTTCAATTGGGACATTCTCGTCCGGTCCTTTCCAATTCTGCTGCTCGGGCTCGGGAATACCCTGCTTCTGGGCGTGACCGCCATTTTCTTCGGCAGTCTTTTCGGTCTGCTTCTTTGCTTTGTGCGCCTCTATGCGCCCAAACCGTTTCAGTATATCGCCATCGGCTATATCGATATCTTTCGGGCGTTGCCGGTTCTGGTGGTGTTGATCCTGATCTATTACGCACTGCCTTTCGTCGGCATTTCGTTTTCCTCTTTCACCTCGGCGACGCTGGCGCTTTCCATGGTGCTCGCCGCTTTTACGGCTGAAGTTTGCCGCGCGGGCATCGAGAATGTGCCTAAGGGGCAGTTCGAAGCAGCGGTCTCGCTGGGCCTGCCTTTCTGGCAAGCGATGCGCAAAATCATTCTGCCGCAGGCACTCAAGGTCATGGTGCCCCCACTGACCTCCAATTGTATCTCGACGTTCAAGGATACAGCGCTCGCCTCGGTAGTTGCCATGCCAGATCTGCTCAAGCAGGCCAACGACACGCAAGCGCTGATGGCCAATCCCACGCCTTTGATTGGCGCCGCAATCATCTATTTCGCGTTCCTCTGGCCGATGGTTCGTCTGGTAGGCTATCTCGAAAAGCGCAGCGCCACCGCAAAGACCGCCCGCTGACCTCGCCAGAACTGGTTTCCCCCGATGACCGATAGTATCTCCGTAAACACGTCCGACCGCCCGGCTATCATTATGCGTGGCATCAACAAGTGGTACGGTAATTATCACGCGCTACGCGATGTCACCCTCTCGGTTGCGAAAGGCGAGCGCATCGTGATCTGCGGGCCATCGGGCTCGGGAAAATCGACAACCATCCGCTGCATCAATCAACTGGAAAAGCATGAAAGCGGCTCGATCGTCGTCGACGGCATAGAGCTTAACGGCAAGGGTCCGCAGCTGGATGCCATCCGCCGCGAGGTCGGCATGGTGTTCCAGCATTTCAACCTATTTCCGCATCTGACGATCCTTGAGAACTGCACCATCGCCCCGATGACGGTGAAGAAGATTCAACAAAAGGAAGCCGAAGACCTCGCCCGCAAGTATCTTGAGCGCGTACGCATTGGCCATCTGGCGGATCGCTATCCTTCGCAGCTTTCGGGAGGACAACAGCAGCGCGCAGCAATTTCGCGGTCGCTTTGCATGCAGCCTAAGGTGATGCTGTTCGACGAGCCAACCTCGGCGCTCGACCCCGAAACTGTGGGCGAAGTGCTCGATACGATGATCTCGCTGGCCGAAGACGGCATGACAATGCTGGTCGTGACCCATGAAATGGGCTTTGCCCGTCGGGTTGCCGACCGGGTGATCTTCATGGATCACGGCGCGATTTGCGAGGAAGCCAAGCCGCAAGATTTCTTCACCGCGCCGAAGAGCGAGCGGGCCGCCGCCTTCCTTCGACAGATCATGCACTAGAGCGGTTTCAGTGAAAGTTGAGTCGTTGTAACCGCTCTAACCTTTTGTTTATATGCACATCTTATCCGAAAACCGCTTTGCACTTTTCGGGATGTGCTCTTGCCGCGAAAGCGGTACAGACATTCGTTTGGGAGTATCTCGATGCCCACAGCTTTTGAAAGCGCCGGAGCGTTTCCGGTGGACCGCGTGCGCGCCCATTTTCCGGCTTTATCCCTGCCGGGCAATCCGGTCTTCTTCGACAATGGTGCTGGTGCGCAGGTGCCTCAGGGCGTTATCGACGCTGTTAGCCACCACATGCTGCACCGCATGGTGCAGCGCGGAGGGCGCTATGCATCGAGCCGGGCGGTGGATCAGGCGATAGCCGAGGCGCGCCAAAGTGTTGCCATTCTCGTCAATGCCTATGATCCGGCTGAAATTTCCTTCGGCATGAATGCGACCTCCTTTATCCGGCTCGTCAGCCTCGGCATCGCCAGGATGATCGATGAACGCAACGAGATTGTCGTTACCGACATGGATCATGACGCCAATATCTCGACCTGGCTGGCGCTCGAAAGCCAGGGGGTGAAATGCGTCTGGTGGCGGATGCGCGAGGACGGTAACCTGCATGTCGATGATCTGAAGCCGCTGCTCAACAGGCGTACACGTTTGGTGGCCGTCACGGTCGCCTCACATTCCATCGGCTCGCTTGTCGATGTGCGTAGCGTCGCGGAACTGGCGCATGCTGCGGGAGCGGAAGTTTTTCTGGATGCCGTCCATTATGGGCCGCATGGTCTGATCGACGTTCAGGCTTGGGATTGCGACTATTTGGTCTGCTCGGGGTACAAGAATTTCTCACCGCATATGGGCTTTCTCTGGGGCCGGTTCGACCTTCTCAAGGCCTTGCCGACATTCAAGGAAGACTTCATCCCCGACGTGCCTCCACACAAGATCGAAGTCGGCACCTTCACCTATGAAAATGCTGTCGGCATGGGCGCTGCAGTTGATTATCTGGAATCGCTTGGCCGCAACTTCGAGGCGTCGTCTGAAAAATCGCGCCGCGCCAATCTGGTGGCTGGCATGGCGGCTATCAGGGCCTATGAAACGACGCTGTCGCTTTCTGTCCTGAAGGTTCTGAAATCACATGACGCCATCGTCTACGGCATTGCGGACGAAGCGCACATTGCCGAACGTGTACCCACTTTCTGCTTCAACCTTCCGGGCAAGCAGCCAGCCCATATTGCTCAGGCCATGGCGGATGCGGGTATCATGATCCGCGACGGTCACCTGTTTGCGCCGCGGCTGATGGCACGGCTGGGGCTCAGTATGGATAGCGGTGCGCTCCGGGCAACCCTGGTGCACTACAATACGGTGGAAGAGATCGCACATTTCGACAGGGTGCTGGCATCAATTCGGGATTGAAATCCGCCTCTGTATAAAGTGGTTGGGAATCTGGTGCGTCTGATCCCGCGACGGTGATAAGCACTGTAAGGCCGCCGCCTTCATTCAACGGCGGCCTTTTCGATTGATTATGCGTTATTTATCTAATCGCTTTCGCCGTGCGAGCATGTTGAGTGCCTCGACGAGCGCCGAGAAACCCATGGCGGCATAGATGTAGCCTTTCGGCACATGGAAGCCAAAACCGTCGGCGATCAGCGTCATGCCGATCATCAGCAGGAAGCTCAGCGCCAACATTACAATGGTCGGATTGGCGGCGATGAAGCGCGATAGCGGATCGGCAGCCAGCAGCATTACCGCCACAGCGGAGAGAACGGCGATGACCATGATGGCGATTTCGTCGGTCATGCCAACGGCGGTAATAATCGAGTCGACTGAGAAAACCAGATCGAGAATGAGTATCTGCACGACGGCAGCGCCCATCGTCAGTTCCGCGACTTTACCACCGATATTTTCCTTACCGTCATTCGGATCGACCGTGTGATGGATTTCCTTGGTCGCCTTCCAGACAAGGAAAAGACCACCCGCAATGAGGATGATGTCGCGCCACGAAAAGCCGTGGCCAAACGCTTCGAAGATCGGTTCTTTGAGCTGCACGATGATCGAGATCGTGAAAAGTAGCGCCAGACGCAATATAAGCGCGGCACCAATGCCGATCCGTCTTGCTTTTGATTGTAAATGAGCGGGGAGTTTGTTCGTAAGGATCGAAATGAATATCAGATTGTCGATGCCGAGGACGATTTCCATCGTCACCAGCGTTATCAGTGCAGCCCAGCCGCCCGGGCTGGATAGAAACGCCAGATGCTCAGTAAGCAATTCCATGTAGACGACCCTTTGCGAAAAACTCGGTCGCACAGAAATAAGCATCCCGCTTCGTTGTTCAACTACGCGTGATCAAAGATTTTCCACAACGTTGCCAATTGGCCATTCAAAAGCGCGGCGCGTCGGGCTGGAGGAGAGGTTTGCCTCAAGGTCGCTGAGCGGAAACGAGCGGACATTACGGAAGATTAATTTTACTTTACAGTAAAGTAAAATATGTTGGAAGCGTATATTTGGCTATCGTCCCCTATCAAGTCGGGGTCGGATCTTACGGCCTCGACGGATGAAAAGGCACCGACATATGAAATCTGGGAAACGCGGTTTACTGCTATTTATATTGGGGCTGTTCCTCGTCGGAGCTTATTTCGCATGGCAGGGCATGCAAAAGACCTCAGCTGAGGCGACGACGGCAGCGGCTGCAACAACTCCAGCAAGAGCGACAGCTGTCGAAGCTGCAACCGTGGAAACACGGGATCTGGACAGCATCATCTCGGCAGTCGGCAGCCTTCGCGCCAAAGAATCCGTTACGCTGGCATCGGAAATCGGCGGGCGCGTGGACAAGATTCTGTTCGAAGAAGGCCAGCGTGTTCAAGCGGGCAGCGTCCTCTTCCAGCTAGATACCTCGATCCTGAGCGCTTCCGTACAGTCAGCCCGGGCGGCAAATGTGCTTGCCAAATCCACCTTTGACAGGACGGAAGCCCTATCGAAGCGCGGTATCAGCGCGACGCAGGCTCTGGAGGAAGCGCAGGCAAATCTGCGCAACACCGAAGCTGCTCTGGCACTGGCCGAAGCGCAGCTAGCGCAGACTTCGATCAAGGCGCCCTTCGATGGCGTGGTCGGTCTGCGCTCCGTCAGCGTTGGCGCTTATGTTACGGCTGGATCCACCAACCTTGCCAAGCTTGATCAGATCGATCCGCTTGTGGCTGAGTTCACCTTACCGGAAGTGGCGCTGGCGGATATTACGCCCCAGCAGCAGGTTTCGGTGGTCGCTGATGCGCTGCCAGACCAGTTGTTTCAAGGACAGGTCTATGCCATCGAGCCGTCCATCGACGAAACCGGTCGTTCCATTCGTATGCGCGCGCTTATCGCCAATCCTGATCTGAAGTTGCGACCGGGCCTTTTCGTGCGCGTCAATGTCACGACTGGCACCAAGGCAGATGCCATGCTGGTGCCGGAAAGCGCTATTGTGCCAAGCGGCGAAACACAGACCGTCTATCGGATCAAGGATGACGATACGATCGAGATCGTTACGGTAACTTTGGGCCAGCGTCTGGATGGGAAAGTGGAGATCGTATCCGGGCTTGATAACACGGCGCGGGTGATCACGGCTGGGCAGCAAAAACTGCAGAATGGCAGCAAGGTCAGCGTTCAGGAAGCGCTGGCGGAGGGCTCGGTCTAATGTCCATATGGGAAATGTGTGTCCGCCGACCAGTCTTCGCGACTGTTCTGAGCCTTGTTCTCGTGCTGCTCGGCATCGTATCCTATGAGCGGTTGAGCACCCGCGAATACCCCGATGTTGAAGAACCGACGGTTTCGGTTTCCACGACCTATTCCGGCGCCAATGCCGAAATCGTGGAAAGTCAGGTGACGCAGGTTCTGGAAACGCAGCTTTCCGGCATTGCCGGTATCGACGTGGTGTCATCGACAAGTCGCGCCGAAACCAGCGCTATCACGGTGCGCTTTACCCTGGGGACCGACCCCGAAGTCGCTGCTGCAGAAGTCCGCGACCGCGTGTCCCGCGCAAGGCGCAATCTCCCGGATGAGATTGACGAGCCTATCGTGGCCAAGGTGGAGGCGGATGCCCAGCCCATCGTCTATGTAGCTTTTACAAGCGACCGCCATTCCGGTCTTGAAATCACCGATCTTCTCAACCGCTCGATTGTTGATCGCATCCAAAATTTGCCCGGCGTCTCGGAAGCCCGTGTTTTGGGCGCGCGCGAATATGCGATGCGCGTCTGGATCGATGCTCGCAAGCTGGCGGGTTATGGCTTGACGGTTCAGGATGTCGAAACGGCTCTTGAAAACCAGAATGTCGAAGTGCCCGCCGGGCGTATTGAAAGCAAGGACCGGGAGTTCACGCTTCTCGCCAATACGGCGCTGACGACGCCTGAAGAATTCGCGGATATCATCATCAATGTCGTGAATGGTTATCCGGTGCGTCTGCGTGATGTCGGAAGGACCGAATTGGGCGCCGCCGACGAACGGCGCGCCACCACCAAACAGGGGCAAACGGCGATATCCATCGGCGTTGTCAAGCAGGCGACAGCGAACCCGCTTGATGTCGCGAATAGCCTGCGCGCTGTTCTCCCCGGCATCCAGGAGAGTCTGCCGGATGGGATGCAAGCCGAAATTACCTATGATACGTCGATCTTTATCGACCGTTCCATTGCAGCAGTGTTCACTACGATTGGGGAGGCGATAGTCCTCGTCATCATGGTGATCTTCTTCTTCCTGCGTTCAGTGCGCGCGAGCCTTATTCCCATCGTGACAATACCGGTTTCGCTCATAACGACGCTGGCAATCATGTTTGCCTTCGGCTTCAGTATCAACACACTGACCTTGCTCGCCATGGTACTGGCTATTGGTCTGGTGGTGGATGACGCTATCGTCGTTCTGGAAAACGTGCACAGGCGTATCGAAGAAGGGGAAACCCCGGTACAGGCAGCCATTGCCGGTACGGGAGAAATCGCCTTCGCGGTCATCGCGATGACGCTTACACTGGCTGCTGTCTATGTGCCGATTGCGTTCACGGAGGGCCGGACCGGGCAATTGTTCATCGAGTTTGCCCTGACACTCGCGGGTGCAGTGCTGGTCTCCGGTTTCGTGGCTCTGACGCTGACACCCATGATGTGCGGCAAGCTGTTGCGTCACAATGAAAATCAGGGTCGGATTTCACGCGCCTTGGAGGGGTTTCTCGACCGTCTCAACGAGTATTATCGGCGCGCGCTCGGCCTTGCCATGCGACACAAGCTAATTGTGCTCACGAGCGCTGCGGCAACGGCTGCCTTGGCGGGTTTCCTTTATGTCAATCTGCCAAGCGAACTTGCTCCGGTGGAGGATAGAGGTGTCATCCGCATGGCGGGCACTGCTCCGGAAGGTTCAACGCTTCAGTTTACGCAGCGTTATGGTCAGGTCAGCGAGGAGATCCTTTCCAACATACCCGAGATCAGTACCTATTTTGCCATTTACGGTTTTCCGCAGGTGACCAATTTCAGCGCCTTTGGGCTGCTGAAGGACTGGGACGAGCGTGATCGCAGTCAGCAGGAAATCATTCAGTCCATCGGTCCGCAAATGACGGCGATCCCGGGCGTTCGTGGCTTTGCCTTTAATATGCCATCGCTTTCGACCGCACGTGGCAGCGGGGCAGGCGCCAATAATCCGGTCCAGTTTGTGATCCAGTCTTCCTCAAGCTACGAGGATCTCAATACGCTTGCGAACGCATTTGTCGATAGGATCAAGGAGAATCCAGGACTGGTGAACGTTGAATCGAACCTCGATCTCAACAAGCCTCGTATGGAAATCAACATGAACCGCGAGAAAATCCGCGAGGCGGGTCTACAGGTTTCCGATGTCGGGCGTACGCTGGAAACGATGTTCGGCAGCCGTCAGGTAACACGCATCGACCGGGATGGCGAGCAATCGGATGTTCTTGTCCAGCTTGACGCGAGTGACCGTGCTACGCCGGATTCCATCAATATCGTCAATGTGCGCGGCTCGTCCGGCCAGCTTATCCCGTTGTCCAATCTCGTGACCGTCAAGGAAAGTGTCGAACCAGCCAATCTCTATCGTTTCAACCGGCTGCGTTCGGCAACGATCAGTGCGGGTCTGGCTCCCGATTATTCACTGGGCGAGGCGCTGACTTATCTGCAAAATACCGCGAATGAGACCTTTCCAACCTATGCTCAGTACGATCTGGAAGGGGAGTCTCGTGAATTCACCAGCTCCAATTCAAGCATTCTGTTCGTGTTCGGCCTGGCTATCCTGTTTATCTATCTGGTTCTGGCAGCGCAGTTTGAAAGCTTTGTCAGCCCATTCATCATTCTGCTCACGGTTCCGCTTTCGATTGCGGGTGCTTTGCTGGCGCTGTGGCTCGCAGGCGCGAGTATGAACGTCTATAGCCAGATTGGTCTGGTCACACTCGTCGGACTGATTACCAAACACGGTATTCTGATTGTCGAGTTCGCCAATCATATGCGTGACCAGGGGCGGGACGCTGCCGAAGCTGTGGTGGAAGCGGCGGTGATGCGTCTGCGCCCGATCCTCATGACCACAGGGGCAATGGTGCTTGGCGCTATCCCGCTTGCCATCGCGACCGGGGCCGGTGCGCAAAGCCGTCAGGCCATCGGCTGGGTGATTGTTGGTGGTATGTCCTTCGGCACCTTGTTGACCCTCTTCGTGGTGCCTGTGGTCTACACTCTTGTGTTGGGCAGGGCCAAATATTCGCAGGAAATAACGAGCAGCGCGCTCAGGAAGGAATGAGCGCGCCTGGATGTAATGTCGGATTTGTCCCGTTCAATGGCTTTGTGCAGCGCGCGTCGGCTCGCGCCGATGAGGCGCTCGCTCTTGTCCCTAATGAGCGTCGGTGCCGGAAATCGGCTGTCAGGCGAGTTGCTCTGTAAGATATTTTGAAACGAAATCCAAAAAAGCCCGTACTCGCGCCAGTGGATAGCGGCTTGCAGGCCAAAGAAGATAAAATATCCCGGTATTGTTGGCCGCGCCCGGCAGAACATCGACCAATGAACCATCCCGTATTCTGCTTTTAGCGGAAAAGCTTGGCAGCATGGCGATGCCGTTTCCATCCAAAACCAATTGTATAATGGAATCGACGGTGGTTACAGTGAATGTTTCCGGCGCCCTCGAGTTCTCGTCGTCCTGACCGGCCAGTTCCCAGGGAGCAATCTTACCGGTTTCCGAATAACGGTGCCGGAGGCAGCGATGGTTCTGGAGATCGGCAATGGACTTAGGCGCGCCGCATCGTGCGATATAATCCGGTGAGGCGACGAGGCACCACGAAAACTCCCCGACCTTCCGGTAAAGCAGGCGACTATCCTTCGGTTTTCCGGTGCGGATCACCACATCGAACCCTTCGTCAATGACATCGGCAAAGCGGTCGCTGATATCCAACTCGAGATCAACTTCCGGATAGGCCTTCATAAAAGCGCTGACGGCTGACACCAGCAGCGTGGATGAAATGGGCAAGCCGATTTTCAGGCGTCCGCGGATGCCCTGAGATGACTGGGATAACTCTGCCTGCGCCACTTCCAGTTCGCCTAGAACGCGGCGGCACCGTTCAAGAAACAGTTTTCCTTCGGTGGTAAGTGCGATTGAGCGCGTCGAGCGATGAAACAGTCGCACACCGAGTTGCTCTTCAAGCTTTTGCACCGATTTACCAACAGCAGAAGCCGACAGGCCTACAATTTGGCCCGCCTCACGAAAACTTCTCTTTTCGGCAGCATGTACGAATGTCTGGAGTGCGCCGATATTATCCAATTTCAATTTCATTCCGGAAAATCCTTCCACAATGATCCGAATTCAAGCGCCATTAAGCTATCTCGTCAACGCCGATATAAAGGCTGTCAGAAAATTGATGAATGCCAGTTCAGGAGAACCAGAACATGAGCAGCCTTTTCAAGCCGTTTAACCTTTCGGGTCTTGCACTACCCAACCGCATTGTCATGGCGCCGATGACTCGTTCGCGGAGTTTTAGTGGCGCGGCTGACGAGTTGGTTGCGCTCTATTACAGCCAGCGCGCGACAGCGGGGCTGATCGTCACCGAAGGTACGCCGATTTCGCGCGAAGGGCAGGGCTATCTTTTCAATCCCGGTATTTTCAGCGAAGAACAAATCAAGGGCTGGCGTCTGGTTACCCAGTCTGTTCACAGCGCAGGCGGTCGTATTTTCGCGCAGCTCTGGCATGTTGGCCGCATTTCCAACCGGTCCATTCAGGAAGACGGCAAGGCACCCGTCAGTTCAACAGGCCGAGTGGCGTCAGGCGCTTTGTCTTTTGTTCGCAATGCGAATGGTGAGCCCGATTTCGTGCCGGTCTCGGAGCCGCGTGCCCTTACGACTGAAGAAGTGAAGCGGGTTATCGGTGACTTTGTGCAGGCAGCACGCAATGCCGTCGATGCGGGCTTCGACGGCGTCGAACTACATGGTGCCAATGGCTATCTGCTGGAACAGTTCATCAACCCACTGGTCAATGACCGCGACGATATCTATTCCGCCAAAAACATCGAAGGGCGCCTGCGCTTTGTGCTCGAAACCGTCGATGCGGTATCGGAAGCCATTGGCGCCAGCCGCGTTGCCATTCGTCTGTCGCCATATGGCACCATTCACGACAATCCACTGTTCCCGGACCTCGAAGAGACTTATGTCGCTCTGGCAGCGGAACTGGGCAAGCGCGGCGTGGCCTATGTTCACGTCATGGATCAATCTGGGCAGGTCAAGCTGCCTTATGGCGAACGCCCTGTCAGTGATGCCATTCACGGCTTGATGGAACAATGGCGTCCGTTGTTGCCGAATACGGCGCTCATCCTGGCTGGCGGTCTGGATCAGGCGCGTGCTCAGCGTCTGCTTGATGCCGGATTGATTGACCTTGCGGCATTCGGCCAGCCATTCATCGCCAATCCTGATCTGGTCGAGCGGCTGCGCAACAACTGGCCTCTGGCAGAGCCTGATCGCGCAACATATTACGGTGGCGGACGCGCGGGCTATGTCGATTATCCGCCCTATGCTGGACGTTCGCTGGTCGCCTGATCGTCAGGTTCCCTCCCTTTGGCTTCGGCGTCGCACTCATGAAGCAACTGTAGGCGCACCGGGTCATCCTGCCCGAGATCATTCGTGTCGGGCTTTTTCAAGAAAGGACGAAACCGTGTTTTCAAAAATCCTGTCTGCTGGTGCTTTGCTGAGCGCCACGATGCTATTTTCATCGCCAGTTCTGGCGCAAGAAAACGTATTGCCTTCCATCAACACGCCGCCGGAAGTTTCCAAGGCGAACCTGGCCAAAAGTCAAAGCCGAAAAGCGCGGTCAATATGCCGTTCCTGAGGGGTTCGAAAGCGGCATGGTGGAAACCGACGGTATCCGCCTCCACTATGTGCGCGGCGGCGAAGGCAAGGGCGATCCAATCATCTTCGTGCACGGCTTCGGCTCTACCTGGAAAATGTGGCAACCGGCTCTGGAGAAATTCTCTGCCAACCATCAGGTCATCGCAATCGACCTGCCGGGTTTAGGACAGTCGGAGCCATCGGCCAAGCGATATGACGCAGAGCAGATGAGCGCCTATCTTCTGGGCGCGATCAAAAGCCTGACCGACAATCAACCTTTCACCTATGTCTGCCACGACCTGTGCAACTCGGCATCCTATCCGATGGTCGCTAACAATCAGGATATCATCAAGAAGGTCGTGTTCATGGATTCGCCGATCCCCGACAAGGCGATGTGGACCTATCCAGGTTTGACGCCAAATGGTCCGGGCCTCGGCTGGCATTTCGGCTATTTCTCGTTCGGCGATATTGCCGAGAAAATGGTCTCCACAGATCCGGTGCTGTTCATGAGCTACTTCATCAAGGAATATGCGGGCAAGAGGGACGTCTTCACACCGGAACTGCTGGATGAGCTGATCGAACCCTATTCGACCCGCGCCAATCTGCGCGCCGCCTTTGGCTATTATCAGTCACATTCGGACAGCGCCCGCCAGAACGAAGCGCTGCTTGCCGCCGGCAAACAACTGACCATCCCGGTCTATTCGATCAGCGGTGCCAAGGGCGTAAACGACGTTCTGCCGAAGCAACTGGCAGCCCGCTTCGTAAAGGACCCCAGCAAGCTTGGTTCGACCATTCTCCCAGACACCGGCCATTGGCTGCTTGAAGAATCGGCAACTGAAGTCAACGCGCTGCTTGCCGACTTTATCGACCAGTAAGCCAAGGTAATCCTCACCAACGGTTTCGTGATTGCGGCAGCCCATGCAGCGGTCACGAAACCATGTTGGTATTGCAAATGGCGAATATCGTGACTTTGGCTATTGAAACGAGCAATTGGAGACCCAAATGACTGTATCACCCACAATCCCGATGATGATGGCAATCGCATTGGGAATTGCAACACCTGCCATGGCGGACCCTTTGCTTGGTGATTTCGATTATGGTTGGCCGGTCCAGCACCAAACCATTCTCAGTCAGAACGAGGCCATGACGATGGCCTATATCGACGCCCGCCCGGAAAATGCCAACGGCCAGACGGCCGTTCTTCTGCATGGCAAGAACTTCTGCGGCGGCACATGGGAAACAACCATCAAAGCCCTGACCGGTGAGGGGTACAGAGTGATTGCTCCCGACCAGATCGGGTTCTGTAAATCAACGAAGCCAGCGCGTTATCAATATGGTCTGCATGCGCTTGCTGACAACACGCACCAGCTTCTGACTGCACTTAACATCGAAAAGCCAGTTCTGGTCGGGCATTCGATGGGCGGTATGCTGGCCATACGCTACGCGCTGCAATATCCGGATGAACTCCAGAAGCTGGTGGTGGTTAATCCGTTGGGGATGGAAGATTGGCGTGCCAAGGGCGTTCCGAATGCGACCATCGATCAACTATACGCCACTGAACTGAAGGTGACGCGGGCAAGCATCAAGGCCTATCAGCAATCGACTTATTATGCTGGCACGTGGAAGCCGGAGTTCGACAGTCCGGTCGATATGCTGGCGTCCATGTATGAAGGGCCGGGCGGAAATATCGTAGCCTGGCATCAGGCTTTGACTGCTGACATGGTGTTCAACCAGCCTGTTGTCCATGAATTTGAAAAACTGCGCGTACCGACCGTTCTGATGATTGGCCTGAAGGATAATACGGCTATGGGCAAAAACCGTGCGGATCCTGAACTTGCGGCAACGCTTGGCAATTATCCGGTATTGGCAGAGGAGGCTCAGGCGCGCATACCCAATTCGCAACTGATCACCTATCCTGATTATGGGCATACCCCACAGATGCAGGATCCAGAACGCTTCAATGCTGATCTAATAAAGGCGATTGGCTCGCCACGATAGACCGCCGGAGCCTAGGCGGCTCCGTGGTCACCTATCATATGCTGGCGTTGATTTTTTACTTGCTCTGGTCTCAGCCGTTATAAAACGCGTGTGAAAGCTAATCCGGTTGCGAGGTCTGTTGCGGAAGACGTTCGTGCGCCACCGCGTATTTGCGGTGGCATTCAGAGCCGCAGAGCCCGAAACATTATGAACGCATCAGTATAGATGAGGTTGGCCGCGGGCCATTTCCGTTGTTCATCTTCTCACATATAGAGTGATTCCATTCCACGGAAGCCCGTGACTTTGGAATAGCTGCCTTTGATAATTTACTAAATCCATAGACAATAGGCTCTCCAAGGAGTGTTTGTATGAAGGTTTTAGGCATCTATGGCAGCGTCAAGCGACCGTCGCGGACGGCACGACTGGTTGACGATATTCTCGCGGGCATCGCCCGCGGCGCGAGTGTCGAGATAGACAGAATTGATCTGGTCGACGCCGCGCCGGTTCTGTTCCGTGCATTGCGCGCCGATCAGCTGGATGCTGCTGGCCGTGCTATCATCGACGCTGTCGAGGCTGCGGATGTGCTTGTGGTCGGCTCGCCCGTCTATCGCGCATCCTATACCGGTGCGCTGAAGCATCTCTTTGATGTTGTTGATTTTCGTGCCTTGCAGGGACGGCGCGTTGTTCTTGCCGCGACGGGCGGCTCACCGCTGCACGGGCTGATGTTGGAACATCAGTTTCGCCCGTTGTTTGGGTTTTTCGGTGCCGTCACCATTCCAACAACGGTCTATGCCGTCGAAGCGGATTTCACTGAATATATTCTTTCCAATCCAGCCGTTGAAGCGCGCATTGAGCGGGCTGTTTCGGAACTATTCGATCTTTCACCTGCCATACCCCGCACCGTTGCGTCGTCGGAAACGGGCGACCGGACGCTTCGCGTCGTGCCGGGCGAAGCCATTGCGAATTGATGATCACCTAAGGAGTTAAACCATGACAGAACGCAGCAGAAATCCCGTGAAATTTGCCTATTGGGTGCCGAATGTCTCTGGCGGCCTTGTCATTTCGAATATTGAACAGCGCACCAGCTGGACGATTGATTATAACCGCAAGCTGGCGCAGATCGCCGAAGCAAATGGCTTCGAATATGCGTTGAGCCAGATTCGCTTCACGGCGGGCTATGGTGCGGAATTCCAGCATGAATCCGTATCATTCAGCCACGCACTTCTTGAATCCACCAAAACGCTGAAGGTGATTGCAGCCATTCTGCCCGGACCATGGAATCCGGCGCTTGCTGCCAAGCAGATCGCGACGATCAACCACCTCACCAATGGTCGCGTTGCGGTGAATGTCGTCAGCGGTTGGTTCCGTGGCGAGTTCCACGCCATTGGCGAGCCATGGTATGACCACGATGAGCGTTACCGCCGCTCGGAGGAATTCATTCGAGCGCTGCGCGGCATCTGGACCGAAGACAGCTATTCATTCCATGGTGATTTCTATCGCTTCAACAACTATTCGCTGAAGCCAAAGCCCATTGATCCACAACCTGAGATCTTTCAGGGCGGCTCGTCGCGTGCTGCGCGCGATATGGCATCACGGGTTTCCGACTGGTATTTTACCAATGGCAATACGCCGGAGGAAATCGCCAAGCAGGTCGATGACATTCAAACCAAGGCGGCGGAAAACAACCATTCGGTTCGCGTCGGCGTCAATGCCTTTGCCATCGTTCGTGACACGGAAGAAGAGGCAAAGGCCGTTCTCGCCGAGATCATTGAAAAGGCCAATCCCGAAGCGGTCAATGCTTTCGGTCACGAGGTCAAGAATGCTGGCAAGTCTTCGCCCGAAGGCGAAGGCAATTGGGCAAAGTCCAGCTTTGATGATCTTGTCCAGTATAATGACGGTTTCCGCTCCAACCTGATCGGCACGCCGCAGCAGGTGGCTGAACGCGTGGTCAAGCTGAAACGCGCCGGTGCCGATCTTATCCTGCTCGGTTTCCTGCATTTCCAGGAAGAAGTCGAATATTTCGGCAAGCATGTCATTCCGCTGGTGCGCGCGCTGGAAGAAGCGGAAGACAACGCGGCCCTCGCCGCCGAATAGACCAAACCGAATGATGGAAGCGACGGTTATCGCCGTCGCTCCAGCTTAACGCGGACGCAATCGTGTTCGCGAACGGACGGTTACATCCGTTTGCACGCCGGAATGCCCTGATTGAATTCGAGTAAAACACGGAACGAACAATGTCGGCATTGTATTTCCAGATTGCAGATACTGATGCGGAAGCGAGCGCAGAAACGCGGGCGGCGGCTGAAGCTGCCCCCACATCGCTGCGACGCGATCTTGCACTGGAGCTGCGCGGCATCGGCCTGTCGTTCGGGGGCGTTGTTGCCTTGCAGGATGTTGACCTCAAGGTCCGACAGGGAGAAATTCGTGCGATCATCGGACCGAACGGTGCCGGAAAAAGTTCACTCATCAATGTCATTTCAGGCGTCTACCGGCCCAGTCGTGGGCAGATCGCCATTGGTGGTAAGAGCTATGATCCGGTGCCGATCCAGAAGCTGGCGCATCTCGGCGTTGCGCGTACCTTTCAAAACCTCGCTTTGTTCAAGGGCCTGAGTGTTCTCGACAATGTCGCGTCGGGACGCGCCTTTGCCAATCGTTCGAATTTTCTGAGCCAGATCGTGGGGTTGCCACAGGCTCGCCGCGCGCAGGCGGATGCCTACGAACGGGCAAGTCGCGTCATCGATTTTTTGCATCTGTCGTCCTATGCCGACCGGCTGGCAGGCACTTTGCCCTATGGTCTGCAAAAGCGGGCTGAACTTGCCCGTGCTTTGACCGCCGCGCCGCGTATCCTGCTTCTTGATGAGCCGATGGCCGGTATGACCGCCACCGAAAAGAACGAGCTTGCCGATTATATCCGCCTGGCGAGGGACGAATATGACATTACCGTCGTGCTGATCGAGCATGACATCGGCGTTGTGATGGGCCTCTCAGACCGCATTGCAGTACTCGATTACGGGCGCAAGATTGCAGATGGAACGCCGCAGGAGATCGCATCCGATCAGCATGTCATTGATGCATATCTTGGTGTGGCGCCGGAAAATGAAGATGGGGAGGGCATCTGATGGCTGATTTTGATTGGATGTTCTTCACGGAAGTGCTGATTGGCGGGCTGTTGTCCGGAGTCATGTATTCCCTTGTCGCCATCGGGTTTGTGCTGATTTATAAAACGTCCGGTGTGCTGAATTTCTCGCAAGGGGCGCTGCTGCTTTTCGCGGCGCTGACTTTCGTCAGCCTCACGGAGCGGGGCGTGCCGTTCTGGGGAGCCTTTGTCGTTACGTTTGCCGCCATGGTGATCATCGGTATCGCCATTGAACGCAGCGTACTGCGGCCTCTTACCAACAAGCCGCCTATCACGCTTTTCATGGCGACGCTCGGCCTGTCCTATATCATTGAGGGCGCAGCTCAGCTCCTATGGGGCACGCAGGTTCACGCTCTTGACCTCGGGATCGAAGATGTGCCCTTCAATGTTGGAGGCATTTTCATCAGCCAGTTTGATATTTTTGCCGCCGTGGTCGCGGCTGGCATGGTGGCGCTACTATCAGCATTCTTTCGCTATACGCGGATCGGCCTCGGCTTCCGTGCTGTTGCTGACGACCAGTTCGCAGCCTTGGCCATTGGGCTCAAACTGCCGTGGATATGGGCCAGCGTATGGGCCGCTGCCGGTCTAGTCGCGCTGGTCGCAGGCCTGTTGTGGGGCGCGCGCCTTGGCGTGCAATTCTCGCTGTCGCTGGTCGTGCTGAAGGCTTTACCGGTTCTGGTACTCGGTGGCTTCGATTCCATTCTTGGTGCGATTGTCGGCGGATTACTGGTGGGCGCATCGGAGAAGTTAGCGGAGGTTTATATCGGAGAATATCTCGGTGGAGGCATTGAGAGCTGGTTTGCCTATGTGGTGGCACTCGCTTTCCTGCTCATTCGCCCGTCAGGCATGTTCGGCCAGAAGCTTGTGGAAAGGGTCTGACCATGTCCGTCATAGCAGCCAGTTCCTCCAGTCCTGTTGCATCGCCGCGTTACGCCGCTCCGCTTGCGGTGCTGGTGGTTGCCTATCTCATCATACCGTTTATCGGCACGAGCTATCTTTTTGAGGCCATTCTCCTGCCGTTTCTGGCCTTGAGCCTCGTCGGTGTTGGGCTCAACCTTCTGACCGGCTATGCGGGCCAAGTTTCACTTGGCTCGGCAGCATTCATGGCAGTGGGCGCTTTCGCGGCCTATAATTTCAATCTGCGCATGGATGGATTGCCGCTGCTGGTCTCTATCGTTTTTGCCGGACTGGCGGCGGCGGCAGTTGGTGTTGTCTTCGGTTTGCCGAGCCTGCGCTTGCGCGGTTTCTACCTTGCCGTTTCTACACTCGCAGCCCAGTTCTTCGTACAATGGGCGCTGACCAAGTTCGGATGGTTTTCCAACAATTCCGCCTCCGGCGTCATCGATGCTCCGGCGTTGTCCATCGGCGGTATTGCCTTTGAGGGAGCAGTCGGACGCTATCTATTCGCACTGACAATTGTGGTGGCGGTCACGTTCCTCGCCTATCGCCTGGTGTCGTCGCAGACCGGACGGAATTTCATTGCCGTGCGCGACAATGAAACGGCAGCGCGGATCATCGGTGTGCCGGTGTTGCGGACCAAGCTGCTTGCCTTTGCGGCTTCCTCTTTCATCATCGGGGTGGCGGGTGTGCTATGGGCCTTTGCCTATCTGCGCACGGTGGAACCGGCGGGTTTCAATCTCGACCGCTCGTTCCAGATATTGTTCATCATCATCATTGGTGGCCTCGCATCGATACGTGGCGCCTTTTTTGGCGCAGCACTGATCGTTATTTTCCCGCTGATCTTGTCGAGGGTTGGGGGACTGTTGCTCGGCGACGTGTTCGATTCCGGCGTGCTGGATATGACGCAGCGCATTGTCGTCGGCGTCTTCATCATCCTGTTTCTGGTCCTTGAGCCCGACGGGCTTGTGTCGCTCTGGGACCGACTGAAAGCGAACTTTACGGCAGTTATCCGACGGTCGTGATATCCGGAAGCGCCTCAGAAGGCTTCCAACAAAGTCCATAAATCCTGAACGAAACCGGGTGGTGATTATCTCACCCGATAGATGGAGTGCGTCCAGAAATGACCCTATACACGAAAATCAAAATCGCGGCTCTCGCCGCTGGTATAGGCCTTGCTACTTTTGCGCTTCCGGCGCAGGCAGACGAGCAGTATTTCCCGCTTCAGAGCTATCGCGTCGGCCCTTACGCTGCCGGTGGTACTGGCTTCTTTGGTGGGTTCATCGATTACCTCAATCTGATCAACACCCGCGATGGTGGAGTCAATGGGGTCAAGCTGACGTGGTCGGAAGCCGAAACGCAATATGAGGTTGAACGTGGTGTGGAAGCCTATGAGCGTCTGAAAAGCAATCCCGGCATTGCCGCGTGGAACCCGCTTTCCGTGGGTATCGCCTATGCGATGATCGACCGTATCACGCAGGACAAGGTACCGTTGATCACCATTAATCACGGGCGCACGGATTCCACCGATGGACGTGTGTTCCCTTATGTCTTTCCACTATTGCTCAATCCCTATTCTGAAACGTCCGGTATCGTGAACTACATCGCCTCCAAGGAAGGTGGTCTTGATAGTCTCAAAGGTAAAAAGATTGTGGTACTCTACCACGGCTCGCCTTATGGCAAGGAAACCATCCCGATTTATGAACTGCTTGCGGAGAAATATGGTTTCGAGTTGCAGCAGATCGAGGTTCCTCATCCGGGTAACGAGCAGCAATCACAATGGCTTACGATCCGCCGCGCCAAGCCGGATTATGTCGTGCTGCGCGGCTGGGGTGTGATGAATCCCGTGGCTCTGAAAACAGCAGCGAAAACAGGTTTTCCGGTCGATCGCATCATCGGCAATGTGTGGTCAAACTCGGAAGAGGACGTCATTCCTGCAGGCGATGCGGCCAAGGGTTATACCGCCATCACCACACAGGCATCGGGCGCGGACTACCCAGTGGTCAAGGAAATCGTCAAGACCGTCTATGATGCGGGTAAGGGCAATCTGGAAGACAAAAACCGTATCGGTTCCGTCTACCACAATCTCGGCATTGTCAATGGCATCCTGAACGTCGAAGCTATACGCATTGCGCAGGAGAAATTCGGAAAGAGAACGTTGACCGGCGATGAAGTACGCTGGGGTTTCGAACATCTGCAACTCGATCCAGCGCGCGTCGAAGCTTTGGGTGCTAAAGACCTGTTCCACTCCATCAATGTCACTTGGGATAACCACGAGGGCAACGGCTACGTGACCTTCCAGCAGTGGGACGGCAAGAAGTGGAAAGTCGTTTCTGATTGGATCGCGCCTGACTGGGCCTTGCTACGCCCGATCATCGAAAAGTCTTCGGAAGCCTATGCGAAAGAAAAAGGTATCAAGCTTCGCACCGCTGCCGATGCGGATGTTGCGACCAACTGAAGCCATGGGTGGAGCGGGCGGCAACGATGTCGCCCGCCCAGTTACGGCTATGCGGGGTTGGCCCGCCAGAGGAGTTTGGCATGACATTGGAAACCCACAGGCTCAAAGCAAACTCGGGAGAAAACGGGCTTGTGTCCGTTGAGGGCCTCCACGCGACCTATAATCATTCTATCACGGCGCTGCATGGGGTCGATCTTTCGATAGGTCGGGGGGAAATCCTCGCCATTCTCGGCGCCAACGGCGCGGGCAAGACGACCACATTGAAAGCCATCTCTAACCTACTTCCGGCGGAACGAGGGCAGGTTAACGCGGGGCGCATTTTCTTCGAGGGGCGGGACGTCACCCGCGAAACGCCGGCAGGTCTCGTACGGCTCGGTCTGGTGCAGGTGCTCGAAGGGCGCCATTGCTTCAAAAGCTTGAGCGTCGAGGACAACCTCGTCACGGGCGGGCTCGGGCGCGGCGGTTCGCGGTCTGAAATCGCGACGGACCTTGAGAGAGTCTACACCTATTTTCCACGGCTGCGTGATAAGCGCCGGGCGCTTTCCGGTCTCACTTCCGGCGGGGAACAGCAGATGACCGCCATCGGACGCGCCTTGATGTCACGCCCCCGATTGCTGGTGCTCGACGAACCGTCGATGGGGCTGGCGCCGCTTGTCGTACAGGATATTTTCCGCACATTGCGCAAGCTCAACCGCGAAGACGGACTTTCCATTCTTGTCGCGGAACAGAATTCGGCGGTGGCGCTTACCTACGCCGACAGGGCCGTCATTCTTGAAAACGGTGTCAGCGTGCTCTCCGGCAGTGCCGCCGATCTCAAAGCGCGTGACGACGTGAAGGCTTTTTATCTCGGACAGAAACCGGTCTCGGGTTCTGTGGCGCTCGCCCATTGAAATTCAACGAAAACGAGGAGACATGCGATGACCATTTCCAATGTGAATACGAAGGACGTGAGCCAGGGCGTGCCCGCTGTGCCACGACCGGGCAAACCCGCCTATGTCATTAAAAGCGATGCGGAGGCAATTGAGGTTGCGAAGAAACTGGCGGCAGAAATCGCTCCGGGTGCAGCCATCCGCGACCGCGACCGCATATGGCCGGTCAAGGAACTGGATTCCTTTTCGCAAAGCGGTCTGTGGTCGATTAACGTGCCGAAGAAATTTGGCGGTCCGGAAGTCTCTTACGCGACGCTCGCCAAGGTGATCGAAATTGTCTCCGCTGCCGATTCCTCCATCGGGCAGATTGCGCAAAACCATCTTGGTGTTCTCGCAGCCGTGCGTACGGTTTCTGACGAGGCGCAGCAGAAATTGCTCTTCGGCGAAGCACTGCGCGGCACCCGCTTCGGCAACGCGTTTTCCGAGTTCGGGTCCAAGCGTGCCGCCGATTTTGAAACGAAATTCGTCGATGCCGGGGATCATGTTGTGGTCAACGGCCAGAAGTTCTATTCGTCTGGTGCTTTGCTGGCGCATCTGGTGCCGATCGTCGCGCTCGATGAACAAGGGCGAGCCTGGTATGCAATTGCCGAGCGGGACGCTCCAGGTCTTACAGTCATCGACGATTGGTCATCCTTCGGCCAGCGCACAACCCTGTCGGGAACCGTCATCCTCAATGATGTGAAGGTCCCGAAAACCCATCTGGTGCCGGGTTATAAGGGTTATGAAGTGCCGACTGCCGATGGGGCCATTTTCCAGATCATTCAGGTCGCCGTGGATACGGGTATCGCCAGTGCGGCTATCGCCGAAACGATCTCTTTCGTGCGAACCAAAAGCCGTGCATGGGTGGATAGCGGTCTCGAACGCGCTTCGGACGATCCTTATACGATCCACGCTATCGGCGATCTCACGCTTCGCCTTCATGCGGCTCAGGCGCTGCTCGAAAAGGCGGGTTATGCCATCGATCGCGCCATTGAGAACCCCAACGCAGAGACCGTCGCAGAAGCGCAGATTGTGACGGCTGAGGCGAAAATATTGTCGACGGAAATCGCGATCGCTGCGACCAACAAACTGTTCGAACTTGCGGGTACGCGCTCGACGCTCGCCGAACATCAGCTCGACCGCCATTGGCGCAATGCCCGGACGCATACGCTGCATGATCCGGTGCGATGGAAATATGCGATACTCGGCAATTATTTCCTGAACGACGAAAAGCCGCCGCTTCACGCCTGGAGTTGATAACTCACCCCGACGCATGGAACGCGGTTAGAGGCGCTCCATGCGTTTGGTGTCGAAATGCGACGGCTAAAACACGCCACAAACGCCTGCTCCGTTTCTTATCGTGGTCATTGTCAATTGAGTTCTGCGGAACTTACTGCCGGACTGCCAATAACCGGACTTCCCGGCATCTAATCAAAGAATTGCGGCGAACCCTCAACGGGGCTCAGAGATATTTTCACGTAGTCCTTGCAAGTGTATCGCAACTTGTATACTAGAATATATCAGGCCGGAGGGAGTGCTGGCCGTTGTATGGGAGGAGTGATTTCAATGAAAAAGTTGCTATGGGCAGTGGTGGCCGCCACAGCTATGAATATGGTGCCTCTGGCTGGCATGGCGCAGGCGCAGGAAGTTCCAGCACCCGGTAAGAGTGCGCGTATCGACGCCATCAAGAAGTCGGGTGAATTGCGTGCCGGTGTTCTGGCCAATCCGCCATGGCTTGTGGAAGATACCACCGGTTCCGGCCAGCCATGGCGCGGACCGGCCTGGACGCTTGCGCAGACCTATGCCGAGAAGCTTGGCGTTAAACTGGTTCCGGTTCTCGTTTCCCACGAAACCAAAGTGCCGGTTCTGGCCGCCAATCAGGTGGACATGACGATTTCGCCACTCTCCATGACCAAGCAGCGGCAGGAAGTTGTTGATTTTGTCACCTATTCGCGCACGGCTTTGTGCGTGTTCGGCAAGGCTAACAACCCAAAGGTTTCGGGTGCCAAGTCGGTTGACGATTTCGACAAACCGGAAGTGACCATTGCTTATTTCACGGGTGGCGGCGAGGAAAATTGGGTCAAGGAACGTTTCCCCAAGGCCACGCTTCGCGGTGTGACGAGCGCTGGAACAGCGGCGCCGATGGAAGAAATCATGGCGGGTCGCGCGGACGTGGCACCGATCAATCGCATTCCCTTCGTGGCCCTCAGCCGCAATGTCAAGGGCCTAGAAGCGTTGCCGCGTGAAAATAACTGTCAGGACAGCACTGAGGCCGTCAACGAGATCGGTCTGGCTATCGATAAGAACCAGCCTGAATATCTCGCATGGCTGAAAGCCGTGGCTGAGCCAATGCTTCCAGAACTTCTCAAGGAAGAAGAAGCCGAAGTCTCCAAAATGTAAGCCATATGGACTTTGCGCGCGCTGAATCCGGCGCGCGCAGATCATGTTCTGTTCAGGCAGAACTTTCAGGGTCCCGGATCTCTGGATATTGACACATGGAATTCAATTTCAGCGCTATTTTTGATAGCTGGCAGTTCCTGCTCAGCGGCTTGGTGGTGACGCTTCTGCTGGCCGCCAGTGTGAGCGCGTTGAGCTTTTTTCTGGGGCTGCTGCTCACCGTCGCCCGCCTTTATGGTCCCAACTGGCTGAGCCGCATCACGATCTTCTATATCGATACCATGCGCGCCATTCCGGTTCTGGTGGTTCTTGTCTGGGTTTATTTTGCGCTGCCAATCGCAACGGGGATCAATCTGCCGCCATTCTGGTCGGCGCTGTTCTCGCTGTCGCTGCATCTCGCCGCCTATGTTGCCGAAGTGATGCGCGCTGGCATTCAGTCCGTGCGCCCCGGTCAGGTTCGCGCCGGTCTGGCGCTTGGCATGTCGCAGGCGCAGGTTCTGCGCAAGATCGTGCTGCCGCAGGCTTTCGTGCGCATGCTGCCATCCTTCGGCTCGCTGCTGTCGCTCGCGGTCAAGGACACGGCTATTGCCACCGTGATCGCCGTACCAGAACTCATGCGCCGCGCCGAAGCTATCGCCGGGCAGAAATATGCGCCTGTCGAGGCCTACACCACCGTCATGATCCTCTACTTCATCATCATCTTCCCGCTCACCCGAGGCGTCGACATGCTCTATCGCCGCATTTCCTTCCTGGGGCGCTCATGAGTTTCGACTGGTCTATCATCTGGAAAAGCCTGCCCGCATTGGGGCATGGCGCCTTGATCACCATCGCGCTGACCGTGCTGACAATGCTGTTTGCCACGCCGCTGGGTATCCTGATCGCGGTCATGCGGGAATCGCGCTTCAAAATCGTCGCGCTAATTGCGACCTGTTATGTGGAACTGTTGCGCAATTTGCCGATCATACTGGTCGTCTATTGGGCGTTCTATGTGCTGCCGATGATGAGCGGTCTTGCACTTTCGCCATTTCTGACTGGGCTTCTCGCGCTGGTGGCCAACAATGCCGCCTATAATTCGGAAACGTTCCGCTCTGGCATCCGTTCAATCCGCAAGGGGCAGACCGAGGCAGGGCTGGCGCTCGGAATGAGCGAATGGACGGCTTTCCGCAAGATCGTGCTGCCGCAGGCTTCGCGCCGTGTTTTACCGGTGCTGGCAACCACATGGGTCACGCTGTTCAAGGACACCTCGCTGGTGTCGGTGATTGCGGTTGGTGATCTGGCGCATACGGCGCTGCAAATCCGCTCGCAGACTTTCCGCGTAATCGAACTTCTGACCGCAATGGCCGCGATTTACTGGCTGCTGGGCTATCCGCAGGCCAAAATTGTTGACTGGATTCACCGCAAATACGGGGTTACCGAATGACATCTTCCAACACAGCACCCGTAAAGACCGGCGATGTCGTCATTGAATATCGCAATGTCTGCAAATCCTATGGCACATTTGAAGCTCTCAAGAATGTCAGCCTGAAAGTGCATCGCGGACAGGTCGTGTGTCTCATCGGCCCGTCCGGCTCCGGTAAATCCACACTGCTTCGCTGCACCAATGGTCTGGAAGCAATCAATAGCGGCGAGATCAGGATCGATGGCACCGTGCTAACGCAGGACCCCAAACAGGTTCGTGCCATGCGCCAGCGCATGGGCATGGTGTTCCAGAATTTCGAGCTGTTTCCGCATAAGAATGCGCTCGGCAACATCATGATGGGGCCGACCACCGTTCTGGGCCTTTCGGAAAGGCAGGCAAAGGAACGCGCTCTGGCTTTGCTTGCCAAGGTGGGGCTTTCGGACAAGGCGGAAAATTTCCCGTCCAACCTGTCCGGTGGGCAGCAGCAGCGGGTCGCCATCGCCAGAGCCCTTGCAATGGAACCGGAAGTCATGCTCTTTGACGAACCGACATCGGCGCTCGATCCCGAAACCATCGGCGAGGTGCTCAATGTCATGAAACGGCTGGCGGATGACGGAATGACCATGATTGTCGTGACCCATGAAATGACCTTCGCCCGGCGCGTTGCCGATCAGGTCGTGGTCTTTGCCGATGGGCAGATCATCGAACAAGGGCCGCCGGAGCAGATTTTCGAAAATCCGAAAACTGCGCGCACGAAGGATTTCCTGAGCCATCTCGGCTGGGACGGCTGACGCATGGCAGTGCTTCCCGGATCGACCCATAATCCCGAAAAGCCGGTGCCTGGCGCGGGCGCTCCCCCCACAGTAGGGAGCATTCTCGACGCCATTCGTAACGATATCATCACCCTGCGTCTCATGCCGGGCAAACGGGTTTCGGAAAACGAACTCGCCCGACATTTCGGTACGAGCCGCACGCCGGTGCGTGAGGCCCTGTTGCGGCTGGTCGATCAGGGGCTTGTCGAGGTCTGGCCGCAGCGCGGCACCTTCATCATGCCGATTTCACTGGCCGCAGTACAGCGCGCGCGTTTCGTGCGCAATGCGGTGGAAGTTGCGGTTTTCAAACGTGCCGCCGAAGAAGGGCTTGCTGCATCTATAACGGCTGAACTCGACGCCATTATCGCGATGCAGGAAGGCTCAAAGGACTCTCCTGAGAATTTCACCATCGCCGACGATGCCTTTCATCGCACTGTCGCCAATGGAATCCGGATGGGCGACATATGGAGCCTGTTGGAACGGGAAAAAGCCCAGTTTGATCGGTTGCGCTTTCTGAGCCTGCCCAATGTTACCCCCGTCGAATTGCTCATCGAGCAGCACAAGGCCATGCTATCAGCGGTTAAGCGTCGCGATCCGATTGCGGCGGAAGCCGCCGTGCATGTTCACCTTTCGGAAGTTTTGAAAGTCACCGAACATCTGGCCCAGCGTTATTCCGATCTCATCGTCAATGATCTTTGAACGGCTCGATCAACAGGTCTCCGCTTCATGATGTATGGCTGCGACTATGCTATCGGCAAGCATTCGATTGAGACGTGAAACCACCTGTTCGGCAAATGGCCCTTCTTTCAGCTTGGGCGGCAGCAGACCCGGCAACGCGGCAAAAGCGGCAAATATATCCGATGCGGACTTTGTACTGGCCAGTGCTGCGGTGATTTCGTCACCACGAGGATCATTCAGCGGATATGGCTGGCCATTCTCATGCAGGCCCAGACCGTAACGCATCCACACCGCTGTGGCGAACGCGAAGGCTGTAGTGTCACCGCCTTGTTCCAGCAATTCGACGGCTGGCGCAAAGATGCGCTGCGGCATTTTTTCGGTGCCGTCCATGGCAATCTGGCGTGTTTCGTGCGCGATGGCCGGATTGGCAAACCGGTTAGCCAGAGCCTGCACATAAGCGTCCAGATCGGTATCCATCGCGGTCAAGGTCTGTGCTGCCGCATGCAAATGGCGCCGCACCAGCCTGTTGAGCGCCGCGTCCGCCATTACATCGCGTATATAGGTCTTGCTCGAGAGAAACCCGGCATAGGCCAGCATTGAATGACTTCCATTGAGCATGCGCAGTTTCATTTTTTCAAAGGGGCGGACGTCTTGCGTAAAGGTGGCACCCACCGCCTCCCATGCCGGACGCCCGGCAGGAAAGTGATCCTCGATCACCCATTGCGAAAACGGTTCTGTCTCGATTGCAGCTTCGTCTTCGCACCCAATGGCCCGCGCGGCGTCGGCGCGGGTCCGGTCAGTTGGTTGCGGTGTGATCCGGTCCACCATGGTTGCCGGGAAAGCGACCTCCTGCGCGATGCGTTTCGACAGTTCAGGGCCATGCGCGCGCGTCGCAAAATCGATGACCGCAGCGCGTAACAAAGCGCCATTATCCGGCAGGTTATCGCAGCTTAAGACGGTAAATGCCGGTAAGCCCAATTCGAAGCGTCGTTTGAGACCCAATGCGATGAGGCCGAGAACGCCCCGGGGCTGGTACGGCGTTTGCAAATCGGCCATGACCGCGGGATGTACGGGATCGCAACCACCGCTGCGCAAAAGGCCATAGCCTTTTTCCGTCACGGTGATGCTGACAATGCGGCAGTTGGGTTCTGTCATAAAAGACAGCGCTTCAGCGCCAGCCGTCGGCCCGGCAAGCACCTGTCTTACTGAGCCGATGACGTGGGCGCGGCTTTCCTCACCACGCACGATCAGTGTGTAATAGCCGTCCTGCGGATTAAGCGCTTCGGCCACGTCGGTTCCACGCAGCGAGACGCCGACGATCCGCCAGTCAGACGGTGTTTGCGTCAGGGCTGCGTCGGTATAGGCGGCCAGATGAGCACGGGCAAAAGCGCCCAGACCCAGATGCAGGATACCTGCATCAAGAGCCTGTGGATCATAAGCGGGCCATGTGGCTCCATCCGTTGGGCTGCTTTTGGCCGACAGTCTCATCACGCGTTTCCTGTCGTCAACGGATGCTCCAGCGCGGTCATGATTCCCCGCAGTTCCGCCAGACCTTTCAGGCGACCGATGGACGGATAACCCGGTTGTCCGCGTCGTCCAAGATCATCCAGAATATCCTGCCCATGGTCGGGGCGGAACGGAATTTGCCAGTCTTTACGACCTGTTGCCTTGCGGCGGCGTTCTTCGGCCAGAATGGCAGCGACCATCGCGACCATATCCGTGCCGCCTTCAAGATGCCCTGCCTCGTGGAAAGAGCCATACTGGCCCGCATCTTCAATCGTGACATTGCGCAGATGCAGGAAATGGACGCGGTCGCCCAGACGCTGCATCATTCCGGGCAGGTCGTTATCGCGCCGCGTGCCAAGCGAGCCGGTGCAAAGCGTGATGCCGTTGGCTGGAACATCGACTGCCTCGATGATCTGACGGTAGTCGTCCTCGGTGGACATGATGCGGGGCAGGCCCAACAGTGGGAAAGGGGGGTCATCCGGGTGGCAGCACAGACGCATACCGAGTTCCTCGGCAAGCGGAGACACTTCCGATAGAAAATCAATAAGATGACGACGCAGCCTGTCCGCGCTGATATTGTCATATTTTGCCAGTTGGTCGCGCACATCGGCAAGGGTAAAGTTTTCGGCTGCACCCGGCAGACCGTAAACGGTATTGGCGGCGAGTTCCTCGCGCCGCGCATCGCTCATCGTTGTAAAGCGCTCTTTTGCGGCAAGCGCCACATCGGCAGGGAAGCTTTCCGCTGCGCCTTTGCGTTGCAATATGTAAATGTCGAAAGCGGCAAAATCGATGAGATCGAAGCGCATGCATGTCGCGCCGCTGTCCAGACGGAAGGCGAGATCTGTGCGCGTCCAGTCCAGCACTGGCATGAAATTATAGCAGATGACCTCTATGCCAGCGCGGCTGAGATTGGTCATGCTGGTTTTCCAGTTGGCGATATGGGTCTTCCAGTCACCAGTCTGCCGTTTGATATCTTCAGATACGGGCAGGCTTTCCACCACTTCCCAAGCGAGGCGGGAGGGTGCGCCGTCATTCATGCGCCCGATCTGAGCCTGCCGCAGCGCAATTTCGTCCGCAGTCCATACCTCGCCGGTTGGCATGTGGTGCAGGGCTGAAACGACACCCTCCACGCCGGCCTGCCGCATATCGTCAATTGACGTCAGATCCTTTGGACCGAACCATCTCCAAGTCTGTCGCACGTTTTGCCTCCATAGATTATCCTCTCACTAGCAGATGGTAGACTAGTATGGAAGATGAAATGCATCAACGTGAAGCGTGAATTGAGGAAAGTTCACTGTTGCTGCATGGGAGGGGGCGGTGTTTGGTGCAGATCAGCCGTCGACCCTGATCCTGTGGGGGCCGCAGGATGGCTATATGCCTGCAGACTCTGCGCGCGCCTATCGAAGCGATCTGCCGGACACTGAGGTTAATTTTCTGGAACAAGCAGGCCACTGGTTGTTGGAAACCTATTTTGACGAAGCGCTGCCGATCATCCGCGGTTTTCTCGCTCGAATGATGACTGCTGAGAAGCTGTAACAAGACATATTGGTCCAGCATCACTAAATAAGGTGTTCAGGCGCGTTGATGCTACGAAACTCTTCTTCGGAGGGCCAGAAAGTCGAGAAGTGCCCTCACGCGGGAGGGCAGTGGGCCGCCCTGACCGATATGTATGGCGTGGAAGGATTCCCGATCCCCGGGATTAAATTCCTCCAAAACCGGTACGAGACGTCCACTTGCAATGTCCTCCCGTACGGTGAAGTTCGGCGCGCGGACAAGGCCCACGCCGCTCAGCGCCAGTCGCCGCAGAGCTTCGCCGTCGCTGGCTTGAATACGTCCAACGGTAGGTACGACGACGGTCTCCCCATTCCGCATGAGAGGCCAGCCATCCCCAGAGCGGACATAGCCAAAGCCGAGCCTGTTGTGGCCTTCAAGGTCTTCGATTGTTTTCGGTTCGCCCAATTGGTCGAGATAGGCTGGGGCGGCAACAATCAGCATGGCGGAGTCGCCCAGTTTTCGCGCAACAAGGCTCGAACTCTTCAGCGGTCCCGCACGCACCGCTACATCGGTTCTTTCGGCAAGCAAATCCACGACGGTGTCAGTTTGTATCAGATCAAGCGAGACACCGGGAAATTGCGCCAGAAACTCCGGAAGAATAGGAGCGAGGATATGGGTGGCATAGGATGCGCTGGTGTTGAGGCGGATGCGACCGACGGGCTCTTCCCCTGTGCTCGCGCTCCTCTCGGCGTCGGCGATATCTGCGAGAATTCGCATGGCGCGTTCGTAGAACACGCATCCCTCCGTGGTGAGTTGGAACGCTCGTGTGGAGCGGTTCACCAATCGTGCGCCAAGGCGGGTCTCTAACCGTGTTATCAACTTGCTGACTGCGGACGGTGTCATGCGACAGGCGCGTGCCGCCGCCGAAAATCCGCCCCGCTCGACCACGCAGACAAACACTTCCATTTCACCCGAGCGATTGATTTCAGCGCGCGCCATTTTCTTTCCTTAGATACGTCGACTAAAGCATGTCGCTGTTAACCGGATTCGGGATTCCCGTTTGGCTTGATCTGTGATTCACTTGTCTCATGGAAGGAGATGCACCATGGGCAAGCCGCATCCGATTGAGTTGCGTGAGCGTGTCGTTGCGTTTGTGAATGAGGGCAATAGTCACCGGGAAGCCGCTCGGCATTTCCGTGTTTCGCCTCGGTTCGTCAACAACATGATGATCCTGCATCGGTCATCCGGCTGTCTGGCCGCCGCCAGGCAGGGCCACCCGCCTGGAAGTGTGAAGCTTTTGGCTCATGGTGATTGGGTCCGCGAGCAGATGTCCGCCCGTGGCGAAACGACTTTGGACGAACTGTGCGTTGCGCTCGCGGAGCGCGGTATTGAAGTCCACCGCGCCACGGTCGGGCGATTTCTACATCGACTTGGGCTGAGCAATAAAAAAAAGCCTCAAGGCAAGCGAGCAGCGTAGACCAGAGATCGCCAAGGCGCGTGATCTTTGGATCAATCGCCGAAAGCGGTTCTTCAACAAGGCCTTGTCGCGTCTCATCTTTATCGATGAGACTTCCACGAATACGCGCCTGACAAAACGCACCGGATGGTCTGCCAAAGGCAGGCGCTTTGCCGCCTATGCGCCCTTCGGAAAATGGAAGACACAAACCTTCATTGCCGGACTGCGCTGCCATGGCCTGACCGCGCCATGGATCGTCGATGCACCGATGAACAGCCGCATCTTCGAAACCTGGATCGAGACACAGCTTGTGCCGACACTGTCAGCCGGTGATATAGTCATCCTCGACAATGTCGGCTTCCACAAAAGCCGGAAGGCTGAGCAACTGGTCAAGGCAAAGGGCGCTTGGTTTCTCTTCCTGCCGCCCTATTCGCCGGACCTGAACCCAATCGAAATGGCTTTCTCAAAACTCAAGGCACTTCTGAGAAAGCGAGCAGCACGCAGCTTCGACGCCATCTCAAAAGCACTTGGCGATATCATCAGTCTCTTCTCCATCAATGAATGCCAGAACTTCTTTAAGGCTGCTGGGTATGAGGCCGAATAAATGCGACACGCTTTAGCTGATGAGGGAAGCGCGACGACGGTGATGCTGGAATTGGTCTTTGAATTCACAAATGATATTACAGTAAGCAATCTATATCACTATCGTAACACGATCTATTCTCTCGCGAACGAAACATCGCGAGCAAAATGCATCGCCCAAGCGATGCGCTCGTAACGAGAGGATAAGAAGATAATGTCGCTTCGACTAAACAGCGCGCGCACTGGCCGTCGAGCTGGTCGGAAATTCCTATTTACTGGCTGGATTGCAAGCGCCCTGGCTATGGGGGCCATCCTTCTCGGCCCAGCGCCCGCGATCGCCGATGATGGGCAGTGGGTCGGCACGTGGACGGCCAGTCCACAACCGGTCTGGGGAGGGGATTTCGCATTCCCGACAAAAATCCCTGCAAGGGTGAAAGATCGTACTTTCCGCCAGATTGTTCGAATTAGTCTTGGAGGCATGAGACTGAGGTTCGTTTTCTCAAACATCTATGGAAAACAGCCTTTGAAAATTGGCGCAGCCAGCGTTGCCCCCGCTGGTCAGCAGGCGGCAGTAGCCCCGTCGACTATCCGAAAGCTCACTTTTGGCGGTAAATCGAGCGTCGTCATGCTGCCCGGCGCACCGGTGGTTAGTGATCCGGTGGATTTGCAAACCGATGCGCAATCGCGGCTCGCGGTTTCCATTTTTCTGCCGGATGAAACGGCTCTGGACACCTTTCATTGGGATGGCCGTCAGACAGCATGGTTCGGCAATGGTAACCTTACTGCGGCGGGCGACTTCCCGGCATTTGACACGACCGATGCACGCATTCTTTTAACAGACGTTCTGGTCGATACCCCTAACGAAGGTGCAGTCGCCATCATCGGCGATTCCATTACCGATGGTAACGGAGCGACAGTGGATGCAGACTCGCGCTGGCCCGATTTTCTTGCAAAGCGGCTTGCGCCCCGACGCATCGCCGTCCTTAACGCGGGTATTTCCGGCGCCCGCCTGCTCGAGGACAAAATGGGTGTTAACGCAGTTGCCCGTTTGGAGAGCGATGTACTGTCCAAGCCCAACGTGAAGGCGCTCATCGTATTCATCGGCATCAACGATATTTCGTGGCCAGGCACTGCCTTTGCTCCGAACTCCAAGCGACCGAGCGTTGAGGCTATGATCGAGAGCTACGGGCAGCTCATCGCGTTGGCACACGCGCACAACATCCGTGTCATTGGCGCAACACTGACACCATTCGAGGGTGCGCTTTCTGGGACCCCACTCGAGGGCTACTACAACGCCGACAAGGACGCGCTTCGCAACGAGATCAATCAGTGGATTCGCAAGAGCGGTGCGTTCGACGCGGTGGTCGATTTTGATGCGCTTCTTCGCGATCCAGACAATAACGCCCGCATCGCGCCAGCTTTCGATTCCGGCGATCATCTTCACCCCGGCGATAAGGGCAATCTGACAATGGCCGAGTCGATTAATCTCGAAACGCTGCTCGGGCGCTGATTGTCAGTGGGGTTCGGGCAGTGCTTCGCGCTCGAGCCATTCCGGGTCGATTTCCGGCAGTGGGATCGCGTCGAGCAGCGCGCGGGTATAGGCTGACTTCGGATCAGCGAAGACTTGTTCGCACGCCCCTGCTTCGACGACCTTGCCGAAACGAAGCACATAGACGCGGTCGCAGATGGCCCGAATGACGCTAAGATCGTGACTGATGAAGGCCATGGAAAGGCCCATATCGCGCGACAGGTCCTTCATCAGGTTGAGTACCTGCGCCTGCGTCGAAACGTCAAGGCCGGAGACGATTTCGTCAGCCAGAACGAAGTCCGGTTCGAGAAGGGCGGCGCGGGCGATGCCCACTCGCTGGCGCTGACCGCCCGAGAGTTCGTGGGCATTGCGGCCAAGCACGACCTGGGGCAGGGTGAAGCGGTCGAGAATTTTGAGAACCTTCGACTCTGCCTCAGCGGCGTTGGCCGCCAATCCGTGCAACAGCATTGGCTCCACCAGAATGCGGCGAATGGAATGGCGCGGATTGAGCGATGCCATCGGGTCCTGGAAGATCATCTGCATACGTCGGCGCAGTGGTCGCATCCTGTTATCGGGCAGACTGGTGATATCCTGACCGTCGAACCGGATTTCGCCCGCGGAGGTATCCACGAGGCGCAGCAACGCCCGGCCAAGCGTTGTCTTACCCGAGCCGGACTCGCCAACGATGCCGATCGTTTCGCCGCGCGCGATGTCGATGTCGATGCCATGCAGCACCTTGTGGCCAGCAGACTTGCTGAAAAGGCCACCCGCACCGTAAGCGACTTCTATGCCGCGAGCTGTGAGAAGCATGTTGGTCATCAGCTTTTTCCGATCTCGGCGCGCAGTTGCTCGAACACCGACTGTGGCACCGGCTCCAAGCCACTATTGGGGCGGTCGTAGCGCGGGCCAGCCGCCATCAGCGCCTTGGTGTAAATGTGTTTGGGTCGTTGCAGGACATCGGCGGTGCTGCCCTGCTCGATCACTTTACCGGAGTAGAGCAGCGTCACGCTGTCACAGATTTGGGCAACCACGCCCAGATCATGCGTCACGAATATGACGCCCGTGCCATGAGCGCGCTGCATGCCGCGAATAAGGCGCAAAATCTGCTTTTGCACGGTCACGTCGAGCGCGGTTGTCGGTTCGTCGGCAATCACAAGCTTGGGTTCGAGCGCAAATGCCGAGGCAATCAGCACGCGCTGGCGCATGCCGCCCGATAGCTCATGCGGATAAGCGCGCAAAACCCGCTCCGGATCGCGGATATGCACTTCCTCCAACAGGGTCAGCGCGCGTTCACGGGCCGCCTTGCTCGACAGGCCGCGCTTGAGGCGCAAGCCGTCGGTCAGTTGGGCCTCGATACGACGGCCTGGATTAAGCGCCGTCTGCGGGTCCTGCGGGATGAGCGAGATTTCACTGCCCATAATCTGGCGTAATTGGGGAGCCGGTATGGTCAGGAGGTCGCGGCCCTCGAAATTGATGGTGCCGCGGGTAATGCGGACCGTGCGCGGCAGGATACCAAGCAGCGCCTTGGCGATGGTCGATTTGCCGGCGCCGCTCTCACCGACGAGGCCGCGGACCTCGCCGCGCCCGAGTGTCAATGCGACATCACGAAGAATGGGCGAGCCGCCATCCCGATCCGAGACCGCCGACAGGCTGTTGATGGAGAGAAGGGGTTCGGTCATCGGCGCATCATCGGGTCAAGGGCGCGGCGCAGGCCGTCGCCGAGCTGGTTGAAGGCAAGAACGGTCAGGAAAAGCATCACGAGAGGCGCCACCAATACCCACCATCCCTGATAGATGATCTGTCGACCCTGCGCGATCATGCCGCCCCAGGTTGGCGTGTCGGACGAGACGGAAAGACCGACGAATGAGAGAATAGCCTCGACGATGACGGCGATACCCATTTCCAGGCTGATGAGCGCGATCAGGACCGGGGCGACATTTGGCAGGATCTGGCCGATCAGGATCTTGAAGCGGGAGAAGCCTAGAACTTGCGCTGCCGTTACATAGTCCATCCGCGCCTGCGCCATCGTTTCCGAACGGACGACACGACAGAAACGCGTCCAGTCGATGATGACGATGGCTGCGATGACCGAATGCACGCCCGCGCCGAAGACTGCCACCAGCAGGATCGATAGCAGTACCGGCGGGAACGCCATCCAGATGTCGACGAGACGTGAGATGACGGAGTCGACCCAGCCGCGATACCAGCCTGCGAGCAGCCCGAGTGCGGTGCCAACCAGCGCCGCAAGACCTGCGGCGATGAAGGCGACCAGCAAGGCGACGCGCGTGCCGTGGATCAGGCGCGAAAGCACGTCGCGACCAAGATCGTCGGTGCCGAACCAGTAACCGGGCTCAGTGCCAGCATAGCCTGCTGGTGGCAGCGTGGCGAGCATCAGGTCCTGTTCGAGCGGATCCTTGGGCGCGAGCCACGGCGCAAAGATCGCGACCAATATAAGGCAGAGGATAAAGCCGCCGCCGAGAATTACCTTGGGTTCAGAAAGCGCCGCGCGCAGTGACTTAACCATGGCGCAGCCTCGGATTGAATGCGGCGACGAGGACGTCAACCAGAATATTGATAACGATGAACAGGGCGCCGAAGACGAGGACAAGGCCCTGAATGAGTGGCAGGTCGCGGTTGATGACAGCGTCGATTGCCATATTGCCGATGCCGGGATAGGCGAAGATACGCTCAACGATGACTGTGCCGCCGATCAGGAAGGTGAACTGCACTCCGGTCAGCGCGATGGTGGGGCCAACGGCATTGCGCAATGCCTCTTGCAACACCAGCCGTAACGAGGACATGCCCTTGAGCTTGGCGAGCAGCACATAGTCCTGCACCATGGCTTCGAGCAGCGCCTCCTTCAGCACGCGGGCGATAATCGCCGCGAGCGGCAAACCGAGCGCCAGTACTGGCATGGTCATATGGGCGGCGATGTCGGCGAACTGCGCGAAGCGCAGGCATAGCAGGCTTTCGAACAGATAGAAGGGGGTTGCAAAATTGCTCTGCACGCTCGGATCGATCCGCCCGGACAGAGGTAATATGGGGAAGAACACACCCAACACCAACACAAGTGCCAGTGCCCAGACGAAGTCGGGCACAGCCAACACCACGCCGTTGACGGTATCGATGACGGGTTCGGCAGGGGTGCGGCGCACGAGCGTGCCAGCAATCGCCACGGCAGCGCCGAGCAGAATAGCGAAGATCAGTGCGATGAAGGCGAGCTCAAGGGTTGCTGGCAGGCGTTCGGACAACAGTTCCAGAACATTGCGGCGCAGCGAGATGGAGGTGCCGAAATCTCCTGAAAGCAGTGACGTCAGCCAGATACTGAACTGGCTGAAGATACTGCCATCGAGTCCATAGTTCGCGCGAAGCTGCGCGATCTGTTCCGGTGTAGCGCCCGGCGAGATCATCATGGCGATAGGGTCGCCGGGAACGACGCGCAACAGGACAAAAACCACAACTGCAACCCCAAACAGGGTCACCGTCGCGAGAACCAGACGGTTCAGGATAGAAAGAGCAAGCAATTGCATGGTTATGGAGTCTCGCGCAGGCAGACGTAGACACTATACTGGTGTGTCCGGCCAAACAGGCCGGACATCAATCAAGCAATGGAAGGCTGGCATAGCTCGTGCCCGGCCAACTCGCTATCAAGCCTTTGTTACCAAGGTTGGTTGCAGCGCGCCCGAAACATTCGGGGTAACCTTCAGCGTTGATTTATAGACAATCGGCTGTGCGTATTGCAGCAACGGCAGCACGTAACCTTGCTCCGCAATATACTTGCAGACGGCTTTCCAGCCAGCAATACGCTTGGCCTCGTCTTTCTCACCCCAAAGCGGAGCGATCATGCCATCCAGATCGTCGGTGTTCCATACCGAGTGGGGCGAAGGGCCGAACATGGCGAAGCCTGTTGAGGTGGTCGGGTCGCCGATCGCATTGCCCCAGTTGTAGAAGGCAGCTGGTGCAAGCTGGTCGGCGGCGCGCAGCTCATAGTGCTTGGCTATCTCGTAGACCTCGATTTCGGCTTCGATGCCGACCTTGCGCCACATGCCCACAATGGCCTGAACCATTTCGTAGTCCTTCGGCTTCAGGCCACGGGTGGTCTGAATCTTGAACTTCACGGGTTTGTCGGTCGAATAGCCGGAGTCGGCCAGCAGTTTTTTGGCGAGTTCGGGATCGTAAGGAACCTTGATTGATGGATCATAGGCCGAATATTCCGGCGCTTCGAGCGTGTCGATTGGTACGCCGTAGCCACGCAGCAGGCGCTTGACGATAGCTTGCTTGTCAACGGCGTGACAGGCGGCCAGGCGCACGTTCTTGTCGTTCATGACTTCGATATTGTTAAGGAAGATCATGCCGATATCCGAGATCGGAGTCGCGACGCCTGCCAGACCGTTCTTTTCCTTCAGGCGGTCGAATTCTTCATACGGGATTTCAAGCGTGACGTCGGACGAGCCGGATTCGATCTCGGCAACCCGGCTGGTGCCATCCGGCACGAACTTGAAGATCACAGTTTCGAAAGCTGGCTTGCCGCCCCAATAATTTGGGTTGGCCTTCAGGCGCAGGAAGGCATTGCCTTCATAGGCGTCAACCATATAGGGGCCTGTGCCGACAGGCTTCTTCTCGAAGCCCTCCGCGCCCACTTTCTCATAATAGGCTTTGGGCAGGATGTAGCCTGTGAGGAAGGCCATCCACATGAAATAGGTGGGTTCGAAGCGCAGCACATCGCCAGTGATCTTGTTGCCTTCGATCTTGTAGTTGCCGACAGTGGACCAGACAAACTGGATCGGGTTGCCGGTCTTTTCGTCGGCGGCGCGCTCCAGCGCCCAGACCACATCTTCCGGGGTGAACGGCGAGCCGTCATGCCAGGTCACACCCTCGCGAACATCCATCCAGACCGTGGTCTTGTCGTCGTTCCAGCCCCAGCCTGTCAGCAGGCCCGGAACGAATTTGAGGTCGGGGTCCTGGCCGATATACTGGTCGAAAATCGAGCGGTAGATTGCCTGAATCGTCGGATTGACCGCCGACGGACCGACGGTCGGATCGAAGGACGGAAGATTGACGTTGAAAGCGATGGTAAGCGTGTCGGTTTCTGCCGCCTGCACCGGCACACGCCCTGCCAGAATGCTCGTCAAAAAGGCAGCAGCGCCCATACCCAACGTCTGGCGACGGGTGAATTCAGTCATGTTTTGCTCCGCGTTCCCCTGATCCCGGCTTTTTTGAGCGTTCCCGCGCTCGCCAAGGTTATTTATTGGTCGGAATATTTTAATCTTAAAATAGCGGCGTTTGACTGGCAAGCGAATTGTACGGTCAGGAAACAATTTTAGGTCGCACTATATGCTTACGCATATTACTTCTTTATCAATTTCGCCCTTTGACCTAAGTAAGTACAAGCTCAAACAGCCCTAATTTGCAGTTTTGCGGACTTGAAGAGCCAGAAATATGATTCTGCATGGGTTCAAAGATGCAGTCGCAGATGCGAGCGCACCCGTTTAACGACAATCCTATTTCAGCGAGGCCGCGAGCAGCATTCCCGAGCCGCCTCCCAGTCCCGGGCCGGGATGGGTCGACGCGCCGATATGATAAAGACCGGGAACGTGGGTGCGGTGGTTGACCGATGACTTGAACGGACGCCAGATGAAAAACTGATCGACGCCGCAGAAGCCGCCATAGGGGTCGCCCCCCACGAGGTTCATATTCATGGATTCAAGATCGGCTGGTGAATACGCCTTGCGGGCGATGATCGTCTCGGCAAAGCCTTCGATGTGCTGGGCGAGGATGCGTTCGACGCGGTCGGCATAGTGTTCGCGCAGTTCGTCGGTCCAGCGGCCATCGGCAGGCGTGGCGAGTTCTCCGGCAGCATCGCCTTCGATGTGTCGCGGGGCTTCAGGCAATTGTAGCCAGAGGATCGCCTGGCCTTCCGGCGCGCGGGATGGGTCGAGCGCGGTCGGCTGGCCGACGCAGATGGTCGGCACCGCTGGTAGCATGCCCCGGTCACATTCATTGGCCGCACGAGACACACCGTTGAGGCCCGGTGTAAGATGCAAAAGCGCTACTTTCGACAGGTCCGCGCCACCCTTCCAGCGCGGCGGTGACTTGAGCGCGTAGTGTATCTGCATGTCGCCCTTGCCATAGCGATAAGTTCGCAGTCCATCGGCAATATCTGAGGGCAGTGGCCTGCTGGAGCCCTTCAGCAGGCGTCCATAAAGCTGGTTGGGCGTGACCGATGCAATGACACCCTTGCCTGCCTCCAGCACCTCGCCATCGGCAAGCTTAACACCCGTGGCCTGTCCTTTATGGTCCTCCAGTATTGCATCCACATCCGCGCCGGTGCGAATGGTGCCGCCCTGATCCGTAATGAGCTGCGTGAACGCCTTGACGAGATTTTCGGAGCCGCCTTTGACAATCGGACAACCCGCCAGTTCGATGGCAAAACCGATGACCCGGAGCATTGCCGCAGAATAAGTGCTTTCGGGATTGAGTCCGCAATGGAGCACCCAAGGCGCAAAGAGCCCGCGCATCACATCCGACCGATAGGTGGTTTCAAGATGATGGCGGCCATTGACGAGCGCCTCGCCGAACCACGCGGCGAGATTGCGGGGCCCGCGTTTCCAGGCTTCCTTCAGCACGGTCTTGAATATGCCGCCGGACCAGAGCGAGCCGCCTAGCAGCGAGAACATGAAGGGTGCGTCGGCACCCATCCGGTCCATCTCACGGGCAAAGGACTTGCCGTCGCCCTCGGCGAGCGCGTCGAAGGCAGCGATGTTGGCTTTACGGTCTTTGGACAGGATTGCATGTCGCCCATCCGCCAGTACGACGCCGGTGGGGAGGTCTGCGTGGGCGAATTCGAGGCCTCGCGCCTCCAGATCCTTGCCAAGCGCAGCATAGGCGGGCGAGGTCAGGAACAGCACCATGGTTGTTGCCATGACGTCGTGACGGAAGCCCGGTGCAGTGATCTCTTCCGTGCGCAGGCAGCCGCCGATCCAGTCATTGCGCTCGAGCAGCAGAACCTTTTTTGCCCTGTTTGCCAAGCATGGCGGCCGCTACCAGTGCGTTTATGCCGCTGCCCACCACGATATAGTCATGTGCCGTCATAGTGTCGTCGCTCCCCGAAAAATAGCCTCGCGCTGGCTCGATTCCGATTACTTTATTACCCGTGTGAGCGCGCGTATCGGCGAGCCTGTTCACTCGAGTCCAACTGAGAATTTTGCGACATGGTGCCCCTCATTCGCTTTTTAAAAAAAGCTTGATATGAATTTTCTTGAAGCTTAAAAGATATCATATGTGAATGCAACGAAATGCCTGCTCTCAAAGGTGAACTTTACAACATATCGGGCCTTCAAGATCCGCGATGACCTGATGATTTAAATCTGCGAGGTCAGAAGCCTGCCAAGATCGATCTACACTATTATATGCATTTGAAAATAATGGGGGCCTGAATGAGTGGACATGACGTTGAGTTCGATGCAGTGGTCGTAGGCGCGGGGCATAATGGCCTCGCTGCGGCGGTGCATCTGGCGGCAAAGGGTTGGCGTGTTGCTGTTGTCGAAGCGGGGGCTTCTCCCGGCGGGGCGGTGAAGACCCTGGAGTTGACAGAGCCGGGCTTCCGTCACGACTGGGCTGCCATGAACCTTTCGATGTTCGCTGGCTCAGCTTTTCACGCAACCTATGCCGCGGATCTTGCTGTACAGGGTCTCGAATTCGTACCGGCGCAAAATTGTTTTGCCAGTGTCTTTCGCGACGGTACTCATCTTGGCGTTTCCAGCGATGTGACGGTAACGAATGCAAGGATTGCGGAACTGTCGCCCGTAGACGCCGAGGCGTGGGCGACTATGCTTTCTGATTTCGAGCGCAATGCGCCGCATATTTTCGGCCTGCTCGGCTCGCCGATGCCTTCCCTGTCAGCGGTAAGGACAGTCTGGAAGGCCTACAGGTCGCTCGGCATGGATAATCTCTGGCGTATCGCGCAGCTTCTGCTGGCGACGCCACGTGATTTTCTTGACGCGAATTTCGAAAGTCCCAAACTTAAGGCCATGATGGCCGCTTGGGGTCTGCATCTTGATTTCGCGCCCGACGTTGCAGGCGGAGCACTATTTCCCTATCTCGAGTCAATGGCAAATCAGGCGTTCGGCATGGTTATTGGCAAGGGAGGCGCAGATACGATCATTCGCGCGATGGCGGGTCTCCTGCACGAGAAGGGGGGACAACTCATTCTGGGCCAGCGTGTCGAAAAGATCAGTCTCGACAAGGCCGGAAAAGCGACGGGCGTGGTGTTGTCCGACGGACGCACGTTGAGTGCGAAGCGGGCGGTGATCGCCAACCTCAATCCCAAGGTGCTGTTTGGCAGTGACATGTTGCCCCGGTCGGCGGTCCCCCAAAAAGTTAACAAGGCGACGAATGCTTTTCGGGCCGGTCCCGGCACGATGATGATCCACCTTGCCATGGACGAGTTGCCAAACTGGACTGCGGGCGCTGAACTCAAGCGCTTCGCTTATGTTCATATTGCCCCGGACCTTGCCATGATGGCGCGGGTTTACGCGGAAGCTATGGATGGATTGCTGCCTGGAGAACCGGCCCTTGTGGTTGGCCAGCCCACGGCCATTGATCCATCACGTGCACCGGAAGGCAAGCATGTTCTCTGGGTACAGGTGCGGGTCCTCCCGGCGGAGATCAAGGGCGATGCGATGGGAGAGCTCCCTATCGCGGATTGGAATAGTGTGAAGGATGCCTATGCTGATCGGGTCATCGGTATCCTTGAGCGCTATGCGCCTGGGATCAGCGGCATGATCCGGGCGCGCTCGGTCTTTTCACCCGCAGACCTTGAACGTGAGAACGCCAATCTTATCGGCGGTGACAATCTGAGTGGTTCACATCACCTTGACCAAAATTTCCTGTTCCGCCCCATTGCAGGATACTCGCGCTACAAAACGCCCGTCCGCTCACTTTATATGTGCGGCGCCTCCACCTGGCCCGGTGCTGGCACCGGCGCCGGCTCTGGCTTCATGCTTGCAAAGATGCTTGCCGGAAACTGATGGGTGGCGGGGTCAGGTTCTGACTCCCAATCCGACTATGTTGAATATCGCGCCAACGCGAACTGTTCTATTGACCAGGACGGTTGGCGCAATTCTACCAGATCCGCGATAATACGAGCCATGCCCGGACCTATGCCGAAACCGTGGCCGCTCATTCCTGTGGCAATCGTAAGCCCGCTTATGCTGGCTTGATCCACGACGGGCAACACGTCTGGCATGGTGTCGATCATACCAGCCCAACTTCGTATAATGCGCGGTGTCCCGATCTTCGGAAATGCCGCAGCGAATTGCTTGAGAACCCGGCTGAGCTCTTTCTGGTTGGGCTTCGGATCCAGTACACGGCACCGCTCAAACGGCGTTTCGTCTATTTTCGACCAGCGTCGGGGCGTTCGCCATGCATCTGGATAATTCTGCGGAGCGGAAAGCCGGAACCGCGTGCTTGTAAAGTCCTCGCGCAACTGCGGAATGTAAGCTGAAAAGTTTCTGAAGGCATCCGGACCGATGAAGAAATCATGTGTGGACCAAGGTGTTAATGTGTGGCTCCCGTCAGTGCGACGCCGGAACGCGATGCGGTCATCGGCGGCAGCGGCATCATGCGGCGATGTCGCCAGTTCTATCTGCAAGGCGGAAGATAGGACGGACAGTTGGGGGACATGAATATCGTGCCGTTTCAAAAACAGGGCGCTCCACGCGCCAGCCGCAACTACCACTCTCTCACATTTTACATAGCCGCTCTCAGTGGCGACACCTTGAATGTGATTGCCTGTAATGTCCAATGTGCGAATGGCGCAGTTTTCGCGAATGATGACACCGTCTTCAGCGGCTGCCTGAGCCAATGTCGGGACCGCAACGAACGGTTCAGCCATAGCATCGGACGGTGTGGTCATGCCGCCAATCCAGCCTCTACCTTCGGATATCATCGCGCCAACTTCGCGTTGGGATAACATGCGCGTATCGACGCCGTATTGGCGCGCACCGTCGAGCCATTGCTCGAATTTTGCGAGCTTGGCTTTGCTGCGTGCGAGATAAGTGATGCCTTTCTGGCGAAAGCCGATCTGCTCGAGGATCTTCTCGTTTAAGCTTTTCCAGAGAGGGATCGTGTCCATCATGATGGGCAGTTCTGCGTAATCACGACCCTGTTGACGGATCCAGCCCCAGTTTCGGCTGGATTGCTCGCCAGCGATGCGACCTTTCTCGCAGAGAAGGACCTTCAATCCACGTTTCCGCAGTTCCCAGGCCGCCATAACTCCGATGATGCCACCGCCGATGATTGTTACGTCAACAACATCAGGAAGGGGGCCATCGAATTGCGGAGTGTTATCAAGATTAATAGGAAATGCAGACATCGGATTTCAGAATCTCGTGGGGCTGTATGGTGTAATATCGATAGCAGGCGTACGTTCGCCGACCAGATCAGCAACAAGCTGGGCGGTTATAGCGGAGAGAGTCACTCCCAGATGCCCGTGTCCGAACGCATAGATCACGTCGCGGCATTTATGGGCTCGGCCGATCACCGGTAATGTGTCGGGCGTTGAGGGTCTATGGCCCATCCATTCAGATGTCGGGCGCCAGTCCTTGAGGGCTGGTACGGCCATCATAGCCTCCGGCAGTAGCGCGCGAATGCGCTTGTAGTTTGGTGGTGCTTTCAGTCCCGCCAGTTCATCGCCGCTTATCAGGCGCAACCCGTCATGCATTGGAGACAAAACAAAGCCTTTGCCGGGAATGACGACCGGACCACGTAACAATGACTGGGACCCTTCACCGAAGCTGATGTGGTATCCGCGTTCGCTCTCAAGCGAAACCTTGTCTCCAAGTTGCCTTGTTAAAATGGAGGACCATGCACCCGCTGCAATGACCACACGATCAAAGTGCTGCTCTCCGGAGAAAACCCGGAGCGCGACGCCGCCCCGTTCTGAAGGTCGAACTGAGCTGACGTGCTCGCGAACGAAGGCCGCACCAAAAGTATGTGCTGTTTCCAGATAGACGCTTGCGAGTTTCTTCGGAAAGCGGACATTTCCTGCTTTCGGCTGATAGAGGCCCTTAAAACACGAAGCGGGATTGAGCGCCGGTTCAAGATCCAGAAGCGAGGATTGGCTAAGGATTTTGTGGCAGACGTCGTGACGTTCCATAAGTTGGCGTTCAAGTGCAGAGCTTTGGAAATCCTTGGCGCTGTCATAGACTTTCAGCCAACCTTCTTGCGTGATCAGATCCTTGACTGCAGCAATCGCCGTCAGTTCCTGATGCGCGACCAGAGCTTGGGAAACGAGAGCATGCATCGCTGCAGCAATGCGATCAACCGCTGTTGTGGTGCCCGCCGCGATGAAGCGCTTTATCCAAGGCAGCGCTTTCGCGGTATGATGAAGGCGCAAGACTGCCGGAGAGTTGCAGTTAAACATATAGGTTGGCAGAGAGCGGACCACCGCGGGTGTTGCGGTGGGCGTAATCGAACCCGTGACAATAGCGCCCGCGTTTCCATAGGAAGTCCCGGCCCCCGGCTCCTCATCACCAAAAACCGTGACGCTGTGACCTTCTTTGGCAAGAGTGAGTGCGGCGCTACATCCGACAATTCCCGCGCCGATGATGGCAACAGAAAGTCGTTCACCGTTTTGCTGACGATGCTGCATGAGGATCGATCTATCTCAATTATGCGACGAAGGTCGCGTCAGTGGTGGAGGACTTTGCTCAGGAAATCGCGCGTGCGCTCATTTTGCGGGTTCTTGAAGAAGTTTTCCGGTTCGCCGCTTTCAATAATCGAACCACGATCCATGAATACGACACGATCAGCAACGCTTCGGGCGAAACCCATTTCGTGGGTGACAACCATCATTGTCATGCCTTCTTTGGCAAGGCTGACCATGACATCCAGCACCTCGTTGATCATTTCAGGATCAAGCGCTGACGTAGGTTCATCGAACAGCATTATCCGGGGCTGCATGCAAAGTGAGCGCGCAATGGCGACACGCTGCTGTTGACCACCCGACAGCTGGTTCGGATAATTATTCATGCGGTCGGCGAGGCCTACTTTGGCAAGCAGTTCCCTGCCGCGTTTCTCGGCTTCGGCTTTTGATAATCCACGCACATGAATGGGAGCGAGGGTTACATTCTCAAGTGCTGTCTTGTGCGGATACAGATTGAACTGCTGGAAGACAAACCCGACTTCCATGCGCAACTCACGCAAGGCAGCTGCCTTGGAACTCAAATCAATGCTGTCTACGATAAGCTTTCCAGACTGAAAGGCTTCCAGTCCATTGACACATCGAATCAGCGTGCTCTTGCCGGAGCCGGAAGGTCCGCAAACCACGACGACTTCGCCCTTGCTGACTTTCAGATCGATATTGTTGAGCACATGAAGCGCGCTGCCGAACCATTTGTTCAGACCCTGAAACTCAATCATTAGACCTGTCCAATTACAAAATAGGAGATTGCGTGCCGCGTTCGATGCGACGTGAAAGATAGATCATCGGATAGCAGACGATAAAGTAACCGATACCGACGACGCCAAAGACCAGCAGACCGTTAGGAATATTCTGTACGATCATCCAGCCGGAGCGGGTGAGGTCCATGATACCGATCGCGGAAACAACAGAGGAATCCTTGACGAGCAGGATGAATTGTCCAACCAGAGAAGGACGAACAATACGCAAAGCCTGCGGCATGACGATCAACCGAAGCTGTTGAGCATAGGTGAAGCCCGACGCAATTGCCGCCTCGGTCTGCCCGCGCGGAACCGCCTTGATGCCGGAAGCAACGATTTCACCGATAAAGCACGCTGACAGATTCGAAAGTGCTATCACGCCCGCATTGAATGCAGAGAGTTCAATCCCAATCGTTGGCAGAATGAAGAAGCAGATGAAAACCTGAACCAGAAAAGGCGTGCCGCGAAACAGATCGATATAGAACCCGGTTATCGCTGATAGCCATCGATTTCCGCTGCCGCGAAGCACTCCAAAGATCAGTCCAATCACCATCCCGATGACGAGGGACAGGAGTGACAGCGCAACGGTCATACCAAGGCCCTTCAGCAGAACGGGCCAGAAGTTCAACAAGCGTTCGACTTGAAACCAAAACATATGCGCCTCCTGTTAGCGTTCCGGCATGCGATTGAAACGCGACCAGGTGCCAGCCATTGCCTTAAGCAGATAATAGATCAGCAGGAAGCCCGCAGCTGTCGCTGCAAGCCCTTCAACGGGCATGAAGCGATCAAGCGCGATCTGTTGCCCGACGCGAGTAAGCTCAACGACGGAAATCAGAGAAAGAAGGGATGAATCCTTCACAAGTACGATTGCCTGTCCGATCATCGGCGAAATTGTCGGTCGCACCGCCTGCGGCAGAACGATAAGGCGCATGCGCTGTATATAGGTGAAGCCAGAACTTAAAGCCGCTTCGAACTGGCCACGCGGAATGGAAAGGATGCCCGAGCGAATAATCTCAGCAACATAGGCACCGGAATTGATTGACAGGGCTATGATGCCGATGACCATTTCCGGCAGGATGATGCCGAGACGCGGCAGCCCGAAATAGAGAAAATAGAGTTGTGCGAGCAGCGGAGTCGCCCGGATAAGATCGATATAGGCAATGCCGATCGTACGCAGCCAGCGGGTGGGCTGGATGCTGAGCGCACAAGCAACAATGCCTATGATCATTGCGCCGGTGAACCCGGCTGCCGACAACATCAATGTATTCAGAAAACCCTGCCAGAGATCTGGGAGATATTCCGAAATGACCCGTATGTTCAGATTGCCAAACATGTCTCACCGGTTGGATTCAATTTTTGATCAAAGGTGCGGAACGGAATGGTTCCGCACCTCTGTCGGTATCAGTGGTCAGCTTGCCACTTGTTTGAATTGACCCAATAATCCATGTTTTCTTTCAAACGGCCATCGAGCGTCACGTTGTCAAGAAACAGGTTCGTCCAGATCATCAGGTCCTGAGAGTCGTAGCGCACTGCATAGGCAAGCGGTTCTGCGCTAAGCATTTCCGGAAAGACTTCAAATGTGCCTTCAGGATAGTTCTGCACCTGGGCCGCGACCGCCGTGTTGTCGTTTACACCGCATTGGGCTTGGCCGGATGCAACCGCGTCAAGAACCACCGTACCGCCGCCTTTGAACGCCTTCACGGTCGCTTCTGGGAAGTATTTCGGCATGTTCTTTTCCGCAGTCGATCCGAGAATGACAGCGACCGTCGTTCCGGGCTTTTTGCAGTCTTCCACACTCTTGAAGTCGCCGCCTGCAGCGGTGAAAGCGACAGTGCCGACGTGAATCCATGGCTTGGTGAACGCAACCTTGGTCGCACGGCTCATCGTGGCGGTCATGTCTGCTGCCAATATGTCAGCCTTACCGGAAAGAAGCGCCGGGATGAGTCCATCCCAATCGAAATCGAGATATGTTACCTTAACGCCCATTTCCTTGGCCATCAGTTCGGTCAATTCAATAGCGCTTCCTGTCCGCTTACCGTTCCGGTCCATGAAGGAATAGGGTGGGCCTTGGGTTTGAACCGCAACGCGCAGTTCGCCGCGGGCGAGGATATCGTCAAGTGTTCCAGCATACGCCGTCGTGGTCTGCGCAGCCGTTCCCATGAGCGCAACAAACATTGCTGACGCCATGAGTGCATTGATTTTCTTCAACATTTTGTTTCAGTTCTCCCTCGTTAGGCAATAGTCGGCCGTGTCCGCGCAAGGCGGCCAAATAGAACGGTCATATTGGTGGCGGATTATTGAGCCTGCTTGTCGCTCTCTTCGTCTTCCCATACACCGCGTGGCAGGCTCAACCACTTATTATGGGATTTCATGACAACGAAGGTCTCGCTGCCTTGAATTGTTCCTGGCTCTGCCAGTCCGGGCAGCAACTCACTCGTCACCCGGTATAATTCTTCCATATCTCCCTCGAACATCACTTCGCAAAGAATGTCGTATCTGCCGGTGACGATACTGACGGAAGTGACGAAAGGCAGCTCGGACATCTTTCGCGCGATTTCGTCGAGACGGCCCTGTCCGTTAGCGTGAATGCCCATCATCGCGACGACAAGCTCGGGACGCTCCGAAACGTTCACAACGCCGGAAATCTTGAAAAGCTTATTCTCGATAAGGTTTTTCAGCCGTGCCCGAATTGTGGGTGGGCTGAGCTCAAGCCGCTCGGCGATCTGGTTGGCGCCATCGCGTGCGTCGTCTGACAGAAGCTTGACGAGCTTCCGGTCGATTTTGTCCAGCAATGCACGCATTTACTTAACGCCCCTCTTATTTTGTTGAGGCATAGATATTTCAAAATGACGTGCGGCGTCAACATAAATTTTCTAATAGAAAAATATTAAGGTCGATTATTTTGGTTTTGGAAAAGTGCAAGGCCCTTCAGTTTGGCGGCTTGCCCATCCCGTTTCATGCGTTGTCGCAGCCATCGAGATGGGGAAGTGCTGATTTTTGTCTGACAGAGCGCGTGTCAGATCATCGAACGACTGAGGCCCCCGTCGATTGGCAATGCCACACCGTTGACATAGCTTGCCGCCTCGCTGGCAAAGAACGCCACAACCTCGCCGAATTCCTCCGGTGTGCCATAGCGTCCGACGGGAATTTCTCGCTGGCTCTCGGCAGCAATGACCGCTGGATCTACACCTCGCTCGGCGGCATCCAACTCGTCCAGACGGGTTGTACGCTCGGTCGCAAAACGGCCCGGCATGACGACATTGACAGTTACGCCATCTCCAGCCACTTCAGTGGCAAGTGTCTTGGCCCATCCCGCGAGGGCTGATCTTAAGGCATTGGATGCAGCCAGATTGGGAATGGGTTCACGGATGCTTGTCGAGGATACAGCGATGATCCGACCGAAATGACGTTCCCGCATGGCTGGCAGATAGTGAGCGGCGATCTCGATCTGGCTGAGGAACATGCTTCTGATCTGCGTGTTCCAGTAGGCTTCATCATATCGAGAGGCTGCGATCGGGGCGGGGCCGCCGCCATTCAGAAGCAGGATATCGATGCTGCCAATGGCTTTGTCTACATTTTCCATCATTCTGGTGACACTGGCAGCATCGGTCAGATCGCAGGTGAACGACGTCACCGAACCAGCATGTGTGCCAAGGCGCTCTTCCGCTGCGCGCATTGCTATCTTGTCCCTGCCGACGAGTGCAACATTCACGCCGCGCCTTGAAAGGGCCTCTGCAACGCCCAAGCCAAGTCCTTTGTTTCCACCCAGAAGAAGTGCAGTCTGCTTTTTGTGATTCATTTTGATACTCGAACTCTGGAACTGGAGATTGATCTGACTGCATTGACGATCACGGCGATATCTTCATCGGTAGTGCTCAAATGTACGGAGGCTCGAAGTAGTTCCGAAATCCCGCGTATCGACATGTCGTAAGGCGTGTAGCCCGGTCCGTTCATGCCGATGTTGATGCCCATATCAGCGAGATGTTGTTTTACAGGCGCGCAAGGAAAGCCATCAATTACAAAGGTGACGGCAGCGCCTTTACTGTCTCCAAAATCAAGCAAATGGACGCCCGGTATTTCAACAAGTGCCCGACGAAGAACGCTCGCTTTGTGATCCAGATCCAGTCGGATACGGTCCACACCCAAAGCGAGGGTTTGTTCTATTGCTTTCCCGAGGCCCAGTTTGAGGGCCACCGATTCCTCACCAAACTCAAAAGCCCGAGCGCTGTTTGCCACCACAACGTTTCCGGTGCTCAAGGTTGAGGACAGGTTGTCGATGCTACGCGGCACGATTTCTGCTGCAAGGCGGGGAGAAATATAGGCCAATGCCGTTCCGCGCGGCCCGCGTAGAAATTTCCGCCCGCACGCGATCAGAGCATCACAGCCTAATTCGGCAACATTGATCGGCACCTGTCCAATTGCCTGACTGGCATCGATGATAAAAAACGCTGATGAACCGGCCTCACGAATGGCGGCGCCAATCGCGGCCGCAGGATTGATCAATGCACTTCCTGCTCCAATCCAGGTAAGAGCGACAATGCGCACCTCCGATGAGAGGTTTTCAAGGAGCGCAACGGGGTCCACAGCGCTCGTATCATCCGAAGTCATCAAGGAGAGCGAAGCGCCGCTCAAATCTGCGGAGCGTTGCAGGCATAAAACATTGCCAATCCATTCCTGACGGCTGACAAAAATCTTGTCGCCGGCAGATAGCGGTATCGAAACAATCAGGTTGCCATAAAGCTGGCCGTGGCTGGTTCCGAGGGCGACATCCTGTGGCGAGCAGCTCAGCAGCTGTGCTGCCGCCTGATAGGTGTTCTGGATGGCATCGGATGCAAGCGCACTAGCCTCCATCGGACCGCGTTCCGCTTCGAAGCGCAGATGGTCAACGACCGCTTGAACCGTTTCGGCGGATGGCAGCCCCGCGCCGCTATGATTGAAATGCACGACGGACATTTGCAGGTCCCTTGATCAACGAATGTGAAAAACGGCTTCAACCTCGACCGGCACGTTGGCTGGCAGTCCCGCCACGCCAATGGCAGAACGCGCATGTTCGCCGCGTTCGCCGAAAACCGCGTTCATGACCTGCGAGGCGCCATTGCCGATCTGCGAATAGGCGGTGAACCCAGGTACGGCATTGACGAAGACCGTAAGCTTGGCCAGCCGGACGACGCGATCAAGATCGCCATCGAGTGCTCCATTCGCCCAGAATATGACATTCGCGGCGCAAAGTTTCGCGCTCTCGAGTGCGGTTTCTATATCAATATCGCGACCGACCTGACCGACATAAGCAATGTCGCTGCCCTTTTCGGGTATCTGGCCTGAAACATAGAGAAAATTATCGACTTTCGTTGTTGGCGAGAAGGGCAAATCAGGCCGGGCTAGATTGGGCCAGTCGATACCGCAAGCAGCCAATTTATCTTTATAGTGGGACATGTGATGCTCCATTTCCTGGTTTCTGGTGTGATATTGCCAAAGGCCTCGCCCCTCGTGTACCCTTATAATTATTAGTGAGGTATAATGATTCATTATGGACGCGAGTTACGATCTCAGACTTCTCAGGATGTTCATCGCCGTTGCCGAAACGGGCGCCTTGAGTAAGGCAGCGGATCGTCTTGCGCGCACACAGGCCGCCGTCAGCATGCAATTGCAGCGGATAGAAAAGGAGCTGGACAGGGAACTGTTCACGCGATCCTCACGCGGGGTTGCACTGACCGAGGCAGGAGAGGCCTTTTTGGCTTATGCGCGGAGGGTCATTGCGCTCACCGAGGATATGCAGCGTGGATTGCTCGATAAGAAACTGGTGGGTCGTATTCGGCTGGGGCTCTTCGAAGATCTCGCCGTCACGCGCCTTCCGGGCGCGATTGCCCAGTTCCGGCAGAAACATCCTTCGGTTGACATTGAACTCAGTTCATCCAATTCGGCGCAGCTTGCGCGATCCTTTCATGAAGGGCAGACCGACATTGTTGTCGCCGATCCCGCTCGGTTCGCTCTGCCGCCGCTCAGTTTCATATCCTATCAACTGGTCTGGTGCGCAAGCCGATTGCTCGACGTGGACGAAAAGAACCCGCTTCCCGTCGTTCTTTTTGAAACATCCTGTTCGTGGCAGGACCGGATGATCGCGTCCCTCGCAGAAGCAGGCATTGCATGGACCGTTGGCTGTCGCGTGAAAAGTTTACCCGCTATGTTAACGGCTTTGCGGGGAGGGTTGGGCGTTGGGGTGCTGTTTTCCGAAGCAGTCCCATCAGATTGCCAGACGATCAATGGAAGATACAACCTGCCCATAGCGCCGGTCGCCGAATTTGGCATATACACAGTCGATGCCCCTTCACCGCTCATTAGCGAACTCGCGAAATCGCTCGAGACGCTATCATAACGCCTCGCAGCTGAAAGCCCGGCGGAAGGATAACGCAATATCACGCCTGACGGCTGTCGAACTCTGCCTGGAGATGCCGGATTGTATCCATATGCTCAACCGTCCAGTGATAGAGGCTCGCGAAGGGTGCCTATAGTGAACGCTCCAGTGGGGTCAGGCATATGCTTGCAATGAAGGAATGGGGGGAAGCTACATCGAAGAGAGGCACATCGTGTCCTAGACTAACCGCAATCATTTGATTTGGAGGACTACCAGAATACAAACATTGCGACGGCAGCTGCTGCCATCGCGACGGTCGCAATCCATCCGAACAATCTTGTTGCAAAACCTATCGTGAATTTGCCCATTTCATCACGCCTGCTCGCTACGATCATCATGGCCGCCATTATTGGAACCGCGACGATACCGTTGACAACCGCGCTCCAAAATAATGCGGCAATAGGGTCGATGGGCGAAATCGCAATCGCAACTCCCACCAGGAAAGCCAGTGCGATTACGCCGTAGAATCCAATCGCTTCCCAAGGCTTGTTCGCCAGACCGCATTTCCAACCTTGGGATTCGCCAAAGGCGTAGGCAACGGAGCCTGCAAGCACGGGTAATGACAAAAGCCCAGTTCCAATAATCCCCAAACTGAATATGAGGAAAGCAAAATCTCCTGCCAATGGCTTGAGGGCTTCGGCGACCTCGGCTGCGGAACTAACTTCATTCTTTCCGGACGCATGTAGGGTTGCCGCTGTGCTCATGATGATTGCGATTGCCACAATATTAGAAACAGCCATGCCCGCGAAAGTATCGATACGAATACGTTTCAGTTCCTTCGTTGCTTCTGTGGGATCTCTACGAAGCGGCTGCTCATCTTTTGAATTGTCGATTTCTTCTACTTCCTGAGAGCTTTGCCAAAACAGGAGATATGGGCTTATGGTCGTTCCGAGAATGGCAACGATCATCGTGAGGCTTTCGCCTTGGAGCGGAAGGTTTGGCCAGAAAAAGCCTTTTAAAGCTGCCCACCAGTCGACATTCGCCACGAACAATACTGCGACATATGCAAGTAGAACGAGTGTAAGCCACTTGAGATAGCGAGCATATGTTTCGTAGGTTATGAAGAGCTGCAATCCGAGCGATAAAACCCCAAAAGCCAACGTGAACACGACGGGAGAGCCGTTTGTCACCAGACTGGCGGCTGCGCCCATGGCAGATAGATTGGCACCCATATTGATGGTGTTGGCGATCAGTAGCAGCGCAACAAGCGAAAGCAGCGCCCAACGGGGAATGATTTCGCACAAATTTGCAGCGAGCCCCTTACCGGTAACTCTACCAATCCGGCCGCTGACCAGTTGGATCGCCGTCATAAGTGGAAACGTAAACAACATGCTCCACAGCATGTTGTATCCGAACTGGGCACCTGCTTGCGAGTAGGTTGCTATGCCGCTCGGGTCGTCATCCGCTGCGCCGGTAATGAGGCCAGGACCCAGCTGCTTGAGAAGCGCTGCGCGACGCCAGCGTGGGAGTGTTTGATTGATGTCCGAAGATGAATCATCACTTGCGTCTTTGGGCACGACCATATCCTAATCCATGGACACCATAGGAATCCTATGATTTTCGCTGGGTCGAACAATTGGCGGGCAAATTTGTTCCAATGCCGGATCGCTTGTGATGCCATGAACATGCAGGAACAAAGGCAATCGCTTGCGGTTGGGAAGAGCGGCTTTGAGCCGCTCTGACGTGACGTCTGCGGTACATGCGAGATTGAGGCATATAGGATTGAGCCACGAAGAACTGGATATAATTGCTGAGAAAGCGCGTGTTCGCTATCTAAAAGCTCGCAATCTTCTCATTCTGGAAGCAGCGATTGCGGCTCTGTTGGACACTGAAACGCCCCATGAAGCTGCCGCTATTTTGCGAGAGCAGGCTGATCTGCTGACCCGCTATCTATAACGTATCCCACAATTTGTCGTCGATTATCCGGCTGAGCGATAACTCCGATTGTCCATCTGTGTTAATTCAGCAAACCAGAATGGCTGTTCGTCCGGAATCTCTTGATAAATCCGAAGCCTATGGCAAATCCTTTCAGGCAGATAAGTCAATTTGTCGGGGCAATGTCGAATGGGCGATTTGAGACAGCTGAAGTTCGGTTTTCTCAGACGATGCGTTTTCGGTGCAGAGACGGCGTCAACCAAAATCGACTGTGGCAAACGTCGGTTGGCGAGTACAACCGCGCTCGGTCGGATTTTCTGCGCGCTCATGGTTTCTGCGACAGTTATCGGTTCGCCCTTGATGGTCAGAAATGCTGATGCACAACAGCAATCCGGGACTGGTGGGGCAGGTGGAGCTGAAGGTACGCCGCCGTCGCATTACGATGCGAAAGGCAACCCGGGTGGGCAGGGATTGGGCGCTTCCGCTACATCGGGCGGTGGCGGTGGAGGAGGAGGGGCCGGTGGCGCCGCGGGCGGTGTTCATAATGGCAATCATGCTTCCTCGACAAGTGGCGGCGCCGGTGGCGAGGGTGCAAGAAAAGCTTACGGCGGCGCTGCGGGCAGCAACGGTATTTTCGGATATTCAGGAATTTCAGCGCCCGATGTGCTCGTGGTGCACGGCTTCGATGGCGATAGCGGCAAGCCCGGCGACGGTGGGAAAAAGGGGCAAGGCGCTTTCGCCACCGGTAATGGCGCTTCGGGCGGCGGCGGTGGTGGCGGTGGGGGTGGTGGGAACGGCGCGATCTTCACCGATTCCGTGACGACGCTTTCCGGCCAGACCTTCATCGGCGGCGCGGGTGGGGCTGGTGGTGGTGGCGGGCAGGGTGGCGATGGCGTGACGGTATGGAACGTTTTCACCGTTACGCCCGGCGAGGGTGGCAGTGGCGGTGGCGGTGGCGGCGGTGGTGGTGGTGGTATCGGCATTTCCACATCGTCCGACCTCACAGTCAGCAACGGCAGCACCATTATGGGCGGCAATGGTGGGGCAGGTGGTGCAGGCGGAATTTCTGGTATGCACGCCGACGAAAACACTAGTGGCAGCGTGATGGTTTGCGAGGACGATGAGGGCGAAATTGAATGTTCAAGCCCCATATCGCTCCCATCTGCTCCCTACGATACCCTGACAACAGGTGGCGGACGTAGCGGTAATGGCGGCGGAGGCGGTGACGCTATCAGCTCCTTCGGCCAGTCTACGATCGCGATCGAAACAGGTGTTACCGTAAAAGGCGGCGATGGCGGAAACGGCGGAGCGAGCCTTCCGGGTGGCAATACAGCTTCTGATGGTGGCGATGGCGGTCGTGGTGGAAATGGTGTTACCGCGACGGCAACGGCTGCTGCGGTTTCGAATGCGGGCACGATTACAGGTGGAAACGGTGGTGATGGCGGTCGCGGCGGCGGCGGTGCAGACACTGGTGGCAATGGCGGCCGTGGAGGTGATGGTGGCATTGGCGTTTCCATGGCCGCGGGGGGCACACTGACCAACAGTGCCGGTGCAAATATTACGGGCGGCAATGCAGGGGCGGGCGGTAAAGCGCCTTCCACGCCGTCATCGCCACCTTCCTGGTGGTATAATGGAACCGACGGACAATCTGGTGCTGCCGGTGTTGGGGTCTATTTCTTTTCGGGCGACGCAACCCTTTTTAATGCCGGAACGATTTCCGGCGGTGTCAATCAGGACGGTTCGCGTGCCGTCGCCGTGCAATTCACCGGCAGCAACAATACGCTGGTTCTGGGGGCCGGTTACGCCTTCAACGGCAAGGTCGTCGCGGATAAGAACGGCCAGAACACTTTGGTTTTTGGTGGGGCTGGTGCGGCCCAGTTCGACCTGACCGGTTTTGAAAAAAGGTTTCAAGGATTCGATGCGCTCGAAAAGCGTGATACCAGTGCGTGGACTTTGACCGGGTCGCCCGAAACATTCAATGGAAACCTCGGCATTCATGGCGGTACGCTCGCCCTGACTTCGGGCGCGCAACTGAATGCCGAGAATGTTGTTGTAGGGTCTGCTCAGGGCGAAACGGCATCCGGGCAAGTAAGCGGCATCGGCACTGGTCTTAATGTCAGCGGAACATTGTCGGTGACGGGCTATGGCAACGACTCACTTGGCATAGCGAATGGCGGCAGGGTGAATGTTGGTGGAGACGTCGTTGTGGGCGACACGCCATCCGTTGTTGCCGGCCCAGAAAACTCGTTGACTGTCAGCGGAGCAGGATCAAGCCTTCATGTCGGTGGCGCCGTCAATATCGGTGATCTGCTTTCTATCACTGAGGGCGGCGTGGCGCATGGCAGTCAATTGATGCTTGGGACGGGCGATCCCGGCAGCAACACAGCGCGGGTCCTGGTGGACGGGGCCGGTTCGCTTCTGAATATCGCCGAAATCAATGTGGGCTATGTCGGTAGTGGAACACTGATCGTTTCCAATGGTGCACGCATTGGCTTGGCAGCAGGCGGCAGCATCGTGCATGTTGGACAGAACGGAGCGCAGGGCACAGTAAATATTGGCGCGGCTGCGGGCGAGACAGCGGTCGCAGCCGGAACGATCTACAGCACCATAGTGCTCGGTAGTCAGGGAACGCTCAACCTCAATCATGATACCGCTGGCTACCGCTTCGATACGACGGTGCAGGGCACTGGCACAATCAATTTTCTGGGCGGTGAAACCACAATCATTGGTCCGCGATTGGCCCAGTTCGCCGGTCAGTCGACCGTTTCCAACAGCAGTGTCGTGCTGACAAGTTCGGCTGTTGTCGGAGGCACGATCACAGTCAATGCGGGCGGGGCGATCAGCGGTTCCGGTACTTTGGGCAACACCACGATCAACAATGGTGGCAAGATCTCACCGAGCTTGCAATCGCAGTTGATGGTCAATGGCGACTTGACGCTTCAAAGCGGTGGCACATTTGTCTATGGGCTCGACGCCTCCAATGCGGAGAAGGCGGCGTCCATTCAGGTTAACGGCGATCTGGCGTTGAACGGCGCGACGCTGAAGGTCGATGGAAGTTCAACCAGTTCGCTGCTCGGCTATCATCGCATGATTTCCTATAGCGGCAGCCTGACGGAATCCAATGGCGGTTTGATAGTCGGCCAGACGCCGGCAACCGGTCCCATCGCGTATAATTATAGCATTGAAAACGCGCCAAACGCCGTGGACCTTCTGGTCTCAGCCAACGGCCTCAATATTCTTCAGACCTGGGGCGATACCGGCACATGGTCCGCAACAGAGCAGAACTGGTACGATCCTGTCGGCGGTAATCCTTCGCTTCTTTCCCAATGGGGAAGCGGCTACGCGGTTTTCCGCGGTGCTGGGGACACGGTCACGCTGGATGGAACGCAAACAGCCGTCGGGCTCCAGTTCGCAGGCGGTGACTATACGATCACGGGTGGCGCGGCCCTCAATCTCACCGGCTATTCGGACAATGTCATAACCATAGCCGTGCCGGAATTGCGTGTGCTGGCCGGTGAAACCGCAACTATCGCATCGACGATTACAGGCAGCGACGGGCTGGAGAAAACCGGCGACGGCCTGCTTGTTCTGTCGGGTTCCAACAGCTATTCCGGTGATACGATCATCAGTGCGGGAATATTACAAGTTTCTGCCGCGAATAATCTTGGACAGGCCACCAATGGACTGACGATCAACAATGGCACGCTGCAGACGACTGGCGCACTCTCGCTCGCCAGCTTCGTGTCATTGGGCGGTGAAGCGGCATTCGACGTGGCGTCAGGGACCCAGCTGCAACTGACCGGAAGTATTTCAGGTGCGGGCTCGCTGACCAAGCAGGGTGAGGGAACTTTGCTGGTCGGAAATGCGGCGAATAGCTGGTCCGGCGGCACGCTGATCGAGGCGGGCACGCTTCGTATGGCGGCCAATACGCCCGGCGCGCTGCCGAACATGACCGAGTATCTGATGACAGGCGGCACGCTCGACCTTAACGGCAATGTGCTCACCATGCGTTCCTTGTGGGGAAGCGGCGGCACAATCTCCATCGATAATGCGAGCCTCACCGTCAATCAGGATGAGGATACGGTTTTTGCGGGCGACATCACCGGCGCGGGCGTCAATAGCAGCCTGACCAAGGATGGAGACGGCATTCTGGTCCTGACAGGCAGTAACGGTTTTCAGGGCGAGACCAATATTCTCGGCGGCACGCTTGCGATTTATGAAGCGCAGAATATCGGCACCGGTTCGGCGAACATCCAGATCAGTGACGCGGCGCTGGCGACGCTCGGCAACATCACCCTCACGCGGAACGTCGAATTGTCGGGAACGGCGACCATCGACACCTTGCTCGCGACGGCGCTCAATCTGACCGCCTATGTGTCTGGCAATGGCGCATTGTACAAGGAGGGGGCGGGTTCGCTCATTCTCAGCGGCGATGCCACGCATAGCGGCGGCACCACGATTGCCAATGGTTTCCTCCAGATCGGCAATGGCGGCACAACCGGTTCGATTGCCGGCAATATCGTCAATAATAGCGGTCTCGTATTCAACCGGCAGAACAGCTACGCTTATTCCGGCGTGGTTTCGGGTGCAGGCGCGCTGATTCAGGCAGGCGTGGGCACGACGGTTCTGACCGGCGACAACAGCTATACCGGCAATACGTTCATTTCTGATGGCACATTGCAGATCGGTGACGGCGGAACGACAGGCTCCATCATCGGTGGGATTTTGAACGAAGGTGTTCTGGCAGTCGACCGCTCGGACAGTTACAGTATCGAAGGCCTTATCGTCGGAACTGGTTCGTTCGTGCAGGCCGGGTCCGGTACGACCATCCTTGCAGCCGACAACGCCTATTATGGCGGAACGACGATCGCCAATGGTGTGCTGCAACTCGGCACAGGTGGCAATTCCGGCTGGATCGAAGGCAATGTCGTGAATGATGGCGCACTTGTCTTTAACCGTTCGGATGCGGTGCTTTTCTCCGGCGATATCAGCGGTAGTGGTGGGGTAAACCAGATCGGGTCAGGCGCCACAATCCTGTCAGGTGACAACAGCTATACGGGCGGCACCTCTATCACCTTGGGTGCGCTGGTTATCGGCAATGGCGGCACAACCGGCTCCCTTATGGGCAATATCAGCAATAACGGCATTCTGGGCTTCAACCGCTCCGACACAATGACCTTTGCAGGTGCCATCAGCGGTACGGGTAGCGTGCAGCAGATCGGCACAGGCACAACCATTCTGACTGGCAGCAACACCTATACCGGTGCGACGACGATTACCGCCGGTCGTTTGCAGATCGGTGATGGGGGTACGTCCGGCTCGATCACAGGTCACGTCATCAATAACGGAACACTGGCGTTTGATCGGTCCGATACCGTGACATTCGACGGAATGGTGTGGGGTGACGGCAAACTGGAGCAGGCGGGTAGCGGCGCTCTCGTTTTAACTGGCCGCAACCAGTATGGCGGCGGCGTCACCGTATCCTCCGGCACGCTGCAACTGGGCGATGGCGGTGAAAACGGCACGCTTGCGGCAAATGTCGAGAATAACGGGCAGTTCGTCGTTAATCGTTCGGGAACTGTTGTGCTGAAAGGCGATATTTCCGGCTCGGGTTCGTTTGAGCAAATCGGCAGCGGCGTGACGGTGCTAGCCGGCAATAACAGCTATGGCGGCGGCACGACGGTAGTGGCCGGTACGCTGGTGGTCGGACTTGGCGAAACGGGAAGCATTGCCGGTAATATCGTCAACAATGGCACGCTCGCCTTCAATCGCTCCGACAATTATGCCTTTTCGGGAGCCATTTCCGGGTCTGGCGCGTTCTGGCAAATCGGTGAAGGCACAAGTGTTCTGAGCGGTAACAACAGCTATTCAGGCGCGACGGAGATTTATGCCGGTCGTCTTGCGGTCAACGGCTCGATTGCGTCTTCATCGCTGGTCACCGTCCATGAAGGCGGTGAACTTGGCGGAAACGGCATGGTTTCCACCACGCATATTGACGGTGGCACGCTTGCGCCCGGCAATTCCATCGGCACGCTGACGGTCAACGGCGACTTGAGCTTCACCGGCGCATCGACCTATGCCGTGGAGGTTTCTGCATCGGACGCCGACCGGGTCAATGTCAGCGGTCAAGCCGATCTGGGCGGGGCGATGGTGGCCGCGACTTTCGCGCCCGATAAATATGTCATGCGTCGCTATACGATTCTGAACGCGGAAGGCGGAATTGGCGACAGCCGGTTCAGCACGGAACTGACGACGGATCTGCCTCAAAGTTTTAGCTCTAACCTGAGCTACGATGCCGATAATGCCTATCTTGATCTGACCTTGAACCTGACGGGCCTCAACGTGAACCAGCGCAATGTCTCTGCGGCGCTGGTCGACTATTTCAATCGCGAAGGTCAAATTCCGCTGGCTTATGGTGGGTTGGATGCGGAAGGCCTGACAGTCACATCGGGCGAACTGGCGACCGCCGTACAACAGACAACCGTGGATGCGATGAGCCAGTTCATGACGACGCTGACCGATCCGTTGGTGGCGGGTCGAGCGACTTCAGCTACGCGCGATACGTCCGACCCGTTTATGGGACGATGGAATCTGTGGGGCGCGGGTTATGGCGCGTCGCGCTCGCTGGATGGCGACAACATCATCGGTTCGCATGATCTGCGCAGCAAGATCAACGGCGTGGCCGTGGGTGCGGACTACCGGCTGTCACCCAACACCTTGCTCGGCTTTGCCGTGGCTGGCGGACATGGCAGTTTCAGTCTCTCCGATGGCCTGGGCAGCGGTGATTCCGACCTGTTCCAGCTTGGCCTTTATGGTCGTCAGACTGTCGGAAACGCTTATTTCAGCGCGGCGCTTGCCTATGGCTGGCAGGATATAGAGACAGAGCGCGCCGCCGCAATGAATGGCGTGGATACATTGCAGGCCGACTATAATGCCAATGCATGGTCGGGCCGTCTGGAAACTGGTTATCGTTTCGATACGCCATGGATCGGGATTACGCCCTATGCCGCCGGGCAATTTGTCAGCTTCAACCTGCCGTCCTATGCCGAAAAGATCGGCGGTGGTCAGGATAGCTATGCGCTGGATTATGCAACGAAACACGAAACAGCCGGTCGCAGCGAACTGGGTTTAAGAGCGGATAAATCCTTTGTGCTCCCTGATGGGGTTCTCACCCTTGCAGGCAGGGCTGCGTGGCTGAGAAACTTCAATAATGACCGTGCCATGACGGCTGTATTTGCAGGATTGCCGGGAGCCGGTTTTGTCGTGAATGGCGCAACCATGCCCCGTGATACCGGGCTCGCCAGTTTTTCAGCGGAAATGCTCTGGAACAACGGGCTGTCATTGGGCGCTGCATTCGATGCCGAATTTTCCGGCAATAGCAGTAACTATGCCGGAAAAGGTACGCTGCGCTACCATTGGTAGCGCCGACGGTCAGGAAGGTTTATGAACGCGGAACCCTAGTCCAGTGGCCCGCGCCACCGCCATTGTAGAAATCAATGTCGAAGCCCTGCACCTGACCCTGATCGAGTTTGAAGACGATGGATGCGAGCGAACCAACCAGTTCGGCCTCACCGACCGGGACAAAGGCGAAAGTGTCGCCGTCCCAATGCTGTAGTGGGAACTGCATTTCCTTCGGACCCAGGACCAGTGTCAGCGTTCCGTTGATCTCCCTGATTTCCGTCTTGCCGAAATAGGCGTTGTCGAAGCTGCCGGTATAATCCTGTAAGGTTTTGGCGGGGACTGGTTGGGCCGGCTTTTCCTTGAAGGACAGGTCGCCTTGCGGTTGGAAAAAGCCTTTCATGACGCCATTATAGGCGGCAAACCAGTCGCGGGAAGATTTGCCGTAAAGTGCAGTGTCGGTGAACTGCGCCACGACAGATTCCGCAGCGCCCACCGGTGCGCCATTCGTCAGGACGATAATGCCGATATCGGCTGATGGCACGATCTTGAAGGCGGTGCCTGCGCCGAGCAGGAAAGCGCCGGAGTGTCCCATGGATGGCCGTCCGCCCAGTTCCGTATTGACGTTGAAGCCATAGCCGTAAAAGCCGGAACGCGCGCTGGTGTCATGTGCCCGCGCGCTGAACGACTGCGGCGAAAGTGCTGGTAGGAGCGCGTCTTCGGCGATCATTCGCTTGCCCTTGTATTCGCCATTGGCGAGTAGCAGTTTCAGCCACTCCGCCAGATCAAGGACATTGGATGAAACACCGCCAGCTGGCGCCTGTTCATCCGCATTGCGTTGCCCGAGCGGCAAAAAAGCGCCATTTTGATAAACATGCAATGCGGCGCGGTTGGCATGCGCCGTATAATCGGCATAGCGATAGCTGGTCGATTTCATGCCAAGCGGCTTCAGCAGCTGCTCATCGGCGAGTTTTTCCCACGGTTCACGCGCCGCTGCGGCAACGGCTTCCGCGCCGATGGTCGTACTGAAATTCGCATAGTGATAAGAGGTGCGGAACGGATCGAGCGGCAATTGCTGCAAGCGGGCAATGACATCGTTGCGCTTGAAGCCCAGGTCTTCCAGATCGTCACCCGCCGTACCCGGCAGGCCACTGCGGTGTGCAAAGAAATCCCCGATTGTTCCGTTTTCAGAAACATAGTCATTGGCGAGCTTGAAGCCGGACAGGTGTTTTGCCACCGGGTCGTCCCATGCAACCGTGCCCTTTGACACTTCAATGGCGGCGACCGTCGCAGAAAGCGACTTGGAAATAGAGGCAATCTGGAAAACAGTCTCGGCATCGACCGCGGCCTCTTTGCCGACCTCGCGTTTGCCATAACCCTTGGCGAAAACGGTCTTGCCGCCGCTCACGACAGCAACCGCAATGCCGGGAACGTGGCTGCGTTTCATGATGTCGGCAACAATCTGTGGCAGGGCCTTGAGGGCTTTCTCTGTGCTGCCCTTTGGAATCTGTATCGCGTCGGCAGCCGGATTTGGCTGGTTCTGTATGGAAACCGACTGCGAGAGAGCTGCTGTCGAGCAGCCAAGTGCAAGCAGGAAGGCGAGGATGATAGACGATGTTCTGGTTCTCATGACTGCCTTAAAACCCCGTTTGATAAGCGATGCGGAAAACGCCCTGATTGATATTCAGCGACTGGTCGCGCTGATGAATCAGTCCTGATTGCAGAATGATGCCGATGGGCGTGACATAAGTGACCGTGCCGGCTGCGCCCCAGTCCCAATCGGATTGAAGCCCGTATTGCGCCAGTTTTTCATCTTCGCCGGATAATTTGCGCAGCGCGGTTGTCGCCGTGAACTGCCACCGGTCATAAGACAGCGAGAGAGATGTCACGCCATTGCCGTTGGAAACCGGCGCGCCACGAAAGGCGCTTGAAAAGGTCGCCTCGTTAAACCAGCTCAGGTTCCACTTATCGGTGAGCGCCGTGTCATAGCGCAGCCGGGCTGAAATCGTATTGGCGCTTTCGCCATAGCCCGGTTCAGCCTCCAGGCGTCCGATATCGACACCGCCGGACGTTTTCTTCAGGCCGGGGAGATTGCGGAAGTCATAGGACAGGATGAACGAGTTCAGATCGTTACTGAACGCTGGCGGTTGTCCGCGCGTGGGCGAGATAAAACCGTCATCGAAGGTGAGACGGCGGCTGAGAGCCGAATCGTCACGTTTAAACACCAGGCCGGCGAAGGAATGCGCGCCCATATTCTCTGTGTTGAACGTGTAGCGCGCGCCAAGCCCGATCGAGCCGTTATATTGAAAGTCGTCGGTATAACCGTTGTAGAGTCCGTCAATCGCATGCCAGCCGTCACCAAAACCCATATCCATCTTGCCGCCATAGAGCGCAAAATTATCGGACGTATAGGACGCAAACAGGTTTTTCAGCGTGAAGCCGAGATCGGAGAAAGCGTTGTCCTCCGTCGCCTCGACGGAGGAATCAAAGGTGATTTTCGACAGAACGGAAAACCGCTGTGACAATTGCCAAACGAGTGCGGCTTCCGCTGTCGGCTGAACACTGTTCCAGTGCGAACGCGAAATCTGGCCGTTCTCGTCCTTGATGCCAAAATAGCCGGTATAGCCAGTCATGAACAATAACTGACCGTTAAGCTTGGGATAATCACCCGCAGCATCCGCATCGCCCAATTTGCTATAGGGCGTAAGAAATATCTCTGTCTTGAAGATATCCCGTTTCTCCTGAGCAAAAGCCCCCGGCGCTCCAATGCCGAGAGCAAATGCAGCGCCGAGCAGCGCGCAGCGCGCGTTCATCATCGCGCCAGTTCGGCTGCCAGTTCGCGTACTTGCGAATGGATATTCTCGAACATGGCGAAGTTCACGCGGCTGGCTACAACAAATATGCCGAGCTTGCGGTTCGGCGACAGAACTACATAGCTCATGAAGCCGCCGAGACCGCCACTTTTGCCAAGCAGGAACGGAGTTTGGTTGCTAGGCAGGGTGGCGACCCAGCCAAGCCCCATGCCATCGCCAGCGGTGACTTCGGTGCCCACCACATGCTTCAACCCGTCATAGGGAAGCCACAGTGTATGATCGAGCAGGGCGTCTTCTCGCAACTGACTGGCGCCATCGAGATGCCAGCGCATCCAGCGCACCATGTCTTCGGCAGACGTGTAGATACCGGCGCTTGCATACATGATGTCGGGAACAGGGCTGTTCGCGTCCGGCTTGTCGAGCGGATCAAGCCCCGTCATCAGGCGTTTCTTCTGCTCGTCGCTCAACACATTGGTTGTGTCGGTAAGACCAGCCGGTTTCAGCACTTCGTTGGCGAGAACCGTGGAATAATCCGCACCGCCAGCCTTGGCGAGTGCGTCACCCAGAAGGCCGTAACCGAGATTCGAATAAATCGTCGTGGTTCCCGGCGCATAGGCAGGCTGATTGCTGCTCATCCACTTCCAGTAATAATCGCGATCAAAAGCTTCGAACGGGTTGTTTGTGATTTTGGTGTCCGGGTTCGGCAGTTCGCGCGGCAAACCTGCCGAATGCGTGGCAAGGTCCAGCAGCGTGATCGGACGACCATTGACCTCGACCTTGGCGCCCTCGGGTGCATATTTTTGCAGCGGGTCGGTCAGCTTAAGTTTGCCCTTGGCGGCAAGCGCGGCCAGCAGATCGCCCGCGAAAACCTTGGAGACGGATGCAATGCGGAAGATCGAACGCGCGTCCGGTTCAGTATCGTTGCCCGGCGCAGTTTCACCATAGGCCTGAATGACGCTGTCGTCGCCCTGTACGACCGCAATGATCAGGCCGGGTGCACCAGAGTTCAGAAAAAGCTGCATGCCCGCCATGGAGACGGCATCTTTCAGGGCGAGGTCTTCTGCCTTCGCCTTGCTGCTGTCGGTGAAGATAAGACTGGTGGCGACCAGCGAGACAGTTGTGAAATAGGCTAGCATCCGTGACGACATGCGGGAACCCTCATAGAACCGTTGGGGAGGACGTTCTGATGCATGCACCATCCAAGAAATTGCGGGAATGACAATATTCCAAGGACGAAACAACGTGCCGGTTTGACGAATGACATGTCGTCAAAAGCGTAACGGACACAAAGCGCTAGGCGCTATATTCCCATGCGTTCACGCAGTTGTCTTCGGTGGGAGCGCGAGACGGGCCATGCCTGATCGACAGCGCGCATTCTGATCTGCCATTTGTCGATTTTTCTGCGATCCACATCGACAACATGCAGCGTGTTGACGAAGGCGGTTCTGTGTATGCGAAGAAAGATTTTCGACGGCAGCAGGCTGGACCACATGCCGAGCGAGCGTGAATCAAGCAGCATCGTCCCGTCTTCGAGCCATATTTCGCTGTAATTGCCCGCCGAGCGTACCCCGACGATGATTTCCGGCTGGACCCCGCGCACGACGCCGCGATTGCTGAGATAGACGAGGGGTGCTGTGCTTTCCGCAGCGATTGATTTTTCGGGCGCTCGATTGGTCGAATATTTGGCTTGCCCAATCAGATTGGCGCACTGAAAGAGGGCGTTGACTTCGCTTGCCGACCAAATCTTGTTTGCGACGGTCGTATCGAAGCCGATGATGCCCCGCAGTTTATCATCGTAAAAAACCGGCACGCTGAGCACACTTTTGTTGCTCTGGCGCAGGAATTCAACCTGAATCGCCCGGGCGGTCCGGGGCAGGTCAGTAACATCGTGGACAGCAACTGCATGTCCCATCATCAGATATTTGTGCAGCCAGGCAATGAGGGTGGTCGGTGTTTCCTGAAGCTCAGAAATATAGGCTTTTGTCTGGCCCCGGCACCATTCATGGGTGTTGCAGAAGCGGAGCAGGTCGGGCCGATATTCGATCATCCAGGCCCGGTCGGCGTTCGATGCATTGCCCATCAGGGCGAGTTGCTCGGATATGGCGTCGTTGACGGGATATTTGAGCAGGCTCATGCCGCAAAGGTAAGGCCAGTCCAGAGTTGCACTACGCGCAAGATCAGCCTTTACGTGTATCCTGTAGGAGCCCGTTACCTCTGACAATTCAGTATGAAGCATGGACTTCCCTCCGCGTAGCCGGGAATCAAGTGAAATACCAGTAGAGGATCTGGCTATCCGACCCAGTCGTCGAAACTGTTAGCGGGCAAACAGCGCTTTTCCATCCGAGACGACTAAATCAGCTAACCTTATCATTACTGAAAAGCCATTGCCAAGTTGCTAAGACTGTACAGTTGGGTGTGTCACGAGCGAAAAAACATTATCTCGTGAGACAGTGGATTTCAGCACGTCGAACGTCTATTGAGAGAGTTCCTCCGACCAGATAGATCACGCAATGAAGATCGCTTTCCATTCGCCGTTGAAATCGCCGTACCATCCTGTTCCTTCCGGAGACCGGCTGATGGCCAGGCTATTAATCGCGGCTCTGGAGCGTGCAGGACATGAGGTTGAAGTTATATCGGAACTCCGCAGCTTCATGACGACCCCGTCACTCGAAGTCCTTGCGGAGCTGGAAAAACAGGCCGAGCGGGAGATCGCAAGGATTTCAGCACTTTGGAGACGTGGTTCTTTGCCTGATCTATGGCTCACATATCATCCTTACTACAAGGCTCCCGATTTGCTCGGACCGACACTTTCAGCGTCCTTCGGTATACCTTATGTGACAGCAGAAGCATCGTATTCTGCAAGACGTAACACGGGGCTCTGGACGGAGATACAGCAAGGGCTGCTGAAAACTTTTGAACAGGCCGCAGTCAATATCTGCCTGACCAACCGCGACCGGAGGGGATTGCAAGAGGTGTTGCCCGGAGCCCGCTTCGCGATGCTGGCGCCATTCATCGATTGCGCGATGTTTACAGAAACGGTGCCCTGTCCAAAGCCGGATAGGCTGGTAACGGCGGCGATGATGCGCAGCGGCGACAAAATGGACAGCTATCGGATGCTGGCAAGGTCGCTGTCACTGCTTGATGATATTCCGTGGTCACTCTCCATTGTCGGCGATGGCGCCTGTCGGGCAGAGGTCGAGACGTTGTTTGCTCATTTCGCGCCGGAAAGAATCCAGTGGCACGGGAAACTGGAACCGTCTGACATTGCAACATTGTTCGCGCAGAGCGCTCTGTACGTGTGGCCGGGATGCGGCGAAGCTTATGGGCTTGCTTATCTGGAAGCACAGGCGGCTGGCTTGCCCGTTATCGCTCAGGCTATTGCCGGGGTGCCTGAAGTCGTGCGCGATGGGCGCACCGGCGTTCTCACGCCACCGGGCAACATTGACGCCTATGCTCACGCGATACGCTTAGTGCTGGCGAATGCCGCGATGCGCAATGATATGGCTTTTGCAGCGCGACAGTTCGTGCGGGACGAGCGGTCGCTGGAAGTGGCGTCCCGCCGTCTTGACGATATTCTCAAACAGCATGTGGGCATTTTATAATGGTGACTGACATCTGGGAGCCGCTGAACCGCGAGTTGGATCGATGGTATGAAGCTGGCAAAGTCGCAGACTTTTGGCTGCGTGATGACGATGCCGTCGCTCCCACACCGGCCTTGACGCAACTGCTTGATCTGGGCGCACGCCATTCGGTTCCGGTCGCGCTGGCCGTGATCCCCGAAACCACTGGACAGCCGCTTGCAGAGTATCTTGGCAACCGGCCGCTGGTGACGGTGGTTGTTCACGGCTGGTCGCACAGCAATTTTGCGGGCGACGGTGAGAAGAAGCAGGAACTTGGCCCACACAGGCCAATTGAAGTGGTCACAGCGGAATTGACGGCTGGTTTAACCCGTCTTGAGGCACTCCATGCTGGACGCTTTGTCCCCGTTCTGGTGCCGCCATGGAACCGCATTGCGCCGTCCTTGGTGGACATACTTTCCGGTCTTGGATATTGCGCCCTTTCGGTTTTCGGAGCGGAGAAAGAAGGTTCACTGCCGATGATCAACACCCATGTCGATCTGATGGACTGGCATGGAACACGGGTCGCCCGTGATCACGCGGCGCTGATTGACGATATCGTTCGTCGTCTGCAGGTGATGTTCGACGGTGGCGGGAGCATGGGCTTTCTAACCCATCATCTGGTCCACGATAAGTCCGCTTGGCAGTTTATCGAGGCGTTACTCGCACAAACAGCATCTCATCCTGCCAGCCGCTGGATTGCACTACGGGATATGCACATTCTGCTTCAGGCTTAGACGTCGAAAGCCTGGCCTTCCCGGGCCGAGAAGGCGCCAGCAAACTCACTCGCGGCCTGTCGATCAATCGCCTCGAGTTCCGCGTCTGTACGCAGCGGCGAATGGTGGATGAAAGCAACGTTTTTTGCGCCCGCTGCTTTGGCGAGCCGGATGGCATGCTGCCAGGAAGAGTGCCCATAGCCAACATGCCGCGGCATTTCCGCGTCGGTATAGGTGGTGTCGTAGAGGAAAAGGTCTGCGCTCTGGATCAGATCCAAAACGGCGGGATCAAGAATGCCGGGTTCATGCTCTGTATCGGTGATCAGCGCTACCGAACGACCTCCCCATTGCACCCGATAACCGATGGCACCGCCGGGATGATTGAGCCTTCCGGTCTTAATCTCAACACCGGGATGGGGCTGTAGAATGTCGCCGGGTTTAAAATCCCGGCAGATCATTTTCGCGGGACAGACATCTATTTCAACGGGAAACCAGGGGGGCGAATAAATTCCGAGACAATCTCGCTTGTGTTCATCTTGCCATACATATGCCCGGACCAGAGTTCCACCGCAGAGCCGGCATCAAAGAGTGGAGCGAAATAGGGCAGACCGATAATGTGGTCATAATGACAATGTGAAAAGAACAGATTGAAATTGGAAATGCCGTCCGCGAGCAATGATTTTCCTGCGGGTAGCAGGCCAGATCCGGCATCGAACAACAATCTGTGTTCACCGCATTGCATCTCTATGCAGACAGTATTGCCGCCATATCGCTGGAAATCCGGTCCGGAAACCGGAAGGCTGCCCCGCACTCCCCAAAAACGCACCCGAAACACTGTATCCCTCTTCTTTCCGCCGTCGTGCAATTCATGGCATGTTAGCCATGCGGCGAAGCATATGCGAGTACCGAATCTACGTTACTACGAAATATCTAGCACTCTTGTCAGTGATATGAAGCGTGAGACGATGGAAAGGAAATTTCTAGAGGATGGCATCCGAACTACCGCCTATCGCCGTGATTGCCGACGCGCATTTTCACGATATTTTTGGCGACTATGGCAATGCTGGGGTCACAGTGAGCGAACGGGCTATGGCGTTGCGCCCATTCGCCAACACGGTGCGTTCGACACGAGTGTTCAACGAGAGTTCCGCAGCATTGCCCTACGCGTTGGATGATATAGCTGCCCGAGGAATCCGCCACGTTGTCCTTCTGGGCGACTATTCGGATGACGGCCAGCTGGTGACGATGGCAACGCTGCAGAAACTTCTTGACGATTACGCAAGGCGCTTCGGTATGCAGTTCTACGCAGCGCCCGGCAATCACGATATTTTTGGCCCCGGCGGGAGGCATCGGTCAAAACGCTTTTTGAATGCTCGCGGCGGCCATGACTTGGTGACCAGCAATCCGGCGCGCAGGGCCGCTCCTGATGACGATGCGGTGATTATCAGCGAGAGCATGTATTGCGCTGGCTATCCAGTCGGTCTGCGTTCGTTGGGTGATGTCGGGTTCTTTCGAAGGCCCGACTATCTGCATTGGGAGACCCCTTTTGGCATTAACGATCATCCATCGGCGAGAGAGTTCGAAATCTGCTCGCCTGATGGCATGACGGTTCGCAGGCTGATGGACGCTTCCTATCTTGTCGAGCCATTCGACGGTGTCTGGATGCTGATGATCGACGCCAATGTGTTTGTGCCGGTGGATGGAGAAATCGGCGATGATGAGGGAGCGTTCGCGGACAGCACCGATGCCGGTTGGAATGCCATGCTGGTACACAAACGCTTTATTCTGGACTGGATACGATCGGTCACGGATCGGGGTCGGGCACTGGGAAAGACGGTCATCGCATTTTCCCATTATCCGGTACTTGATCCACTGGACGGCACGGGTGACGACGAACTGGCCGTGCTGGGGCAGACGAGCCTGCTGGGACGCATCCCGGAACCGGAGGTCGGCCATGCCCTGATTAATGCCGGTGTCCGCCTGCATTTCAGCGGGCATTTGCACGTCAACGACACTGCTCGACTTCGAAATGCCCATGGCTTTCTGTTCAATTTGTCCGTTCCCTCGCTGGTCGCTTTCCCCGGCGCCTACAAGATCGTCCACATTGAGCCCAATCGGCTGCACATAGAGACGATTAGCATTGACGATATGGCGCTGGACGCTGGCATCATCAGTCAATATGCAGCCGAAGCAGAAAGGGAGAAGATTAATCCCGGCGCGTTGCTTCGTGCCGTCAATTACGGGGATTTCCTGTCGAAGCATTTGGCGCATCTAGTCGGCAGGCGATTTTTGCGCCGGGAATGGCCGGAGGCGCTCGCGGAAGCCGTGAAGACCCTTGGACTATTGGATCTGGCAGCTCTGGCGCTGGTCGAACGCCCCATCTCCGCCGGTGCGCTTGCCGATATTAAGGCAGCCATTGCTGATTGTGATATCCAGCAACAGCTGGCGATTTCCACCACGGGACATGGACTTGATCCTGTCTCGTTGTCGCGGATTGACGCCATGACTTTCCTGGGCGACTGGTATCGCGTCCGGATGGGGAGTGAGCTTGGGCTTCACGCCATAACAGAGCCACGTCTTGCCGCTTATAAATGGGTGTCGGGCATTTATGCCCGCCGTATCGATACAATGGCAGCTGGAACGATACAGCAATCCCTCGGCAGGCTTTTTCGGATGTTTGATTGTTTCATCTCCGGTTTGCCGTCACGAAACTTTGCCATTGATCTCACAACGGGCGAGATACAGCCTATATGACCAGCGCATTTCTGTATGCAAACCGGCCATAGGAATTGACCAGCAATAAATGTCTGGCCTACAACATATTAATGATGGATACACTCGGCGATAACGCGACCACCGACTGGCATGAAAGCGCATTTGATATTCTGCGTGGCGTTGCTGCATACACTTCAAGCCCGTTGATCAAGGGTTTGTCGAAGGTCATTGCCCGCCACCCCGAGGCGGACCTCGGCAATGCCTTCAACCACAAGCAGGTGGGTTGCAAGATATGGGCGCGGCAGTCGCTGTTCGAGACCTTTGGCGGGAAATTCAATCGCATCGCTATACTTGGCGGCTGGTATGGCGTTCTGGCGGCGATGTTTTTCGATGATCCGCGTTTTGAGATCGACGCGATAGACAGTTTTGATATCGATCCTGATGTTGGTGCCGTCGCTGAGACTTTGAACAATGCATGGAAGGATCGGTTTCGGGCATTGACCGCTGATATGTATCAGCTTGCCTATTTGGAACTCGGGGCCGATTTGGTAATCAACACCAGTTGCGAACATATTGCGGATTTGCCCGCCTGGCTGTCGCTATTGCCCAAGGGAACCCGCGTTCTCTTGCAGTCGAACGACTATTTCAGCGAGCCCACCCATGTGAATTGCGTTGCGTCACTGGATGAATTCGTCGCTCAGGCGGCGTTGGAAACAACAGCGTTTGCTGGCGCGCTGCCGATGAAGAAATATACCAGATTCATGCTGATCGGTACTGTCTAACGCACATCCCGAAAAGTGTGAAACGGTTTTCGGACAAGATGTGCGTGAAAACAAAAAGCTAGCGCGCCGCCAGAAGTCCATGCAGGATTTCTGCCGTGCGATGCGCGCCATCGAGATCAAGTTTGTGAGCGGGCAAACGAGGTGCGGCAAGCGCCTTGGCGATGGCGTCGGTCATGCTATCGACGGATAGCTCGTCTTCTGTGAGAACCGATGCGAGGCCCAGCTTTTGCAGATGGCGTGCGCGTGCGGTCTGTTCGGTTTCGCCACCCGCCGTAAATGGAATGAGCAGCGCTTTGCAGTCCGCACGAAGGATGTCGCAAACCGTATTATATCCGGCCTGCGAGACGGACAGGCGCGCATCGAGCAACAGGCTCGGAAAATTCTGCAGGAAGCGGAAGATGCGGGCATTATTCGGTGCTTCTGCAGTGATTTCGTCAAAATCTGATTGCTGCAGATTGGGACCGGTCACAATGCACCACGAAAGGTCGGGTGACAGGCGCTTTGCAGCCCCAAGCGCTGCGCGGATGAGCAAGGCGCCGACTGCACCACCCCCGGCCGATACCACGATATCAAAGGTTCCCGATGGTGGCGAGGGCGCTGGCGCGGCAACGAGACCGGTATAGATCACCTTGTCGGCAATATCCGCATGCAGCGGAAAACTGTCCTCCAGACGCGCAAACTGCGGGTCGCCATGAACCAGCACGTGATCGAAATAGCGCTGTACGAGGGCGACGCTTTCCTCGTCGCGACCGGGCTTGGCGCGCTCCTGCAGGATGTCGCGCAATGAGGTCAGCACCAATGGCTTTTGCGTCATCGTGTTGATTTCATCGAGCAGGGGGATCAGTTCGAAACGAACTTGCCGACGCCCGAAGGGAAACGCCTCGATGATGACGATATCGGCTCTGACATCGCGAAATGTGGCAAGCAGTTTGTCCCGGCGTTCCGCCTTGAATTTATCGGTCACCGGATTGCCGAAGGCGTCGGCAAGGCCCGAAAAACCGGCGTCGCCGGAAGCAATCGCCGGTAGCGCCACATGGTTGACTTCCGGTCCCGGAAATCCGGAAACAGGCATGCCGCCGGTGACCACGGTGACGTCAAAGCCATCTTGAGTCAGCGCACGGGCAATGCGGCTGGCACGCGCAAGATGACCGATGCCGAGCAGATGCTGAACATAGAACAACACCCGTGGGCTTGTCGTCGACTGCCTCATTTGCTTCGCTGCCATTCCGTTTCGAACAAGGACCTCAATTGACGGATACTGTTGTGGAAGTTGAACTCTGTTCGCACCCGCTTTTCGGCAGCGCGTCCCAGACGATGGCGGAAATCCGCATCGCGGATCGCAGTTTCCATAGCAATCGCTAGCGCCTCCGGGTCCTCAGGTGCAACGAGCAGGCCATTTTCTCCATCCACCAAGAGTTCGGGTACGCCAGAGATGTTGGTGGAAACCGATATCAGGCCCTGGCTTGATGCTTCCACCAATACGTTGGGCAAGCCATCCCTGTCGCCATCCGTAGTGATCCTGCAGGCGAGTACGAAAATATCGGCGGCTTGATAGCCAGCAAGGACTTCCTTTTGGTCGAGCGCGCCCTTCCATACGATTTTGTCGGCAATGCCGAGCTTGTCTGCAAGCGCTTTCAAGCTGGCGATCCTGTCGCCATCACCGATGTGCTCAAACCGCCATTGGAGGTCTTTGGGCAGCAGGCTGAGTGCTCTCAGCACGATGTCATAGCCCTTTTTCTCAACGGCACGACCGACGCTCAGGATTCTGACCGGATCGTCCGCGTCGCTGCCGTTGCGCAGTGAACGGTTGCCCTCAAAAGGCCCGAACCGGTCAAGATCGAGGCCGTGATAGCTTAGATGTACGCTGGACGAGGGCCCTCCAAGCTGACGGAGATGATCGAAGCCCGAATGTGTGCAGGTCACCGTCCATCGCGTGCTGGTGAGCTTGCCCTGCAGTTCCCAGTCTGGCGAAGTCCAGATATCCTTGGCGTGAGCGGAGCACGTCCATCCAATGCCGGTGATCTGGCTGGCATAAGCGGCAACGGATGCGGGCGTGTGGATAAAATGCGCGTGAATCCATCCCGCGTCATCGGGCCATTCCGCTGCCAGAACTGCGGCCTGTCCGAAACGCCTGATACGATTGCGCGTCGGGTCTTTCCGAAAGTCCTTGAGCACAGTTACCAAGCCTCGCCAGAAACCGGGGCGCGGCATACAGGCGATCAAGGCCGATAGAACACGGCGCGGTTCTTCGCGCAGATATTCAGGCAGGTAATGGACTGGCGCACGAATTTCGTCGTGCACCGGATGCGTTTTCTTGTCCGTCGGTCGCCGCAATGCCACGAGAACCAGATCAAAACCCGATTGTTCCAGCCCAAGCAATTCCTGAGCAATGAATGTTTCGGACAGGCGCGGATATCCCTTCAGCACCACCACAATTTTCCGGCGATATGACAATTGATTATCCCTTGACGAGCGACAGGTGGTTCGGCTGACGTCGATCCATCAGATCCCCGACAATTTGCGAGATATGCGGTAAGCCTTCGAGCCTGAAACCTTTGGGCGCGCTCTTCGAGGGCGCTGGCCTGCTGGGCAAGGCCTTGAGTGCACTGGCCATGCGGACAGGATCTTCGGATTCGCTGGGAAGCAGCATGTCAATCAGCCCGAGTTCCGCAGCGCGCCGGGCGCGGATCAGCTGTTCCTCACGTGGAAGGATGCGGGGAACGATCAATGCCGGTTTGTCGAAGGAGAGAATCTCGCAATAGGTGTTGTAGCCGCCCATGGCAACGACAGCCTTCGCGCCCGCCACCAGTTCTTCCATCCTGTTATCGAACTCGATGACCTCGATATGAGGGATCGCCTGGCTCTTGCTTATCATCTTGCGGCGCTTCTTCGCGGGCATGTAAGGTCCGAGCACGACCAGCGCCTTGTGCTGGAGCGTGTGATCGTGCTGGTAGGCCCGCACGACATCGTTGACGAGATCGGCGCCATCGCCGCCTCCGCCGGTGGTGACAAGAATATAGTCGCCCTTGGGGCGATGGTCCGGGACTTCCTGATTGGAAACGCTGCGCTGCAGGAAGCCGACGAAATTCATCTTGTCGCGGACACCCTTCGGGACGTCGAGACCCACGAGCGGATCGTAGAAATCCGGCGGCCCATAGACCCAGATCGAGTCATAGAACCTGTCGATCTTATCCATCACGTTTTTGCGCTTCCACTCGGCATCGAGCAAATGCGGCGCATCCATGACTTCGCGCAGGCCCAGAATCAGTGTTGCTCCACGGGTCTTGAGATAGGTGAGCGTCTCCTCGACTTCGCCCTTCATGCCCATCGGTTCCTTATCGACGATAAAAATATCGGGTTGGAACGTTTCGGCGGTATGGCGGATAATCGATTGGCGCATCTTCAGCGTGTCATGGAGATCGGTGTGCCGTTCCATCGACTGGTATTCGCCATTGCGCAGCTTGATTACGCTTGGAATTTTGACGAAATCGACGCGCGCGCGGTAGTCAAAGGCGCCAGCGATCGTGGCGCCCGATATGATGATAATATTGAGACCGCGATAGTCCTCGACAAGCGAATGGGCGATCGTTCGGCAGCGGCGCAGATGGCCGAGCCCAAACGTGTCGTGGCTGTACATCAGGATGCGGACATGCTCCAGGCGGCGCGTCATGATGCGAACCCCGCCGCAACTACAGCATTTCCAGCAAAAGTGCGTAGCGTCTCCGCGGGGAAATCAATTCGCTGGACTGATTTCTTATCCCGCTTCGATGCGTAGGATAATGCGCAAAAACAAATAGATATAGCGGTTCCACGTTTCCGCTTTAACGGGAACCGCTCTAGGTGACGCAACCCGTGATATGGGAAATTTTTCAGCATGCGAACATCCATCTCAACTATACGGATCAGCGACATCGCGAAGACCGTCACCTAGAAAATTGAAGGCCAGAACCACCAGAATGACCGGAATGATCGGAAACAGCAGCCAGGGGTAGAAGACAATGACACTTACACTTCGGGCTTCCGTCAAAAGGATGCCCCAACTGGTTATTGGTGCCCGTAACCCCAGGCCGAGAAAGCTCAGCGCAGTTTCACCCAGGATCATACCGGGAATAGACATGGTTGCAGTTGCGATCAAGTGCGACATGAAGCCGGGAATGAGATGCCGTCCGATAATGCGGGGGCTCTTTGCGCCCATCAGCTGGGCCGCTAGCACGTAGTCTTCCTCGCGCAGTGAAAGCAACTTGGAACGCACGGCGCGCGCCAGCCCAGTCCAGTCAAGCAGTCCAAGGATGGCGGTAATACCGAGGTAAATCAGCATCGGGCTCCATGTAATCGGCATGATGGCGGCAAGGGCCATCCACAGGGGAATGCTTGGAATAGACTGCAGCACCTCTATGATTCGCTGGACGATGAGGTCGAAAACGCCACCATGGTAACCGGCAAGGCCACCGATAACAATTCCGAGAGTAAAGCTGATGACAATGCCGATCAGCCCAATTGTCAGCGAGATTCGAGCGCCATAGAGGATGCGGGATAGCACGTCTCGCCCGAGTCGGTCTGTCCCGAGAAGAAACAGCTCGCCGCCCTTTGCGGGGCAGACCAGATGTAAATCAGTCGAGAATATGCCCCAGAATTTATAGGGATCGCCCGAGCAGAAAAAACGCAGCGGTTCGATCTGGTCTTTCTGATCCACATAGACCCGTCGCAGCGTGTCCATATCGAGCGTCATCTTGCGGCCATAGACGAACGGCCCGATGAAATTGCCGTTGTCAAAAAGGCGGACCGCCTGCGGCGGTGCATAGATGAAATCGACATTGCGTGTATGAAGATTATAAGGCGCGAGGAATTCAACGAAGGCGATCATCACATAAAGCGCGCCGAGGAAGATGGCGGAGGCAAGCGCCAGCTTATGCTTTTTGAATTTCCACCACATCAGCTGGAGCTGAGACGCCCGATAAAAGCGGCTCTGCTCTTCGGTCATGACATCGACCGAATGCGGATCAAAAGGCTCTGTCGAAACAAAGTGAGGCAGGCGTGCGCCAGGTTCGGGGAGGGGTGATGATGTCACTTTGTGCTCCCACCCTGCAATCTGATACGCGGATCAAGAAAGGCGAGCGCAATATCGGAGATCAACACGCCTATGACCGTCAGCGTTGCGAGAAACATCAGGAACGAACCTGCAAGATACATATCCTGGCTCTGCAAGGCCTTTATGAGCATTGGCCCTGTCGTTTCCAGCGAAAGAACGATTGCGGTGATTTCAGCACCGGAAATGATCGCAGGCAGGATCGAACCGATGTCCGAGATGAAAAAATTGAGCGCCATGCGCAGGGGATATTTCACCAGCGTGCGAAAAGGATGCAGACCCTTGGCGCGCGCCGTTACCACATACTGCTTTTGGAGTTCGTCGAGAAGATTGGCGCGCAAACGCCGGATCATCCCGGCAGTGCCTGCGGTGCCAACGATCAGCACGGGTATCCAGAGATGGGACAGGATTGAGGACGCCTTGGCCCAGCTCATTGGTTCGGCCAGATATTTCTGGTCCATGAGATGTCCAATCGAAGTGCCGAACCAAATATTGGCAAAATACATCAGGATCAGCGCGAACATGAAGTTCGGGATCGCTATGCCAAGCAGACCGATAAGCGTCAGCCCATAATCCGCCCAGCTATATTGATGCGTCGCCGAATAGATGCCGATCGGGAAAGCAATCAGCCATGTGAAGATGATCGTGAAGAACGACACCATCACTGTCAGCCAAAGCCGGTCGCCCACAACGTCACTGACGGGCAGCTGATACTCGAACGAATAGCCGAAATCCCCCTGCAACATCCCGGCAACCCAGTGGAAGTAACGCAGCACCGGTGGTTTATCGAAGCCGTACTGGACGCGTAGCTCCTCGATTTCTTGCATGTCCACGGCTTCGCCCTGCGCGCGAAGCTCCGACACATAGCTTTCGAAATAGTCGCCCGGCGGTAGTTCAATAATGGTGAAAACCAGAGCGGAAATGATGATGAGCGTGGGGATCATTGCTGCGATGCGCCAGAGAATATATCGCAGCATGGTCAGGCGTCCTTTCCATACCAGAACGCATCCGGCATAAAAACGCCGAGAAAGCTGGTCGGGTCGAAGCCGTAGAGCCCTTTCTCCGGCACATTCTGGAGGCTGGCCGCGCGCAAGACGGGCTGGGGGGTGCTGTTGACGATACCGATGGAAAACACCTGCTGCGAATAGATATCCAGCATCTGCGTCCAGATAGTGGCCCGCTCGGCTATGTCGCTGGAGTCCCGCCATTGGCTGAGAAGCTCGATCAGCTGCTTTACTTCGGGAATTTCCGGAGGATGGCCCTTCATTCCGTTCGACATGTAATACATGCCCCAGACCGGCCATTGCAATTGGTCGTCCGAGGTTGGGGCGAGCTCGCCCGGGTTCATATCGGCGGTCGGTATGCCGTTATCGAGCCCCGACCACATGGACATCATGATTTCGCCACCCATGGCCCGGCTACGGAAAACGTCACGCTGGGATGTCCGGATGAACAGCGAGATGCCGACCTTCGCCCAGTGATCTGTGACAAGCTCAAGGATATCTGTTTCCAAGGTGCTTTCGCCCGCGGTTTCCACCACGATCTTTGCGGAGCGACCGTCTGGCAGCAGGCGAATCCCGTTCTCGTCCCGCCGTTGCAGGCCAGCCGCGTCCAGCAGGACGTTCGCTTGTTCAGGATCATGGGCGCTCCACGCCGTTTTATATCCTGGTTTGTAGAGCGGGCTTTCGGGCAGGATGGAGTTGGCGCTGTCAACGGCAAGACCGTAGAACACCGCCTTGTTGATTTCGGTCCGGTCGATTGCGAGCGATAGGGCGCGGCGCACGCGCACATCCCAGAAGAGCGCCCGCCAAATGGCGTCCCCAGCATTGAGGTTGGGCATAAGGCTCACCCTCGCACCTTCCGTCCGCTTCCACAAGCTGACCCTGACCGGAAAACGCTTTTCGGAATCCTTCAGAAAGGCGTAGTCGGAAAAGTCGATGCCGTGTGCCTGCAGATCGCTTTCACCAGCGCCGGTCTTGGCGGCAATGATTGTCGGGGAGCTGATATTCAGGATCACTTTGTCGACATAGGGCAATTGCACCCCGTTTTCATCGACGCGGTGGAAATACGGGTTGCGCTCGAAAACAAACTGCTCGGCAGGCGACGCGGTTGTGTTTCGCCATGGATCGAGGGTCGGCAGTTCCGGGTTTTCGGGCCGATAGCTGCGCGCCATATTGAAATGAAGGTCAGTCCATTTCTTGACGCGGTATTGCTTCATCAGGGCCGAGAGCCGGAAATTGTCCTGATAGGTCTTGTGAAATTGTTTCAAATACTGCGACGGCAGAACAATCGTTAGCGCCTGCGGCGCCGCCAGTTGTGGCAGGAAATCCGGATTAGGCGCGTCCCAGCTATATCTGACCGTCAACTCGTCAATGACTTCGAAACGCGGCGGCCTTCCATTGACCAACAAGACCCTCGGCGGACCCCCTCGCTTCAGCTCCGTGTTGAGCATCACGTCTTCCCAGCAATAGCGGAAATCCTCCGATGTCAGATAGGAACCATCCGACCAGCGGTGCCCCGGGCGGATTTTGAAGGTAAAAGCCCTGTCCTCGACTGTCTCGAAGCTTTCGAGAATATCCGCATGCATGTTGAGCTTTTCGTCATAGCCAACCAGACGGGAATAGCCGTAAAGCGTCATCAACCGGATGTCTTTCTGGTTGCCGATCAGGGTGCGGATGACACCTCCGTTGACACCGGGTTTGCGACCAAGCGCCGCCATATTGACGATCCTTGGTGTTTTGGGGAGGCGGTCAGCCCGATCGGGCAGCGCGCCCGGCTGCGGCAGTGAATAGTTCGGCAAAGGCGGATCCGCCCGCGAAACACCAGGTAGAAAGCAGGAAGCAAGCATGCCCAGTGTCGTTCGCCGATTGATCAAGGCTTCAACTCCCGCATGTCTGCGGTCTTGCGTGCAAGCACAAGGTGCCCGTCGCCCAGATCTATTGGTGTCAGCATGTCGTCCGGTCCGTCGTTGCGGAACTGGATACCCCAGTTGCGTTTGTCGGATGCACCGCTGGCACTGAGCTTGCCGAAGTCAAGTGGACGGTCGAGATCGGGAAATGGAACGGCGGCAAGCAGCGATTTCGTATAGGGATGGACAGGCGCCCGCATCAAGGTGCGGCGTGGAGCGATTTCGACAATCCGCCCGCCACACATCACGGCGATCCGGTCGGCCATATAATCCACTACCGCCAGATTGTGCGAAATGAAGATGTAAGTAAGCCCGAGTTCCTTCTGCAAATCTTTGAGAAGGTTGAGGATTTGCGCCTGTACGGATACATCGAGCGCCGATACGGGTTCATCGCACAAGATAAGTTCCGGACCGAGCGCCAGAGACCGCGCGATGCCGACGCGCTGGCGCTGGCCGCCCGAGAGACCGTGCGGGTAGCGATTGAGATAGCGGCGGTTCAGGCCGACCACGTCCATCAGGTCTGCTACCTTGTCCAGTCGGGATTTGGCGTTTCCGCGCCCGTGAATTTCCAGCGGTTCGCTGAGAATATTCTGGATGGTCATGCGCGGCGACAGCGACGATACCGGGTCCTGAAACACCATCTGGATTTTGGTGCGTAACGCCTGCAGGTCGTTGCCGCTGGCGTCTAGGATGTCAATCGGGCCTGTGTCGCCGTTGAAAATTACGGAGCCTGCGTCCGACGTGACGGCGCGCATCAGGATTTTGCTCAGTGTGGTCTTGCCGCAGCCGCTCTCGCCGACGAGGCCGAAACATTCGCCGCGCAATACGTCGAAACTGACGTCATTGACCGCCCGCGTCGGCGGCCCGCCATCTTTTGCGAAAAGGGTTTTGCGGGCTGCGAAGGTCTTGGAGATATCGCGCACGGAGAGCAGCACATTGTTGCGATCCGTATGGACGGCTTTGCTCTTGCCCATCAACTTGGCGACATCGACTGGCACGTCGCGTAAGGATTTCAGTCGTTCGCCCGGCTTCATGTCGAAATGCGGCACGGCAGCCATCAGGCCCTTGAGATAGGGATGGGCTGGTTTGCGGAAGATGGTTTCGACCGGTCCCGATTCCATGATCTCGCCGTGATAGATGACGACCACCTCGTCGGCGACATTGGCGACAACGCCCAGATCGTGCGTGATGAGCAGCATTGCCATGTTAAGCTTGGCTCGAAGCTCGCCGAGCAGTTCGAGAATTTGCGCCTGAATGGTTACATCAAGCGCCGTGGTCGGTTCGTCGGCGATCAGCAGGGATGGCTTGCATATGAGCGCCATGGCAATCATGGCGCGTTGGCGCATACCACCGGACAGTTCGAACGGATATTTGTCATAGGCCTGGGTCGGGTTCTTGAAACCGACGAGGCCAAGCATCTCCTCTGTCTGCTCACGCCGCTCGGCTTTTGTATCCCTGGTATGGATCGACAGTACTTCCGAAATCTGGTTGCCGATCGTGTGGAGCGGCGACAGCGATGTGAGCGGCTCCTGAAAAATCTTGCCGATGCGATTGCCACGGAGCGCCCGTATCTCCGGACCGTCAGTAGGCAGGCTGAGAATGTCGATAGGCGGCTGGCCGGGCATGTCGGGGTCTTGGAAAAGGATTTTGCCACTCGCGGAAGCAGTGCGCGGCAGAATTCCCATAACCGATTGACTTATAACAGACTTTCCAGAACCAGATTCGCCGACGAGGGCGGTGACTTTGCCTGGCAGGACACGCAGATCGGCTTTTTTCACGGCCATGATCTTCCCACCAAGCAAGGTGAAGGAAATGCTCAGATTTTCGATCCTCAAGAGATCTGTCCCTGAGATCATGCTTGCAGGCCTTCACTGTTGCGTGTCCCCGGTGCGGGCACCCCCGACCTGAACGCTAGCGCACGAATGCCTATGAGTCCATGACTAGATTTCACGCATCCAGCAGTTGTCACGCCCCTGCGCGAAGATACGCGCGGGACAATGCTTTCAGCTCGGAAGGATTACTTGATGAGGTCACATGCGTTGCTGTCGCGAAGAACGTCCTTGCAGTTGGCTGACCTGCGAAAATCATCATAAAACAGCGACCATTCGCCGGTTCCAGCCGCACGATATGGCCCGAATTTGAAGTACTGGTTCTTGCCCAATCCGGGATCGTTGTGGCCGATATAGCCTTTGATTGTCGAGATCCAGAGACCGTTGGCGAAAATTTCGATATGGCCGGTTCCGTCCGGGCCGGGTTTCGTCATGATCGCAAAATCGATCCACCCGGAGTCGGGAGAGGGGAGGCTGTTGCCGCGGGGCGTGATAGTGATTTTGTCGGTGCATGCCGAGAAGAGGCCGCCATCTTCCGCGACCCAGTTGTCGTCGGTCGCGACAAGCGCCCGCATCTGGTTGGTTTCTGGCCGCAACCAAACCGGGGTTGACCCTTTATCGCATGTCGCGGCTGTGCCCTTGGTCCCGGCGGAGACTGGCGGGTGATAATTCGTTTCTACAGTGATGAAGAGCTTGCCCTTGTTGAGCCGCACCGCCAGAAACGGGCTGAAGTCGCCTTTTGTTCCGGGGCCGATCTCACGCTTCCACTGCGCAATCACATAGCGATGGTCGTCTTGTGGGATGGGTTCGGCGAACTTTACTGCAAAACCATACCAGACGGCTTGGTCGTATGGAATGCGAAGCTCGGTTTTTTCCCAGATTTCCGCCCTTTCGCTGCAGTTTTCCGTTGTTGCCTTGCAACCGGATCGCACGCTCAGTTTCAAGGCGCGCGGTCCGGTGCGGGTGACCGCACTCTGGAACTCGACCGTTCCCGCTTTCTGTTCATCATTATCGCGGTAATAAAGCCCGCCGGTGGGTGAAAAATCTTCACCATCGAAAGTATCGAAAAGGGGTGTGTTCAATGGATCGGCAATCGCTGAGACTTGGACAAACACGGTGGATAGAAGCAGTGCCACAGCACATGTCTTGATCATTGAAGAAGGTTCCCCTCAAGCTTCGGGGGCTTCCGGTCGCGGGAGTTGCGGAAAAGCAGCATCACTTGCTCGGCTTCGGAGCCTGCATCCGGCTTGTTCCTTCCGGTTGCCTCAATACTGCTCATCTTCAGGTTTTCCCCACCCGGCGCCAATATCGTCACCTTGTCCTGTACGCCGCGCAGTTTCTTCGCACCCAGCGTCACCCAGTCGCCACCGCAATAGTTGGTGAACGCCTCGCTGGCGATAATCGGATGGTCGGGATAGAGCCTCGTCAGCCCCTGCAACCGCGACACTTCATTGACGGCGCTGCCGAATGTGGAGAACGTCAGCCGGTCCTTGAGGCCGACATTGCCGAACATCACGTTGCCGACATGCAGGCCCATTCCATAGCGGACCTCGTCGAGGCCCTTCCTTTTTCGTTCGTTGTTCATGTCGACCATGGCTGCAGTTGCCTGCCGCACTGCCGCCATTGCCGCGCGCGCCGCGATCTGCGACGGCTCCCGGTGACGTCCGCAGGGATAGACTGCGAGGAACCCGTCTCCGACAAAACTCGTAATCTCGCCGCCATTCTTGTTGAAGGGCGCGGCGATTGCATCGAAAAACTCGTTGAGCGTGTCAATATAGACCTGCCTGCCCGCCTTTTCGGCAAGGTCCGTCGACTGTCGCATGTCGCCCATGACGAGCACAGCGCGAATGGTCTCTCCATCCCCGCGACGAATCTGGCCGGATAACACGCGCTTGCCAGCATTACCGCCAAGATAGGTGGTGACCATATTGTCTGCGAGCTTGCCGAGCACCGCCATCTTTGCGGCGATTGCCAGGCTGTTCTGGATATTCAGCAATGTCTCCACCACGTCGTCACCGAAGCCGCCGGGGATATCTGTGGTCCAAGAGCCGACCATACCCTGACTGTTGCCATCGCCGAAGGATTGCACGAAGGCGAGATAATCGGTGGCTCCGATTTCCTTCAATTCATCGAAAACCGGGAACTCCGATGGCGCAGATGGGTCGATTTGACGACGCAGATATTGCAGGTTGTTGCTAAGCAGATGGAAATAGGGGCTGGTCAGAAACCGCTCTGCATCCTTCTCGCTGGTGGAAGCACGAAAACCCTCGATTTCCATGCCCTTGCCGCGTATCCAGGTGAAGCCGAGCGCGTCGTAAAGCGGATGCAACATCGAAAAACTTAAATGGACGCGCATCAGCGGCACGCCAGCCGCCGCCAACCTTTCACAAAATCCTTCGGCCAGAGTTTCGAGGCTTGCGCCATTGAGCGCAGATTGTTGTAGCCAGTGTAAAACCGGGCTGAGCAATGTTTCGGAAATAGGAATCCGGGGGACATCCATCGCTTGTTATTCTTTCTAGCCCTCAGCCATGTCATGGCCGGTCGTCAGCAAATCATTGCGACCAATATAGCGTGTAATCGCGGCAAAGCCAGTTTCACTAAAGTAAAATCGCTCGGTTTCCGGTGAACATATAGTTACCCATCGGCGGCATCCTTGACAGCTGGCCCGTAAATCCGCCACTGAAGGATATCAATTGCTGGAGAGCTATGATCTTGACCGACTCTGCCCCGCTTCATGGGAACCTGTTTTCAGCTATCGCCAATCGCTCGGCGCGCGTGGGGGTTATCGGCCTCGGCTATGTCGGCTTGCCTCTGGCGATGACCATCGCCAATAGCGGTTTCAGCGTCATAGGGTTCGATATCGACCCCGGCAAGATCGTCATGATAGACGATGGCAAATCCTATATCGAAGCCGTGTCCGATACGGTGCTGGGGCGTCATGTTGGTGAAGGCCGTTTCAGTGCGACGACTGACTTTTCAAGTCTCGGCGATTGCGATGTCATCATCATTTGTGTTCCGACGCCGCTGACCAAGCAGCGGGACCCCGATCTGTCATTCGTCGTCAAAACTTGTGACGCGATTGCCCGAACCTTAAAAGCTGGTCAGCTGATCGTGCTGGAATCCACCACCTATCCCGGCACCACCAATGAGGTGGTACGGCCTGTTCTGGAAAACACGGGCCTGCGTTCCGGCGTGGATTTCTTCCTCGGCTTTTCGCCAGAACGCGAGGATCCCGGCAACCGCGATTTCGAGACCTCAAGTATCCCGAAGATTGTCGCCGGTGATGGCCCAGAGGCCTCGCAACTTATGACCGCCTTTTACGGAGCTGCGGTCAAGACTGTCGTTCCGGTCTCATCCAATGCCACCGCCGAGGCGGTAAAGCTGACGGAAAATATCTTCCGGGCAGTCAATATCGCTCTCGTCAACGAATTGAAGGTCGTCTACGAGGCCATGGGCATCGATATTTGGGAAGTGATCGAAGCCGCAAAGACTAAGCCGTTTGGCTACATGCCGTTTTATCCGGGGCCGGGACTTGGCGGTCATTGCATTCCCATCGACCCGTTCTACCTGACCTGGAAATCGCGCGAATATGAATTGCCGACGCGTTTCATCGAACTTGCCGGTGAGATCAATTCGGCTATGCCGCGTCATGTCGTCGACCGTCTTGCCGAAGCGCTTGATCGCCGCCACGGAAAAGCCGTCAGCCGCTCGCGCGTGCTGATAATCGGCCTCGCCTACAAGAAAAATGTTCCCGATATCCGCGAAAGCCCGTCGCTTAAACTGATCGAACTGATTGAGGCCCGTGGCGGAACGACCGATTATCACGATTCCTTCGTCTCAACGATCCCGCCGACGCGCGACTATATCGAACTTCGCGGTCGCGCCTCGGTCGAGCTGACCGAAGAGGTTGTCAGAAATTTTGACGCTGTGCTGATCGCCACCGATCACGATCAGATCGACTATCAGGCGCTGGCCAAATGGGCGCCGTTGATCGTTGATACCAGAAATGCGTTCGGACGCCGCGCCATCAGCGGCGATAATATCGTCAAGGCATAGTCACCCTCAGGTCGGGTCGCAGCCGTGCATCATCGGTCGCGGTCGACTTTATGTCTGCCGTTGTGTAAGCGGATGTCTCGGACATTTTTAGATTGAAGAACAGATCATGAGTCGTCTCGACAGTTTCATCCGCCGTCTTTGCGCCCAGCGCGATATCCTGAACAGCATTGCAGACGATGTCCGCGAAATTCCCGGTGCGATCATGGAGCTTGGTCTCGGTAACGGCCGCACATATGATCATATCAGGGAGCTATTTCCGGATCGCCGGATCATCGCTTTTGATCGGGTGGCGCGTTCTTTCGAACGTTCGACACCTCAGGGCGACAATCTGGTGGTCGGTGAGATCAAGGACACGATTGGCGATTATCTCGGCATCGAGGCAGCGCTCGTGCATGCGGATATCGGCACTGGCCATGAAGATCTGGATGCACTGACCCTAACATGGCTCCCCGACGCTGTGGCCTCGCTCCTGAAACGTGGCGGCATAGCCGCCTGCGGATTGCCGCTCGAACATCCTGAATTGACGCCCATGCCTCTACCGCAGAGCGTCGCCGCGAACCGCTATTTTCTTTATCGCCGTCGTTAGCAACATTAAAGCTGTGCAGTTTGCGGCACTAAGTTCTCTCAACCATTGTTATTACGCTTTTAAGTGACGCGAGATACTTCCATTTTGTTGCAAACGCACTACAAATATACTGGCAAAAGCGGAGGAGGTTTCGCGAATGCATAGATATAGACAGAGCGATTGACCGCGTTGGCGCGATAGCAGCACGGCCCGGCGGGCCATCGATCTCAAAACGGGACTTCATGGAAAAGAACCTCGCTCGCTATATCTGGTCCACGACACGCGCCCAGCAAGCCTGGATCCTCTTTGTCGTCGCCGTGTCGATGATCCCCTATTTTCTCTCGTTCGATCTGCCCAAGCAGATCATCAACGGCCCCATTCAGGGCATAGGGTTCGAGAAGCCGGGCGCCACACAGACTTTCATGCGCATCACCTATGATTTCCCGATCCTGGGCGAGGTGGTGTTCTTCAACGGGCTGCAGCTTACCCGCATCCAGATGCTGATCGGCCTCAGCATGGTTTTCCTGCTGCTGGTCGTGATCAACGGGCTCTTCAAGCTCTATATCAATACCTATAAGGGCAGGCTTGGCGAACGGATGCTACGCCGCATCCGTTTCGAGCTGGTGGACCGGGTGCTGCGTTTCCCGCCATTCCATTTCAAACGCGTCCGCTCGGCGGAAATCGCCACCATGATCAAGGACGAAGTGGAGCCGCTTGGAGGCTTTACCGGCGACGCCTTTGTGCAGCCGGCGCTTCTCGGCGGGCAGGCCCTGACGGCGCTCGTCTTCATTCTGATGCAGAATTTCTGGCTCGGCATGATCGCGGCGATCATTGTTGCCGCGCAGGGCATTATCATTCCCCGGATGCGAAAGCGGCTTCTGGAACTGGGGCGCCAGCGTCAATTGTCGGCGCGGGAACTTTCGGGCCGCGTCGGCGAGATCGTTGACGGCATCAGCGCCATTCACAGCAACGATACGTCGAATTTCGAGCGGGCCGATATCGCCAACCGGCTGGGGCACATCTTCTCTATCCGCTATGATCTTTATCAGTGGAAATTTCTGGTCAAGTTCATCAACAATTTTCTGGCTCAGGTCACACCATTCCTGTTCTACATGATCGGCGGTATTCTGGCGCTTCAGGGTCGGCTCGATATCGGCCAGCTTGTTGCCGTCATCAATGCCTATAAGGACCTTCCGGGTCCACTCAAGGAACTGATCGACTGGGACCAGAACCGCCAGGATGTCCAGGTCAAGTATGCACAAGTGGTCGAGCAGTTCAGCGTCGATAATCTCATCGCCCCGAAGGTGCAATCGGTCCACTATGACACTGTTCCGGCGCTCGACCAGCCGGTCGTCATCAGCAATGTCACGGTGCAAGACGACAGCGGCGCGCCGATTCTGGAACATGTCAGCCTGGAGCTGAAGCCGACCGAGACCGTGGCGCTGATCGGGCCTGCGGGCAGTGGCAGCGATGTATTTGCCGAACTGTTGGGCCGACTCGTCTGGCCTGCAACTGGGCGGGTCGCCATCGACGGTCATGATCTTCTCGAACTGCCTGAATCGGTCACCGGGCGACGCATCGCCTATGCGTCGGGTGATGGCTATTTCTTCAGCGGTTCTTTACGTGACAATCTGCTTTACGGGCTCAGACATGCGCCCCTGACCAAGGTTGCCTATGAAGGCGATGACGCGAAAAAACGGCAATGGCAAATTGCCGAGGCGCGCCGGGCGCGAAATCCCGATTTCGATCTTAATAGCGACTGGGTGGATTACGCGGCGATGGGCATTTCGGGACGGGACGGGCTCTACGCCGTCGTGCGCCCCATCCTCGACGCAGTGATGGTCACCCATGACATTTTCGATATAGCGCTTCTGTCGAAGGTCGATACGGTTGCGCATCCGGAATTCATCTCGCGCATCGTGGAACTCCGGCAGGCGTTGCGTAAGCGGCTTGACGGCGGTGATATGGCGGCGTTGGTCATTCCCTTTGAGCCGGATGTCTATAACGCGCAGGCGACGGTGGGTGAAAATCTGCTGTTCGGCGTGCTCGACCGCTCCTCCATGACCATCCGGCAACTGGCGGCGCATCCGTTTTTCCGCGAGGTAATCGGCGAGGACGATCTACTCGCCGATCTTTACGCCATGAGCCTCGAAATCGCTGAGAACGCTATCGAGCTTTTCCGCGATCTGCCGCCCGACCACCCGTTCTTCCAGCAGCTAACCTTCATGCGGCCGGAAGACATTCCCGAATATGAGACGCTTTTGCAGCGGGTGAAGGGGCTCAGTGTTGATGCGGTTTCGGACGAAGACCGCGTCAACATCGTGCGTCTCAGCTTCTCCTATATTGAGCCACGGCATCGTTTCGGCCTTCTGACCGACGCGTTGAAGGCCAAGATTCTCAAGGCAAGAACACGCTTTCTGCGCGATACGCCGGACGATCTGCGCGCTGTGATCGAGCCTTACGAACCGGACCGCTTCATCAAGCACGCCACGCTTCTCGACAATCTGCTGTTTGGCAAGATCAGCTATGGACAGATGAATGCGTCGGACAAAATCCGGTCGATCCTCATCGATCTCTTCGAGGAAACGGGCCAGCAGCGGACGATCCTGATCATCGGGCTTGATTTTGATGTCGGCTCGGGTGGCAAGCGACTGACAAGCGTGCAGCGTCAGAAAATCAATATGGCGCGAGCTCTGCTTAAACATGCCGATTATGTCGTGTTCAACCGGCCGCTGCCATCACTGGATCAGCGTATCCAGTTTCAGATCGCTGGAAATATTATGCATACGCTGCATAAAGAAGGTCATAAACCCGCAATAATATGGGCGTTGAGTAATTTTTCTCTCGCCAGAGATTTCGACCGCGTTATCGTGTTTGATCATGGGCGGGTGGTTCAGGATGGCACCTATGAGGCGCTGATGCAGGAGGATGGACCGCTTAAGGATTTGCTGTCGTAAGGCGGGATGAAAGGGAAGATCGATGTTGTTGAAGGATGAAGTCGAAATGCTGCGGCGCATGCCGTTCTTTGCTGGAATAGAACCGGCGAAGCTAAAGCTTCTCGCCTTCACCTCTGAGCGCGTGACTTTCAAGCCCGGTGAAACGCTGTTCCATCAGGGCGACATATCCGATGCCGCCTATGTGATCCTTCTGGGTGGCGCGGATATTCTTGTCGATTCACCAAGCGGGCCCATCAAGGTTGCCGATGCACAGCCCAATTCCATCGTTGGAGAAATTGGCATCTTGTGCGATATGGGGCGCACCGCGACGGTGAGAGCAGCGACGCCTCTGGAGACCTTGCGCATCAGCAAGGAGCATTTCACGAAAATCCTCGGTGACTATCCGGAAATGGCCATCACGATCATGCGGGAATTGGCGAAGCGGCTCGGCCAGACCACCGCAGAACTGACGCAGGAGCGTAGCCGCAACCAGAATATGCACTAATTGAAAGAAGGTTTTGGCGCGATGCTGGCGGTCCGAAACATCGCTCTGTTCATTTGGCTGTCGCGGAGTTGATAATAATTTAATCCGCTGGCGGACGATGATTGTATCGTGGAATAAGCTGGCTTTGTTAAATCCCTTTCGTAAGTTACTATCGAGTGAGCCAGCCGCGTTCTGAAAAACTTCTTTGTTAGATGAGTAGGAACGCCTAAGCCAAACGCTGAAAAGCATTTGTCAAATGTGCCAGCGGGCTAAGCTATTGAAAAGCTTTTACCTCGTCATTGAATGCGGCGTTGCGGGGGAGTTTTATGAGACCGTTTCTCGCAGTTGTACTGGTATTGTCGGTGGTTGTGGGATGTGCGGGGCCTCGCGCTGTCACTGGATTGGGTACGGCTGAGCAGTCTTATTCGCAGTCAGGCGATGTGGTTCCTCTCATGGTTGCTACGGTTCGGGATCGTTCAGACGACCCAGAAATCGCCTATACACGCGCGCGTTCGGATGCGCTGAAGTTCTCCACCATAGATGTTCGCATTCCACACAATCACCGGCCCGGATCGGTGGAAACGTCTGCGTCCAGGCCAGATCCCCGACGGCAGTTCAGCGCAACCAACTATTTGAGCCTTCCAAATGGAGAGGCCATGGTTCGTGAAATCAACCGGAGATTATCCGAGCGGCCTGCATCGCAGCGCGAAGTGTTTATCTTCGTTCACGGCTATAATAACAATTTCGCAGAGGGGCTTTTTCGCAACGCCCAGATCGTGCATGACTATGACGTGGGGTCTTTGCCCGTTCATTTTTCATGGGCTTCAGCCGGTGCACTGACACGTTATCTGTATGATCGTGACAGCGCGCTCATTGCCAGAGATGGACTGGCTGAGACGCTTCAACTTGTGGCGCGCTCAAAGGCGACCGGGATCATTGTCGTCGGTCATTCAATGGGGGCGGTTGTCGTGATGGAAGCGCTGAGAACCCTTTCCATCCGGGATCAGAGAAAGGTGCTTGAGCGGATCAAGGGGGTGCTTCTTGCTGCGCCAGACCTCGACCCTGATCTCTTCAGGAGCCAGGTGAATGATATTAGTCATTTACCGCGACCTTTTACTATCGTTGTTTCGCGTCGGGACCGCGCCCTCGATATTTCGCGCCGATTGACTGGAGGCCAGCCTCGTGTTGGGAGCGGCGCTGATATAGCGTTCCTGCAAAACAAGGACATTCAGGTTCTTGATGTCTCGCAGGTGGATCGTGGCGGGCACACCCTGTTCGCGAGTTCTGACACACTGATCAAGCTTCTGGGGTCGGGTAACTTTTTGCGTCAGTTCTTGACTGATGAATATGCAAGTATGGACGATGCATTTGCCGTGGCGGGGCAGGGTACACTCGAACAAGCTTCGCTGGTGCTTTATCTGCCAGCCAGGATGATCAAGCGCCTCGCCAATCGATAGAAGAATTTCGAGGGATGCCGCCAGAGCTTTTGTACGCTCTTGAAATTAACAAGAATTGCAGCTGCGAACTCAATTTTCACACACTGATATTTAAATTGGCGGTCGCCATGAGTGTCGATAACTTTAAACTTGTAGCAGTCATGGCACCTTGTTATTATCGACTTACTTTACTGCCTTGCCCAGTTTTTACCTCATGCGTCAACAGCGCAATTAAGTTCTCCAATAGCACAGAGGTGGCTTTTGTAGATGAACAAGGGTTGGCATGCAGAGCTTGAACTTCGGTTTGAGCATAATCGTGAAGTGACGCGGCTGATGCGGCGGCGCCATGTGGGTCCCCTTGCGGTTCAACAGCCTTTTTATCCTGAGAAAGACGGCAGCGCGCATGTCTATCTCCTTCATCCGCCGGGTGGCGTTGCAGGGGATGATATTCTTGATATTTCGTGCTTTTTGGGTCGCAAGGCCAGGGCTGTTCTGACAACACCGGGCGCCACGAAATTCTATCGCAGTGAGCGAGGCCAGAGCGCACAGACGACTAGGATCGATGTGAGTGAAGGTGGCATATGCGAGTATCTCCCGCAGGAAACAATCGTTTTTGACGGCGCCAGAGCATCCATAAGCACGCATGTCTCCCTGAGCGGTGATGCAGTCTATCTGGGGTGGGACATTTTCAGTCTGGGGCGTCCTGCCTGTCAGGAAAGCTTCGACAGGGGCGAAGTCCGGCAACGGGTCGAAATATTCAGGGACGGAAAGCCAATCTGGTTCGAACAATTTCGCCTTCGTGGTGCCGCACCAGCAGTGAATGCGGCTTATGCATTTTGCGCCAAACCAATTGTTGCCACGATGGTTTATGCCGGTCCGGCTGCGGAAAACGCACTTCAGGCCATTCGCGAAGCGGTGGGTGACACAGCCAGAAATCTGTTTTCGGCGTCGCGGCTCGAAAGGGTGATTGTCTGCCGCTATCTCGGCGGGCGGATGTCGGAAGCCAAGGCGCTATTTCGCAGGGCGTGGGAGGTTCTACGCGAAATGGGATTAGGAAAACCGGCCACTGCACCGCGCATCTGGGCCACATAACTGACTTTGGAGAGGGTCTACCGATGGAACTATTGCCACGTGAAAAGGACAAACTTCTGATTTTCACTGCAGCATTGGTTGCGGAGCGACGCCGAGCCAGAGGGTTGAAACTGAACTATCCAGAGGTTGTGGCTTACATCTCCGCTGAAATTCTGGAGGGTGCCCGCGACGGTAAAACGGTCGCGGAACTCATGTCCTACGGGGCCACGCTTCTCAGCCGGGATGAGGTGATGGAGGGCGTGCCTGAAATGATCCACGACATTCAGGTGGAAGCCACTTTTCCAGACGGCACCAAACTTGTGACCGTTCACAACCCGATTCCTTAGTGCGTTTCTGAATGACCGAAATTGCTCTTGCTTTTGGTTCTGCCCGCATCTTGTACCGAAAACGCTTGGCGCTTTTCGGTACGCGCTTCAGGAGACGATCATGATACCGGGTGAATATTTCATCGAAGACGGGTCGATCGACCTCAACAACGGTCGCGAAACCTGCACCATTGCTGTCGAGAACACCGGCGACAGGCCGATACAGGTTGGCTCGCATTATCATTTCTATGAGACCAATGAGGCGCTCGTCTTTGATAGGGAGCGAACGAGAGGTTTCAGGCTCAATATTCCCGCCGGGACTGCCGTGCGGTTTGAGCCGGGACAGGATCGTGAAGTCGAACTGGTTGCGCTTGATGGCGACCGTGAAGTCTATGGCTTCAACGCAAAAATCAACGGGAAACTCTAGGAGGGACAGATGGGGAGGATATCAAGGCAGGCCTATGCCGAACTCTATGGCCCGACAAAGGGCGACCGTGTGCGTCTGGCAGATACCGAACTCATCATCGAGGTTGAGGAAGACCGTTGTATCTATGGCGAGGAAGTAACCTTCGGCGGCGGCAAGGTCATTCGCGATGGCATGGGGCAGGGCCAACGGCCTTCAGCCGAAACCGCCGATTTGGTGATCACCAATGTCATTATTCTCGACTATTGGGGCATCATCAAAGCCGATGTAGGTATCAAGAATGGTCGTATCTCAGGGATCGGTAAGGCAGGTAATCCCGATATCCAACCCGGTGTCAACATCATCGTTGGACCTGCAACCGACGTAATTGCGGGCGAGGGCAAGATTCTCAACGCAGGCGGCATCGATACACATATTCACTTCATTGCGCCACAGCAGGCGGAAGAAGCGCTGGCCAGCGGCACCACCACTTTGGTTGGCGGTGGAACGGGACCAACGGTTGGTACGCTTGCAACGACGGTTACGCCTGGTCCATGGGCTATCCATCGTATGCTGGAGGCTGTGGAAGCGCTTCCGATCAACGTGGGTTTGTTGGGCAAAGGCAATGCAAGCAAGCCTGAACCTCTGCGTGAACAGATCAGGGCCGGTGCTGTTGGCCTGAAGCTGCACGAGGATTGGGGAACCACCCCTGCCGCCATCGATAATTGTCTTAATGTCGCCGACGAAGAAGATATTCAGGTGGCCATTCATACAGACACGCTGAACGAGAGCGGGTTTGTCAAGGATACTTTTGCTGCCATGAAGGGCAGGACCATTCACAGTTTCCATACGGAAGGTGCCGGCGGCGGGCATGCTCCAGACATCATTACGGCGGCGGGCGAAGAAAATATCCTGCCGTCCTCAACCAATCCGACCCGTCCCTACACCATCAATACGGTCGATGAGCACCTCGATATGCTGATGGTCTGCCACCATCTCAGCCCGAAAATTCCGGAGGATGTGGCATTTGCGGAATCCCGCATTCGGCGCGAAACGATTGCAGCAGAAGACATACTCCATGATCTGGGTGTGTTTTCGATGATGTCATCGGATTCTCAAGCCATGGGTCGCATTGGAGAGACAACGCTTCGCTGTTGGCAAACCGCCCATAAAATGAAGGTGCAGCGCGGCCCCCTGAGTCAGGATAGCGGCCGGAACGATAATTTTCGTGCCAAGCGGTACGTCGCGAAGTATACGATTAACCCGGCGATTACGCATGGATTCGCTCATGAGATTGGGTCTGTCGAAGTTGGAAAGCGGGCTGATCTTGTATTGTGGAAGCCGGAATTCTTCGGCGTGAAACCCAGCCTTGTGATGATCGGCGGTATGATTGCGATTGCGCCGATGGGCGATCCCAACGCATCGATCTCGACGCCCCAACCGGTCCATTACCGTCCAATGTATGGTGTGTTGGGGCGGGCGCTTGGCTCCACAGGCGTCACATTTGTTTCCAAATCAGCGCTTGATGATGGTATCGGCGAAAAGCTGAAACTCAGCAAGCAATTGGTTGCGGTCAAAGGGATTAGAACGGTCCGCAAGAAGGACATGATCCACAACGGTCTTACGCCCAAATTGGAGGTCGATCCGCAAACCTATCAGGTGCGGGTGGATGGCGAATTGATCACCTGTGAACCAGCCGATGTTCTGCCGATGGCGCAACGCTATTTCCTGTTTTAAGCGACTGACGGGGGTTAGCGAAACCAAAGCGATAGAGCATTTCCTCATTCTTTAGAAACGGGGATGTTTACCGGTACATGAAGGAACAAAATATGCAGTTCAATGCGATGCGGGATCATCCTTCTCTGGGGTTTATCGATTGGACGCTGCGCGGTATCGGACAAGTGGTGTTCCAGAACAACCCGCTTTCCGGGCTGGTCATTTTGTTCGCTATTCTGGTCAATTCCTGGATTTATGCCCTTATTTGTGTGGTGGGTGTGGTCGCCAGCACACTGACGGCAATCATCCTCAAGGCCGACAAGGGGCTCATTCGTGGTGGCCTGTTCGGATTCAATGGAGCTTTGGTCGCGCTTGCGCTGATTGCATTTACCAGTGCAGATTTTCGCAGCGGCGCGCTGCCGTCACCGGCCATGACGATCTATCTCATCTTTGGCGCAGCTTTTTCCACAATGGCTTTCGCGAGTATCGGAGCGCTTCTGGGCCCGCACAAGGTTGCGCCTCTAACAATGCCATTCGTGCTTGTCGGTTGGCTGTTTCTGTACGCAATTCTCAAATTTGATGCCATCGATGCGGGGCCAATGGCGAAACCGGTGTCACCGGAACAGTTTTCCTACGCTGTCCCTTATGTACTCCCAACCTGGTATATGGGGATCGGCACCGCCATCGGACAGATATTCTTTCAGGATAATTGGATCACAGGCTACATTATCCTTGCTGCTATCGCGATCCATTCCCGGATAAGCGCCCTGATGGGCCTTTTGGGAGCGATAACCGGAGCTTTGATAGCTGCCGCATTCGGCGGACCGGAAGGGGCCATTCGCGATGGGCTTTTCGGTTACAATGCCGCGTTAACGGCAATTGCGCTTGGCGGCTTCTTCCTTGTTTTCAGCTGGAGCAGTTTTCTTTACGCGATCTTCGGCGCTGTCGTGGCCACATGGCTTTGGGCTTCGGTAGCCATCTTCCTGAAACCGATTGGAATGCCGGTGCTGACTTCGACATTCGTCCTCGTCACTTGGGTCATGCTGATCGGTCAGTATGCTTTCAAGGCATTGGTGCCCGTCCCTCCGGCTGATGCAAGTTCGGCAGAGGAAAATCTCGAGCGATATCGCGAAACGCAACGCTTACGACCGGAATAGTCGGCTGTATTGCGTCTCATGCCAGGCACTGGCCATAGCCAGTGCGGGCGCTGTATTGCCGATTTTGTCGTCTTCGAGCGTGCATGCTTTCTCGACGGCCCGCTCGATCTTCTCTGCTCCAGCAATAAGCATCTTCTGGCCTGCCGTGTGGCCGAGCGGAACGAGCCGGATTGCCGCCATGACCTGGCTTTCCACCACGCTCCACATAAGGCCGCGCAGTGCATCGACCGGCTCTATATTCCAGTTAAGCGCCGCGATGGCGAAGGCTGCGGGGTAGGTTGCCCGTTGTTCCGAAGCGAAGTTGCGCGCCCGCTCGACACCAAGTTCCGACAGCAGCGTAAGCAAGCTTTCGCCCATGCGGCGATCCTCAAGCTCGAGTTCGCTGCTTTCTCGACTTGCCCCAAGCCAGTCGTTCAAGCGGCAGAATTCGGCATCGTCGCTTCGCGTCAGTGCCGAAAACATTCGCCAGAAAATCGCCCCGTCAAGCGCAGCGTAGCTGTGTTCCAGAAGGCCGAACACCCATCCGGCACAACTTTCCTCGTTCGTAACTGTTCCCGCATGCACGGCCCATTCAAGACCACGCGAATAGGAAAAAGCGCCAACAGGCTGGCTGGGACTGACAAGTCGCATGAGATGCAGCATAGGCAGAGCCGGAGAGTGCACGGGCAAGCCCGGTTCCGGCCCGGCATTATTACCATCAACTTCAGCGTGTCTCTTCGAATGATCCAGCAAGATGCGGCTCACATCATCCGGCCATCAGGTAAAGCCCGCTGAGCGCGGCAAAGCCGCCCGCCGCCCGCATTATCATCTGCCCCGTCCGACCTTGCAGGATGCGGCCTGCTGCAAGGCCCGCACCAATACCTGCTGCGTGGAGCAATGCCGTCGCTAGCGCAAACCCAACACCATAGGAAAGAAACGCCGCGCTGCCGATTTCCCCACCATGGGCATAGCCATGAAAGAATGCGAAGAAGCCGACGACGAGCGCTGCAGTCAGGGTCGATGCGTGGAACGCCATGGCGACAATGAGGCCAAGCACAATTACCGATGTAAGGATGACTGGTTCGACATAGGGAAGAGTTATCCCACTGAGTGCCGCCATAAATCCCAGCAGCATGACGCCGACAAAGCTTAGCGGAACGACGACAAGCGCGCGCCCACCGAGCATCGAAGCCCAAAGGCCAACGGCAACCATTGCAAGGATGTGGTCGGCGCCCGAAAGAGGGTGAGAAAACCCAGCGGCGAAAGAACCATGCTCGGCTAGGTTGAGATGTGCGAATGCGGGGCTCGCCATCAAGGAGAGCAGGACGGCAATCAGGAGAGATGTCCTTTTCATTTCAACTTCCTTTCAACAACAATGGCCATGCTCAGAAGGAGCCAAACATTGAACCCAGCACGAAAACCGCCGCGAGCGAGATAATCACGCCGACAATCACAGTCATGACCATGTCAAAATAGCTTGATGCATGGGTTTGTTTGCTGATCTGAAGGAGCAGAAGCACCGTACCATTGTGCGGCAGCGCATCCAGTGTACCAGCGCTGATGACCGTCAAACGGTGCATGAGATCAGGATTGATCCCGTACTGGATCGCCAATCGCATATATTCGTCGCCCAGCGCATTGAGTGCGATGGCCATGCCGCCGGATGCTGTTCCGGTGAGGGCTGCCAGCGCATTCATGGCGACAACCAGAGAGACAAGCGGACCGCCCGGCACCTCAAGCACCGCATCGCGAACCACGGAAAAAGCAGGCATCGCTGCCACAACTGCACCGAACCCGACGAGGCTCGCTATGGTGAGAATGGGCAGAACAGAGGAGTTTGCGCCTGCGTCGAGGCTTTCGCGGATCGCCCGAAGGCGGCGAAAATTGACCGCTATCAGGGTCAAAATGGCGGCCGCTAGTGCAATAAGCACCGCCCACAAACCTATTGATGATCCGACATCGATCCCCCAAGGCTCCTGCTCCAGAAATGAGAAATCAATACGGGGCAGGATGATGAGCGCCATCAGGAAATTGACGACGATGACGACAAGCAGGGGCAGGACCGCGAAGAAAAAAGGCGGCTGGTGGTCGGCTCGTGCGCCGTGTTCGAGTTCTGCGGGGTCGAAATCACCTGAAAGCGTCGATTGTTCTCTGACCTTTTCCGTAATCTCCAGTTCGCCGGTGTCATCGACATAATTTTCACCTGCAGCCCGCGCCTTGGCTTCCGCGCGTTGCAGCCACCACATGCCGAACACTAGTGTTATGATGGATGCAATGATCCCCAGTCCCGGCGCTGCAAAGGTCGTGGTTTCGAAATAGGGCATCGGAATGGCATTGTTTGTGGAAGGCGTGCCCGGCATTGCCGACATGGTGAAGGTAAAGGCACCAAGCCCAATGGCCGCAGGCATCAGACGGGCTGGTATATTGGCTGCCTTGAACATTTCCCGCGCCATGGGCACGAGAACGAAGAAGGCAACGAATACGCTGACGCCCCCATAGGTGACGACTGCCGATGCCAGCACGACGGATAGCATCGTGCGTTTTACGCCGAGTTTTTCCGTCAGATATCGTGCAATCGAGGTGATGGAGCCGCTATCATCCATCAGCTTTCCAAAAATACCACCCAGGAGAAAAAGTGGAAACCACCGTCCCACGAAACTGGCAGTCCCGCCCATGAAGGTTGATGTCCAGTTTGCCAGAAGAGGCTCCCCGGAAATGAGCGCGGCGAGAAGAGCAGCTACAGGAGAAAGCAGAAGCACACTCCAGCCGCGATAGGCAAACCACATGAGTAGCGCTAGTCCCAGCAGTATTCCAAGCAACCCCATGCTATCTGACCCCTCAGCCGATGTTGGAGAGAATGCATTCGGAATTATTGAATGAAACTACTTTAGACGGAATATATCAAGAAAATAATGCTTATATCGAATTCTTATAAATTCGACGGGTCTAGGTTCTCTAATTCTACTTGAGTATTTTAAAATAGTAGACGTCAATGAACCTTCCTCTCACATCGTTATCGACACGCCCTCGGATTTCGATCTGATCTTTTCGACCTATTTTTCTGCCCCGCCAAATTTCTCGTTCGATACGGACTCTCGTCGTTCCAGTGTGATCTTGAAAAATGTAATGAGCTCTTCTCATATTGCCCTTGATCGAACCGGTGAGCACAACGCGAGTTCCGATGGGAGTTCTGCTTACAGCACTGGCGGTTATTCCATTACCGGCTTTGACGGAATCCAGAAACTGAGCGTATGAAACGCTGCCAGAACCTAACAAGAAAAGGCTCAATAAGAGTGCCAACTGATGAAAGCGCTGTTTTACAGAGTTCATGGGTTCAACCTCCTCATGGCCATGATCGAGCTTTTCACCGTATGCTTGCCGGAATGAAAACAACTGCTGCGCCGTGACGCTTGCGATACAGTTCCGTCATTGATCACGGCGGTTTCCTAAACGCTCGGTTATTCGTTGCACAATGAAATACAAACCCGGTGTGAGTAACAGACCAATCGTCGTTGCTGCGACCATCCCTCCAAAGATTGTCACACCCACGGCCTGACGAGCGCCCGCACCCGCGCCGGAAGAAACGATCAAAGGGATGATGCCCAGAATGAAAGATACAGCTGTCATCATCACGGCACGGAAGCGTTGCTCAGCTCCCGTCCGTGCCGCTTCACTCGCCGACAGACCTGCTTCCCGCTTTTCTTTTGCAAACTCCACAATCAGAATTGCATTCTTGGCGGCAAGGCCGATCAACAACACCATCGCAATCTGCACATAGAGGCTATTTTGCAGCCCGAAGATTTTCAGGGCTGTGACTGCTCCAAGCAATGCTGCGCCCAATGAAACAATCACCACCGCAGGCAAGGCCCAACTTTCATACTGAGCGACCAGAAAGAGATAGGCGAAAAGAAAAGCAAGGGCAAAGACGATGCCTTCCTGACCGCTGCTTCTGCTTTCCTGAAAGGATAGGCCCGACCACTCATAACCATAGCCATCAGGTAGTTTTTGGGATGCCACGGTCTCCATTGCCGCCATCGCCTGGCCACTGCTCGCACCGGGAGCCGGAACCGCATTGACCTGTGCTGAGACCGAAAGGTTATAACGCGTAATGACGAAAGGGGCCAGAACGGTGGTCAAGGACACGACACTGCTCAACGGGACCATTGTTCCGTTTCGGTTTCTCACGTGGAGCTTCAAAATGTCTTCGCTATGCGCGCGAAAATCGGAATCCGCTTGCAGATTCACCTGAAAGACACGCCCATTAAGCGTAAAGTCATTGACATAGCGCGAGCCAAAATTGGCGCCGATCACCGCGTAAATATCAGACACACTGAGCCCCAGCGCTTCCGCACGGGAACGGTCAACGTCGACATAGATTTGCGGTACATTCGCATTGAAAGTCGTCGCCGCCCCGCCGATCTCGCCGTTCTGGTTAAAGTAGCCAAGCAATGCATTTGTAACCTGTGCAATTTCCTCCGTAGACTGTCCTTGCAATGCCTGGAGGCGGAAATCGAGCCCGCCAACGGACCCGATACCGGCTATCGCCGGTGGCGCAAAAACTGAGACAATGGCACCGGGAATCTGCGCGAATTGAGACCGGAGAGTGCCGATAATATTATTAAGCCGCAGCTCTTCTTTTTCCCGGTCTTCCCAGGGTAGCAATGCGGCAACCGCCATAGCGCCATTGGGCGTGCTCGTCGATTGCAGAATACTGAAGCCCGCAACCGTGATCACATCCTGAACCCCGGCGGTCTCGTTTAGCACCTTTCTGACATTCTCAACGATGCGATTGGTGCGGTCGAGCGAAGCCGCACTTGGCAGCTGGATATCAACGAACAAAGCTCCCTGATCCTCGTCAGGCAGGAAAGTGGCGGGTAGATTGACAAAAATGAGATAGGCACCGGCAAAGCAGGCCACAATGGCTGCAAGCGGCACATACCAATATTTGACGAGAATGCCCACGCCCCTGCCGTAAGCATCACGGCTTCGTTCCATGAAGTTAGTAAACCACGCCAGTGGTCCTCTCTTGAAACCGCTTTGCCCGCGCTTGAGCAGCAACGCCGCCAATGCCGGACTTAGCGTGAGGCCAACGAACGACGAAATGACCAGCGCCGATGAGATTGTCACTGCGAACTGGCGGTAGAGCTGTCCGCCAATACCCGCGAGAAACGCTGTGGGTGTGACCACGGCGAGAAGCACGAGCGTCGTTGAGATGATCGGTCCGGTGATCTGAGACATCGCCTTGCGCGTCGCATCGACAACGGTGATGTCGGGCGTGTCGTCCAGAACGTGTTTGACGTTTTCCACGACGAGAATAGCGTCATCGACGACAAGCCCGATAGCGAGAACCAAGGCCAGCAACGAAATCATATTCAACGAATAGCCTACCGCCAATAGAACCGCGACCGCACCAAGCATGGAAACCGGTATGGCAAGGGCCGAGATCAGTGTCGCGCGCCAGTCTTGCAGGAAGATAAATGTCACCGCGAGCACGATTGCAAAGGCTTCAAACAATGTGCGCGTCGTCAATTGCAAGCTAGCGTCCACAAACCGCGTTGCGTCATAAACCACGTGATATTGCAGTCCTGCCGGAAATCTGGCGGAGAGCCGCTTCAGTTCGGCCTGAACGGCTGTCGCAGTCTGTATCGCATTGGCGCCGGGCGACTGATTAATCTGCAGCATCGCCGATTCATGACCAGCAAAACTGGCTCTTGAAGCATAATTGCGTGCACCAAGTTCAAGACGGGCTATGTCGCGGAGAAATACCTTGGCTCCGTCGGCGCCGGTGCGAATGACGATAGCTCCAAATTCGTCGGCATCTCGCAACCTCCCCTGTGCGACCAGCGTATATTGCAGTTCCGTTCCAACCCGCATGGGCGGCGCACCAGACTGCCCGAGGGTAGCCTGGATATTCTGGCGTTGGATTGCCGCGGAAACCTCATCAATGGTTATCCCGAGCGCATCCATTCTTTGAGGATTGAGCCAGACTCGCATCGAATATTCAGACGCGCCGGTGACACTAGCCTCACCGACACCTGCCACGCGTGAAATCGCGTCGACAATGGTCGTCGTGGTGAAGTTGGTGATCTCAAGCGCGCTCAAACTGTCATCGGGAGAATAGAAAGCGATGCCCAGCACAAAATCGGGTGAGCGTGATCGAACAGAAACGCCCTGTTGTGCGACAGCGGCAGGCAATCGCGAGATTGCCAGCTGCGCACGGTTCTGCACATTGATCTGCGCAAGTTCCGGATCAGTTCCCACTTCAAAGGTGACTGATAATGAATATTGACCGGCATTCGAGCTCGTGGATGACATATACATCATATCATCCACGCCATTGATGGCTGTTTCCAGCGGACCGCCCACAACGTCGGCAATCACTTCCGCACTCGCGCCGGGATATATCGCCGAAACAGAAACTGTTGGAGGGGTGATCTGCGGGTATTGCTGGATGGGCAGTGAGAAAACGGCGATGGCGCCAGCAATGGAGATGAGAAGCGAGATAACGATTGCGAGGCGCGTTCGTCGGATGAAGGTTTCTGAAATCATTGAGCAGCCCCCGGTTCATCCGGTGACGATTCCTGAGGTGATACGGACTGCCCATCCGCAATTCTTTGCAAGCCTTCGATGACGATCGTTTCTCCCGCGCTGATCCCGTCTTTGACGGACCAATCGTTGCCGATGCGTATGCCGGTCACAATCTGCCGCCGAGTGACAGTGTTATTGTCGTTCAACACAAAAACAAACTTGCCCTCGCGGTCCTGCAGAACAGACGCCATTGGAACAATCGGTAATGTTTTTGCCGTTTCATCCAGCAGGCTGACAGCGACGGTCTGGCCCGGAACCAGAATATGGTCCGGGTTTGCAAACAGCGCGCGTACAGCAATTGTGCCCGTTTGCGGATTGACCTCGTTGTCGATGAACTGGATGTTACCTTTGGAGCCATACTGCTTGCCGTTGGCGAGGGTAAGCGTTAGTTGGAATCTGTTCAGATCAACGGTTCCACCGCGCGCCTCTTTCTGGCGAATGGCGATGAGCGTTCGATCGGTAATGGAAAAAACAACGCGGACAGGATCGAGCTGAACAATACGCGCCAGGGACCCGGCGCTGGGGCCGACCAGATTTCCAACCGTAAACAAAGACCGGCCGATTGTGCCGTTGATCGGTGAACGGATCTGCGTGTAAGAAAGGTTCAGTCGGGCTGTATTAAGCGCAGCCTCTGCGCTTTGAACGTCTGCGGAAGCGATATCGAACGCTGCCTGAGCATCATCCAGAGAGGCTTGTGAAGCGGTGTTCCGGTTCGCCAGTGTGCGTGTTCGCGTCAGGGTCTGTCGGGCAGCATTTTGGGCCGCCTGTGCGCGAGCGACCTGCGCTTCTGCTGAAGTCACCGCCGCCCGCATTTGGTCTGGTTCGATCTCAAAGAGGAGATCGCCTGTCTTGACTGCGCTTCCCTGTTCAAAGCTCTTCACTTTGAGAAAACCCGTAATCCGGGCCTGAATGTCAACGGCTTCTATTGCTTCGACTTGTCCATTGAATTGGAGCGGGGCCGTGGAAGGCGCCGAGCCCGCCTTTCTGACGACCACCGATGGCGCGGGCTGGGTTGTTGTGCTTTGTTGGGCGGCGGCAGGAGGCATGAAAGACAGCAAAAGCAACCCGGAAAGGGCGACATTCGCGGAGTAATAACCGAGGGTCTTAATCAATGTCGGGTCCTCCCTGCGGTCATGCAATGACCTGTCATTCATGCATTTCGAGTACTCAGAGCTATTGCGACATAGGCAAAACCGGCAATCAGCAGGGCAATTCCAGCGATTGATCCCGATGCGAGTTCACGCGTCAAAGGCCATTTCAGGAAGAGTGCGGCGCTGGCTATCCAGGCGATGAACCCGGAGACCGCGAACCAGTACCACCCTTTTGTGGGATGGATTTTGAACGACAAGGCAATCTGCAGAAATCCATGCACAAAAACCACGATCGCGATCAACAGCGTTATCGCAAGCGCGCCTTTGAGTGGATTGAGATAGATCATAATTCCGCCGACCAGTTCCACCACACCCGTCAATTCTTGCCAGACGAAGCCCGCCCAGCTTTTTACCCTAAGCGACTGGACGATCTTCACGAGACCAATTGCCATAAGGACCACACCGAAGACGGTGCTTGCCGCAAATTCCGAAAAGACCGGTAGAAACAGACAGAGCGCGCCTCCAGCTAACAGGAGGATGCCAATGCCAAGAAACCCCTTCCATTTCTTCTGTTCAATTGCTTTGCGCTCCAGATGACTTAATTCGTGAACTTCCATGCGTAAGCCCTTCTCTTCACGAAGTAATCCCAAGAGCATCCCCGGCTATGACCGTGTTATTAGCGACGCCATCTCACAGTGCGGACGTTGGTTATGCGTCCATCACGCGCGCGCACCGTTACATCGTAAGTTCGTCTGAAACGATCTCCACGATAGAGGAAATGACTTCCCCTGCAGTCTATTGCGCGAACATTTCGCAAGCCCCGTATTCTCAAGAGCCTGGCGCCCTCCGAACAGCGGATTCTGTGGCCGTTATTTATTCTGGTGCCGACCAGAGCGGTTTGGTTCTGGCTGAACGCCGGAACCGGCTCCGCAATAGAACCCACGATGGTCAAGGCTAGCAATGCAAGGATAGCGGCAATGGATCGAGACATGTCTTTTCCCTCCGAAGCCTTCATTGAGACGTTCTCAACTCGCTATTGATGCAAGCCTCATCGACAAGGCGCTTCAAAGACGCGACCGTGCTGATCGCGATAGCGACAATATTGAACGCCATTTCGGGTCTGGGCGACACCAACCAAGGTTCCGGCCGCAGCACCGATTGCAGCGCCGGTGAGCGCTCCGCGCGTATTGCCGCCAATCGCAGCACCGGCGAGCCCACCGATTGCAGCGCCGCCGACACCATATCCGGCAGTTCTCTGTTCAGACGACGTACAAGCGCTCGTGCCTAAGCTGACAGCGGTAACAACCAACAAGCTGAACATATATCGGTTCATGATATCCTCCCTCTGAAGCAGTAAGCGTCAGAAATAACTTCACGTTAAGAAAGACAAAGTCAGAAAACGAAAGCGATGAGCGACGGGCCAAAACCCACGGCTAATTAACCCACCATGCTTAATTTCAGAGATCCAAATTCTGCTTTTGAATCTGGAGCAGGCGACGAAAATACTATCTGCGGTGGGGTCTGTGCCACCGATCAACGCGCACAACGCGTCCATCACGCGCCCGAACCTCAACCCGCAAGGCCTGTTGATTACGCACGCCCCGGATAACGTAGTTTGGTCTCCGGCAATCGATTTCCCGGACATTGGTAAGGCCACGCATTGCAAGACGCCGGGTAGCTTCTCTGCAAGTCAAAGATCGCCCGTTGTTCAACTCCGTACCGACAACGACGCTTCTGGGAATAGGACGCGCGTTCGCGTCAATGGAGAAAAAAACGTAGATAACGCTGCCAGAAGGATTGCGGCTTTCGATACAGAAGCAAATGCATACATCTGTGACCCTCCATTCTGCTATGGATAATTACAGTATAACTACATTTAAAAAATAACAGCAATCGTTTTTATATAATAAGTAGCATGTCTTGGATTCAGACTAACTTTAACGCGTTGATCGGAGAAGCCAGCCGGAGTGCATCGCGCCTGCCCAGGTATCTCACTTTGCAGCTTCCTGTGAGGGGAGGCGAAGGCCGCTGCCGGGAGCATGCCCGAAGCTTTGGACGAATGCACCGCGCGCAAAATCCTTTCTGTTCTTGTCGGTCAATCAAACAAGAACAGATTTGCTATGTTGAAAACATTCGGTCTTAGAGCAGCGAGAAGGCATACTTTTATTCATAGAGCTGGTGGTAACGCTCCCGCAGGATATTCTTTTGCACCTTACCCATAGTGTTTCGAGGCAGCTCGTCTACAAACAGAATCCGCTTCGGCAGTTTGTAGCGCGCCAGTCGTTCGCTCAAAGCCGCCAGCACCTGTTTTTCCTCTAACGAAGAGCCAGGTTTTTTAACAACAACAGCTGTGGTGCCTTCGCCAAAATCCTTATGTGGCAGGCCAATAACTGCGCTCTCAAACACGCCATCCAACAGATCGATTTCGCTCTCGATTTCTTTTGGATAGATATTATAGCCACCCGATATCACGAGGTCCTTGCCTCGACCCACAATGTGAATATATCCCCTCTCATCGATAAGACCGAGATCGCCTGTGATGAAGAAGCCATCGTCTCGGAATTCCGCCCTGGTCTTTTCCGGCATATTCCAATAGCCTTTGAATACATTCGGCCCTTTGACCTCCAGCATCCCGGTCTCTCCGTCCGGGAGTGCCGTGCCACTTTCCATGTCTACCACGCGAATATTCACACCGGGCAGGGGAAGGCCCACGGTTCCTGCTAGTCGATCTCCGCGATAGGGATTGGAGGTGTTCATGTTGGTTTCCGTCATGCCATAGCGTTCCAGAATGGCATGCCCTGTATTTTCGAAAAAAGTCTGGTGGGTCTCGTTCAGAAGAGGAGCGGACCCCGAGATGAAGAGCCGCATACGTGCGGTGCTTTCACGGTTTATGCGCGCATCCTGCGACAAGCGCACATAGAACGTCGGAACCCCCATCAACACGGTTGTTTTGGGTAGGCGAGCGACGATTTGGTCCGCGTCGAATTTTGGCAACAGATACATCGATGCGCCGGAGATCAAGGTTACATTGCTTGCGACAAACAGGCCGTGCGTATGAAAAATCGGCAATGCGTGGATGAGCCGGTCTGCAGAGGAAAAGTGCCAGCTATCGCGCAGCGTCAATGCGTTGGAGAGCAGATTGTCATGACTGAGCATCGCGCCCTTTGAGCGTCCAGTCGTGCCTGACGTGTAAAGAATTGCGGCAAGATCGTCCGGTCCGCGATCGACATCGCTAAATTGTGGCTCGGCATCTTCTGCGCGGTCCATCAAAGAGCCGCCGCCCGTTTCGTCCAGCGTTTCAAGAACTGCGCCGCAGGCGCGGACCGTTTCGGCAAGCTTTTCCGCATTTTGCGGTGAAACGACCACAACGGCTGGCTTGGCGTCGTTAAAAAAGTAATCAAGTTCGGCGACCGTATAGCCCGTGTTTAGCGGCAGATAGACAGCGCCACACCGCAAGCAGGCCAGATAAAGCATTAAGGCTTCGGCACTTTTTTCAACCTGAACGGCGATACGGTCGCCGGGTTTAACGCCGCGCTCGACCAGCACATTGGCAAGACGTGCGGATAGGGCCAGCATATCCCCATATGTCCAGATCTTTCCCGCTTGTGTTTCTATGAAGGTCGCGTCGGTGGTGGAAATTGCGCTGCGAATGGCATCAAACAGGTGATTAGGCATATGTTGTTCCCGGGGAATTTTTGGATGCTTTTAGAGGAGGCTGTACCGATGGTGATTTGTGGATGTTCGCAGAGGTGCCGACCTCTCCTCTTTCGGCATGAGCTTCGTAATTGCGCTCGATGTCATCAAGCTTTTAAAGATATTGACCATCAATCCATGGGATTCTGGCATAGTTTTGGCGGAAACATCTCCATATAAATGAGGCGCTCCGGTCGGGCGCCATTGCCAAGGTGTAAGCGGGCGACCGGGTCGATAAGCCGTCCGTTAGCCGTGCGTGCGGGCAGCAAATAATGCACGACCGCGCGCAAAAACAGCGGTCGGATTTCTGCTAAGCGGTAGTCAACGGCTGAACGCGGCCTTGCTGGTGGCGGCTTCTGCATGAAATCTATCGGCGCGAGGGCAATCCTGTCGCTCGCGCGCTGCCTGGTCAGCAGAATTGTTCAATGTTGCGCGCCGTTAATCTTCGACCCACCGGCGTTCGGATGCCGCGAGATGGGCATGCATGGCGGCTTGCGCTGCAAACGGGTCTTTTGCCCTGAGGGCAGTCAAAATCGCGCGATGTTCTTCAACCGCCAGCCGCCAGGTATTCGGCGTCTCCGTATGCCTTTGCATGCGTTCGGAGATTGGGCTGTGTCTCTCATCGAAAAGCTTGATCACCAGATTGGTCAGAACGCTGTTTCCCACTGCCGATGCAAGGCTGATGTGAAACCTTCGATCATGTTCCAAAGGCTTTCGATTGATATCGATATCCCGCAACATCGCTTCAAGGATACTCTCCAGTTCTGACAATGACGGCTCGCTGATGCGTGCCGCACATTGCGCGATCAAGCCACATTCTATCAAAACGCGCGCCTGCATCAATTCAGCAGGGCTTTCACCCAACGATTGTTCATTCAGTTCCGAGCCGGTGGGGTTCAGGACATAGATACCTGATCCTGATCGAATGTCGATGACCCCCTCGATTTCGAGCGCAATAAGCGCTTCACGAAGCGACGGGCGTGAGATTCCCAATTGCTGCGCAAGTTCCCGTTCAGCCGGTAATCTTGATCCCGCCGCGAGTGAACCGGCGTCGATAAGCGCGCGGATTTGGTCGGCGATCTGTTGATAGACACGTCTCGTTTCAAGCATGCGGTAAGACCAAATTTGTTATGAACGGATTGTTTCACCACTATTTTCCTTATTTTAGCGCTATTCTCAAGAAATTTCGATAAAGTGGCTTGACCAGATTTCTCTTTTCCCCCTATCAAATGACAACTTTTTCAGAGCACCAGGAGGAGGAGCGCGATGAGAGGTCATTCTGCAAAGAAGCCATCTGAAACGGCTCGCGTGCTGCTCACGCTCGAAGATGTGTCGAAAGAATTTCCAGGCGTAAAGGCTCTTTCGGGCGTTAGCTTCGATCTGCGCGCCGGAGAGGTTCACGCTGTCTGCGGAGAAAATGGCGCTGGCAAATCGACGCTGATGAAAATCATCAGCGGCGTATACCAACCAAATTCAGGTTCGATCACCTATAAGGGATCGCCGGTTCAGTTCGCTTCGACGCTGGAGTCGGAAGCAGCTGGCATCGCTATCATCCATCAGGAACTCAACCTCGTACCGCATTTGAGCGTTGCGGAGAATATCTATCTCGCACGTGAACCCCGGCGAGGCTTTCTGGTTGATCGAAAGAAGTTGATCGCAGATGCCAAGCGCTGTCTGGATCGGCTTGGGGTTAATATCGATCCAAACGTGCAGGTGCGGACGCTGTCGGTCGCCCAATGTCAGATGGTGGAAATTGCGAAGGCGCTTTCGCTTGACGCGAATGTGCTGATTATGGACGAACCCACCTCGTCTTTGACGGAACAGGAAGCGCAGCTTCTCTTCAAGGTGATCCGTGACCTGAAAAGCCAGGGCACCGGCATTATTTATATTTCTCACCGGCTGGATGAGATGCAGGAGATCGTTGATCGCGTTACAGTTTTGCGCGATGGGCGATATGTTTCAACGGACGATTTTGCCGACCTCACCGTCGACGAAATCGTTGCGCGCATGGTTGGGCGCTCGCTGGAGGACAAGTTTCCGGAGCCGACCCGTCAGCCTGCTGATGAAGTCATATTCTCCGTAAAAGGCCTCACAAGACGCGATGTTTTTGAGGATATCAGCTTTGATATTCGTCGTGGCGAGATTCTCGGCTTTGCAGGGTTGATGGGTGCAGGGCGAACCGAAGTGGCGCGCGCAATTTTCGGCGCGGATCCGCTTGATGCGGGCACCATCATGCTCGACGGCAGTGAATTGAAAATCACAGACCCACGCAGCGGTATCGATGCCGGCATCGCTTACCTGTCTGAAGATCGCAAAGCTCAAGGTTTGGCCATCGCGATGCCTGTCGATGCCAATCTGGTCATGGCGCGCATGCAGGCGGTCAGTAACAGTCTCGGTGTCATCGACCGCAAGCAAGAGCGGGATGCGAGCCAGCATTACGTCGATCTCCTGAGCATCAAGACTCCGAGCCTCCATCAGCCGGTTCGTCTTTTGTCGGGTGGCAATCAGCAGAAAATCATCATCGGCAAATGGCTGTTTCGTGAGCCGCGAGTCATGTTTTTCGACGAGCCGACACGTGGCATCGACGTTGGAGCGAAATTTGCGATCTATCAGATCATGGATGAGCTTGCGGCGCGCGGTATCGCTGTCGTTTTGATCAGTTCCGAATTGCCGGAAGTGCTTGGGATGTCTGATCGCATCGCTGTCTTCCATGGCGGGCGTATCGCTGCGACTCTCAAAACACGCGACACCAATCAGGAAGAGATCATGCATTACGCGTCCGGCAGTGGTCGACGCGGCGAATAAGGATAATCAGCATGACGGAAGTAACCAACGGTAAACCGGTAGAACAGGGCCAAGTTTTGGCAGATAAGGGACGACGCCTTAGCGAGCGGCAGAAGGATATCATCCAGAAATTTGCAGCACTTGGCAGTCTTGTCGTGCTTGCTGCAATCTTCTCCGCGACGAGCAGCGCCTTTTTCTCCGTCGGCAATGGCATGACAATTGCGCTTCAGGTCACGTCGATTGCTTTGCTCGGTATTGGTGCGACCTACGTGATCATTACGGGTGGTATCGATCTTTCCGTTGGCTCGGTGCTCGCGCTCGCTGGCGTTGTGGCTGCACTTGCCGTCAAGGAACTGCAGCTTCCCATCTGGATTTCGATGCTGCTCGGCATTTTGACCGGGTCGCTTTGCGGCCTGATCAATGGTCTCGCTGTCACCAAGTTGCGGCTGCCTCCCTTTATTGCCACGCTTGGCATGATGTTGATTGCCCGTGGTGTTGCATTGCAGATCACTGGCGCCCGCGCCGTGTCGGGACTGGGAGAAAGCTTCGGTGTTCTGGGTAACGGTTCGCTGTTTCGGATGGAGTCGATCGATGAACAGGGGTTTCCGGTCGTCACTTTTCCGGGCATCCCGTATCCCGTTGTCCTGATGATTGTGATCGCCATCATCGCCGCGTTTGTTCTCAATCGGACCGTCTTTGGCCGTCATATCTATGCCATTGGGTCCAATGCCGTTGCAGCGCGTCTGTCGGGCGTCAACGTCTCCCGGATCACGATCTACACCTACCTGATTTCCGGCACGCTGGCCGGGCTGACCGGTTGTGTGCTGATGTCGAGACTTGTCACCGCGCAGCCGAATGAAGGCGTCATGTACGAACTTGATGCCATCGCCAGCGCGGTCATCGGCGGTACATCATTGATCGGCGGGGTCGGTACGATCTCCGGAACTTTCATCGGCGCATTCGTCATCGGCATTTTGCGTAACGGTTTGAACATGAATGGCGTCTCCGCCTTCACGCAGCAGATCATCATCGGCCTTGTCATTCTGGTCACCGTCTGGATCGACCAATTGCGCAATCGTCGCTGAAGAGGAGGACGGGAAGGGTAGGGCCTTCCCCCGTTTCGAACTCCGGTCGGGTTCGGTTAGTTGGAGGAAAACATGGGTAAATTTAAAACTGCGCTTCTCGCTTCGGTCATGGTCATCGGCGGTTTGTCCACTGCTTCAGCCGGTGAAATTGCGGTTATCGTCAAAACGGTCAATTCGACCTTCTGGCAGAACGTTCAGAAGGGCGCCGATGCCGCCATTGCCGAGGCAAAGGGCGAGCACACAATGACGTTCCAGGGACCTGCATCGGAATCGGCTATTGCCGACCAGGTCAACATGGTCGAAAATGCCGTCAACCGCAAAGTTGACGCCATTCTCCTTGCACCGTCCGATCCCGATGCGCTCGTGCCAGCCGTGAAAAAGGCTTGGGAAGCACGTATCCCGGTTGTCATCATCGACAGCCAGCTCGCCAGCGGTGCCGAGAAATACTATCAGTCCTTCTTGGCGACGGATAATAAGAAGGCTGGCGAACTCGCCGCGAAGGCTCTGATCGATAAGGTCGGAACCACGGGCAAGATCGCCGTCATGTCCTATGTTGCTGGCGCCGGATCGGAAATCGGCCGTGTGGGCGGCTTTACCGACTACATCAAGGCCAATTCGAAGCTGGAAATCGTCGGCCCATACTATTCGCAGTCGCAGATGGCTACCGCGCTTAACCAGACCACCGATGTTCTTGCTGCCAACAGCGACCTGAAGGGTATTTTTGGCGCAAACGAGCCGACCGCAATCGGCATGGGCCGGGCGATCAAGCAGGCCGGCAAGGCGGGCAAGGTTACTGCAATCGGTTTCGACGGAAATCAGGATTTGCAGGAATTCGTCAAGGACGGCACGCTGGCCGCAACCGTTGTCCAGGGTTCCTACCAGATGGGTGATATCGGCGTTGCAACGCTGCTGAAGCTGCTCAACAAGGAAAAGGTCGAAAAGACGATCGATACTGGCGTCGTTGTTGTCACAAAGGACAATGTCGACAAGCCGGAAGCGAAGAACGTTCTTTACTAAGTCAAAGCCAGCGCGCGGAGCATATCCGCGCGCTTTTTTTCGGTCAGATTGGGAATTCAGCACATCATGAAGGTTTCAGACAGACGCAAATTGCGCAATCGTGACGTCTCGTTCACGCTAATGGGTCTTGGCTGCGCCCAGATGGGCAATCTCTATCGGGTGACGAGTTATCAGGAATCTCTGAGTGCTTTCGAGGAAGCTTGGAATGCTGGTATCCGTTATTTCGATACGGCGCCTTTTTATGGCTATACGCGTTCAGAGCGCCGCCTTGGCACGATGGTGACGGAGCACAAGCGCGACGAGTATGTGCTTAGCACCAAAGTTGGGCGCATCATGGTGCCGGATGAGACGGTCGGGCCGGAAGAAGACGCTTACGTCGAGCCGCTGCCTTTCCGACCGAATTATGATTACAGCTACGATGCAATCATGCGTTCCTTCGAAGCAAGCCGCCAGCGCATTGGCGTGTTCGCTCCTGACGTGCTGTATATTCATGACATTGGCCGCGCCACCCATGGGGATCGCCAACAGCATTATTGGGACCAGCTGACCAAGGGCGGCGGATTCAAGGCGCTTGGAGAACTGCGTTCCGCGGGCTTGGTAAAGGCCGTTGGTCTGGGCGTCAATGAATGGCAAGTCGTTTCCGACGCGATGCAGGAATTCGACATCGACGTGTCGATGCTTGCTGGCCGCTATACCTTGCTGGAGCAGGACAGCCTTGCGCTTCTCGACCGTTGCCACCGCGACGGCGTTGGTATCGTCGTGGCCGGTGCTTTCAATTCCGGCCTTCTGGCGGGCAATCGGAAGTTCAACTACGCCGAGGCGCCGACCGATCTTCTGACGCGTGTCGATGCAATCCAGGCGGCATGCGAATCCGAGGGTGTTACCATGCAAGCCGCGGCGTTAGCCTTCCCGACACTGCATCCAGCTGTGGTCACGGTTGTTTCGGGTGCCCGCAATGGCGAGCAGATGAAGGCAAATGTCGATTGGTTCGAGCAGGAAATTCCCGCCACCTTCTGGGCTCGCCTGAAGGACAAAGGCGTCATTTCTGCCGATGCACCGATCGATAACAATTAAGCAGATCAGTACCTGATGCGCTCTGGTCGTTTTAAGATCAGAGTGCACAGGGTGGGCTCGAAAATTTGTCATCTGGCTTGTTTTTGATCAGGCTCGCTTTGCCTGAAAGAAAAGTTATGTGGCTTGGCTTGATTATTCGATTATTTTAAGGCCAAGATAGCGCTTCAATTTTGCTTAGCCGCGCCCCTACTAGTATTATATACTTCAAAACGATTATTCCCCCAAAAGTGGCATAAAAACTGCATGTGAAAGGTATCGCTCTATGGGGTGCCACGCATGTTTTATTCGATCTTGATGCCAGCCCTGCTCAGTATGTCAGTTGGCTTTAGCTGGAGTACATTTACTTCGTTCTTTTCGTCACACCGTGACGATGAAAATAGCGAACTGACATTGATTATGACGGCAAGCCCCGTTTGCATCACCGCAATGGCGCTTTCTGTCTCTGACTTTGGATGGCTTTGGAGCAGTGCCATTGTAACTTCAGGCTGGATGGTTTCATCGTCGGCGAAAGGTCTTATTCGTCCAATGATGATGCTCACTTTGTCAGCTTTTGCTTTAGTGGCTTATGTTCGTTTTGGTAGACCCATCGCCATCTGACACCAGATATACAACACGGCAGTTTTGGGGCCACGAGCCCTGCTGGGACCTATCCTCAACTTGAATGCGTATTGCTTCGCGCCGCCCAAATTGCAGTATTTCCGGCGCAATGCCTTTATCAAAAAAAACCACATCGGCGGTTTGCAATCCGCGTATTGCTTTCAGCGTCATTAGTTCCGGATCTATCGGGTTGACGGAAAAGACCTTTACGTCGCCCGCATTCAAGACCAGTTCTGAAGCAGTTGTGAGCAGTTCGCCTTCTGTCCGGGCGGTGCGCTTTTCGGAAAAAGCTTTCTCCACGAAGATTTCCCAAAAGCGCCTGCGCGCCGCTGCCGTTGGTAAAAGTGATCCGATGCGGCTACGGATTGCCTGCGCCAGTTCAGCCCAGTTTTGGAGTGAAGCTGGCAAAAGCACTTCAATTTTACTCCGGATCGTCTGCGCCAGAACAGGAGCTGCGCCATCCGTCGAAATGGCAACGATCACCGGCGACCGGTTGACGATGGAACCGAACTGGAACTGGCAATAAGGGGGCTTGTCGATGACATTCACTGGCACGCCCATCGCTCCGCAAGCCGTATAAAACCGCTCGGCTTCATAACTATCATCGCAGTCGGCGACAGCCATAGCAGCACCTTGCAAATCACTTTGCCGCCATGAACGGCCAATCAGCGATATGTCCGCTCTGATATGAGCCGCTGGACGGCTTGCGAGTGCGCGCATCATCTCATCAGGTTCTCTGGTAAAGACTTTGACATGCGCGCCACAGGCGGCCAGCAGCTCCGCTTTCCAGGCGGCGGCGTCCGAACCACCCGAAACAACACAAAGCTTGCCTTCAAGTGCCCAGAAGACCGGAAGCTTCGCCAATGCTTCGATGCGAACTGGTGTTTCATTCAGCTGCGGTTGCGAGACACCCATCGATGATACCCCTGATTTCTGCGCGGCAGGAGCCGCAGTTGGTTCCGGCATTGAGTTCCTTACCGATAGCTTCAACACTGTGGCAGCCGGAACGGATGGCGGCGCCGATCTGGTTGACGCCGACACCGAAGCATGAACAAACCGTGGCGCCGGGGTCCGGCTTGTCGACACCGGGGCGACCAGCAACGATAGCAAAGCGCTTGCGCAGATCGTCATGCGTGACAGTCAGTTGCTGGATGGCCCAATTGCGCGCGACAGCAACCGGTTGTGGCGCGATAAACAAAGCTGCGAGCAATCGGGAACCTGCAAAGAATGCGAGCCTTGTTTCGCCGGTCGCGGTGTCGGTATAGCCGATCGGATGAATATCTTCTGGGATGGCGAAGTGTACGTAACACCATTCCACCCAATCCCCGATATCGGTAAGTGACGCCAGTTCCAGCCGCCAGCCGCCGTCTGCGCGAGCAAGCGCCCAGTAATCGCAGCCGATAGCGGAAGGCTTTGCGAGCGAAACGGCAAAGCCGTAGCAGGTCGCCGCAAACGGTCTGACAGCGACGGCCACATTCTTGGAGGCGGGCTGGCCTGAAACCGGATCGACCAATGGCGCGACGACCGCATCAATACGGGCGCGGGCGGAAAACTGGTCGTTCCAATGCATTGGAACGAAGACACTGCCGCGCGCCTGCCGTTCCGTTGCAAGTGCACGCACGATGGCTTTCCCGTGCGAGCTTTCGATTTCCACCAAGCTGGCGTTCTCGATGCCAAGCTCTATCGCATCGCGTGGATGAAGTTCGGCAAAAGGCTCGGCGATATGGGATGATAGCCGCGCGCTTTTGCCGGTTCGCGTCATCGTATGCCACTGATCGCGGATGCGACCCGTGTTGAGCGTGAACGGAAGGTCGCTGCTTGTGCGAATTGTCTCCGGCACAGCGGTGGCGATGAAGCGCGCGCGCCGGTCCGGGTGGAAATAACCACCCTTCGCAAAAAAGCGGGATGCATTCTCTGCTCGGCCGGGTGACTTGGGCCATTGGAAAGGTGTCATGGCGTCGTAAGCGGCAGGGCTGATCTCTTCAAATGCGCCGATATCGAAATCGCGGCTGCCTTCGTTTTCAAAAGCGGACAGCGCCGCGTGCTCGGCGAAGATGGCCGCCGACCCGCTATAGTCGAACGGAGCGGCATGGTTCATACGGCGCGCGACCTCAGCCAGTTGCCACCAGTCCGCCCGTGCTTCGCCCGGAGCGGCCAGAAATGCTCGCTGCCGGGAGATGCGCCGCTCGGAATTGGTAACGGTGCCGTCCTTCTCGCCCCAACCTAGAGACGGCAGCAGTACATGCGCATGACGCGTCGTATCGGTGTTCTGCATAATGTCGGAAACGACAACGAAGGGACAGGCGGCTATGGCTGCCTCGACCGCATCAGCATCCGGCATGGACACGACCGGATTGGTGGCCATGACCCATAATGCCTTGATGCGCCCATCCGCCACCGCGCGGAACATATCGACGGCTTTCAGACCCGGTTTGGTTGCGATAGTGGGGGAGGACCAGAAACGCTGCACGCGGTCACGGTCGTCGGCATTCTCGATAGCCATATGCGCGGCAAGCATATTGGCAAGACCGCCCACTTCCCGGCCACCCATGGCATTCGGCTGGCCGGTCATTGAGAAAGGTCCCATTCCGGGGTGCCCGATCCGGCCCGTCGCCAGATGGCAATTGATGATAGCGTTGACCTTGTCGGTTCCAGATGACGACTGGTTAACACCCTGACTGTAGCAGGTGACGACCTTGTCGGTGGTTTCGAACAGCCGGAAGAATTCATTGAGTTCTGCCGACAAGAGCCCGGTGCGTTCGGTCAGCGTTTCGTGATCCAGTGTGGTAGCCGTTTCCACAGCCACCGCAAAGCCGGATGTATATGCATCGACATAGCCCATGTTGAGCGCAGGGCTTTTCACGAGATGCGCGAGCAGTCCCATGAAAAGCGCCACATCGCCATCGGGAAGGATCGCCAGATGCAGATCGGCAATATCGCAGGTCATCGTCCGGCGCGGATCGATGACGACGACTTTCATCTGTGGGCGCGCCGCTTTCGCTGCGGCAAGCCGCTGGTAAATGACGGGATGGCACCAGGCGAGATTGGAGCCGGTCAGGACCACCAGATCCGCCAGTTCGATATCCTCATAGGTGCCGGGCACGGTATCGGACCCGAAGGCGCGACGATGCCCCGCCACTGATGAAGACATGCAAAGCCGCGAGTTGGTGTCGATATTCGCCGAGCCGATGAAGCCCTTCATCAGCTTGTTCGCGACGTAATAGTCTTCGGTCAAAAGTTGACCTGAAACATAAAAGGCCACGGAATCCGGCCCATGTTCCGCCATTGCTTCCGAAAATTTTTGGGCGACGAGATCGAGCGCCTGATCCCAGTCCGCACGTTGCCCGTCAATCTCAGGAAAAAGCAGACGCCCATCAAGGTCGATCGTTTCCGCAAGCGCCGAACCTTTCGAACATAGTCGTCCGAAATTAGCGGGGTGATCCGGGTCGCCGCGAACTGAAACAGAGCCGACTTCATCGACCCTGGCGATGACGCCGCAACCGACGCCGCAATAGGGGCAGGTGGTCTTTGTTTCGGTGGTCGTTGCCATGATAGTCGCCTTACCGGGCTGCATATCGAGCCCGCACAATTGGAGCGCGCTTTACCAGCTGTTGTAGGAAAGGAATTTGCCGCTCATGCGGATTTCAATGCGCTCGCCCTTCGGGTTGGGCACCTTGTCCACGCTCATCTCGAAATCGATAGCGCTCATGATGCCGTTGCCGCTCTTTTCCTGAATGAGTTCCTTCAGCGTTGGACCGTAGACCCCAACGATCTCGTAAAGCCGATAGATGCAGGGATCGGTCGGAACCGCGCGGTCCCATTCCTTGGTCGGATATTCCGCCAAAACCACGGCGGCCTCCTGCGGCAGGCCAAGATTGACCACCAGCTTGTCCGCCTTGTCGCGCGGCAGCGCGTTCATGCCAAGACAGGCCGAAGTGACAAACACCTCGCTCATACCGATGCCTTCGGCAATCGATGCCCATGTCAGACCGGCCAGCCGTTTCTTTTCATAGATCATGTCGATCACATCGCTTTTGCTAAGCATGTCGTCTCCTCTTATGTTCGATTGTCAGCGCCGGTTTGTTCAGAAACCAAGCGCGAGATAAATGGTGTTGCCTTCCTGCTTGACGGGGAACGTCTGCGTCGCACCTTCATCCGCGCCTTCAGCCTTGCCGGTCGCCAGATTGATGACCCAGTTATGCAGCGGGCAGGTCACACAACCGTCATGGACAATGCCCTGACTGAGCGGCCCATCCTTGTGCGGGCAACGATCTTCGATGGCGAACAGACGGTCATCGAACGTGCGAAAGACGGCAATCGTCGTCGGTCCGTTTTTCACGCAACGCGATCCTTGACGGGGAATGTCGTCCAGTGTGCCGATGGCAATCCAGTTTCTGACTATCTCGTTCATTCCGCAGCCTCCGCATTCAAAACAGCAATGGGTTTGAATTCGTGTTTGTCCTTGCCGGAAACACGTTCGGACCACGGATCGACCTGTGCGAACTTCTGCGAAAAGACGAAGTGGTCATAATAGGTCTGGCGCTTGTCAGTATCCTCCATGATCTGGCGACGGATTTCATCGAGACCGATGCGCTTGGCCCATTTATAGATGCGCTCCAGATAACGGGCCTGCTCGCGATACATCTGCGTCAGCGCCACGATATGCTCCAGAGCTTCGTCTTCCGTCTTCACCAGCCCCAGAACCTCCGTGCCCTTGATGTCGAGACCGGCTGCTCCGGCGAAGTGAATCTCGAAACCGGAATCCACGCAAATAACGCCGATATCCTTGCAGGTCGCTTCCGCGCAGTTGCGCGGACAACCAGAAACAGCCAATTTCAGCTTGGCGGGGGTCCACGAACCCCACATGAATTTCTCGATGCGGATACCAAGACCGGTGGAATCCTGTGTGCCAAACCGGCACCAGTCAGTGCCAACACAGGTTTTCACCGTGCGCAACCCCTTGGCGTAGGCCTGACCGGAGATGAAACCCGCCTTGCCCAGATCGGACCACACCGCTGGCAACTGTTCCTTTTCAATCCCCAGCAAGTCGATGCGCTGGCCGCCCGTGACCTTGACCATTGGAATGGCGAACTTGTCCACCACATCGGCAATGGCGCGCAGTTCGCTGGAATTTGTCACGCCGCCCCACATGCGAGGAACAACGGAATAGGTGCCGTCCTTCTGGATATTGGCGTGGACGCGCTCATTGATGAAACGCGACTGGTAGTCGTCGGCATATTCATCCGGCCAGTCGCAGACGAGGTAATAATTGAGCGCCGGGCGGCATTTGGCGCAGCCGCAGGATGTCTTCCATTCCAGTTCCTGCATGACGGCGGGAATGGTCTTCAGCTTCTTGGCCTTGATGAGCCTGCGCACATCGTCATGCCCGAGATCAGTGCAGCCGCACATGGGCTGCACGGCCCTGGGATTGTAGCTGTCCCCGAGCGTCAACGCCATGAGCTGCTCGACCAGTCCCGTGCATGAGCCGCAGGACGCGGACGCCTTGGTATGTGCCCGCACGTCGTCGAGCGAGGTCAGCCCTTTGCCGGTTATCGTGGAGACAATTTTACTCTTGCAAACGCCGTTGCAGCCGCAGATTTCTGCATCATCCGGCAAGGCTGCAACGGCCGCCATAGGGTCCAGCGGGGTTCCTCCCTGATAGGCCTGACCAAAAATCAGCGTATCGCGCATCGCCGAAATATCGGTCGCCTTTTTCTTCAGATCATTGAACCAGGCGCCATCCCCCGTTTCGCCATAGAGAACCGTACCGATGATCCGGTTTTCCTTGATCACAAGCCGCTTGTAGATGCCCGCTGTTGCATCGCGCAGCACGATCTCCTCCCGGTCCGCGGCATCGGCAAAATCGCCGAGCGAGAACAGATCAATACCCGTCACCTTGAGTTTGGTCGGCGTGTCGGAATGGGTGAAGGCTGGCGTAGTGTCGCCCGCCAGATGCGAAGCCGCCACACGTGCCATTTCGTAAAGCGGGGCGACCAGCCCATAGACCATGCCGCCCACTTCCGCGCATTCCCCGAGCGCCAGAATATTGGCATCCGACGTTCGCATGCCCGCATCGACGACAATGCCGCGATTGACCTCCAGACCGGCATCTCTGGCGAGTCCGACATTGGGGCGGATGCCGACGGCCATCACGACCAGCGTGGCCGGAATAATGGTTCCATCATCCAGCTCAACGCCTTCGACCTTGCCGCTACCGACAATGGCTTTCGTGTTCGCCTTGCAGATAACCTTGATGCCGCGCTCCTCGACCGCCCGTTGCAGCAGATAGCCTGCGGTGGGATCGAGTTGGCGTTCCATCAATGTGGGCATGACATGCAGCACCGTCACGTCCATGCCGCGCTGGGCAAGGCCCGCCGCCGCTTCCAGCCCGAGAAGACCACCGCCGATGACGATGGCTTTTTCGCGCGATTGTGCGGCAATCAGCATCGCATCGACGTCATCCAGATCGCGGTAGCTGATGACACCGGGCAGGTCCTTGCCCGGAACCGGAATGATGAACGGAACCGAGCCAGTGGCAATGACCAGCTTGTCATAGCTTTCCGTAACACCATGATCCGATATCACAGTTTTGGCATCGCGGTCGATGGAGACGACCTTGTGGCCCTTATAGAGCGTGATGCCGTGCTTGATGTACCAGCCATCGCCATGGATGACGATTTGTTCATAGGTCTTCTCGCCGGAGAGAACCGGCGACAGCATGATGCGGTCGTAATTGACGCGCGGCTCGGCGTTGAAAATAGTGACTTCATACTGGCCCGGCGCGTGCTCAAACAAATGTTCCAGCATGCGGCCGGGCGCCATTCCGTTGCCGATGATAACGAGTTTCTGTCTGGTTTGGTCGGGCATTGAATTTACTCCGCAGCTTCCACGAAGCGGTGACGCTCGTAAAGGAACTTCAGAACAGCCTCGCGGCATTTCAGATAGGTGCGGTCGGAGGCCAGCTCGATGCGGTTGCGCGGGCGGGGGATGGCGACATCCAGAACCTCGCCAATTTTCGCCGCCGGGCCGTTGGTCATCATTACGATGCGGTCGGAGAGCAGCACCGCCTCATCCACATCATGAGTGATCATCACCATCGTGTTGCCGAGCCGTGCATGGATTTCCATCACCGCATCCTGAAGATGGGCACGGGTCAGCGCGTCGAGCGCGCCGAATGGTTCATCGAGCAGCAGGATTTTCGGTTCCATAGCCAAGGCGCGGGCGATGCCGACGCGCTGCTTCATGCCGCCGGAAATTTCCGACGGGCGCTTGTCCTTGGCGTGCGCCATCTGGACAAGATCGAGATTTGCCATCACCCAGTCATGCCGTTCGGCTTTGGTCTTTCTGGAGCGGAAAACCTTCGTCACGGCAAGGTTGACGTTTTCATAAACCGACAACCATGGCAGCAGTGAATGGTTCTGAAAAACCACCGCCCGTTCCGGTCCCGGCTCGTTGACTTCCTTGTTTTCAAGCAACACGGCGCCGGACGAAACCGGCGTCAGCCCGGCAATCAGGTTCAAAAGCGTGGATTTTCCGCAACCGGAGTGACCAATGATGGAAACGAACTCGCCCTTGTTGATCGAAAGATTGATGTCTTTCAGGACTTCCGAGCGTTCAAAATGCTTGTCGATATGGTCAAGCTTGAGATAGGCGCTCATATCTCTTCTCCTCAGCTTGCAGAAGTGCTGCGGGTGATGAGCCGCCCGAGGGCCGCAACCAGCTTGTCGAGCGCGAAACCGACAAGGCCGATATAGGCGAGAGCGACGATGATGTCGGACAGGCGTGACGAGTTCCACGCGTCCCAGATGAAGAAGCCGATGCCGACACCGCCGGTCAGCATTTCGGCAGCCACAATGGCGAGCCATGAGAGGCCAACACCGATCCGCAGACCCGTGAAGATGTAGGGCGCCGCCGATGGCAACATGATCTTGAAGAAGAACTCGAACTGGTTGAGCCGCAGCACCTTGGCGACGTTGCGATAATCCTGCGGAATATTGCGCACGCCAACTGCGGTGTTGATGATGATCGGCCAGATCGAGGTGATGAAGATCACGAAGATCGCGGACGGGTTGGCGTTCTGGAAGGCGGCGAGGGACAATGGCAGCCAGGCCAGCGGCGGCACGGTGCGCAATACCTGAAAGATCGGATCGAGGCCCCGCATGGCCCAGACGGACTGACCGATGACTGCGCCGATCACGATACCTGCTATGGCCGCAAGACCGAAGCCATAGGCAACGCGTTCCAGCGAAACGAGCACGCGCCAGCCAAGCCCGATATCCTGCGAACCGTAATTGAAGAAGGGATAGGCGATCAGGTCGTAACTGTCCGCCCAAACCTTGGATGGCGCGGGCAGGGAAGCGTCGGGGGCAGCGCACAATATCTGCCAGACGCCGAGCAGCACGGCGAGCACCACCAGCGGAGGCAGAATGTTTCGCGCTGCGCCGCGTACGAGCGCGCCGATATCGAAAACGTGTTTGGGCTGTTTGGCCAGCCGGACGATATTCCCCGTGGCCTTTGTCGTCTTGGGCGTCAGCGGCGTAACGATGGTTTGATTTTTCAGCACGGCGGACATGCAACGCTCCTGTTCGAAGGTGGGAGAGGCGCGCTGTCGCGCGCTCGATTTGCTCAGGACGCAACCTTGATCGCGAGACTGTCGAGATAGGCGGAAGGGTTTTCAGGATCGAAGAACTTGCCGTCGAAGAATGTTTCCTTGCCGCGCGAGGTCGAAGCCGGAATATCGGCTGCCGCAACGCCTAAATCCTTGGCGGCTTCGCGCCAGATATCTTCACGGTTCACCTGATCGACCAACGCCTTGATATCGGTGTCCGGCGCGAACTTGCCCCAGCGAATATTCTCGGCAATGAACCAAGTGTCATGACTCTTGAAAGGATATGACGCCCCATTCGCCCAAAATTTCATTTGCAAATCGGTGCCTTGCGCAACACGGCCATTGCCGTAATTAATATCGCCCTTCAGGCGGCCCAGCACGTCTTTCGGCGGTACGTTGAACCACTGGCGCTTGCCGAGTATCTCAGCCATTTCGGCCTTGTTATCCATGCTTTCGCACCACTGCTGCGCTTCCATCACAGCCATGAGCAGTGCCTTGGCGGCATTCGGATTTTTCTCAATCCAGTCCGCGCGCATGCCAAGCGCTTTTTCCGGGTGTTGCTTCCAGATTTCGCCCGTCGTCGCGGCTGTGAAGCCGATGCCCTGATTGACGAGTTGCTCGTTCCAAGGCTCGCCGACGCAGAACAGGTCCATATTGCCGACCTTCATATTGGCGACCATTTGCGGTGGCGGCACCACGATGGTGGAAACGTCCTTGTCGGGATCGATACCGCCAGCGGCGAGCCAATAGCGAATCCACAGATCATGCGTGCCGCCGGGGAAGGTCATTGCGGCCTTCACCTCCTTGCCCTCAGCTTTCTTCTTTTCGAAGGCGGCCTTCAGCTTCGATGAATCGAGCTGAACACCGGTGCCGGCATATTCCTTAGCAACCGAAATGGCCTGACTGTCGTAGTTCAGCCGCGCCAGCAGGGCCATCGGCACCGGCTGGTTGTTTTGCGTCACCTTGCCAGCATGGATCAGATAGGGGAGCGGGGAGAGAATGTGCGCGCCATCAATGCCGTTCGATGCTCCGCCCAGCACAAGATTGTCACGCGTGGCGCCCCATGACGCCTGCTTGGCAACCTCGACGTCCGGCAGGCCGTGCTTGTCGAACAGACCTTTTTCCTTGGCCACGATCAGCGGGGCTGCATCGGTCAGCGCGATGAAACCAAGCTTCGCGCCGCTGACTTCCGGCCCGCTGGCAGCCGCGAAAGCGCCGCCGGGAAAGGCCGAACGGATGGCGGTGAAGAGCGCCGCTGTGGCGCTGGCTTTCAAAATGTTGCGCCGGGAAATCCCGGTCGTGGTTTCTGCCTTCTCATGCATTGTCATCAGCTGGCTTCCCCTATGCTGGCCTTGGTGACTGTTCGCTCCGCCGTCTCAAATCTGGGCACAAAAAAACGCCGCCTGGAGATCGCATCCTCGAACCTTGCGTTCGTGGTGCAATTCCTTGCGACGTCGGTGTCGTGACAGGAGCGGTATGTGGCTCGCTTGTTGCTCCGGTCGCCGTTGACCGGTGCATAAATCTAACACGCAAGGAACGTGCCAGACTTTTAAAATATTTGCAAGTAGTTGAAAATACGAAGTTTAAAGGGGTGAAAAAATAGACAGCCGTGGCTAGGCGTCAATATAGATCTGACTGTAATTTAGGCGATCATGACAAGATATGCGGCCCGGCGTGCAATCAATTTGGGCATTGCGGGTTAATCTTCTGCTGCGTGCGGATCGGCGAATGTCTCGCGACGCACATCGAAACCGCGCACATAGGCATCGATATCAGACGGATCGAAAACCCTGCCGTCCATGAAACGATCATCCGCATGTGTCCCCTCTACCGTGCCTGGTATGAAGGGTGAAAGGGCGATCCCGAGAGCCGCACAGTAAAGATCTGGCCGGTAGGACTGGGCCACTTTTTGCTGTGCCGTCCGCGATGCCGCTACCTGTCCCCAGCGCACCATCTGGCTATAAATCCACATCGCATCGTTGGGGCGGGGGCAATTGGCAAGACCGGCATGGAAGTCGAAATAATGTTCGATGACGCGCTGGTTCCCGCGAGCATCGAGATTGAATGTCCCGGCAAGTACGTTGCGAATGATATGCTGCGGCACGCCGAGATAGCGCTCGTCTGCCAGAGTCTCGGCCAACGCATCATGGTTTTCGATGCTGTCGCACCAGCGTGCGGCCTTATCGAGGGCGACGATCAAACGAGCAACGGTCGCGGGGTGGGTCTCAGCCCATTCCGGGCGCATGCCGATGACTTTTTCAGGCGCGCTTGGCCAGATATCCTGTTTGGCAGCGACAATGCGCCCGGCGCCCCGTTCTGAGGCCACCATGTTCCATGGCGCTCCGACGCAGAAACCGTCGATAGCACCTGACGCCAGAGCGTCTGAGGTCAATGGCGGCGGCACGACGACCAGTTTTACATCGCGGTCAGGATCAATGCCGCCTGCCGCCAGCCAGTAGCGAAACTCGTAATTATGCGACGAGAAAGGATAGGTCATTGCCAGCGTCAGGAGTGGTTCGCCGCGTGATTTCATGTCGCGCACGACGGACGCGAGCGCCCGCGCATTTTCCAGCGCATCTGCGGCTTCCGGCAGATCGGCAATTGCGCGCATCCGTTCATAAAGGCGCACTGACAGGGTGATGGCGTTGCCGCCGCGCCCTAGCGAGAACGGAGTTATCGTCGGCGATGGATTGGAGCCAAGTCCCAGCATGGATGCCACGGGCATGGGCGAAAGCATGTGTGCAATGTCGAATTGCCGGAAAGCGAGCCTGTCACGGACATTCGCCCATGAGACATCCTTGACGAGATCAAGGTTCAAGCCTTCCGCTCGAGCAAAACCAAACTCTGCCGCTGCAATCAGCACGGAAGCGTCCACCAGAGGAATAAACCCGGCGCGCAGCGTCCTGATTTCCTTGCCTGCTATGCCTGCTGGCGCGGCAAGCCCACTTCCGGTCTTGGTCAATCTGGTCGGCATGTTCACTTGCATACTCCCGGAATATTTGCCCCGGTTCTGAAATCTAAAGCTATTTCATCAGCAGTCCGGCTGCGGTCACGATACTTTGCGCAATGTCGGACATTTTCTTCTTTTCATTCATCGCAGTCTGTCGCAGCAGGGCAAAAGCGTCTTCTTCGGACAGGCCGCGCATTTTCATGAGAATGCCTTTGGCGCGCTCCACCACCTTGCGCTCCTCCAGTGCCGACTTTGCATCCGCAAGTTCGCGTTGCAGACGGCTGAATGCGTTGAACCGGCTGACGGCCATATCGAGAATGGGCTTCACGCGTTCTTTCTTCAGTCCGTCCACAATATAGGCGGAAACGCCTGCCTCCACTGCAGCCTCGATAGAGGCTGTGTCAGAGCGGTCGACAAACATGGCGATCGGGCGGCTTACGGTGCGGGTCAGCTGAAACAGATGCTCCATCATGTCGCGATTGGGGTTTTCTATGTCGATCACAATCACATCGGGATTTAGCGTTTCAATCATACGCGCTATGCCGTGCATCTTGTTGATCACCACGACTTTGCCGTGGCCTGCCTCGCGCAATCCTTCCTCAATGATCGAGGAGCGAATGGCGTTCTCATCGATAATGAGAATGGTCAGGTCCGGCTGCTTCATGCTGCATTGATGCCGTAGCGCCGTTACATTGGCAATAGCTTTCGGTCTATTTATTAATCAATTTTATATTTGGTTATTTTTTAATCAGAATTGATTGAATTGATTGCAGATTTGCTAAAAGTGCAGCGATCGTTCACAAGACGCGGATCAATGGCAGCTGGAGTTTCTGCCGGAACTTCTTGCCAAGGCTAACGGAAATTATCATGCACGAAATCATCTGCCCGCATTGCAACAAGGCATTCAAGATTGATGAAGCTGGATATGCAGATATTCTAAAGCAGGTTCGAGACAGTGATTTCGAGAAGCAATTGCACGAGCGCCTGGAGTTAGCAGAGCAGGACAAGCGGAATGCTGTCGAGCTTGCACAGGCCAAGGTTGCCAATGAACTGCAGAAAGCCGCCGCAGCCAAGGATTCTGAAATCCAGGAACTGAAGACAAGGCTTGAATCCGGGGAAGTCGCGAAGAAGCTTGCCGTAGCCGAGGCTCTGGGGGCCATCGAGAAAGAACGTGATGCTCTTTCGCACGAGCTTGAAAGCGTCAGGCGTGACAACGAAGCCACGTCTAAACTGGCCAAGGCAAAGCTTCTTTCTGAACTGCAGAAAGCGGCTTCCACCAAGAATGAAGAGATTCAGGATCTGAAAGCCCGACTCGATGCCAGCCAGATTTCTCAAAAACTTGCCGTCACCGAAGCTGTCAGCGCGATTGAGAAGGAGCGCGATGAACTGAAGAACGGGCTTGCCCGGGTGGCACTTGAAAAGCAACTTGCCGAGACAGCGCTCAAAGACAAATACGAAACGCAGCTCAGGGATCGCGACGAGGCAATCGAGCGTCTGCGGGATATGAAAGCGAAACTATCGACAAAAATGATCGGCGAGACGCTGGAACAGCACTGTGCAACCGAGTTCGACCGTATTCGTGCGACTGCTTTCCCACGCGCATATTTTGAGAAGGATAATGACGCGAGCAGCGGTAGCAAGGGCGACTTTATCTTCCGCGATATGGACGATGCGGGCACCGAAATCGTTTCGATCATGTTTGAGATGAAGAATGAGAACGACGAGACCGCGACCAAGAAAAAGAACGAAGATTTTCTCAAAGAGCTCGACAAGGACCGGTGTGCGAAAGGTTGCGAATATGCGGTTCTGGTCTCGCTGCTCGAACCTGAAAGTGAGCTCTACAACACAGGGATCATCGATGTATCCCATCGTTATCCGAAAATGTACGTCGTCCGGCCACAGTTCTTCATCCCAATCATCACGTTGCTGCGCAATGCAGCGATAAACTCGCTCAAATACAAGTCCGAACTGGCACTGGTGAAGGCGCAAAATGTCGACATCACAAATTTCGAAAGCCAGCTCGACGACTTCAAAGCTGCATTCGGGCGCAATTGGCGTTTGGCTTCTGACGGTTTTGAGGAAGCAGTCAAACGCATAGATGAAGCGATCAAGGATCTCGAGAAAACAAAAGAAGCGCTTCACAAGTCGGCCAACAATCTAAGACTGGCAAACGATAAGGCTGAGGACCTGACGGTCAAGCGGCTTACCCGCGGTAATCCGACAATGGCTGGTAAATTTGCCGAACTCCAGCAAGGATTGCCCGACGATGAATAGACATATCTGAAACCGCATAAACGCTCAGAGCGCATCGTGACAAATGATGAAGCTCCGGCATATAAGGGAGCGGGGGCTCTCGCGGAGCCAAATGGCGACCAGATAACGGAAAGAACTTCGGCGATCCGGCGTGGCTTTGGGGGAAGGATAGCGCATGGTTTTCGGGGCAACACCGCTCGACGAGGCATTGAACGCTATTCTCGCACATCGGCTGGTTGTGGGTGGGAGGAGTTTCCCCAAAGGGCATGTTCTCGACGCGCATGATATCGAATTTCTCCGAAAGGAGGGACATGACAGCGTGGTGTCGGCCCAACTGGAAGCCGGCGATGTTACGGAGAACGACGCTGCTGCCCAGATCGCATCTGCAATATCGGCAAGGGGCATTATTTGCTCTGCGGCCACGACCGGGCGGGTGAATTTTCTTGCAAGAGAGCCCGGTGTCTTCACCGTCAGCCGGAAGCTTGTGGACGCGGTGAATTCTATCGATCCGTCGATAACACTGGCGACCTTGCGCGAGTTTGACCGCGTTCGTGCCGGGCAGGTGGTTGCGACAATTAAGATCATTCCCTATGCCGTCCCGGAGAGTTCCGTCGCAGCGGTGCTTGCGCTGTGTCGCGACAAGAATATGCTCGGCGTTGAACCCTTCAGCGGACGCACTGTCGGGCTTGTTCAGGGAACGTGCCCGGCTTTGAAAACAAGTGTTCTGAATAAAACCCGTCAAGCGCTTGAAGCGCGTTTGACGATGAATCTTGGAGCCGTGGCGACAGAACTTCGGGTCTCGCATGCGGCGGAGCCGATGGCGTGCGCCATACAAAATGCAGCTGCGGTTTCCGACATTGTCGTTGTGTTCGGCGCATCGGCGGTTGCGGACAAGAACGATGTTCTTCCCAGTTCCATTCGCAAGGCTGGTGGGACGATTACTTATGTAGGTATGCCCGTGGATCCCGGCAATCTGCTGGTCCTTGGCGAAATCGACAGTAAGCCGGTGATCGGCGCTCCCGGCTGCGCCCGGAGCATCAAAGAGAACGGGTTTGACTGGGTTCTGGACCGCTTGATGGCGGGGATGAGCGTCACGCCAAAGGACATTGCAGCGATGGGCGTCGGCGGTCTTTTGCTCGATAGTCCTGCGCGCATTGCGCCGCGCGATGGTAGAGCGAAGAGAAAGCGCGATCTTGCGGTCATGATTGCTGTTCTGGCCGCCGGGCAATCCTCACGCATGGGCGGGGCGAACAAGCTTCTCGCCATTTTTGATGGCAAGCCGCTGGTGCGCCGGTCGGTTGAAAATGCGGTAGAAGCTGATCGTGGCCGGGTGATTGCCGTCACTGGCCATATGGCAGACGAAATTGCCGCTTCGCTTCAGGGGCTTGACGTCTCTATCGTTCACAATCCGGCTTATGCCCTTGGGCTTGCAAGTTCGATCAAAGCTGCCCTTGTCGCAGCACCGGCAGACTGCGACGGGCTGATGATCCATCTGGGAGACATGCCTGCGGTCAGCGCGCAGCACATTCGCATGATGATTGATCGTTTCCGCCAGCACGACGGAAACGCTGTCATTCGCGCCGTTACCGACGAGGGTGAGCGAGGAAATCCCGTCATTATACCGCGCCAGCTTTTCGAAGCCATTTCCGTCCTGTCGGGCGATGTGGGGGCAAGGCATATCATTGAGGCGAGCGAACTCCCTATCGTTGATGTACCCATTGGCTCTGCTGCCAGAATTGACGTGGATACGAGAGAGGCTGTCGTGAATGCCGGTGGACGAATTGTCTGAACATAGTTTTGGTCTTGCCAAGGACCCGTTGGCTGTCGCGCTCCATTGGCGCCAGAATGGCAAAGGGGTTGCGATCGCCACCGTCATTGAAACATGGGGATCGGCGCCGCGTCCCACAGGCAGTCATCTTGTTGTCGACGCGTTGGGCAATTTTGAAGGCTCGGTTTCCGGGGGTGTGTCGAAGGTGCAGTCATTGAAGAGGCGCTGGAAACGATAGCGTCCGGAAAGACAAAGCTGCTGGAGTTTGGCGTTGCCGATGAAACGGCATGGCGCGTGGGGCTGTCTTGTGGGGGCAAGATCAGGGTCTATGTGGAGAAGCTCGATTGATGCAAAGCTCTCTTCTTGCGGAACTGAATGAGCTACGCGCCAGCCGTTTGCTCGTAGCGACATTGACCGATCTGGACCAGAGACGCACTGAGCTTGTGCGGGATGCTGAGGTTGTTTCTAGTGCGTTTCAACCGCACGTTCGACAGGCGTTTCAAACCGGTAAGGCGCTCTATTTTGTGGCCGACAATCGACGGTATTTCATCAATATATATCGACCGGCATTGCGGTTGAAACTGGTGGGGGCAGTCCACATCGCCCAGCATCTTGCGCAGATGGCCATCATGACGGGTTTCGATGTGGAGGTCATCGACCCGCGGACAGCGTTTGCAACGCCGTTGCGGTTTCAGGAGGCCGCTCTTAAGGCAGTCTGGCCGGAGGAGGCGTTTCGCGACAGCCCGCTGGACCGGTATACTGCGGTTGCCACGCTTACGCATGATCCCAAAATTGACGAACCGGCGCTATCACTGGCAATGCAGTCGGATTGCTTTTACATTGGGGCATTGGGCAGTCGTCGAACCCATGCCCAACGCATGGAAAACCTGAAGAAACTCGGGCACAATGCCACCGATCTGGCGAGGATTTCATCCCCGATAGGGCTGGATATCAAAGCCGCGACACCTGCCGAAATCGCGGTCGCCATATTGGCCGAGATCATTCAGAAATCAAACCAGGCAACGGACAGGTGAACATGACCGCAACAGCCCGTAGCATTCTGCCCGGAACCGCCGAAGGGCCAATCCTGGCGACAACCGAACCGCTCAGCTTTTGGGGTGGGATTGATCCTGCTTCGGGTAAAATCATCGACGTGCACCATCCCCTCCACGGGCAGAGTATCAGAGGCGTTGTGCTGATGATGCCATCAACGCGCGGTTCCTGTACGGGTTCAGGCGTGCTGCTTGATTTGGCATTAAATGGCATGGCACCGGCTGCGCTGATTTTCTCCCAGACTGAGGATGTGGTGACGCTGGGGGCGCTGATCGCCGACAAGATGTTCGACCATCCTCTACCCGTCTTGCGCCTGCCACCGGAGGACTGGGAGCGCTTACGAAAAGAGCCGGAGGTCAAGATCACGCCGACCAAGTTAACCGCGCCCGGCTTTACCCTGCCGCTCGTGGGGTCGAAGGAAACGAGGCTCGAACTTTCCGCAGCTGATCAAGCCATGATGACGGGCGCAGATGGCGATGCCACCAAGCTCGCCATGGAAATTATCTGCGCGATGGCCGAAAACCAAGGCGCAGAACGCCTGATCGATGTCGCGCAGGCGCATATCGACGGCTGCATCTATGCAAGCCCGGCCAACTTGATCTTCGCCGAGAAGATGGCGGATATGGGTGCGCGGGTTCGCGTACCGACGACAATGAATGCCATTTCCGTTGATCGCGAACATTGGCAGGCGCAAGGTGTGCCTGCATCCTTTGGGCGGCCCGCCGCACGGCTTGCCGATGCCTATGTGCGGATGGGGTGTCAGAACACATTTACCTGCTCGCCCTACCTTTTGGACACCGCGCCGAAAATGGGGGAAATGATCGCATGGGCCGAAAGCAATGCAGTCATCTATGCAAACACCATGCTTGGGGCCCGCACGGCGAAGCATCCCGATTTCCTTGATCTCTGCATTGCCATGACGGGACGCGCACCACTGTCGGGCGTTTATCTTGATCAACATCGATTTGCGCAGCGTATCATCCACGTTGATATACCCGAAGGGTTCGACGACGCTTTCTGGCCCTTGATTGGTTATCTCGCGGGTAAGGTTTCGCCGGATCGGATTCCACTCCTGAAAGGGCTCAGGGACGCCAAGCCGACACCGGAAAATTTAAAAGCCATGTGTGCGGCCTTCGGTACGACTTCCGCTGCACCCATGCTGCATGTCGAAGGCGTTACACCGGAAGCGCATTTTGTTTCGCCCACAGCCGATACGGTCTCTATCACAAGGAACGACATGGTGGATGGATGGAAGTCACTGAACGATGGTCCAGATGCGGTGGATCTGGTAGCCATCGGCAGCCCGCACGCTTCGCTTGAGGAATGCCGCGCCTTTGCAAACGCTTTGCGAGGCGGCAAAGCGGTCAGAACCACCATTATCACCGCGGGGCGTCAGGTTATAGCTGCGGCGCGCGAAGATGGAACATTGCAAAGGCTGGAAGCCGCGGGCGTTCAGGTGATCCCGGATCTCTGTTGGTGTTCCATTTCCGAACCGGTTTTTCCGGTCACGGCCAAAGCGCTGATGACCAATTCCGGAAAATACGCACATTATGGGCCGGGTTTGTCTGGCCGTGCGGTGCGTTTTGGTAGTCTTGCGAGCTGCGCAGAGGCCGCAAAGACAGGCCACGTAGCGCGGGGCCTGCCGACGTGGCTTGAGGGATGATGAGAAGAGCCGGTGTTGGCTATCGCCTGGCGCTTCAGGCAATGACGCCAGACTTCAGCAGTGCTGAGAAACGTGGGTCGAAATGCCTGCTGATCTGCTCAAGGGCTGCTCCGCGCGCCACGGCCCATATATCGGTCAACCCGACCAGCAGACGCGGCAATGTCCGCACCGGATAATCTACGCTGGAGGAAATGAGCGGCTCGATCCGGTCCACGAGCCGGTTGGCCAGAAGTTTCGGCGCGCCGCCACACAGAATAACTGTTTGCGGGTCGAAGATCGCTTCTATCGTATGGATGGCGGATCTCAGTTCCATCGCCGCCCGCTCCAACCATGTTTCCAGTTGCGGATCGTTCTGCGCCAACAGGGCTTCCAATTCCGCAGAAAGATCGGGCTGCGCTTCGTCGATTTTCAAATGTTTGTAGAGCGACCAGAGAGAAGCATGGTGTTCCAGTGGCGTTTGCGCGCCACGATTGGTCATAAGCATGGTGCCGATTTCACCGGCATTGCCCTTGCTGCCCGTATAGATTTCTCCGTTCAGTATCAGCCCGGCGCCGACACCGTAGCCCATATAGATACAGACGACATTATCGAGGCCGTCTGCGAGACCAACCATTTTTTCTGCCCGCGCGCAGGCGGCAGCATCGTTCTGCAATGTTACAGTCAGGCCGGTGCTTTGGGTCAACCTGTCGATCAGCGGGAAAGATTGCCATGCACTCATCACCCATCGGTCATGCTCGGGAACCCTTGTCCCGAAAGGGCCGGGCATGGCGACCCCAAGCCCCGACATCCGATAGTGTCCATCGAGGAATTTCCGTGCGAGCGTCGCTTGCGCTTTGGCAATTTCTTCCAGAATGATGGCGCAGCCTTCTTCCGGATTATCGGGTGGCAGTCTGGCCTCTCGCCGCACGACTTCATCGCCGGTCAGATTGACGATGACGATCCGGGTCAGATGCCGGTCGATCTGAACGCCGAGCGCGAATGCGCCCTCGGGCACCAGCCGGTAGGGCGTTGCCGGTTGTCCGCGACCACGCCTGACCGCATTTTCCGAACTCACCAATCCGTCGCTTTCCAGACCTTCAATCAGGTTGGAGATCGTCTGTTTGGTGAGATTTGTCGCACGGGCGAGTTCGGCGCGGGAGAGCGATCTGTTTTGGCGCAGGGCGTCGATGATCACCCTGCGATTATGGGCGCTTGTACCCTCATGATTGGTGCCACTCGTGGCCCGAATGTCGCTCTTTCTTGGCATCCTCAATCCCTCTTGACACCAGTAGATATTTATAACACGTTTAAGTCAATGGATTTGACTTAATAAAGAACATGAACATTTAATAATGGTGGAACAACAGCTCTGATCTCACGGCGATAAGGCAATGTGCACGGCACTAGCACAAGCCGGAGGCAGGTTAACGGGAGGTACCAATGCTTAAATCAATTCGCACCGTCTTGCTGGGTACGCTGGCCGTATCCGCTTTCTCGGTTCCGCACGCATTTGCTGAAACGACCCTGAATGCCCTGTTCATGGCGCAGGCCGCTTATAGCGAAGCGGATGTACGCGCGATGACGGAGGCCTTTCAGACAGCCAATCCGGATGTGAAGGTCAATCTGGAATTCGTGCCCTATGAAGGGTTGCATGACAAGACGGTTCTGGCTCAGGGTTCGGGGCAGGGCTATGACGTTGTGCTGTTCGACGTGATCTGGCCAGCCGAATATGCAAGCAACAATGTGCTTGTCGATGTCTCGTCGCGCATTACGGACGAGATGAAGAAGGGCGTTCTGCCGGGTGCCTGGACGACGGTTCAGTATCAGGACAAATATTACGGCATGCCGTGGATTCTGGATACCAAGTACCTGTTCTACAACAAGGAAATCCTTGAGAAAGCGGGTATAAAGAACCCGCCCAAGACCTGGGCGGAACTCCACGATCAGGCAAAGATCATCAAGGACAAGGGCTTGCTTGCATCGCCGATTGCGTGGAGCTGGGCTCAGGCGGAGGCCGCGATTTGCGACTACACCACGCTGGTGAGTGCTTATGGCGGCGATTTCCTGAAAGACGGAAAGCCCGCCTTCGACAAGGATGGCGGACTGGATGCCCTCAAATATATGGTGGACAGCTATAAGTCCGGCCTCAGCAATCCGAACTCGAAAGAGTTTCTGGAGGAGGACGTACGCAAGGTCTTCCAGAATGGTGACGCCGCTTTCGCGCTGAACTGGACCTATATGTATAGCAAGGTCAATGACCCTGCCGAAAGCAAAGTGGTTGGCAAGGTGGGTGTCGTGCCCGCGCCGGGCGTCGATGGCAAGAGCGAGGTTTCGGCGGTCAATGGTTCCATGGGGCTTGGCATCACCACCACCAGCAAACATCCTGATGATGCGTGGAAATATATCGTCTTTATGACCTCGCAAAAGGTCCAGAACGATTATGCAAAACTGTCTCTGCCAATCTGGGCGTCGTCCTATGATGATCCGGCTGTATCGAAGGGACAGGAAGAGTTGATCGCGGCAGCGAAGCTCGGTCTGGCTGCGATGTATCCGCGCCCGACAACACCGAAATATCAGGAAATGTCCACGGCCTTGCAGCAGTCCATCCAGGAAGCTTTGCTTGGACAGTCTTCGCCGGAAGACGCCCTCAAATCCGCAGCTGAAAACAGCGGACTCTAAGACCCTGATGGGGGTGGGTGCACCTGCATCCGCTCCCTTCTTCCATTTAGACTGAGGTGCAAACAATGTCCGGCAACTGGATGACTATGCGAGCGTGGTTGCTGATGCTTCCGTTACTCGCCGTCATGGTTTGCGTGATCGGCTGGCCAATGTTTGAAACGGTGCGCCTTTCGTTCACCGATGCAAAGCTTGTCGGCACTGGCGGCGATTTCGTTGGTATTGCCAATTACATCAAGATGCTGTCCAGCTCCAATTTCCAGCGTGCTTTCTGGACCACAACCTGGTTTTCTCTCATCTCGGTGTCAGCCGAAATGGTCCTTGGCGTTTTGGCGGCACTGTTGCTGAACCAGCAGTTTTATGGCCGCACTGTTCTGCGAGCCTTGCTTATTCTGCCATGGGCGTTGCCAACGGTGGTCAACGCAACACTATGGCGTCTCATCTACAATCCCGAATATGGTGCGCTCAATTCGCTGTTGACCCAGCTTGGCATCATTTCAGACTACCAGTCATGGCTCGGCGAACCGTCAGCAGCAATGACGGCGCTGATTGTTGCCGATTGCTGGAAGAACTTCCCGCTTGTCGCACTCATCGCGTTGGCGGCCCTTCAAGCCGTCCCAAGAGACATAACAGCTGCATCGCTCGTCGATGGCGCGGGTCCATTCAACCGATTCCGGTTTGTGATTCTGCCCTATCTTGCGGGACCATTGATGGTCGCGCTTGTGCTCCGCACCATTGAGGCATTCAAGGTCTTTGACATTATCTGGATCATGACCCGCGGTGGCCCCGCCAATTCCACACGTACGCTTTCTATCCTCGTTTATCAGGAAGCATTTTCCTTCCAGCGCGCGGGATCTGGTGCATCGCTGGCGCTCATTGTGACCCTGATCGTTACGGTGTTGGCGTTGGGCTATGGTTTTCTGGTGCGCAAAACGGCTGGAGCGGCAACATAATGGAACGTCGAAGCCCCATCGCAACTTTCTTCGTTTATCTCGCTGCGCTGTCGCTGGCAGTCATTATCCTCGCGCCCTTGTTCTGGCTGTTTGTCATGAGCATATCGCCGATGGCCGACCTGTCTGTTCGCCCATTGAAATGGTGGCCGACCACAGCGGATTTTTCTCGCTATCAGACTCTGCTGTCCACGGTCCCCAATAGCGCTGGCGCTGCCTTTGTGGCATCGATGTATAACAGTCTGAGAGTGGCGGGCATGGCCACCTTAGTGGCGATCCTTGTTGCGATCCCTGCCGGTTGGGCGGTATCGCGGACCTCGCGCATCGGTTGGTCGCTCACTTTGGTCATCGGCACATACATGCTGCCTCCGGTGGCTTTGGCCGTGCCGCTTTACATGCTCCTTGCAAAACTAGGGCTGTTGAATTCGGTATTCGGTCTTGCGCTTGTCTACCTCACCATTCTGGCACCATTCACCACATGGCTGATGAAGTCTGGCTTCGATGGTATCCCGCAGGAGATTGAGCAGGCCGCGATGATTGACGGTGCAAGCCTGTTCCAGACATTGCGTATCATCACGCTGCCGCTTGCATTGCCGATTGTTGCGACATCGGCGCTGTTCGCATTTCTGCTGGGATGGGACGAATTTTTCTATGCGCTTTTGTTCACATCGGATCAGAGAGCGCGGACGCTGACAGTTGCTATTGCCGATCTGGCTGGCGGGCGCGTTTCCGATTACGGCTTGATCGCGACTGCGGGTGTTTTGGCAGCACTTCCACCGGTTATTGTTGGGCTTTTGATGCAACGCGCACTTATCTCCGGCCTCACCAGCGGCGGCGTGAAAGGATGATGATGAACACGCAAAAGCAGCGTCCTGAAGGACTTGTCGCAATCGATAAAGAGATGGCACGCCAGTCTAGCGATGCTCTGATTTCCTTCGAGAATAATCGCGAACTGGCAGAGAAGATCGCCGGGAGTTTACGTAAAACCGGCAAGCTGCTCCTGCTGGGGATGGGCGGGTCACATGCGGTCGGTCGTGCGGTGGAACCGCTTTATCGCGCCCATAATATCGATGCAGTTGCCATACCGATTTCAGAGCAGCTTGGCGCTTCCTTACCCATTGAAGGCAAAACGGTTCTGGTCACATCTCAGTCTGGTGAAAGTGCGGAAGTTGTACGGTGGTTCGCCGAGAAAAAGGGGCAGGCCGATATATTCGGTTTGACGCTTGATGCTGGGTCGTTTCTCGCCAGCAAAGTCGACTGCCTGGTGGGGCATGGCGGCGGGGAGCTTGCATTTGCAGCAACCCGTAGCCTGACGATTAGTTTCGCTCTGCATCTGGCCATATTGGCGGCACTCGGTGACGATCCGCGAGCCGCACTCAACGTGTTGAATTCCCCCCAAACTGTGGCGATTGATGCAGCGCTTGATTGCATCGCTGATGTCAACACGATTGTAACCTCGGGGCGCTGTCTGCAGGGGGTAGCAGAAGCCATTGCTCTTGGGTTTACCGAGCTTTCGCGCGTGCCGAGCTATTCGCTGGAGGGTGGCCAACTGCGTCACGGGCCGATGGAAATGCTCTCACCAAAGGTTGCAGTTATCCTCTTCAAGGGCAACGATGCGACCGCACCGCTGGTGACGGCGATGGGACAGTCTGTTGCTGAAACGGGAGCCAAACTGGTAGTGTTTGACGCCTCCGGTGAGGCACCTGTTCCGGGTGCTGTAACGATTTCGTTTCCCGCAGCAAGCGGACTTGGCGCCATTTTCACGATCCTGCCAGCTGCGCAACGGCTCATGATGGCCTTTGCCGACCAACGTGTCGAGAATGCCGGTACGCCGGTCCGTTCTTCCAAAATCACCCGGAGCGAATGAGTGAGGCCAATTGCAATTATCGGCAACGTCAATGTTGATATGATCCTGGGACCGACTTCGGCTTGGCCACAACCGGGCACCGAGAACATTGTCAGCCATGACGAGTTGCGCGTCGGCGGTTCGGCGGGAAACTCGGCTTTGGCACTGATGGCTTTGGAAGTTCCATTTCAAATGGCAGCGAATACAGGCGCCGATCAGTTTGGACGCTGGCTCGCTGAGAATTTTGGTGATCATGCCAGACAATGGGCGGTGTTTGCTGGAAAAACCACTCTGTCCGTCGGCCTGACGCATCCGGATGGAGAACGGACTTTCTTCACGACACTCGGTCATCTGCCGCATTTTTCAATTGAAGATGCCCTGTCGGCACTTGATGGTGAGGCCTTGTCCGGCGGACTGGCCCTTCTTTGCGGAAGTTTTCTGACCGACAGGCTGGCGGATGCATATGATCAGTTTTTCGATTGGGCCGACAGCCACAACATCGAGGTGGCGCTTGATACCGGCTGGCCGGTCGAAGGCTGGACGGAGCGGAACCGAAGCCGCGCACTTTCATGGTTGAAACGCAGCAAGTTTGTCATGTTCAACGAGGTTGAGACGATCAATCTTGGAAACTCCGCCGATCCGGTGGAGGCCGCGCACAATCTCTGCCGGACGATGCCGAATGGCGGCCTTTTTTATCGTTAAATGCGGCCCGAATGGCGCCTTCGCGGTTGGACATGATGGCAGCGTCATATCGGTCAATGCGCCTCAGGTAACGGTTATCGATACAATCGGTGCGGGCGATGTTTTCAACGCAGCTTTTCTTGCGTCATTCGCCAAGGGACGCTCGGTTGAGGCCTGCTTGCAGGCCGCCACACGCAGCGCCTCGAAGGCTATTTCCACAAGCCCGCGGGCCTATATGTCGGATACTGAAGGAGCGCTTGCATGAGCACCCTGACCATAAGCAATGTTTGCAAGAGCTACGGGTCGACCGAAATCCTCAAAGGTATCGATCTGTCACTGGCCAGCGGTGAGTTTCTGGTGCTGTTAGGTGCCTCCGGTTCCGGCAAGTCGACATTGCTCAACATGATCGCGGGCCTGGCCGAACCGACAAGCGGCGACATTCGCATTGATGAGCGGTCTATCGTCGGCGTACACCCCAAGGACAGGGATACGGCGATGGTGTTTCAGTCCTACGCGCTCTATCCAAATCTGAATGTGAAGCGCAATATCGGCTTCGGTCTTGAGATGCGCAAAGTACCAGCTGCGGAGCGGGATAAAGCCGTGCTGGAAGCAGCGCGCCTTTTGCAGATTGAAAATCTGCTGGATCGAAAGCCCGCGCAGCTCTCCGGTGGCCAGCGTCAGCGTGTTGCAATCGGTCGCGCATTGGTGCGTCACCCCAAACTGTTCCTTTTCGATGAACCATTGTCCAATCTGGATGCAAAACTGCGCATGGAAATGCGTGCCGAGTTGAAACGACTGCATCAGTTGATGAAAACCACGATGGTTTACGTCACGCACGATCAGATCGAGGCGATGACATTGGCGACGCGGATTGCGGTCATGCGCAATGGGCGCATCGAGCAACTGGACACGCCTGAAAATGTCTATAACCGGCCCGCCACGCTTTATGTGGCGACATTCGTCGGCGCGCCGCCAATGAACATGCTGGAAGCCACATTCAGCGGAGATCGTCTGACGATTGACGGTACGGACACCAGCATTCCAATTGGCAACCTACCGAATATTGCGGCTGGCAGACGTATTTTGCTTGGGGTTCGTTCAGAAGCAATAGGGCGGGAGCGGAAAGATCAAAGCGTCGTTCTGCGCATGAAATGCGATATCGCCGAACTCACGGGCCCCGAGCTGATTGTAACGGGAACCGTTGGCCCACAAAGGCTCGTTGCCGCTTTGCCCCCCAGTCATAAAGTTCAGCCAGGCGAAGAGTTCGAAGTCATGCTCGATCCTGCGAATGTCCATCTCTTTGATGCGGAGACCGAACAGAGACTCAATTGATAGTGCGACGGATTATGAACGCTCATTGATGGCGGTCGCCTCATACAGTGACAATACCGCGCGCTACTTTAACAAAAGCCGTTAAAGTAGCGCGCACTCAGCGTTTTCGGCAAGTGCAGGGCTCGTAGCCACCGGCGAACAAGCGACCAGGCTTCATGCCGATCATGGCCGGAACCTCGTGCAAGGCTTGTGCACCGAGCGAACGTGCAATGGAGATTGTGGCTTCGGCGCAGATGGCCGCGTCTTCCGCCGCATTATGGTGTGCGAAGGTGAGACCGAGATACGAAGCCAAAACATTTAACTTGTGGGAGCCGAGGTCCGGCCAGACCTTCTGCGCCATTTTTACCGAACACAGATACTGAAACTCCGGGTAGCTTTGCCGATATTGGTCGAGGCATGCGCGCCAGACGCTGAAATCGAAAGCAGCATTGTGGGCGATCATCGTCGCGCCCGCGAAGTCATCTGCGAACTCATCCATGACTTCGGGAAACTCTCCGGCATCTTCGACATGCTCGGGGCGAATGCCGTGAATGGCGATATTGAATGAGGAAAACCGCATATCCTTCGGTCGGATAAGGCGCTCTTCAACGCGCACAACGCGGCCATCTTCAATCCATGCCAATCCAACTGAACAGGCGCTTCCGCGCTGTTCATTGGCCGTTTCAAAATCAACTGCGATGGTTTTCAAGGGATGCTCCGGCTGGCTTTGAAGAGCTTCTACCGTCAAGCGCATCATTTGGCAAAACCAAAGCATCGCCTGCATCCGTTTTGAAAAACCGATGCAGGCGGAATCGTGTTGATTATTTCAGCTCGACAACAGCTGCCTTGATATCGGGCTTTTGGGGAATGATACCGCTCTTGGCATACCAATAGGCAATTTTCCCAATCTGCTCGACATCTGCTGCGGTAACGGCGGTCGTCGGAACGGCATTGTTCTCACCGATCACTTGCCCCAGTTCAGCGGGTATATTCATTTCTTTGGCCCAGATGGCGCCAGCGTCCGCCTTGTTCGCCACGGCCCAGGCATTGTCTTTCTTCAGAACATCGAAAATCGCTTGCAGCTCGTCGGCTTTCTTTTCAGCAAATTCTCGGCTTGAAATCAGAACGACCGCATTGTCGGAACCAATGGCAGCGCCATCCGCAATCACCTGACCGCCATAGGACTTTTCGGCGATTGCCACAAAGGGTCCCATGTCGCCCAGGCGTCGACATGGCCTTGCACGAAGCTTGGGCCGCTGTCGCTTGGGCTAAGATAGACGCGCTCGACGCTTTTCGGATCGATACCGTTTGTCTCCAGCCCTTGCATCAGCAGATATTCGCCCGTACCGCCGCGGTTGACAGCAACCTTCTTGCCTGCCAAATCCTTGATCGACGTGATGCCAGCATCTTTCTTGGCAACAATTCCTTCCGATCCCGGCGACATTTTCTGATAGCCGAAGATCGTCAGCGGAATATTTGCCGCCAGCGCTGCGATGGCCGATGTCGAACTGCCTGCTGTAATATCGATGCTGCCCGCATTCAGTGCTTCAAAGGCTGGGGCCGCAGCCGGAAATGGGCCAGCCCATTCCACCTTAATGCCTTTTTCCGCGAGGGCTTGTTCCAGTGTGCCGCGTGATTTGGCCAGTGTTATGTCGTTGGGGCCGCGAAGCCAGCCAATGCGCACAACCTGATCGGCGGCGAACGCCGCTGTGCTCGCAAGTGTCATTGCCGCACCGGTAAGGGCGGCCAGAATTTGAAGTCTTTTCATTGAATATCTCCGCTTTTAAGGGTGCAGGACGGAATGCCGGACGCCCAGCGCTTCCAGCAATTCGGTTTCGATAGCGGCAGCGCGTTTATCTGTTCTCTGTCGAGGGTGATCGATATCGACACGCAGATCGTGACTGAAACGCCCCTGATCCAGAACGAGAATGCGGTCGGCCAAAGCGACAGCCTCCCACACATCATGCGTCACTAGCAAGGTTGCTGGCTTGTGCTTGCGCCAGAGGTTGAACACCAGATCGTGCATGCGAAGACGCGTTAGCGCATCGAGTGCGGCAAATGGCTCGTCCAGCAAAAGCAGTTCCGGTTCTCGCACCAGCGCCCGCGCCAAGGCCGCCCGCTGTGCTTCACCACCAGATAATGTCAGAGGCCATGCATTGATCCTGTGCGACAGACCGACATCGGCCAGCGCTTGCGCGGCCTTGCCGCTGTTGCAGGCGTTCGGCACACCGAGCGCAACATTGTCGATCACACTTTTCCACGGCATCAGCCGAGGCTCCTGAAACACGACGGCACGGCGTTGGGGAATTTCCAGCACGCTTGCGGGAGCTTCGTCGAGCCCCGCAAGCACGCGCAAAAGCGTGGATTTTCCTGAGCCGCTTCTGCCAAGCAGGGCTACGAATTCCCCCGGCGCGATGCTTAGATCGATACCATCAAGAATTGCCGGTCCGCCGAAGGACCGCGACAAGCCATGAATTTTTACGATGTCGCTCATGATATCACCGCAGGGCGCCAGCGCAGGGCATAGGCCTCGATTGCGCGAACCAGCCCGTCAGTGAGCAGCCCCATGAGCGCGTAGACCAGCAGGCAGATCACGATGACGTCGGTTTGCAGGAAATCGCGTGCATAAGTGATGATATAACCTATGCCACTGGAGGCATTGATCTGTTCTGCCACCACGAGGCTAAGCCATGCGATGCTCAATCCATAGCGTACGCCGACGAGCAACGAAGGCAGAGCGCTGGGGATCACGACATGCCGAATGATTTCGAGCGTGCTGAGATTGAGGGTGCGTCCAGCTTCGATCAGCTTGCGATCAACGCCGCGAATGCCGCCATGCAGTGTCAGATAGATCGGGAAGACGGAGCCAAAGGCAACCATGCCGATCTTTGGTGCTTCACCTATACCGTACCAAAGGATGAAGAGCGGAAGAAGCCCCAGAAAAGGCATTGCCTTCAGCATCTGTACCGGCGGATCGATGATGGTTTCACCGAGCTTGGAAAGCCCGGCGAAAAGTGCCAGTGCGACGCCTACGACAAGCGCGATGGAGAAGCCTGCAATGACGCGGAGGAACGACACGGCCAACCCTGTCGCAAGTTCACCCGAAGCCAGCAGCCGCAGGCCGGTTGCCGCGATGTCGACGGGCGACGCCAGCGTGCGGGCCGATAAAAGCCCCGTCATGCTCGCCAGTTGCCACAAGATTAGGATGGCGATGGGCGATATAAGCCTGCGCATCCATTGCGGGAAGCGCGGACGTATATTGGCAATGCCAGCCGAAGGAGAACCGACGTTTGTCACTTTCTCCAGAGCACTCGTATCAGCCATTGATGGCCTTTCCGGTCAGATCCCGGTCGAACAGGGTTGACCATGTAAACTGCTTGCGCTCAGCGACGGGCCGCTCGACAGGAAGGCGCGGCAATACCATTTCGCCGAAACGATAGGCTTCCTCCAGCAGTGGCATGCCCGACAGGATGAACGTATCGACGCCCACGGCCTGATAAGCTTCAAGTGTGCGAATAACCGTGTCGGGCGAGCCGACGATTGCGGTGCCGGGGCCGGGGCGGACGAGACCGATACCCGCCCAGAGATTGGGTGAGATTTCAAGGTCGCGCAGATTGTCGGGTTTCACGCCCCCATGCATTGCCGTCATGCGCTGCTGGCCGACAGAGTCCGTGTTGGAAACGAAGCGCTTGTTGCCCGCCATGGCCGCTTCATCCATCTGGTCGTAAAGGTCGGCTGCTGCTTCCCAGGCCTTTGCGTCAGTCGAGCGCACGATTACATAAAGACGGATACCGTATTTCAGTTCGCGCCCATGCGCTGCGGCGCGCGCTTTGACTTGCTTGACCTTCTCGCCCATCTGTTCGGGCGTTTCTCCCCACGAAAGATAGGTATCGACATGCTTTGCCGCGACTTCGATTGCGCTGTCCGACGATCCGCCAAACCATAGTGGCGGTGGGGCAATCGACGAACCGGCAGGAAGGGCCAGTTTTGCGCCTTCAGTCTGGAAATATTTGCCGTTATGGGTGACGCTTTCACCTGCCATAAGACGATGCCACAGCGTCAGGTACTCGTCGGCCATCAGATAGCGTTCGTCATGCGGCAACATCATGCCATAAGCGCCAAGCATCTTGGCATCGCCGGAAACGACATTCAGCATCAGCCTGCCATTGGAAAACTCCTGAAATGTCGCTGCCATCTTGGCAAGCAGCGTTGGCGCTACCAGACCCGGATGGAAGGCCAGCAGAAACTTCATGCGCTCCGTATAGGGCAGAAGGGCTCCAGCCAGCGGCCACACATCATGAGCGCCGGTGGCAAAAGCGCGCCGGTATAACCCAGATGGTCATAGGCCTGTGCAAGCTGCTTGTAGTAGCCGTAATCGACGACGCGTGAGCCCTCGGGTTTCCAGGGATAAGCGCCGTCTGGCGCGCACATGTACCAAAGGACATTCATGCTGTTTCTGCCTCGTTATGCTCTGCTATAATTTCTAGTCTGCGGCTGATCGCAGCATGGCGAAGCAGTATGTCTGCCTCCGCCTGCTGTTCGCGCAAAAGCGTGTCGTCAGCTGGCATGATGTGCCAGTTGCGTTCCTGGATCACCCGCGTCCAGGCGCGCCGCTCATTGTCGTCGGCGTCCTTGGCGAGCAGGGCTGCGGCCTGTTCAGGATGCGCGATAATCTCACGACCGATCCGGGCCAGTTCCACCGCAAACGCATCAATCACATCGTCCGGCAGATTGCGCTGTCCGATCGTCCAGAACACCGAGCGATTGGGAATTGTGGTGCCGCAATGCAGCAAGACATGGAATTCTCCACTGGCGAGTGCCTGTTCGAGATGCGGCGCCATGGCAATCCACGCCGCCACTTTGCCTGTGCGGAGAAGTTCACGCGAAGGGCTCGCCAGAAGATCATGGCGTTTCACGTCATCAAGACGAAGCCCGACTTGCTCCAGACTTTTTGCCAGAAAATAAGTGTGAAAGGAGCCATCGACGAGCGCAATATCGCGCCCTTTCAGGTCGGCGACGGTCTGGATATCAGTATCCTTGGCAACCAGTATCGCACCATTGGCAGGCCGTGGTGCAGACGCTGCGGCATATGTCACAGGCAGCCCGCTATCCGCTGCAAGAATGGGCGGCGTGGACCCCGTGCCACCAATGTCGATATTGCCGGCAATAAGCTGCTGGGCGGTGTCACGGCCTTCTGGATAAGGCACGAATTCCGGCTTGAAATCGGCAAAAGCCCCAGGCCAGCGCGACGCGAGCGTCAGATGCAGATTATTGGGGTGAAAGCCGATCTTGAATGCCATGAAAACGGGGTCCGGTTGCAAATTCGTTATATAAATTTATATAATGGGATTCAGGCAGGCACCGAAGGAAGGCTTGATTAAACCTTCGGCGAAACTTGGAAAACCATTCCGTGTTTGCTCTATTTTTGAGATTGAATGGCAAGGCGCGACGATCATGAACGAGAAAGCCACTCCAAAAGCCCATGTGCCCAAGGTGAAATGTCGGGCGGTCGGCGCAGCGTCTGATTTTCTGAAAGCCATATCCAATCCCGTGCGGCTTTCGATCCTGTGCGTCTTGCTGGAAGGCGAGCGCACGGTAAGCGAATTGGAAGACGTGCTGGATGTTCACCAGCCGACCCTGTCACAGCAGCTTGGGGAGTTGCGCGAGGCTGGTATTATCGAAGGCAGGCGCGAAGCGCGCGCGGTCGTCTATCGCGTAGCGGACCCGCGCGCCGGGCAGCTCATCGGGCATTTGCGCCTGCTGTTCTCCGATCCCGGTGCGTCTGCAATATGGAAAGGTGCCCAGCTTGGGGCGCCTGCTCCATCAGAAATGCTGGACAGCTAAGCCGGTTCAGCTATGGCCAACACTGTCGCCTACCAGTTCACGCGCACGCCGAGCTTTCCATTCCAGGCATAATTGTCGGCATCAAAGGTCGTGCTGTAGCTGACATTGCCATACCGAAGCCTTTGACATCTTGATCAGGGAAGCCAAATTCCGTCGCCCGGTTTGAGCTGGTTGTCATGTTGTACCAGGTTTGCGGTCTTTGAGTTACTCTTCTTCGCCGACACGCTCAGGGAATGAGCCGATCAACTGCCTGCCATAAATGGCTCCCATCGAAAGTATTGCAGCATAAAGGAACACTTCTGGTCCGTAATCAGGTGTTGGGTTCGGGATTGGTTGGACGGGTGAAACAGGCGGTGTTGGTGGGGAGGAGTTGGTGGTGTGGGGGGTACGGGCGTAAGCTCGGATCGGAGATACCAGTTCTCTTGAGCGGAAGCGTCAATACTGCCGCGATAAAGCGAGTATTCGTAAGGGCCAGCCACGGCTGGACCCGCGAGATGGATCGCGCCGGTCTCCCTTCGTTCCGTCATTGGCTGTATCGACCATAAGATTACCACTTCCAGTGGTGATGGCGCCTTGCCTGCCCGCATTCGTCACCTCCAACCGAGTGGAACCAGATGCCCCGCCGCCGTCGATGATCAGGCGGTCGGACAGTGAGCCGTACGTATCAAGATAAGTGTTGAACCCAATTTGACCTGCTTTACCGGGGCTTCCCCAAATGCGCGTAGCGAAAGCATAGTCGCCGGACGGGGATTTGCCTCACAGAAATATGTACATTCGTTACTGATTGGCGTGAAAGACCTTGGCCGCACCCCGCTATTGAGGGAAGCGCGGTTGCCAAAAAACCATAATTGCTTCACATAGATCGGTACGTACATTTCGCGCTGAACAACGGGGCAACACTTGAAACGCCTAAAATTTGCTTCTCTTTGCCTCCTTCTGGCAACCGTTCCACTTGCACTTGCTTTCGAGGCTGGTACACCGCCGGACCTCAAGCCGCTGCCGCAGCAGGTTCAGGCCGCGCGCCTGACCTCTGAATTTTTGTCGCGTTTTCATTATAAGCCAGTGCCACTCAACGATGCTCTGTCTGCCAAAATTATGGACCGGTTTATCAAATCGTTGGACCCGGACCGGCTGATCTTCCTTAAATCCGACATTGACGGGTTTATGGCGGACAAAACCAAGATTGACGACGCGATCAAACAGGAAAATCTGAGCATCCCGTTTTCCATCTTCAATGTTTATGAAAAGCGCATTACCGACCGCATGGCCTATGCGCGCAGCCTGTTGAACACGAAGTTCGATTTCAATGAGCAGGAGAGCTATCCGCTGATGCGGGACAAGGCACCTTGGCCTGCAACGGATGAGGAAAGCAAGGACCTTTGGCGAAAACGCGTCAAGAATGACTGGCTGCGCCTGAAGCTGGCTGGCAAGGATGATGCCTCGATCCGCGAAACGCTGGAAAAGCGCTATCAGAATTCGCTTGAACGTATTTACAAATACAAGAGCGACGATGTTTTCCAGATGTTCATGGCCGCCTATACAACCTCGGTTGACCCCCATACGGATTATTTCGGCGCCAGTGCTTCTGCCGAGTTCGATATATCGATGAAGCTTTCTCTCGTCGGTATCGGCGCGGTTTTGCAGGAACGGGACGACTACATCACGATCCGAGAGCTTGTGGCCGGTGGCCCGGCTCAGGTGTCGGGTAAAATCGCAGTCGGTGATCGCATTACGGGTGTCGGTCAAGACGAGACCGGACCGATGAAGGAAGTGGTTGGCCAGCGTCTTGATGAAGTTGTACAGCTGATCCGTGGCGCCAAAGGCTCGGTGGTGCGCCTGGATATTCTGCCTGCCAATGCAGGACCGGACGCGAAGCACCAGATCATCAGTCTGGTTCGCGACAAGATCAGCCTGGAAAAACAGGCTGCGCAGAAATCGGTGCTTGAGGTCAAGGATGGCAATGCCACGCGCAAGATCGGCGTTATCACCTTGCCTGCCTTCTATGAAGATATCGAAGCGCGCAGAAAAGGCGACAAGGATTATCGCAGCGCCAGCCGCGATGTCGCCAAGCTCATTACCGAACTGAAGCAGGACAATGTCGATGGCATCCTGTTCGATCTCCGTAACAATGGCGGCGGCTCGTTGTCGGAAGCAATTGATCTGACCGGTCTTTTCGTTGGAAAAGGTCCGGTCGTCCAGCAGCGTAATGCCAATGGCAAGGTCAAGGTTGAAAGTGATGATCGGTCGACGCCTGCCTGGCAGGGGCCGCTCGGCGTGCTGATCAATCGTGGGTCGGCGTCGGCGTCCGAGATTTTTGCGGCGGCGATACAGGATTATGGTCGGGGCGTGATTATCGGAGAACCGAGTTTCGGCAAGGGCACGGTACAGACCGTGGTCAATCTTGACGAGGTGGCGCACAATCCAGAGCCAAAATTCGGTGAGCTTAAGCTGACGATCGCCCAGTTCTTCCGCGTGAACGGAGGCACGACGCAGCTGCGTGGCGTAACGCCGGATATCAGCCTGCCCGGGCTCTTTGATCTGAAGACTGTTGGCGAGTCGAGCTTCGACAATGCCTTGCCGTGGAGCGAAGTCAAACCGGCAAAATACAAGCGTTCCGGCGATATCAAGCCACTCTTGCCTCAGCTGCAAAACCTTCACGACGCCCGCGTAAAGGATAATCCTGAGTTCCAGCAGTTTGTGGATGACATTGCGGTGTTGAAAGCACAGCGCGAAAAGGCGGAGCTTTCTCTCAATGAAACGGAACGCCGCAACGAAATGACGGCGGAAGAAAACCGTCTGAAAGCCCGCAAAAAATCCGATGATGGCTTCAACAACAGTCCGGATGACGGTCTTCAGTCGAACGAGCGAAGCCTGAGCGCAGATATCGCCATTGAGAAAACCCGCAAGAGCGCCAAGGACGTTCTGCAGATTGAGGCGGCGGGGATCGTTGCCAATCTCTCGGATATGCTGGCTGGCGCTAAGGCGGCGGCGAAATAGTCGATAATAGTCATCACCCCTATGCGGCAAATCGCGCATAGGGGTGATGGTGAATATTACCTCTGACCATTCCGGCTTAAATGGCCGCAGCACTACTGTCCGATCTTGACGACCAGTTTTCCGAAATGTCCGGCGCTTTGAAGCGCGTTATAAGCATTCTCGGCCTCACCGAATGGATAGATCTTGTCGATCTGCGGTTTGATGCCGGTACGAACAAGGGATGCAAGCGTGGAAACCGGGCCGACATAAATGCCCTGCAAGGTGATCCTCTTTTCAAGGATTGCAGCAGTTTCGATGGAACCGTTAAACCCGGTCAAGACGCCCATAAGCGATATGCGTCCATCAAAGCGTGTTGCCTTGAGGGTCTTGTTCAGCGTGGCCGGACCTGCTGAATCGACAGCCAGATCAACGCCCACATTCCCCGTTAGCCGCAGGACTTCATTTTCCCAATCGGGATGTGCCTTATAGTTGATGACGTGGTCAGCACCGAGCTTTCTGGCACGTTCCAGCTTTTCGTCGGAACTCGATGTAATGATGACCCGAGCGCCCGCCATTTTTGCAAGCTGCAAGGCGAAGATCGCCACGCCGCCCGTACCGAGCAGCAGGACGGTTTCGCCTGGCTCTAAAGGTCGTCTTTCAAAAAGCGCGGACCATGCCGTAACGCCTGCGCAGGGAAGCGTTGAGGCTTCTTCAAATGTCATGGGGTCCGGTATCCGTACGACCCCGGTTGCCGGTACGACGATACGCTCACTCAACACACCATCGACGGTATTGCCGCCAAGGCTTGCAGCCTTCTTCACCTCGGAGAAGGGGCCTTCAACCCATTCAGGCATAAAACCGATGACCACACGATCACCGATAGCGTAATCTGTCACGCCTTGTCCGATAGCCGATACCACGCCGGCTCCATCGGACAAAGGAATGCTGTCCTTGGTACGCTTCGCGACGATAAGATCGCGATAGTTTAGTGACGCAGCACGCAAATCGACTGCAATCTCTCCGCGCCCTGGCTTGCGGTCCTGTTTCTCAACCAGCCTCAGGCGTAGATTTTCATTTCCGGTCAGAATGTAACTTTGCACGGCATTGTCTCCTTTAATGCCGAACAAATAGGCCTATATTGACCTTTGAAAAAGTACGTACAAATTTGGCATGTAGTATCATGGATGATAGTGTCAGGACACGCGGCAAGCGCCGAAACGTCAGCAAAACAGGCTGCGCGGTGGAAGCAACGCTTTCAGTCATCGGTGGTGTTTGGAAACCGGTAATCCTTTTTCATTTGCTGAAAGGAAAGCTGCGCTTCAACGCACTTTGCAGGCTCGTTCCAGCAGCGACACCAAGGATGTTGACTTTGCAGCTCCGGGAGTTGGAGGCTGACGGGATCATAAACCGCACTGTCTTTCCGGAAGTGCCGCCGAAGGTGGAATATGAGCTGACGGGCCTTGGTCATTCTCTTGCGCCCATCTTGATCAGCATGCGGGACTGGGGCGAGCGCATTCAGGGCGATCAAGCGCATCCAAGCGCAAAGTGCTGAGTTGGATATATAGGGGCGACTTCATCCTTGACGGGCAACCACCTGCACGTTTAAGCGAAAGGGCAGACGGAACCAACAGCGGAAGCCTCTGCCAATGAGCACTTTGCGCATTCTCCCCAGCGCCGATATCCCTGAACTGCCGAACCGCTACAACGGCAAGGTTCGTGAGAATTACGATCTACCGGACGGCAGCCGTATCATCATCTCTACCGACCGGCTGAGTGCCTTCGACGTCATCCTGACATCGATCCCGTTCAAAGGTCAGGTTTTGACGCAGACCGCGTCCTATTGGTTCGAGGAAACGGCGGATATTTGCCCGAACCATGTTCTAGCTTATCCAGACCCGAATGTCGTCATTGGCAGACGGTTGGACATTCTGCCGGTTGAAGTCGTTGTGCGCGGCTATCTGGCGGGTACGACCAGCACGTCGATCCTCACGAAGTACCGCAAAGGCGAGCGCCAGATGTATGGCGTCACACTGCCCGATGGTCTGAAGGACAATGAAAAGCTGCCTCATCCGATCATCACGCCGACAAGCAAGGCTTTCGACGGCGGACATGATGAGCCCCTTTCCGGTGAGGAAATCCTTGAACAAGGTTTGCTGACCGCAGAACAATGGGAAACCGTGTCCCGTTATGCGCTGGCGCTTTTCGAGCGTGGACAGGCGCGCGCTGCGGAACATGGATTGATCCTTGTCGACACCAAATATGAGTTTGGAACAGACGCAAGCGGCCGCATCATTCTCGCGGATGAAATTCATACGCCGGATTCAAGCCGCTATTGGATTGCCGACAGCTATGAAGAGAGCTTCGCTGCGGGAACCCGCCCGGCGAGCTTCGATAAGGATTTCGTGCGCGCCTGGGTCACCGAGCGTTGTGATCCTTATAACGACCCGATCCCGGAAATTCCGCTTGAACTCATCGAGCAGACCTCGAAGGTCTATATTCAGGCCTACGAACAGATCACCGGCAAGACTTTTGTGCCCGATCTGACCGGCCAGACGGTGCTGGACCGCGTTCGCGCCAATCTCGAACCATATTTCGTCAAGAAAGCAAAACCGGCGCGCGCCAAGCCGACCACCCGTGCGCCGCGCAAGAAGGCTGAACCAAAAGCAGCTGTCGTGAAACCAGTTGCAAAGGAGGCTGCTGTTACCGCTCCGGCTGTTCGTAAGAGATACACACCAGCGGAACGGGCTGCCATTCTTGCAGCAGTTGCGAAGGCCACCGAGAACGGCAAAGCTACGCTGAAAGCTGTATTGCAGCATGAAGGCGTCAGCGAGCAGACCTATTACAACTGGAAGAACGCTGCTGGTAAGTCCGTAGCCCCAGCCGCTGCCACTCCTTCTGCAGGTGACGATTTGAAAGCGCTGCTGGCGTTGGAAGCGGAAAACCTCAAGCTGCGCAAGGAATTGGCAGCAAAACTTCGAGCGGAAAATGCGGAATTGCGCAGGCGTCTCGGCAAGGCATAACACTTAAAAAAACAGGCGACCGTAATTAGGTCGCCTGTTTTGCTTTCAGTAGAAATATCGGTTCATTGTCCATCGAATATTTGCGCAAACGAACGCATGAAGTGGTCGTTCTCTTCCGGGCTGCCGATGCTGACGCGAATAAAATTCGTGTATCCCTGTTGTTTCCATGGTTTGACGATGACGCCGTCGCGTAAAAGCTTCTCGGCGAAAGCAACGGAATCCGTCTTGACGTCTATGAACAGGAAATTGCCTTTTGACGGAGCGAACCGGATTTGCCGCGTGCCGAGGAAATCAGCCACACGGGCCCGCTCACGCAAAGCAAGAGCTACACCTGCCGCAAGATGTTCGCTGTCACGCCGGGCGATCAATCCAGTCGCCTGTGCAATCGCATTGGCGTTGAAGGGCGTGCGGGCGCGGTCAAGATAACCGCGCAAGGTGCTGTCGCTTGTGAGGCCGAAGCCAAGACGTGCGCCTGCCAGCCCATAGGCTTTGGAGAATGTTCGAAGCACGATCCAGTTAAGGTCGGTGCCGCGTAACAGGTCTATGGCTGATGGATAATCATCCCCCGCCGCATATTCGGCATAGGCTTCGTCGAGCACAAGCAAAGTGTTTGGAGATGTCGCATTTATAACCCGCTGTAGCGCTTTCGGATCGAGCCAGCTTCCGACCGGGTTGAGCGGATTTGCGAACATGACAAGCCGCGGGTCTTTTGCAACGGCGGCCACCAGAGCATCGACATCGACCTCCAGTGATTGTTTTACCTCGACCCGCTCGACCACAGCTCCCATGAGCGTCGAATAGTCTTCATGCAAAGGGAAGGATGGGTAAAGCGTGACGACGCGATCACCGGGGCGAAGCACAGATCGGCAGATGACCCCGATCAGGTCTTCCGATCCGTTGCCCAAGATAACCCGATTCTCCGGCAACTGAAATTCCTGCGCTATTTCGAGCGCCAGAGCGCGACCGGACGGGTCAGGATAAAGCCTCAGCAGGTCGTGCACGGAGGCGAAGAGTTCTTCTATTTTCGGGGAAGGACCCAAAGGGTTCTCGTTCGAACCGAGCTTTGCGATTTGTGCCGGATGATAGCGATGTTCGACTTCGGCAATGGTCAGCCCGGCATTATAAGGGCTAAGGGCGCGTATCTCTGGACGAATCAGACTGTTGAGCGCTGTTTGATCATCGGTCATTTCTCGTTCTCCTCTCATGGCGCGCTCTTGGATGCGGCGCGCCTTGCTAAAGAACGTTCTAAGACTAAACTCCTATTTTGTATATATATGTATAGACAAGTTCCGAAAAAGATGCCTTTATGTCGGGGAGACCATAAAAAATTGCTAAACATTACCCGCAGAATGGTTAGAAGTTCTGGCGATGTTTTGTTCAGGCAGGGTCCATAGGGGAACATGATGCAGGTTTTATCGCTTTTCGACCTTAGCGGGCGTAAGGCGCTGGTCACTGGCGCGAGCCGGGGGCTGGGACAGGCTATTGCCGAGGCTCTGGCATCGGCAGGGGCCGACGTTGCCATAACAGCGCGCAAGTCCGACGATCTGACCGAAACGGCCTCTCGCATCGCCGCTCTTGGGCGCGCCTGCATGCCGCTTTCCCTTGATGTGCGGGCCGTTGAGGCCTGCGCAGACGTGACTGCACAAGCCGCCGCCAAACTGGGCGGTCTCGATATTCTCGTCAATAATGCCGGTTATGAAGAAATACGGCCTTCGCTCGATGTTGACGAAGCGCTGTGGGACCGCATTGTCTCGACCAATCTGAAGGGCGCATTCTTTTGCGCTCAGGCCGCGGCGCGTCACATGACGGATACCAAAAGCGGCGGCGCAATCATCAATCTTTGTTCGCTCACCTCCTATGTTGGCGTACCGACAGCGGCACCTTATGGCTCGTCGAAGTCTGGCCTCATGGGGATGACGCACGCGCTTGCAACGGAATGGGCGCCGCACGGCATTCGCGTCAATGGTATCGCGCCCGGCTATTTCCGCACGTCGATGACGGACGTTTTCTATGAAAATGAAGAATGGCAAAAGTCCATGCTGGATAAAATCCCCCAGGGGCGGTTCGGTCGCATGGATGATGTTGCAGGCGCGGTGGTGTTTCTGGCGAGCACCGCATCCGCTTATATAACGGGTCAGGTTATCCCCATCGACGGCGGCTATCTGGCATCGATCTAACGTTTCGGCTCCCCGAAACTGACTTGAGACACTTACGACCGGCGTTTTCAAACGCTTCTGAATGAAACGGGAAACATCAATGGAATCCACCGGAAACGGAACTGGCCCCAATGCCAAGATCGGACCGGCTGCCGTCTCGGCCAAGAATGTCAGCATGATCTATAACGGCTTTCATGCCGTTCGGTCGGCTTCATTCGATCTTGATCAGGGACGTTTCCTGACCATTCTCGGGCCATCTGGTTCGGGCAAAACAACCCTCCTGCGGCTGATCGCAGGTTTTCAACGCCCAAGTGTCGGCGAAATTTTCATCAATGGCCAGGCGGTCAGTGCAGTTCCGTCGCATAAGCGTTCGATCGGCATGGTGTTCCAGAAACTTGCCCTGTTTCCGCACATGACAGCAGCGGAAAATGTGGCTTTTCCGCTAAAGATGCGCCGTTTCGATGCCCGGACTATCCCGGAAAGGGTCGAGCGCTATCTCGATCTGGTTCGTTTGGGCGGGCTCGGCAACAGACGCGTTCATGAGCTCTCCGGCGGCCAGCAACAGCGCGTCGCCATTGCCAGAGCCTTGGTGTTCGAGCCTGATCTTCTGCTGCTTGATGAACCGCTGGCCGCGCTTGACCGCAAGCTTCGTGAAGAAATGCAGCTTGAATTTCGCCGCATCCAGCGCGAACTGGGTGTCACCACGATCAACGTCACCCATGACCAGCGTGAAGCACTGGTCGTGTCGGATGAAATCATCGTTATGGATGGCGGTGAAATACAACAGATGGCAAGGCCGTCGGAAACCTATCGCAACCCGTCCAACGCTTTTGTCGCGAATTTCATCGGGGTTACCAATTTCATCACCGGGAAAGCTGCGTCCGTGGACGGCAGTATCGTGCAGGTGGATGCGGGGCCGAAGCTTGTTGGTATATTGGGTGACGGTCAAAAGCCAGTTGCCGCAGGCGATGGTGTTTCTTGTGCCATTCGCGCCGAACAAATCCGTATCGGTTCAAATGCTGAAGGTGCTGCCGGGCTGGATACCACGCTTGAAGGTGTTGTCACCGACGCAATCTTTGAAGGCGAGCGCATTGTGTATGAAGTGCGCGTACCGGCGCTGGGCGATGCCTTGATGCGCGTGTTCGATCACGATCCGGTCGGACACAGCCAGTTTGAAGAAGGCGCGACCGTCACGCTCGGCTGGAATGCACGCGATCTCATCGTTTTTGCAGCATGAACTGAACACCAGATTACAGACAAAACCCTAGAGGAGAGAACATTATGAGCGCTGTGAAGAAGCCTTTTTTGATACTCGACCGCCGCCGCTTCCTGCAAAGCGCAGGCGCTATGGCCGCTGCTGCCGGAACCACCTCGCTTGGCCTTTCCCGCGCTTTCGCGGAAGAGCCTGCAAAGCCGAAAGAACTCATCGTGCGCGCCTGGGGCGGCAGCTGGGTCGATGCGCTGAAGGCGGGCGTTTCCGATCCATTTACGGCGAAGACCGGCATTTCAATCCGCCACGATCTGACGGAAGACAATGAAATTCAGCCGAAGCTTTGGGCAGCGGTAGCGCAGAAGCGTATTCCGCCGATCCATGTCAACTGGGATACGACGACCAATGCAACCAAATCGGCATTGCGTGGCGTGACGGAAGATCTGTCGGACCTGTCCAATCTGAAAAACACTACCGATCTTGCCAAGCCGGTCGGCCTCGACGGTTATCCGATCGTCAATACCTATGGCTATGTCTATGTGCTGGCTTATCGCCCGGAAGCATTCCCGGATGGCCCGCCGAAGTCGTGGCATGCTCTGCTTGATCCGAAGTTCAAGGGACGCATCGCGCTTTACAATGACGGCATTGGTTTCCACTTCCCGGCACAGGTTGCCGGGGGCGGCAAGCTGGAAGACATTCCGGGCAATATGCAGGCAGCCTGGGATTTCATCGCCAAGGTGAAGCAGCAGCAGCCTCTGCTCGGTGAAGACCCGGATTTCACCACCTGGTTCCAGAAGGGTGAAATCGATCTCGCCTGCACCATTTCGACCAATGCGCGCGAAGCCCAGAAGAACGGCGTCAAGATCGACTGGACCGTGCCTGAAGAAGGCGCGAAGTTCGACACCGATGGTTTGTGGATTCCAAAGGGTCTGCCGGAAAACGAGCTCTACTGGGCCAAGGAATATATCAACTTCGCTCTGACCAAGGATGCGCAGCAGGTCTGGCTCGACGGCCTCGGCCTGCCGGGTGTGGTGCCGGGTCTGACGCCGCCCGCCGATCTGGTGAACGATCCGGCTTATCCGACCAAGGACGAGGATTTCAAGCATCTCATCCGCATCTCGGCCAAGGTACAGGTTGAGAACGAGAGCGAGTGGTTCTCCAAGTTCAAAGCGATCATGCAGGGCTGATCCAGCTCGATAGACAACAAGGATCGCCCGAAAAGGGCGATCCCCATGCCCGATATCTCAAGGCAAATATTCAGGAATTGAAACATGCGAGCGGCACGCTCTGCCTATCCGGTGGTTTGGCGTATCATGGATGCGCTGGAAGCAATTGCAGCCTTTATATGGCCCGCGCGGTTTAACCGTGCTGTGCCCTATCTGATGCTGTTTCCGGCCATCGTGTTGGTGGGCTTGCTGGTGCTCGGCCTGATCCAGATAGCAGACACCAGCCTGCGTACGCTCGACACGTCAACCTTCCTGATGTCGGACTATTACACGCTCGCCAACTACAAGCGCGCCCTGACGGAATCCCTCTTTGCGACAGTCGCCTGGCGCAGCCTTCTGGGATCTCTCGTCGTTACACTTTTCACGCTCATTCTGGCGTTTCCCTATGCCTATCTGATGGTCAGAACGCCTTCGGCGGCCTTGCGTAAATTCCTGCTGATAGCGCTTTTCCTGCCATTCTTCATCGGGCAGGTGGTCCGCGCTTATGGTTGGCTCATCATTCTGGGCAATCAGGGCATGGTGAACGAGGCGCTCGGTCTCGTCGGTATCCCACCCTTGCGCCTGCTTTATAACTATCCGGCAGTTCTGTTCGGACTTGTGCAATATATGCTGCCATTCGCGGTCCTGATGCTGGCGCCGGCGCTGACGGCCATACCAGAAGAAATGGAAGCGGCGGCAAGTTCGCTTGGTGCGAACTGGATGCGGACATTTGCGCATGTTGTGCTGCCCATGGCGCGTCCCGGCCTGATTGGCGCGGGGCTGGTGGTGATGACGCTTTCGCTGACCGATTTTGCCATTCCGGCAATCCTTGGTGGCGGCTCTCAGGACTTTATCGCCAACGCCATTTATGACCAGTTCTTCCGCACATCCGATCAGGGGCTGGGCGCGACTTTGGCGCTGCTTCTGGTCGGTGTCGGTTCCATTCTTGTCGGGATCGTCTTTACCCTGTTCGGTGCGGGAACGCTCGCCATGGGGAGGGCGCGCAAATGACCGCTCCATTGTCCAAGTCTGTCGTTATCTGGACCTTTGTAATTGCGGTGCTGGTGCTTCTCTCTGCACCAACAATCGTGGTTCTTGGAGCGTCCTTCACGTCGGGCAATATGATCACCTTCCCGCCCGAAGGGTTTTCCTTGAAATGGTATCAGAAGATCGTCGGGACAAGCGATTTGTGGGATGCATTCCTGCGTTCCCTCTACGTGTCCTTCATCTGTACCATCGTCGCTATTCCTGTCGGAACGCTGGCCGGTATCGCACTGGCCAAATATGCGGTGCGCTTTGAAAAGACGATCCAGATCTATCTGCTGTTGCCCTTCACGATCCCGCTGATCGGTTCTGGTATCGGCCTGATGCTGGTCTTCGGGAATGCCGGTATTCTGGGTCAACTTTGGCCAGTCGGGATTGCAGCCTGCGTCATCAATCTGCCTTTCATGATCTGGGCTGTGACGGCAAGTGCGGCCAATCTCGATGCTGACCTTGAACTGGCCGCCGCAAATTGCGGCGCAGGGCCGATATCGACATTTTTCTTTGTGACGCTCCCGGTCGTAGTGCCGGGTGTAATCAGCGGATCGCTGCTGATGTTCATTCTGGCGCTCAACGAATTTCTGGTGAGCCTGCTTCTGGTTGACGCCCGTATCGTCACCCTGCCGGTGCAGATTTACAATTCGATCCGATCCATCATCACGCCTGACCTCGCAGCGATTTCTGTGGTTTTCATCGCCTGCGCCGCGTTTGCTATCTTCCTGCTCGACCGTCTGGTCGGGCTCGACATTTTCCTGAAATCGAAATGATCAGCTGCGTCCCCAACGCAGCGAGCAAGGAGCCGACTATGTCCGATATAACCTTTCACGAACTGGCAAAGCTGGACGACGCCAAGCGCGCGGAGCTTTTGAAGCGTTCGGAAACCGATCTCTCAGGCTTTATCGAGAAAGTGAAACCGATCATCGAAGCCGTTCGCACGGATGGCGACGCCGCATTGGTGCGGTTTGCACGTGATTTCGACAAGGCCGAAGTCGATCCTGCCAACATCAAGGCAACCGAGGCGGAATTTGACGCTGCTTTCGACAAGGTCGAAAAAGATGTGATCGAAGCCATTCAATTCGGCATCGACAATATCCGTCACTTCCATGAAGAGCAGAAGCCGGAAGCGATGTGGCTGAAGGAAATGCGTCCCGGCGCCTATGCTGGCGACCGCTTTACGCCCATCCGTTCGGTAGCGCTCTACATCCCGCGCGGGAAGGGCGCATTTCCGTCTGTCACCATGATGACCGCAGTGCCTGCTGTGGTTGCCGGTGTGCCGGAACTGGCGATCGTTACCCCGCCGACGCCGGATGGCTCGGTCGATGCCGCCACGCTCGTCGCTGCACGTCTGGCCGGTGTCGAAACCGTCTATAAGGTTGGCGGCGCGCAGGCCGTTGCAGCGGTTGCTTATGGAACGGAGACCGTGAAACCTGCGCTTAAAATCGTTGGTCCGGGTAGTCCATGGGTTGTCGCCGCGAAGCGCCTCCTTGGTGGTGTCATCGATCCGGGTCTCCCCGCAGGTCCTTCCGAAGCAGTGATTTTCGCCGACGATACCGTCAAGGGCGGTCTGGCCGCGCTCGACCTTTTGATCGAAGCCGAGCACGGTCCGGATTCATCTGCATGGCTTGTTACGCATAGCCGTCGTGTGGTGGAAGAAGCGCTAGCCGCTCTGCCGGATCATTGGGCACGCATGACGGAGCAGCGGGTTGGTTTTTCCAAGACCGTTCTGACCGGCAAATATGGTGGTATCGTCCTGACCTCATCGGTCGAGGAAAGCTATCGCTTCATCAATGATTACGCGCCCGAACATCTGGAGCTTCTTTCGACCGACCCGTTTGCGCATCTTGGCCACATTACCGAGGCTGCGGAAATCCTCATGGGGCCGCATACGCCGGTGGTTATCGGTAATTTCGGCCTCGGACCCAATGCCGTGCTGCCAACCAGCCGCTGGGCGCGCACCTATGGCCCGCTTTCTGTGACCGATTTCGTCAAGCGTTGTTCCATCGGCTATGTGACGGCTTCCGCTTATCCGGAATTCGCCAAGCACGCCCGCACGCTCGCCCGTTATGAAGGCTTCTCGTCTCACGAAAATGCCGTTTCGGAAATCCGCAAAGACTATCTTTAAGAAAGTGCGCGCAATGAAAGCGGTCCGGCTTTATGCGTCCAAGGATCTGCGGGTCGAAAATATCGACCCGCCAACGGTGCTTGAGCCGGGCTGGGTCCGGCTGAAGGTTTCCGCTGCGGGAATTTGTGGTTCTGACCTGCACAATTTCTCCACCGGCCAGTGGATCAGCCGTTCGCCTTCGGTTGCGGGGCATGAATTTGCTGGCGTCGTGACCGAGACTGGAACAGGTGTGAGCGGGTTCAAGCCGGGCGATACGGTCATTGCCGATTCCAGATATTGGTGCGGCGAATGCCCGGCTTGTGCGAGCGGTCGACACAATGTCTGTTCCACTCTCGGTTTTATCGGTGAAGTCTGCGATGGTGGCTTCGCTGAGGAGACGGCGCTACCTGCGCGGCTCCTTGTCCATTATGCTCCCGACATCAACCCGGTTGTCGCCGCGATGGGCGAGCCGCTTTCGGTTGCGTTGCATGCCATTCGCAAGCAGCGTGTGCCGTCCGGCGAGGCAGTTCTGGTTGTGGGGTGTGGACCGATTGGCGGGCTTGTGGCTTTATTGCTTTCCCGTTTGCACGACGGGCCGGTGTTGGTCTGTGATCGTAATGAACAGCGCGTTGAACTGGTTTCGAGAGTAACCGGCGCAATCAAGGTGGAACTCGACAAGCCTGCTCTGGAGCGTGCGCTTTCAGGTAAAACCTTGCGTTATGCCATTGATGCGACGGGCAATATCGCCGTTTTGAACGCGATCATCGATGTCCTGTCCGGTGGTGGTTCTCTGGCGCTCGTCGGGATTTCGCACGGCAAGATCGAGCTTGATCCAAATATTCTGGTTGAGCGGGAAATCAGTCTGATCGGTTGTCATGCCTATCAGGACGAACTTCAGGAAATAGCGGCTTTGCTGCCAGAACTGGAGGCATCGTTGGTGAAACTGATCGACCGCGAGATTTCACTTGATGAAGTGCCGGAGGCTTATGACCGCTTGCTGGCGGGCCAGGCCGAAGGACTGAAAACGATCATACGGATAGGAGCATAGTCGCGTCATGAGCTCTGCCGGTAAATCGGATGCGGATCATCGTTCGGCGATGGAATTGCCCGAAACGGCAGGGCCCCTTTACGAGAAGGTGAAGGCCCAGGTTCTCGAAAATATTCGGTCAGGACGCTGGCCTGGCAATTTTCGCCTGCCATCCGAGCATGAGCTTGTAGAGGCGCTTGGCATCTCCCGCATGACCGTCAACAGGGCGCTGCGCGAGCTGACCGATCAAGGCATTTTGAAGCGTATTCAAGGTGTTGGTACATTCGTTTCACCGCCTAAGCCCGAAACGACGTTGATCGAAGTGGTGAACATTGCCAACGAGATTGCGGCGCGGGGCGCGACGCATCGCGCGCAGGTGGTGGCGCTCGATATTGTGCAGCCGGATGCGGCGCTGCTGAACGCGTTCGAACTGCAAAGCCCGATAGCTGTCGCGCATTCAATCATCGTACATTTCGAAAACGATGTGCCCGTGCAACTGGAAGAACGCTTCGTCAACACGCAACTGGTGCAGGATTATGAACTGCAAGATTTCCGCACCATGACGACCTATGATTATCTGCAGAAAAGCACACCGATGACGGAAGTCGAACAGGTGATCTCAGCGGTGACTGCGAATGCGCAGATTGCCGACTTGTTGCAAATCGAGGTCAATGCAGCCTGCCTCCACCTCGACCGTCGCACATGGACCAGAGAGACGGTCGCGACCGTCAACAAGCTGATCTATGCGGGTGATCGCTATCGCTTGGGCAGTCGCTACAAGCCTGAAATTTACAGATAGTCCACCGGGTTATCGATACTCAGCGCGTTCGAACCATCTCGATATTGCTATGCTGAATGCGTGCTTTGAGCAAATCCTGCCGCGAGACCAGACCGACGACTTTGTGTGACTGCGGGACGAGAATGGGAATGCGTGGAATGCCGCTCATAACCATCAGATCGGCGACCTCGCCAAGCGACGTCGAGGTGAAGGCTGTGGGTTGCGAGGCGTCGGAGAGGGTTTCGGCAAGCGATGCGGCCACCGGAGCGCCCGACACCTGCCATTGCAGAACTTCCGATCTGGAAACAAGACTGAGCAAGCGCCCGTCATCGCTCAGAACAGGATACGCTCTGTGGTGTGCGTCTTTCGTGAAAAATGCAATCGTCTCGTCAATCGGCTGTTTTCCCGACAGACATTCCGGCGCAGGCGTCATGACGTGCGCAGCCTGTAGAAATGCAAACGGGTCTACCGAATATTACTGCAAGATATGGCGTCCGCGGCGCGCAATTTTCTCTGTCAGAATGGAGCGGTTGAGAATGAGGACGCTGACGGCATAGGCTGACACTGACGCGGCAATGGTCTCGGGCAGGGCGACGAAATGACCGGTCAGTTCGACCGCGAAGATGGTGCTCGTCAGTGGCGCGCGCATTGCGCCGCTTAATATACCGGCCATGCCGATCATGGCCCAGAAGCCTGCGCCGCCAGACAGGAACTGCTCAATCAGTCCACCCAGTGCACCGCCAAGCAGAAGAAGCGGGGCGAGGACGCCGCCTGACGTGCCGGAGCCAAGCGCAATCAACCAAACTGCCGCCTTGACCACCAACAGCAATGCGATTGCCTTCATGGTCATGGAACCATCCAGCAATTGTTGGATGCTGGCATAGCCTGCACCGAGAACATGCGGATCGATCAACCCTCCGATGCCGACCGCGACGGCTCCAAGTGCTGGCCACCACATCCAATGGACTGGCAACTCTGGTTTGCCTAGCTGATGGGCAGGCCGGTCTCGGATTTCATCGTGCGCAACGCGATTTCGGATTGCACGCGGGCGACCTGCGGATGGGGTAGCAGCACGAGATGAATGAAATCGGCAAAGGCGGAAAGGTCCTTGGCGACAATAATCAGCACATAATCCGCATCGCCGGAAACCGAATAGGCTTCGCGCACTTCTTCATGTCGGGTCAGAAAGCTGACGAAGGATTCATCGGTGCGTTCGTTATGGGTCGATAGATTGACGCGTGTGATGGCGCGCAATCCGTAGCCCAGCTGTGCCGCATCAAGCCTCGCAGAATAGCCCTGAATGATGCCTTCCTGCTCCAGCCGCGTGCGGCGACGCGAGCATTGGGATTGTGACAGATTGACCAGTTCAGAAAGCTCCGCATTGGTCAAGGACGCATCGCGCTGCAATGTTTGCAAGATTGCACGATCAAAGGAATCAAGCGTAATTTCGTGCATGAAACGTCCTTCCGGCTCATAATTTGTGCAAATCTTCGCTAAGATTGCCACATATTGCAAGCACTTCGCGCGGGTCAGCTCATAGAATCTTCTCAATTTAAGGAGGATTCAAAATGGGACCATATCCGCACGACGCAGCCAAAGCCGAAATCAACGAAGCAAATCCCGCGGGAACGGACGGTTTTGAATTCGTGGAATTCGCGCATCCCGAACCAGAAAAGCTCGATATATTGTTCCGCCAGATGGGCTTTCGTCCTGTTGCCAGGCATCGCAAGAAGGATATCGTTCTCTATCGTCAGGGCGACATCAACTATCTTCTGAACCGTGAGCCCAACAGCCACGCTGCATCCTTCGTTACAGACCATGGCCCTTGCGCGCCTGCAATGGCGTGGCGCGTGGTAGACGCGGGCCATGCGCTGCGCCGCGCAGTAGAACTTGGCGCGGAAGAATACCGTGGCGACGGCAAGTCGCTGGATGTTCCGGCCGTTATCGGTATTGGCGGCTCACTGCTCTACTTCGTGGAAACCTATGGCGAAGACGGTTCATGCTATTCGGCGGAGTTCGAATGGCTCGGAGAGGTCGATCCGAAACCGGAAGGTTTCGGCTTCTATTACCTCGATCATCTCACGCATAATGTGGTGCGCGGGAATATGAATACGTGGTACAAATTCTACCACGACACCTTCAATTTCCGGGAGATACGCTATTTCGACATCGCCGGAAAAATGACGGGGCTGACCAGCCGTGCATTGACATCGCCCGACGGGAAAATCCGTATTCCAATCAATGAAAGCGCCGATGATCACAGCCAGATCGAGGAGTATCTTCGCGAATATAAGGGCGAGGGCATTCAGCATATAGCAATCGCCAGCAATGATATTTATGGCGGTACGGATGCGATTTCAGCACAGGGGCTGGAATTCATGCCCGGTCCTCCGGACATCTATTACGAAAAGTCCAAGGCGCGCGTCAAAGACCACAAAGAGCCGCTCGACAAGCTGAAACGGCGCGGCATTCTCATCGATGGCGAAGGTGTTCTGGGCGGTGGCGAGACGCGCATACTGCTGCAGATTTTCTCAAAAACCGTCATCGGGCCGATCTTTTTCGAATTCATTCAACGCAAGGGCGACGACGGCTTTGGCGAAGGCAATTTCAAGGCCCTGTTCGAATCCATCGAGGAAGATCAAATCCAGCGCGGTGTGCTCAGCAATGTGCAGAAACCGCATCAAGATAAGCGTGTGGCGGAGCGCAACGCATGAGCGACGCCTGGCGTTCCTACGCCGGGGCGCCTGAGAACGGCACCATCATTTGCGCGTCGTCGGACATTTCCGATGGTTACACAAAATGTCTGGTTCTGCGCGCTGATGGGAAGGAATTTCCGCTTCTTCTCATCAGGCGGGACGGAATCGTGCGCGGCTTTGTCAATGCTTGTCCGCATCAATATCTGCCATTAAACTACCGATCAGATGCAATACTCTCAACCGATGGTGCGCGTCTCCTCTGCACAGCACACGATGCGACGTTCGACGTTGAGAGCGGAAAATGCTTGTCTGCCGGACTTGATGGACTTGATGCGGTTCCTGTAGCCGATGATGAAAACGGGAATATCGTCATCCGCGAACGGCAGTAAACAAGCAACGGGAGGAAATCATGCCGAATACAATTCGCCTGCATCGCGTCATTGCAGCCAAGCCGGAAAAAGTTTTCCGAGCCTTTGTTGAGCCGGATGCCATAGCGAGCTGGTTGCCGCCTTACGGATATCTTTGCACTGTCCATGAACTGGATGCAAAAGCTGGCGGCAGCCATAAAATGTCGTTCCGCAATTTCACGACGGGCCACGGCCATTCGTTTGGCGGCACGTATCTTGAAGTGGTTCCCGGCGAGCGCCTTGTCTACACGGACAAATTCGACGATCCGAACCTCCCGGGTGAGATGAAGGTTACGGTCGCGCTGAAAGCCGTGTCTGTTGGAACCGAAATCAGCATCACACAGGAGGGGGTGCCAGACATTATTCCTACAGAAGCCTGTTATCTTGGCTGGCAGGATTCTCTTCATAAACTCGCAAAGCTGGTCCAGCCTGAGATTAATGAATAGCGCTATATGAGTATGCGTTGCTGATGGAATGCCGGTGAGGGCCGTTCGTTCACATCAAACGCTACTTTTCATCAGCCGAGTGCTTTATTCTGATATCTAGCTTGCGAAGCACTCGGCTTTGTATTCTCACAAAAGTATCGGGCCGCTGGATAGCAAATACTTATTTTATAAAACCCTAACTTTTCTTGGCAATTTTTCTTGCCTTAACGCAACTGCGCCCTACCCTCCCTCTCTGTCCGATTGTGGCTTGGAGGGCAGTATGCAGTGGCTTCAGTCCGTTTTTGAGCAGGCACCGGAGATAGCACTATTTCTATCTCTGGCTGGCGGTTACGCGCTGGGAAAAATACATTTTGGGAAGTTTCAGCTGGGTGGCGTCGCTGGGTCGCTGCTTGTAGCGGTCGTGATCAGTCAAGTCGGTGTCCATATCGACAATGGGGTGAAGGCAGTGCTCTTCGCCCTTTTCATTTACGCCGTCGGTTTCGAAAGCGGTCCGCAATTCTTCCGGTCGCTTGGGCGTCAATCTCTTCGAGAAATTGCGATGGCCGCGGTGCTGGCGATCAGCGGATTGGTGACGGTGGTTGTCCTGGCGCGTATGTTCGGCCTCGACAAAGGCCTCGCAGCCGGCATTGCCGCAGGGGGCCTGACACAGTCAGCCATCATTGGCACCGCCAGTTCGGCGATATCGAAATTGGGTCTGGCCGCCGATGAAGTTCAGCGATTACAGGCCAATGTCGCCGTTGGCTACGCGGTCACCTATATTTTCGGCTCGTTCGGTGCAATCCTGGTTTGCGTCAATCTGCTGCCAAAATTCATGGGACGTAGCATTCGCGACGATGCCATCAAGGCGGAAGCGGAACTTCTTGCCGGTATTCGGCTGCTCGGCCCCAATGAGCAGGAAGCTGCGCCTGACCTTGTCGGGCGTATCTATCAGGTAGACAAAGCTGCCGGAAAAACCGTCGCGGAAATCGAGGCCAAAACCTCTATAGACAATTCCATCACGATTGAACGCGTCAAACGCGCAAACAAGATCATCGGTGTTGCACCGGATCTCAAGCTCGAAACCAATGATATCATATTGATTGTCGGACGCCGCACCGGCGTTGTGACATTGGGCAATGAGCTTGGTTCCGAACTACAATCATCCGATGGTATGGATGTCATCGTCGCTATTCGCGATGTGACCATCACAGCGCCCGAATTCGTCGGAAAGTCGGTTGCCGATATTAAACAACATATAAGTGCCGACCTCCGTCACGGTATTTATGTGATTGGTGTCAAGCGGGCCGATAAACCACTGCCGCTCAAGCCCGATACCGTTATCGCGGCTGGCGATGTCGTTTCTCTTTACGGAACGGATCAGGACTTGCAGCGTGTTTCAAGCTCGATTGGGCCGGTTATCGTTGTCAGCGACAAGACGGATTTTGTCTTCCATGGACTTGGAATTGCAGCTGGCCTTTTGATCGGCCTTGCCGTCATTCGTTTTGGGTCGATCCCGCTGACACTGGGAAGTGGCGGTGGCGCACTGTTGTCGGGCCTGTTGTTTGGCTGGTACCGCAGCCGCAATATGGCAATCGGCAATATGCCAACGGCGGCTTCGACGCTTCTGCGCGATCTCGGTCTTGCGGGTTTCGTCGCCGTTGTCGGTCTCCAGTCGGGGCTACAGGCGGTTCAAACGATCGTCAGTAGCGGTCTGTCGATCTTCCTGATTGGTGTGGTGGTGACCATTCTCCCGCTCATCATCACCATGCTATTTGGGCGCTATGTTCTCAAATATGACAACGTAGCCGTTTTCGCCGGTGCGCTGTCTGGTTCGCGCAGCGCAAATCCTGCCTTTGGCGAAATTCTGGATAAGGCCGGCAACTCGATACCAACCACTCCATTCGCAATCACCTATGCGCTTGCCAACGTGTTCCTGACCTTGCTCGGGCCACTGGTAGTCGCGTTTTCCTGAGGAATAGATCATGGCGAAGAATGAATATAGCAAATATGCGAAGCTGAGCCCGTTTGAGCTAAAGGACGCGCTGATCGAACTTGCCTCCAGCAAAGCAAACCATGCCATGCTGAATGCAGGTCGCGGCAATCCGAATTTTCTGGCCACCTTGCCGCGCCGGGCTTTCCTGCGTCTGGGCCTGTTCGCTGTCGCAGAAGCCGAGCTATCTTATTCCTATCTCTCGACGGGCGTCGGCGGACTTCCCAAGATTGAGGGTATCGAAGGGCGGTTTCAGCGCTTTATTTCCGACCATAGCGATCAGCCGGGCGTCCAGTTTCTGGGACGGTCGCTTTCCTACGTCCGTGACCAGCTGGGCCTTTCTCCGTCCGAATATCTTCATGAAATGGTGGAAGGCATTCTCGGCTGTAACTATCCGGTGCCGCCGCGTATGCTGAAAATCAGCGAAGAGATAGTGAAGCATTATCTCGTCCGCGAAATGATCGGCGGCTATATGAGCTCCGATAAACTCGATCTGTTTGCGGTTGAGGGCGGAACGGCCGCTATGACCTACATCTTCGACACATTGAAGCAGAACAAAATTCTTGCCGAAGGCGACACGGTTGCAATCGGTATGCCCGCCTTCACGCCTTATATCGAAATTCCGGAACTCAACAATTATCGGCTGAAAGAAGTGCACATCAACGCGGACCCGAAACAGGGTTGGCAATATCCCGAAGCCGAGCTGAACAAGCTGCTCGACAAATCGGTCAAGGTCTTCTTCCTGATTAACCCCAGCAATCCACCTTCGGTTAAAGTGGATCAGCGCGGGCTGGAGCAGATCGCCAAGATCGTCAAGGAAAAGCGTCCTGATCTCATTATCCTGACCGACGATGTGTACGGCACATTTGCCGATGATTTCAAATCGATCTTCGCAATATGCCCGTACAACACCATGTTGGTTTACTCGTTCTCGAAATATTTCGGCGCAACGGGCTGGCGCCTCGGCGCAATCGCGATGCAGAAGGACAACGTGCTGGACGCAAAGCTGAAGGATTTGTCGGGATCGGCCAGGAAGGAACTGGATCAGCGCTATTCATCGCTGGTGCCCAATGTTTCAAAACTGAAATTCATCGACCGTCTTGTCGCCGATAGCCGCACAGTCGCCCTCAACCACACTGCGGGTCTTTCCACACCGCAGCAGGTCCAGATGGTTCTGTTTTCCCTATTCGGTCTGATGGATGAAAAGGATGCCTACAAGGCAGAGTTGAAGAAACTGATCCGCAATCGCGAGGCTGCATTGTATCGCGAGCTTGGACTGGAACCGCAGAGCGACGTCAATGAAGTGGATTATTACACACTTCTCGATCTGGAAGACATCGCGGGCCGACTCTATGGCGACGAGTTTGCTGCATGGGTCAAGAAGAACATATCGCCAACTGAGCTCTTGTTCCGGATTGCCGACGAAACCGGTATCGTTCTCTTGCCGGGCACAGGCTTTGGTACGCAGCAACCGGCTGGCCGCGCATCGCTCGCCAATCTCAACGAGTATGAATATGCAGCCATCGGGCGCGCATTGCGGACGATGGCTGACGAAGTCTATCAAAAGGAATTCAAATCCAAGAAATGATCGGGTGCAGCTTGGCCTTGAGCCAACGCTGCCTTTTGAAACCAAAACGCCGGTCTGTTTCACGCAGATCGGCGTTTTCATGAGGCGCCCCAAATTCATCATACAAGTTTTGACGAAATAGACGATAACACTGATAACTCGTATCACCTGACTTGTGAGCACTCCACGGGCCTGCTACCACAGGAGTACGGAAAACAATGTGCAGGACCGCGATGATGGCAACAAGAAGCAATGAAACATCTGCCCGTCCTGCGGGCAATCTTGTTGTCAAAGTCAGTGGCGAGCTGAAAAAACTGATCCAGTCCGGTGAGTTCAAGCCGGGAATGAAACTGCCCAGCGAAGCAAAGCTGACTGAAGCCTATGGAGTCAGCCGCACGGTTATTCGCGAGGCGGTGGCTGCCCTGCGAGCCGACGGGCTCGTCGAGGCCCGGCAGGGAGCCGGGGTTTTTGTGCTTGAGGCGCAATCAGCGGAAACTCTGCCATTTCACAACCTAGATTATGACCGGGTTTCATCGGTCATTGAGCTGCTCGAGCTGCGCACAGGCGTAGAAGTAGAGGCTGCAGGACTTGCAGCGCTGCGTCGCTCTCCCCAACAGGAAGAGGCTATCATCAACTGCCACCGGCAAGTAGTCACCTGCCTGGAAGCTGGACAACCGACAGCGGAGGCGGATTTCGCGTTGCATCTGGCGATTGCTGATGCGGCCAACAATCCTCGCTTTCGCGAGTTCCTGACGATGATCGGCAGCGGTGTTATTCCGCGTGCGGCTTTACAGTCCCAGTCAGATACAAATTCTGCCGATTATATCGCGCGTATTCATGAGGAGCACTCCCAGATCATCGAGGCCATTTCCAATGGTGACGAAGAGGCTGCACGGTCGGCAATGCGGCGGCACTTGAAGGGGAGTCAGATGCGATACCGCAGCATTCTCAGGCAAGTTCGCTCTAACTTATAATATAAGTTATTGACATATAATATCTGAATACGCTAGGTCATATGCAGACATCAAAAAAGGGGTCAACATATGGAACCGCAGCAGATCAAGGAAAAGCTAGGAGCAGGATTGCTCTCCTTCCCGGTAACGCATTTCGATGCCGAGGGGCAGTTTGCGCCGGAAAGCTATAAAGCCCATGTAGAATGGCTTTCGGGCTTCGATGCACCGGTATTGTTCGCCGCCGGCGGCACCGGCGAGTTCTTTTCTCTGCGCCCGAGTGAAATTCCGACCATCGTGTCTGCGGCAAAGGAGGCCGCTGGCAACAGCGGCACAGCGATTGTTTCGGGCTGCGGCTATGGGACGGAAATGGCGATTGAAATTGCCAAGTCGGCTGAAAAGGCTGGAGCGGACGGCATATTGCTTCTGCCACATTATCTGATCGATGCGCCTCAGCTGGGTCTTTACGAACATGTCAAGCGTATCTGCCAGTCGATTGGCATCGGCGTCATGGTCTATAATCGTGATAATGCTATTCTTCAGGCCGACACGCTGGCTCGCTTGTGTGATGAGTGCCCCAATCTTGTCGGTTTCAAGGATGGTGTGGGCGATATCGGGCTCGTTCGCCAGATTACGGCCAAGATGGGCGATCGCCTGACCTATCTGGGCGGGATGCCGACGGCGGAACTCTTCGCCGAAGCCTATCTGGGCGCCGGGTTCACGACCTATTCTTCAGCCGTTTTCAACTTCGTTCCTGGTCTGGCGGTGGAATTCTATCGTGCCCTGAGGGCGGGTGAACGCGCCACATGCGAGCGTATTCTCAACGAGTTCTTCTATCCGTTCATGGCAATCCGCAACCGGCAGAAGGGTTATGCCGTGGCTGCCATCAAGGCAGGCGTGCGTCTTCAGGGCTTCAAAGCCGGGAAGGTTCGGTCTCCGCTTTGCGATCTGACCAGAGAGGAAGAAGGCCTTCTCGAAGCGCTCATCGGTAAATATAGCCGCAAACAGGCGGCTTGAGCGATCAAGAGGAAAAACCGCGGGTCCATCACCCGCGGTTCCTTTATAAGACGCAATAAAGGCCGCGTTTACAGTGACGCGGCCATTTCTTTCAGGCGTTCACAGGCCTTGGTCAGTTCTGCTTCAGAAGCGGCAATGGACACGCGGATGAAGCCGGGCGCGCCAAAAGCGATACCAGGCACGCTGGATACGCCAAAATCATTGAGCAGATATCCCGCAAGATCAGTGTCGCTTTCTAACGTCGCGCCTGCGGGGGTCGTTTTGCCAATCAGTCTGCTGACACCGATGAACGCATAAAATGCGCCGTCCGGCTGGCGGAAGTCGATATTGGGTATTTCCGACAGATGGGTTGCGACAAGATCGGCGCGACGACGAAAAGTCTGTGCCGCTTCGTGCACAAAGCTCTGGTCGCCATCGAGTGCTGCTTTTGCGGCCGCCTGCGCAATGCTGCAAACGGATGTGACGCTTTGCGACTGCATCTTGTTGATCGCTGCAATGAGCGCCTTTGGACCTGCTGCATAGCCAACTCGCCAGCCCGTCATCGCGTAGGCTTTCGAGACACCGTTGACGATGAGAGTTCGTTCCCGCAATTGCGGGCAGACGCTGCCGAAGGAAACGAAGGGATGGTCGCGTAGCAAGATGTGCTCGTATATCTCATCGGAAAGGATGAGAATACGCGGGTGTTTTTCCAGCGCTGTCGCGAGCGTCTGATATTCCGCAGCGCTGTAGATCGCGCCGGTGGGATTGGATGGCGAGTTCAGCATCAACCAGCGCGTGCGTGGTGTGATGGATTTCTCAAGATGTTGTACTGTCAGTTTGAAATCATCTTGCGGCCGGCATTCAACATAGACCGGTGTGCCGCCATGCAAGGAAACGATATCGCCGTAAGAAACCCAGCAAGGTGTGGGGATAACCACTTCGTCGCCCGGTTCGAGCGTGGCGAGGAACGCATCGAACAAGATCTGTTTTGCGCCATTGGCGACGGTCAGCTCTTGCGGTGAAAAATCAAGATGATTGTCACGCTTGAACTTGGCGATAATCGCGGCGCGAAGCGCTTCGGTTCCGGCTGCTGCTCCGTAACGAATACCGCCGGCATTGACCGCTGTGCAGGCAGCATCGAGAACATGGCGCGGCGGTTCAAAATCCGGCTCGCCCAGCGACAAATCGATAATGTCTCGCCCCTCGGCACGCAGCTTTTTGGCGGCCATCGAAACAGCCATGCTCGGCGATGACTGGATGCCCGCCGATCGTCTATTTTCATATTGCATTACAATGCTCTTGTTTGTGGGTCGGGAAAGGGAAGCCGCCCTAAAGGCGGCTTCTGACAGGATCTGCTGGTCAACCATTCACGACATAATCGAATTCTCTGTCGCGCTGCTTGGCCTCCGGGCACCGTTCATCCGCAGCGCCATAGCCGCCGCCGCCCGGCAATTGCAGGATCAGCCTGCGTCCTGCTGGGACATGCTGCCGGCCCTTGGCGTTGAGCACCGAACCGTCATCGAGCAGGACGGCGCCCGGTGCGCCGTTCTCGCCACCTTCACGCCCGCGCGGCGGGTGTTTGATGCGATCAAACATGGCATTGAAGTAGATCTCATGTCCGTCAGTCGGCGCGATCTCGACAACCTGACCAAGCCCGCCACGGAATTTTCCGGCGCCGCCGGAACCGTCGCGTAATTCCTTGCGCCAGAAAATAACCGGACCGACATGTTCCGTCGCCTCGATGGACATCGAATGAACACCGCTTGGAAAAGCGGTGGCGCTCAGCCCGTCGAGATGGGAGCGGGCACCGGCTCCACCGCTGTTGAACAGAAGAACCTCGGCACGCTGGCCGCCGTCTTTGGGGGCCTTGTCGCCGGAAAGCGGACGCGCACTAACATGAAGGTTCCAAAGCGCGCCTGAGCCTTCCGCTGGTACTCGACCGGGCAGCATCTTATGGACAGCGCCAAGCACTGCATCGGGCACCAGATGGCCGAGCACGTGGCGGACGGAAACGGGGGCAGGGTGCTGCGCGTTCAAGATACAATCCTTCGGCGCAATCACCTTGAAGGGGAGAAGCGATGCGTGATTGTTCGGGATTTCCGGCGCGATCGAGCATTTCAGGCCGTAACAGGCATAGGCAGCTGAATAGATCAGCGGGCAATTGATACCTTTGGGGCTTGGTGCAGATGTGCCGTTGAAGTCCGCAAGTATGTGATCGGCATGGACGTCGATACGCACCGCGATATCGATAGGATCGCCGTAACCGTCAACCCGCATCACGTTGGAATAAGTGCCGTGCGGCAATGCCGCCAGCTTTTCAAGCGTTGCATCATAGCTGCGTTTGAAGATGAATTCGGCCAGCCCTTCCAGATCGTCGAGCCGAAACTCATCCATCATATCCATCAAGCGGCGATGCCCGATTTCGTTGCAGGCGGCGAGGGAATAGACGTCGCCGACGACCTGATGGCTTTCGCGAACATTGTTGCGCAAAATGTTCACGAGATCCTTGTTGACCACCCCGCGTTCCGCGAATTTCATGATCGGTACAAAGATGCCTTCCTCATAAACTTCGTTGGCATCGGGGCCAAAACCACGTCCGCCCACATCCACCACATGGGCGGTGCAAGCGAAGAAACCTGTCAGCGCGCAATCGCGAAAGCTTGGTGATACGACGGTGAAATCGTGCAGGTGACCGGTGCCTTTCCACGGGTCGTTGGTGATGTAGACATCACCTTCGAAGATATTCTCGCGCCCGATATCGTTGATGAAATGGCCAACCGCTTCCGCCATCGCATTCACATGGCCGGGCGTGCCGGTCACGGCCTGCGCGATCATTTGCCCGGCGCGATTGAACACGCCAGCTGAAAGATCGCCGGATTCACGCACACTGGTGCTGAAGGCTGTACGAATGAGCGTTACGGCCTGTTCTTCAACGACCGAGATCAGGCGGTTCCACATGATCTGCATGTGGACATCGGAAATAGGTTTCACTGACATGGGTAAACTCCTTCAGGCAGCCTTGGCGCGCAGCAACAGGCAACCATCGGCCTGCATGATCGCTTCGCGGCTTGAGGTCACGATGGTCGATGTCTCGCGTTCTGTGATGACGGCTGGCCCGGCGATCCAGTCACCCGGTTTCATATCGCTGCGATCAACCACGCTTGCGTCAAGGAAACGTTCTTCAAGAACGTCGAACACCTTGCGCTTGCCGGATATTGTTGCGGTTGATTGTTTCGTGACAGGTTTGGCGGGGGTTGGTACCGCAGCATCTGCGCTGGCGCGCAGCGACCAGCTGACAATTTCGACATCCAGCCCATCGATTACGCGACCGAAGAAGCGTTCATAGCACTCATCAAAAAGCGAGCTGAAAAGTGAGGCATCCGCTTGAGTATAATCACGAACTTCGATGGTGACCGGCACTTCCCATCCCTGACCAACGTAGCGCATATAAGCAGTGCATTCGAGTGAAGGATTGGCGCTGGGTGCGCCCGAGCGCACGAAGGAGGTTGCTTCCTGCACCAGCTCGGCAATCACAGTATTGATCGCATTGGCGTCGAAGCGGCTGATGCGGCTATAAGCGCTGCGGACCGATTCAAAACCAAAAGGCGCACGCAGGAAGCCGATTGCAGAGCCGACACCGGCGCCAGGCGGGATCAGCAGATCATTGACACCAAGCTTTTCGCAAAGCCGCGCGGCATGAACTGGGGCCGCGCCGCCAAAGGCGATCATGGTGAACTCGGAAAGTTCCTTGCCGTTTTCCACCGCATGCATACGCGCGGCGTTGCTCATGTTCTCATCGACAACTTCGCTAAGACCATAAGCCGAGGTTGCGATATCTGAACCCAGCTTGCTGCCAATATCTGCATCCATGGCGTTTTCGGATGCCGAGCGCGACAGTTTCATCGACCCACCAGCAAAGCTGTCGGGATCAAGGCGACCGAGGATAACATCGGCGTCGGTTACGGTTGGGTTGACACCGCCGCGGTCGTAGCAAGCCGGTCCCGGTTCGGAGCCTGCGCTATGAGGACCGACGCGGATCTGACGCATGGAATCGACGGTTGCAATCGAACCGCCGCCTGCGCCAATCTCAACCATTTCGATGACCGGGATAGAGATTGGCATGCCGCTGCCCTTCTTGAAGCGATAGGTACGCGCCACTTCGAAGGTCTTCGACGTTTTCGGCGTCTGCTGTTCAATCAGGCAGATTTTTGCGGTAGTGCCGCCCATATCGTAGGACACGACCTGATCAAGCTTGTGATTGGCTGCGATATGGGCTGCGAAAATCGCGCCGCCCGCCGGTCCGGATTCAAGCAGACGAACGGGAAACTCAATGGCACTGTCGACACTGATAATGCCACCGCCCGAGTGGATCATAAAGACCGGTGCAACAAGCCCTTCATCGTGAAGACGGCCTACCAGACGATTGAGGTAAGAGGCCATCAAAGGTTTGACATAGGCATTGGCACAGACGGTATTGAAGCGTTGAAACTCACGCATCTGCGGCGAGACTTCCGACGAAATCGATACGGAAAGATCAGGCTTTCTGGCCAGCAGTCTGTCGCGGAAACGGCGCTCATGTTCGCCATTGAGATAGGAGTGGATGAAGCCGACAGCGATACTCTCATAGCCTTGCGCAACGATGCGATCACAAAGCGCTTCCATCTCGCTCTCATCCAGAGGCTTAAGCGCTTCGCCGCTTGCACCCATGCGCTCATCAAGGACGAACCGGTCGCTGCGGTCGACCAACGGGACCGGGAGGACGATATCAAGATCATATTGCTCGAAGCGGCTTTCGGTGCGCATTTCGATCACGTCGCGAAAGCCTTTGGTCGTGACGAGCGCCGTTTTTGCACCGCGACGCTCGATCAGAGCGTTTGTCGCAAGAGTGGTGCCATGGATCACCGTATCGATCTGGTTCAGCGCTATCCCAGCCTTTTCCGCTACCTCGCGAATGGCTTTGACAATTGCATTTTCAGGAAACGCGTAATCGGTCAGAACCTTGGTTGAGTGCAGTGTCGAACCAACCTCCATCGCCACATCGGTGAAGGTTCCGCCAATGTCGACGCCAACCCTGATCAGTTTGCCATCTATCGTCATGTCTTGCCTAACTCCCAAGATCAGATTCTATGCGTTAAGTGCGGGGCCGGGCTGGAAGGCCACGGTTCATGCACGTGTTTCCTCGTACCGACAGGTGGTGCCTGCCGGTTCATAAATGTTGTTTGCGGTGCCTCGGCTAACTCGGAACGTTCAGACGTTCACCAGTCAGTCTGTGGTTAGTTCTTGCCGGTGAAGTCCACTCCATCAAGGGTGGTCGGCAGCTTTGCGCGATCCACACCGATCCACTTTTTGTAAAGACCGTCGAGTGAACCGTCCGCCGTATGGCGCGTGACAAAATCATTTAGATAGTCGAGCATTTCCTGATCGCCCTTGCGTACCGCCATTGCCTGGAAATTGTCAGCGACTTTGTATTTGCGACCGTAGTTGCCGCTGTTGCCAGTTTTGTCGATCACCAGCCCATAGGTCACGCTGCCCAGAATGGCATCGACCTGACCCGACAGGAGCGCCTGCACGGTAGTCGCATCATCATCGAAGCGCTTGATCTGCGTGTTGGCGGGCGCGACCTTTTTCAGGACCGGTTCGAAAACGCTGCCGCGATTAACGCCGATGATGTATTTACCCAGATCATCATTGCCCTTAATATCAACGTCGTTCTTGCCCCAGACAGTGATGTCATTGGAGGAATAGGGAATGGCGAATTGAATGACCTTGGCGCGCTCTGGCGTGATGGTCATGGATGGAACGAGAAAATCGACCATGCCATTGGTGAGAAGCGGAATACGGTTCTGACCGGTAATGCGCTCGAACTTGATCTGAACGCCCAGTTCCTTGGCAATCAGGTCAGCAACATCGACGTCATAGCCTCCATTTTTGCCGTTCTCATCGATAAAGCCCCATGGAAACTGGTCCATCTGCACGCCGATGGTAACGGTGCCCTTGGCCTTGATTTCCTCGGGCGTAGCGGCGCCAGCTGCTGTGGCGATGCACACGGACGCGAGCAGGCCGAGCGCAAAGCCGAGTGAAGCCTTGGAACGAGCGAAACTTGAATTGAACATGTTCTTACCTCTGGTTGTTTTATTGTTATTCAACGGGATGCATTCATCCGCTTTTCAATCCGGGCGCTGTAATAGGTGAGCGGAATGCAGATCACGAAGTAGACAAGACCGACAGCGCCGTAGACTTTGAGTGGCTCGAAAGTGATGTTGGCCATCAGCTGACCCGAGCGTGTGAGTTCGGTCAGGCCGAGCAGAGCCGCAAGGGCGGTGCCCTTGATCAGATTGACGAGGAAGCCAATCGTTGCGGGCAGGCCGATGCGAAAGGCTTGGGGAAGCACGACATCCGACATGCGGCGGATATAGCCGATACCAAGCGCGCGGGCCGCTTCATCCTGCCCTGCCGATACGGCCTCGATACTGCCCCGCCAGATTTCACCGAGAAATGCACTGGTATGGAGCGAAAGACCGATGATCAGCGCGACCCAGACATCGACACGAATGCCGAGCAACGGCAGGCCGAAATAGACGAAGAAAAGCTGGATCAGCAGCGGTGTGCCCTGAAAGATCTGGATATATGTCGCCATGAAATAGCGAAGCCATTTCTTGTTGCTGGTGCGTCCAAGGGCCACGATGAGACCACAGGCACCACCGAAGACGAAAGCGAGGAGTGACAGGATTACTGTCCAGCGAGCCCCTTCAAGAATGAACAGGAATTCTGCAAAGCCGAAACTGCGTATCATCGGTCTGCCTCACTTCGTCGGATAGGAAAAGTAAGTTCTGCCAATGAGTTGGAGAACAAGGGAAAAGAACTGCGAAAGCGCGAGATAGATAACGCCGAGTGCGAAATAGACTTCGAAGCTGCGGAATGTCTCGGAATCGATCATTTGACCGACATAGGTGAGTTCTTCCGCGGAAACTGAAGCCACCAGGCTGGAATTGAGCATCATCAAAATGAACTGGCTGCAAAGCGCTGGGTAAACCGCGCGAATGGCTGGCCGAAAGATGATGAAGCGATAGACGTCAAGTGTGTGAAGACCAAGCGCCCGTCCTGCTTCCACCTGCCCCTTCTTGATGGAGTCCACCCCACCGCGCACGATTTCGGCAGCATAAGCTGCGCAATTGAGCGTCATGGCGAGAATTGCCGCCTGTGTGGCTGTCAAGGTGACGCCAAGGGAAGGCATTCCGAAGAAGATGAAAAATACCTGCACCAGAAACGGCGTGTTGCGGATCAATTCGATATAGGCAAATGCCACCCGGGATACGGTTCGTATCGAGCTCATGCGCATCAACATGAAGACAATGCCGAGCATCAAACCAAGCGCCATCGAGATGGAGGATATCTTTAGGGTTTGTAATGCGCCGCTTAGCAGCAGCGGCCAGGCCGCCAGAACCGGCCCCATGTCGAAACTATATTGCATTGGCAAGCTCCCGTTATTTCGTCTGGTTCCCCTTTGTGGTTAGTGATTGAGGATCTGGCCCAGAAATGCCTTGGCGCGTTCGTGCTTGGGATTGCCGAAAAACTCTGCAGGAGGGGCGCTTTCGATAATCTCCCCGCGATCCATGAAGATGACACGGTGCGCAACGGCGCGCGCAAAACCCATTTCATGTGTTACGCAGATCATCGTGATACCGTCGTCCGCAAGCGAGATCATGGTATCGAGGACTTCTTTCACCATTTCAGGATCAAGCGCTGATGTGGGTTCATCGAACAACATGATCTTTGGCCCCATGCAAAGCGCGCGAGCAATGGCCACACGCTGCTGCTGACCTCCGGAAAGCTGGGCTGGATATTTGTTGGCCTGTTCGGCGATATGCACCCGCTTGAGAAAATGCATGGCCTTTTCTTTGGCCTCGGCTGTTGAAGCTTTATGTACGCGGCGCGGCGCCAGCATACAGTTTTCGAGTACGGTCATATGGGGGAAAAGGTTGAACTGTTGAAACACCATACCGACGTCGCGCCGGATATGATCGACATTGGCCCCTTTGTTGCCTAGTCGTGTTCCATTCACATCGATGGTGCCGTCCTGAATCTCTTCAAGATGATTGATACAGCGAATAAGCGTTGATTTACCCGAACCGGAAGGGCCGCACAGAACGATATGTTCGCCCCGCTTCACGTGTAGATCCACATTCTTGAGTACGTGAAGCTGGCCATACCATTTATTGACCGCGCTCAGCGTGATGGCTTGTTCAGACATCTATCTCTCGCTTCATATGTGTAGGCAGAACGGAAATTGCCCGCTCAGGGCTGAACTTCGAAAATGGCGTCGACTTCGACAGCAAATCCGCGTGGCAGAGAGCCTACTCCCAATGCCGTGCGGGCATGTCGCCCTTTCTCGCCTAGAATTTCGACCAGAAGATCGGAGGCGCCATCGATAACGGCGGGATGGTCTTTGAAGCTGGGCACGGCATTTACAAAGCCGCGCACCTGCAAACAGGCCGAAATGCGGTCGAGATCGCCATCAACGGCCATTGAGGCGCGTGCCAGAAGATTGAGCGCGCAGACACGCGCTGCCTGATACGCCTCCGCTATATCCATAGTGTCGCCGACGACGCCCAGATAACGGTCAACGCCATTGACGCGCGGCACCTGTCCGGAAATGTAGAGTGTGCTTCCACTCAACCGAAACGGAACATAGGTTCCGCTCGGGGCCGTCACACTGGGCAGGGCAAGGCCCAACTCCGCCAGTCTGGAAGAAACGATTCCCATCTCGAATTCCCCTGTTTTTGTTCGCCTGTTCTGCAATTGCTGTAGCATGGAACTACCTGCAACTGCGTAGTGATAATATCACATGGCGTCTTGTTGTGATGTTAGGTTTGCTGAAATAATATCACTTGTCAAGAATGAATCTCGGGCGTCTATTTTGGTAAAAAAGCGATTGATACTGGACATTACGATATGGAAAACAGCATGTTGACCAATCTTTGAACGAATTCAGAGGGCTGTCCTAAGTGGCTGAGTATCTACTTTTGTCGAGGCATTTTGTTCCGATAGTGCCTGTTAGGCGCTCCACGGGGCACCAGATTGAGTGGCACAGCGAAGCGTGATTTTAAGTGATATTATCACTGATATGATGATAGTATCTTGTCTTGAGCGTGCTTACCGCGTATCACCATGGAAAGACGATATTTTCACCGGGGTAGCCTCATATTGAAAACACTGACTGCGCGAACGATTGAGAGCCTCAAGACACTGATCGGTGACGGTACGCTTCAGGTCGGCGACAAGTTGCCGACCCTTGTCGAACTTGGGGACAAGCTTGGTGTCAGCCGCACGGTTATCCGGGAAGCTGTGGCGGCTCTGCGCTCTGACGGATTGTTGGAAGCAAAGCACGGGGTCGGAATATTCATTCGCGATCCCGGAAAGGCAGCATCTCCCGTTTCAGACGATTCCATGCTGGAGCCGTTGGCGCGGCTTTCGCTTCCATTTATGGATTTGCTTGAGTTGCGTATGGCTTTTGAAGTCCATGCCGCCGGATTGGCCGCACAGCGCCGGTCATGGGCGCAGGAAGCAAACATGTGGGATGCGCTGAAGCAGTTCGAGGCTTCTATTGAAAATGAAGAAGCGCTGGATGAACTGGACTTCATTTTCCACCGGTCCATATCGGAAGCAACCAATAATCTGGCGTTTATCGAGTTTTTCAGCGTCATGAGCCTGAAAATACTGCCACAGCCAGCATTTTCGCGGGATCTGAACCCCTCACTTATCACGCCTGATTATATCCAGAACACGGTCATCGAGCATCGCGCGATTTGTGAAGCGATCAGCGCCGGAAATGCAGAGCAGGCACGTGAAGCGATGCAGGCACATCTCAATCGCAGCCATCAGCGCTATCGCGGATTCAACGGCGCTTTTGGCTCGCCGTTGAGTAATATTGTGGATAGCTGAAACCTATTCAGTAAGCGCTATCGACTGACGGATTAAGGTCGCTACCTTCAACATTCGGGCGGTGAGGGCGGTACAACCGGTTGTTCGAAAGTGCGCTGCAACTGACCCCAGCCCGGATCGTGCATATGGGCGTCCAGTCCGGCTCTGGCAACCAGCGCACGCGCCTCTGCTTCACCGAAGGCAAGCGCCTCGTGCATATCAGCAGTTAGGACCACGCCGTCCTGCATGATAATCTTGCCATCGACGATGACGGTATCAACATCGCTGCCAAGAACCTGATGAACCAGCCGATGGACGGGCATCCAATTGGGTGTCAGATGCGGTTTGCGCATATCGATGACCGCGATATCCGCTTTCTTGCCAGTTTCAAGAGAACCGATCTCATGATCCATACCAATCGCACGCGCTGCGTCGATGGTGATCATCTCGAACACTTTGCCGGGCGGCAGAAGGTATCGGTCGTGATTGTGCAATATGTGCTGGGTCGATTGCGCGATCCGCGCGACCTGCAGCATATCGAAATGGCGGCTCGGCGCTGCGCCATCGGACGAAATAGCGACAGGCACGCCCCGCGCCAGCATCTGCATAATCGGCGTGGAACGTCCGGGCGGCGCATGGGTGACGTGGGTGGCCGTTTCGGCGAGGATATCAATTTCCTCATGAGAGATGCCCCAGCAGTGCTGCAAATGCACGTCAGGACCCAGCAGCGTGTTTTCCTTATCTTGATAAGCCATCCGAATTTGCCCGGCAAAGGCATCCGAATGGATGCGCACACCCCATTTGCGTGCCGTTTCGCGAATACGACGCGCTTGCATCCGGTCGTTCTGCGTCAGACTGACCGCGAAATCCGGTGTGGAAGCGTTAGAAGGCTCGACCGAAGGGACGATTGTGAAAGGCGTCAGAAAAACCTTAATGCGGCCCTCGGCTGTTCCGTTAAGGCTTTCGACGGTTGCTTCAGCGCCCTCAATCATTTCTTCGAATGAAACAGTGTGACGCACAGGCTTGCCGCTCTCCCATCGCGTCACCGATTGCGGCCAGGGTAGTCCAGCGGGGCCAACGCAGATGATCTCGCGCAGACCGAGTTCCGCATAGGCGCGCGCGTGATTGGCTGCAAAGACCGGATCGTCACTGCGCGGCATGGAGGTGATGATGCTGGCAGAGGTTGTTACGCCTGCGCGCAGTCGCTCCAGACCGGAAACGAGACCATCTGCGTACCAGTAATCGCGCGTTACATAATGATAATAGGTTGGCGTGACGATCCGCATCCAGAGTGAATTGGTGTCGGCGGCAATGCTGCGTATCAGCGCGTGACCAGCGTGGCCGTGCGCGTCGATGAGGCCCGGAATGAGCATCTTGCCACGGCAGTCGATTGCATTCTTGTCAGTATGGCGAGGAGCGAGGTCCTGCGATGTGCCAATATCGACAATTCTGTCGTTCTCGATTGCTACAGCTCCATCTTCGATGATCCGCCGTGTTTTATCGACTGTCACGACAGTCCCGTAAAGCAGCAGCAATCCAGTCATATCTTCCCCTTTTTATGTCCAAGACGACAGCGTTTGACACTGTGCGGTCTCATATCGATGTGTCGATGTTTTTGAACTTAATTGGCGACAATATCGTTGACAATAAAAGAATGGATTAAGATACTGCGACGAAATTCAGTCCAACAATCTTATCGTTATAGATGAGGGGAAAAGCATGTCGCGTTTAAATAGGTTTTTTATATCGGCCTTGACGGCAGCTGCTATTGCGGCGCCGGCGCTGGCCAGTTCTGCCGACGCGGCTACGTTACGTTGGGGCAGTCGTGCGGATATCTACTCGCTCGATCCAGATTCTGTTCCGTCCACATCCAATCTGGCTTTCCTGAACCACATTTACGAAGGTCTGATCCGTTACGGCCCGAACTTCGAGATCGAGCCTGCGCTGGCTACCGAATGGAAGCTGGTCGATAACAAGTTCTGGCGTTTTACCCTTCGCAAGGGCGTGAAGTTCCACAACGGCGCAGATTTTACGGCTGATGACGTTGTGGCCTCGATGAACCGTGTCTCCGACCCGACATCACCTCTGCGCGGCAATATTCCGCTGTATGTTGGTGTCAAGAAAGTGGACGATTCCACGGTGGATATCGAGGTTTCGGCACCGTCGGCGCTGTTCCTCAATGACATGACCAATATTTTCATGTTCAACGCGAAGTGGCTGAAGGAAAATGACGCCGAAAAGCCGACCGATATCGCGTCCAAGACCGAGAATTATGCTACGCATAACACCAACGGCACGGGCCCGTTCAAGCTCGACAGCCGTGTACCTGATTCAAAGACGGTTCTGATCGTCAATGATCAATGGTGGGACCAGAAAAAGCACAATCTGGATCGCATCGAATACATTCCGATTTCTTCGGCTGCAACACGCGTTGCGGCGCTTCTCTCTAATGAAATTGACCTGGTCGATTCAGCACCCATTCAGGATATTCCGCGTCTGGAATCGACGCCGGGCATCAAGGTCGACAAACGCACCGAGCTGCGCACGGTGTTTATCGGCTTTAACGGCAAGGAGAAGCTTGAGGATGGGCGTCCGAACCCGTTTCTCGATGTCCGCGTGCGTCAGGCCGTCGAGGCAAGTATCGATCGTGATCTCATCAACAAGAAAATCATGCGCGGTCTGGCGCGTCCTTCCGGTTCGCTGATTGCGCCGGAAATCGCAGGCTATTCGAAAGCGCTCGACACTTATCAGCCAGCCGATCCCAAGCTCGCACAAAAGCTGCTTGAAGATGCTGGTCAGAAAGGCCTGACTTTCAACTATCTTTGCATGAATGATGAGAGCATCAACGAGGAAGATATCTGCTCGGGCATCGCCAATATGATGAAACGTGGCGGGTTCGAACCGTCCATCGATATGGGGCCGCGTGCCGTTCAGCAGCCCAAGCGCACCAATGGCAAGGCTGATATGTTCAATCTGAGCTGGGCCAATGAGCCGACGCTCGATGCCTATTCGTTGCTTTCGCAGGTGCTTTCCACACGCAGCGGTTCGACCGGCGTATCCAACTATGGTGGCTGGTCTTATCCTGAACTCGATGAGCTGATGAAAAAAGCGGCGCAGGAGCCGGATACGGCGAAGCGCTTGGCGCTGGAAGAACAGGCGCTGAAAGTTGCCAAGGACAAGGCTATTCTGATCCCGCTTCATCAGCAGCCTATCGCTTGGGGCATGCTGGACAAGGTCAAGAGCGTGGATTTCCGGGCCGATAACAAGCCGCGTCATTGGCACACGCAAATGGCCGAGTAAGGCCAGCAAAGCGAAAACCGAAAAGCGCTTCACCTTGGTGAGGCGCTTTTTTTATGTGGTGCACAATCTGGTGATGCGACAACACTCATTCAAAAGCCGCACTTTGATTGCTGCTCAGAAATGTGGCAGCGCCTGACCAATTGTAGAGCATAGTTGTCGACAAATAGGTTATTGAAACCCAGAAAATTGTCTACAATTACGTTGACAACCTTATATCGACTGGCAATACTCCATTTCGTGATCTGGGAGGCAGGTCACCCCAAAAAAGGAGAAATCAGTATTACCCGCCTGCATGGCGTGAGCAGACACTGAAACGCAGCACCGAAACGGATGCGGCGATGCATGAAAACAGACCTCCAAAAAAGGAGGCGCAAATTTCCAGAAGCGGAGCAAAATCTATGTTAAGAAAACTTGGCCTCGCGGCCACAATGCTGGCTGGGCTGACTTTGGCTGGCCACGCCGAAACGCTCAAATGGGGCGCTGCGCGCGATATCTATTCGCTTGATCCCTATTCTTATGGCGACAGCTATACACTGTCCTTCCTCAATCACATCTATGAAGGCCTCGTGCGCTACGACGCCGAGCTGAAGATCGAGCCTGCCCTTGCTGAATCCTGGGAAAATGTTTCCGAGACGGTTTGGCGCTTTCATCTGCGCAAGGGCGTCAAGTTTCATGATGGCGCTGATTTCAATGCCGACGATGTGCTCGCTTCGTTGAAGCGCGTGAGCGATCCGGTTTCGCCGCTGCGTGGTAATTTGCCTGCCTACAAGTCCTCAAAGAAAGTGGACGACTACACAATCGATATCGAGTTGAGCGGCCCTTATCCGCTGCTCCTCAACGACCTCACCAATATTCACATCTTCGATGCGGGCTGGCTGAAGACCAATAATTCGGAAAAGCCGACTGACGTTGGTGCCAAGATTGAAGGTTATGCAACCTACCACACCAATGGTACGGGTCCGTTCAAGCTGGAAAGCCGCGTACCGGATTCCAAAACCATTCTGGTTAAGAACCCGGACTGGTGGGACAAAACGTCGAAATCAAACATCGACCGCATCGAGTTCAATCCGATCACTTCGGCTGCGACACGCGTGGCGGCGCTCCTCTCTGGAGAAGTCAATTTTACGGAAAGTGCGCCATCGCAGGATTTGCCGCGCCTTCAGGCACAGCCTGACCTGAAGGTCATGGAACGTACCGATTTGCGTACAGTCATGATGGGTTTCAATCGCAAGCCGAAGCTCGATAATGGATCGGAAAATAAATTCAACGATTTGCGTGTGCGTCAGGCTTTCGCACATGCGCTTGATCGTGATTTGATACAGAAGCGCATCATGCGCGGCAAGTCGCGCACGGCAGGTGCGGTGGTTGCGCCGGAAATTCCGGGCTACACGCCGGAACTGGATACCACTCTGGCCTATGATCCGGCCTTGTCCAAGAAGCTTCTGGCCGAGGCTGGCGCCACGGATTTTCCGTTCACACTGGTTTGTACAACTGATGCCTATGTGAACGAGGAAGAACTGTGCCAGGGGCTCGTGAACATGCTGAGCCGGGGCGGTTTCAAGCCGCAGCTTGATATTGCACCAACGGCTGCGCAGGCACCGAAACGCACGGGCGGCAAGGCCGATGTCTATATCATAGGCTGGGCGACAGAGCCCATGCTCGACAGCTATTCCATTCTGTTGCAAATGATTGAAACCAAGACAGACAATGCTGGTGTTTTCAACTGGGGTGGCTGGAGCTATCCGGAAATCGACAAGCTGATCATTGAGGCATCCACGGAGATGGATCGCAGCAAGCGGCTAGCGTTGCAGACAAAGGCCTTGCAAATGGTCAAGGACGAGATCGTCATGTTGCCGCTGCATCAACAGCCGATGGCGTGGGTCATGTCGAATAAGATTGATCATATCGTCCAGTTGCCAGACAACAAGCCGCGTCACTGGCTGACGCATTTTGCCGAATAGTCTCATCAAGACGCTCCGGGGCACGCCGTTCCGGAGCGTCCTGTTCCCAAGGAATTCACATGCTGGTTTTTATCATCAAGCGTCTGGCCAATGCCATCATGGTCATGCTGGCTGTTGCCTTGCTGGCCTTTTTGATCTTTCGTCTGGCGGGCGACCCCGTCGAGATGATGGCCAACGAACAGATGACACAGGCCGACCGCGATAATCTGCGTGAGCGTCTGGGGCTTAACGATGGCCTGATGACACAATATACCCGGTTCGTGGTGAACGCCGCTCAGGGCAATTTCGGCATTTCCTATCGCAATGGTCAGGATGTGCTTGGCCTTATCGCCGAGCGGTTTCCGGCAACACTGGAACTGGTGCTGGTGGCCACCTTGATCTCGTTGTTGCTTGGCCTTCCCCTTGGCGTACTAACAGCAATTAAACGTGGCAAATGGTATACGGAGGGATTGCAGTTTCTCTCCATTGTCGGTGTTTCGCTGCCAAGTTTTGTGGTCGGTATACTGCTCATTCTGGTTTTTTCGGTCACGCTTGGCTGGTTCCCGGCATTCGGACGGGGTGATGTCGTACAGCTTGGCTGGTGGTCCACGGGATTGTTGACGCATTCCGGTCGTATCGCGATTTTGCTACCGGCCATTGCGCTCTCGCTTTATCAAGTCACGCTTGTCATGCGTCTGGTTCGCGCAGAAATGTTGGAAGTGCTACGTTCGGACTACGTGAAATTCGCCCGTGCCCGCGGTATTCCGCGCTGGCGTATCTATTTCCGTCATGCGCTTCGCAACTGCCTTATGCCGGTTGTGACGATGACAGCGATGAATGTCGGTTCGCTGATCGCCTTCGCGCTGATCACCGAAACCGTGTTTCAATGGCCGGGCATGGGCATGTTGTTCATTCAGGCCGTTACCTTCCTCGATATCCCGGTCATGGCAGCCTATCTCTGCATCATTTCCTTCATCTTCGTTGTACTCAACACTTTCGTGGACATTGCCTATGCGGTGATTGATCCACGCCTGCGCACGGCGCGTTGAGTTGCCCATGGAACCGATTGTGGAGTCAAAGCCGATGAGCACCCCAACCACGCAAACCACTACCATCTCCCGCCCGTCGGTTGTACAGCGGATTCGTAAAAGCGACTTGTGGTGGTCGTTCACACACAGCAAGACCGCAATGATCAGCGCAGCACTGCTCGCAATCCTGATCTTGACGGCATTGTTTGCACCCCTCATTGCACCGCAAAACCCCTATGATGGCGCTGCACTCGATATGTGGAAAGCAGAGCTGCCGCCTATCTGGGAAGACGGCGGCGAATGGCCCTTCCTGCTGGGCACCGACACGCAAGGGCGCGATATGCTGTCAGCCATTCTTTATGGCACGCGCATTTCCATCGTTATCGGCATCGCTTCCGTTGTGCTTTCCTTGATCATCGGCATGAGTGCCGGTTTGGTCTCAGGTTATTTCGGCGGTTTTATCGACAATCTACTGATGCGCATCGGCGATATCACGCTGTCGATCCCGACCATTCTAGTCGCCATTCTGGTTTCAACCGTCGTGCGACAGATGTTGCCTGTCAGCCTGCGCGAGGTCGGAGCATCCGCGGTTCTCATTCTGGCCATCGCGCTCTCCGCATGGGTGCAATATGCCCGTACTGTCCGCGCTCAGGCCATCGTTGAAACCGGCAAGGATTATGTATCCGCCGCCCGTCTGATCGGCGTTCCAGCGCGCCGCATTATGGCGCGGCATATCCTGCCGAACACGCTGACCCCAATCATGGTGGCGGCCACGCTTAATTTCGGCATGGCCATTCTTACCGAAGCCACGCTGTCCTTCCTCGGCATCGGCATGCCGCCGAGCCAGCCTTCTCTCGGGACACTGATCCGTATCGGCAACCAGTTCCTGTTTTCCGGTTCCTGGTGGATCGTGCTCTTCCCCGTCATTCAGCTCTGCCTGCTGGTCGTGGCCGTCAATATGCTTGGCGACTGGCTGCGCGATGCTCTCAATCCGAAACTGAGGTAATATTGATGAACAATCTTTTGCTCCGCAATGTGCGCCCTATGGCTGGCGATACGTGCGATGTTTTGATCAAGGATGGGAAGATTGCGGGTTTCGGACGGTTCGAGGCAGAGCCGGGCATGGCCATCGAAGATGGTGGTAATGCAATCATGGCGCCCGGCCTGATTGATGCGCATACGCATCTCGACAAGACGACCTGGGGCATGCCCTGGCATGTCAATAATCGTGCCGCGATTCTGCGTGAACGTATTGATTTCGAGCGCGAGCACCGGCTGGAAATCGGCCTTGATCCGCATCGCCAGTCGATGCGTCATGCCATCGGTCTTGCTGCCCATGGCGCAACGCATATCCGCAGCCATGTCGATATCGACCCCACTCATGGATTGTCATTGGTCGAAGGCGTCTGGGCAACACGCGAGAAGCTGAAAGGCATCATCGATATCGAGATCGTTGCATTCCCGCAGTCGGGTCTGATGGTCATGCCTGGTACGGAAGAATTGCTCGATGAGGCCTTGCGTCAGGGTTGTGAAGTTCTGGGTGGTATTGATCCATGCGGTATTGATCGCGACCCAAAGGGTCAGCTCGATATTCTGTTCGCGCTCGCACTCAAGCACGGCGTACCGATTGATATTCATCTGCATGAGACCGGCGATCTTGGCGCGTTCACGATGGAACTCATCTTTGAGCGCATTCGCGCCAACGGTATGGGAGGGAAGGTGGCGATCAGCCATGCTTTCGCGCTCGGCATGAATGATTATTTGCGCGTCGGCCAGTTGATCGAACAGATCGCGGCTCTGGATGTCGCAATTCTGACGACCGGCGCGCCATCGGCCACGGTGCCGTCGATCAAGCGCCTGAAGGAAGCGGGCGTGCGCATTGGTGGTGGTTGTGATGGCATTCGCGACACCTGGGGACCTTGGGGCCAGCCGGATATGCTAGACCGTGCCAAGATCATTGGCATGAAAAACGGCGTCCGCTCGGACCATGATCTGGAACATCTCCTGTACATCGTCTCTCAAGGCGGCGCGGATGTGATGCGTCTTGAAAACTATGGTCTCGATGTGGGCTGCAATGCCGACTTCACCCTTTTGACGGGTGAAACACTGGCCCATGCCGTGGTGGATATCGCGCCGCGCCCTCTGGTGGTCAAAAACGGTCGCGTCACTGCACGCAACGGCGTTGCTGTGGTGGAGATGCCGTGATGAACAACGCTATGGACACATTAACCCTCGGTCAGCGACCTGATGGACGGACTCTGATTACTGCCAGTTGGGTGGTTGGGCACAAGGATGGCGGCCATACGCTTTTGCGCAATGGTGAAGTCGTTTTTGAACACGGCGAGATTGTCTTTGTTGGACATGGCTTCACCGGAGAACTGGCGCGCCGCATCGATTTCGGCAATGCGCTAATCTCGCCGGGTCTCATTGATCTTGATGCCTTGTCGGACCTCGACACCACCATTCTTGGCATAGACAACCATCCCGGTTGGGCCAAGGGTCGCGTCTGGCCACGGTCTTATGTCGAGGCTGGCCCTTATGAGATGTACAGTCAGGACGAGCTGGCTTTTCAAAAGCGCTTTGCGTTCGGCCAACTCCTGTTGAACGGGATCACCACGGCAGCACCCATCGCCTCTCTATTCTATCGAGAATGGGGCGAAACAGTTGCCGAGTTCGATGCTGCTGCCGAGGCGGCTGGTGAACTGGGGCTACGCGTTTACCTCAGCCCTGCTTACCGTTCCGGCGGTATGGTTCTGGAAGAACCGGGAAAGATTATTCCGGTTTTCGACGAAGAGCGTGGTTTTCAGGGGCTGAAAGACGCCATTGCCTATATCGAGCGCCAGAATGGGCGTCACGGCGATCTGGTGCGCGGTATGTTAGCCCCGGATCGAGTCGAGACTTCGACACTTGGATTGTTGCAACGCACTGATGCAGCGGCGCGCGATCTTGGCTGCAAGTTCCGTCTCCATATGGCTCAAGGCACGATGGAAGTCGATACTGTGCGGATGCTGCATGGCTCGACTGCTCCGGTCTGGCTTGCGAAACATGGTCTGCTCAGCGAGCGGATGATTGCACCTCACGCGACGAACGCAACGGATGAAGATCTGGGCCTCTATGCGGCCAATGGCGTTTCCATTGTGCATTGTCCGCTGGTATCGGCACGCAGCGGTTCGATCCTCAAATCCTTCTCCGCTTGCCGCAAGCGGGGGATCAATATTGCCATGGGCACAGATACCACGCCGCCAGATATGCTCATGAATTTGCTGACGGGCCTTATCGCTGGCCGCATCGCCGATGGTGCGCCGGATCGTTTGCGGTCAGCCGATCTTTTTGACGCCGCGACCATTGGTGGCGCAAAAGCACTCGGACGCGGTGATCTCGGTCACCTCTCACCGGGTGCGAGAGCGGATATAGCGATCTTCGATCTCGACGATACCATCATGGCCGCGACAGTTGACCCCATCACGACCATTGTCACAGGCGGTTCGGGCAAGATCACGCGTGCGGTCTTTGTCGATGGCCGCGCTTCCATGATTAATCGAAAGCTTGCGGGGTTGGATATGGAACAAGCTCGTCGTCAGGCACAGGCCCAGTTCGACGGACTTATCGCCAAATATCCCGAGCGCAGCTGGAACCATCCTCCTGTCGCGGAAATCTTCCCTTCCAGCTATCCGATAGAAGGTGACTTCAATGCATGACATGCAAGAACCAGTCATTGAAGTGCGCAATCTGCGCGTGGATTTTCCAGGGCGTCATGGCACGGTTACCGCTCTGTCAGATGTCAGCCTGTCGATCCGGCCCGGTGAAATCCTTGGTGTTGTGGGTGAATCCGGTGCTGGCAAGTCGATGACCGGTCTGGCCATTCAGGGCCTGCTGGAAGCGCCGGGGCATATCGCCGACGGTGAAGTGTGGCTTGGCAAGCGCCGGATAGACACACTGGATGACCGCGCCATGGAGAAAATTCGCGGACGTGAAATCGGCGCGATCTTTCAGGATCCGCTCACCTCGCTCAATCCGCTGTTCACGGTGGGCGCGCAGCTTGTCGAAACGATCCGGCGGCATCTTGGTCTTGGCAAAGCTCAGGCGCGTGAACGGGCTATCCAGTTGTTGCGCGATGTTGGCATTCCTTCGCCGGAGGACCGCGTCAACCAGTATCCGCATCAGTTCTCGGGCGGTATGCGGCAGCGCGTGGTAATTGCACTTGCACTTGCCGCTTCCCCTAAGCTCGTCATTGCCGATGAACCGACGACGGCGCTGGACGTATCGATCCAGGCACAGATCATTTCGCTCCTGCGGAAACTCTGCAAGGAAAAGCAAACCGCCGTTATGCTCGTTACGCACGATATGGGCGTGATTGCCGAAGCCGCTGATCGCATTGCCGTAATGTATGCGGGGCGACTGATTGAGATCGGGCCTGTCGAACAGGTTCTGCATAAGCCGCGTCACCCCTATACACAGGGCTTGATGGCCTCGATCCCGTCGCTTGGTGCGCGCGTGGACAAGCTGAATCAGATCGATGGCTCAATGCCGCGTCTTGACGCTATTCCCAAGGGCTGCGCTTTCAATCCGCGTTGCAAGGTGGCGGTGCCACGCTGTCTTGAGGAGCGCCCCGAACTCAACCTTATCAGTCAAAACCCCAACCTTGGCGCTAGCGCTTGTTGGCTCAACGCAGGAGGCAGCGTATGACGAACTCGTCGAAAGAAACTGCGGCTTTGACCGTCGAGCGTCTGGTCAAGACATTTGATGTCTCTGCTCCATGGCTCAACAGAGTGATAGAGCGCAAGCCGCGTCAGTACCTCCAGGCTGTCAACGATATCAGCTTTACGGTGCCAGCAGGTGGTTGTCTGAGCATCGTTGGTGAAAGTGGATGCGGAAAGTCAACCGTGGCCCGACTGGTCACCGGATTGCATGGTGCGACAAGCGGCCAAATGCGGTTTGCGCCCGGCAAAAGTGGTGCGCCATTGACGGCGCAGATGATATTTCAGGACCCTTATGCCTCGCTCAATCCTCGTTGGCGCGTCAAGAACATCATCGCTGAACCATTGCGGGAATTGAAACTGCGCAAAACAGCGGCGGAAGTCACCGAGCGCGTGGAGGAACTTCTGCGTACTGTCGGGCTTTCACCCTCCGACGGCGAAAAGTTTCCGCATGAGTTTTCCGGTGGGCAACGGCAGCGCATTTCAATTGCGCGTGCCTTGGCGAGCGAGCCTGAGTTTCTTGTTTGCGACGAGCCGACTTCGGCGCTGGACGTTTCGGTGCAGGCGCAGGTGCTCAATCTTATGCGCCGCTTGCAGGATGAGCTGGGCCTGACCTACCTCTTCATCAGCCATGATATGAGCGTCGTTCGCCACATGTCCGATCGCATCGCGGTCATGTATCTGGGGCGGATTGTTGAAGAGGGCAATACGGAAGAACTCTTCGCGCAGCCGCGTCATCCCTATACGCAGCTTTTGTTGCAGACGATCCCCAACATTGAATCTCCCAATCGCAACCGCACACTGGCAAGCGGTGAAGTTCCAAGCCCGCTGAAACCGCCTTCGGGTTGCACATTCCATCCGCGGTGTCCGTTTGCGGTGGCGCGCTGTGCGCAAGAAGCGCCGAAGATGCAGACTTTGTCGAATGGCACACGCGTCGCCTGTCATCTGGTGGAAGAGGCCGCAGCAGCTGCCTGATATAGGTAGGGTGTTCAGGCACCGCATTGGGCTACTGTTGCACGTTTAAAGCAGGTGCCGAGATCTGCGGATAAGTGCTCCAGTCGGGATTAAAGCGGGTTGTTAAATTGTCGACAATATGAAATATTATTGTAGATAATAAATCAGGTTCTGGGGACGTGATGGAATTCGATTTTGAAGAGTTGGACCCTCAAAGCCGTTACAGGCTTCTGACGAATTTCATCGGTCCACGACCGATAGCACTTGTGACAACCCGTTCACCAGCAGGCCATAGCAATGCCGCGCCGATGAGTTTCTTCAACGTGTTTTCGCACGACCCGGCCATTGTCGTTCTGGGCATTCAACCACGTCTTTCCGGTGAGGAGAAGGACACGCTGGCGAATATCCGTCGCACTGGCGAGTTCGCAATCAGCATGATCGACATGGCATTGTCGGAACAGATGCTGATCTGCGGATTGGGTTTCGACAGCGAGGTCGATGAGCTTGAGATGGCGGGGCTGTCAGCGACACCCTGCCAGAAAATCGATGTCTCTTTTGCTGAGCAGGCACCTTGCACCTTCGAGTGCCGTGTCGAACGTGTGATCGATTATCCGCGTCGCGCGCTTATCCTGGGTGAGGTGGTGCATATGCACGTTCGTCGCAATTGTCTGGATGCCGACGGCCACTACGTCGATCCCGAATTCTATCAACCGATTGCCCGGCTTCACGCCGACAATTACATCACTTCAGATCGTCAGTTCGTTTTGAAGGCACCGCCCATCGCCGATTTCGTGAAGCCGGAAAACTAGGCCAGAACGACGGTTCTTCGAGAATTTTTACCATGCACATTCATCTGATCAATCCTAACTCAACAACGTCTATGACAGAGCAAGCTCTTGATAGTGCTCTGCTCGTCAAACACAGCAGCACCACGGTCTCAGCCTCAAATCCTGCCGACACGCCTGTCAGCATTGAAGGCGGAACCGACGAAGCACTGGCTGTGCCGGGCATGCTTGCGGAAATCCGAAAAGGTGAAGCGCAAGGTGTGGACGCCTATGTGATCGCCTGCTTTGACGATCCCGGCCTGCATGCGGCGCGAGAGATCGCGAAGGGTCCGGTACTGGGTATTTGTCAGGCGGCGGTACAGGTGGCTATGACGATCAGCCGGCGCTTTTCAATTATCACGACCTTGCCGCGGTCGGTTCCGATCATCGAAGATCTGGTCAGTGATTACGGCGCAGATCGTCATTGCAGAAAAGTGCGTGCGATCAATTTGCCGGTACTCGGCTTGGAAGATGATCCTGCGGAAGCAGAACGGCTTTTGATCAACGAGATCGAACTCGCCAAACGCGAAGATCGGGCGGAGGCGATCATTCTCGGCTGCGCGGGCATGACGTCCTTGTGCGACCGGTTGCGGGATGCAACGGGCGTTCCGGTGATCGACGGCGTTGCGGCGGCGGTGAAGCTTGCCGAAGCTTTGGTCGGAGCGGGCTACGCGACTTCGAAGGTGAACACCTATGACTATCCGCGTGTGAAGACGGGCAATACGAACGCCATCTGCGGAATATGTGCCTGAAATAGAAGCATCACGATGTATTGTTGACAATTTTGTAGGCGCTTTGCGGTTGCAATAGTTGACTTTTTCGGTCGCATCACGCTTCCTGAATCGGAACGGGAGCAAGACCATGACTGATCAGACAGGTGTCTCGACGCAGCAGATTGTTGAGAAAGTATGGCTATCCATTGCCGAGCGCCGTCTGCGTCCGGGGGTGCAGCTTAAAGAAGAGCAGATGGCGACGATTTTTCACGTCAGCCGTGCGCGTATCCGTCAGGCGCTTGCCGCGCTTGAACGGGAAGGGCTTGTCACGATTATTCCCAATCGCGGCGCTTTTGTTTGCAAGCCGACCGTGGAAGAAGCGCGGGATGTGTTCTTCGTACGCCGGACTGTTGAGCGTTGTGTGGTCGAGCGCCTTGGGCGTTCTCCGTCAAAGGACAAGATCAAGATTTTGCGCGAACATGTTGCGAAAGAACGTGTCGCCAACAAGAACAATGTCACGACCGATATTATCAAGCTGTCAGGTGGTTTTCATCTGCTGCTGGCCGAATTGACGGGGTCTGATTTTCTGTTCACAACGATGCGCGATCTCATTTCGCGCACCTCTCTCATCACGGCTGTCTACCGCAATACCAACCGCTTCAACTGCGGGCCTGATGAACACGCGGAGATTGTAGAAGCGATTCTGCATGGCGACGTCACAAAGGCCGCCGATCTGATGGCACACCACCTTGAACATGTGGAATCCGAGCTCGACCTGCGGGAAATCAATGATCTCTCCCATGATTTGAGTGCCGCACTTGCTTAAATGGGAGTGAACGGATAACGGGCGATATTCTTTTTCGTCCGAAGCCGTTGTGATTGATGGCGGATACGCCATTACTAAAATATTTCAATGAGTTGTTAGCAAAGTAAGCCAACCGGTTATTGCCCGTTTGTTTGTTTTTGTACCGTCTGCCTATTGCGCACACGGCGATTACTCGACCAAAAGCGGAACAAGTTTCGGGTGAAAACGTAAGTTTCATCCCCATAGCAAAGAAATCCACCCACAATCTTGACATATGTCATAAGTTGGAATTAGCTTAGTTAAAATTGAGCAGATGTCGCTTCGAGGAGACCCTTGTGAGGGTGGAGCACATCGAGCTTGGGAGGAAATATTTGTGACTGGATTGTACACTGCAATCTTCGATTGTATGATCGCGTGCGGCTGTGTTTCAGGCGGAGCATCTGCCTGTCTGTGGTTGGGCGTGGAACAGAAACTGACTTCTGCCTTGCAGGGTTCTTCGCCTGAACTGGTGAAGTCTCTATGAGCTACGAGTTCAGTTTCAGCTTCCTCAGCCAGTATTGGCCGCTGCTGCTCAAAGGTACTTTGGCGACGATCCAAATGTCCCTGATTGTCACGGCGCTGGGCTTCGTGCTGGGCACGATCTGTGCGGTTGCCAGCATCAGCAAATACAAGTTCCTGCGCATTCTCGTGGCGATCTATGTCGAGGCGATCCGCAATACACCTCTGCTCGTGCAGCTGTTTCTGGTCTATTTCGGACTGTCTTCCATGGGCGTCAAATTTTCCGCCCAGACCTCGGCGCTAATCGGCCTGACCATCAATGTTGGCGCTTACTCCAGCGAGATCATTCGCGCGGGCTTGCAGGCCATTCACCCCGGCCAGCTGGAAGCTGCTGACACACTGGGACTGTCCCGGCTGCAAATGCTTGCAGGGATTATGCTGCCGCCAGCACTTGAGAAGGTTTATCCCGCTCTCGTCAGTCAGTATGTGCTGTTGATGCTGGCAACAAGTGTTGCATCGCAGATATCGGCTGAAGAGCTGACCGGAGCTGCGTCCAGAATCCAGTCGATGACCTTTCGTTCTTTCGAAGTCTATCTCGTCATTCTGGTGATTTATCTCGTTCTTTCCCTATTGATGCGGGGACTGTTCAAGCTTCTGGGGTTGGCGTTGTTTCCACGCAAACGCCGTCTTGGCACCAATCTTTAGGAGGTCGGGATGTTTACGAATTTCTCCTGGATTCACATCGAAGTTCTGCTTCAAGGCTTGGTCTGGACAGTTCTGCTTTCGATCATCGCCTTCATATTCGGCGGCCTGCTTGGCTTTGCCGTGGCGCTGGCTGGAATAGCAAAGAACAAGGCTTTGGTTGCTCTGGTCGATGGTTATACCGTTCTGGTGCAGGGCACACCGGTTCTGATCCTGATGTTCATCGTTTACTTCGGTTTGCCGGTCTTCGGCATTGAAGTTTCGTCACTTTTTGCGGCCAGCGTTGCGATGACGATCTTCGCGAGCGCCTTCCTTGGCGCCATCTGGCGAGGTAGTCTGCAATCCGTGCCACGCACGCAGTGGGAAGCATCCGATTGTCTGGCCTTGACTGGATTGCAGGGGTTGTTCCTCGTCATCATGCCCCAGGCTATTCGCATCGCAACGCCGCCAACAGTCGGCTTCATGGTCCAGATCGTCAAGAACACGTCGCTCGCATCGATCATCGGCATGGCCGAGATGACCTATATTGGCAAGGAAATCAACGCTTCGACGTTCCAGCCCTTCACGACCTATCTCGTGATCGCATTCTTCTACTTTTGCATTTGCTTCCCGCTCTCAGCGGCCAGCCGGAAATTCGAGAGGATGTACAGTGTCAGCCGTCGTTAAGTTTGTTGACGTTCATAAAAGCTATGGCTCGCTGCCGGTGCTCAGAGGTATCAATCTCGAAATTGAGAAGGGACAGGTTGTTGCTCTGATCGGACGAAGCGGTTCCGGCAAAAGCACAGCGCTTCGCTGTGTCGACCGGCTCGAAACCGTCAACAGCGGGGATATCTGGGTTTGCGATCATCGTGTCAGTGATCCCAATATCAATCTGCGCGCGCTCCGACAGGATGTTGGCATTGTCTTTCAAAGCTACAACCTCTTCCCGCATCTGACGGTTGAACAAAATATCACTCTGGCGCTGCGCTGGGTCAAGAAACTGACAAGACCCGCCGCGCGCGAAATAGCCGAGACGGTTTTGCGGCAGGTTGGACTGGCGGAAAAGATAGATTCCTATCCCGAGCAATTGTCCGGCGGACAACAGCAACGTGTAGCCATTGCCCGATCACTCGCGATGAAGCCGAAGGTCATGCTGTTCGACGAGGTCACTTCGGCGCTGGACCCTGAACTGACCGGAGAAGTGCTGAAGGTCATCGAAGATCTGGCGCGGGGTGGCATGACGATGCTGCTCGTCACCCACGAAATGGATTTTGCCCTGCGCGTGGCAGACAGAATTGTCTTCATGCATCAGGGCCAGATTTGCGAACAGGGCGAGCCGACAATTTTGGCAAATCCGCAAACACCTGAATTGCGCAGCTTCGTTGGCGCGCATCACTGAAAATCCGATCATAAGCATGTGGTGTCGATGAGGAGCGACATCATCAACAACAGGAGGAGGAAATATGACTATTCTGAACAAGAGAAGATTTCTGGCAATAATGGGACTTGGCATCGGTATGGCGGCCATGATGCCCCAGACCTCTTTTGCCGATCAACTGGATACGATCCGCCAGAAAGGCAAACTGCAGGTCGCCATTGATCTTGGCAACCCGCCCTATGCGATGCGCGATGCACAGTTCCAGCCGACCGGCTCGGAAGTCGAAACAGCGAAGCTGTTGGCCAAGGACCTGGGCGTGGATGTGGAGTTCCTGACGGTTCCAACCTCGGGTCGCATTCCGTTTCTTGTCTCCGGCAAGGCTGATTTGGCGGTGTCCACGCTTTCAATAACAAAGGAGCGGCTGGAGGTTGTTGATTTCAGCATTCCCTATGCTGAAACCGCAATTGTCGTTGCAGCACCCAAAGAAGCAAAAGTGAAATCCTATGCGGATCTAACCGATGCATCGGTTGCGGTCACGCGCGGTACGGTCAACGACACCAATCTGACGGAAAAGACGGCGGATGTTGCCGGCGTGCAGATCGTGCGGTTTGAGGATGATCCAACATCGAGTGCGGCAGTCACCAGCGGCCAGATTGCAATTTATGCAACGTCCCGCCCGCTTCTGACGGAATTGATCAAGGCCAACCCCAAGCTCGACCTCGAAGAAAAGTTTGTCGCCAAGGCTTACCCGCTGGGTATTGCACTCCGCAAGAACGAGCCGAAGCTCAAGGAATGGATCGACGCGTGGATCAAGACCAATCTCGACAACGGCAAGCTGATCGACATTTACGAAAAATATCACGGCGCTCGTCTGGACCCGCAGAAACTGCTGGCCAGTGACTTGCCTCGGTCGTGACACAACTGCCGTGGCGGGGCTGTGAAAGACACAACCCGCCACAGTGCTGGTCTGAATACTGATGGAACGGAACCTTGCTCTTGAGAACTTGGACGACCCCGAAGCCAGCAGATTGGAGCGCATCCCGAAAAGCATGAAACAGCTTTCGGAAAAGATGCGCGTTAAAACAAACATTTAGAGCGCCGATCTGATCCGGTCAGATCGAAACGAGCTCTAAGGTGCAGGAATGAAATTATGACAGACAAGTTCAGTGTGAGAGACAAGATCGCCATTGTAACAGGCGGGTTGGGGCAGCTCGGAACCCAGTTCAGCAAGTCGCTTGCCGAAGCTGGCGCCAAGGTGGCGATCTTCAGCCGCCGGGCAATCGACGCTGCCGATCTCGAAGCGAAGTTTCCGGGCTTGACGAAGAACATTCGCGTTTATGTCGCGAGTGTTACGGACAAGGCCAGCCTTGAGCAGGCAACCGAACAGCTCATCGCCGATTGGGGTGTGCCGCATATTCTGGTCAATAATGCTGGCATTGATTCAAAGCCGTCTGGCTCTGCCGACCAGAACAGCCCTTTTGAAATTTACCCGCAGAAATACTGGAACGAGATCATCGAGACCAATCTGACGGGTGTGATGCTGTGCTGTCAGGTCATCGGCTCGAAGATGGCCGACGCCAGACGCGGCAGCATCATCAATGTCGGTTCGATCTACGGCATCGTGTCGCCCAATCAGGCGCTCTATGCATATCGCGAAGCACGAGATGGCGAGCCGTTCATCAAGGCCGTCTCCTATGCGGCTTCCAAATCCGGTCTTGTCAACTTGACCCGCTATCTTGGCACCTATTGGGGAACCAAAAATGTCCGAGTAAACCTGATTTCGTTCGGTGGCGTGAAAACCGCAAACTTTGACAAGGAATTTGTGGATGCGTTTCTCGAACGCGTTCCGATGAACCGACAAGCAGAGATCGATGAATATAATGGCGTGATACAGTTTCTGGCATCCGATGCCTCGTCCTATATGACAGGTTCGAATGTCGTTGTGGATGGAGGCTTTACGGCATGGTGACAGAACAGGCAGACAATCGATATCTGACGAGGCGCGCGTTACCTGATCGTGACAAGCTGCACGTCTCGGTCGTTGAGGCGCTGGAAGCTCAGATACTTTCCGGCAAGCTCAAGATTGGCGATCGTCTGCCTGCCGAAGCCGCAATGGCGCGTGAATTCAATGTAAGCACGCGATCTGTTCGTGAAGCGCTTCAAATTCTCGAAACAAAGGGGCTCGTTCGCCGCAAACACGGTGAAAGAGCGCTTGTTGTGCGTGACGATGTCGGAGAATTTCTCGGTTCGCTTGCAACGACTGTCAAACAACTCTTTGCCAATAATTCCGACTATCTCGTCCAACTCATGGATGTGCGCCGGATCATTGAGACGGAAGTCGTGACGCGACTGAGTTCGGAAGACCTGGTGATGACGGCGGAAGTTGACGAGGCGCTTGCCAGTATGAGGGCTGCAGCTGACGCCAATGACATGGCCCGTTTTACCGACAGCGATGCCGCTTTTCATCTTGGGCTCGTGCATTCCGTGGGCAACGAGATCCTCAATGTCGTCTATGACAATCTTTTCTCGATCATCATCGATGTCATCCGGGTTACGAGCCGTGTGCCCAACAAATCGCTGGAAGACGGGTTTGCCGAGCATGAGGAAATTTACAACCTCATTAAGGCCAGAGAACCAGATATCGCCCGGCAAGCCATTCGCAGACAGATCGACGAAAGTTCGCGCTATCTCAAGGTCGCACTGGACAATTCAAATCTACAGAACAAGGTTAAAACCAAATGAGCAACTTCGATTATTCCGATACAGACTGGGCGTCGATCGAGCGTCTTTCGAAATGGTATTCCGGTGATGTCCATGACAGTCTGGAACAACTCGGCGGGTGGGGTTATCTGGACGGAATTTCGTTACAGGGCGAATTGAAGCCGGGTGAAGTGGTTTGCGGTCCCGCAGTCACGGTGCAGTTTGCGCCAAGCGAACGACGCAATCAGCCGCAGGATGTCTATCACAATGCCATCGACAACGCGCCAAAGGGCGGTATTGTTGTCGTTGATGCGTCCTGCGCGCAGGGTTCCTGCTCGGGAGAGCTGATGAGCACAGGCGCGAAAACGCGGGGCGCGGCTGCCACGATCGTCAACGGAACGGTGCGTGATATCGCGCAGGTTCGCCATCTTGGCTATCCGCTTTTCGGTCGCGCGCGGTCTCCGGTTTCGGTATCCGGCAAGATGGAACCGAAGCTCTCGCAAGTTCCAATCGAAATCGCCGGCGTGAAGATCATGCCGGGCGACGTCATCTTCGCGGATATCGATGGCGTTGTCGTCATCCCTAAGGCCATGGTTGCTGCCGTCGCGGATCAGGCCGACAAGTTGGGCGCAAACGAAGCTTCGGCCCGTGACCGTATTCTAGGTGGTGAAAAGCTCCAGTCAGTGTGGCCGGTGGAGTCGAAATACGGCGCCTGATCAAGCGGCTTCTTGACATAAAAAAGGCCGCCCTTGAGGCGGCCTTTCAACAGTATCGCTGACGAATCGATTACGGTGTCACGTCGAAACCGAACCACTTCTCAGAAAGACGCTTGATGGTGCCATCGGCCTTAGCGGCTTCAATGGCTTCATTGAACATCTTCTGAAGTTCAGGTTCGTTCTTGCGAAGACCAACGGCGACGCCGCGACCCAGAATGCCGCCCTTAAAGAAGGGACCGGTCATGACAATATCTTCATTGCCGGGCTTTTTGGCAGCATCGCTCAGATAAGCCAATGAAGCGACGACAAGATCGACGCGGCCCGACTTGAGGTCGAGGTCGTGCTGATCGGTGGTCTTGTATTCACGAATATCGGCAGAATCCTTGAAATACTTGTCGAGCAGCGAGAGGCCGAGCGAGGCAGTCTGTACACCGATTGTGCGGCCCTTGATTTCAGCCTTGACGTCGTCAATCGCCTTCTGAGCGGCAGCTTCGTCCTTGGCCAGATAGAGCGTTTCGCCCGTATGTGGTAGCTTTGCGAATGGGCTATCCTTCAGCGTGGCGAAGGTCTGCGGGGTCAAGCCATAAGAGACGGAAAAGTCGATGGTTTCTTCGCGCTTCGGCGTAGCGGTAAGGCCAGCCATGATCGCGTCGAACTTGCCTGCATTCAAGGCCGGGATGATGCCGTCGAAAGGCTGTGCAATCATGGTGCACTCAACCTTCATGCGGGCGCAGAGGTCTTTGCTCAGTTCGATTTCATAACCGTCCAGCGTACCGTCTGGCTTGGTGAAATTATATGGACGGAACGCGCCTTCGGTCGCGATGGTGAGCTTGGTCCACTTCTTCTCTTCGGCATGGGCCGAAGCAGCGGTCACAACGAGGGCCGAAACGAGAAGGGCTTTGAATAATCCCTTGGTCTTCATCTTAATTACCTTACTGCAGTTAAGTGCTGAGCGGTCTTTTGGCATAAATCAGTGACGTTTGAAATAATCAGCCAGCGTTTTCATGGCTGATAAACTTGCGAAAACGCTCTGATTTGGAGTTTGTAAACACATCTTCGGGCGCGCCGTCTTCTTCGACCAGCCCCTGATGGACGAAGATGACCCGGCTCGACACATCACGGGCAAAGCCCATTTCGTGGGTGACGACGAGCATGGTGCGTCCTTCTTCGGCCAAGCCGCGCATGACACGCAGTACCTCGCCGACGAGTTCGGGATCAAGCGCGGAGGTTGGCTCGTCGAACAGCATCACTTTTGGCTTCATTGCCAATGCGCGGGCAATGGCGGCACGCTGTTGCTGACCACCGGAGAGATGTGAGGGGTAGAAGTCGCGCTTATCTGCGATGCCAACCTTGGCGAGTAGCGCTTCGGCCTCTGCAATGCATTCCGCGCGCTGCCGACCCTGAACATAGATCGGCGCTTCGATGATGTTTTCAAGAATAGTCTTGTGTGACCAGAGATTGAAGCTCTGGAATACCATGCCCAGTTCGGAGCGGATTCGCGAGACCTGCTTCTTGTCTGCGGGATAGGCTTCGCCCTTGGAGTTCTTGGCCATCCGGATCGTTTCGCCAGAAACGGTGACGGTGCCGGATGTTGGAATTTCCAGAAGGTTGATGCAACGCAGCAAAGTGGATTTTCCGGAGCCGGAAGAGCCAAGGATAGAAATGACTTCGCCTTCGCGCGCTTCAAGCGAAATGCCCTTCAGCACTTCATTCGCGCCAAAGCTTTTACGCAGGTTTTCGACTTTTAGCGCCACCGGTGCGTTAGGAGAGATGGCTTTACTCACGATGTTTTTCCTTCGGTGGAGATACGAGCGACGGGCTGGCGCAAATAGGGCGTGAGCCTGTATTCGGCGATCAGCAGCAAGCGTGTCAGAACGAAATTGATAGCAAGATAGATCGCGCCCGCAATCACGAACACCTCAATCACACGGTAGCTTTCCGCGATGAGTTTGGCCGCGATGCCTGTGACTTCCATGAGCGTGATGATGGAGGCAAGCGAAGTTGCTTTGATCATCGAGATCATTTCATTGCCATAGCCGGGTAGCGCCTGTCGGATAGCAAGCGGCATCACAATCCTGCGGAAGCAGGTGAAACGCGACATGCCACAGGCTTTTGCCGCCTCAATCTGACCGTGCGGCACAGACAGCAGACCACCGCGAATAATCTCGCTGGCATAGGCTGCATTGTTCAGCGTCAGCGCGATGATTGCGCACCAGTATGGCTCACGGAGAATGGGCCACAAGAACGAATAGCGGATCGTCGAAAATTGGCTGAGACCATAATAGATGATGAAGATTTGCACTAGAAGCGGCGTTCCACGGAACACGAACACATAGAGCCGGGCAATCCAGTCGAGGACCTTTATTCCCGACAGCCGCATCATGGCAAACAGTAGGGCAAGAATTGCGCCGCAGACGATGGATATGGCCGCAAGCTGCAACGTCAACGGCACTCCGCCCATCATTGCCAGAAAGGATTCTGTGTAGAATTGAAGGTTCATTTTGCCCTCCTGACGCCACGCGAGAAATGACGTTCAGCAGCTTGCAGGATGCTGCCGGAAACCGAGGAAATCAGCAGATAGAGCGCGCCTGCAATCAGGAAGAAGTTGAACGGGAGTCCAGTCGAGCCTGCGCCGATCTGCGCCTGACGCAGAATATCGACCACGCCGACAACAGAGATCAGAGCAGATTCTTTCAACGCAACCTGCCAGACATTGCCAAGACCGGGCAGCGCATGGCGCAGGGCCAGTGGCGCGATAATACGACGAAATTTGAGCGCCTGCCCCATGCCGCAGGCCGATGCAGCTTCAAGCTCTCCCTTGGATACGGCTCTGAATGCGCCGCGAAACACTTCCGTATGATGCGCACCGCAGGAAATGCCAATGGCCAGCACGCCAGCCAGAAAAGCGGGAAAGCCGATGAAGCCTTGGGCGCCGAAGAACTTTCCAAGCGCCGTGACGGCGGCGCTGCCGCCGAAATAAAACAGATAGATCACCAGAAGATCGGGAACGCCACGAATGATGGTTGTGTAGCCATCAGCAACGCCGCGCAGTGTGCGTCCGCCGGAAATCTTCGCCCAGGCGGCGAATACGCCAATGGTTGCACCCAGCAGGAAACCGACAACGGCCAGCGAGACCGTTACCAAAGCCGCCATCACGAGAACATAGCCCCAGCCGTCGGGGCCGAAGCTCAAAATGTCGAAAAAAGCCTTCATGATGCGAGAGGCCAATTCTTGAAGGATTGATTGAAGTTCATTTCACTTTCCGGCGGTCGCGCTGGACCATGTTTCATTTCGCTGCGACGGGCAGGGCAGGCTGCACACTATCTGGAATAGGATTGACGAAAACATCGCCGTTAAGCCTTTTCACGTGGTCCTGTTTGGCTTCTACAATCCGTTCGGGATGCAAAAACAGTTCCACTGCCGTGCTTCCCATGACCTTTGCAGCATGAGCCATTCCTTTATGAGCCGTAGGCAATTTACCCTGCGCCACCATTTGCCACGAATGGAGCGGCGTGCCAATAGCGCAGGTAGCGCCACGCATTTGCACGGTGGGGACAACCCAGCTCACGCTACCAACGTCTGTCGAACCAACGAGGGAATTGTCTCCCTTATAGGGTTCATAAACATCTTCACAAAGAGCAAGGCCTTCCTTCGGTTCGACGCCGAAACGGCGAAAAGCGTCAGAAATGTCTTCCTTGGTCAGCGTGGCCTGAAAACGCTGTGCCATTTCCTGATCTTTTGCGTCGAATACGGGTGGTCCCAAACGCTCCAGCTCGCGCTGCATAAGCTGTTCCAGCGGCTTGTTGCCGATCAGATTGGCGTCGCCGCTAACAATTTCGCTGCGTACCGTCGTTTCCGTCATAAGCGCTGCGCCGTCGGCGATCTTCTTAACCCGCTCCAACAAGGTCTGCATCACGGGCAGACTCAACGCGCGGATGAGATAGCGCACGCTGGCCTTGGCCTGCACGACATTGGGCGCGAAACCGCCGGAATCCGTCACAGCGTAATGAATGCGGGCCGAAGAAGGCATGTGCTCGCGCATGTAATTGACGCCGACATTCATCAACTCAACGGCGTCGAGAGCGCTGCGTCCCAAATGGGGGGCGGAGGCTGCATGGGCCGCGCGACCGGTGAAATGAAAGCTTATTTCGTTACAGGCCAGCGATACGGGGTCGTTGACGCCTGCGAAAGGTGCCGGGTGCCAGCAAAAGGCGACGTCGACATCGTCAAAAAGGCCTTCGCGCACCATGAAGCCCTTGGCTGATCCGCCTTCTTCCGCCGGGCAGCCGTAATAGCGCACACGTCCCTTGATCCCATGTGTTTCGAGATATTGCTTCACTGCGGCGGCCGCCAGAAGTGAACCGGCGCCAAGCAGATTATGGCCGCAGCCATGGCCGTGTCCGCCTGCCTCGATGGGCTGTTCTTCTGCAATGCCCGCGATCTGGCTCAAGCCGGGAAGGGCATCGAATTCGCCAAGAATGGCAATGACCGGACCTTCGTCACCTGCTTCGCCCATGACGGCGGTCGGCAGTCCTGCGATGCCGCGCGAGACGCGAAACCCTTCAGCTTCAAGCATTGCAGCATGAGCTGCGCTGGACTCATATTCTTCATAATTGGTCTCAGGATGATCCCAAACCGTGTCGCTGAGTTCGAAATAAGCGGCACTTTTGCCGTCCACAATATCCCAGATATCGTGATGGTTCTTCGCCATAGCTCGCCCCTCCATCGTCTGGCTCCCATTGTATTGAGGTCCGTTATTGTCGCCCTTATGTTCGGGATTGCGCTTTTCAGCGCAATCCCGTCGAAGGGAGTAATCTGAAGTGGTGCTGATTACTTCCTTCTGCGTTCATGTCAAACATTGAATTGAAAGCCATCAACCGTGAATGCCTGACCGGTTATGAAGCACGGTTCGGATGTGGCAAGGAACGTGACAAGGCGTGCCACGTCGTCAGCACAACCAAGGCGACCGAGCGCGATGCCCTTGATGACTTCATCGGCGCGTTCGGTAACATTCGTGTCGATCTCGGTGCGGATGACGCCGGGGCAGATCGCATTTACGGCGATATTCGGGCCGAGTTCCTTGGCGAGCGAGCGGGTCATGCCCAGAATGCCGGCTTTTGCGGCAGCATAGGCAAACCTGCTGACGGCTGCGGTCACACCCCCGGAAAGTGCATTGAGCGACGACATGGAAACAATGCGGCCGCCGCCCTGTTTCAGCATATGTGGTGCCGAATGCTGGATATAATTGAAGCAGCTTTTCAGGTTGATGGCGATCGCGCGGTCGAACTCATCTTCCGAAATGTCGAGAATGCCAACCGGGGCAGAACGGCCTGCATTGTTGAGCAGAAAGTCAAGACGGCCAAATGTTTCAACGGTTTGTGCGACGACTTCACCAGCCCGCTTGTGGCTGGAAACATCGGCCACGCAGGAGATCGCCTTGACGCCGAGGCCTTCAATTTCGGCTGCGGTTGCCGCCAGTTCCACTTCCAGCAGATCAACCAGCGCAATGTCATAGCCCGCACGCGCCAGATCGAGAACGCAAGCCTTTCCGATGCCTCTTGCCCCGCCAGTAACAATGGCAACCTTGTTTTGTGAGTTCATTTCGAGATGCGCTCCTTTTTGTATTGCCACTTGATCGTATGTCTGCCACATTATTCCACAATAGGAATTTGGTTCACATATATGAACATTGAAAACAGTGGTGAAGTTAAGTCGGCCGTTCGGGTTCTCGAGATCCTCGAATTCCTCGGTCGTGCGCATAAGCCGGTGACGCTCAAAGCAATTGTCGCTGAACTTGGTTATCCCAAAAGCAGCACGTTCAATCTGCTGGCTACATTGGTGGCCCGCGCCTATGTGGTGCGGGACGATACCGAGTCCTATCGCATCCATGAGGCGTTTCGTGACGGGCCGGGCTGGTCGAGCGGCAGCGATGCCTATCTGATCGCGACGGCTCAGCCGATCATGGACGCCATGCGTGACAGTGAGGGCGAAACCGTTTTTCTCGGCACACGCCGCAAGGATGGGCGGGTTAAGCTTCTCGCCAAGAGCGTCAGTCATCAGGCGGTCCGCTTCGATTCCGATCTGACAGGGTCTGATCCTGCCTATTGCACGGCAATGGGGCGGGTTCTTCTGGCGCATTGGCAGCCGGAAAAGACATCTTCCTATCTGGCCAAAGAACGGATCGTTCCTTTGACGGATAAGACCGTGATCGATCGCGTACAGATACGTCGTATCATTGAAGTTGCCCGCGAGGACGGCTTTGCAATCTGTGACGAAGAGGCGGTTGTCGGCGGGTCCGGCGTCGCTGCTCCAGTTTTTGATGCCAGCGGCGAAGTGGTCGCAACGCTCAATATGGCCACCATCTCATCGCGCTTTACCGCATGCCGTCAGCGCATGATCGACGCTGTCGTCAAGCATGCGGCAGAGTTGAGCGCGCGCCTTGGATACAAACCAACAACAGCAGACAAGCAATAACATGGATATAGAATTCAAAGAAAAGCGGGTTCTGGTGACCGGAGCCGCAAGGGGAATTGGGCGGGCTATCTGCGAGGCATTTGCTGCGGACGGTGCAATCGTTACGGCTACCGATGTTTTGGACGATGAACTGACAGAATTGGCCCGTGAGGCACAGCCCGGGCGTGGCGGCTCGATCAGAACAGTACATCTGGATGTGACCGATGAAGCCGCGATAGCCGCATTGGCGGCGGTAGAAGAGGCCAGTGGAGGCTTTGATATCTTCGTCCATGTTGCCGGTGGTGTCCTCGGACAGAAGAAGCGTGCGGTGGAAAACGTTCCAGCCGCTGATTGGGATCGCATCTACGACATTAATGTGCGCGGGGCATTTCTGGTCGCCCGGGCACTTGTCCCGGCCATGAAGCGGCGGGGCACGGGCAAAATGGTCTTCATTTCCAGCGGCGCCGGTCTTGGCGTTAGCCTCACTGGCATTCAGGCTTATGCGAGCGCGAAGGCTGCGTTGATCAGTCTTGCCCGCCAGCTGGGTCACGAGCTTGGACCATTCGGGATCAACGTCAATGCCGTTGCTCCCGGCTTTTTGCGCACCAGCCCTGACTATGAGCGTCAGTGGGCTTCCTATGGTGATGAGGGGCAGGCCGCAATGATCAACGAAATTCCGTTGCGCCGGATCGGACTGCCGGAAGACATCTCGAATGCTGTGCTTTTTCTCGCATCTCCCTTTGCGAGCTGGATCACGGGCCAGACATTATCGGTCAGTGGAGGGCCGACATCATGACAACTGACGCGCCTGTTCCAACCTGGACATGGTCTGAAGAACGGCTTCAGACCATCATGAATCGTGCCCGCGCTGGCCGCAGTTTCAAACCGTCTTCCTGGCAAGGCGGCGCTCGATGCGCAGTCGCTTTGTCCTTCGATTCAGACCATGACACGTTTGAACTGCGTGATGGCGGAAAATCAATATCGGCTTTGTCGCAGGGGCAGTTTGGCCCAAGGCAGGGCATCCCTCGTATCCGCGAAATTCTGCGCCGCGATAACATCCCGGCAACATTCTTCGTGCCTGCCATTTCGGCCATGCATTATCCTGATGAGCAACGCGCCCTGATCGGCGAGGGGCACGAAATTGCCCTTCATGGCTGGATACACGAGCGCAACACATTGCTTGACGGTGAAACAGAGCGCGATCTTCAACATCGTGCTGCTGATACGCTGGAAAAGATCACCGGTGTTCGCCCGGTCGGCATTCGTACGCCGTCCTGGGATTTCAGCGACAACACATTGCAGATCACTTCAGAAATGGGATTGATCTACGATTCATCGCTTATGGCGGATGTAGATTGCTACGAGCTTTTGCTTAATGGCGAGCCGTGTGGTGTCACCGAACTACCTGTGGAGTGGATTCGAGATGACGCAGCCTATCTCGTCATGGACAGATGGGGTGGGTTACGCCCGCAGATCGCACCGCACGATATTCTCCACATATTTCTCCGGGAGTTCGATGCAGCTTACGAAGAGGGGGGCATTTTCCAGCTGACCATGCATCCAGATATCGTCGGGCACCGTTCGAGAATCTGGATACTGAAAGAACTGATTGCGCATATTAGCACACATAAGGATATATGGTTTGCGACCCACGCGGATATTGCACGCTATGCCAAGCTAAATGGTTGATAACTAGAACTTTGTGGTGCAGCTGAAACTAACTTTGGCCCGATTTTTGGACCGGGTGTGTTTACGTGTGCCGGTCATGCACGGATTTCATAAAGCAGAACAAAGTTCATATATATGAACCAAATTCCGCTTTTCATCGCTGGTTAGCGGGTTCAAACTCTTAGCAACCGGGCAGAGAAAAGCGCGTAATCGCCGCCCGCATTGCAGATAAAAAACACAAATAAGCACGAGGGAACTATGCTGAAGAAAATTGCGGCCATTGGCCTTTGCACTTTATCGATGCTTTACAGTGGCAGCGTTTTGGCGAAAGACTGGAAAGCTGTGACCGTTGGTGTCGAGGGCGCCTTTCCGCCTTTCAACCTTACAAGCCCGGGCGGAGAGCTTCAGGGCCTTGACCTCGATGTCATCAAGGAAGTTTGCAAGCGCGCCGAGCTTGAATGCAATATTGTTGCGCAGGATTGGGACAGCCAGATTCCGTCGCTGCTGGCCGGAAAATTCGACGTAGTACTGACGATGGGCCCAAACCCAGAGCGTCGCAAGGTCATCGATTTCTCCGATCCTTATGTGATTACGCCGAATACGTTCCTGGTGCCAGCTGATGGACCTTTGGCCAATCTGCCGCATACGGGTGAAAGCCTTTCCACAGATACAGATGAAGGCAAAAAGGCGATTGCTGATCTCAAAGAAGCGTTGAAAGGCAAGACAATTGGTGCGTCGCTTTCGACCAGCCAGTTGCAGTTTGTCGAACAGAACTTCGGTGATGCCGTTCAGGTCCGCACCTATAAGGGATCGGAACAGGTTAAATTGGATCTCGAATCCGGTCGTGTTGACGGTCAGTACGATAATGTGGTTTTCGCGCGTGACCGTGCTGAGAAGAGCAATGGCAGGCTGAAGATCACCGGGCCGCTTCTGGTTGGTGGCATTCAGGCAACCAATGTCTGCATCGGCCTGCGCAAGGAAGAGCCAGAACTGAAAGCCAAGCTCGACAATGCACTGGGCGAAATGCGGGCAGATGGCACGCTCGCCAAGATGTCGGAAAAGTGGTTCTCCATGAATTTGAGCCCGAAGGGCTAAGCGAACTCCGCTCTAGTCTTTTAGGAAAGCCCCGTTTTGCGGGGCTTTTTCTGTTTTAGGTGCCGTAAAAGGTCTGCGCCATATGGCGACGCAATTATCTTAAGCGCAAAGCGTACGACCTCATTCATCCTCTATTCAAACTGTTGGATTTAAAGCATAGTCCGGCGCATATGGAGGGACCCCAGTATGGTATCTGTAGTTAAAAAGATGGTTGCATCGCTATGTCTGGGCGGTGTGATGACAATGGTTTCGCCGCTGCTCGCAACATCCGCGTCGGCGGCAGAATTGCAGCGTTGCGCAAGTGAAGGCGGTATTTGCCGACTGCCTTACCCGGCTGAAGTGGTCTATGGGACAGGCGGACGCAACACCTCTCGCTTTATCGATCGTCCGGAAGTGCCGTGCTCGAACCGCGTCTTTAACGATCCAGCACCGGGCAAGAAGAAGAGCTGCTCTTTCGTTGTCCGTGACCGTTACGACCGCCCCGGTCGTCCGGATCGCCCCGACCGTTATGATCGGGATCGCGATTGGCGGCCTTGCGCGAAGGAAGGCGGATATTGCGACTTCTACGGGCGCAAACGGGTTCGCTATGGCGCGAAAGGTCGCTTTATCGAACGGACTTTCCGTGATGGGGTCGACTGCGACAATTATTCGTTCGGAGATCCGGCACCGGGCAAAGGAAAAGCCTGCTACGTGCTGGACTGAGAACAAAGAGTTTTTTGAGCCGAAGGCAGCCGGTTCATACTGCCTTCGGGTTGCTTTGTTTGCAAAAGCCAGTGGCGAAGCGCGTCTTTAATGCGCGGTCACAAGGCTATGAATGATCGAAAACATCGTGCGGGCGCCATCGGCTGCGGCAAGGATGGCTTGCTGCATTGGCCCTGCCACGCAATCACCCGCGGCATAGATACCCTTCATTGAAGTCTCGTTCATTTCGTTGCGCCACAGGCCGCCATCCTCGCGCATAGTCAGCGCCAGATCTGCCACGATGCGGGTCTGACTTTGAAGCGGCCTTATCCACAGTGACTGGATGCCTTCCCGGCGACCGTCCTTGAGCATTGCGCCGCCGATGGTGTGACCATCACCGCTAAGAACCTGTTTGATTGGCGTCGTTACCAGGTTGATTCCGGCGCGCGATAAATCGGTCAATTTGTCGGCTGGAAGATCAGCGCCGTTGGTCAATATAGTCAGACGCCCCGCCCAGTTTTTGAAAAACGGTGCATGATCCAGCATGGCGGCGTTCTCGGCAAGTACACCCCAATGCTCGCCGCGATGTTCGAAACCATCGCAGAATGGACAATGATAAACACCTCGTCCCCAGTTCTTCGCCAGGCCTTCGATCGCCGGGAGCTGGTCCGACAGGCCAAGGGCGAGAAGAATTTTGGGCGCAGAAACAATGTCTCCATCGACCAATTCTACTGAGTAGCCTCCATCTGTTGGCCTGATCGCCTGGGCAAGACCGTCGCGATAGGTCACTGTGTCATAACGCGATAGCTCTTCACGCGACACCTTCCGAAATTCTTGTGGCAGAATTCCATCCCGTGACAGGTAACTGTGCATGGCGGGCGCTTTTCGATTTCGGGGCTCGCCTCCGTCGATGACGAGCACTTTGCGCAGAGCGCGTCCGGCGATCAAGGCTGCGGAAAGCCCCGCAGGGCCACCGCCAATGATGATGGTCTCGTAATTTTGCATGATTGTTTATCCGGTCATTTGATAGCCGTTGACGATGGCGCGCCAGAGCTGTCTGCACGAACATCCTCGGCAGGACATCAAGCGGGTTAAAATCGACATGTCACAACATAAGTTACATGATATCCTCGAGTCAATAGTCATGTAACTTACGGTGTGTCAAATTGCTTTCTGACAGGAAATGTTCGATAAACGGGTCAGTCCTATCAGACAGATATAAAGAGTGAACGCATATGAGGCAGGATAGCCGGCTCTCTCGCATGTTGCATGTTTTGATCCACATGGATCATCATGATGGCGCGATGACGTCTGAAGAAATTGCAGCGATGCTGGATACCAATTCGGTGGTGATCCGACGCACGATGGCAGGGTTACGTAAAGAGGGCTATGTGCATTCAGAGAAGGGGCACGGAGGCGGCTGGACACTGGCGCGGCCACTCGACCAGCTGACACTTTTGGACATTTACCGCGCGGTCGGGGAACCTTCTATTTTCGCTGTCGGCCCCGCCTATGACATGCCCGGTTGCGTTATAGAACAAGCGGTTAATAAAAAGCTTGAAAGTGTCTTCAAGGAAGCAGAGCAACTGCTTTTGAGCCGATTGCAGGGTGTGACCCTTGCGGATATTGCGCAGAATTTTTTCTGCGGGCATGGCAGCGAACGGCCATGCAGCTAAAACAAAAAAAGACATTTGATTAATGGCGCAACGGAACATCAGTTGCTGGGTCGGTAATTGCTCCCACGCGGAGCAGATTCTTACACTTTGATGACCATGACGAAACCACAATGTGGCCATCGCCGCGCCTCGAAAATCGATTCGATGTGCATCGGTTGCCAAACTTAATGCTCCCAAAATGGCATTCAGCCTCGGTTCATGATCACAGCGGTAACGCTTCTGTGAAGTTGCCGCAATTTGCCTCTATTTGCATTCCAGCATGTGCGGAATCGGAAGCAGGCCCTTTGCTTATCAGTTCTGCCTTCGAGAAGGAGAAGGATATATGTCTATTCGTTCCAAGCTTCGCACTACTGTTGCGATCCCAGTGATATCGGTCTGTGTTCTGGCGCAGCCATCTTTCGCGGATAGGCTGTCGCAGTCCTATCAAGTGGCTCAGGAAAACAGCGAGGAGCAAGCGCCGCAGGAACAGCCCGTTGAACAGCCACAGGCAGAAGGCGAGCGTCCTTCTGAGGAAGGTCAGGGGCATCGTCAGGCTGAGGAGCAGAAGCATGCTGAACGTGAGGAAGCGCAGCGCCAGGAAATAGAAAAGCAGCAAGCGGAAAAGGCGGAGGCTGCCAGGCAGGCTGAAGAACGCAAGGCGGCTGAAGCGGAAACGCAGCGTCAGGCGGCTGAACAGAAAAAGGCCGAAGAAGAAGCTGCCGCACAGCAGAGGGCGGCAGAACAGGCGCAGCGTAAAGTTGAGCAGGAAGCAGCGGAACGCCAGGCTGAAACGAAGGCTGCTGCCGACGAGGCTGAAAAGCAGGCTGTCGATCAAAAGAAAGCGGAGCAAGAGACGCAGCGCCAAGCCCAAGAGAAGAAGCCTGCATCGGAAGAGAGCGCGCCGAAAGGCGAAGCTGAACCAGAACAACAGGTTCCTGCCCAAAAACAGCCAGCAGCGAAGACGCCGGATGCAAACGGTGCATTGGAAGAGACCACGAAGGAGTCCGCGGAACGGCCAAAGAAGAGGCCCGCTCCTGCCGACGATGCACAGGCGCAGAAGCCATCGCCACAGCCGGAATCTGCACCTGTTCCGGTGCAACCGACCGAACCGCAGACCGGCGAAACGAACCCCGTTCAGCCATCCGAAGAGCCTCCCGTCAAAGAACCGCGTGGAAAGCAAAAGCGCGAACCGTCGCCGGTAGAACAGCAACCAGCGGAACAACCTGAGGAGGCTGAGAAGAAGCCAGAGCCTGTGCCTGCAATCGTCGACGAGCGTTCCGCGGTAGAAAAGGAAGCCATCGCGAAAGATCCGTCGAAGACGGACGAAACGGTTGTTCTTCCGGTCGAGAACGGTGCTGCGATTCTCGACAGCGACAAGGATGCCGATAATAGCGGTGGCAATCAGGCTCGCGAGGAACGTCGCAAGCAGCGTGGACAACAGCGCGAAGCCGAAGCCTCAGCGCCGCCCCCCGCAGACGACGCATCCGCTCAGGTTGCTATTCCTGCAGAAATCAAAGCCGATCTCCCCAAGAAGATTGAAGCCAATCTGAAGGAAAAGGGAAAGCGCGTCGACGAAGCACCCGCTTTCGTCGTCCCGGAAACCACAAACATTGTGAACAACACCGTTGTTAACAACACGGTCGTCAATAACACGACAGTCAACAATGTGACGAACAACGTCAGCAATGTGAAAGTGCTTGAAGAAATCGACAACCGCGTTGTTATGAATGTGGGAGATCGAATTTTTGTGCGCGGTGACGACCGCCCACGTCTGCGCCGTAACGCTGAAGAAGCCTATTATGATGAGCTTCCGCGCGGCCGCACGCGCGAAACGATCGTGCGTCCCGGCGGCTATCGCGTGGTGACTGTCTATGATCGCTATGGGGATGTCGTGCAACGTTCCCGTATTGATCGCGACGGCAACGAATATCTCATGGTCTACGCCCCAGACTATGAAGATACACCCCGTGCAGCTATTGCCGATGTCGGCTACGAACTACCGCCGATGCGTCTCACAATTCCTGTCAGCGATTATATCATTGACGTCACAGACGACCGCGATCGCGACTTCTATGACTTCCTGGCCATGCCTCCGGTAGAGCGGGTTGAACGCGTGTATACGATTGACGAGGTGCGTCATTCGGCACGTCTGCGCGATAAGGTGCGCCGCATTGATCTGGACACCATCCACTTTGCCACCGGGAGCGCGGAAGTCTCGCTTTCACAGGCCAAGACGCTGCGCAAAGTGGCTGATGCCATGCAGAAGGTTCTTTCCAAGGACCCGGGTGAAACCTTCTTCATCGAAGGCCACACGGATGCTGTCGGCTCTGATCGATCGAACCTCGTTCTTTCCGACAAGCGCGCAGAGTCAGTCGCAAGCCTGCTAACGGAAGTCTATGATATTTCTGCCGAAAATCTCGTCACGCAGGGCTATGGTGAGCGCTTTCTGAAGATCAAGACCGACGGGCCAGAGCAGGAAAACCGCCGTGTTACCATTCGCCGAGTGACACCGCTGGTCAGGCCGGTGGCGCAGCGCTAACGCCTGCGCATTTTAAAACTCTCAGGCCGCAACCACTGCGGCCTGAGAGACAAACGCTTAATCTCCGAGCACCTGTTTGTCGTCGCCATCCCTGGAGCGGACAAGCTCTTCCTTGATCTGTCGGAGAACATGCGCGGAGCGGTTACGGTCTGCATAGGCAACCATGTTTGCCAGAATGTCGATTGTGGCCAGATAGGCGTAGCGGGTGGATGTGGGACGGAAGATATTTTTGCCTTCGTCCAGATCAATTGCAATCAATACATCGGAAGCCTGTGCGACAGGCGAATTGCTCTGCGTTATCGCAATGGTGGGAATGGCCCGGGCGCGCAGCAAATTCATGCAATTCACCAGCTCGCGATCTCGCCCTGTAATGGATGAACCGATGACAACTGTTCCCGGCTGCGCAGCAGCTGACAGCATGTGGTTCATGCTGTGGTCCGTCGATGCATTGATGCGACAACCGAGGCGGAACAACCGGTTGTGGAGTTCATTGGCAATCATGGCCGAGTTGCCCGTCGCGCCGAAGGCCTGAATAAACTCGGCCCCACGGATCAGGTGGGCGGCCCGTTCTATTGCGGCGAGATCGAGTTGCCGGTGTAACTGGAAGAGCGCATTTTGCGCCTTGGTTATAATGTCTTCGGCGACTTCTTCCACCGAGCTGGTCTCGGTTTCCGGCATCAGATAGCGCAATCCGACATAGGTTATCTTTGCCAGTTGCACCTTGAAGTCGGAATAGCCCTGACAGCCTATCCGTCGGCAAAACCGTGTTACGGTTGGCGGAGAAACGCCTGCCTTCTCCGCCAGTTCACCAATCGAGGAATTGACGACAAAATCGACATTTTCCAGCACCACGGCTGCGAGCTTTTTTTCGAGACCGGAAAGTTTGCCTTCCTTGTCCGACAATGCGTGAATGACGTCCATTGGAACTCCGGTCGAGAAGGAAACAGCGCTTTGCGGTCTCTTTTCCATATCCCTGCTGATGAAAAATAATTACATGACTATGGAAATTTTCCGCGTTCTGATCAATGGTTATCTCTCACACGAGGTTAATCAAGAAAATAATATACACCGTCGACAACAATCGCGCACCGTACCCGAAGAGGCAATCCATGACGTTCCCTTGGCCAGAAGCAGGCACGCCTGTTGAAAATATCCCGACCCCAATGCCCATCATCGATGAAGACCGTATGGCCTCGAATATTGCCCGCGCGCAGGCTTATTTCGACCAGCACGGGAAGGCTTTTCGTCCGCATATCAAAACGCACAAGATACCTTCCATCGCAAGGCTACAGCTTAAAGCGGGCGCCAAAGGCATCAATTGCCAGAAGATCACCGAGGCAGAGGTTTTTGCCGAGGCCGGTTTCGATGACATTCTGATAACCTACAATATTCTCGGAGCTGCAAAGCTCGCGCGGTTGAAAGTGCTCAATGCGAAAATCGGCGCTTTAAAAGTGACTGTCGATAGTGAAGTCACGATCAAGGGACTTGCTGAAATCTTTGATGCAGAGAGACCACTGGCGGTGCTGGTGGAATGCGACACAGGCGGCAAGCGATGCGGTGTCCAGACGCCGGATGCCGTTGTGGCGTTGGCTGAAGTGATCTCCGCCAAGCCCGGTCTTCGTTTTGCAGGCATCCTGACTTACCCGGCGGCGGGAGGCGTGGCGCAAGTCGAAAATTTCATCGTCGAGACGATCGAAAAGCTGGCCGCGAAAGGAATAGATTGCCCGATCCGGTCGAATGGCGGCTCGCCGGACCTCTATTCCGCGCATCTCGTACCGTCAGCGACAGAACACCGCGCTGGCACCTATGTCTATAACGACCGCAGCATGGTTAGGGCAGGGCACTGCACCAATGAGAATCTTGCCATGCATATTCTTGCAACTGTAGTTTCCAGACCCGCGCCGGGCAGGGCCGTGCTGGATTGCGGTTCCAAAGCTCTGACATCGGACCTGCTTGGTTTTGTTGACCATGGTGTTATCGAAGGCTTTGAGGGCGCGCGGATTGTTTCCCTTTCGGAAGAGCACGGAGTGGTCGATCTGACGGATTGTAAACAAGATTTCGCGCCGGTGGGGGCTGTTGTTCGGGTCATCCCCAATCACACGTGCGTCGTCAGCAACCTGTTCGATCGCATTGTTTTTCATCGTGACGGTGTGGTGACTCGTGTTGAAGATGTTGCCGCACGTGGGACCGTTTGGTGAACTGTGCGCCAATGGTGGCGTGAAATGACGGCCTAACGCTGAAAAAAAGTGAGCGGAAAACATGAAAAAGGAGCCGAATTTTTCGGCTCCTTTTTCATCTGATAAGTAAATTTATATCACATGGAGCATTGAGTGCCGCCTTAAAGGCATTGAATGGGCATGCATTTTCCGCTCATCATCGCGGTATGTCCGCCGCCGCTTCATGAAAATCAATTTCATAAATTTTCATCTTAACGCCGACGGCGCAGTTTATTGCGCGATATCCTGTTGACATGGACATTATTCGACGCATTATCAAGAAAATAAATTACAAAAATAATCAAAGGGCGAACACGAGGCGGAGACCACCATCATATCCCGATTTCAATTGTTGCGTCGGCATTGTCGCCGGTCTGCGTGAACTGTTTTTGCGACGCGACGTGAGTGACAAACCTGAAACGAGCGCGCGCACGGGCGTCGAGTTTTCCGCGCGAACAGATGCCGACACGACTTTTGATCAAGCCATACACCTGGAACCATACCATGCGCATATTCACGGCCTCGATGGCTACGGAAACAAATACGTTTTCACCCGTTCCAACGGATATGGAGGCGTTTAAGGCAGCCTTTTACGCCAAGCCCGGCGAGCACCCGGAAACGCCGACCTTGTGTTCATCCGTTGTGCCGATTTTGCGCCGTCGCGGCAAAGCTGAGGGCTTTACCGTTGTCGAAGGCACCTCGTGCTGGGCCGAGCCTGCGGGTCTCATTCAACGCCAGACCTATGAGACATTGCGCGATACCATACTGGCTGAACTGAAGGCCGCGCTTCCCTTGAATGCGGTTGTTCTCGGACTGCATGGCGCGATGGTGGCGCAGGGCTACGATGATCCGGAAGGGGACTTTCTGGAAAAAGTACGCGCAGTTGTCGGCCCTGATGTTCTGATCGCGGCGGAATTTGATCCCCATAGTCACCTAACTGCAAAACGTGTGGCCAATCTCGACGTCATGGCAACGTTTCTGGAGTTCCCGCATACGGATTTCGAAGAGCGCGGAGAACATGTCGTTGATCTGGCTCTCCGGACTCTGCGTGGGGAAATCAAGCCTGTCATTTCGACCTTCGATTGCCGCATGATCACCATTTATCCCACCAATCGCGAGCCAATGCGGTCTTATGTGGATCGCCTTGTGGCCCTGCAGGGCAAGAATGGCATCCTTTCCATTTCCGTAATCCATGGTTTCATGGCTGGCGACACGCCCGACATGGGGACGCGGATTATCGTGGTTACCGATAATGACAAAGCCAAAGGCGACGAGCTTGCGCGTCAACTGGGCCATGAACTGTACCGTATGCGAAAGCTTACGGCCATGGAGATGCTTGATACGGAAACCGGTCTGGATCGCGTCCTGGAACGTCGCGCCAGTGACCCATCGCGTCCCGTTGTTGTTTCCGATATCTGGGACAATCCGGGCGGGGGCGTGGCGGGCGACGCTACCTATATTCTGCGCCGCATGTTGGAGCGCAAGCTCGACAATTTCGCGGTAGCCACCATCTGGGATCCTGTCGCCGTGGCTTTCTGCCATGCGGCAGGCGAGGGGGCTGAGCTTGAAATCCGTGTCGGCGGAAAGTCGTCATGGCAGGGCGGCGAGCCACTCGATCTGCGTGTGACCATCGAGAAGGTCGTGGACGCAGGCTGGCAGAGCTTTCGTAACAGCCGGGTCAATCTGGGGCGTGTGGCGGTAATCCGTCCTGTGGGAACACAGATCGATATCATTCTGATTACCAGCCGCACACAGACCTATGAGCCGGATATCTTCTCCAATCTGGGGATCGATTTTGCGCGAAAGGATTTCCTTGTCGTCAAATCGACCAACCACTTTCAGGCCGGTTTCCAGCCTGTCGCCTCGGAGATTGTCTATATAGCGGCTCCAACTTCATACCCAACCAATCCAGCGGTCACACCATATCGGAAAGCAAGTCTGGAACTCTGGCCGCGGGTCGCCGATCCGCTGGGGCTGGACTAACCACAGCGAACACTCAGTCGGTTCGATTACATAAAAAGGGGAGTAACCATGAAAAAACGTTTTCTGCTGGGGGCTACTGCAGCACTTCTATGTTCAAGCGTGATGGCTTTCGCGCAATCGTCGGATGGCGTTCTGACCATCGCAACCATCGGCGAGCCGCCAACACTGGATGCGATGCAGACCCCAACCGACATTGTCCTGACAATTGACCAGCATATTTTTGAGACGCTTTATACCTATGATGAACAGTGGAAGTCGGTTCCGTTGCTCGCTGCTGGCATGCCGGAAATCTCCGAAGATGGTTTGACTTACAAGATTTCCTTGAGAGAAGGTGTGAAGTTCCACGATGGCAGCGATTTTGACTCCAAGGACGTCGTCGCATCCTTAAAGCGATGGATGGAAATCAATTCCAAGGGCAAGCAGGTTGCTGGCATCGTAGAAAGCCTGAGCGAAGATGGCGACCATGCGGTCATCATCAAACTCAAGTCGCGCTATGCACCACTGCTGGCGACGTTATCGCAGGCATCCATCATCATTCCGTCCGAGACCATCGCCGACACGCTGACGCAGTTCGTCGGCACCGGCCCCTATGCGCTCAAGGAGCGCAAGCCCGATCAGTATACGCAGCTCGTGCGCTTTGACGATTATAAGTCTCCCAAAGGCGAGCCGAGCAATTATGCGGGTAAGCGCGAGGCCATTGCCAAGGAACTGCGCTTTGTGCCCGTTCCCGATGCCAACACCCGCGTTGAAGGACTGATTTCCGGACAGTTTGATTTCGCAGACTCGCTTCCCGTCAGCGCCTATGAGCGTGTTGAAGCAAGCGGGAAGGCCAAACCAGTCATCTTCAAGAACTCGGGCTGGGCCTCCATGAATATCAACATGAAGGAAGGCGCGCTCGTCAAAAAGGAACTGCGTCAGGCGGTTCAGGCCGCGCTCAATGCATCCGACATGATGCTCGCAGCTTTCTCCGATGACCGTTTTTACAGCGTCGATGGCTCCATCTTCCCTGAAGGGTCGTTCTGGCACACTGAAGCCGGCGTGGCCCGCTATGGCGAAGGCGACCCTGAAACAGCTGCCAAGCTCCTGAAGGATGCCGGATATGACGGCACGCCGATCCGGCTCTTGACCAGCCGCCAATATGAGTTCCATTACAAGATCGGTGAGGTGGCGAAAGCCTATCTTGAAGCGGCAGGCTTCAAAGTTGATATGCAGGTTGTCGACTGGGCTACGCTGACGACGCGTCGCGCCGATCCGAAGGAATGGGATATCTTCATCACCCATTCGAATTTCCCGGGAGATCCGACGACGATCAACACCATCACCGATACATATCCGGGCTGGTATGTGTCGGACCAGAAAGCCAAAGCCGTCGCGACCTATATGGATGCGACGACCGATGAAGCCAAGCAGAAGGCGTGGGAAGGCATCCAGACTGTCATCTATGATGATGCTCCGCTCTATAAGGTCGGCAATTTCAATGCGGTTTCCGGTGTTGCGGACGGGGTTGCCGGTTACACGCCAACCTACTGGCCGCATTTCTGGAATGTAGCCCCGAAGAAGTGAGGCAGACCATGTCGAGGATCGCCCGGGCACTGTTGCACCGCTTGATAGGCATGGCCGTTGTGCTTGCCCTTGTCGTGACAGTTGTATTCGTCATTGTCCGGGTTACGCCGGGCGATCCCGCTGCCGTCATGCTGGGGTCTGACGCGACCCCGCAGGACATTGCAGATTTGAGAGCACGGATGGGGCTGGATGCGCCCCTTCTGGTGCAATACGGCCAGTTCGTGCTGGGCATTTTCCAAGGCGATCTTGGTCAGTCCATCTTTCTCAACCAGCCGGTGACGAAAGCCCTTGCTTCGCGTGCGGAGCCGACATTCTTTCTCACGCTGTTCTCCATATTGATCGCGGTGCTGATCGCCTTGCCGGTCGGGGTTTTCTCAGCCGTGAAACGAGGAACCTTCTTCGATCAGACTGTGGTCGTGCTGACCATGGTAGCTGCAAGCGTGCCAAGTTTCTGGTTGGGCTTGCTCCTTATCCAGATTTTCGCGGTTCAATATGGCTGGTTCCCGGCATCCGGTTATGGTGGTCCCGACACTAGCTTTCTGGAACGATTGCACCATCTGATCTTGCCCGCCGTCGCGCTTGGCGTGGTCAATTCCGCACTCATCACCCGCTTTACCCGGGCAGCCATGCTTGATGTGCTGGGGGATGACTATGTGCGGACGGCACGCGCAAAGGGCGCCACCGAAGGCCGCGTGATCCTGAAGCATGCCTTCAAGAATGCGCTTGTGCCCATTATCACCGTCATTGGACTTTCCATCGCGATGCTGGTCGCGGGTGCCGTCGTAACGGAGACGGTATTCGGTCTGCCGGGCATTGGAAATCTGGTGGTGTCGGCGGTGCTCCGCCGCGACTATCCGGTGATCCAAGGAACGCTGTTGGTCGTGGCCGCTATCTATGTACTGATCAATTTTGTGGTCGATATGCTCTATATTCTCGTAGATCCGAGGGTACGCCTGTGACGCTCGCTTCTTTCTCCATGCCCTTTGCGTCGGGCTTTCGACGTCTGTTCGGCAATCGGGCGATCTTTCTCGGTGCGCTGATCCTGCTCGCCGTGGTGCTGGCAGCTATTCTCGCACCTTGGGTTGCACCTTATGCACCGAACAAACTTTCTATCGTGAACAAGCTTCAGGGCCCTTCCTGGAAGCATATTTTCGGCACGGATGAATTCGGACGCGATATTTTCTCGCGCGCGATCTTTGCGGGACGCGTTTCGCTGCTCGTCAGTCTTGGTGTGGTTATGATCTCGACCATTCTGGGCGTCATACTCGGCGTAACGGCCGGATATTTTCGCAAGCTGGATACGCCTATCTCCAGACTGCTCGACGCGATGATGTCCTTCCCGGATATTCTGCTTGCGATTGCGCTTGTTGCAGCACTTGGCCCTTCGTTGATGACCGTCATCATTGCGCTTGGGATCACCTATGCGCCACGACTTGCGCGTATCGTGCGCGGCTCGACATTGGTGATCCGCGAGATGCCCTATATCGAGGCGGCAATTTCGCTGGGACTTCCCACCTGGCAGATATTGTTACGTCACGTACTGCTCAATCTGGCCTCTCCCATTCTGGTACAGGCAACATTCGTCTTCGCATCTGCAATGCTGGCGGAGGCAAGCCTATCGTTCTTAGGCGTTGGCGTTTCGGCGGATATGCCGACCTGGGGAACCATGTTGGCATCGGGACGGGAATATATGAACAACGCGCCCTGGCTCATGTTGTTTCCCGGCCTTGCCATCGTCTTCTCCGTCCTCTCGCTGCAACTTGTCGGCGATGGCCTGCGCGATCTGGTTGATCCGCGTCTCGCGAAGGAAAGCTGACCATGTATCAAGAGTCCAGCAGTGATACCCGCCCGGTTTTGTTGGTGGAGAACCTCACGACATCGTTCAAGACCGCAGAGGGTTGGCGGCCCGTCATCCGCGATATCAATTTCCATGTGAATGCTGGCGAGACGGTTGCCATTGTCGGCGAAAGCGGATCAGGAAAAAGTGTCACCGCGCTTTCCACGATGCGATTGCTGCCGCCTGCAAAATCAAAGTCAGAAGGCCGAATTCTGCTCGATGGGCGCAATCTTCTGCAAGTATCGGAAGCGGAAATGCGTTCGGTGCGCGGCGGCTCCATCGGCATGATCTTTCAGGAACCGATGACATCGCTCAATCCCGTCTTCACGATTGGCAATCAATTGGCCGAGGCTTTGGTGCTTCATCAAAAACTGAGCTGGAAGCAGGCCGAAGAGGAAGCCGTTCGCCTCATGGAGCGCGTTCGCATTCCAGCAGCCCGATCCCGCTTGAAAGAATATCCGCATAAATTTTCCGGTGGCATGCGCCAGCGGGTGATGATTGCGATGGCGCTTGCCTGCCGCCCAAAGCTTCTGATCGCCGACGAACCGACGACAGCGCTGGACGTGACTATTCAGGCCGAAATTCTCCATCTCATTCGTGAACTGCAGCAGGAAGAGAACATGGCCGTTCTCTTCATCACGCATGATATGGGCGTGGTTGCAGAGGTCGCAGATCGCACAGTGGTCATGTTCCGTGGCGATATGGTCGAGACTGGCCGTACGGAAGAACTCTTTGCTGCGCCGAGAGAAATTTACACAAAATCTCTGCTCGCTTCCATTCCCCGGTTGGGAACCATGGGAGACGCAACGGCTCCAAAACGGTTCCCGACAGTCGATCCGAAAACCGGACAAGCTGCCGAGGGCGCGCAGACAAAGCCCCTGCCTGCGGATCGAGCGCCGCTTCTCGAAGCCTCCAATATTGTGGTTCGGTTTGAACTTCCAAACGGTCGCATTCACGCCGTTGAAGATGTTTCTTTCGACCTTCGCCCCGGAGAGACACTGGCACTGGTAGGAGAATCCGGTTGCGGGAAATCGACAACCGGTCGCACGATCATGCGTCTGCTGCAGCCGACATCTGGAAATATCGTCATTGATGGACAGGACGTGACCAGGCTTGGCGCGTCGCAGTTGCGCGAAATGCGGCGCAATGCGCAGATGATTTTCCAGGACCCTTTTGCCTCGCTCAACCCGCGCATCCGCATTGGCGCGGCGATTGCCGAACCCATTCTGGCCCACAAGATGATGGGCAAAGGCGAAGCGAGGGCGCGGGTTGCAGAACTGCTGGAGCAGGTCGGGCTTTCGGCTTCGATTGCAGACCGCTTTCCGCATGAATTTTCAGGGGGGCAAAGACAAAGAATTTCCATCGCGCGCGCTTTGGCGTTGAAGCCAAAGCTGATCGTCGCGGATGAGGCGGTGTCGGCGCTCGATGTTTCGGTCAAGGCTCAAGTGGCGAATCTCCTGCTTGATTTGCAGGAGCAGCATGATCTTGCCTATCTCTTCATCAGCCATGACATGGCTGTCGTGGAACGGATCAGCCACCGCGTGGCAGTGATGTATCTCGGCGAAATTGTCGAGATTGGTCCGCGCGAAGCGATCTTTGGCAACCCCCAGCACCCATATACGCGCCGTCTTATAGAGGCCGTCCCGATTCCCGACCCGGCTTCACGAGGACTGGTGCGCCCGGAACTTGGCGAAGAAATTAAAAGCCCATTGCGACCGCTCGATTATGTTCCGCCGAAACGCAACTATATTGAGGTTTCTCCTGGGCATTTGGTGCAGGATTTCACGGAATGGGGCGGACGCTTATCTGCTGCGTGAATGATAGCGACCTCAATCGTTGAATAAGGAGCATGACATATGAACAACGAAAAACTGATCCGTTACGAGACGGCTGACAATCAGGCAGGCGGTCAGCGCCGCCCTTTTGCAAAAGCGGTTCGGGCCGGCGATTTCGTTTATGTCTCCGGACAGGTGCCAACGCTCAACGGTGAGGTGGTGGTGGGCAATATCGTTGCCCAGACCGAGCAGGTGATCACCAACATCAAGGACGTGCTGGCTCTCGCGGACTGTACTTTGGCTGATGTCGTCAAGGTGAATGTCTGGCTGGATGATGCGCGCGATTTCTCCAGCTTCAATGCTGTGTTCCAAAAGCACTTTATCGACCATCCGCCAGCGCGTTCCACGGTGCAATCGCCATTGATGGTCGACGCCAAGGTGGAAATGGACGTCATCGCCTATAAGCCGTTGACATAAACGATAGTAATCTTCGGCAAGACAATCTTGATTTGGCTTGCCGAAATATCCGTCAGTTGTGATCCAATACCCGCGACAGGCGCAAGGCAGCCAGCGTGCAGATTGCACCGGATATCAGATACCCGCCGATGAAAATTATCCCAAGGCTGCTTGCAAGGCCAAGAGCGACGAGCGGGGCAAAAGCTGCTCCGACGAGCCAAGCAAGATCCGATGTCAGTGCCGCACCGGTATAGCGATAATACTGCGTGAAACGGGAGGAGACCGCACCAGAAGACTGGCCGAATGTCAGCCCCAATACGCCGAAACCAATCAGGATATAAGCATCTTGTCCCGCGCTGCCCGCATCGAGAAGGAAGGGCGCGGAGAAGCTGAATATCGCGATGATGATGGCGCCGACCATCAATTCGCTGCGTCGTCCGATGCGATCGGCGACAAAGCCCGACAAGATGATGCCGATGACGCCGATTGCAGCGCCAGCTACCTGCACCCAGAGGAAACGTTCTGCCGGCTGCGTTCCTGAAAGGACAACCCAACTGAGTGGAAAAATCGTCACAAGATGGAACATGGCAAAGCTTGCCAGCGGCACGAATGCGCCGAGCAGGACGTCGATGCTATGCTTGCTCAGCATTTCAAACACCGGTCGCGGCTGCAATTCTTGCGCTTCCATCGCCGCGCCGAATTCACTGCTCGCAACGATGCGAAGGCGCGCAAAGAGCGCGACTACATTGATCGCGAAGGCAACGAAGAATGGATAGCGCCAACCCCAAGCGAGAAAGTCTGCTTCGCTGAGATTATGTACGAAATAGGCGAAGAGAATGCTGGCGAGCGCGAAGCCGATAGGCGCTCCCAATTGTGGTATCATTGCATACCAGCCCCGTTTATTCTGGGGCGCACTCAGGCTGAGCAGCGAAGCCAGACCATCCCAGGCACCGCCAAGTGCGAAGCCTTGGCCCAATCGGAACAAGGCAAGCAGGAACACGGCCCAATAACCGATCGTCTCATAGCCGGGCAAGAACGCGATAGAAGCGGTTGAGCCACCCAAAATAACGAGGGCGAGCGTGAGTTTTGTTCCTCGTCCGTAATGGCGGTCAATCCACATGAAGATGAAAGAACCGACGGGACGCGCAATGAATGCGAGCGAGAAGACGGCAAATGACATCAATGTCGCCGATACCGCATCAGGCGCGAACGGGAAAATCAGCTTGGGGAAAACCAGAATGGAACCGAGCCCATAAACGAAAAAATCGAAGAATTCGGATGTTCGACCGATGACGACACCGATGGCGACGTTTCCCGGAGACAAGGGTTTTCCGTCGCTGTGGATGCGTCGCGCGTCTTGTTCAAGACCTGTCGATGTCGGTGTGGCGGACGAACTCATGAAACTCTCCGAGGGAAACGTATCATGTGCTTTATGATGTCGCACCAGCGCACGATATCAAGGAACAGGGCAAAAAAAAGCAGATATAGTTGCTTAAAAGCTCCTTTGCCGTGAAATTTTCATAAACTGAAAAATGGGTCTTCCCGAAATGCGATTGTGCCTTATCATGTTTAAAGGAACAGAATGTAGGTCGGGTTTAACATGGACGCATTCTTTAGTTTCATACGAAATACGATACTGGCTTCACTTCTTCTGGGGCTGGCCGGGTGCAATATGGTCGTTATGTCTCCGTCAGGAGACATTGCAGCCCAGCAGCGGGACCTTATCGTCATATCGACGATCCTGATGCTGATCATTATTGTGCCGGTTATTTTCCTCACTCTTTTCTTTGCGTGGCGATACAGGCAATCCAATAGTGCAGCCAAATACGATCCTGAATGGCATCATTCCACCGCGCTGGAAGTGGTTATCTGGACCGCGCCCTTGCTCATTATCATTGCATTGGGTGCGATTACATGGGTCAACACGCATAAGCTCGACCCCTACAGGCCGCTGGACAGAATAGACAGCGCACGACCGGTCGAGGCAGGAACAAAGCCACTGACTGTGGAGGTTGTGGCGCTCGACTGGAAGTGGCTATTCTTCTATCCGGAGTACGGTGTGGCCACAGTCAACGAGATGGCAGCCCCCGTCGACAGGCCGATTGATTTCAAGATCACCGCCTCATCTGTGATGAATTCCTTCTATATTCCAGCACTTGCGGGCATGATTTACGCTATGCCCGGAATGCAGACACGACTGCACGCGGTGATCAATAAGGCTGGGGAGTATGAAGGTTTCTCATCGAACTACAGCGGTGAAGGCTTTTCGCATATGCGCTTCCAGTTTCACGGTCTCGATGATTCCGGCTTCGACACCTGGATCAGTCAGGTCAAGCAGAACGGAACCGCGCTGAACCGCGATACCTATTTGAAGCTCGAAAAGCCCAGTGTCCGGGAGCCCGTTCGGTATTTTGGCGCAGTCGAAAACGGGCTTTTTCAAGCCATATTGAATATGTGCGTTCGTCCCGGCCAGATGTGCATGAGCGACATGATGCATATTGATCGAATGGGCGGTGGTGGCATCGAGAGTCGGGAAAACAAGCTCAAGCTTGAACACGACAATCGATATAGCCGTGACCAAGCTCAATCTGCGGCGACTGACGTTCAGACCACTCCGGACACCCATCAGGAACAAGGGCATGACATGCACAACATGCCATGAAGCTGGATCAGTTCGATCGCGTGAAAAAGTTGGGTGTGAAACTACGGTAGAGATTAGACGAGTACTCAGGTCCAAACATTGAAAACGCGATGATCGCGTGAATTTAACTTCGGGAATGTTCTATCATGATTGGCGGAAACAGTCCTACGAGTATGATTTTCGGACGTCTCTCTGTTGAGGCAATACCCTATCACGAACCCATCCTTCTGCTGACCTTCATCGTGGTAGCAATTGGCGGGATCGCCATTGTGGGGTTGATTACCTATTTCAAGCTGTGGGGTTATCTCTGGCACGAGTGGTTCACCAGCGTGGACCACAAGAAGATCGGCATCATGTATGTCGTTCTGGCCTTGGTCATGCTTTTGCGTGGCTTTGCGGATGCGATCATGATGCGTATCCAGCAGGCTATTGCCTTTAATGGTTATGAGGGCTATCTGCCGCCCCATCACTACGATCAGATATTTACCGCCCATGGCGTGATCATGATCTTCTTCATGGCCATGCCATTTGTGACGGGCCTGATGAACTATGTGGTGCCGCTTCAGATCGGCGCGCGGGACGTGTCTTTTCCGTTTCTCAATAATTTCTCATTCTGGATGACGACCGGTGGCGCAATCATTATCATGATGTCGCTTTTTGTTGGAGAGTTTGCCCGCACGGGCTGGCTGGCTTATCCACCCTTGTCCGGTATTGATTACAGTCCCGATGTCGGGGTCGATTATTATATATGGGGCTTGCAGGTTGCGGGGGTCGGCACTACCCTGTCGGGCATCAATTTGATAGCCACAATCGTGAAGATGCGCGCGCCGGGCATGTCGTTCATGAAGATGCCGATATTCACCTGGACGTCTTTGTGCACCAACATTCTCATTGTGGCAACGTTCCCCATTCTCACTGCAACGCTCGCACTGCTATCCCTGGACCGTTATGTAGGGACAAACTTCTTCACCAACGATCTTGGTGGCAATCCGATGATGTATATCAACCTCATCTGGATATGGGGGCACCCGGAAGTCTACATTCTCGTTCTGCCTGCATTCGGCATTTTCTCCGAGGTGGTGGCGACATTCTGCGGCAAGCGCCTGTTCGGTTACGCTTCAATGGTCTATGCGACCTGCGTTATCATGATCCTCTCCTATCTCGTGTGGCTGCATCACTTCTTCACCATGGGGTCGGGCGCGTCTGTCAATGCGTTCTTCGGCATAACGACGATGATCATCTCCATCCCCACGGGCGCGAAGATGTTCAACTGGCTCTTCACGATGTATCGTGGACGCATACGCTATGAAGTGCCAATGCTATGGACGTTGGGATTCATGGTGACATTCGTGATCGGCGGCATGACTGGCGTGATGCTCGCCATTCCACCTGCGGATTTCGTGTTGCATAATTCGCTCTTTCTCATTGCGCATTTTCATAATGTGATTATTGGTGGCGTTGTCTTCGGGCTGATGGCGGGACTGGTCTACTGGTGGCCTAAGGCCTTCGGATACAAGCTCGATCCATTCTGGGGTACCATGAGCTTCTGGTTCTGGCAGATCGGCTTTCTCTTTGCCTTCATGCCGCTCTACGTTCTGGGCCTTAAAGGCGTTACGCGCCGCGTCAGCCAGTTTGAAGATCCATCGTTGCAGATATGGTTTGTTCTGGCTGCCTTTGGAGCGTTTCTGATTGCGCTCGGCATTGCATCCTTTCTCATTCAGCTGGTGGTCAGCTATTTGAAGCGGGAACAACTGCGCGATCTGACTGGCGATCCATGGGGCGGACGGACGCTTGAGTGGTCAACATCATCACCGCCGCCGGACTATAACTTTGCTTTCACCCCTGTCGTGCATGATCACGACAGCTGGTATGACATGAAAAATCGCGGCTACGAGCGCCCGCTAACCGGCTATCGCCCCATCCATATGCCGCGCAATACGGGTGCTGGAGTTATTCTTGCCGGGTTGAGCGTCGTTCTTGCGGTTGCCTTGATCTGGTACATCTGGTGGCTGGCGATTGTGTCTTTCGTCGCTTTGCTGTTCGCCGCTATCGGGCACACATTCAATTATAAGCGTGACTTCTATATCCCCGCTGAAGCGGTGACGGCGACAGAAGATGCACGTTCAAAACTTCTCGCTGGACAGGTCGCACCATGACAGAAACACATCTGGACCAAACCGAGAAGCCGCAGTTTTATCTGACGGAAGAGCATCATCCGGAAAACAGCACCATGCTGGGCTTCTGGCTCTATCTGATGAGCGACTGCCTGATCTTTGCTGTTCTCTTTGCTACCTATGGCGTGCTTGGTCGCAACTACGCTGCCGGACCGTCGCCGGCAGACCTGTTTGACCTTAATCTGGTGGCTATCAACACTGCAATGCTGCTCCTGTCATCCATCACATATGGTTTCGCCATGTTGCAGATGCAGCGCGATGACAAGACGGCAACGCTGTTCTGGTTGGGCATTACCGGTATTTTCGGCGCATTGTTTCTTGCAATCGAAATTTATGAATTCAGCCATCTTATTCGCGAAGGCGCCGGGCCGGGCCGTTCGGCATTCCTATCCTCATTTTTCACGCTCGTTGGCACCCACGGACTGCACGTCACCTTCGGCATCATCTGGTTGGTCACGCTGATGTTGCAGGTCGTACGTCATGGCCTGATTGTCGAGAACCGCAGACGATTGATGTGCCTTTCGATGTTCTGGCATTTTCTCGACGTTATATGGATTGGCGTATTCTCCTTTGTATATTTGTTGGGAGTTCTGGGATGAGCGTACAAGGCGAGCACCACGGAGCCCAATCGGGCCATCACGACAATCATGGGTCGGGCGCGGATGAAGTCCATGCGACCTTTGGCGGATACATGACGGGTTTTGTCCTGTCGGTTATTCTCACCGCCATCCCATTCTGGCTCGTCATGGGCGATGTCTTCGCCAGCAGGCAGTTGACTGCCATGCTGGTCATGGGCATTGGCGCTGTCCAGATTGTTGTTCACATGGTCTATTTCTTGCACATGAGCCCCCGCTCCGAAGGCGGGTGGACGCTGATGGCGCTGATCTTTACACTCATCATTGTCGGCATCGCACTGGCTGGATCACTTTGGGTTATGCATCACCTCAATGAGAACATGATGCCGATGAGCCCGGAAATGATGAAGAATATGCCTTAGCTGCTTCGTTCGAATGTCATGATCCCGTCGGTGACTTAAGGATTCTATGGGTTTTGTAGGAAGCTGTGGCAATTCCGGCTACATTTGTTGAATATGCCTGCGTAACGAATAAACAGGCGGGAAACAAATGCTGACATTGCGACAAATCGAAGTGATCCGGGCCATCATGGTGACCGGGACGATTGCCGGCGCGGCCAAGCTCTTGAATGTCTCCGCTCCGGGCATCAGCAGGCTGATGAAATATTCGGAAGATTCGCTTGGCATCCGGCTTTTTGATCGTCGTGGCGGGCGCTATGTTCCAACGTCGCAGGCCCGCAACATCTTCGATTTGTTGGATACGGTGCATCGGAAAATAGACGACCTGCAATCGGCTGTTGCTGATTTAAGCAAAGGCAAAGCGCAGGAGCTTTGCGTGGCTTCCGTGCCGAGCATCGCCAATGTCATGGTGCCGCGTGCTGTGGCAAAGGTACGGGAGCGTTACAGCGACCTCAACCTCGACCTGAACATTCTCAAAATCGAAGAAGCCGTTGATTATCTTCTGTTAGGGCGCGGTGAGATCGTTGCAATATCATCGCGCTTCGAGCATCCGCTGATCAAGTTCGAGCCGCTTGCGAAGGGCCGATTGCTTTGCATTGTGCCGGAAGCAAATCCGCTGGCTTCGAGGGAAAAGATAACGCCGGAGGAAATGTCGGAATATCCGCTGATCGGCATTAATCCGAAAGATCCATATGGAGCAATCATGGCGGCAATGTTCACCAATGCAGGCCTGGATTATCGCATGAATATCAAAGCGCGTTTTGGAACGACCGTGTGCAGTCTGGTGGCGGCAGGGCTCGGCATTGCAATCATCGACGAGTTTACCGTCGCGCATGACGTGGTACGGGGGCTGAAGAGCATTCCCATTGACGCCGAGAGCGCCTTTCATACTTACATCGCCTACCGCAACGATCTGCCGCTTTCCGTCTACGCCGAACATTTCATTGATGTGCTGCGTCAGGAGATGAATGCTGTTAGCTCATTCAGTCGCAAAGACTGATGCTCATAAATTAACATGATGTTATGGATTGCTGTTAATTTGGTAGGCGATATTATCTCCACTATTCGCTAAGCTGATCATGGAAGGACGCAAGAAAACGCGCGCAGACCGGGATCAGTACAGAAATGACGCATGACAATAGTGCCCGACATTTGAAGGACTTGAATCCGTTTCCTAATGGAGCATCTCGTCTTTTCCCTGTGGTGGGCGACCCGATTGAACAGGTGCGTTCGCCAGAAGTCATGACGGAACTGTTCCGCGCGCGCGGTGAAAATGCGGTTGTTGTTCCATTCCATGTCTCATCATCCGGTCTGTCTGCCGTTTTCAGCACATTAACAGAGGTCGATAACGTCGGCGGCTTGCTGGTGACGATACCGCATAAGCAGCAGGCCTTTCAGTTCTGCACAGGGCTAACGGACAATGCGGTTTGCATTGAGGCGGTCAATGTCGTTCGACGGGCCGAAAATGGTTGGTATGGCGACAATACGGATGGGATCGGCTTTCTCAACGGGATCGAGCGGGAAGGGTTCGATGTCCAGGGGAAAACTGTGCTTCTCGTCGGGTGCGGCGGTGCGGGAACGGCCATTGGGCTGGAAATGCTGAGGCGGGGTGCCGCCCGCCTCGCTATTCACGATGTTGACGGAGAGAAACGTGATTCTGTGATCCGCAAGCTTGATGCTCGTTATACGGGTAAGGTCGCTAAGGGGAGCGACGACCCATCCGGGTTCGATTTGATTGCAAATGCGACACCGAGGGGCATGAAATCGAACGATCCCTTACCGGTAAACGTAACAAAGTTGCGTTCAGAGCAGTTTGCTGCTTGCGTGATTACCAAACCGCACGTATCGCCATTTATTGAGGAAGCTAGAAAACGGGGCTGCCAGACGATGATTGGTGCTGGAATGTTCGATGCGCAGGCGGAGGTCCTGGCGGATTTTCTGACTGGTCAAGACGGGCATCTGCACCATAGCGGTCGCGCTCCGTTGCCGACGTCCACGAAAGGGTAGGCTTATCTCTATATCTTGATCTCTATGAACTTAAGGGGAGGAACTAAAATGCATTATCGTAAGAAACTTCTGGCGCTGTCGACGGCGATATTCGCGACTGTTGGAGCTGCACAGGCGGAAGACGTGGTCAAGCTCGGCATGGTGGTCGAACTGTCCGGTCCGGGTGCTCCGGCAGGCACGAACTGGCGCGATGGCATCAAGATCGCAATCGACGAAGTCAATGCTGACGGGGGCATTCTCGGCAAGAAGGTCGAACTGGGTGAATATGATACCCAGACCGATCCGCAGGTCTCGCGCGCACTGGTGCAGAAGGCCATCGACGACGGCGCTTATGCCATTCTCGGCACGATCTATTCCGGCTCAACCATGGTCAATATGCTGGTTGCCCAGCAAAACAGCATTCCGCAATTCGTCGGTTCTGAATCGCCGAGCATTGTCGAAAAGGGCAACCCGTTCGTGTTCCGCACCTCGACCGGCGCTCAGAAGGGCGTTCCAGCACTGACGTCCTACTTCACCGACACGCTGAAGGCGAAGAAGGTCGGTGTGGCCTGGCTGAACAACGAATTCGGCAAGGGTGGCCATGACGTTTTCGTTGAGGAAATGAAGAAGGCGGGGATCGAAATCATTGCCGACGTTGCCTCCGAGCAGGCGCAAACTGACTATGCCGCCGACGTTGCCAAACTGAAGCAGGCCAATCCCGAGGCGATCTTCGTCTACATGAACCAGGAAGAGTCCGCGCGTTTTCTGATCGAAGCCAAGAAGCAAGGCCTGAAAATGCCTCTGGTTGGCGAAGTGACGCTGACGGAAGCCAAGGTGGTTGAGCTTGCCGGTGGTGCGGCTGACGGTGCTATCGCGCATGTCGGCATCACCGCTGCCGCAACCGAGGTGCCGGGTATCGGCGAATTCTCTAAGAAGTTCGAAGAAGCCTACAAGCGTAAGCCAACGCATGACGCGCTCAAGGGCTATGTCGGCGTCTGGACCACCAAATATGTTACCGACATGGTGGGCAAGCTCGACGGGGAAGCATTTGCTGAAAAGATGCATGGTCTTTGCCTGAAGGCGGCTGATTATCCGAAAGTGCTTCTCGACACCTGCTGGGATGACCGCGGAGAAATGTCCCGCCCAAGCTTCATGGTTCAGGTGAAGGACGGTGTGCCGACGGTCATTGGTACTGTCCCGGCAAACTGATCAATCCTTTCAGCAGAGGCGGCGGCCTGGCTGCCGCCTCAGACGGGTAAAGTCATGTCCCAGTTTCTACAGGTTTTGTTATCCGGTCTTGCGACCGGCTCCATTTACGCACTCGTTGCGATCGGTTTCACGCTGGTCTGGCAGGCTGCCCAGACCGTGAACTTCGCGCAGGGTGAATTCGTGATGCTGCCGGCGTTCTTCGTTCTGGCGGCAATGACCATTTTCGGCGTGTCGTTCTGGCCTGCTTTGCTCATCGGGCTTGTGGCCGCCTTGATCGTGCTTGGGCTTCTGTTCAAGAAGCTGATCGTTGAACCCATTCTGCCCCATGGGGGTATCACGCTGATCATCGCAACGATGGTTTTGGGCATCTTGCTGAAAGAGAGCGTGAAAGAGTTCTATTCGGCAGAAGCGCAACCGTTCCCGTCAATGTTCCCGAACGATCCCATTGATGTTTTCGGCGCGGTCCTTTCGCTGCGAGACATGCTCAATCTGGGATTGTCGCTGGGTATTGTCGTTTTGCTGACATTGTTCCTCAACCGGACACGTACGGGGCGCTGCATGCAGGCAACCGCGCAAAATCCGGCGGTGGCTGAGATACTCGGCGTCAATGTCAAGCGCATGATCCTCTATACGTTTCTGATCAATGCGGCTCTGGCGGCGCTTGCGTCCTATCTGATCAGCCCCGTCTATCTTGCGAAATTCTCCAATGGCGAAACGCTTGGCCTTATCGCCTTCATCGCGGCCATCGTCGGCGGTTTCAACCAGATCCGTGGCGCGCTCGTTGGCGGATTGCTGATCGGCGTTCTCGATAATCTCACGGCGGCTTATGTTACTGCGCAATATCGCGCGGCGCTGCCGCTGGTATTGTTGATCGTGATCATCCTCGTGCGGCCACAGGGCATCATGGGCACTTCCGAGGGGAGGACCGTGTGATGACCGCGCATAAACGCAATATTTCTATTGCCATATTGTTGCTCTTATCACTGCTCGCACCGATTGGGCAGGGCAACTATATCATCTATGTGCTGACATCCTGGCTGATCTTCTCCATTGCCGCGATGGGGCTTAACCTGACGCTTGGTTATGCAGGTCAGATTTCACTGGCGCAGGCTTCCTTCATGGCGATTGGCGCCTATACGACAGCGCTCCTGACACTGGCCGGATGGCACTGGTTTCTGGCAATGCCGCTTGGCCTCGTCCTGTGTTTCATTGTCGGCCTTGTGCTGGGATATCCAGCTCTGCGCGTCAAAGGACACTTTCTGGCCTTTGTGACGCTTGCGTTCAACACTCTGGTCTTTCTGGTGTTGCGCAACGAAGAATGGTTGACCGGCGGCAATTACGGTCTTGTCGGCATGCCGCGTCCTGATCTTGGTCTTTTCGCAACGACCAAGCAGATGCCATTCTACTATTTTACGCTTGGCGTGACGATCATAGCCGCGTTGATCATGTGGGGCATTGTGCGTTCCCCTTGGGGACGCGCCTTTAAAGCTCTGCGCGAGAACCCGATCCGCGCTGAAAGTCTGGGGGTAGACACGCGCCGCATCACGCTTCTGGCGTTTGCCATCGGCTCGGTCTATGGCGGGCTTGCCGGATCGCTGATCACACCGCTGGTTCAGTTTATCGAGCCGGGTTCCTTTGGTCTCGTCCATTCACTGCGCATTTTGCTGATGGTCGTTGTGGGTGGCGCAGGCTTCTTCTTCGGTCCCTTCATCGGAGCCGCAGTCGTCATTTTGCTGCCGGAAGTGCTTCGCTTCACGGAAGGCTACTATCTCATCATTTATTCCGTGCTGGTGATTGTCATGCTGGTCTTCGTGCCTTCGGGTTTGATCGGAGTGTGGGGCAAGTTCCGCGAAAAATTCTGGCCGAAGCGTCAGGTGCGCGGTGACATGAGCGAAGGAGCGCGGCTGAAATGAGCAGTCCTGTACTTTCCATACGCAATATCGAGAAGCGTTTCGGCGGCATTCACGCCGTTCGCGATGTGTCCTTCGACGTCAATCAGGGCGAGATACTCGGACTGATCGGACCGAACGGCTCCGGCAAGTCGACGCTGTTCAACTGCATTCTTGGCCAGCTTCAGCCCAATGGCGGTGAAGTGCAGGTCAATGGCAAGAACGTTTCCGGCATGCGGGCATCCGACCTCAGCAAGCTTGGCGTCGGACGCACTTTCCAGCAGCTTTCCGTCTTCCCGAAGATGTCCGTGCTTGAGAACATCATTCTGGCAGGTCAGGAACACAAGGGAACCATGGTTTCCCGGCTGTTTGGACCAGGCGATGCCGGACTGACCGAAGAAGCGGAACAGATGATTTCGTTCTTCCGTCTCAACCATCTGCGTGATGAATTGGCAGGGTCGCTTTCTTATGGCCAGCAAAAGCTGGTCGATGCGGCGATGGCGTTCATGGCAGGCCCCAGTCTTGTTCTGCTCGATGAACCGGCCGGCGGCGTCAATCTGACGATGCTTGCCAATCTCAAAGATCGTTTGGTCGCCTATAATGCCGAACATGGAACGACTTTCGTGGTCATCGAACACAATATGGAGTTCGTCATGAGCCTTTGCACGCGGATTATTGTGCTGGCGGAAGGCCGCATCATTGCTGAAGGCAAACCCGAAGAAATCCGGTCAAACCAGATGGTTATCGACGCTTATCTGGGAGGATGACATATGCTTGAACTCAAAGACCTTCACGGCGGCTATGGCAAGATCACCATTTTGAACGGCGTGTCTTTCTCCATTCCAAAGGGCACCATCACGACCGTGATTGGGCCTAATGGAGCCGGTAAATCGACCGTATTCAAGGCGATCTTTGGCCTCCTGAACATCCATTCGGGGCAAATCCTGCTGGACGGAAAAGACGTCACCCGCAATACGCCGCGCCAGATGATCGCCAACGGCGTGACCTATGTGCCGCAAGGGCGCAATGTCGTGCCGCAGCTTTCCGTCTACCACAATCTTGAACTTGGGGGCATCACATCGCCCGATCCTGCCAAGGTCCGCGCCCGTATCGAACAGGTCATGGACCAGTTTCCTATGCTGCGACAGTTCCGCGACCGCAAAGCAATCGAGCTGTCAGGCGGCCAACAGAAGCAGTTGGAGGTCGCCCGCGCTCTTTTGCTTGATCCGAAGCTCATTTTGATCGATGAGCCGTCCATCGGTCTGTCACCCAATCTCGTTCAAGAGGTGTTTCAAACACTTATTCGCCTGCGTGATCAGGGCGTCACCATCCTGATGGTCGAGCAGAACGCCAAGGCAGCACTTGCCATGTCGGATTACGGTCTGGTTCTCGAGCTCGGGCAAACGCGGATGCACGACGAAGCCGCAAAGCTTCTTGCTGATCCGCGCGTGGGGCAGCTGTTCCTTGGCGGACATGTCGAGCTTGATAATCCAAAAGCGCCGATAGCAGCACCAACCCTTTAAATGCGGATATACGGTAAACCGGACCGGGAGAGACTCTCATGAAAACTTCGATAGCAACGGTTTCGATCAGTGGTGATCTGCCACAGAAACTCGAAGCCATTGCCAAAGCTGGCTTCGACGGTGTCGAGATTTTCGAGAACGACTTTCTCACCTTTGAGGAAAGTCCGCGTCAGGTGGGGCGTATGGCACGCGATCTGGGACTGGAAATCACTCTGTTCCAGCCGTTCCGCGATTTTGAAGGCATGCCTGAACCATTGCGCAGCCGTACGTTCGACCGCGCCGAGCGCAAGTTCGATCTTATGCAGGAACTTGCTACAGACCTCGTACTGGTGTGCTCGAATGTATCGCCGGTGGCCATGGGCGGGATTGATCGCGCTGCCGATGATTTCCGCGAGCTTGGCGAACGTGCCGCCCGCCGCGATTTGCGCGTGGGTTACGAGGCGCTCGCCTGGGGTCGCCACATTAATGATCATCGCGATGCCTGGGAGATTGTGCGTCGCGCAGATCATCCAAATGTCGGTCTGATCCTCGACAGCTTTCATACGCTTGCGCGCAAGATCGACGTGAATTCGATCCGCTCCATTCCAAAGGAAAAACTCTTCATCGTTCAGATGGCCGACGCGCCGCTGATCGATATGGATCTGCTTTACTGGAGTCGTCATTATCGCAACATGCCGGGCGAGGGCGATCTGCCGGTTCTCGATTTCATGCGCGCAGTAGCCGCCACCGGTTATGACGGCTATTTTTCGCTGGAGATTTTCAACGATCAGTTCCGTGGTGGGTTGCCCGCGTCTATCGCCGCCGATGGCCGTCGCTCGCTGATCTATCTTGGCGATCAGGTCCGCCGTGTGGAGCCGGAAAACCGGCTTACGGTGACCCAAATGCCCGCGAGAGCCAAAGTGGATCGGGTTGGGTTCATCGAATTTACCGCGCATGCCGAAAGCGCCGATAAACTCGCATCGGTGCTCGGCGCTCTTGGTTTTCAGCTGGCGGGCAAGCATCGCTCCAAGGATGTCGTGCTCTATCGTCAGGGCCACATCAATCTGGTCGTCAACACTGATATACGCGGCTTCGCAAGCTCAGCCTATGCTGTTCACGGCACGACGGCCTATGCCATGGGCCTCGTTGTCGATGATGCTGCGGCGGCGCAAGCACGCGCGATTGCCTTGGGCGCAGAGCCATTCGAACAGCCGCTCGATCCGGGCGAAATTGGCATGCCAGCAATACGCGGTGTTGGGGGCGGTCTTATTTATTTCCTTGATGAAAAGACCGATCTTGCTCGTATCTTCGACATTGAGTTCGAACCTGTCGCGGAGACCGGCAACTCTCAGGGCGTGGGCCTCACCCATATCGACCATGTCGCGCAGACGATGAAGTTCGACGAACTTCTGACCTGGCTCCTGTTCTACACGTCGCTTACGGAATCGCGAAAATCGCCTATGGTCGACATTGTAGATCCGGCTGGTGTCGTGCGCAGTCAGGTCGTGGAAAATGACAGCGGATCACTGCGCATCACGCTCAATGGCGCTGAAAACCGGCGTACACTGGCTGGCCGCTTCATTGCAGAAACCTTTGGTTCCGGCATTCAGCATCTGGCCTTCGCGACCGACGATATCTTTGCAACCGCTGCCGCGTTGAAAGCCAATGGTTTTCACACTCTGGAAATTTCGCCCAACTACTATGACGATCTTGAGGCACGACTTGGCCTCGATCCGGATTTTACGGACCAGTTGAAAGCAGCCAATGTTCTTTATGATCGCGATGAAACCGGCGAATATTTTCAATTGTACAGTCCGACAGACGATCAGGGCTTCTTCTTCGAGGTCGTGCAACGGCGCGGCTACAAGGGTTATGGGGCCGTGAACGCCATCTTCCGTATCGCGGCTCTGAGGCGCTATCTCAGGCCCGAGGGCATGCCGAGAATGGTGTTTTAAGGCAAATCCCGACACGACCACGATCCGCTGCCTAATATTTCAGTTTCGCGCCGCAGACCTTTAAGTCTTTGCGGCGCGTTTTATCATTATGGAAAACTATTTTAACCCACCTCCCTGACGCCAATCAAACCTTCCTTGATAAATTCTATATAAATTGTAGGTTTTTCGCGAATGTGAGAGACCATGAATATAGATACAGTAGAAATATCAGCGGACGTGCTTGTGATCGGAGGGGGACCAGCCGGGTGCTGGGCCGCTTGGAATGCAGCTGCCAGGGGCGCGAGCGTCGTCCTTGTCGAAAAGGGTTATGTCGGCACCAGCGGCGCCACGGCGGCAGGCAATACCACCACGATATACACCCATCGCGGCACCGCCGAGCGGAGCGCGACCGTTGCCCAAAGGGTGCGGCTCGGGCAGGGCCTCGCGGAACAGGAACGTATTGAGCGCGTGCTTGACCGGACTGTCGAGAACCTCGATCTGCTCGCCCAATGGGGCTACAATTTTCCAACTTACGAGGATGGCAGGCCCTATCGCGGAATGCTGCGCGGTCCGGACTATTTGCGGTTCATGCGACAGAAGCTGATCAAGGCGCACGTGCGGGTTATCGATCATTGCCCGATAGAAGAATTGCTTGTGTCCGACGGTGCGGTTGCAGGTGCAATAGCGCGATATCGGCGGTCGGGTGAGTTGCTGCACATCCGCGCTGGCGCGGTGGTCATTGCGACAGGCGGCTGCGCGTTTCGCAGCGGCGCGCTTGGCACGAACAACCTCACCGGCGATGGTTATCTGATGGCCGCGGAAGCTGGTGCTGTTCTTTCAGGCATGGAGTTTTCCGCCCAATTCGGTATTTCGCCAGCCTATTCAAGCGTTACGAAAGGCGTGGTGTATTTCTGGGGCACTTTCAGCGACGAGCAGGGCAATGAACTTTCCTCGTTAGGTGACCGCCAGAGCGTTGTCGCGCGCGAGTTGATCAAGGGACCGGTCTACGCCGTTCTGGATAAAGCGCCACCGCGTTTGCAAGAAGGATTTCGTCGCGGCCAGCCGAATATCTTTGTGCCGTTTGATCGCATGGGGATCAATCCCTTCACTGAGCGCTTTCCAATTACCCTTCGCCACGAAGGGACGGTTCGCGGCACCGGTGGTCTCAAGATCGACGGTCGCGCAACGACAACGATCCCCGGCTTGTTTGCTGCCGGAGACGCGGCAACCCGGCAGGGAATGTCGGGCGCGTCCAGCGGGGGCGGCGGCCCAAACTCCAGCTGGGCGATGGCGACAGGTTCCTGGGCTGGCGAGGATGCCGCGAAGTTCGCTCAAGCGCTGGGCGCGAACTGGCGCGACAGGGAAGTGCGTTCCGCCAATGGTCAATTGAGAGAACGGGCAGATCATGCGACCCGCGATGTCGATGCAGTTTTGAACGACGTTAAGCAGCAGGTTCTTCCGCTGGATGGTAGTTTCTTCCGAAACCATGATCGGTTGTCGGTAGTGTCCGAAAAACTGGCCTCGCTTTGGCAGGACGAAAGCTGGCGATTGCACCGCACGACGAAGGTGCGAGAGGTCGAAGCGCTTATCGCGACTGCCCGATGGGCGACCCAAAGTGCGCTGTTACGCAAGGAAAGCCGTGGCTTGCAGCGCCGCACGGATTTCCCGGAGACGAACCCGAATATGGCAAAGCCAATTGACTCCGGGGGCATTGAAAACATCTGGGCTTCGTTTGAGACGGATAATCAAGTGAGGGCAGCGTCATGATAGAGATCGTCAGTGAAGATCGCTGCATCAAATGCGACCTGTGTGTCGACGCCTGCCCGGACAATGTGTTCGATGCGGTTCCCGACAGCGCGCCCATCATCGTGCGCCAGTCGGACTGCCAGACCTGCTTCCTGTGCGAACTTTTCTGCCCAACCGACGCGCTCTACGTATCACCGCTTTCCGAGGCGATTGAAGGCGCGACCGAGAGCGAGCTGATTGCGCGTGGCGTGATGGGCAGTTTCCGTCGAGAGATGGGATGGAAAAATGCCAAGCCGCGCGGAACGGCTAGCGACTGGAGTTACCGGATCTTCGAGACCGGAAAAATCATACCCTGACTGGAGAAATTTATGAGACGATTTTTATCGACCTTCCTGCTGGCGGTCGGCGTTATAACCGCCGCGGCTGCTCCTACGCTGGCCGAGGATGCACCAGCAACTATTCGTTTCGGTGATGTGGGCTTCGGCTTTGGTACGCCGTTCGGCGTCGGCCTTCAGGCGATAGCGGACGCCAAAGGCTTCATCGCGGATGAATTCAAGGGAACTCCCACCAAGATCGAGTTTACCTATTTCACGGGAACGGGTCCAGCGATCAACGAAGCGCTGTCTAACGGTCAACTGGACTTTGCGTCCTATGGTGCGGTTCCCAATATTATTGGGAAGGCCAATGGTCTCGATACCGTCATTCTGGCGTCCTATGGCGGCACCACGATCTTTGGTGCGTCCAGGCCGGACCTTGACATCAAAACGATTGCCGACTTGAAGGGCAAAAAAGTCGCCATCCAGAAGGCAACCATCATTCACTGGGCGTTGATTACCGCTTTGAAGAATGCTGGCTTATCTGAAAAAGATATCACCATCGTCGATCTGAAAAATGCGGACCAGCTTGCGGCTATTGCAGCAAAGAGCGTCGATGCCGTATTCGGTGCAGACTTCCTGCTTCCACTTGAGGATAAAGGTCTGGCCAAGATCTTCTACAAATCCTCTGCGGTTGGCGCGACCGGTGACGGTTTCGGCGCATTCCTCGTCACCGATAAGTTCCGTAAAGCCTATCCGGAAGCAACGCAGAAAGTCGTGACGGGCTTTGTCAAAGCCGCGCAATGGCTGTCGGATGACAAAAACCGGGAAGAGGCATTCAGTATCTGGTCGCGGGCAGGGTCGCCAATAGAGGTCATTCGCAAGTCCAATGAAGGCGGCGAGCTTGGTAAGAAATACAATCCGCGTCTCGATGGGTTCTTTGCGGCGCGTTATCGCAGCGGCATCGACTTCGACAAGCAGCAGAAGCTCATTAGGCATGATATCGATCTCGATACATGGGTCGATAGAAGCTACGTGGACAATGCCGTCAAGACATTGAACCTTCAGTCGTTGTGGCCTGATCGTTCCGCAACGGGTGAACTTCTGAACTGATCGGAGAAAGCTGATGGCGACGTTGGAAGCTGGAGCCGACTTTAGCGTCTCCCGGAGAATGAAAGACGAGCGACTGGCGAAACTGCAGTTTCTCATCAAAAGCTCAGTTCTGGTCTTGACCGGGCCGGTCTGCTTGCTAGTTCTCTGGTGGGCCGCGTCGGCCAACAGCTGGGTTTCGCCGCAGGTACTTCCACGTCCGGATTGGGTCTTTAACACCTTTCTGGATCTTCTGGCGGATGGCGACATATTCTCTGCCGCCATCGTCAGCTTCCAACGCATTGCCGAGGGTTTTCTGATTGGAGCATCTCTCGGCTTGGCGTTCGGTTTCCTGATTGGGAAATCTAAAATCGTAGAGGCCTATCTGGGACCAAGCTTCAGAGCGCTTGCCGCAGTACCCTCACTTGGGTGGCTGCCAATACTGATCCTACTATTCGGCATCGAAGAAAGCGTGAAGATCATCATCCTTTCCAAAGCCTGTTTCGTGCCCATGGCTATCAGTACTGCCGAAGGAGCAAGGGACATTCCTAAAGGGTTCAACGAGGTTGCCGACATTCTCGGCCTTCGTGCGCGTACCCGGTTTTTCAAGCTGACAATCCCGGCTATGGCGCCCTATATCGCGAGCGGCGTCCGGCTTTCGCTCAGTCAGGCATTTGTTTCCCTGATCGTTGTGGAAATGCTCGCGGGCACTGACGGGCTTGGTTACATGATGGTTTGGGGCCGCACGCTTTTCCAGCTCGATATCGTTATTGTTGGCATGATCGTTGTGGGCGTTGTCGGCTTTGCCCTCGACCTTCTCCTGAAGCGGGCGGAAGCGCTGATGCGGAAGGGTAGTCATGTCTAAGGCTGAACGTTCCGCTTTGCGGATTCCTCGTGGCACAGTCGTGCCGCTTGTGGCGGTCGCCGTTTGGTGGGGTGGTGTATCCGCAGGGCTGATCACTGGCCCCATGGCCATTCATCCCTTGCAGGTGCTGGAGGCGCCGTTCTTTGACCCTTCGGGGCGCGAATTGTGGGCGGGGCTTTTGGCAAGCATTGTTCGCGTGATGATCGGTGGCACTATCGGGTGCATTGCTGGGCTTGCACTCGGCTATGTTGTTGGCAGCTACCGCTGGGCCGGTTTGGCGCTTGCACCGTCTATTCATGCCGTGCGTCAGGTTGCGCTCTTTGCCTGGATACCACTGCTGACGGCATGGTTTGGAAATGGTGAGGGCACCAAACTTGTGTTTACCGCTCTCTCGACATTTTTCCCGCTCTTTCTTGCAACAGAGCAGGGTGTGCGGCAGGTGCCGTCCTCGTTGATTGAAGTCGCTGATACATTGAATTTGCGGCGCTGGACCCGCATTCGCCGGCTTTGCCTGCCGTCGGCGCTTCCGAATATCTATGTTGGTTTGCAGATTGCCGCTCTATCGGCCTGGATCGGAACTGTCGGTGCGGAATACGCCATTGGAAATGGTCGTGGATTGGGCAGCTACATTGCCAGCGCGCGCGACCAGTTTCGCATGGACATTGTGATTGTCGGCGTCTTCACCCTGGCAACGGGCGGCGTCTTGCTCGCGTCCATCATTCGCCATTTCACATCGATTATATCGCCCTGGAGCTCAGAGAATTGACGAACGCCCTTTCAATCGAACATGTCAGCAAGTCCTTTGTTCTGGATGGCGCACCTCGCCCGGTGTTGAGGGATATCAATTTTCAGGTCGGGCACAACGAGATCATATCCATTGTCGGTGCGTCTGGCTGCGGAAAGTCCACGTTGCTGCGGCTGATTATCGGACTGGATGGCGACTATCGTGGGTCGATTACACGTGGCGTTTCAACCACAACGGTTCCGGCGAAAACAGGTATGGTTTTTCAGGATCATCGCTTGTACCCGTGGCTAACTATCGAGGGCAATGTCGAGTTGGCTTTCGACAAGTCTGATCTTCCGCCCGCATCCAAGCGCGAAAGAGTACAGCATTACCTCGCGCTCGTTGGTCTCAGTGACTATGCGAAGGCCTATCCGAAGCAGCTTTCAGGCGGGATGGCGCAGCGCGCGGCGATAGCCAGAGCGCTGGCGCAAGAACCCGATATTCTTCTTATGGATGAACCTTTCGGTGCCTTGGACTCCATCCTGCGGATGCGTCTTCAAGATGAACTTTTGTCTATCTGGGAGAAGAACAAGGTCTCCATCATTATCGTCACGCATGATGTGGAAGAAGCACTTTATCTCGCTGACCGGGTTTTGATCATGGAGCCTAATCCCGGTCGGGTGCGTGATGTGTTCGATGTCGGACTACCGCGTCCGCGCGACCGCAGCGCGTCCATATTGGCTGATCTGAAAAAGCGCTGCCTTGCAATGCTGGTTTGAACCGCTGCAGACCTTCTAAATTATGCTTTCCCAAGCTGTCTGAACGCCGCTCTGCACAGTTCCGAATATGAACGGAATCGCTTGACTCGCTCAAAACGATCATTAATGTTCACGTTGGGAGCAGGACATGAGCGAAGCAAGAACACGTTTTCCGCAGGAACGTCACCGGCAGATGATGGACGTCATCGCCGATGCGAAGCGTATTGGCACCTCGGATCTGGCTGGCATCATGGGTGTTTCGCTTCCGACATTGCGTCGTGATCTCATCACGCTGGAACAGGCGGGATTGATCCTGAGAATTCACGGCGGGGTCGTTGCCCGCGGTGCGGGCGAGGGTGTTGCCGAGCCGATGTTTCTGGAAAAGCTGCGCATAAGCCAGAGCGCCAAGGCGCGGATTGGCGAAGCAGCTGCTGCTTATGTTGCCAATAATTCCACCGTTATTCTTGACTCCGGCACGACAGCGCTTTCTGTCGCGCGCGCGCTTGCGGGCAGGGCGATCACGCTTGTAACGATGGACCTGAAGATTGCCGAAGCGGCGGCCGTCGGCGCAACGGAAGTGCATATCATCGGCGGTCGGGTCAGAAATGACTATTATTCGCTCATCGGGGCCTGGGCCACGGAAACGCTACGCCATATCCGCGCCGATTGTTTCTTTCTGTCCGCCGACTGTGTCGATCTTGACGGTGTTTCCACGTCTACCGTCGAGGAAGCAGAAGTGAAACGCGCAGCAATCGTCATTGCGCAAAAGACGATACTTGTCGCCGATCAGCGTAAACTTGGATGCCGCAGTTTTGCGCCGGTTTGTGGGCTGCAGGATTTGAGCGGCTTTATCACCGATATTGGTTTCGAAGGCTCTTTGCAGCCTTATCGCGACCAACTGCCTTTTCTGGAAACCGTATAACGGGCGCCTCGGGGAGGAACTGAAATGCTAATCGCCAAACACGTTTTCGCCCGCTAAGCGGGCCAAGGCAACCAGCGCAGGGGAGAGCGCCAATGGATGCAAGACAGGACACGACGGGCAATTATCTGAAGGGGCTGGCCGTTCTGGCTATTGCCATCTTTGGAGTGTTGAGCCTGCTCGCGCCGGGCTTTCTAACGGCTGCAAACCTCAATTCAATGGGATTTCAGTTTCCTGAATTCGGGCTGCTTTCGTTGGCCGTTCTGCCGACGATGGTGTCTGGTGGCATAGATCTTTCTGTCGTGGCCACAGCCAATCTCGCCGCTATCGTCGCAGCAGTGATGATGAGGGCAGGACCCGAACTCGCCATCCTCGCCATTCCGGTTGCGCTTCTGATAGGCGTTGCTTGCGGGCTGCTCAACGGCTTTTTGATTGCCTATCTGCGCCTTCCGCCAATTCTGGCTACGCTTGGCACGATGCAGCTGTTCTCCGGGATTGGTATCGTAATTACCGGCGGCCCTGCAATTACGGGCCTGCCACAGTGGTACACAGCCTTTGGCAACTGGTCGGTCGGTGGCGTGGTGCCACTGCCACTCGTCCTGTTTGTAGCCACAGCGCTTCTGTTGGGCTTTCTGCTGAAGAGAACACCGGTTGGTATCCACCTGCGGCTGTTCGGAGCCAATCCCGTCGCGTCCCATTTTGCGGGCACGCGCGAAAAAGGTCTGTTGCTTCGTATCTACGCTATTGCCGGTCTCATCGCATCAATTGCCGGGCTTGTGGTTCTGGCGCGTGTCAATTCCGCCAATGCCGATTATGGTAGCTCCTATCTGCTTCTTGTCATTCTCATCAATATTCTGGCAGGCGTTTCGCCAGCCGGCGGCTTTGGCACCGTGACCGGTGTGACGTTAGCCGTCATCTGTCTCCAGCTCATATCGAGCGGACTGAACTTTCTGTCGTTCAGTGCGTTTTCACGCGATCTGTTCTTTGGTGGCCTGCTTGTGGTCGTCATGTCGGCACGCGTTCTGGCAGGCCGACTTGGCCTTGCGTCCGTTTTCCAAAGAAAGGCCCGTACGGCATGAAAAATCGATTACGTTCAACGCTCGAAGCATTGATGTTGACGCCTGGCCTGTCGGGCCATGAGGATCGCGTACGGCGTCTCATCGCCCGCGATCTGGCTGATTTGCCGCTCGAATTTGCAACCGATCGTCTGGGCAATCTGATTGCAACGATGAAGGGGGATGAAAATGCGCCCTCCGTCATGCTGTTTGCGCATACGGATCAGCTGGGCTTCATCGTGCGCAAGGTCGAGGATAATGGCCTGATCCGTATCGAGCGGTTGGGCGGTATTCCGGAAAAGGCGTTGCCTGCGCAAGCGGTGCTATTTTGTGTCGGCGAAGGGCGCGACGTTCACGGCGTCATTGCGAATAAGAGCCATCATGCCACGCCAGCCGAAGAAAAATACAAGGTTACGCCCTATGCCGAACTTTTCATCGATGTCGGCGCGGAAAGCGCTGCGGATGTAAAGGCGCTCGGCATCGAAATCGGTACGCCGGTGGTCTATGCACCGCGCGTCATCCATCTCAACGAAAATCGCGTTATCGGAACGTCGGTTGACGACCGGGCCGGTTGTGCCGTCGTGATGGAAGTTGCCCGTCAGCTCGCGAAAGGTGGTCCACGACCAACAGTTCATTTTGTTTTCGCGGTTCTGGAAGAGTTCAACCTGCGTGGTGCCATGGTCGCAGCGCAGGCCATCAAACCGGATATCGCCATTCAGCTTGATATCGGGCTCAATGCCGATACGCCGGATATGGCTCATCGCGGTGAAATTCAGTTGGGCGGCGGTCCAGCCATCAGCCTTTACTCTTTCCATGGCCGCGGCACGCTCAATGGAACGATCCCCCATCCGGCACTGCCGAAATTATTCTCCGACGCCGCTGCCAGCGAAGCCATTCCGTTGCAACGCACGGCCCATACAGGCGCATTGACGGATTCGTCTTACGTGCAACTCGTCAATGAGGGCGTTGCCTGTATCGATGTGTGTTTCCCGTGCCGTTATACCCATACGGCGCTTGAAATGTGCGATCTGCGTGATCTTGAAAGTCTCACTGCGCTTCTGGTCGCGGCTATTGGCAGGATCAACAAGGACTTCAGCCTCGACAGGGATCTTTACACCTGATGCGCTATTATCTGGGCATCGACATCGGCACATTTGAATCGAAGGGCGTTCTTTCCGATGAGGAAGGAAGGATCGTCGCTTCTGCCGCACGTCCGCATCGCATGCTGGTTCCACAACCGGGTTGGGCGGAACATGATGCTGAACAAAACTGGTGGGGTGAATTTTGTTCGATCAGTCGTGAATTGATCGAACAAAGTTCAGTGGCGGCCAGCGATATTCGCGCAGTCGCGGCCAGCGGCATTGGCCCATGTATGCTGCCGGTTGATGAAAACGGCGCTCCGCTCATGAAGGCCGTTCTTTATGGTGTCGACACGCGCGCAGCTGTTGAGATAGAGGAACTGACCGCTGAAATCGGGCTTGAACGCCTGATGCGGGAAGGCGGCAATGCGTTGACCTCGCAATCGGTCGGCCCGAAAATCCTTTGGTTGAAGAAGAACCATCCTGATATTTTTGACCGCACGCACAAGTTTCTCAATTCCTCCTCCTTCCTCGTTCACAGGCTGACGGGCAACTATACGATCGATCACTATTCCGCGGCCGGGTTCTCGCCGCTTTATGACGTTGCACGGCAGGACTGGACTGACGATTTTGCCGAACGCATCGTTTCACGTGAGCGGCTGCCCGATCTTCTCTGGACAACCGACATTGCGGGAGCAGTGACACCGCAGGCCGCAGCCGCGACCGGGCTCGCTGTTGGAACGCCTGTGATCACTGGCACCATCGATGCCGCCGCTGAGGCTGTCAGCGTCGGCGTGCAGAAGTCTGGCGAAATGATGGTCATGTATGGCTCGACCATGTTCATCATTCTGGTCACGGATCAACGCATCGCTGATACGCGGCTGTGGTATGCGCCTTGGCTTTTCCGTGGAGAACATGCCTGTATGTCCGGCACGTCGACCAGCGGAACGCTGACGCGGTGGTTTCAGGAGCAGTTCGCTCGCGAGTTGCCCGCCGCCAGCGCCTTGCAAGCACTGGCGGAAGAAGCCGCATCGTCACCGCCCGGCGCAAAAGGGCTTTTCGTACTCCCCCTATTTTTCCGGTGAGAGAACACCTGTTCATGATCCGTCAGCACGAGGCATGATTTTCGGTCTCGATCTGACCCATATCCGCGCTGACATTTATCGTGCGCTTCTTGAAGGCGTCGCTTATGGCGTCAACGACATTTTCAATACCTATCACGAAGCACATGCTCCGCTGGAGCGCATCGCTGCTGTGGGCGGTGGTACAAGAAATGCCGTCTGGTCACAGGCCATTTCCGATGTCAGCGAAAAGCTTCAGCTTGTGAGAAGCAAGACTATCGGTGCGGCCTACGGAAACTGTTTTCTGGGGGCGCTTGCGGTGGGCGATGTGGCGAAGGCTGACATTGAACAATGGAACCCGGTGGAGCGGCGCATTGAACCTGATGCGGGGACAAAGCGCGTCTATCAGCAGGGTTTCGATACGTTCAAAAAGCTCTACGAGCGGACAGCCGATCTGATGCGGATCGCATCGGCTTGAAGGGAGGCCGGACGGAGTCACGCGTCCGGAAAGGAATTGGTGAAAGCCGCAGAAGCTTCGCCAGAACACAGCCTGACTGATTGCCGGGGAGGCAAGCAGGGGTGAACCAACGGAGGGAATAACAATGAATATCAGCTTGAGGAAAATGGCAGCCGGTCTTGCCGTCAGCGCAGCTATTGTTGCTGGTGGTGCATTCTATGCGAACGCGCAGGACGCAAAACACACCATCGTCACTGTCGTCAAACTTTCCGGCATTGCCTGGTTCAACCGTATGGAAACCGGCGTGAAGGAATATGCCAAGGAAAGTGGAAACAACGCCACTCAGATCGGACCCGCTTCGGCTGATGCTGCGCTGCAGGTTCAGCTGATCGAAGACCTGATTGCAAAAAAGGTGGACGCGATCACCGTGGTGCCGAATTCCCCGGAAGCTTTGGAGCCCGTGCTCGGCAAGGCTTTGCAGGCCGGGATCAAGGTAATCGGCCACGAAGCATCGAGCATGAAGAATGTCACCTATGACGTCGAAGCTTTCGACAATGGCGCCTATGGCGAACATCTGATGAAGGCGCTGGCCGAAGCGATGGGCGAAGAGGGCGAATATGCGGTATTCGTTGGCCATCTGACGGCAAAGACCCACAATGAATGGGTTGATGCAGCCATTGCCTATCAGAAAGAGCATTATCCGAAGATGAAGCTCGCGACCGACAAGATCGAGAGCAACGAGCAGCAACAGACGGCCTATGCCAAGACCAAGGAACTGTTGAGAACCTATCCGAATCTCAAGGGTATTCAGGGCTCCGCAGGTGAAGATGTCGCCGGTGCGGCGCTTGCGGTCGAGGAAGCGGGTCTTGAGGGCAAGGTCAAGATTGTCGGCACCAGCCTTGTTTCGGTTTCAGGCCCATATCTTGAAAGCGGCACGATCAACATGATCTCGTTCTGGGACCCGGCCAAGGCTGGTATCGCCATGAACAAGCTCGCCGCAATGGCCATTGATGGCAAGGCCGTAACCGATGGCATGGACCTAGGTGTCGAAGGCTACAACAAGGTTCAGCTCAAGGACAAGGTTGTCTATGGCCAGGCTTGGGTCGATGTGACCAAGGAAAATATGGGCAATTACGACTTCTGATCCATGGACAATGGGCCGCCGGGACAACCGGCGGCCTCTATGGGAGAGCTGCATGAGTGATACGCAGAATTCCGGCGCTTTTGTTCTGGAAATGCAGGCTGTTGCCAAGTCTTATGGTCCCGTCCGGGTACTGGAAGATGTGGGTTTAAGCCTGCGACCGGGCGAGGTGCGCTGTCTTGCCGGTGAAAACGGGTCGGGCAAATCGACTTTGATCAAGATATTATCCGGTGTCGTTCGTGCCGACGCCGGGACGGTCACGATTGGCGGCAAGTTCATCGAAAATGACGCAAAAGCCGCTATAGCAGCGGGGCTTTCAGTCATCTATCAGGACTTTGCGCTTTTTCCCAATCTGACTGTTTGGGAGAATGTCAGCTTTCTGGCGGCAGTGACCGAGAACAAGCGTTTCTTCAATCGCATGTCTGGACGTAAGCGGGCGATTGAAACGCTTGCACGAATGAAGGTCGATATTGATCCCGATATTCTGGTGGAAAGACTGCCTGTTGCTTCCAAGCAGCTGGTTGCCATTGCACGTGCGCTTGCCAATGATGCGCGCATTATCGTTATGGATGAACCCACCACGGCCTTGACTCGCAGCGAGGTCGCCAAGCTTCTTGATATCGTCTTTGCGCTGAAGGCGGAAGGCGTTGCCTTTCTGTTTGTCAGTCACAAGATCGAGGAAGTTTTTGCTGTTTGCGACAGCGTCACGGTTCTGCGTGATGGTCATGTCGTGGTGGCAGGACCGATAGGTGAATTCGATCCAGCGCGTCTGGTAGAGGCCATGTCCGGTCGACCAATTGACAGCCAGCGTCCGGCGCGTGAGGCGGTTACGCCTTGGGAAGCCATATTCAAAGTGCGTAATCTTGGACGACGCGGCCAGTTTGTCTCGATCAATCTCGATTTGCGCGCGGGCGAAATCATATCCGTTGTGGGCCTTCTGGGGTCAGGGCGAACGGAACTTGCGCTGGCTTTGTTTGGATGTCTTGCGTCGGACGAGGGTCGCATTGAAGACGTGAATGGACCATTGCATCTTACGGCTCCCGCAGACGCGATGGAACACGGCATTGCCTATGTGCCGGAAGATCGACTGACAGAAGGCCTTTTTCTCAATCAGCCGATCCGTGAAAACATCATCGTCTCAAGTCTTGAAGCGGATACTAAAGGTGGCATTGTCAGCGCGTCGAGCCTCACCGAGCGCGCGCGCGAAGCCGTTAAGCGGTTGCGTATCAAGACACCCAGTGTCTTCCCACCTGTGGTGACGCTGTCAGGCGGCAATCAACAGCGTGTCGTTCTGGCGCGATGGATGGAGAGAAAGCCGAAGCTGCTTATCCTCAATGGTCCAACAGTCGGCGTCGATGTCGGCTCCAAACGGGAAATCCACGAACTATTGCTCGCATTGAGCCGTTCGGGAACAGCGGTTCTGGTGGTGACCGACGACATTGGCGAAGCCATTGCACTGTCCGACACGATCAAGGTGATGGTGAAGGGAAGAATTGTGGCCAGTTTCGATGCCGGTGATATCGACGAAGAAACACTCTATCAGGAAGTCATTCGGGAGGACCGGCCATGAACTATTCATTGATCCGGGTGCTCTCGACACCACAGGGTGTCGTCTTTTTGACAGCCGTTGCTTTTGCGATTGTGCTGAGCATTCTCAATCCTGCGTTCTTTTCACCGGCAACGCTGATAGACCTGGCACGTAACTCACTGGTGACCGGAATATTCGCGCTTGGCGTTATGATGGTGCTGGCATCCGGCGGCATTGACGTGTCCTGCACGGCAATCGGCGCCTTTGCGATGTATGCAACGGTAAAAATCGTCATGGGTATTGATATCCATGTTCCGATTATCGCCTATTTCGGACTGGCAGCCCTCATAGGGGCCAGTCTTGGTCTTATCAATGGAATACTGGTCGGTGGACTCGGTCTACCGACGCTTATCGTCACCCTTGGTACAATGAGCCTTTTTCGGGGGGCGTTATTGACCTTCGTCGGGACGGTGTACGTCACGTCAGTGCCGCGTGAAGTTATCAATTTTGCGCGCAGCATTCTGGTGCGGATGGAGAACGCATTGGGCCAGATGGTATCGCTTCCAATGTCATTCTTTGTTCTAGTAGGGGTCGCTGTATTCGTCGCCTTCATCATGAACTTCACGCTGTTCGGGCGCAAAATCTACGCCATCGGCGGTTCTGAAGAAGCTGCCGCTCGTATTGGCATTCGCGTGGGGCGCGTCAAGCTATTGATCTATGTTCTGGCGGGCGCAATTGCTGGTCTGGCTGCCATGACCCATATGACCCTGTCGCGCATGGCTAATCCGTTCGATCTGGTCGGCATGGAGTTGAATGTCATCGCAGCCGTTGTTCTCGGTGGAGCCCGAATAACAGGCGGTCACGGTACAGTGCTCGGGACGCTACTTGGTGTATTTGTCATCACAATGATCAATACAACGCTGTTGATGGCGGGTGTGCCATCCTATTGGCAAAAGGTCGTAATAGGTTGTCTGATTGTGGTGGGTACGGGCTTGCCGATATTGATCGAGCGATTGAGCCGGCATCGGGCGCGTCTGGCGCAGCCTTTGGGAGCGTGATAGGCGTCAATCGCGCGCGGCGAACAGTCACCGCGCGCGATTGTCTTTTTTATCAGTCCTTGCGGGCTTTCTTCACGATGTTCATGAATTCCTTGGCGCGTTCCGGATCGACCGCATTCCAGGTGTTACCATCGACCTTCAGCGACGAACCGACAATGCAGCCATCGGCAATCTTGAGGATATCGGCGACGGTTGCATGACGCACGCCCGTATTGGCCAGAACCGCCGTGTTAGGCAGGACCCGCTTGACGGCTTCGAGGTCCGAAACATTGGCGGCTTCACCGGTGATCGTGCCCGACACCAGAACGGCATCCGGAATGGACGAGAAGACTGCCGAACGTGCCCGGTCGGGGAGGGGGCGGCGATCCATTGAATCCGCGAATTCAGCAGATACGTTGTCCAGCATGACAAGATCCGAACGGCCAAGACGATTGCGATAGCGCATCGTTTCACCCGCATTTGGCGTCCATGGCCCCATGTCGGAGGCATAAGTGCCAGTCAGGATTTCGCGCATGAAGGACGCGCCGGTTGCCGTGGCCAAAGCGACCGAGCTTTTGGGGTCCCAGAGAACGTTAACGCCAAAAGGCTTTGCGATTTCACCACGCAGGCGGCCAATGACATAGGCCATGGTCGCCGTGGAAGCGACGTCGACAGCAAGTTCGTATGGACGGTCGTTTTCGTTGCCGAACATGACAGCATCGACATCAGCGTCCTGCAAAGCAGTAAGATCGCGACGCGCTGCCTCGACGATACCTTCGATGCCAGCTTCCGGGTCATAAAGCGGAGCGCCAGGCATCGGGTTAAGATGCACCATCGCGATGATGGGCTTCTTCGTCGGGAAAAGATCAAAAAACTTGCTCATGGTGAACCCCTTTGTTGTGCCGGTCTTCGGTTCAATCCGGAGACGGCGTTAGCTTCGTATTCTTCTTCCGACCTCGGGTCGGTTGATCTTCATGCGGTCTGCACGCTCACATGTGAGCGCGCAGGATTGCCGGTAGCTCTGCGTAGTTATCCAGGTAGTGGTCGATTGGATTTCCGGGCTGTTCAGCCAAACCGTAGCCGACGACCTTCATGCCTGCGGCATGTGCTGAGATTGCTCCGGTCAAACTGTCTTCGATTGCTATCATCTGTGCTGGAGCAAGGCGTAGCCGCTCGGCCGCAGCCAGATAAGGCTCTGGATCAGGCTTGCCATGCAGCACATCGTTGATGCTGATGGAGAAGCGAAGCTTGTCTGCAATTCCAAGCGCGGCGATGTTGGTGTCGACAATATTTCGACCGGAATTTGAGACGCATACCTGCAACAGACCGTATTCCATTGCCGCGTCCATTGCTTGCAGGACGCCCGTGATGGGCCGAAGTTCGCCCGCATGGGCGATGTAATGGTCACGAATGCGTTCGATCCATGGCTCAAAGCTCAAATCGGCTGGCAATCGCGGTTTGACAGCTTCAAAGACAGCATCCATATGGACCCCGCGAAATCGTTCTTCTGGAATATCGCTGAGATCGGTGCCGAAATGCGCCGTGCCGGCCAGAAGTGCCTTATGGTGAAGCGGCTCACTATCTACGAGCGTACCGTCAATATCCCATGCGATGGCTTTGATCGTCATCGTTGTGATTACTCTCTGTAAAGCGGCTTGAGGTTGGTGTAGATTTCGCGGAAACGTTGGTAACCGCTGTTGTAAGTCACTGCATTTTCAGGCCGTGGCTGGATGAGATCGCCATTTTCAACGAAGGCGGCAATTCCCGACCAGCCGTCTACGGCGTTTGCGCCCACAGCCGCCGCCCAGGCTGCGCCTAATGATGAGCCTGGATGCCCTTTGAGCTGACGAATTGGAGCCTGAAGCACGTCCGCCATGATCTGCATCCAGACGCGGCTGTTCGCGCCGCCGTCAGAAGCGAGATATTGCTTGGGGTGGTGTCCCATATCCTGAAGCACCTCGATATGGTGGCGTGCAGCATAGGCATAGGCCTCAAGCAATGCCCGCCAAACATGGCCGACCTTGTGATTGAGACTAAGACCGGTAATGGTGCCTCGGGCAAAGGGGTCATGGATAGGCGTCTTCTCGCCAAGAAAATACGGAACAATCGCCACGCCGTCAGCGCCCGCATCGATTTTCGCGGCAAGCGTATCGAGATGCTGGTGCAAGCTTAAACCCGCATCAACTGCAGCTTGCTTTTCGCCGCCTGCAAAGTTCTCGGCAAACCAGTTGAGCCCGGAACCGCCGGTCGACATGCAGCCATTCGGCATATAAAGCCCCGGTACCAGATGGTAGTCGAGGAACATGCGCGGATCTGGCGCTGCCTTTGCGGTCGCAACCAGAATGTCCAGCGCGCCGCCAAATTTGAGCAGTACCTGACCTTCTTGCGAAACACCTGCCGCAAGCGCTGAGGCAATCATATCGGCAGCGCCGCCGACGACCGGTGTCCCCTCTGCAAGGCCCGTGGAGAGGGCAGCGGATTTCGTTATCGTTCCCATGACCGCATGAGATGAGACCTTCGCTGGAACGACCGACAAAGGCAGGTGGGTGAGCGCGATCAACTCCGGGGACAACTCGTTGGTTGCGATGTCGACAAAACCAGCTTCCAGAGCCCAGTTTTGTTCAATCCGCCGTTCTCCGGTCAGTTTCCAGTTAATGTAATCATAGGAGCCGAAAACGGTTGCGATCTTGGCAAAGACCTCTGGTTCGTGCCGTTCGATCCAGCGCAGCTTGGTGGCGACAAGCTGCTGGTTTATGCCGTTGCCAGCCTTGGCAATGAATTCAACTTCCTCGATTTCACTGCGCAGTTCCGCGACCTCAGCGGCGACACGTCCATCGCTTTGCTGAATGCTCGGTCGAAGCACAGCACCATTCTCGTCAAGGAGAACAACTGCAGGCAGCATACCAGTGACGCCAACGCCTACAATCTCGGTGGTTGAGATGCCGGCTGCACCAATCAGCTCTTGAATGATGGCACAGCAATTGCTCCACCATTGTTCCGGGTCTTCTTCAGCCCAACCGGGCTGACGCGACGTCAGGGTAACGGGTCGCGATGTGATGCCGAGCACTTCGTCCGGAAGTCGCACGAGAATGCCGATTGTAGAGGTGGTGCCGATATCAAGACCTAGAACGCAGCTCATGGAAATTTCCGGTCAAATGCCTGTAACTGGGGGAGCGATAATGATCTCGACATTCGCTCTGGAAAGCGCGCTGGCGATATTCGGAGGAGGGGCCGCGTCGCTGATCAAGGTGTCGATTTCGTCGAGATCGGCGATCCTGATGAGGGACATATGGTTGAACTTGGCGCTATGGCAGAGAAGCACCTTGCGATTGGCGCGGCGCAGGTAAACCCGCTTCAGGTCACTGTCTTCCGGCGAATAATCGAAGAGACCATCTGCCGTAATGCCCGAAACGCCAATAAAGGCGATATCAAACCACAGGCGCTCGAACTCATCGCAGGCCGACTTGCCGCAGATGGAAAGCTCTTCACCGCGGATCTGACCCGCAGGGACATAGACTTCGCGTTGTGCGCCGCCGAGAAGCTGCGCGGTCCGGAGGCTGGATGTAAAAAACTTGACGCCCACGGTGTCACACAAGGCTTCGGCGAGAAGATAAGTGGTCGAACCGACATCAAGCGCGACGCTCATGCGGCGTTCAACAAGCTCCAGTGCCTTGGCAACGATGCTCATCTTTTCGGGGTTGTGTTCACGCAGGCGGGCTGAAAAAGCAGGTTCCTCGCGGTCGAGAAAAGGCTCCGGCGCGTCCTCGTCGATAACCGCTCCGCCATGGGTTCGAACAAGCAGGCCATCGCGCTCCAGTTCAACGAGATCACGGCGAATGGTCATTTCAGAGACGCCAAGTTCAGCAGCGATATCAACAACCTGGAGGAATCCACGCTTGCGTGCGGCGTCGACGAGATGGGCATGGCGAACGCGGGCAGGCAGCCGTTTTGCTTCTGCTGGCTGGATGTCCTTTTGCTTGTCCGTCATACTTTCCTCCGGTGGTTCGACCAGACATTCAACTTATTCATTAGGAGAAGGAACGAACAAAATCAATCTCAAAAAAACATAAACGAACATAATTTTATGTATTGCCAACATAATCAAACAGTGAATATGCTTTTTCGTGATCGATAACATTCGTTCCGAGGGTGAACAAAATGACCAACGCTGCAATGCCGGGCAAACTGGCCAGCGAACTGAACGGAAAGCGCGCCATTGTGACGGGGGCTGCTTCCGGCATAGGCAAAGCGATAGCGCGTGCATTGGCGCGCCATGGCGTTCGTATCGCAATTGCCGATATCAACGGTGATGCTGCGAAACGCGCAGCAAGCGAACTTGGCGGGGATGCTGTCGGACTGGCGATGGACGTCAGCCAGCGCGCATCCGTCGAGGCGGGTTTCGAAGCTCTGATCGCCCAATGGGGTGGTCTTGATATTGTCGCGGCAAATGCCGGTGTTTCCACGATGAACCGTGCCGTCGACCTCACTGACAAAGAGTGGAACTTCAATTTCGACGTGAACACACGTGGCGTGTTTCTGACCAATCAGATTGCCGCCCGCTATTTTCTCGCCAGCGACACCAAGGGCGTGATCGTCAATACGGCATCGCTCGCCGCCAAGATTGGGGCACCGCTTCTGGCCCATTATTCAGCAAGCAAATTTGCAGTTCTTGGTTGGACACAAGCACTGGCGCGTGAACTCGCGCCGAATGGAATTCGCGTGAACGCAGTTTGTCCCGGTTTCGTCAAAACCTCCATGCAATCGCGCGAAGTGGAATGGGAAGCAGAACTGCGCGGCATTACACCTGAACAGGTCATTGCCGATTATGTATCGCAGACTCCGCTGGGTCGTCTCGAAGAACCGGAAGATGTCGCTGAAGTGGTTGTGTTCCTCTGCTCGGATGGCGCGCGCTTTATGACCGGACAAGGCATCAATGTGACCGGCGGCGTCTATACGACCTAGTGCAGACAAGGCGCTTCACGCCAGATGTGAGGCGCCCACGAACAAGAATGGCTGACAAAGTGCAGTCACCTCCAGGGGAATAACGGCGGCCGGCTAAAAATGGCCCGTGTCGCTGATCGTGCAGAAGGGTAGACCTGAATGGCGTCGATCGAACTAGAACACGTCTCCAAACTATACGCCAATGGCGCCTATGGGGTGCGTGATGTCGATCTCAAGATCGAGGACGGCGAGTTTGTAATTTTTCTCGGACCATCTGGTTGCGGGAAATCGACGACATTGCGCATGATAGCAGGGCTTGAGGGCATCACCTCCGGCGACCTGCGTATTGGCGGTAAATCCGTGACGCGGCTCCCGCCAAAAGATCGCAATGTTGCGGTCGTGTTTCAATCCTATGCACTCTATCCGCATATGAGCGTGCGGCAGAATATGGGCTTCGGTCTCAAGATGCGTGGCGTGCCCGCTGCCGAGATTGCAGCCAAGGTTTCCGATGCTGCCAATATGCTGGGGCTGAACAAATATATTGATCGCAAACCTGCCGCACTGTCCGGCGGGCAGCGCCAGCGCGTTGCGCTTGGCCGGGCGATTGTCCGCGAGCCCAACGCCTTTCTTCTCGACGAACCGCTTTCAAACCTTGATGCACAATTGCGCGCAGAAATGCGGCTGGAACTGGTCAAGTTGCATCGCAGGCTTGGCAAGACCATCATCCATGTGACGCACGATCAGGTCGAGGCCATGACCATGGGAGATCGCATCTGTATCATGCGCGACGGTGTGATGGTTCAGGTGGGGGCTCCTCTGGAGGTTTATGCCAATCCTGCGGATACGTTTGTTGCAAAGTTTCTGGCGACACCGCCGATGAATCTCATCCCTGTGCAACTAATGCCATCTGACGATGGCGAGTTGCAGGCAAAGGGCGATGGTGTCGATATTCGCATTCCAGCGATGCATAAGCCGCATTATGCGGCCAGCAGCGGCAAACCGCTTCTGTTAGGCATCAGGCCTGAAGACATCTACGAAGCCCAGAACAATCCCGATTGGCAACCGCTCGATCTGACTGTCGTTGCGGTCGAAAAACTGGGCGTCGAGACGGTCGTCATCGGGCAGATTGGAAACGACAAACCGCTGGAACTGAATGCCCGCGTGAGCCGCCACTTTACCGCTGAAGTCGGGCAAAAGGTACGGTTGTTCATCGATACCAAACCGATGCATCTCTTTGATGCCCAGACGGAAAAGGTCATCAAACGACCACCGTTAGAACCCGGCCTTGTGACGGTCTAGGAGACGGTGATGCGCAAGATAGTCATCCATACGGGCCTTTTCATCGTATCGCTTGCGATCCTGTTACCATTGCTGTGGACTCTTCGAACAAGCTTTGTTCCGGAGCAGATGGCCTATTCCACCGAACTGATGCCTCAGTTCACCTTTCAGAACTATGTGGATCTGTTCACGCAAAAGCGCTTTGGCGTCTATTACCTCAACAGTCTGATTGTGGCGACGGGCTCTGTGCTACTCGCGCTGCCCTTTGCGGCAATGACGGGCTATTCCTTTGCGCGCTTCAAGACCGGCGGTCCGCTGGCCCGTTTCACCGTGCTTGCCACTCAGATGCTTCCGCCAGTGGCTATTGTCTTGCCAGCCTTCATGGTGTTCCGCTCAGTGGGCATGACCAATTCTGTGCTCGGCCTGACGATTGCTTATGCTGCAATCAATCTGCCGTTCCTGATCTGGATTCTCATGGGTTTCTTCGAGGGTATTCCTGTCGATCTGGAATGGGCAGCGCAGACAGATGGCGCCAGCGCCTGGGGTGCGTTCTGGCGTATTGTCGTGCCTGTTTCTCTGCCCGGTATCGCAGCGGCAGGTGTGCTGGGCTTCATCCTTGCCTGGAACGAATTCCTGTTTGCTCTGGTGCTAAGCGGCCCGGCGACAGCGACCGTGCCTGTCGGTCTTGCCTCTCTACAGACCTCCAACGGGGTTCAGATTGCGAAAGTGGCGGCGGGCGTCATTCTGGCCATTTTGCCGCTCGTGATCGCATCGCGTTTCATCCAGCGCTTCATCGTGCAGGGGCTCACATTCGGCAGCGTCAAATGACGCCAAGATAAATTGCATGCAGGTAAACATAACAAAGGGAACCACGAAAATGCTGAAATATGGGAACAAATTATTGGCGAGCGTCAGCCTGCTTCTTCTGGCGGGTGCGGGATACGCACACGCGGAAACCGTTACGCTGCGCGCACTGATGGAAGATGTGCCCGAAACGCACATCATTGAAAAACTGCTGCCGGACTTCGAGAAGGAAACCGGCATCAAGGTGGAATTTGAAAAAGTGGGCTATGGCGACATGCATGACAAGCTCGCCACGCAGCTTGTCTCGCCGGAAAGCTATTACAATCTCCTTGAGGTAGATTTTCTATGGGCGGGCGAATTTCCCGCTGCCGGTTGGTTGACTGATCTGAAGCCTCTTGCCGAACGCGACAAGCTTGATCTGTCCGAATTTATCCCCTCAACACTCGATCTGCTTGGCCGGACCGACCAGGCCATGCCGATCCTGCCGATGTACAACTACTCGATGGGAATGCTTTATCGAAAAGACCTGCTGGACGATCCAAAGCTCAAGGAAGCCTATAAAAGCGAGTTCAATGCCGAGCTGAAGAAGCCAGAAACGCTTGAAGACTATGTGCAGGTCGCCAAATTCATGAAGGCGAAGGCAAATGTTGCGGGCACGGCCATGCAGGGCCAGCGTGGCGATCCGAACAGCATGGAGTTCTCCAACTACCTGTTCTCGGCAGGTGGCGGCTATCTCGACAAGGACCGCAAGGTTACGCTCGACAGCCCGGAAGCCGTCAAGGCGCTTACGCTTTATGTCGATGCGATCAAGAATGCGGCGCAACAAGGCGCACTGTCGGCCACATTGGATGATACGATGCGCCTCATGTGCAGCGGCGAAGCTTTCAGCATGGTCACCTATTGGTGGATGCTGCCTCAGATGGACAATGCCGAAAAGTGCCCGAATGTTGCTGGCAAGGTCGGTCTTTCCGTGATGCCGGGTGGCCACGGCGAAAGCGGTGGCTGGGGTTGGGGCATTCCGAAGAACACATCACCAGAAGCACAGGAAGCAGCCTGGACTTTCATCAAGTGGGTGCAGAGCAAAAAGATCGGCGTCGCACGCGCGCTTGAGGGCCATGCGCCTGTCAGCGAAGCTGTCTACAAGGACGCCGACGTCTTGAAGAAGTACCCGTTCTATGAACAGGCTCTGGATGTTGTCGCTTCTGGAAAGTCGTTCCCGATATTCGCCTATTCGGCGCAGTATGAAGATGTTCTCGGCACGCAAGTATCGCAGGCGGCAGGCGGCGAGATTGCGCCGGACGCAGCCATAAAGGCAGCCGCTTCCGGTCTGGAAGACCTTCTCAAGAAATAATGCTTTGCCGCCCTCCCTGTTGAAGGGAGGGCGGCAGAAAATTTTCAGTTTCATCCCGGCGGCATTCTAGGAAACATTCGTATGTCCACGTACACCACTGCAATCGACGGAACCTGGAAAACCGGCTGGGCGTTTTCCTTGCCAGGATTACTGACACTTGCAGTCGTCATGGGGCTGCCGCTTCTGTATGCCGTTCTCATGTCGATTTCCTCGATGACACTGATGCGGCCATCGCTGTTACCGTTCACGGGCTTTGAAAACTACGCGCGGATCATGAGCAATGCGCAGTTCTGGAGTTCACTATGGCTGACAGTCAAATACTCGATCGTCACCGTGGTTGCCGAGTTTATACTCGGGTTGGGGATTGCGCTCATGCTGAACGCGGTCGTGAAAACCAAACCCATCTACTTCGCAATCCTGACCATACCGATGGCCATGTCTCCGGTAAGTGTCGCCCTTATCTGGCGTATGCTGCTGCAGCCCAATCTGGGTATCGTGAACCACATGATGGAGACCATAGGTCTGCCAAGGCTTGACTGGCTTGGCTCGTCCGACCTCGCGATCTGGTCTATGGCAGCCATCGATATCTGGCAGCAAACATCCTTTGTCGTGCTTATCCTTGCGGCTGGACTGGCTTCGTTGCCGCGCGATCCTTACGAGGCGGCGGAAGTAGACGGCGCTGGCAAGATCGAACAGTTCTGGTACTTGACGCTGCCGATGTTGCGTCCCGTTGCGGCTATCGCCATCATCATCCAGCTGATCAATGAGTTCCGCACGTATGATCTGACTTATGTTCTCACTAAGGGTGGCCCCGGCACGTCGACGGAAGTCTTGAGCTTCTTCGCCTATAGACAGGCGTTTCTTGGACTCTCCCTCAACGAGGGGTCGGCAGCAGCATTCATCCTGCTTCTGATCGTGCTCGTCATAACAATTGTCTTCTTCTGGGTCCTAGAAAACAGACAGTTTCGGGACGTCGGCTAACCCTTAGCAAGACTATGCTGTTTCAGCCTTACTTCATTTCGGGCAGAAGCAACCGCTCAGAGCACCAGGTCCAAACGGCATCGACCGCCTTTCTCGGTGAGGTTGAGCGTTTGCGGATAAGGTAATAATCTGGTTCTATCATGATTGTAGGCTCGGCCACTTGCACCAGTCGTCCGGTCGCCAGGTCGGACGCAACGAAGGCTCTACATGCGAGAGCGACGCCTTGACCGGCGAGAGCAGCATCCAGTGCAAGTGCTGTCTGGTTGAACATCGCACCTGGCAGTTTTCCTTTTGAGCCAAGAAGCTCGGGCCAGTGATTATGCGCATCGTGCAGAAGCGGCATTTCCCGAAGCTGTTCGCTTGTCAGTGGCAAAGACCTACCGTCGATGAGATAGGGGCTGGCAACAGCTACCAGTTCCTGACGAAACAACAGTTTTGCATCAAGCGTAGACGGGAAAGGCGGCCGCGTGAGGCGCACCGCAATGTCCACATTGTCCCGGTCAAAATCGGAAACCGCCTCCGTCGCAACGGTGCGCAATTCCACGCCTGCGAGATCTGCATGAAGTCTGGCCAGTCGTGGAATAAGAAGTTTCGCCGCGACAGTCGGCGTAACGCTAATCGTAACCGTCTCCGGTCTGTCCAGAAGCCGTCCGGTGGCGTCTCCAAGCGTATCGAAGGCTCGGGTCACATCCGCCAGATAGTTCGCACCTTGCGTCGTCAGGGCTAATCCACGTGGCAGGCGATGAAAAAGCGTCAGGCCGAGATGATCCTCCAACGCACGGACTTGTTGTGCAACAGCGCCTTGCGTGACACGCAATTCGTCCGCTGCGGCGCGGAAATTCAGCCTGCGGCCCGAAGCTTCAAAGGCGCGCAGGGCATTTAATGGAGGCAATTTGCGGCGTGACGGGTTCATGGATTAGCCTGTAGATTTTCTACAATATAATGCGTTTCTTTCTGGCGCGAAAGTCTTATCAAAATTTGGCATAGTGTGCTCAAGATCGAAACAAAGGAGCCTTTGATGTCTGGAGAAAAAGTTGCAATCATCACCGCTGGCGGTTCCGGCATGGGCGCTGCGGCTGCACGAAAGCTGGCACAGGACGGATATCGCGTAGCGATCTTGTCTTCGTCCGGCAAGGGCGAAGCGCTGGCGCAGGAATTGGGCGGCGTGGGCGTCACCGGCTCAAATCTGGTCAATGACGATGTGAAGCGACTTGTCGATCTGGCGATGGACAAGTGGGGCAGGGTGGATGCACTGGTTAATTCTGCCGGTCATGGTCCGCGTGCGCCGATCCTTGAGCTGACCGACGAAGACTGGCACAAGGGCATGGAGGTTTACTTCCTGAGCGCCGTGCGCCCGATCCGTCTGGTAACGCCGATTATGGAAGCACAGGGCGGCGGCGCTATCGTCAATATTTCGACGGCATGGGCCTCGGAGCCTTCGGCTATGTTTCCGACTTCGGCAACATTCCGGGCGGGTCTGGCCAGCTTCACCAAGATCTTCGCGGATAACTATGCCGCCAAGAACATCCGTATGAACAATGTGCTGCCCGGCTGGATCGACAGTCTTCCGTCTACTGATGAGCGGCGCGACAGCGTGCCGATGAATCGCTATGGCACGGCAGAGGAAATCGCCGCGACGATCGCGTTTCTGGTGTCTGATGGGGCAGGTTACATCACCGGGCAGAACCTTCGCGTTGACGGTGGTGTGACCCGTTCCGTTTGATCGGTTCTTGTTTGGAACAATCAAGAAGCGGTGTCGGTCATTGGGCCAGCGCCGCTTTTTATCATATGGAGTGACATAGAATGGAACCTATCGAGGAAGTGGAACTTGCTGCTTGGGCCGAGCTTGAAGCGGCGGCGTCTTCTCCGGAATCCTGCTTCCGTTATGTGAATCTCTGTTCGGTTGATGCCGAAAACCTCCCTCAGGCGCGAATGGTTGTGCTTCGGCGAACCGACGTGACCAAACGGATGCTTGAATTCCACACGGATACACGCAGTGCCAAATGGCGTGAATTTGGCGCGCATCCTTATGCGACCTTGCTCGGTTACTGTTCACAGACGCGTTTGCAGCTTCGATTGCAGGGAACGGTAGAGCTTCACGCGCCGGGTAGCCCAGTTGCCGAAACAGCTTGGGAAATGCTCCCTGCTAGGACGCGTGCGACCTATGCAGGAGGCCCACCCGGAGATGAGCTTGCCTTTGTAACTGACGAGCAGCCCTTTGTATCGGAACTTGCAGACGGTGCTGATGGTAAAGAGCACTTCGGCGTGCTGGCTTTCCGCGCCGACACATTGGATTGGTTTCAGCTTCGGCGGGAGAGCAATCGCAGGGCGCGATTCAGCTATGACCCTGCTGGCGTGGTCATGGCCTCTGAATGGATCAACCCTTGATACGAAACTACCTCGCTTGCAAGTTGCACTTCAAGCTTGAACCCACCCCTGTTATACAATTGGATCGCGTAATCTATCTTATGGAACCTTCACCTGCAACGGCCAAGGTTTCACTCCGTGTCTATCGCAACGACTTCAATCCGATTGCGTCCATTATTCTTTGCGACATACAGCGCCTTGTCAGCATGTATCATCACGTCATCGAACTTCATCGTTTTGTTCTGGACGACAAGTCCGATCGACACCGTGACTGATATTGACGCGTCGCCTATAGAAAACAGATTTCTCGCAACGGTGTTACGGACTAGTTCGGCGGCCATTTCTGCATCACGGCTGCTTTTTTCGCCAAAAATGATTACGAACTCCTCACCGCCTGTACGAGCAATAAAATCATCAGCCTGCAGAACGGCTTTTAGTCTTTGTGCAAGCGTTTGCAAAACGACGTCGCCTGAAAAATGACCATAACGATCATTGATGGATTTGAACTGATCGATATCGAGGATTGCAACTGCCCGGTGACTGGATGTTTCCTCGGTGGACCCTATGATCGACGTGCCATAGGCAATCAGGGAACGCCGGTTTGGCAGGTCTGTTAAATAATCGCGTGATGCAGCATTCTGCCAACGGCGTTTGACCTGATCGGAGCACATGAGCAAAAATGTTGTGGTTCCAATAACCGGCAATACCGATAGAAACACTGGCGTCACGCTGTTCATCCAGTGGGTGTTGTCCGCAATCGTGAAATTCGGTTGTGTATCTAGCGAAACGTAAAGGATTGCGCGCAGTATCGTAGTAAGCGCCGCCATTATGTAAATTACAGCCATCGCAAACCGACTACGGGATTGATACTCCTTTGAGTGTTCGGGACTGATCAGGATAGCTGTCGAGGCCAACATGATGATAGTCCAAAGAATCGAAACGATGACCACCCGCACTTTGATGTCTGGAACGAAGACAACGTAATAAAGAAACGGGAGCATACCCAAGACCGGCACCAACAGAACGTGCGAGTAAAGGGGCAAACCGTGAAACTGTCTGATGGCCAGATGATACATGCTCAGCGCTATCATCAAAACCACATTTGCCGTAATGATCGCCAGGTTCGACGGCAAGTAAACTTCGGCAGCGAATATTCCACATCCAAGGGCGACGAGCAGTGTCGCCCATTGCCATATCCGTGCGGCAGGTCTTAGCGTGGTTGGAAAATCGGAGAGGATTGCACTCAGGACGCCGCCATTCGCAAGAATGATCAGCATCACTGTGATATAGACCGACTTTGCATCCATGTCTCGCCTCTTCGATGCTGAAGAAGTCGAAAAGCTCCCCAGTCGCCGGATTGTTTATACTAAATCGACATATTTTTCCAAATCAAATAAGACACGATAATTACTGCTTAGGCGGGAATACAGGTTTAGGCGCCGGGAAAGATATTCAAACAATCAATCGGATAAATTATTAACCTCTACCTCATAAGCATTTTTCGCATTTTCTGGTTTTCGGCGTTGAGCTTTTCAGCCAACTGCCGTTTTAGTGCAGTATTCTCGGCCTCAAGCGCTTGCAGTTCATCCAGAATATCAAGTTTCGCTCTCGGAGATGGTTTTGCCTTTACCGGCTTGTCAGCAATCGGCTTCAAGTGACGGCGAGGAATTCGCTTTTTCTTTTCAGGCGTTGCCGAGACGAGAGCGGCGATAGCCGGAAGGGTTTCGGTTTCTTGCGGTGACGCGATTGCTTCCAAGATTACCGGCTCAACAACGGCTTTCCCCTGTGGGGCGGGTTCTTCGATGGTCTCAGCAGGCTTGCTGCCAGTTTGCGAGATAGCGGGCTTTGACGGCTCGACTGCGAGCGGCGCCTTGACATCCTCGTCCACTTCACGGGCAATCGATTTCAGATCAAGGTTGCCCCAAAGAGAGTTGCCGCTCTTGCGCGCACGCCGGTTCTTATATTCAACCACAACATTGCGGATTGGATTCTTCATCCGAAAATAGCTTTCTCGATCAAATTCCATGGAAGTGTACGACAGGTACTGCGCTCTACCTATAGATTTCGGGGCCCGTTTTCAACAATCAATCCGCCTTCACAATAGATCGCTCGCCGCATGTCTTTGGATGGCATCTCTTCACAAATTGTCAAAGTAATGGCACTTATGGTTGCATTAAGCATTGTCCCATATATTCGGCACCCGGAAAGCTTACCCGAGTATCAATTCAGGAGAAACTGAACATGGCTGATGAAACCATTGTAGAAGCAAACCAGACCGCTGCCGCAGAGCCCGCAAGCAGCAAGCCGAAAACCCGCGCACCGCGCAAGAAGGCCGAGCCTAAAGCAGCCGCTGCAAAGCCTGCGGCGAAGGCAGCCAAGGCTCCCAAAGCTGCCAAGAGCGCACCCAAGGCCGCTGCAGCTGCTGCAGCACCAGCTGGTCGCAAGGTGAAGAAATATTCGCCAGCCGAACGCGCTTCTATTCTTGCCTCCGTTGAAAAGGCTACCAAGGGTGGCAAGGTCACGTTGAAAGCTGCATTGCAGCAGGCTGAAGTCAGCGAACAGACCTATTACAACTGGAAGAATGCTGCTGGAAAGACCGCAGCACCGGCTGCTGCCAAGGCATCGTCGAGCGACGATCTCAAGGCGCTTGTTGCACTGGAAGCTGAAAACCTCAAGCTGCGCAAGGAACTGGCTGCAAAGCTTCGCTCCGAAAACACCGAATTGCGCAAGCGTCTCGGCAAGGCATAACAAACAACCCACTTGGGGCAGCCCCTGCCCCAACCCGACCATGACACAAAACATGTGGCCCGCCGGAAAGCGGGCCACATGTTTTACTTTTGTACTAAGAAATTACCGTTATATGATAGCAGCTTAACCTGACTTATTCGTGTAGTATGTCAATGCATAACCATTTCAACCGTCGTGGTGAAGCTGCGGAAACAGGCACTCAACAAACTTGGCCGCTGTTGGTCTCGGTTCATGGTTGGCTAGCCCTGGTCGCTCATTGGCCTCAATGAAAATGTACTCCGGTCTATCCGGTTTCTTGACCATAAAGTCGATGCCGACCACCGGAATATTGATTGCACGCGCGGCACCACGAGCCGCGTCGACAAGCTCAGGATCGACAATAGATGTGACGTCATGAATGGTCCCGCCAGTATGCAGATTGGCAGCCTTGCGCACCGTGATCTCATGGCCGTCTTCAAGTACGCTATCGAGCGATAGCGCCTGCTCTTGGAGACATCTTTTAGTTTCAGCGTCGATAGGGATGCGGCTTTCACCACCAGTAGCGGCAGAGCGACGACGTGATTGAATCTCGATGAGCTTTCGCACAGGTGTCTTTCCGTCACCCACCACACGTGGGGGCGACGCACCGCTGCTGCGACGAGCTGATAATTGATAATAACCAGACGCAAATCCTCCCCATCAAAACAAGCTTCCAGCAGAACCCGATCACAAACAGTGCGCGCCTGTTTGATTGCCGTTTGCAGCTGCTTCATATCGGATATTCCAACAGAGATCCCCTGGCCCTGTTCTCCGCGCGCCGGTTTGACGACAAGCTTCCCATGTTGACGCAAGAAAGCTTCGAGTATTTCAGGGGGGCGTCGGCGGAAATCTGTGCAGGCACGCTCAGTCCCGCTTTTTCAACAACCCGTCTGGTCACGGCCTTATCATCACAGATCGACATCGCAACGCCGGAGGTCATCTCAGACAGGCTTTCGCGACAATGAACCGAACGCCCCCCGTAAGAGAGACGAAAGAAGCCGCCTTCCGCATCTGTTACATCAACCTGGACACCCCGGCGCATTGCTTCATCCACAATGATCCGCGCATAGGGATTAAGTGCCTCAACGGCTTCGAGACGAGATGCGAAGAACTTTTCATTGATGGCGTTTTTGCACTTAACCGCAAAAAGCGGAACGCGATTGAATCCAAGTTTCTCATACAGACGGATAGCGTTTTCATTGTCATGCAGCACCGACAAATCCATATGACGCAACCCACGCGCCTGAAAATGTTCGGCCAGCATGCGCACCAGCTTTTCACCAATACCGGGTTGACGCGCCTGCGGATGAACCGCGAGGCACCAGAGGGACGCCCCGCGATCAGGATCGTCGAACAAGCGCTGATGGTCGATGCCAGTGACCGTTCCAACAATTTCGCCAGTGGCGTCGTCCTGAGCGACAAAATAGGTCACAGCGCGGTTGACGCGCTCGGCTGAGAAAAAATCTTCCCGAAGCTGAACCATCCCGCACGCTGTATAGACCCCATTGATACCATCTGCATCAGTTTCCGAAATGGCGCGACGAATGGTGATGCCGCGTGTGCGACGCCCGCCAGCCCGGTAGGTCGACAGTTCCAGACGGTAAGTATGCGACGGATCGAGAAAAATCTCGTGCGGTGCCAGCGACAATAGCACATGCGGATCGCTGACATAAAACAGGATATCTCTACTTGCCGGAGCTTCGGCCCGCATCGCGTCAACAATGGCTTGGTTGCTGTCAAATGTCTGAGCAAACAACAAACGGCCCCATCCACAATCGAGTGCTACATTGCGATGCCTGCTATCAGTTTCCGCCTTATGGCCTTGAGAATGCTCCTGGTAAAACCCTGCACTTTCAGGCGTGCGCAAGCGTGTCAGACGATGCGAAAGAGCTTTACCGCCCCTGGCTTTCTGCCGGGTCATACGTTCCTCACCATGGTTATGCATTTATGCCTCCTGCGTCTGGAGCCACATCTCCAACAGGCCCGCCTGCCACAATTCCGACCCACGCAATGGCGTGATGTGGTCTGAGGGTTTTGTGAACAGACGCTCCAGGTAGTCGCGCTGAAAAAGCCCACGTTCGCGCGCCTTCTGGGATGACAACGCATCGCGCAACATGTCGAGATAGGGCCCGGCGATATATTTGAGCTGCGGCACCGGAAAATAACCCTTCTTCCGGTCGATGACCTCGCTTGGGATGATCTTCCGCGCAACGTCCTTGAGGATACCTTTGCCGCCGTCGCGCAGCTTTTCCTCAGGAGGTATCCGCGCTGCCAGTTCAACGAGCTCATGGTCAAGGAAGGGCACCCGCGCTTCCAGACCCCATGCCATCGTCATGTTATCGACGCGTTTGACCGGGTCGTCCACGAGCATCACATTGGTATCGAGCCTCAACGCGCGATCCACGGGCGTATCGGCGCCATCCTCAAGCAGCCTCTCTTCCAGAAGTTGCTGGCTGTAATCCTGTTCAGACATCCACTCCGGAGACAATTGCGTTGCGAGCACTGCATGCGTCCGGTCGCGGAATCCCTTGGCATAGTCGCTGACCACATCGTTGGAATCGACGAGAGGCGGATACCAGTGATAGCCACCGAACACCTCGTCTGCGCCCTGCCCCGATTGGACAACCTTGATGTGCTTCGACACTTCCTTCGAGAGGAGGTAAAAGCCCACATTGTCATAGGAAACCATCGGCTCCGACATGGCGGCAATGGTTCCAGGCAAGGCGTCCATGAGAACCGCCGAAGGAACAAAGATTTTGTGGTGATCCGTTCCGAAATGCTCGGCTATCAGGTCCGAATAGACGAACTCATCGCCTTTCTCACCATTGGCTTCTTCGAAGCCGACAGAAAAACTCATAAGGCCGGTCTGACCTGCTTCAGCCAGCAGCCCTACAATGAGGCTGGAATCCACGCCGCCGGAAAGAAGAACGCCGACCGGAACATCAGAAATCATGCGTCTTTTGACTGCCACACGGAGCATGTCCAACAATTGCTCCTGCCATTCCTCACGGCTCAGAGTGCTGTCACCCGGCAGTCGGCGATAGGGCGCCTGCCAGTAAATCCGGTCTTTGAAATTGCCATTGGCTTCATAAATGCGCATCGTTGCAGGTGGAAGCTTACGCACACCTTCATAGATCGTGCGCGGCGGTGGAACGACCGCGTGAAAGCTCATGTAATTGTGGAGAGCAGCGCGGTCGATTGAAGTATCAACGCCGCCAGCTTTCACCAATGCGGGCAGCGAAGACGCAAAACGCAACGCGCCGTTGACCTCGGCAAGATAGAGCGGCTTTATCCCGAAACGGTCGCGAGCGAGAATGATCCTTCCCGTGTCCCGTTCGTGGATTGCGAATGCGAACATTCCCAAAAATCGAGAGACGCAATTTTCTCCCCATGCATGCCAGGCCTTTAAAATCACTTCCGTATCTCCATCGGAGAAGAAGTGATAACCCTTTGCTTCAAGTTCTGCGCGCAACTCGCGGAAATTGTAGATGCATCCATTGAAAACCAGTGTGAGACCGAGGTCGGCGTCGATCATTGGTTGCTGCGATTTTTCGGAAAGATCGAGGATCCTCAGTCTTCTGTGACCGAAGCCAATATTGCCCCGGATGACGATACCAGATGCGTCCGGCCCGCGGGGGCTTAAAACATCCGCCATTTTCGAGACTGCCGAAACCGATGGCGTACCGCCATCGAACCTGACTTCTCCGCAAATTCCACACATAAAAAGGGTCAAAACCTCCATTGTCATCACGAGAGCCGCTTCAAACGGAAATCCGTTTGTCCCTGCCCTCGTTCATTGCACAGCCCGAAAATTGCTTCACAGCTTACGGGCTATGCCCTCACGAAAGGGGCCGTCGCATAACAACTGGCGGCGGCCCTCATAGTTGCAAATGCAGGAGCGCCGGGATGGTTCCCAATTTTATCGGTTTTTCCTAATCCGCTCCGCCAACTGTCTTGGCCTTCGCGAGCATATAATCTTCGGCAGCTAGCATATGTTCGTAGGCGATGCGTCGTGCATCCTCTGGTCTGTCCTCTATAAGTGCGGCCAGCAGGCGGTGCTGGAAAACAAGGCCAGCTTCACGGGATGCAGGCGTGGGATCTGCATAGATGCTCCGTGCGACAGGCAGGTTCCGCAGAAGATGGTGCGTCAGCCCGCAGATGAAACCGAGCAGTCGGTCAGGACACAATCGCGCCAGCAGCGAATGGAAATCGAGTTCCGCCACACGCTGCTGGCACTGGTCGTCCAGATCGATAGGCGGGCGATCATAAAGGCGCATGGTGTTTTCCAGTTGGATGATATCGCCTTGCATGAGCCTGCCTGCCAGCAATGCCGCAATTTCCGGTTCCAGAAGTTTGCGGATGGAGTAGATTTCGCTCAAGCTTGGCTGATCGAAGAAGAAGAAGCTGCCCAGCATTTCCATAGCATGTCGTGCCGATGGCTCCGCCACAAATGCGCCGCCGCCCGGCCCGCTGCGCGTATAGATAAGCCCTTGCGTTTCAAGTGCTTTCATTGCCTCACGAACAGTCCCCTTGGCGGCTTTGAACTGATCGATCAATTCCTTTTCCTGAGGCAACCGGTCCCCGGGCTCCAAGGTTTTCGCCCTAATGAAATCCTTGATGCGATCGGCGATCTCTTCCGGCCTACGCTTGGCTTTATTCACGCGCGCACGCGCCCGTGTTTCGTCCTTGTTTTTAAGGTCCGTCTTGACCATACGCTTCTACTCTTTCCTGATGCGGGGTGCGCTTTCCAGCAATTGTCGCGTATAGGCGTGTTGCGGATGAGCGAAAAGATCGCGGGTCGGGGCTTCTTCCACAATTTCTCCGAAATACATCACCGCCACCCGATCTGAAATTGCTTCCACAACCGCAAGGTCGTGACTTATAAAAAGATAGGAGAGATCGAACTCCCGTTTGAGCTGGTCCAGAAGCAACAGAACCTGAGCCTGCACCGAAACATCAAGTGCACTGACTGGTTCATCCAGCACGATAATCTCGGCCTCCGCTGCGAGTGTTCGCGCTATTGCAATCCGCTGTGCTTGCCCGCCAGAGAACTCATGCGGATAGCGTTCCAGCGTGTCTTTTGGCATCTGCACGGCATCAAGCAGTTGCACCATCTTCTGCTTGCGCTGCGCCGTGTCGAGTTTGCCCAGAAGCTTAAGCGGAACGTCAAGAATTTGTCCTATTGTCTTGCGGGGGTTGAGCGAAGCGACAGGGTCCTGAAAGACGTATTGGATGACCTTGCCAAATGCTGAAGCCCCCGCTTTGCGCAGATCGGTCGCATCGCGATCCGCGATTGTCATGGTCCCACTTGTGGGTTCCGTCAGCCCGACAAACATGCGCGCAAGGGTGCTCTTGCCGGAGCCGCTTTCGCCGACCACGGCAAGGGTCTCCCCCGCCGCAAATCAAGAGATACTTTTTTAACCGCATCAACCTGATGGCGTTTTCGACCGAAGAGCGTTCGTCCCCCGCCAAAGGTTTTGGTCAGATCGCGTGCACTGATAGCAATTTCACTCATGCTGTCATGCCTTTATTCCCGCGTCCAAAGACTTTAGCTACTTTGTTCAAAAAACTTGCGCCCTGTCCGAGTTCTGGCACGCACGCAATGAGCCGCTTGGTATAGTCATGCTGCGGGTTGGACAGGACTGCCCTCGCCGTGCCCGTCTCGACAATCTCGCCATCCTTCATCACCGCAACGCGATCGCAGATTTCTGAAACCACGCCAAAGTCATGGGTGATGAACAACAGCGCGATGCCGCGTTCACGCTGCAATTCGCGCAGCAAATCGAGAATTTTGGCCTGTACCGTTACATCGAGCGCCGTCGTCGGTTCGTCGGCGATGATGATATCGGGATCATTTGCCAGAGCCATTGCAATGCCAACACGCTGGCGCTGGCCGCCGGAAAGCTGATGCGGATAGTGACTGGCGCGTTCCCTGGCGTCTGGAATGCCAACTTTCTCAAGCAGTGCTATTGCTTGCGCGCGCCGCTCCGTTGCGGTGATGCGCCGATGCGCTCCGATCGCTTCTTCGACCTGCCAGCCGATGGAATACATCGGATGCAATGTCGTGAGCGGGTCCTGAAACACATAGGCCACCTTGCTGCCGCGAAGGGCCGTCAGTTCAGTCTCCGGCATGGAAAGCACATCCCTGCCCTCAAGAAATATGGAGCCATTGCGGATAAGCCCGGGCGGCGATGCGACAAGCCCCATGATTGAAAGCGCAGTAACGCTCTTTCCTGATCCGCTTTCTCCAATGAGGCCGAGACATTCCCCCCCGTTCCAACTGGAGAGAAACATTTTTGACGGCAGGGGAGAAATGCCCGCCGCTGACGAACCCTGTTTCCAACCCATCAATCGACAATGCCGCATTGCCCAATATTTCGGGTTTTGTAACTCGATCTCTGGCGACGTCGGTTCGTGCACCGGGACGCGCAAGGGCACCGGACCGTAGGCGTGGATCAAGAACGTCGCGTACACCGTCTCCAAGGACATTCAAGCTAATCACAAGCAGGAAAATCATCAGCCCCGGAACAATCGACACATGCGCGGCATTGAAGAGCTGCGCCCTGCCCTCACCCAGCATCGAACCCAGATCAGCTTGTGGCGGCTGCGCGCCCAGACCGAGAAAGCTGAGACCAGCCGTTTCGAGGATCATCCAGCCGGCAGTCGTAGACATGGTGATGACGATTACCGGCATCACATTGGGAAGGACTTCGCTCGCTAATATCGAGATGGGGCTTTTTCCAGAAAGCCGCGCCGCGTCGATGAATTCGCGATGTGCGAGACCCAGCGTAACACCGCGTACATTGCGCGCAAAGAACGGGATATTGACGACGGCTATTGCAAACAGCGCATTCATCAGTCCGGGGCCAAGAACTGCGACAATCGCCAAAGCAAGCAGGATATAGGGAAATGCCATCAGCATATCGACACCGCGCATCATCAGATTATCGGTGCGCCCACCCACAAAGCCAGCGACCAGACCGATAGAAGAACCGATAACAGCCGCGATCAAAGTAGCAGCAAAACCCACTGCGACCGATACACGCGTCCCCCAGATGACCCGGCTTAGGATATCCCGGCCCAGTTGATCCGTTCCAAGCAAATGGCCGGACGTGAACAAGGGCTGCAACCGCGTCGCGGGTGACGTGGCATCCGGATCGGGTAACGGCAGCAAAGGCGCCGCCAGAACGACAAGGCAGATCGCGACCAGTAGAAAAAAGCCGAAAGCGGCCAGCCGATTGCTCATGAGCAGCCCCCATGAGGTCAATCGTGTCTGCGCCGCAACCGCCGCACTTTGTGTCAGCAAACTCATGTGCGGATCCTCGGATCAAGCATGGTCTGGAAAATATCGGCAACCAGATTGAAAAGGACGTAGCTCGCAGCCACCACAAGCACACCGCCTTGGACCAGCAGAATATCGCGCGTGGATATTGCCTTCACCAGCATCGCGCCTATGCCCGGCCATTGAAATACGGTTTCGATATAGACCGCTCCGCCCAGCACAAACCCTGCCTGTATACCGATCACGGGAATGACACTGACAAGTGCAGCGCGAAACGCATGGCGGTAGATCACTCGTCGCTCGTTCAGCCCCTTGGCGCGGGCGGTGCGGATATAGTCTTGTCGCAAAACTTCCAGCATCGCGCTGCGCGTCAATCGGGCGATAACACCCGCCGCCACAACGGCAAGTGTTGCAGCAGGTAAGATCAGGTGCCAGATCAAGTCCTTCAGATCACCGCCGCCATAGACGGCATACATACCGGATGCGGGCAGAATTCGCCAATGAACAGCGAAAAGATAAATCAGCAGGAGACCGAGCCAAAATGAGGGGATGGAAATTCCAGCAAGAACGACGAAGGTGATCGCCCTGTCCGCCCAACCAAACTGACGTACGGCTGAGACGATGCCCGCCAGCAATCCGACGATGGAACACAGGACGAGCGCCACGCCAGCCAGGATCAGTGTCGCATGAAATCGTTCCAGAACCTCATCGAGTACCGGCCTGTTGAGAACGAAGGAACGGCCGAAATCGCCATGCAGCAGATTGCTGATCCAGATGAAATACTGCTGCACGAGAGGCTTATCCAGACCAAGATCGCGGTTTACCCGCTCGACGTTTTCAGGCGTTGCATAGGAGCCGAGCAATGCGGTTGCCGTGTCGCCGGGGATCATGGCCATCACGAGAAAAACAATGATCGAAAGTCCCAGCAACACGGGGATCACCGCTACAAGGCGTTTTAAAATATAGGCTGGCATTTCAAGCCCTCCTTTAAATCCGAGATACTGCTGCCCTAGACTTTGGCAAGCGGGTTTGAGGCTTACTCCTTTGTCACCGTTTTCAGATGCAGCAGGAAGGACGGTTGCAGCTTGAGGCCTTTGACGGCAGCGGTTGTCACCGCATTCTGTTTCCAATTGGCTACGAAAAGCCATGGCGCGTCGTCATGCACAATCGCCTGTACCTCGCCGTAGAGCTTGCCGCGTTCGGCCTGGCTGTTCGACGTGCGCGCTTTTTCAAGAAGCGCGTCCAGTTGCGGGTTGGAATAATAGCCGGAATTAAATCCGCCCTTGTCAGGCAAGGCATCAGTCCGCAGCGTCAGATACGGCACAGTATCCGGGTCATTGGTCATCCACGCCATTTCGGCCATATCGGCTTTGCCTTCGAGACCCGTGTTCACGCGGCCCAGAAAGGTGTTCCATTCGTAAGTCTCGATTTTAACCTTGAACCCAACGGCCTGAAGATCCGCCTGGATCGCCGCCCCCATGGTGATGGGATCAAGCATGCCAGAGCCGCCCTCTGTCACATAGAAAGTGATTTCCGGATTGGTGACACCGGCCTCGGCCAGCAATGCTTTGGCCTTTTCGGGGTCATAGGGATAAGCCTCCGTCTTGTCTTCAACCCAGTTGAACGCCGGTGGAATGGGACCGGCTGCAACAGTCGCGGAGCCTTGCAAAACATTATCGACAAGCGCCTGTCTGTTGACTGCATAATTTGCAGCCTGCCGTACCTTCTTATCAGCGAAAGGGCCAGTTTTTGCATTCAGAATAGTGAACCAGACATGAGGTCCGGCCTGTTCCGCTACGGCAAAATTCGCGTCCTGTTTGAACGTGGCAAGATTGTCTGGCGGCACTTCCACCATGACATCGAGGCCACCAGCCATCATTTCTGCAACGCGGGTATTCGGATCAGTTATTGGGCGGAACACAACGGCTTCCAAAGCGGGCGCGCCGTCCCAGTAATCGGGGTTTCGTTCCACCACAACGCGTTGACCGGATTGCCATTCGGTAAATTTGAACGGACCTGTTCCCGATGGATGCCGCCCAAACTCCTTGCCATATTTCTTCACAGCTTCGGGCGAAACGATAAGACCCGTCGGATAAGCCAGATTGGACAGAAATGGCGCAAATGGCTCTTTCAATTTGAACTCGACTGTTGTCGGATCAATCGCATTGACGGCTTCAATCGACGAGAAATTGAAGGAAAGGGGAAATGGCCCGGTGTTGTAGAAAGGATGATCCTCCTTCAACATCCGATCAAAGTTGAACTTCACCGCCTCGGCGTTGAAATCGGACCCATCATGAAATTTGATACCCTGACGCAGCTTGAACCGATAAGTCTTGCCGTCATCTGAAATGGTCCAGCTTTCGGCCAATGCAGGCTCAACCTCGAGTGTCCCATCCTTATAGCGCACGAGACCATCATAGATATTGACCAGAATACGGAAATCATTGGTTGCGGTGACTGTATGCGGATCGAGCGATTGCGGCTCCGCAATCTGCCCCACGATCAGCACGTTGGGCGGCGTTTGAGCCAGTGACGGCATTGCCGGCCCCGCAATTGCGAGCGCCATTGCCGCCAGCGCAGCACGAAATAATCTTCTCATCGAGCGATCCCCTTTCGTTATGCCTATTTAGCTAACACTAATTTATAGGCATAAACTTTTCTGGATCAACTAATTATCATAATAAATTTCATACTGCTGAAAAAGGCGGACCTCGGCCCGCCCTTAAACTGTGAAGGTTTCTGCTATTCGGCGGGAGTGTCTTCAGGCTTCAAATCCTGCTCGGCTTTGGTGGATTTTTGATGCGTAAAGCCCTTCAAACCCTTGGCTGTTTCTTCGGCGTCACGTTTAATTTCCACGTCGCTCATTGCATAATGAACGGCCAGTTTAGCAATTGAGGTCAAGGCGCTCAAATGAATGCGCTCATACCCATGGGACGCATCAACGCCGAATGTTAACAGCGCGGTCCGTACGTCATGCCCTGCCTCCACGGCAGAAGCCGCATCCGAGCGATAATACCGGAACACGTCTTTCTGTACCTGAATATCTTGTTCGCCACAGAGTTCATAAAGCTTCTTGGTCAGATGATAATCGAAGGGCCCCGTCTGGTCGGCCATAGCGAGCGTTACGCCGAATTCCGACGAGTTTTGCCCCGGCGCGGTCGTTCCATTATCGATGGCAACGAGAGAGGCAATATCGGGAACCACCACAGCCGACGCGCCGACCCCAACTTCTTCGCCGATGGTGAAGAGCCAATAGGTGTCAACCGGCGTTTCGATCCCGCCTCGCTGCATGGCTTCGAGTGAGGCGAGCATGATGGCCACGCCTGCCTTGTCATCCAGATGGCGAGAGACGATGAAGCCGTTATCAATAAACTCTGGCGCGGGATCGACAGCAACAATATCGCCCACATCAATCCCAAGCTGAACAAGGTCTTCCTTGTTGCGTGCCAGTGCATCAACCCGCAATTCGACATGGGGCCAGCCGACCGGCTGAGTGTCGACTTCTTCGTTGAAGGTGTGCCCGGATGCCTTTAATGGCAGGATGGACCCGCGATAGGTTCCCTTGCCGGAAAAGATGGAAACCCGTGCGCCTTCTGCGAAACGGGCAGACCAGTTTCCGATAGAGACCAGTTCAAGACGACCGTTATCTTTCAGGTACTTAACCTGCGCGCCTAATGTATCCACATGCGATACGATACCCCGCGCCGGGCGCCGGGATGCGCCCGGTCTACGGGCCCGAATTGCACCGCGTCTGGTCAGCATCACTTCCAGACCGAGCATTTCCAGTTCACGGGCGACATAGCGGACGGCTTCATCCGTAAAACCCGTTGGGCTTGGTATCGAAAGAAGCGCTTTAAGCCTTGTAACAAGGTAGTCCTGATTAATGGGGATGGAGTTCTGCATAAAGCGAATGTCGCAGAATGCAGAAATATCGTCAACAAGGTGGGGCCACTTCCTCGTGAAGTTGGCCCCGTGCGGCCTTGTTATCACCGGTCTGCGAAAACGCTTTCAATCGCCGCTTTCGTTGCAGAAACGACCTGATCCGCTTCTTCCTGCGTCAGACAAAGCGGAGGCGCAAAGCCCAGAATGTCACCTTCGGGCATTGCACGCCCGATGACGCCATTGGCAAGAAGGGCGGCCGAAATTTGTGCGCCAATCTTGAGTGACGGGTCGAAGAATTGACGATCATCGCGATCTTCCACAAACTCGATAGCAGCCATCAGCCCCTCACCGCGCACATCTCCGACATGCTTGTGATCGCCGATAGCGTCCTGAAGCGCCTTGCGGAAATAAGCGCCGGTTGAACCAGCATTCTCCACCAGCTTCAGTTCGTCAATGAGCTTCAGATTTGCTACACCGGCAGCAGCACAGATCGGATGCGCCGAATAGGTCCAGCCATGACCAATCGCTCCCATCTTGTCTGATCCCTTGACCAACACTTCCCACATGCGATCCGAGACGATCGATCCGGAAAGTGGCGCATATGCCGATGTCAATCCCTTGGCGATGGTAATCAGATCGGGTTTCATCCCGTAATGGTCTGAGCCAAACATGCTGCCGAGGCGGCCAAAGCCTGTCACGACTTCGTCTGCCACGAGCAGAATGTCGTATTTGTCGAGCACGGCCTGTATCTTCTGCCAATATCCTGCTGGAGGCGGCACGATACCCCCCGTACCCAGCACAGGCTCGCCGATGAAAGCAGCAATTGTGTCAGGCCCTTCCGCCAGGATCATCTCTTCAAGCTTGTCGGCGCAATATTGTGAGAATTGCTCTTCGTTCATCGAGCGATCTTCGCGGCGGAAAAAGTAAGGCGCCTGCGTATGCAAGATGGGCGCACGCGGCAGATCAAAGGCGTTATGGAAAGTCGCAAGACCGGTCAAACTGCCGGTCATGACGCCGGAGCCATGATAACCGCGCCAGCGCGAGATGATTTTCTTCTTCTCGGGGCGCCCCAGAATATTGTTGTAATACCATATCAGTTTGATGTTGGTTTCATTGGCGTCGGAACCCGACAAGCCGAAATAGACGCGGCTCATATGATCGGGCGCACGATCGATAATCATCTTGGCAAGCGTAATTGACACTTCCGTACCATGGCCTACATAGGCATGATAGTAGGCGAGTTTATGGGCCTGTTCAGCGATCGCATCGGCGATCTCCTTACGGCCATAGCCGACATTCACACAGTATAGTCCGGCAAAGGCGTCAAGGCTCTGACGTCCATTCACGTCGGTGATAAACACACCCTTGCCATCGTCCAACACACGGGTTGGAGTCTCACCACGTGCATGCATGCCCATATGTGTCGATGGGTGGAAAAAATGATCGCGGTCCCACGCGGTCAATTCGTTGCTGTTGTTTAACACTGTCAGTTTCCTTTCATTGCGCGACACATTCATGCGGCGGTATCGATGCAGAGATATTTGAGTTCAGTGAAAGCGTGGATGCCGTGATGGGAACCTTCGCGTCCCAGTCCGGACTGTTTCCAACCGCCGAAGGGTATGGGCGCACCGGTGATCTTGGCGCGATTGATGGCGACCATGCCGTATTCGAGAGCACGCCCCATCCGCAGCTGCCGTGCACCATTGGCGGTCACAACATAAGCGACAAGGCCGTATTCTGTATCGTTGGCCCGCGCGATGACCTCATCTTCCTGATCGAATGCAGCAATAGCTGCCACCGGGCCAAAGGTTTCTTCCTGCATGATAGCCGCATCATCAGGCACATCGACAAGCAAAGTCGGTTCATAAAACAACGTATTGTCACCGATGCGATTGCCGCCAACGAGTACCCGCGCTCCTTGCGAACGCGCATCCGCCACGTGTTCTTCGACCTTCTCGACCGCGCGGCTATGCATCAGCGGCCCGATATCTACTCCCGCTTCAAAGCCTTGGCCCACCTTGAGCGCAGCAATTCGCGCCGCAAAGGCTTCGGTGAAAGACGCGAGAATGCCGCGCTGAACAAAAATACGATTTGCAGCCAAACAGTCCTGACCGGAGGTTGCGAATTTCGCGGCCATGGCCACGTCTACAGCTCGCTCCAGATCGGCATCATCGAAAATGATCAATGGTGCATGCCCGCCAAGTTCCATGACAAGGCGCTTGACCGTTGCCGCACATTTGGAAGCGATCAGCTTGCCGATCTCAGTAGAACCCGTGAAGCTCAAAGCGCGTATGCGCGTATCATTGCAAAGCGTATCGACGATTGGCGCCGCCTTGCCTGTCACAACGTTGAAGATGCCAGCGGGAAAACCCGCTCTTTCGCCAAGTTCCGCGAGAGCAAGTGCGGAAAGCGGCGTCTCGGATGACGGATGAACAACGACCGGACAACCCGCTGCGATAGCGGCAGCGGCCTTCCGCGTAATCATCGCGTTTGGAAAATTCCATGGCGTTACAAGCCCCACAACGCCGAGAGCCTCGCGACGTACCAGCATGTCTGCATCGGGCAGATGGCTCGCTATTGTTTCACCGTTCAGGCGTTTTGCTTCTTCTGCAAACCATTCAACGAAAGACGCGCCATAATCGATCTCGCCGAGGGATTCCGTCAGCGGCTTGCCCTGCTCAAGCGTCATCAGTACTGCCAGGTCATCCTGGTTCTGGACGATCAGTTCGTACCATCGCCGCAGAATGCGCGCCCGCTCCTGTGGGAGCAACAGCGCCCATTCAGGAAAGGCCTTTTCCGCCGCATCTATTGCTGTAAGCGTCTGGGTTCCATTCAGGCTTGCGACCCGTGCCAGGCGCTGCCCTGTCGCGGGGTCCACAACCGGAAATGTCTCCGCCTTCTCTCCAGCCACCCAACGCCCGTTGATATAGGCCAGCTCGCGAAAGAGATGTTTCTCACGCAGCCTTTTTAGCCCGTCATGTTGTATCGGATGATCCAGAACGGCATTCATAATGCTTCTCCCAATTCAGGAAAAGCATCTCATAGGAGCACCGTTGATTTGGACCAAAGCGACCGACGCCACTGGTTATTTGGACCAAACTTGGCCCAGTGCATAGTCCGCTTGGTCTACGCTTGATCGTCGGCAAGAAGCGATAGTGGCGCAGCGCCCTTCGCATGCTTGACCAGCTTGGTCACGATATAGGTGAAATAGCGCTCGATACCGATATTCTGGTCCAAAAGCCGGTCGATCAGCCGCTGGTAGCCATCAATATCGCGCGCAGCGACCATCAGGAAATAGTCCACACCACCACCAACCGACCAGCACGAAATGATTTCCGGCAACGCCGAAACGGCACGTTCAAACCGATCAAAGTCACTTTGACGATGATTACCAAGTGTAATCTGCACAATGACATGCGCGATGGGAGCGACTTTACGGTAGGCGATATGCGCATGATAACCGGTCACTATGCCAGCTTCTTCCAGTTTGCGAAGGCGCAGCCAACACGGCGTCGGCGACAGCCCGACCTTTTCCGCTAATGCAAGTTTTGTGATTTTCGCATTCTCCTGCACCGCATCGAGAATACGCAGATCAACAGCATCGAGCTTAAGGGCAGATTTCATTCGGTTGATCCGGTTCCAGTGAGAATTCAGTGCGCTCTTCCTTGCATGAGCAAACAGGGCTGGCAAGGCTAGCCGCCAGAACAGTGGCGCAAATCTAATTGTAATGATCCAATATAATCATTGACATGATCTTTCCCGTCTTTCACACATATTGCAACGAAAATATTCAAGACATGGGGAACGAGCTTGCGACCACACGGTTTCGCATACGGTGCATTATTGCGTCCTGCATTTCAGCACCAATGCAATTGGCCGCAGCCTTTCCGTTCCTCGACTAGTTTTGAGAGGCGAAAGACGTGTCCGCAATGGTGAGTATCCGGGAAGTCGAACAGGCGCACGACAGGCTGCGTGGCCAAATTGTGCGGACCCCGCTCGTTCGCACAAAACGCCTCAGTGAAATGTCCGGGGCACCGATCTTCCTCAAACTTGAAAATCACCAAACCACCGGCAGCTTCAAGTTGCGTGGTGCAACGAACGCCGCTCTCAACGTGCCTGCTTCCAAGCGAAAGTTTGGACTTGTCACCGCTTCCACAGGAAATCATGGCCGCGCATTGGCCCATGCGGCTTCTCTGCAAGGTCTCACAGCCACTATCTGCCTCTCCTCACTCGTTCCGCGAAACAAAGTCGAGGCGATTGAGCGACTGGGTGCCAATATTCGCATTGTCGGAAAGTCTCAAGATGACGCGATGGAGGAAGTCGTCCGTCTTGTGCGCGATGAGAACATGAATGCGGTTCCGCCTTTCGATGATCCACACGTGATCGCGGGCCAAGGAACCATCGGGCTTGAGTTGCTGGAAACTATGCCTGACATGGAAACCGTGCTTATCCCGCTTTCCGGTGGTGGGCTGGCGGCAGGCATCGCCGCCGCAGTCAAAGCACATAAACCCAAAGCCCGAATAGTTGGTATCTCAATGCGGCGGGGCGCTGCAATGCAGGCAAGTCTCGCCGTCGGCCATCCTGTCTATGTAGAAGAAGTGGATTCGCTGGCGGACTCGCTAGGCGGCGGCATCGGTCTAGATAATCGCTGGACCTTCGCCATGTGCCGCGATCTGCTGGATGACGTGCTTTTGCTTGACGAAGAAGAGATTGCCTCAGGTGTGAGACACATGGCCCTTCACGAAAATGAAGTCATCGAGGGCGCAGCCGCCGTTGGTGTTGGCGCGCTTCTTAGTGGCAAACTTGAAGTTTCAACCCCAACCGCGATTATTGTTTCTGGTGGCAATATCGATCCCAAACAACATCGCATGATCATGAATGGCTTTGTGGGGGAGCGAGCTGATGGCTGAAATGCGGATATTAAGCGAAGCAGATCTTCGTCAGTTCATTATGCTCGGTCTGGAAACCATCGTCTGTGTCGAAGATGCGTTTCGCGCGCTTGCAGGTGGAGACGTCCGTATGCCGCCGATCCTACGGCTCGACATTCCCGCCGAGCGCGGGGAAGTCGATGTTAAAACCGCCTATATTCCGGGGCTCGATAGTTTCGCGATCAAGATCAGCCCTGGATTCTTCAACAATCCTTCCATTGGCTTGCCTTCGACCAACGGCCTGATGATCCAGTTTTCCGCAAAAACCGGGCTGATCGAAGCCCTGCTGCTCGACAATGGATATCTGACTGACTTGCGCACCGCAGCAGCGGGCGCGGTCGCTGCAAAATATCTGGCCCGAGAAGACGCCAACACAGCCGCAATCTTTGGCGCGGGTATACAGGCCCAATTGCAGCTCGAAGCCCTCACTCTGGTGCGCCGGATCGGGGAAGCCCGCATCTGGGCACGCGATTTCAAGAAAGCGACAAGCGCAGCGGCGGTCCTGGAACAGAAGCTAGGAATCCCGGTCGTTCCCGTTGAAGATGCGCGAAAGGCCTGTGCGGGGGCCGATATCATCGTCACGACCACACCGTCAGAAAAGCCACTCATCGAGGCTGACTGGCTGGAGCCGGGGCAACATCTCACCGCCATGGGTTCGGATGCCGAACACAAGAACGAAATAGAACCCGAGATCTTTCGCCGACCGATCCTGTATGTCGCGGACAGCCTCAGCCAGACGCGCAGGTTAGGAGAATTGCATCACGCAATCGACGCCGGGATCGTTGCTGCCGATGCCCATTTCCCTGAACTCGGACAGATCATTTCAGAGGGGGGCAGTTTCCTCCGTAATGCCGAAGACATCACATTTTGCGACCTGACGGGCACCGGCGTTCAGGACACGGCCATTGCACGTCTTGCCACGGAACGCGCAACCAAGCGCGACGCTGGTGCCAAAATCGACTCGAACAAATCTGCTGGAGCCAATCAATGAGCGTTGAACTCAATTTCACCCGCGCCGAGTATGACGCCAGAATTGCCAAGACCAGACGCGCTATGGAGAAGGCTGGTTTCGATATCATCATTGTAACCGATCCGTCCAACATGCATTGGCTGACCGGTTATGACGGCTGGTCCTTTTATGTTCATCAATGCATCGTCCTTGCAATGGATGGAGAACCAATCTGGTATGGGCGCCGTCAAGACGGAAACGGCGCAAAACGCACGGCCTGGATCAGCCACGACAGCATTATCGGCTATCCGGATCATTATGTGCAGTCACTGGAACGTCACCCCATGGATTTGCTGGCATCCATCCTTGACGACAAAGGTTGGGGCTATAAAACGATAGCGGTGGAGTTCGACAATTATTGGTATACGGCAGCGGCCCATCACGCTCTGCAAAGGCACTTGCCGAATGCGCGGTTCAAGGACGCTCAGGGACTGGTGAATTGGCAACGTGCCGTCAAAAGCCCCACAGAGATCGACTACATGCGCAAGGCGGGCCTCATTGTCGAAGCGATGCACAAACGTATCGTCGATACAATAGAACCGGGCATGCGCAAATGCGATCTTGTGGCAGAAATCTATGACGCCGGAATACGAGGTGTGGGCGAATTTGGCGGTGATTATCCAGCCATCGTACCGCTCTTGCCCTCTGGTGCAGATGCTTCCGCCCCCCACCTCACATGGAACGATTTGCCGATGAAATCCGGCGAAGGTACGTTCTTCGAGATTGCGGGGTGCTACAAGCGCTATCATTGCCCGCTGTCTCGAACTGTCTTCCTGGGCAAGCCGACACAGGCATTTCTCGATGCCGAAAAGGCCACACTGGAGGGAATGGAGGCTGGTCTCGCGGCTGCCCGGCCCGGCAACACCTGTGAAGACATTGCTTCAGGATTTTTCGGTGTTCTCAAGAAATATGGCATCATTAAAGATAATCGCACAGGCTATTCGATCGGTCTTTCCTATCCGCCAGATTGGGGTGAGCGCACGATGAGCCTGAGGCCTGGTGATCGCACTGAATTGCAGCCAGGCATGACCTTTCACTTCATGACGGGGCTTTGGCTTGAAACCATGGGGCTGGAAATCACAGAAAGCATCGTCATCACCGAAACCGGCGTCGAATGCCTTTCAAAGGTACCACGCAAGCTGGTGGTCAAGGACTAGTTTCATGATGCACACAACGCCACCTCCACGCCCCTCCCCGATCACACCCACTGTCGATCTTACGCGGGATGGAATCCAGCATGGCCATTTGCGGCTGCCGTGGTCGCGGGACGATTCCGCATGGGGCTCAGTGATGATCCCAATCTGCGTGATCCGCAACGGTGATGGTCCGACGGCACTGCTGACCGGCGCCAATCACGGCGACGAATATGAAGGGCCTGTGGCGCTCTATGATCTCGCAGCAAGTCTGAAGCCGGAGCAAATCAATGGTCGCGTCATCATCGTTCCTGCGATGAATTTCCCAGCCTTTCAGAAGGGCACCCGCACCTCCCCAATCGACAAGGGCAATCTCAATCGCAGTTTTCCGGGCCGTCCTGACGGTACGGTCACGGAGAAAATCGCCGACTACTTCACGCGCTATCTTATGCCAGAAGCCGACATCGTATTGGACTTCCATTCAGGGGGGCGCACGCTGGATTTCCTACCCTATGCGGCTGCACATGCTCTGCCCGACAAGGTACAGGAAAGCCGCTGCTTTTCCGCAGTCAAGGCCTTCTCCGCGCCCTATTCCATGCGCATGGTCGAGATAGATGCGGTGGGCATGTATGACACCACTGCGGAAGAAGCTGGGAAGGTCTTTGTGACAACCGAGCTCGCAGGTGGTGGAACCATATCCGCCCGCACGGCCGCAATAGCAAAACGCGGCGTGCGCAACCTTTTGCGCCATTCCGGCATTCTGGAAGGTGAGATTGAACAGTCGCCGACGGTCTGGCTCGATATGCCGTCAAAGGATTGTTTCGGCTTTGCAGACACAGACGGCCTATTGGAACCGCTCGTCGATCTGGGTTCCGAAATTTGGAAGGGTGACCTCATCGCCCGCGTCCATAACATAGCGCGAACCGGCAGTGCACCGCAGGAACACCGCGCCAAGCTCGACGGTGTTCTGGCTGCCCGTCACTTTCCGGGGCTCGTCAAGATGGGTGACTGCCTCTCGGTCATTGCCACAATCTGCGAGGAACCCGTAGCGCGTTAACTGAAACCCATTGAACTACCGAAGCAATAAGCCGGATTAAAACAAACCGGTAATTTCAAAGAGGAGTGAACACAATGCGTATGAAACTTTATACGATTTCTACCCTGCTTTCTGCGGCAGCAACCATTGCCCTCACCCTGCCATCTCACGCCGTCACGATCGACGATCTGAAAAGCGCTGGCTTTGTCCGTGGCGCAACAGCCAACGAGATGCCCTATGGTTACATGGACGAAAGCGGGGCGGCGAAGGGTATTGGCCCTGACGTGGCGGCAGCGATCTTCAAAAAACTTGGCATTGAAGAAGTTGACTGGACGGTCACGCCATTCGGCTCGCTTATCCCGGGCTTGAAAGCCAAGCGTTTTGAATTCGTCGCTGCCGAACAGAATGTCTTGCCGGAACGGTGCAAGCAGGTGCAGTTTACCGTTGCCAATTCCAGCTATGGTGAAGGTCTTCTGGTGCCCAAAGGCAACCCCAAAAAAATTCACTCCTATGACGACATCAAGAAGGACCCATCCCTGAAGGTCGCTATCGTATCAGGTGCAGACCAAATCGACTTCCTGCATGGAATGGGGATTGACGAATCCCAGATCGTGATGATCCAGGGCAATGCCGATGCGCCCTCCACCGTACAGACAGGACGAGCCGATGCTTATGCTGCAACCGAACTCACGGTTGCAAAGCTTGTCGAAAACTCCCCTCAGCTGGAACAGGCTCATCCATTCACCGACCCTGTCGTTGAGGGGAAATCTGCGCGAAGCTTCGGCGCCTTTAGTTTCCGCCCTGAAGACAAGGACTTTTATGAAGCTTTTAACAAAGAGCTTATCGAATTCAAGAAGACCGACGACTACAAGAAAATCCTGACAACATATGGACTTAGCGAAGAAAGCGTAGAAGCTGCACGCGCTGTAGACACAGCAGCACTCTGCAACGCAAAGTAAGCTTATCAGCGCCCGCCGATCTCAATAATATCGGCGGGTCTCTCTGCCCGGGAGACGACCCTATGCATTGGACGGAATATTTACCCGCCCTTTTCAAAGGCGCCCAAGTCACCATCGTACTTGCTTTGAGCTCGATGGTGATAGGCACCATATTCGCGTTTGCGGCGGGAATAGCGCGCTTTGCAGGCGGGAGAATCCTATCGGCGCTCGCCGTGGTCTATATTGAAGTCTTCCGGGGCACGTCGCTTCTGGTACAGCTGTTCTGGCTCTACTATGCCTTGCCCCTGATCGGCATTTCCTTTGACCCCGTCACCACGGGCATCATGGGTCTTGGCCTGAATATCGGTGCTTATGGTGCCGAGGTCGTGCGCGGTGCGCTGCAGGCCGTACCAGAAGCCCAACATGAAGCGGCACGCGCGCTCAATTTTGGCAAAAGACACACGCTGTTCCACATTGTCTTGCCGCAGGCTATTGTCGAGATGATGCCTGCATTTGGCAATCTCGCCATCCATAATCTCAAGGATACCGCTCTTGCGTCCCTGATCGCTATCAGCGACCTGACATTTCAGGCCCAAAGATTGCGCAACCTGACATTGGATAGCGTGACCATTTATTCCCTGACACTGCTTGGCTATTTCGCGATGGCTCTTTTGCTTGCGACTGCAATAAGATGGCTGGAACGACGCCTTCGCCGCCAGACCATGGCTGGAGGTTTCGCATGATCTATGGTTATGCCTGGGACACCACGTCCACACTGTCCTTCGCCATATCGATCTTGCCGATCCTGGCTATCGGTCTGACCGTAACGCTGAAAGCTGCAGCAACCGGTTTTGCCATTGCCTTGGCGCTTGGACTGGTCTTTGCGCTTTTACGGCGCAGCCGTTACAAAATCGTTTCCTGGCCCACGGCTGTTGTGGTGGAGTTCTTGAGGGATACGCCGCTCTTGGTGCAGCTCTTCTTTCTTTATTACGTACTGCCAGTCTATGGCATTGTCTTGCCAGCATTTTTAACCGGCGCTCTGGCGCTCGGCCTGCAATACTCAGCCTATACATCCGAAGTTTATCGCGGCGGCATTGAGGCCATTCCTCGTGGACAATGGGAAGCGGCCCGCGCGCTCAATCTGACGCCGTGGAGGACATATCGCGATATCGTCATACCGCAAGCGGTTCCCCGGATCATTCCGGCCATGGGCAACTATCTGGTCTCGATGCTGAAGGAAACGCCGGTTCTCTCGGTCGTCAGCATCGTCGACATGCTCAATCTTGCCAACTTGATCGGCGATCGTACCTTTGAATATCTCGTACCGCTATCGATGGTCGGCCTGATCTTCCTCATTTTGACACTCATCTGTTCAGCAGTCATCCGTCTGCTTGAACGAACACTTCCAAAGAACGGGATCGCTCTCAAATGACGCAGGAAATCATTCGCTTTCAGAACGTCGTCAAACGCTTTGGAGCACTGACCGTATTGGATCAGTTCAATTTCTCGGTCACAACAGGCGAAAAAGTTACGCTCATTGGCCCATCCGGATCCGGCAAATCTACCGTGCTGCGCATTCTCATGACACTTGAACCCTTTCAGGAAGGCACGCTGGAATTGGGTGGTGTGCCCTATCATGAGACCGGCGGCAAAGAACCGTTTTATGCCAGCGAAGCACATTTGCGGAAGATCAGATCGCATGTCGGGATGGTGTTTCAGAGCTTCAATCTCTTCCCCCACATGTCCGTAATGCGCAACGTCATCGAAGCGCCCGTCCATGTCCTTGGTCTTAAACGTGCGGAAGCCGAAGCACGCGCGCTGGACCTGCTTTCTCTTGTCGGCCTCTCGGACAAGAAGGATCACTATCCATCCCAATTATCGGGCGGTCAGCAACAGCGTGTTGCCATAGCACGATCACTGGCAATGCGTCCGCGTGTCCTGCTGTTTGATGAACCGACATCGGCGCTGGATCCGCAGCTTGTTGGCGAGGTGTTGTCAGTCATCCGCAGTCTTGCGCAGGAGCATGATCTCACCATGCTGCTGGTTACCCACGAAATGCGCTTTGCGCGAGAAGTCTCTGATCGTGTGTGCTTTTTCGACAAAGGGCGCATCTGCGAACAGGGCACGCCCGAACAGATATTTCAAGCACCGAAAGAAGCGCGCACCAAGGAGTTTCTCCAGTCTGTCCTTTAGGGTCAGGCTATAGCGCCAACATCATAAACTGGTGGAAGTTGTGCAGCGGTTTCACGGATGGTTTCAAGTGCCTTGTGCAAGGTTGTGCGTGACAGCCGTCCGCCAAGGCAAATTCGAATGCCCCCTTGGCCGCGGTCGGCCCCGGCTACAAACGGATCGGATGGCGTCACTGCGACCCCCTTATTGGCCAGCGCTCTTACCAACCCGTCTTCCGACCAGTGGCGCGGGATTTTGAGCCAGGCGCACAGAGACAACGGGTTACTCCCTGCGATCAGAGGCCCCAAGACGTCACTCACCTGCGCCTGTCTTGTACGCAATTCGCCCCGTTGGATTTCGATGAGTTCCTTGACGGTGCCATCCTCAATCCAGCGGCTTGCCATCTCGCCCAGAAGATTGACCCCGCTCCAGCTTGTCACGCGCAAAATCGATGCAACACGAATGGAATATTGCGATGGAACAACGAGATAACCGGTGCGAAGCCCCGTCATGACAGTCTTCGTGAAGCTTGTTACGAAGAAGCCCAAATCCGGCAGCAATTCCGGCATTGAAGGCAACCGTTCTTCGAGGATCGGTTTGTAAACTTCGTCTTCGATAACACAAACATCGTATCTTGCAGCGATTTCCGCGATCGCCATACGCCGTTGCGCAGACATGAGATGACTTGTAGGATTGCCCAGTGTCGGTATCAGTACGAGCGCGCGGACATCCCCAGCTTTGCACGCCATCTCAAAAGCATCCGGCATGACACCTTGTTCGTCGATTGGCAGGCCGCGCAGGGTAAATCCCAGCACATTTGCGAGCCCGATAATGCCATGGTCGGTCAAGCGTTCCGTCAGCACCACCTCGCCCGGCTGAACAATTGTCGCGACCGCAAGAAACAGGCCATGTGCCGCTCCATTGGTAATGACGATACGGCCCGGATCAACATCAACAGATAAGCTACGCAGCCATTCCTGAGCAACGGCGCGATGGTGATCCAGCCCGGCGATTGGCCGACATGGACGCATGAAACTGGCGTTTTCCGTTTGGCTCAATTGTTCAAACAGATGCTTGGAGGCCCGCTCATGCGCCTCCGTATAGACAGCTCGTATGATCGACATATCAGCGGTGCCGCTCGGATCTCGATCCAGCATGAAACGGTCCGCAAGTTCGGTGACGCGATTGCAAACGTAAGTTCCGCGTCCAACTTCACCACGCAGATAACCGCGTCGTTCTGCTTCCTTATAGCTGATACTGACAGTCTGCACAGAAAGTCCGAGTTGATGCGCAAGCTCGCGATGCGTAGGCATCCGGGCTGCCGGTTGCAGAATACCGCCCTCGATATCATCGACAATTTTTTCTGTCAGAAGTCGGTGTTTGGTTGCGCCTTTGCGCAGCTCCAATACGGGTTTCCACATAGGCTTACCGGCTCCATCATGACAAAGTGTCGATTGAACTGTTATAGCAATTTTTGTCATGACATACAGGTCAAATACGACGCAATGAATGTCGCCCACACAATTTGTTAAGATGCGGGCGCCTTGACCGAAACATGGTTTAACCTGGGAATAGCCCCGAAAGAAACTCATTACGGTCACATTCGACCTGTGCACTGGCTCCGTCACCCAAATCGCCTCTAGCAGAATTTCTGGAAAGGAAAGATGATGCCAAGAATTGCATCGCTTGCATTCGTAACTCTCGTCGCCCTGACCCCTGCCGCAATGGCTCAGCAACAGGCACCACAGCCCCCGGCCAATTCTGCGCCAGCGGCTCAGCAACCTTCAACAGCCCCAACCATACAGACTGTATCTGTGGTAGATATCAAGGAACTGCCGGCTGAAAGCCAGAAAGAGGTTCAAGCCGTAGTCGAAAGACGCAGCGCCGATGACCTCACCAAACTGCGCACATCAGTGAAGACGTTCCCCGAGGCGCGCGACGCCCTGCAAAAGAAAGGCATGAACGAACAAGATGTCATTGCAGCCAGTCTTTCTGAAAATGGCGCTTTGACGCTGATTACAAAAAAAGGCAAGCTAACAACTTGCCATCGGAAGCAAAAGTCGGGCCGGAAGGGCCGGCTTTCAAGATCAAGCCTCTGCAAAGCCGATCCGCAGCGTCGCGATATCATCATAATAGACGATATGGCCGTCGCGGATGATAATTCCGCAATCACAATGATGCTGAGATTAACCGACAGTTCGTCTATCAGCTTGCGATCATTGTCATCACACCGCTCCAACGGATGTATTTTGAAAACCAGCCGCAGATGTTGCGGAGCCGATGCTGCAAAGCTATCAAGCACTTCAGTTATCCGACGCGCATTGTCCCACCCTCGGGCGGAGCGTTTCAACTGGGTATCCTGTGAAACCTGCAAAGCCACCACAAAATATTGACCGACACTGTGCTCCAGCAGGCGGTCGATGATTGCGCTTCGATTGTCCCCAAAGCCAACGGCTAAAATTTTTGATCCAGCGGGGCAACTCACGGAGTATGCCGATATCACGGCGCATAAGCTGCCGTTGTCTGCGCTTTCCACAAAGCGTTACGGACGCGTAATATAGCCCACCATAGATACACATAGCGGAGAAATGACCCCGATTGGGAGGGTAAGCATCTTCAAGATCAATTCGGAATCTGCGTGGCGGAAGCTGCCCGGCAATTGGGGAAAAGGCGTTGTTTGCTCCGAATTCCAGTGTGATCGCACCGGGGCGGATATATCTCTTCTTCAAGAGATATCACGACTATGTTCAGTTGCGCGGCCACTCGGCGCGTGATGATGTGAACCGGACGTTCTGAACCGAAGAGAACCATGTGCGTGATGTTCTGTGTGCTCGCTTGAACAAGCAGCCAGTCTTCGAGACCATCTATACCGCCCGTGTAAACGCGTGTGCCGTTTCGTCGCCCGGAAAATAGCCGATCACCCGGATTGAACAACACTTGAATGCAATGATAGCGTAATTGCGTCAGATATCTCCGAAGCAGGCGGAACGCAGGCCCAACCGGTCCTTGTAACAGGAGAACCCTTTGCCACGGCGCGGGCTTTTGCTCGTCTATGGGATCAGCCCGCACAATGTTTGTCTTATTTCTTGCGCGATAATTCACATCGGCGAGATTGCATCCAACAGGATTGCCCCTCGCCCTTGTCGTTTGTCGATTTAATGTTGGTCCAATTCTCTTTTTATATTGGTAGAAGCATAACAATTCGAAGGCGATAGCAGAGCTGGCAAGGCGGACAGGCCTCACTAAAAATGGCGATCAAAAATCGAGCTTTGTTTCACTATTTGGCAATGCAGATAAAAATGACCCCCAACGTTCTTTCCGTCAGGGGCCTCATGATTGTAAAAACTGCTATTCAGCAGGCTGCGCCGAACAGCGCTCGTCGACGGCCAACGTTGTACGCTCGCCAGACAAAGCCCTCTGTCCTAATCCGACGATTAAAACGGTCGTCACAGTTGCAACAATCGACACCCAGAAGCCGTACGCAGCACCAAAATTATCGACGACCCAGCCCGCGATGAACGCACCGAGCGCCATCCCGATACCGATCCCCGTCATGACCCAGGTAATACCTTCAGTCAGCATGCTTTCCGGCACGCGGCGTTCGATGAGACCGAAAGCTGTGATGAAAGTCGGCGAAATGGCTATGCCGCTGACAAAGACAGCCACGGCCAGTAGAGCGACCGACGAGCTTGCAAACAAGAGCGGCAGGGCGGTGATTGCAAGGACGCTAACCGCAATGAGCAGCTGTAGCGGCAATTGAATTCTGGGTTTGAGCGCGCCTAGCGTCAGACCGACCACAAAGGATCCGATGGCGTATACACCAATAACCAAGCTTGCCATGTTGGGCCGGCCAAGCTCCCTGGTGATCGCGACAGCACTAACTTCCGCTGTGGCGAAAGTCGATCCCACGAATATCAAAGCCAGGGTGATAATTTGAACCGAACGAAGCCTGATAGCGGAACGCTGCGAAACATTTTGCTCAGGCATACGGAGTTTGGGCTCTGTTGAACGCTGAGCGAGAAATGCTATGGTGCCAACAGCGAGAAAGACCGTGCTGATCAACATCCCGGCCTCTGGGAAAAGAGCTACGGTCAAGCCAACCGAGAGCGAAGCGCCGGCGATATAGACCAATTCATCGGCAGCCGACTCAAATGCAAAGGCGGTGTTCAACTCTGGTCGGTCACGAAAAATCTCGGTCCATCGTGCCCGTACCATCGCGGATATGCTTGGCATTGTTCCGGCCAAAAAGGCCGATACGAATAGGGTCCAGTTGGGCCATTTTTGATTGGCAGCCAAAATCAGCGCCGCGAACGCAACCACCGAAACAATGGTTACCGGTCCTACGACGGCCCGTTGCCCAAATTTGTCGACAGCCCGCGATATCTGCGGCGACAGAAACGCGTTGGTCAAGGCAAAGGTAGCGGAAACTGCGCCACCCAGCCAATATTCGCCGTGCGTCAGAGACAGCATCGCGACGATTCCGATTGGAGCCATTGCCATTGGAAGCCGCGCAAAACCCGCAGCGGCGGAAAAGCCAAGCGCGCCGGGCGCGCTGAATATCTCTTTATAGGGGTTGGACATGGACCTATTCCTTGATGCAAAGGTTTTTGCCATTTACATACGTGACGTATGTCAATTGATTACTTGATACGTGGCGCATGTCAACTAATATACGTCACGTATGTGAAAACTGGAGAATAATGTGCGCAAACCCCGTAGCGAAATGATTGCAGAAACCCGGGAAAAGCTGCTGGCCGCGGGACGGAAGGCATTCGGTACAGTGGGCTATGCCGATGCCTCAATGGATGACTTTACGGGCGCAGCCGGTCTGACCAGAGGCGCGCTTTACCACCACTTCGGCGACAAAAAAGGCCTCCTGCAAGCTGTCGTCAATCAGATTGATGCTGAAATGACCGGCAGGCTTTGCGCGATTTCGTCCCGCGCCGCGACACCTTGGCAGGGCTTTGTCGATGAGAATGTCGCCTATGTTGAGATGGCGCTGGAGCCGGAAATTCAGCGCATCATGTTCAGAGACGGTCCCGCGGTGCTAGGAGACCCGTCCGGCTGGCCAAATGCCAATGGCTGTATTGCAACAGTCGCCCGCAGTCTCGCGGATCTGCAAAAGGCTGGTATTATCGTAGACATTGACCCGGAAGCTGCCGCGCGCCTCATTAATGCAGCCAGCAGTAGCGCTGCCCAATGGATTGCCAATGCAGAAGACCCGCAAGTCACCTCAAAAAAGGCTGTGCAGACATTTCGCACTTTGCTGGAAGGGCTTCTCATAAAGAAGGAAACGCTAGCGCCTGAAGCCAAAGCTCGTTGATGCGATGGCATGCATGTTTCGCAGCCTTTGATAAGCCGCTATCGATTTAGAAAAACTTGTGCCGTTACCACCAGACAGTCAGGACTAAAGTTCGATCTGCGTCTCTATACGATGGAGCATTTTTCGCATTTTCTGGTTTTCGGCATTGAGCTTTTCAGCCAGCTGTCGTTTTAGTGCAGCATTCTCGGCCTCAAGCGCTTGCAGTTCATCCAGAATATCAAGTTTCGCTCTCGGAGATGGTTTTGCCTTTACCGGCTTGGCAGCAATTGGCTTCAAGTGACGGCGAGTATTTCGCTTTTTACCTTCAGGCGTTGCCGAGACGGGAGCGGCGATAGCCGGAAGCGTTTCGGCTTCTTGCGGCGACGCGATTGCTTCCAAGATCACCGGCTCAACAATGGCTTTCCCCTGTGGGGTGGGTTCTTGGATGGTCTCAGCAGGCTTGCTGTCAGTTTGCGGGATAGCGGGCTTTGACGGCTCGGCTGCGAGCGGTGCCTTGACATCCTCATCCACTTCAAGGGCAATCGATTTCAGATCAAGGTTGCCCCAAAGAGAGTTGCCGCTCTTGCGCGCACGCCGGTTCTTATATTCAACCACAACATTGCGGATTGGATTCTTCATCCGAAAATAGCTTTCTCGATCAAATTCCATGGAAGTGTACGACAGGTACTGCGCTCTACCTATATATTTCGGGGCCCGTTTTCAACAATCAATCCGCCTTCACAATAGATCGCTCGCCGCATGTCTTTGGATGGCATCTCTTCACAAATTGTCAAAGTAATGGCACTTATGGTTGCATTAAGCATTGTCCCATATATTCGGCACCCGGAAAGCTTACCCGAGTATCAATTCAGGAGAAACTGAACATGGCTGATGAAACCATTGTAGAAGCAAACCAGACCGCTGCCGCAGAGCCTGCAAGCAGCAAGCCGAAAACCCGCGCACCGCGCAAGAAGGCCGAGCCTAAAGCAGCCGCTGCAAAGCCTGCGGCGAAGGCAGCCAAGGCTCCCAAAGCTGCCAAGAGCGCACCCAAGGCCGCTGCAGCTGCTGCAGCACCAGCTGGTCGCAAGGTGAAGAAATATTCGCCAGCCGAACGCGCTTCTATTCTTGCCTCCGTTGAAAAGGCTACCAAGGGTGGCAAGGTCACGTTGAAAGCTGCATTGCAGCAGGCTGAAGTCAGCGAACAGACCTATTACAACTGGAAGAATGCTGCTGGAAAGACCGCAGCACCGGCTGCTGCCAAGGCATCGTCGAGCGACGATCTCAAGGCGCTTGTTGCACTGGAAGCTGAAAACCTCAAGCTGCGCAAGGAACTGGCTGCAAAGCTTCGCTCCGAAAACACCGAATTGCGCAAGCGTCTCGGCAAGGCATAACAAACAACCCACTTGGGGCAGCCCCTGCCCCAACCCGACCATGACAAAAAACAGGTGACCCGCCGGAAAGCGGGCCACCTGTTTTGGTTTGGGACTATTCCTTGTGTTCCGGCCAGCCGTAACGATCGTCCAGTGCATCATACCCTGCAAGTCCAGTGACAGCACTGAACTCTGCATATGATACCATGGCGCTTGCGCGATTATGCGGTGTTCCTTCTGCCTTCAACACATCAAGTGTGTCTCGAACGGCTTTAACCGCAGAGAAAAGAGCAGAAAGCGCATAGAAAGCAACGTTGAAACCAAGCTCTTCCAGGTCCTTTGCGCTGAGTGCGGTGGTCTCGTTGCCATCAACAATGCTGACAACCTTGGGACCTTGCACGCCCTTGGAAACCGCCTCAACTTCAGCGATCTTCTTGATACCATCGACAAAAACGAGATCGGCGCCTGCATCCTGATAGAGTTTTGCACGGCGAATGGCTTCGTCGATGCCCTCGCTCTGGATTGCATCCGTCCGCGCTATCAACAACATGGGATGCCGGCCGCGCGCTTCGACAGCGCAACGCAAACGACGAATGTTTTCCTCTGCGGGAATGACGCGTACGCCCGTCCGCTGGCCGCATCGCTTAGGCAGTTGCTGGTCTTCAAGATGGATTGCAGCAACGCCAGCCTGAATATACTCTTCAACCGTTCGCCAGAGATTGGCGGGGCCACCGTAACCGGTGTCAGCATCAGCAATCACAGGAATATCAACCGCCCGGACCATGTCACGCGCATGCGTTGTCATTTCCGTTTGCGACAGCAGGCCGATATCCGGCAGACCGAGCCGCGAGGCCGTCGCCCCAAAACCCGTCATGTAAATGGCGGGAAATTGTGCCATCTCAACCAGACGTGCAGTCAATGCGTCGGCGGCACCCGGAGCCTGAAGCAGACGACCCGATTCAATATCAGCTCTCAATTTTTCAGCTGTGTTCTTCATTATGCTATCCCTGTTAGCGACCGCCGGATACGTCTACGACAACACCGGTGATATAGGACGCCTCTCCAGACAGGAGCCAAACCGCAGCATTTGCAACTTCAGCGGCGGTGCCAAGCCTTTTGAGCGGAATCATATTGGCCATCGCTTCAATATTGGCGGGATCGGCAAAAACGTCCTGCTGGATTTCCGTGTTGATGACGCCGGGCGCCAATGCGTTAACACGTGCCTTCGGCGCAAGCTCTTTGGCAAGTGCGACAGTAAAGGACGCAATCGCACCTTTGGTGGTTGCGTAAACGATATTGCCAACCATACCGCCGGTGCGCGCGGCAATCGAAGACAAATTCACCACGGAACGATCCGCACGACTGGAAGGAGCGCGAATGAAGGCGCTGGAAACATAGAAAGCGCTCTTCAGATTGACCCCGAGAACACGGTCGAGTTCCGGCTCGTTCATATCTTCGACAGTCATGCGCTGACCGATGATACCCGCATTGTTCAAGAGATGGTCAACACCACCAAGCGACCCGACAAGCGCGTCCATGGCGGCTTCAACGGATGCGCGATCCGCAACATTGACGTTGGCCGTCAGCACGCGTTCGCCGTGAACTGACTGACATTCAGCAAGCCGCTCAGCATTGATGTCCCATACCGCAACTTTCGCGCCGAGACCGACCAGCTTGTCGGTAACGGCGCGCCCGATCCCGATGCGCCGCCGGTAACCAAAACCGTTCGGTCAACGAAATAACCGGAGCCGATGTTTGCCGATTGTGATTGCTGCACTTCTATCCTCCCGCCACAAAGGGCGTCATGTTTCATTCGGCGGCAAGAATGACCAGATCGGTCCGATTGTCAACTAGGGTTCTAGTTTATGTATGGCACTTGTGCGTACTTCTTTTCCAGTCTATAGGTGCCGCCGAAAGGTGTCGCGGAGGGCGACATCAAAGCTTAGGGAGGAATGTCATGGCGGATGCTATCCGTGCTGACGGCGCTCAATTGAATACCAGTCTACGCGACCGGACGATCCGCAAGCTCAACATGCGCATTGTCCTGTTCTGCTTTATTTGCTTCATCGTGAACTATCTGGATCGCGTGAATATCGGCTTTGCCGCACTGCATATGAACGAAGATATAGGCCTGACGCCTTATATGTTCGGCCTCGGCGCGGGAATTTTCTTCATCGGCTATCTGGCTTTTGAAATCCCCAGCAACATGATCCTGCACAAGGTCGGTCCGCGCATCTGGATCGCCCGTATCATGGTCACCTGGGGCATTGTCTCCTGTGCGATGGCCTTCGTGCAGGGACCGACGTCCTTCTATATCCTGCGTTTTCTGCTCGGTGTAGCCGAAGCTGGTTTTGCGCCAGGCGTACTCCTCTATTTGACTTACTGGTTCCCAGCCAAAGAGCGTGGCCGTGCGACGGCCCTCTTCATGGCCGCAACCGTATTGTCGATTGTCATTGGCGCGCCCATTTCGGGCTGGCTGATCGACGCTGGTGAAGGCCTGTTCGGCCTGCACGGCTGGCAGGCGATGTTCATCCTCGAAGGATTGCCCGCAGTCCTGCTGGGCATTATCACGTTCTTCTATCTTGTCGATTCACCACAGAAAGACAGCAAATGGCTGGATGCGGACGAACGCGCCTGGCTTCTGGAACAGCTTGCCGCTGACGAAAAGAACGCCCAGCCCGATACACGCCATAGTCTGCGCGAAATCTTCAGCGATTTACGGGTTTGGCTCCTCACGTTGGTCTACATGTTCAACGGTATCGCCGTGTATGGTGTGATTATGTGGCTGCCGCAGATCGTGAAGACTTTTGGCCTGACCACCCTGCAGTCTGGCTTTGTCTCGGCCATACCGTTCATTTTCGCGGCACTCGGTCTGGTCGTCATTTCGCGCAGTTCCGACCGCACCGGCGAGCGCAAGATTCACACGGCCATTGCCGGCCTGTTCGGCGGCCTATTCCTCGCAGCCAGCGCGCTTGCGCCCAACCCCTATCTGGGCCTGCTGCTGCTTTGCATCTGCGCGTTCTTTCTCTGGTCCTATCTCGGTGTTTTCTGGACCTTGCCGACACAGTTTCTCACCGGTGCAGCAGCAGCTGGCGGTCTGGCTGCAATCAACGGCTTTGCACAGATTGGCGGCTTTACTGGCCCCTATATTGTGGGCTGGGTCAAAACGGCGACCGATAGTTTTTCTATCTCGCTTCTTGTACTTGCAGTATTTCCGATCATCAGCTTCTTCCTCTGCATGAGCTTGAAAGCGAAACGCGACTAGACCACATTACCGGCAGCGATCTTGAACGCGCTGTCGGAAATTCTTTGAGGAGACCGTGTACTGGCATGACAAAGCCGAAAACGCCCCCGCGCAAGAGTCTTGTCCCGACGATCGCTGATAAAATACGCGCGGCTATTGTCGACGCCGAGCTCGATTTTGGGGAAAACCTCTCCGAAGACACTCTGGCCTCTGCATTTGAAGTCAGCCGAACGCCTGTGCGTGAAGCGCTCAATCTGTTGCAGATGGAAGGGCTGGTGATCATCGTCCCAAAATCCGGCACCTATGTCTTCACGCCGACGCTGGAAGACATTGCCGAACTTTGCGACTATCGCGTTGGATTGGAAAAGCAAGCGATTGCGCTTACGCCCCAAGAATCGCTTCCGCTGGCGGTCAGCGAATTGCAGAAGCAGTTGCAAGCCATGACCGAGGCCATCGATCGTGGCGACATGCAGGCTTATGGCCGCGCCGATACCGCATTCCACCTTGCCTTCTTTCATCACTGCGGTAATCGCTATCTCAAAAATGCTTACGATCTTATTCTAGGCCGCGTGGCATCTTTGAGAACTCATCTTGCCATTCGCGCAGAAGGTGAACCGGACCGCTCCTATAAAGATCATGCGCATATGATCAGCCTCTTTGCCGAGAACAAGCGTGACCGACTCTCCACGATACTGGCTGCGCATATTCTTCGCACCAAGGACAATTATCTCGACGCTTTTCAAAAGCTGTCAGCCAACGTTGCTGGTGGAAGGGCTGCACGGCTTCGCCGTCGTCTGGCGCTGACGGAATAACTCTCACCTCAGTTTCGGGCTTATTGAGAATGGCGCTACAGCGCCATTTTTGTTTTCCAGAACGTAAAACTCAATCGCATGCCGACGCCGCCTCCACAAAATAACAAAATGCGCTTCACGCGTTATGTGACAGGCAGGATTTAACGACATAAAATCTGATACATCAGATATTGACATATCACAAAATAGGCGGCTATTTCTTTAAGCGAGGAGTTTCAGGGAGATTTGAGCTTTGGATTCTGCAGGCATTAGCTCTCAAGCCGATTAAGCTGAGAAATCTCAGAGACCATGTGCATGACAGCTTGCGGGAAGCAATTATTTCCGGTCGGCTGAAATCCGGCGAGAAATTGAATGAACGTCAGCTTGCAGCCGATCTTGGCATCAGCACCAGTCCGCTCAAGGAAGCGCTGAGGCAGCTTGAGGGCGAAGGGCTGGTTCGAACGGAATCGCGTCGCGGTACCTTTGTCTGCTTCAGCGAACGTCAGGCGGAAGAGATGATGCTGGCGCGCGCTGCGCTGGAAAGCATCATTGCGCGGCAGGCTGCAAAACACGGAAGCGAGGAAGCCTTTGATTTTCTTCGCGCCACCATTGAGGAAATGCGCGCGGCGGTCGAAACCGGCGACGTCGATGAATTGATTGAACTGAACGAGAAATTTCACGACGGCATTCATGAAGCGTCCGGTTGTGAATATCTGCGACGACTGCAAAACGCTCAGCGCATGTATGACCATGCGGCCCGGGTCACGGTGCTGTCTCGCGACGACGTCCGGCGCCAATCATTCAACGAGCATGAGGCTATCATGCTGGCGATTACCAAAAGAAACGGAGATTTGGCCGAGCGATTGATGCGTGAGCACATCGTAAAGGCAGGGGAGACGCATATCGAGCTGGTCTTCTGACCAGCCTATTGGGAGGAAACAATGGATCTAGCAGGCTATCGCCAAGTGCTTCGCGGCATTTCGGGCGTGCATGCAACCGCTTATGACGCACAGGGCGAAATCGACCCGGTGCTGACGGCGAAAATCGTTTCGCGTATCGCCGATGCGGGCGTTCATAATATCGTCAGCGGTGGTAACACCGGTGAGTTCTACAGCCTGACGGAAGACGAAGTTATTCGCCTGCAATCGATAGCGATTGAAGCTGCCGCCGGTAAGGCAGCGGTCACAGCTGCTGCGGGGCGTTCGGTACGTGAGGCCATAAAAGTGGCAAAGGCTGCCAGCGCGGCAGGTGCCGACGGCGTGATGATCCACCATCCGCTCGATCCCTTCGCGGCCCCGCATGCGCAGGTTGATTATTTTATCGCGATTGCTGAAGCGATTGATCTACCCATCGTCGCTTATATCCGTTCTGACCTGATCCCGCTTGATGAAATGGTCAGGCTCGCCACCCATCCGAAAGTTGCAGGGGTAAAATTCGCATCGCAAAACACGATGCTTTTCTTCGAATGCTGCCGGGCGACAAAAGGCATGGACGCGACCTGGATTTGCGGTCTCGCGGAAAGCTGGGCGCTGCCTTTCTACGCGCTCGGCGGACGGGGCTTCACTTCAGGACTGGTCAATGTCGCACCGCAGCGTTCGCTTGCTGTTTGGAATGCGTTGGAGGCCGGTGATTACGACCGCGCGCGATCGGTCGTCGAAAGCATCGCTGAATTTGAAACCATGCGCACCAAATACCGCAATGGCGCCAACGTTACGGTCGTCAAGGAAGCCTTGCAAATTCAGGGGCTTGCCGTGGGTAAGGTCCGGCTTCCCGGATTGCCGCAACTCGAAAAGCATGACCGCGAAACGCTCCAGCAGATTGTCGCGGTTTGGGAGACAGATGGCTTAGTCTGACAGATGAAATCAGGGCGTCCTGACAGGGAGAAGATGGGCGCACCGCAGAACCAAAAAATGGAGGAGAACATGAATAAGGGAATTTCACGCCGTACATTCATGGCGGGGGCCGGGCTTGCAACAGGCATGGGTATCATGCTGCCGAAACGTGCTTGGGCCCAGTCGGCTAAACTGCCATCATCGCCCGTTGCGCTGAATGTTATCGATGCTGCGGGCAACCTCGCTTTGACCCAGCCCATATTTGATAATTTTGCATCCGAACAAAAGGCGCTTGTTTCGCGCTTTACTTTCAATAAAGCGCCAGCGCCGGAACTGCCGGGCAAGATCAAGGCCCAACAGCGCGCCAACCGCATCGATATCGATCTGGTCATTGTCGGCCCAGACGCGCTCTCGGCAGGACTTGCCGATGATATCTGGACCGACATCATCGCCTTGCCGGAAAACGGCCTGCCCAAGCTTCAGGACATCTATCTTGAGCCAGCATGGCGCATGCAGGAAATGTCGAAGGGCAAAGGCGTGGTGGTGTCCTACTACCCGTCGGGACCGCTGCTTGAGTACCATCCCGACAAGGTCAAGACCGCGCCAAAAAACGCTGAAGAACTTTTGGCCTGGACAAAGGAAAATCCCAAGAAGTTCATTTATGCACGTCCGGCTAATTCAGGCCCGGGCCGCACATTTCTGATGGGGCTCCCCTATCTTCTCGGCGACAGCAATCCAAAAGACCCGATCAAGGGCTGGGATAAAACCTGGGCCTATCTGAAGGAACTGCACAAGAACATCGAATATTATCCGGCAGGCACTGGCGCCCTGATGAAGGAACTGGGCGAAGGCACCCGCGACATGACGGTGACCACCACCGGCTGGGATATCAATCCACGTGCACTGGGCGTGGTGCCGAAGGAAATGGGCGTCAGCAAGCTCGACGGTTTCCATTGGGTTTGTGATGCGCATTATTTTGCAATTCCAAAAGGCGTTTCGGAAGAGAAGATCGCCGTCCTGATGGAGTTTATCAAGTTTGCGCTGAAGCCGGACCAGCAGGCTTATTCTTACGATGCTGGTTATTTCTATCCGGGCCCAGCCGTCAAAGACGTTACGATCGAGATGGCGCCGAAGGAAAGCCAGAACATCATAGCTGAGTTCGGGCGGCCCGAATATGCCGAGTGGATCGCCAACAACCCGATTGAACTTCCACTTGAACCCGAGGCGCTCGTCGCAGCATTCCGGCGCTGGGATGAAGAGGTCGCGGCCAGCTAAGGCCTTCGTTTTAAAGCGCATCCTTTCCAAAAACCGTTTCACACTTTTCGGGATGCGCTCTTAAGCGGGTATTTCCAGGCGAGCCACATCGGCTCGTCTGGAAGCGCCCATGATCGCCAAACAAATCATGGTGTTTGCGTCAATGTCCTTTCAAGAACTCCGGCTAGACCGGATGAGCCGTTCATTCGGAACTTTCAATGCGCTGAGGGAAATCAACCTCACCATCCGGAAAGGCGAGTTCATCGCACTTCTCGGCCCTTCCGGCTGCGGAAAATCCACGGCTCTTAATTGTATTGCCGGTCTTCTCGGCACGACGGGCGGCGGCATCTATATCGACAATCGTCGCGTTGACCAGTTGAAGCCTGAGGATCGGGGCTTTGGCATGGTTTTCCAGAACTATGCGCTGTTTCCGCATATGAACGTTCTGCAGAATGTCGGCTTTGGCCTTAAAATGCGCGGGCTCGCCAAAAGCGAGATCGAAAAGCGCGCGCGTGCGGCACTGGCTTTGGTGCGCTTGCAGGGACAGGAAGAAAAACTCCCCGGACAGCTTTCTGGCGGTCAGCAACAGCGCGTGGCTATCGCCCGCGCAATTGTCATCGAACCTCCTCTGGTCATGATGGATGAACCATTATCCAATCTCGATGCAAAACTGCGCCTCGAAATGCGCGCCGAAATTCGTCGCATCCACAATCAGCTTGGTTCCACCACGATCTACGTTACGCACGATCAGGACGAGGCCCTGTCGCTTGCAGACCGCATTGTGGTGTTGCGCGATGGTGAAATTCGTCAGGTCGGCAGGCCCAACGAACTTTATGAAGCGCCGCTCTACAGAGATGTTGCAGCCTTCATGGGGTTCAGAAACGCCCTCCCCGGCAAGGTCACGCGCATCGAAAATGGTCAGGCAACCATTGACGTCGCTGGTAGCGCGCTGACGGGACGTGCGGTTGACGCCTTAAAAACTGGCGACGAAGCCGTTTTGATGGCACGCGGCGACGATGTCGTTTCAGGCTCGGGCCATCAGAATACGTTGCAGGCAACCGTTGAAACCATCGAATATCGCGGTCGCGAATATGTGGGCACAGCGCGCACGCAAACAGGTCTGGAATTGATCTTTCACGGCCCGAAAGGCGTCGAACCGGGCAGCCAGATTGCGCTCGGCATTGATGCGGCCAATGCGCTCGTCTTTCCGGCGGAGGACTGAGGCATGGTTGATCTAGCTCAAGAGCGATACGCCGAGGCGCCATTAACGCCCAGCCTGCGACAAAGGCTCGCCAATCGCGGCTTCGACGGTGTGACATTACTGATCCTCCCAGCGCTGCTGTTCGTGGTGGGCGTCTTCATCTACCCATTCCTCTATGGGCTGGTGCTGTCGTTCAATCCGCTGGACGGAGGCGGCGCGTTCGCCAACTACGCCAAATTCTTCTCCGATCCATTTCTTTACAAAACCATCGGCGCGACCCTCTGGCTTGCTGTTCCGGTGACGATCATCAGTGTGATGTTTGCCGTACCAATCGCCTTGCGCGTTCGATTGATGCGACGCCAGCGGCTGCTGACGACCATACTTGTCCTGCCCATTACGCTTGGCACAGTTCTGATCGCGGAAGGCCTTCTCAACTATCTCGGTCCGCAAGGCTGGTTCAGTCGCACGCTGATTTTCATCGGCCTGATCGACAGCCCGCTGAAGCTGACCAATAATTACTGGGGTGTGTTCGCTTCACTTGTCATCACCGTTTTTCCATTCACGTTTCTACTGACGCTCTCCTATATAACCGGCATCGATCCGGGACTGGAACGGGCGGCGGCCACCCATGGAGCCAATAGCTGGCAGCGCTTTCGATATGTCATGTTGCCCCTGCTGGTTCCCGGTCTGGTCGTGGCGGCCTGCCTCACCTTCGTTCAGGCCTTCGCGGTATTCCCATCCGCCGTGCTTCTGGGCGCTCCATCCGGCCCCACGCGCGTCATATCCATTGCCGCGGCGCAGGCCGCGTTCGAGCAATATGACGACTCCATGGCGTCTTCAATTGCCATGATCATGGCAGCGGTACAGTTGGTCGTCGTTGGCGCACTTCTTGGCGTCCGCTCGCTTTTCTATCGTGGCTCGACAGCCGGCGGAAAGGGATAAATCATGGTTCGCGACACATCCCTTCTCTCCAAACTCTGGATCACCGCCGTCTGGCTTCTCACCGGCTTCTTTGTCCTCAACGTTCTGGCGGTTATTACGGCTGTCGTCGTGTCGAGTTTCGGCACACGCTGGCTTGGCACATGGCTGCCGGATGCCTTCACGACACGCTGGTATGCAGCCGCATGGGCGGAATTCCAGCTGGATCAAGTCTTGCTGGTGACGTTTCAGGTGGTCTTTGCCGTTGTGATCCTATCCGGCATTCTCGGTGTAACCGCCGCCTATGCCATGGCGCGGCGCGATTTCCCCGGTAAGAAATTCGTGCTGCTGATCTTCCTTTTGCCGCTGCTCGTGCCACCAATAACCTTCGGTATTCCGCTCGCGACCGTTCTTTATAAATTCGGTGTCGGCGGAACATTCTGGGGTGTCGTTCTTGCCAATCTCGTGCCGACCGTACCTTTCGTCATTCTCGTCATGATCCCTTTCATTGAACAGATCGACCCCAAGGTTGAGGCGGCGGCGCGGGTTTTCGGCGCTGGGACATTCAAGCTCTTCATCCATGTGCTCCTGCCCATGTTGCTGCCCGGTGTTCTCGCCGCCATGCTTCTGGTTCTGGTGCGAACGGTGGCCATGTTTGAACTCACCTTCCTGACAGCGGGCCCAACATCGCAAACACTCGTCGTGGCACTCTATTATTCGGTGTTCGCAGCCGGTGTTCGTTCCGTCCAATCCATCGACGCCATGGCCGTGATCTACATGGTGACTTCGCTGGTATGGCTTCTTTTGGCGCTGCGCTTCGTCAACCCCACGCAAATTGTTGCGCGCAACCGTCAACCATCCGCGCATTAGCGTGACAGACTGAACAGGAGCCTATGATGAAGATCACGGCTGTGGAGACGGTGCAGTTGCCGCACCTGAACAACATCTTGTGGGTTCAAATCCACACCGATGAGAGGATTGTGGGTCTGGGCGAGACGTTTCGCGGCGCGAATGCCGTGGCGGCCTATATCCATAGTGATATCGCACCGCAACTAATCGGGCAGAACCCACTGGAGATCGACCGGATATCCAAACTCCTGCTGGAGCCTTATGTCGGCTTTCGGTCTTCCGGCGTGGAAATTCGCGCCGCGTCCGCAATCGACATCGCGCTTTGGGATATTTTTGGCAAGGTCGCCGGCCAGCCCATCCACCAGCTGCTGGGCGGGTTGTCGCGACACTCCATCCGCACCTACAATACCTGTGCAGGCTACACCTATAACAAAAGCGGTGCGCGTCGCTATATCGGCGATACGGACGAAGGCAAGGAAGGACCTTACGAGGACCAGCTTGCCTTTCACCGTGATGCGGGCGCGCTTGCCGAAAGTCTTCTCTCCGAAGGCATAACGGCCATGAAGATATGGCCGTTTGATCCATTCGCCGTGGCTTCGGGGGGGAAATTTCATCCATGCGCAGGATCTGGACAAGGCTCTGGAGCCGTTCCGCCAGATACGCAATGCTGTCGGCGACAAAATTGAAATTATGGTCGAATTCCATTCCATGTGGGACCTGACATCGGCGCTGACCATTGCGCGTGAGCTAAAGGCGTTCCGCCCGTTCTGGTCGGAAGATCCGGTCAAAATGATGAATCCGCAAGCGCTTGCGGTCTATGCCCAGAAATCCGGCATTGCGGTTTGTGCAAGCGAAACAATGGCAACCCGCGCTCAATTCCTCGACGTCCTGCGCGCCGATGCGTCCGATTATGTGATGCTGGATATTTCATGGTGCGGCGGACTTTCCGAAGCGAAGAAGATCGCCACCATGGCCGAAGCCTTCCAGCGCCCTATTGCGCCGCATGACTGCACGGGACCAGTCGTTTTCGCAGCCTCCATTCACCTGTCGCTCAATGCGCCCAATGCCATCTATCAAGAGTCGGTCCGGGCCTATTACACTTCATGGTATCGCGATCTGGTCACGGTGATGCCACGGATTGAAAACGGGATGATCTATCCCTTTGAAGGGGCCGGGCTTGGCTTGGAGCTCTCCGATTTCGTTCTTAACCACCCGGATGTTATCCGCAGAAAGACAGACGCATTATGATTGGACCGTTTCACTGTATTGCCGATCTGCGCGGCGCATTGATGGAAAGCCCCGTCTGGGACGAGCGCCGGGCGAAGCTTTTTGCCTGCGATATCAATGGGCGCAAGCTTTACGAAATCGACCTTGAACACGGCCCGGTTCGAGACTGGACCTTTGAAGCCGAGGTTCCATGCGTCGGGCTTGCCGAAAGCGGTAAGCTGATCGTCGCGCTGGCACGCGAAATCATTCTGTTCGATCCGGATAGCGGTGACAGGCAGCCCCTGTGGAGCGGCTATAATGAGCCACAAACATCGCGGCTCAACGATGGCAAGATCGGTCCCGACGGCGCGCTGTGGATCGGCAGCATGGATTGTCGCCCAACACGTGAGCCTATCGCAAAGCTTTATCGTGTCACTGCTGATGGGCAAGCTGCGGTCATGGCAAAGGGATTTGAGGTATCAAACGGCCTTGCATGGACACCGGACGCGACCACGATGTTCCATACGGATTCCGGGGACCATGGATCGACCGTTACGACTTTGACCGCGCGGCGGGCCGTATTAGCAACCAGAGACGCATTCGCGACCTCGACGAAATTACCGGCAGACCGGACGGCGGCGCATGCGATGCCGAAGGCGCTTACTGGAGTGCGGGTGTGTCAGCTGGTGTCCTGAACCGCTTCGATGCGGATGGAAATCTGCTCGCTAGCTTTCCAGTTCCGGTTCCGGCACCGACAATGCCTTGTTTCTGCGGTCCCGATCTGAAGCAGATCGCGCTGACTTCGCATCGCTTGGCGCCCGCCGACAAATTGGCCGAAGCTCCGCAATCGGGCGGTGTGCATCTCGCAACCAGCACCGTTGCCGGGGCAAAAGTGGCGCGCATGAAGGGAATTTAATTGAATGAAACACCTCCTTTTGACCGGGGCTTCCGGCAATCTTGGCCGTATGCTCACCCGAAAACTGTCACAAGCCGGTTACCGTTTGCGCTTATCCGACATTGAGCCCTTCCCCGATGCCTTGCCCGAAGGTGCAGAATTCATACAGGCGGATCTGAGCGATGCCGATGCGGTTGCCGAACTGGTTTGCGGAACCGATGCGATATTGCATTTTGGCGGCATCAGTATCGAAAAGCCTTACAATCTGATCGCCCGTGCTAACCTTCTCGGCGTTACACATATTTTCGGGGCTGCGCGCGCTGAAAAGCAAAGGGTGATTTTTGCAAGTTCCAATCATACGATTGGCTTTTATGAACGCGATGCGGTGCTGAGCAGCAATGATCCCTTCAAGCCTGATAGCTATTACGGATTGTCGAAAGCTTATGGTGAACTGCTAGGCCAAATGATGTTCGACAAACACGGCGTCGAAAGCGTTCACGTGCGCATCGGCTCCTGCCTTCCTGAACCAACCGAAGCGCGACACCTCGCCACCTGGCTTTCGCAAGACGACTTGGTGCGGTTGTTGATCGGATCGGTCGAGGCGCAGGAAACCGGCTTTGCCGTTGTCTGGGGGATTTCCGCCAATGCCGGGCGCTGGTGGGAAAAGGACGATGCCAGCCGCATCGGTTATGTGCCGCAGGATGACGCCTCGCGTTTTGGCGACCTCGCCGAAACTGGCGATCCGATCACGCGGCGCTATCAGGGTGGTGCTTTTACAGCACAGGACTATACGCGTGGCGATTAGCTTTGCACGAGCCGTGGGGCACAGTCACAACTAAAGCAGGCTCGCTGATAACAGGTCGGGCCGAAAATTTTCGGGGAGATATTGAAATGCCCAGGAAGCAATATGCCGATCTGCGTTCTGCGCGCTGGATGTTGCCGGATGATCAGCGTTCTTCGGGCCATCGTTCCAGAACCATGCAGATGGGTTATGATCCGGTGGACTGGGAGGGCAAGCCCATCATCGCGATCATCAATACATGGTCGGATGCGCAGCCCTGCCATGCCCATTTCAAGGATAGGGTCGAATGGGTCAAACGCGGCATATTGCAGGCAGGCGGCTTTCCCCTTGAACTGCCCGCTCTGTCCTTGTCTGAAAGCTACGTGAAACCCACAACAATGCTCTATCGCAACATGCTCGCGATGGAGACCGAAGAACTGCTGCGCTCGCATCCGGTCGATGGAGCCATTTTGATGGGCGGATGCGACAAGACCACGCCTGCACTCATCATGGGGGCAACAAGCGCCGGTCTACCCTTCATTTTCCTGCCCGCAGGTCCAATGCTTCGCGGCAATTATGCCGGGAAAACGCTCGGGTCGGGCACTGACATGTTCAAGTTCTGGGACGAGCGCCGCGCAGGCACCATCGGTAAGGAAGAATGGCAAGGCATAGAAGGCGGTATTGCGCGCAGCTATGGGCATTGCATGACGATGGGCACCGCGTCCACGATGACCGTGATTGCCGAAGCCATGGGCCTTTCCCTCCCCGGTGCATCGTCCATACCGGCATCCGACGCCAACCACCAACGCATGTCGACCCAATGCGGACGCCGCATTGTCGATATGGTCTGGGACGATTTGAAACCCGATCAGATCATTACACCTGCTGCTGTCAAAAATGCCGTTATCGTCGCCATGGCCACCGGCTGTTCAACCAATGCCATCATTCATTTGATTGCCATGGCGCGGCGCGCAGGCATTCCACTGGAGCTGGACGACCTCGACCGCATCGGGCGCACCACACCTGTGATCGCCAATATTCGGCCATCGGGAACGACATATCTGATGGAAGATTTCTATTATGCAGGCGGCATCCGCGCATTGATGAAACAGCTTACCGACAAGCTGGATCCCACGGCTATCACCGTGACAGGTGAGGCGTTGGTGGAAGGGCTGGAGAAGGTCCAGGTTTGGAACGATGATGTTATCCGCCCGCTTTCCAACCCCGTCTATCATGAGGGGTCACTGGCGGTCTTGAAGGGGAACCTGTGTCCCGATGGCGCGGTTATCAAGCCAGCGGCCTGCGACTCGAAATTTCATCGCCATAAAGGCCCGGCATTGGTTGCAGACAGCTACCCCGAGCTGAAAAAGATCATTGATGATCCCGATTATCCCCTGACGCCGGACACCGTGCTTGTCTTACGCAATGCCGGACCACAAGGCGGACCGGGTATGCCGGAATGGGGTATGATCCCGATGCCGAAGGCACTTTTGAAGCTCGGCCTGCGCGATATGGTGCGCATTTCCGATGCCCGCATGTCGGGGACAAGTTTTGGCGCCTGTGTGCTCCACGTTGCACCGGAATCCTTCATTGGAGGGCCGCTAGCCCTGCTCAAGACCGGCGATATGGTCGAGTTGGATATCCCCGCCCGCAGCCTGAACATGCTTGTTCCAGACGAAGAACTGGCTGAACGCCGCGCCGCCTGGAAGACACCTGAACCCAAATATGAACGTGGCTACGGCTTTGTGTTTTCCAAACATGTGGAACAGGCCGACAAGGGTTGCGACTTCGATTTCCTGAAAACCGACTTTGGCCGTCCGGTTGATGAACCGGTGATCTATTAAGAGGCAGACCATGACCGATTATGTTCTCTCGGAAGAAACCCGCGCCAAACTGAAGAAGGTCTCGACGGCCTCGGTTGCTACGGCGCTTTATAAACGCGGTTTGCGTAATCAGTTCATTCAAGGTGCGCTTCAGGTGGCGCGCAAGCCCGAAAACATGGTCGGACAGGCCTTTACCTTGCGTTACATTCCCGCGCGTGAAGATCGAAACCCGATTACTGTTTTCCGCAATCCTAATCACAAACAGCGTGTTGCGATCGAAACCTGCCCGCCCGGCTGGGTGCTGGTTATGGATGCACGCAAGGATGCACGTGCGGCAACCGCTGGGTCGATACTGGTAACGCGACTTGCGCTGCGTGGCGCGGCAGGCATTGTCTCCGATGGCGGCTTTCGTGACGTGACCGGAATTGGCGAATTATCCATGCCCGCCTATTGCGCAAAAGCATCGGCGCCAACAAATCTGACTTTGCACGAAGCCATCGACATTAATGTACCGATTTCGTGCGGCGACGCCGCCGTGTTCCCCGGCGACGTGCTGGTCGGCGACGCGGATGGCGTCATGGTCATTCCGGCGCATCTTTGCGAAGAAATCGCCGAGGAGTGCATCGGGATGGAAACATACGAAGATTTCGTGCTCGAAGAGGTCAAGAACGGTGAAGCGATAATTGGGCTTTATCCCTGCACCAAGGAGAAATTCGAACAGAAATTCCAGACATGGCGGCGTAAGAACAATCGATAGCCAAACCGGCAGTCATACTGCATGCTTTATGGCTGCCAGCATTTTCTTTTCGTCCGGACGCAAGGTCAGCACACGCACGCCATTGCCGGTGACGGCAACTGTGTGCTCGAATTGCGCCGATAGTTTTCCGTCGCGCGTGACGACGGTCCATCCATCCTTTTCGGTTTTCACCTTGGCCGTTCCCTGATTGAGCATTGGTTCGATGGTGAAAACCATGCCTTCGCGCAAGCGAACCCCCGTACCCGGTTTGCCGAAATGCAGAACCTGCGGTTCTTCATGCATCTCTCGTCCGATGCCGTGGCCGCAATACTCGCGCACAATGCTGTAATCGTTCCGCTTGGCATGACGCTCAATGGCGTAACCAATATCGCCCAACGTGGCGCCGGGTCGAACCGCTGCAATGCCTTTCCACATGGCTTCATAAGTCACGCGTACAAGACGGGAGGCAAACGGCGCGACGTCGCCGATCATGTAAGTCTTGCTGGAATCCGCGATATAGCCACCCTTTTCAAGCGTAATATCGAAATTGATGATTTCGCCATTAGCGATAACATCACCATGGGACGGCATTCCGTGGCAGACGACATCGTCCTTCGAACAGTTCAGAACAAAGGGATAATCATATTGTCCTTTGCTGGCGGGTCGCGCTTTCAACTCACCCGTAATGTAACCCTCAACCAGATCGTTGACCTGCATCGTTGTCATACCGGCAAGCGGTGTACGGTCCAGCAGTGTGAAAACAGAAGCCAACAACGCTCCTGAAATCGCCATCTGTTCCAATTCGGCGGGCGTCTTGGTCATGATGGCCGTACAGCCATGACCGGAATTTCCACCTGTGCGGCGCGCAACTGCATCTGCACGATTTCGTTGAATGACATATCTGGATTGGCCTGCGCCAGCATGCCGATTTTCATCCAGTATTCTGCCTGCGCATTGATCGAACGGCACATGACATCGCTCGCCTTGCGCAATTCTTCATGCAGATCATCGGCGATCTTCACTATACCCATCGTTGGCTCCAAACTTACGGTTGATAAGCATACCATATACGATTCATATATAATCGCCAACGCAATTTGGGGCGCACCCTGCACGGCTGTGCATATTTTCGTATCAAACAGAACAATTGAACTATTTTAGGGAAATTCAGAATGAATTTTGCAAAACCGTTGACAGCTATCGATAAAAGGCCAAGACTGTGCACACGTTTGCAAAAACGTCGACGTGGAGGCGTCGTAAAATGGGAGGGAAAGAATGCGTTCGACATTTTTTGGTTGCGGCGCTTGCCGCCGGTATCTCGTCAATGGCTTTTGCGGCCCATGCGGCTGGCAATCTCAATCTGATTTGTTCGGCAGATGTAGTGATCTGCGAGCAAATGAAAAACATGTTCGAAAAAGACACCGGCATCAGTGTAAACATGGTGCGGCTTTCTTCAGGCGAAACCTATGCCAAGGTTCGCGCAGAGGCCCGCAATCCAAAAACAGATATCTGGTGGGCGGGCACGGGCGATCCCCATTTGCAGGCCGCTGGCGAAGGGCTGACGCTCGAATATAAATCACCGATGCTTGATCAATTGCAAGATTGGGCCAAGAAGCAGGCGGAAAGCGCGAACTATCGCACGGTTGGCGTCTATGCCGGCGCTCTCGGCTGGGGCTACAATACCGATATTCTTGCCAAGAAGCAGCTCAAAGAACCAAAATGCTGGGCTGACTTGCTGGATGCGTCCTACAAGGGCGAAATTCAGATGGCCAATCCCAACTCTTCCGGCACGGCCTATACGGCGCTTGCAACGCTGGTACAGATCATGGGCGAAGACAAGGCCTATGATTACCTCAAGAAGCTCAATGAGAACGTCTCCCAATATACCAAATCAGGCTCGGCACCAGTCAAATCCGCCGCGCGTGGTGAAACCGGCATTGGTATCGTATTCATGCATGATGCGGTGTCGATGACTGCCGAAGGTTTCCCGGTCAAATCCGTCGCGCCGTGTGAGGGCACCGGTTACGAAATCGGCTCCATGTCCATTATTAAAGGCGCAAAGAACCTCGACAACGCCAAGAAATGGTATGACTGGGCGCTAACCGCGGAAGTACAATCTCATATGAAGGATGCCAAATCCTTCCAGCTTCCATCGAACAAGTCTGCTGAAGTGCCGAAGGAATCACCGCGCTTCGAAGACATCAAACTCATCGATTATGACTTCAAGACCTATGGTGACCCTGCAAAACGCAAGGAGCTCTTGGAGCGCTGGGACAAGGAAATTGGCGCGCACGCCAACTGATGGGTTTTAAACCTTCGATCACCGTTTGAACGCGTTGCCGCTTCCGGCAACGCGTCTGCCTGAATGGCGTTGCCGCTAACGCCTCGCCATTCATCGCAACAATTCCAAGACCCGAAATGAAGCGGACGCACTATGGTACAGCAAAACCGCAGACTGGATATTGCTCTCGCATTTGCGCTGGTGGCCTTCGTCTTACTGCCCTGGTATCGGATAGAAGACGGCTTTCTTGGTTTTGGCTGGCTTGGCGACCTGTTCAGCGAAAGCACAACTGCACCCGGCATCCTGCAAATCGTTGCTTTTTCCCGTCCCTGGCTCGGCGTTGCGGCGGCCCTTATGCTTGTTTGTGCATTTGCCCGCATAGCCTTGCCTGTGGGCAGGCGCAGTTCCATTTTGATCTGGGCAAGCCTTTTTGGTCTGGGGTTTCTCGTCCTTCAAGGGCTGGCTGTTGGCGGTTCCGGTTGGAATTGGACAATCAGTGAAAACTGCTTTGGTGCACTAAGCGATGGACAACCAGCCTTTGGTGCAGGCGCAATCCTGACCTCTCTCTGCTTTTTGCTAATTTTCGCCTTCGGTCTTGCTGAACGTGGCGTGATGAAAGGCGATGCTTTCGTCGTTTCCTCCATTACCATGCTCGTCGCATTGGTAGGTGTATTTGTTTTCTACCCGGTGCTCAGCATGTTTGTCGGTTCCGTTCAGGACTTCGACGGTTCGTTCAAGCCGGAGGGGTTCATCGGAAACATACAAGATTCCTCCATCTGGAGCCTCGCCTGCGTGGTGGGGGAAGGTCGCTGCGGTGTTGCATGGCGCACCTTATGGCTTGCACTGATGACGGCCTCTGGCTCGACAATCATGGGCCTTGCCTTTGCCCTGGTGGCGACGCGCACAAACTTCCCTTTCAAGAAAGGACTTCGACTTCTCACCATCCTTCCAATCATCACGCCGCCTTTCGTCGTCGGTTTGGCCCTTACCTTGTTGTTCGGGCGCGCGGGCGTGGTCACGGAACAGATCTCCAACATATTCGGTGTCGAGCCGGGGCGTTGGCTCTATGGCTTGACCGGCATCTGGATTGCGCAGGTTCTTTCCTTTACGCCGATTTCATTTCTGGTCCTCATCGGCGTTGTTGAGGGGGTGTCGCCGTCGATGGAGGAAGCGTCGCAAACCTTGCGCGCAGACCGCTGGCGCACTTTCCGAAAGGTCTCGCTGCCATTGATGGCGCCGGGCCTTGCCAACGCCTTCCTTATCGCTTTCATCGAGAGCATGGCCGATTTCGGCAATCCGATGGTTCTGGGCGGCAGCAACGGCGTGCTGTCGACGGAAATCTTCTTTGCAGTGGTGGGTGCGCAAAATGATCCATCGCGCGCAGCTGTCCTCGCCATGGTGTTGCTGTGTTTCACTCTCAGCGCCTTCCTTATCCAGCGCCTTTGGCTCGCTGGCAAAAACTTCGCGACCGTAACCGGCAAGGGCGATTCTGGCGTGCATGCCGCCTTGCCACACGGGTTGAAAGTCGGCGTCTACGTGCTTGTTATCCCGTGGATGATATTCACCGTCATCGTCTATCTCATGATCCTTATCGGCGGCTTTGTGCGCCAGTGGGGACTCGATAATACATTGACGCTGGAGCATTATACCCGCGCCTTCTCCATTGGCTGGACCGAGACCGGCATTGCTTGGACCGGTGTTGCATGGAACTCCTTCTGGACCACAATGGAAATCTCGCTGATCTCAGCACCGCTCACAGCCGCTGTTGGCTTGCTCACCGCATATCTGATTGTTCGGCAACGCTTTGTCGGCCGCAATCTGTTCGAATTCGCATTGATGCTGAGCTTTGCAATTCCGGGCACGGTGATCGGTGTCAGCTACATCATGGCGTTCAATCTGCCGCCGCTCGAAATGACCGGCACTGCGGCAATCCTCATCGCCTGCTTCGTTTTCCGTAACATGCCTGTCGGCGTGCGAGGCGGCGTCGCTGCAATGAGCCAACTCGACAAAAGCCTTGATGAAGCGTCCCTGACCTTGCGGGCAAACAGCTTCCGCACCATTCGCAAGGTCATTCTGCCACTCCTGCGCCCCGCCATAACCGCAGCGCTGGTGTATTCCTTCGTGCGCGCGATCACATCAATCAGTGCCGTCATCTTCCTGGTTTCCGCGCAGTATAACATGGCGACATCCTACATCGTTGGACTGGTTGAAAATGGGCAATTCGGCGTCGCCATCGCCTACTCCTCAATGCTGATTGTGGTGATGATCGCCATCATCACCGGCTTTCAGTTACTTGTCGGAGAACGAAAACTCAGGCGAGAAAATCGTGTCGCCGCTGTCACGCCGATCAAATCCGCCAATCAGGAGAAAATAGCATGACGACGATCCGCCCCGGCTCCGTCACATTCGAGAATGTCTCCAAGAAATTTGGAAACTTCACCGCCCTGCCCGATCTATCCCTGATTGTCGAACCGGGAACACTGGTCACTTTGCTCGGCCCTTCAGGCTGCGGAAAGACCACCACTTTGCGGCTGCTGGCGGGGCTGGAACACCCAAGCTCGGGCCGCATTCTGATCGGCGGCAAGGACGTCACAAATCTTCCAGCCAATGAACGCGATGTTTCGATGGTGTTTCAGTCCTACGCACTGTTTCCACATATGAATTCGCTGGATAACGTCGCCTATGGGCTGGAATCTTCCGGCATCAAGAAAGCCGAAGCCCGCGACCGAGCAGAAGAAGGACTGAAGCTGGTTGGTTTGGGCGGCATGGGCCACCGGCTGCCCGCCGAGCTTTCGGGCGGACAACAGCAGCGCGTGGCCGTGGCGCGTGCTCTGGTGCTGGAACCACAAGTGCTGCTTCTCGACGAACCGCTATCCAACCTCGATGCACGGCTTCGGCGGCGCGTGCGCACGGAAATCCGCGAATTGCAGCAACGGCTTGGTTTCACGGCAGTCTATGTAACGCATGATCAAGATGAAGCACTGGCCGTATCCGATACGATCATCGTAATGAAGGATGGTAATATTGCGCAGAAAGGCACACCGCGTGAACTCTATGAGTCACCGGCATCGGCTTTTATCGCGGACTTCATGGGCGAGGCCAATGTCATGCCCTGCGAAGTGATCGCCACCGAGAATAACGAGGCCGTCATACGCATTGGCGCAATGACCCACCGTGTCGCTGCGCGTAATGCCAAAATAGGGCCTGCACAACTGGCGATCCGACCGAACGCCGTTAACCTGCAGCCGCTCGCCGGCGGCGATTTTCCGGGGCGCGTGGCGCACGCCGCTTATCTTGGCGATCACATCGAGTATGAGATCGAAACGGAACATGGCAAGCTCTTCATAGTTGACCCCGAAGCGGAACAAGCCTTGCCAACATCCACGGATGTCTCGATACACTTCAAGTCACGCGGGCTTGCGCTTATCAATCAATAGCCCGCCAAAACGTGCCGATCATCACTCTCGCCGGAAGCAAAGAATGACCCACAATCTCCAATACGATCTGGAAACGCGGCTGGCGCTTGCCAAAGACATTGCGCAGGCGGCTGGCGCCAAGGCACTCGACTACTTCAACAATCGCGAAGCGCTGACCATAGAATTCAAACGTGATCCCCAAGACGTTGTGTCCATTGCTGATCGGGAAGTGGAGCAGCTTATTCGCACGCTTGTTTCCGAAAAATTTCAGGAAGACGGCTTTCTGGGTGAGGAATACGGACTGAACGACGGATCATCGGGCTTTACCTGGGTTGTCGACCCCATTGATGGAACAAGCCCTTTCGTAAACGGTATGCCAAACTGGTGTGTGTCGATTGCCGTTTTGAAAGACGGCGAGCCTGTTATTGGCGTTATCAAGGCACCGTGTTTCGATGAGCTCTATGCATCGGCAAAAGGTCTTGGCGCGACGCTGAATGGCAAGATTCTGGCGCTCGATTCAATGAAGACACTTCAAAACGCAGTCACAGGCATCGGCGCAAATAACTATGTCACCCCACAAACCGTGGCGAAGATCGTCGAAAATCTGCTGGAAGCCGGTGGCACTTTCATACGCAATGGGTCGGGCGCCCTAATGATCGCCTATGTGGCGGCAGGCAGGCTCGTCGGCTACTACGAGCCTTACATGCACGCATGGGATTGCATGGCTGGCTTTTGTCTCGTGCGCGAAGCTGGCGGGTACACCCATCCATTCCCTGTGAACGGCGCGAATATACTTAAAGGCCATCCTGTGTTTGCAGCCTCCTCCGGAGCCGTCGATGATCTGAAAAAGGTCGCTGGCCTTTGACATCATTGTTCCTGTGTGACGACCGCGCTATTTGACCGTTTGGGGCCTTCGTCTGGACCTTCCAGCCAATGTTTCGCTCCGAGCGACAGATTCATCGTTTGATCGCCAAGCTTCACGATCTTCGAGAATGACCCCGACACTGGCACAGTCCATTGATTGGCTGTCCAATGATAGTCAGCATCAAGATTTGCCGAAATTGTTCGTCCCTTGCCGATATGCCAGCCGATAAACGGCTGGAGTTCGGTGCGGTTCATGTCCGGCCTGCTATCCGCCCCAAGAACGGACCAGATATGGTTTACCGAGAGGCCAGTCGTGATTGCACTTGTTTGATAAAGCAGCAAACCCGATGGCCCGAGAGAGAACTTACCAGACCCCAGTAAGTCGTCTGCCGCCGTTGGGAACGAGAACAGCGGCCCTATCGCCCCTATGAATGGGCCATGGGCGGATGGGGTCAAAGAGAACGTGCGTTATTGTCACCGATCCCGAAAGTGCTGCCTACCTCGCCAAACGGGTTACAATAGACTAACGGAATATCGGTGTGGGAAATAACGTTCCAGCGATCATTGAACCGCATAGGAATGACTGGTTCGATATCGAGAGAGAAGCCCCGCACCTTTCCGCTTCCACGACCAAAAACAATATCAGAATGAACTGGCACACTGACCATGAAGGAAGCGTGCTCTGCTCCCTTAAAACTGGACCGTTTATAATGAGAGTTTTCCGCGCTATTTTCCTAGCTGGAAGAAGGAGTGGAAGGCATGAAAGCATCGAAGTTTTCGGACGCTCAGAAGGTGTTTATTCTCAAGCAGGGAGATGACGGCGTTCCGGTCGCGGAAATCTGTCGCAAGAGCGGGATCAGCCAGGCAACTTATTTCAACTGGAAGAAAAAGTATGCAGGTCTGCTGCCTGATGAGATACGGCGGCTGCGCGCCTTGGAAGAGGAAAATACGCGGCTGAAGAGGATTGTTGCAGACCTCACGCTTGATCGGGAGATGTTGCAGGATGTGATCCGCCGAAAACTTTAAGGCCTGCGCGGAAACGTGATCTGGTGGCGGGAATGCTTGTTGATTGGGGAATATCGATCCGACGGGCTTGTGCAGCACTAAGCTTCGAAAGATCGACTATCAATTACAAGTCCCGCCGCACCGTGCAGGCCGCTGTTGAGAAGCGGATCAAAGAGATTTGTGAGACCCGTGTGCGATACGGTTACCGTCGCGTACACGTCCTGCTTCGTCGCGAAGGCTGGACCATCAACATGAAGAAAACACGTCGAATATACAATGAGTTAGGACTTCAGCTCAGGAATAAACATCCGAAACGTCGTGTCAAGGCCAAGCTGCGTGAGGATCGTCAACAAGCGATCGGGCCGAATGATGTTTGGGCGATGGACTTTGTGCATGATCAGCTGGCAACAGGAAAGAAACTCCGGATTCTGACTATTGTCGATACGCATTCACGCTACTCGCCGGCAACCGATCCGCGCTTCAGTTATCGTGGTGAGGATGTCGTTCAGACACTTGAGAAAGTGTGTCGTCGTGCTGGTTATCCGAAGACAATAAGGGTTGATAATGGAAGTGAGTTTGTTTCGCGTGACCTCGATCTGTGGGCCTATGCCAACAAGGTCACACTGGACTTCTCCCGACCCGGAAAGCCGACGGATAACGGGTTCATCGAAGCCTTCAACAGTAAGCTTCGCGCCGAGTGCCTGAACGCACACTGGTTCTTAACGCTTGAAGATGCGCGCGAAAAGTTGGAGAATTGGCGTCGACACTATAATGAGGATCGTCCTCACTCGGCAATCGGATATAACGTGCCGATTGCCTTGCATAATCCCGATGGCGTCATCAGCCCGCCATTGGCATAAGAGCCGGAAAATTCTAATTCCCGGCGGTCCAATCTTGGGGCTCAGTGCAAGAGCCGGAAAATTCTAATTCCCGGCGGTCCAATCTTGGGGCTCAGTGCAAAACCCGGAAAATTCCAGTTCTCCGTGGTCCAAATTCGGGGTGCACCTCACAATACCGCTGGAGCGAACTCAAAACTGGATAAAACTTGGGGGCAACGTCAGCGGGGTTGGAGACTTTCCGCGCCAATTCATTGATGTCGTCACTCGCAGACTGTGCAAATGATGGAGCCGATAAGACGAAAATACCAATCGCGAGACCCATGACACTCCGTATTGCAATGAACATGGCTAACGCGAAGCGAAATTCCATATGCCCGAGTTTCTTACCTATGCTTGATTGGACACGAGATATGCTAGTTCGCTGCGGCCTGGGAGAACGCCACTCCAATAATCCGTTCTCCATCCAGCTGGTAGACGAGCGACTGCTCGCCTGTCGCACCTGAAACTTAATGTTCGTTCGAATAACGCGCAAATTGCTTGGCGCTTACCTTGCCGAACCGCTTTTCGAACGCATGTTTGTTATCTTTCAAGGCGGGGATGGGCAATTTGAGGTTCGTCAGATCGATGCGAGGCTGTCCGCATTTCGCAGACTTGTCCGTTACAATCTCCGCCGAGATCAAATTGAGAATGGCCTCCTGACCTTTCTTCCTGTTCATCCCGTCCGAAATGAACCAGATACGACGGGGCAAATTATCGCCGCCATCGATTCGGTCATTGCCAATGTTCCGCCAGATTGTACCAACGTTGTAGTCAACGGCATAAGTTATAAGGACTGCAACGGAAACTGGTTCGAGCCAAAGTATAACGGACACAGCGTCGTCTATGTCGCGGTGGCTCCGCCGAAGTAATGTTAATTCTGGTCATCCGCTTCGCCGTCACAAGCGAAGCGGATGACGTTCCAACAGAAATGCTGGTGCGTTCTGCGACGGCATTTCAATATCGGCGTTATATCAATCTGCGCTGCTTCTCACGCTCTCTCAATAACGCGGATGCGTTGACCACCACCAATGTCGATGAATTGCGTGGGCGGTGGTATCTGGTGCACATCATGCCCGCCAAAACCCTGCGGATAGAAGGCATAGCCTTCTGGCGCCGGCGGCGCTGCGCCATCGTCGAGCAGACGCCCACCGGAAAGTTCGGTCATCGGATCAGGAATAGCCGAGATCAATCGCCTTGTGTAAGGGTGGGTCGGGTTCGAAAAAATCCGGTCCCATGGCCCACTTTCGACGATTTGCCCGAAATACATCACCGCCACGCGGTCGCTCATATGCTCCACGACGCTGAGATCGTGGCTGATCATGATATAGGACAGACCAAGCCTTTCCTTCAATTCCAGCAACAGATTGATGATTTGCGCGCGAATGGAAACATCGAGTGCCGAAACAGGCTCATCAAGGACAATCACCTTCGGATTGAGCAACAGCGCCCGCGCAATGCCGATGCGCTGACGCTGACCGCCGGAAAACTCATGCGGGAAACGTTTCGCATGCTCAGGTTTGAGACCGACCAGACGCAAAATATCTTCAACCCGCCCGTCAACTTCGCTGCGCGATGCCACCCCATGCAGCCGCAAAGGCGCAGCGAGTGATGTATAAACGGTCTGGCGCGGATTGAGCGAAGCGAATGGGTCCTGAAACACCATTTGCGCCATTTGCGAGCGCTCAAGCCGCGATGGCTCGTTCTTGCCAGTGATCGGACGGCCTTCAAAATAAATCTCGCCGCTCGTCGGCTTTTGCAATCCGACAATTGAAAGCGCGAGGGTGGATTTCCCACAACCGGATTCGCCAACGATCGACAGGCACTCGCCCTTATTGAGCGTCAGGCTGAGATTGTTGACAGCGCGCAGCAACTGCCTGGAACGGCTGAATAGTCCACCGCTGACGGGAAAATAGACGCATAGATCGTCAATAGTAACGAGCGCATTGGTCGTCTGGGTTGAACGCATGTCATTCATGATGAAAACACCTCACCACACCCATATCCTGAAGCGGAGTCCAGCCGGGCTTTTCCGCACGGCATATTTCGGTTGCGCGTGTGCAGCGCGGTTCGAACCGGCAGCCTTTTGGAAAGGCGGAAATAGATGGCACGACGCCTTCGATTTCCTGAAGTCGCCGTTGACCTTCCTTCTGGCGCGAACCGAGTTGTGGCAGCGATGCCAGAAGTCCGTGCGCATAGGGGTGCGACGGATGTCGGAACAGCCCCGCCGTTATGCGCTCCTCGACCAGATGCCCGGCATACATGACGCCGACACGACGGCACATTTTGGCAATGACGCCGAGATCGTGGCTGATCATCAGCACAGAGGTTCCTCTGGCGGTGCAAAGGTCCTGCATCAGACGCAGAATTTCTGCCTGTACCGTCACGTCGAGTGCTGTGGTCGGTTCGTCGGCGATCAAAAGATCGGGATCACAGGCCAGCGCAATCGCAATCATCACGCGCTGGCGCATGCCGCCCGACATCTGATGGGGATAGTTTTTGACCCGTTGATCGGGTGCCGGAACCTGAACACTTGCAAGCGCTTCGACGGCCCTGCGTTCAGCCTCATGCCATGTCGCGCCCTGATGCAGCACAAACATTTCCGCGATCTGCCGCCCTACCGGCGATAGGGGGTTGAGTGCCGTCATCGGCTCCTGGAAAATCATGGCGATGCGATTGCCCCGCAGCTTGCGCATCTCGCGGGACGACAGGGCAGCCAGATTCTGCCCTTTAAAGCGTATCGCACCACCAGTAATCGCCAAAGGTTTGCGCAGCAAGCCGATCATCGACAAAGCCGTGATACTTTTGCCGCAACCGGATTCCCCCACGAGACCAAAGGTTTCACCCGCGCCAATGGTGAAAGACACGTCTTCCACCACATTGTGTCGGGAAGAACCGGAAACGATATCAATGCGAAGGTTTTCCACCTCCAGAAGTGTTTCTTCGCTCATACCTTGCGTGTCCTCATATGCGGGTCGAGCCAGTCGCGCAGCCCATCGCCAAACAGATTGAGGCCGAGCACGGTGAAGAAAATCGCCAGACCCGGAAAGATTGCCGCCCATGGCGCGCTGACGATCAGTTCGCGGGCGTCGGTCAACATATTTCCCCAGCTTGGATCTGGCGGGCTGATACCGAGCCCGAGATAGGAAAGTGCCGCCTCTGCAAGGATGGCGTCGCCCATGCCAAGCGTGCCGATAACGAGGATCGGTCCGATCATATTCGGCACGATCTGTGTGATCATGATGCGAATATCGCTGTAGCCGAGCATCTTTGCAGCCTGCACATAGCCCTGCTTCTTGAGGGAAAGCGTGGAACTGCGGGCAATGCGGCACGTCCATGACCAGTTTGTCAGCCCAAGCGCCAGCAAGAGACTTGGCAGGCCCGGACCGAGAACCGCCATGATGGCGAGCGCAAAGATCAGTGACGGGATTGCAAGCATCAGATTGGTCAACCCGTTGACAAAATCATCCCACCAGCCGCCGAAATAGCCAGCGGATATGCCAAAGCTAAGGCCGATCACCGTGTTGATGCACTGTGAGACGATACCAACCGTCAGAGACACTTGCGCGCCATAGAGAATACGCGAATAGACGTCTCGCCCCTGTGCGTCGGTCCCGAACCAGAACTGGGCGTCGGGCGGCAGTTCGGCATTCATCAGGTCGGCATCAAGAACCGGATTATAATGCGCCAGCAGCGGTGCGAAGACTGCCGCCATCAAAATGATGATGCATACCAGCCCGCCGAATATGAGATTGAAACGGAGCTTCATGGGCGTCACTCGTGGCTGATACGCGGGTCGATGACCGCGTAGAGAATGTCAACGATCGTATTGATGACGAGGAACCATAAAACGATCACGAGAATTGCACCCTGCACCACCGGGATATCGCGCAGCGAAACACTGTCGATCAATAATGAACCAAGCCCCGGCCAGGAGAAAAGCTTTTCCACCACCACGGCCTGCCCCATCATCGATCCGAATTGCAGACCGATGGTCGTGATGATCAGCACCAGCGCATTGCGCATGACGTGCCATTTCACCAGCCTGAAACTGTTCATGCCCTTTGAACGCGCCGTGCGGATAAAATCGGCCCCCATCACTTCCAGCACGGCTGCACGGGTGGTTCTCGCCAGCAACGCCAAGGGCGCAACGCCCAAAGTCAGAGCAGGCAGGATGATATTGCGTATGCCTCCATCGCCGTAACCGAAGCTTGGTAACCAGCCGAGTGTCAGCGCAAACAGATACATCGCCAGCAAACCAAGCCAGAATTGCGGCATGGAAAGGCCCGACACCGCGCCGATCATGGTCGTGCTATCGAGTATGCTTCCGGGCTTGAGCGCGGCCAGAAAGCCCAGCGGCACACCAATCAAAATCGCAAGTCCCATGGCCGCAAAAGCGAGCTTCAATGTCGGCCACATACGCTCCTGAATAAGCGAAACAACGGGCTGCCGCGAGCGATAGGACGTACCGAGATCGAACTGCGCCAATTGCACGAGATAATTGCCAAAACGCACGTGAACGGGTTTGTCGAGACCGAATTCCTGCGTGATTTTTTCGACCAGTTTCGGGTCGCTCATGCCTTTGCCACTGGCGACGAGGCCGGAAGCGATACTGCCCGGAACAACGCTGAATATGACGAAGACCAGCAACGATACAGCCAGAACTGTCGGTATCATCTGCAAGACGCGGCGGACAATAAAATAGAGCACGCAGTCCTCCTTTCAGATCAGCGATGAAACGCTGGAGCAAAGGGGATTTGTGGCCCGCCCGAAAACGAGCGGGCCGGTCCATGGAAGCTCGGATTAACGACCGGACGGAACCGTGTCGTCGACCCAAAGCTTTTCGTAGGACTGAATTGCAATCTCGGCCGCATTTGGCTGCAAGCCATGCAGCCATGGCTGATGCGCCATGACAGCCTTGTTATAGTTGAAGAACCAGACCGGCGCTTCTTCCTGCAACAGATTGTTGGCTTTCTTCAGAAGCTCATTCTTCTCTTCTTCGGTTTTGACGGCTTTCGCGGCATCGACAATCTTGTCGAATTCCGCGTTGGAGAACTTCTGATAGTTACAGGCCGATTGCGGTGTCGTGGAATAGAAGCACTGCATCGCCGTGAGCGCGTCCGGGCCGCTTTCCAGCGACCACATATAGGCCTGGAAATTACCGGCTGGAACCACATCGGCAAGAACCGATGCTTCGACAGGCTTTGCTTTCACCTTGATCCCAACCTTTGCGAGCATCGGGATGATGGCCTGAACAATGGTCAAGCCCCAGCTTTCATTCTGCGTGGCCGTCAATTCAAATTCGAAACCATCCGGATAACCGGCCTCTGCGAGCAGAGCCTTTGCCTTCTCAGGATCATAGGGGTAGGGCTTGGCATCCTTGTCGAAAGCAGGCGACGAGTTCGGGAGCCAGCCAACCGCACGGTAAGCCTTATCCTTGACGAGACGCTTGATGATCAGATCACTGTCGATGGCGTAATTGATGGCTTGGCGAACACGCTTATCCTGAAACGGCTTAAAATCGGGATTGAAACCGACCGCGCGCGTATAGGCTTCAGCAACTTCGAGCATGTTTTTGCCAAGTTCCGGATCCGCGCGATAGGTGCTGTATTGTGCCGGCCCGAGCACGGCCACATCGATTTCCTTGTTGCGGAAGGCAACATCGCGCGCTGCCGCATCGCCCATGATCATGATATTGATCTTGTCGGCGTAGGGCTTGCCGTTATCGTAATATTTGTCCCACTTCTCGACCGTCAGACGCGAGCCGGGCACATATTCGGCAAACTTGTAAGGTCCAAGACCGATCGGATGGCGCTGAAACTCTTCGCTGTCGCCCTGTCCCACAGGATAGATTGCGGTATTGTTGCGCATGAACTGGAAGCCCGGATCAATCGGCTGCTTCAACGTGATTTCCAGCGTGTGATCGTCGATCTTCTTCAGACCCGAAATTTCCTTGGCCTTGCCCTGTCCATAATCCTCAGCGCCCTTGATTTCCGCTATATAGCGCGCTGGAGGCATGGCCTTCTTCGGGTCCATTATCCGGGTGTAGCTCCAGATAATATCGTCTGCCGTCAATGGCTTGCCGTCATGGAAAAATGCATCCTGACGCAGCTTATAAGTATAGACGAGCTTGTCGTCCGAAACACCTACATCTGTCGCCAGCGCCAGAACCGGCTTGTTCAGATCCGCATCCCAGTCATAGAGCGTGCGATGAATGGCCTTGGCGTAGAATTCGTCCTGTGTTGCAGGCGATGCCTGAATATCCAGTGTCGAAAAACTGTCGCCATAAGGCGCAACGAAGTTGACGACGCCTCCCGAGCGCGGCGTATCGGCAGCAAAGGCCGCAGTTCCGGCCAACAATGCGACGGACACCGCCGCAAGCAACGCAAATTTCCTCATGATCTTCCCCTTTTGATTTTTGTAGATCGGATGAATGAACGTATTCAGGCAGCGCAACCGAGGCTTCGCTGCCTGTTCTCCCTACGAACGTTCGAACACCACTTCACCTTCGCGAAGGGTGAGCACGCAATGCGTATCGTTGAGAATTTCCTTCGGCTTCGCGGTGAGCATATTGCGCGAAAAGACTGCAATATCAGCCACCTGTCCCGGGACCAGTTTGCCTTTTACGGTTTCTAACTTCTGCGAAAACGCGCCATATTCCGTATAGACCTGAAGAGCCTCTTCAATGGTCACACACTGTCGCGCATCCATCACCGTGCCCCTGCCCGTTTCGCGCGTCAGCATCGAATAGATGTTGGGATAGGGATTTGGATGACAGACCGGCGCATCGCTTCCCGTTGCCGGTTTGAAACCAAGGTCTTTCCACGTCTTGAGCGGATAGCTTGAAAGAGCCCTCTCCTCGCCCAAAACCGAAATATAGGCATCCCCGAAATCATAGATGAAGACTTGCTGCGGACATGGATAAATGCCCGCCTTCTGCATGCGCGCATGCTGTTCCGGCGTTGAAAATCCGCAATGCTCAATGCGATGACGGCGGTTCGGGTCTGGATAGGCAGTGAAAGCTTTCTCATAAGCGGTGATGAGCTGCCCGATGGCAGCATCACCAATCGCGTGGCACGCAAGCTGATATCCCTTCTTGTGCGCATCAAGCACAAGTGCCTCAAGCTCCGCATCGGGCAAAATCTGCACGCCAATATTGTTGTCGTCACCCAGATATGGTTTGCTCATCCAAGCCGTGCGACCGCCCGCAGAACCGTCGAGGAATATCTTGACGGCGCCAACGGTCAGCATGTCATCACCGACACCGGAGACCAGCCCGGCCTCATAGCATTTTTCAACGATTGACGGGCCCGGATCGCCCAGCAGTACCAGCCACGTTCGCACCGGCAAACGCTTTTGCAGCTTGGCAATATTATAGGCGCGAATTTCGTCGAAACCTGCAACCTGCCCGACCGCTGCATCCATGACGCTGGTAATGCCGTAAGAAAGCAGCAGATTGCCTGCTGCTTCGATAGCTTCGATCATTTCCTCTGTCGTCGCGGTCGGGATGGCCTTGCGAACCGCGCCTTGCGCATTTTCGGCAACCATGCCGGTCAGCACGCCGTTCCGCTGCTCGATCAAGCCGCCGTCGGGAACCGGAGAGTTTTCATCGATCCCTGCAAGTTCGAAGGCCTTCGAGTTGAAGATCGAAACGTGACCGCAGGCGCGCACGAGCATCACGGGATGGTCTGGCGCAACCGCATCAAGTTCCGATTTATGCGGATGACGACCAATATCCAGCTTGGTCTGGTCGTAGCCGCGCGCCTTGATCCAGGTGCCCGGAGGAACAGAAGCCGCCGTTTCGCGGATTGCATTCAGAAGACTTTCCAGCGTAGGCGCGGCATCAGCCGTTGCATCAATCCATTTGAGCGTCAGCCCGACCGATATCAGATGAAGATGAGAATCGTTTAGTCCCGGTGTGGCGAAACGCCCTTCCAGATCGATCAACTGCGTCTTGTCGCCCTTGAGGCCCCAGACCTGATCTTTAGTGCCGGTGGCAAGCACCTTGCCTTGCCAGATTGCCAGGGCTTCGACTGTGCCCTCTTCGTATCCACACCAGATCGTGCCGTTATAAATTATGGTATCAGCACGCAATTCGGGCATTACAGACATTCAGCGATCCCCTCCCTAAGTCACCGCTTTCATAGAACTATTGAGCAGAGTTCCATTGATGGATCAACCGTTCAAGCCGTGGATTTTGCAAAATTTGTGGGAGCAATTTGATCAAAATGACGAACCCGTCGACGGTTCGCCGAAACTGCCGAGAATCGCGGCAATCCATCTTCCAAAAATGGAAGCTGGCTAATGGTAGCAACAACTCTGATGGGAAATAATGGTAGCGCAAGCTCATACCGAAGCAAATGTCATTCTATAATGAGCCGCGTAGAAAAGTTGAAGGCGGAGCCCTACGGTCCCGCCCTCCTGTTCAATCAGATAATGCCCAGAGCATCCATGGCTTCTGCCACCCGCACAAAACCGGCGACATTGGCACCGAGGACATAATCGCCCGGCGTGCCATATTCCTCGGCGGTTTCCGCACAAAGATCGTGGATATTGCGCATGATTTCAGCCAGACGCGCTTCCGTCTGCTCGAAGGTCCAGCTATCGCGCGATGCGTTCTGCTGCATTTCAAGCGCCGAAGTCGCCACACCGCCCGCATTGGCAGCCTTGCCGGGCGCGAAGAGAACTTTCGCATCCTGGAAAATCTTCACCGCTTCAGGCGTGGAGGGCATGTTAGCGCCTTCACCGACAGCGATAACGCCATTCTTCACAAGCGTCTTGGCATCCTTGCCGGTCAACTCGTTCTGAGTTGCCGACGGCATGGCCACATCGCAGGGAACATCCCAGATCGAGCCGCCCTCAATGTAATGGACGGACTGGCCCTTCTGGCGTGCATATTCGGAAATACGTTCGCGACGCACTTCCTTGATTTCCTTGACGAGATCAAGATCGATACCGTTCTCGTCAACGATATAACCATTGGAATCGGAGCAGGCGACCACTTTGCCGCCAAACTCGATCACCTTTTCCATTGTGTAGATGGCAACATTGCCCGAACCGGAAACGACAACGCGCTTGCCATCGAAATCCTGTTTGCGGGCCTGAAGCATGCGCTGCACGAAATAGGTCGCACCATAACCGGTTGCTTCCTTGCGCGCCCTGGAACCGCCGTAGAACAGCGCCTTGCCGGTCAATACGCCGGCTTCATAGCGATTGGTCAGTCGCTTGTACTGACCGAACATATAGCCGATCTCGCGCCCACCAACGCCGATGTCACCCGCTGGAACGTCCACATATTCGCCGATATGACGATGAAGTTCGGTCATGAAGGACTGGCAGAAGCGCATGATTTCAGCGTCGGAACGGCCACGCGGGTTGAAATCCGAGCCGCCCTTGCCGCCACCAATCGGCATGCCGGTCAGCGCATTTTTAAACGTCTGTTCGAAGCCGAGGAACTTGATGATGCCGACATTGACCGAAGGATGGAAGCGAATCCCGCCCTTGTAAGGTCCAAGAGCCGAATTGAACTGCACGCGGAAACCGCGATTGATCTGTACGCGACCCTGATCATCAACCCACGGCACGCGGAAAATAATCTGCCGTTCCGGCTCGCAAATGCGTTCGATCAGGGCATTGTCGGCATAATATGGTCGTTTCGCAATGACGCGCCCAACACTTTCCAACACCTCTCGCACGGCCTGGTGGAATTCAATTTCACCCGCGTTGCGATGGAGGACATCTTCGAGAATGGGCTCGAGCTTTTCATGGACGTTGACCAAAATTTCATCTCCAGAGTCGGTATGTAATCTCATAATGATCACTCTCTAGAATAATTTTTGATCAATTTGAATAAGTATTAAGCATTAATTGTGCGCGAAAAGCAGGGGCAACCTTCTTTTCAGACACCAAGCGCCTGAAATGACGCTACAGAAAAAGATCCGACATACAAAAATGCAATGTTTTCGAGCATTTGCGTAAAAAATAGCCAACTGAAAGTTACCAGTGCAATCATTTCAAGTGTACGACTGGATCGTTTCGATCCATGCCTTGGAGGCGCGGTTTATGGCAACCGCGCCTTGAGTCCTTTACGGGGCACAACGCCTACTGTTCTGAAAACTCCAGAATTGTGCCGCTGGCGTTCTCGGGCAAAACGGCCACGCCTGCCGCCGTTGACGCAAAGGACACGCCATGTGCGGTCAGTGCGGCACGCGCTTTATCCAGTGATCTCACGCGAATGCGCAAGGTTGCAAAAGCACTGGCAGGCGTTTTGTCCAAATCGACATTCGGGTAAAGCGACGACGCTTTCTCGCGATCCAGAACCAGTAGATCGGCCGAGTTCGGCCCGGTCAGAACTTTCCATCCGCCATCGTGCTCAACCGCTTCCCCGGCCTTGAACAGACGGGCAAAACCTTTCGCAGTTGTTTCAGGATCGGCAGCGATGATGACGATAGTCGAGAGACCGATAGCACCATTTTCATGTTCGATCAGCTCCGGCAGCCAGACCGTTTCGCGGGTCTTGTGCTGACACATGAAAACCATGCCCTGCGGAACTTCGCTGTCGGCAAAAGAGACTGTTTCAAACGCTGCGACGCCCTCGCCGCCGCCCGGCAGCTGCACCGGGCGCTGGAATGCGCCAACTTCGCCCGTCGCTATATCGAGTGTTGCTAGCTCCGCCTTTGCCTCGCGTGCATTGTCGATCCGGCAGGCGATGGCATGCAGTCCTTCACCTTGCGCCGCAAGTTTCTGGCGCTGGTGCTGATTGCCCGGGGTTTCAGCAACAATGCCTAGAAGCTCGAAGTAATCTTCCGGAAACATGATCGTGTAATTGCCGGTGCCTTTTTCCTTGCTGTGCAGTCCGCGGGGGCTCAGCGTGAATCCGAAGCGACGGTATTGCTCGGCACTTTTCTCCAGATCATTAACCAGCAGAAAAACGTGGTCGACGCCTTTTACCGGGTGAGACATGTGGAGTTTCCTTTTTTGATAAAATCAGATGTTAGTGGATGGAGGCTTATTTCTTTGTCGGCGCCAGCACAATCTCATGAATTGTGACCTTCGGATTCATTCTGGCGACATAGAGCGCGGTTTCGGCCATATCCTCCGGCTGAATGACGTCATCCATGCGTGCGAGATCAAAACCCGGACGGCGCGCCAAAAGCGGCGTCGCCACCTCACCGGGACAAAGCACCGTGGAACGAATACCGTTTTGTCCCTCTTGCGCGTTCAGGCTCGCACTGAGATCGTTGAGCGCGTGTTTGGAGGCGCCATATGGTACGCCGCCAGCGGGCGACGAAAAACGCCCCGCCCAGGAAGATGTATGGATCATCAGGCCGCCACCCTGCGCCCGCATTGGTGCAAGCGCGGCTGCAATCACGTTGATCGCGCCCTTGATATTGATGTCGATGACATCATCCCATGCATCGAAATCGATATCCGACCAGCTGCGGCGCGGAATGTTAAGCCCAGCATTGTTGCAGACAACATCGAGACGCCCGGTCCATTCGACGATCGCTTCAGCGACATCTGTCATCGCCTTGCGGTCGAGCACATCAGCCGGGAATATCCGGGCCTCGCCGCCTGCAGAAGTAATTTCATCCGCGATGATGGCCAGCCCTTCCGCCTTCCGGCCTGTCAGGGCCACCGGCCAACCCTCGCTTGCGAAACGGCGTGCCATTGCAGCGCCGATGCCCGAACCGGCGCCGGTGACCCAGACCGCTCCGGGTTTGGTTTTGCCCGCATTTTCACTCTGTTCGGGAGAAATCTGGCTCATCAACAAACTCCAAGATAGAAAATCGACATTTATTAACGCATGGTTATCGAGAAATTATACTAATTTTATCGCACAAATTAGTTTATCTTGACAAAATCATAGCGGATTCTAGCATAACGGTGCTTGCATAAGGAAAAGGCCATTGAACGCTGCTTTAAAGAGCAGTTTCAGGGGCTTGAACAATATCGGGACGTGCGGGAAAAGAGGCCGGAAAGCCCTCCTCAACGTCCTTCAGGGGAACATAGAATGCATATCAGAAAAGCTGGCCTTGGCCTGTTTCTCGCAGCCTTTTCACTTGCTACGGCGTCGTCCAACGCTGAAGAAGTGAAGCGCGGCGGTACGGTCATTGTCCATATGAATACCGAGCAGGGCGTCCTCAACCCTGCGCTGCGCGCCTCGACCGGCGTTTACCAGATCACCGGTCGCATCATGGAGCCGCTGATCGACCGCACTTACGAGGGCTACGTGCCGGTTCTGGCAACGAGCTGGTCTTCATCGGAAGACGGCAAGGCCATCACCTTCAAGCTGCGCGAAAATGTGCGCTGGCACGACGGCCAGCCATTCACCTGCGATGACGTTTCGTTCAGCGCGATGAACCTCTGGAAGAAGCTGCTTAACTATTCGACCACGCTTCAGGCCAATCTCGAAGCTGTCGACTGCACCGATCCGCATACCGCCGTGTTCCGTTATTCCAAGCCGATGCCGCTGGAATTGCTGGTCGCCGCGATGCCGGATCTCGGTCATCCGGTGCCGAAGCATCTTTATGAAGGCACCGACATTCTGAAGAACAAGTACAATTCCGCGCCGGTCGGCACGGGTCCGTTCAAGTTTGTCGAATATGAGCGCGGCCAGCACATCATCGCCGAGCGCAATGATGATTACTGGCGCGGCAAGGAATATCCTTACCTCGACCGCATTATCTGGCGCTTCATGCCGGACAAGGCAGCGGCAGCGGCAGCGCTTGAGGCTGGCGAAATGATGGAAACCGCTTTCAACGGCATTTCCATGTCGGACACCGAGCGCCTCCAGAAGGATGGCCGCTTCGACACAGGCACCAAGGGTTTCGAAAACAACGTTGCCCACTCGACCATCGAGTTCAATCTGCGCAACCCGATCCTTGCCAATCTGAAGGTTCGTCAGGCGATCTATCACGCGCTCGACATCGACTTTGCAATCAAGACGATCATGCGCGGCTACGCCAAGCCGGGTCGCGGTCCGATCCCGAGCGCTGGCGGTGCAAATTATACCGATCAGGTCCAGACCTATCCATATGACGTGGAAAAGGCCAAGAAGCTGCTCGACGAGGCTGGGTATCCCGTCAAAGAAAACGGCGTCCGCTTCAAGCTGCGTCACCGTCCGGCACCATGGGGCGAATATACTCAGCTCTGGGCTGAATATTATGCGCAAGCCATGAAGGAAGTCGGCATCGACGTTGAAATCCTGACCAATGACGCACCGGGCTTCCTGAACGGCGTCTATCGCGATCACGATTTCGACACGGCAAGCGGCTGGCACCAGTTCCGTTCCGATCCGGCTGTTTCCACCACCGTCTGGCTGCGCTCCGGCGCTCCGGTCGGCACGGCATGGTCCAACCAGTTCGACTATAAGTCTGACGAAATGGACAGCCTGATCGACAAGGCCGCAAGCGAGCTCGACCCGGCCAAGCGCGCCGATCTCTATCACCAGATCCAGCAGCTTGAGATGAAAGACCTGCCAGTCATCTTCGCCATCGAACATCCGTTCGTCGGCGTGACCAACAAGGTTCTCAAAAACCACCACAACACGCCACGGTGGGATTCTTCAAGCTGGTACGATCTCTCGATCGACCAATAAGCAATGCCAACCGCTGCCGGTCACCCGGCAGCGGTTCACCAGTTTTAGAATGCTGACTATGAATATCTTGCAGGATAATCCGCAATGTCCCTGCCCCCAATCCTGACCTTTGCGCTGCGCCGCATCTTGCAGGCGGTTCCCGTCATCCTTCTCATCATGATCGGGGCGTTTCTGCTCATCAAGCTTGCGCCTGGCGACACGGTTGACGCGCTTGTCGGTGACATGGGCGGTGCAGACCCTCAATTCGTCGCCAATCTGCGCACGGAATACGGTCTGGACCAACCAGTCTGGGTGCAGCTGTGGATTTACATGACCAAGCTGGCTCGGTTCGATTTCGGCTGGTCCTATGTCTATGAACTGCCCGTGTTGGACGTGCTGATGGCGCGGCTCGTGCCGACGCTCCTGCTGATGATTTCTTCGCTTTCCGTAGCGTTCATTTTCGGCATCACGCTTGGTGCCTTTGCTGCGCGCAAGGCTTATTCGCTGACCGACAATGTCATCTCGACGCTCGGTCTTGTCTTCTACGCCATGCCGAGCTTCTTTCTCAGCCTCATCCTGATGTTTATCTTTTCCGTCAAGCTGGGCTGGCTGCCCGTCGGCGGTTACAAGACGCTTGGCGGTTTTTACACTGGCTGGAAGAATGTCTGGGATATTGCCGTACACCTCGTCATGCCGACGACGGCGCTTTCGCTGATCTATCTTGCCTTCTACATGCGCCTGATGCGCACGAGCGTGCTGGAAGTCGCCGACCTCGATTATGTCCGCACCGCCCGCGCCAAGGGCGCCAGCGGCGCAAGGCTGATGTTCCATCATATCATGCGCAACGCTTTCCTGCCGGTCGTAACGCTGCTCGGCCTTCAGTTTTCCACCGTGCTTGGCGGCTCGGTTGTGATCGAAACGATCTTCTCGCTGCCCGGCCTTGGCCAGCTCGCCTATACTTCCGTGATCAAGCGCGACCTCAACACGCTGATGGGTATAATCTTCCTGTGCTCGGTGTTGGTGGTGATCGTCAATTTCATTACCGATCTCATCTATGCGCGGCTTGATTCCAGGATCGAACTGTCATGACATCCCAGGACCTTTCCCTCACCCGCCCACAGGTCTCCCGCACGAAAGTTCTGTGGCAGCGCTTCAGCCGCAACCGCGCTGCCGTGCTGGGCCTTGTTCTTTTCATCGCCGTGGTTCTGATTGCCCTGTTGGCCGATGTCATTGCGCCCGGCGACCCGCTGCGCCGTGCGGGCGATCCGCTTGTCTGGCCATTCCTCAATGCGATAACGCCGCTTGGCACCGATCAGCTCGGGCGTGACATTATGGCTGGCATTTTCCACGGTGCACGCATCTCGTTGCTGATCGGCGTCGTCGCAACCTTGATCTCGATTGTCATCGGCATCGTTATCGGTGCGCTTGCAGGTTATTATGGCGGCTGGGTGGATGATGTGCTGATGCGCATCACCGAAGCCTTTCAAACCGTGCCGAGCTTCGTGCTGCTTCTGGCGCTGGTGGCAATCTTCGGCTCGTCCATCGAGAATATCATCATCTGCATAGGCATCGTCTCATGGACCGCGCCTGCACGCATGGTGCGCGCCGAATTTCTGGCGTTGCGCCAGCGCGAATTCATCGACGCGGCGCGCAATCTGGGTGTCGGCAATATGTCGATCATCTTCCGCGAAATACTGCCAAACGCTTTGCCGCCGGTGATCGTGTTCGCATCTGTCGTTATGGCCACCTCCATCCTGATGGAAAGCGCGCTCGCCTTCCTCGGTCTCGGTGATCCTAATTATGCCAGCTGGGGCAACATGATCGGCCAGGGCCGCGCCGTGCTCCGCACCGACTGGTTCTGCTCGGTCATTCCCGGCATCGCCATTCTGCTCACCGTTCTTTCCTTCAGTCTGCTTGGCGAAGGCCTGAACGATGCGCTTAATCCGAGGCAGAAGAAATAATGACCGCTGCACCCGTTCTCGAAATCAGCAACCTGCAAATCGCGCTGCCGAAGGGCGCCGACCGTCCTTTTGCCTTGCAGGACCTCACACTGACCATCAATCCCGGTGAAATCGTCTGCCTTGTTGGCGAAAGCGGTTCAGGCAAATCGCTTTCGGCAGGCGCGATCATGCGCCTTTTGCCGGAACCGCATGTGCGCGTGACGCATGGCACGATCAAGCTTGAAGGCACTGACCTTTATTCGCTCAGCGAAGCTGACATGAAAAAGCTGCGCGGCGACCGCATCGGCATGGTCTTTCAGGAGCCGATGACAGCGCTCAACCCGCAGAAGACAGTTGGCTGGCAGATCGATGAAGTGCTGCGCCTCCATACCATACTTGGCCGCAAGGAACGCCGTGCCGCCGTGCTGGACATGCTGGCAGAGGTGAAAATTCCCGATCCGGAATCCGCCTATAACGCCTATCCGCACCAGATATCCGGCGGGCAGCGCCAGCGCGTCATGATCGCCATGGCGCTGATCCTGAAGCCGCGCCTCATCATTGCCGACGAACCGACTACTGCGCTCGACGTGACCACGCAGGCGCAAATTCTGAAGCTGATCCGTGATCTGCAACGCGAGCATGACACGGGCATTCTCTTCATCACGCATGATTTTGGCGTGGTGGCAGAAATCGCCGACCGCGTCGCCGTGTTACGGCTCGGCGAACTGGTCGAACAAGGCCCTGCAAACGAAGTGTTGAACCATCCCCAGCATGCTTACACGAAAGCGCTGATCGCATCGGTTCCCGCACTCACCCCGCCCGAACCGAAGCCGTCAGTTGAAGCCCAACCGATTATTCTCAAGGCAAGCGCTTTACGCAAAACCTTCAAGGCGCGTGGCGGATTGCTAACCGGCAAACGCAGTGCCGTGCCCGCCGTAAAGGACCTTTCGTTCGAATTGCGCCAAGGCGAAACGCTGGGCGTCGTCGGCGAAAGCGGGTCGGGCAAGACGACCGTTTCGCGCATCGTCACGCGCCTGCTGGAAGCAGACAGCGGCACGGTCGATGTGAACGGCAAGGATTTTCTGAGCGCAAGCCCGCGTGAAGTGCGCGCCATGCGGAAGGATATCCAGATGGTCTTTCAGGACCCGATGGCCTCGCTCAATCCGCGCCGCCGTGTCGTGGACCTCATCGCACAAGGCCCTATCGTCCATGGTGTACCGAAGGCAGAGGCGCACGCAAAGGCCCGTGAGTTGCTGGAACTGGTCGAGCTTTCGCCCGCTGCTGCCGACCGTTTTCCGCACGAGTTTTCAGGCGGGCAGCGCCAGCGCATCGGCATTGCCCGTGCGCTCGCTTTGGAGCCGCGCATCATCGTCGCGGATGAACCTGTCTCTGCGCTCGATGTTTCGGTACAGGCGCAGGTTCTGCGGCTTCTGGCCGATCTGCGTGAAAGGCTGAACCTGTCGCTGCTTTTCGTAACGCATGATTTGCGCGTCGCAGCGCAGCTTTGCGACCGCATCATCGTGATGTCCAAGGGCGAGATCGCCGAAACCGGCCCGACGGCTGAAGTCTTCGCCAATCCGCGCCACGAATATACCCAGCGCCTGCTTGCCTCGATCCCCGGCAAGAACTGGACGCCACCTCGTTTTGAGAATGCGTGACGTCATGCAAAAAGTAGAATTCCCACCCTCCATCTGGGCCGCCACGGCACCTCCCCGCACAGCTGCAAAGCCGTTGACCAGTGACGCGGAAGCCGATGTTGTTATTGTCGGCGGCGGTTTTACGGGCCTGTCGGCAGCACTTCATCTGGCAAAGCGTGGTAAGCGCGTCATCCTGCTGGAAGGCAATGCGGTCGGCTGGGGTGCTTCGGGTCGCAACAATGGTCAGGTCATCCCGACCATGACGTCCGCCGAGCCGGATGCGATTGCCAAGCGCTATGGCGCTGCGGGCGAACGCTTTGCCCGCCTGATCGGCAATAGCGCTGATATTCTGTTTTCCATCGTGCGCGATGAAAATATCGAGGCTGAAGCCGAACAAAAAGGCTGGTTCCAGCCTGCCCATTCGCCGGGTCGGGTAAAGCTTTCGCAAATGCGTGTCGAGGCGTGGAAGCGGTTCGGCTTTCCGGCGGAGTTTCTTGACCGATCCGCGACATCGCAACTGATCGGCAGCGATTTCTGGTACGGCGGCATGTTCAACCCCACCGGCGGCCATATCAATCCGCTGGCCTTCGCGCGCGGTCTTACCGCTGCTGCGGAGCGCCATGGCGCAATCATTCACGAGCAAAGCCCGGTTACATCCTATCGGCAAGTCGGCGATCATTGGGAAGTGCGTACCGACAACGCCACAGTGCGCGCTAAAGGCTTTTTGCTCGCGACCAATGCTTATACCGGCGAGCTTCGCGAAAGGCTTGCCCCGCGTCTGGCCCGGACAATCGTGCCCGTACTCTCATGGCAGATGGCAACCGCACCCGTCAGCGATAATCTGCGCGCGTTAATTCTGCCCGGACGGCAGGCGGTTTCCGATACACGCGGTGACCTGCGCTTCTTCCGCTACGATGCGCGCAACCGGCTGATCACCGGCGGCATTGTGATGGGTGACTACGATGTCGCCGAGCGCGTAAAGCGCAAGACTGCGCGCGGCATGGCGGAAGCTTTTCCCGCCCTCGGGGAACCGGAAATCACCCATGTGTGGAGCGGCTTTATCGGCATGACGTGGGATCGTTTCCCACGCGTTCATCAGCTTGGCACCAATGGCTGGGCTTGGATCGGCTGCAACGGACGTGGCGTCGCGCTTGGCACATCACTTGGTCGCGAATTCGCGCGTGCGCTCGATGGAGAATCGGTGCAGGAGCTTGCGCTACCCGTTTCAGAGCCCGCGCCATTGCCTTTTCACAAAGTCGCGCGGAAAATCGCGCCTTTCTATCTCGCCTGGCTTCGGCGCAAGGATCTCACCGAACCCAATCTCTAAATCAGCTTATTCATGTGAAAGGTCAGGTCCATGAATCAAATGCCAATTCTCGAACGCCGCCGCATTGAGGCGATGGTCATCAAGAACATCTATGATGTGCTGCGCGAACGCTCCGGCGACGAAGAAGCCCAAGCCGTGGTGGGCGAAGCCGTCAGCCGTTCAGCAATTGAACAGGGCAAAAGCTTTGCCGAAGAACTGGGTCGCACGCCTACCTTGCAGGATTTTGCCGACATCCAGCCGCTGTGGACGAAGGAAAACGCGCTGGAAATCGACGTGATTTCGCAGGGCGAAAACCATTTCGATTTCAATGTCACGCGCTGCCGTTATTCGGAAATGTACCGCGAGATGGGCCTTGGCCATATCGGGCATCTGCTTTCCTGCAATCGCGATGGCGATTTTTGCATCGGCTATAATCCCGCAATGAAGCTGGAACGCACGCAGACCATCATGAAGGGCGCGAGCCACTGCGATTTTCGCTATCGCCTCGACGCCACCGAAGAAAATACGAAGGAAGCCTGATATGCCGGTTGAAAACTGGACGTCGAACCAGCTCGATGAACTCGTCGCATTTCGTCGTGACCTGCACGAAAACCCCGAGCTGCTTTACGATGTGAACCGGACGGCAGACAAGGTTGCCGATGCACTGCGCGCGGCTGGCGTCGATGAGGTCGCAACCGGCATCGGGCGCACTGGTGTTGTCGGCGTCATACGCGGTCAGAGCAACAAGTCTGGCCGTGCCATTGCCTTGCGAGCGGATATGGACGCGCTGCCGATTTTGGAAGAAACCGGCGCGGAATGGTCTTCGAAAGTGCCAGGCAAAATGCACGCCTGCGGTCATGACGGCCACACGACGATGCTTCTCGGTGCGGCCCGCGAACTGGCACAAAGTCGCGCTTTCGACGGCACGGTTATCGTGATCTTCCAGCCTGCCGAAGAAGGCGGTGCCGGTGCCAAGGCGATGATCGACGACGGCCTGTTCAAGCGCTGGCCGGTCAGCGAAGTTTATGGCATGCACAACCGCCCAAACCTTGCGGTTGGACATTTCACCATCAATTCCGGTCCGATCATGGGATCAGTCGACGTTCTCGACATCACCATTGAAGGTGTTGGCGGACATGCGGCCTCGCCGCATCAGACCATCGACCCAATCCCGGTGACAGCCGCTCTCATTCAGGCAATCCAGACCCTGACTGCGCGCACCATCGATCCGCTGGATTCTGCCGTGATTTCGATCACGACTATTCAGGGAGGCGATGCGTTCAACGTCATTCCGCAGAAAATCCGTTTGACCGGCACGGTTCGCACGCTTCGCGAGGACGTGCGTAATCACATCGAGGAAAAACTGACCCGTGCAGTGCAGGGCATTGCCGATGCTTTCGGAGCAACGGCAACGCTCGACTATCAGCGCAACTATCCCGTGACCGTCAATCACGAGCACGAAACCGAACTTGCAGCCATTGCTGCCGAAGCCGTCTCTGGCGCTGATCGTGTCACGCGCGACATGCCGGCCACACTTGGCGGCGAAGACTTCGCGTTCATGCTAAACGAAGTTCCGGGCGCGATGATCAATATCGGCAACGGCCCAAGCGCCAATCTCCATCACCCCAAATATGACTTCAACGACGATGTCATTGCCTGGGGTTGCTCTTATTGGACAACTTTGGTGCGTCACCGTTTGCCAGTTTGACGTCACAGAATACGGTGAGGCAGAATAATGCCTCACCGCACAGTTTTAAGCGGCACTTTTCTCAGGAAGCTGTGGCGAGATCGGAAAAAGCCAGTCATAAGCGATATTGAAAACAAAGGCATAAGCCAGATAGAAAAGCACGATCACCACGTCCATCATCAGCGCGACGATGATCGAAATGCCCAGATACCAGGCAATAAACGGTATCAGCAGCACAATCAGACCCGCTTCGAACAAGATGGCATGTGCAACGCGGATGGGCATAGTTTTATGCACCGTTCCCCTCAGTCGCAGCAAAGCCCGATCAAATCCAAGATTGAAAAGAAAATTCCAGATAGTCGCGGTAGTGGCGGATATGACGCCGATGACACCCATCGCATCCACCGGCTTATCAAAAATAATCGCCGAGCATGGAATGAAGATTGCCAGTCCAATAATTTCAAACATCGCCGCGTGGCGAACACGATCTGCAAAACTACGCACTTATTTATTCCTTGATATTGGTGTGCCCTTTCTATCTATTATTATGGATTTTAAAAGTTAGATACTATCTGGATTTGCGATAGATGAATGTCGAGCTGGACCAACTGGAAGCATTTGTTGCCGCCGCTGAACACGGATCGTTTTCGGCTGCGGCCCGCCATCTGCGCAAAGCGCAGTCAGCCGTCAGTGTGTTGATCTCCTCTCTGGAAGACGATCTTAACGTCAAACTTTTCAGCAGAGCGACACGCAGCCCGGCACTGACCGAAGCAGGCGCGAGGCTGTTGCCCGAAGCGCGTCTGATGCTGGATCGGCGTGAACATCTCATTTCAGTCGCACGAAACTTCGATGAGCATGTCGAGTCCCGCCTTGTGGTTGCTCTGGATGAACTCTATCCCGAACCGGCGGTCGCCGCCCTTTTCGCCGCGTTTGCGAAGCACTATCCCCATGTCGAACTCGAATTGCAGTTTCCGCATTCATCCGTGATCGCCGGGCTGCTTAAAAACGGCAAGGTTGATCTTGGCGTCATGTGGCGGCTGGATCAGATACAGCCCGAACTCGGGTTCAAGACCATTGGCTGGGTGCCGCTTGTGCTTGTCTGCGGTCGAAACCATCCCCTTGCGAGCAGCCCTGTGAATTGGGAAGACCTGCGGACGCACCGGCAGATCATGGTTCGCAAACGCAGTGACGAGGACGAAAAACACAGGCTTCGCGTGGCCGCCGAGGTCTGGTGGGTGGAAAGCCACTGGGTCATTCTGCAAATTCTGAAACAGAGCATCGGTTGGGCTTATATCCCGGAACATATATTGAGGGATTCACCATTGGCGGATGAACTTGTCATCCCAAAACTGCAATTCGACGGTGGCGCCCATCCCGTGGCGCTTGAACTGGTCTGGAACAAGCTCCGCCCGCACGGACCCGCTGCCAAATGGCTGAGACAGCAATTTGCCTCAAACAAGTTTTGATACGCTCAAACGCGCCGCACAAAAGGCGCGACGAGGCACTATTATTTTTTAACAGGAAACTGAAAATTGACGCCCGCAAATATCTGCCATTTCGGCGCGCCGTCGCCTTGATGCCAAACCGTATATTGCGGCTCGATAAACGCATTCATGGTGATGCCTTTATCAAGCTCGAAAACTTTACCGATACCCAAACCGACCGGAATATACCCTTCATTGTCCTCAAGATTGAAGTTCCATGTTGCTGTCGAGCGAAGATACCAGCCATCCTTCAGATTGTAATTGATGATCGGCTCGACGGTTGCCAAGCTTACCCTCTCTCGGTCGCCATGCCCTGCGAACGATGTTTGATAGGTCACCAGGCCGCCCAAAAGACCCCAACTTTGCGGCGCGACGATTACGCCCGACGCCCCGACCTGCCATTTTCCGCTGCCAAGTGCGTCATCCGTCGCGGTTGGGATAACCAATATCGGCCCCGCACCGAATGTGATGTCTCCATGCTTGGGGAGAATGAAAATGTCCATCAGCGTCAGATCACCCAATCCTGTCACATATCCGTCGGGAAACTCCGGCGCTGTGGCGATGGGTAGCGTATACCGTAACAATTGCGGCAAACCGGCTATCTCCGCTGGCACCAGTCCACGCAGGAGAAACTGATTGGATCGCCGACCGGATAATCCATATATTTCCGGCACATAATAGTTATGGAAGTTGACGGTAATCTTCGGTGTCAGGGGATTATTGGCGTCGTTTACCGACTGATGCTCTTGCGCTGCAACGCCATTCATCAAAACGAAGGACAACAGCAGTCCAAGACCTGTACGCGTGAAGATCGACATCTCAAGTTTCCCCATTTCATATCGAAAAAGGTATCTTAAACGCACGGAAAATGAAGTTTGTTACAGTAACAAACAGCACATTTTCTGTGTGTGTAGCGAACTACGTCTTGCTAGGATTCCATCAGAGCGGACATACGCACCAGATCGGCCAGCGATCCTGCCTGCATCTTCTGCATGACATGCGCACGACGCACCTTCACGGTGATTTCCTTCACCTCGAGTTGAGCGGCTATCTGCTTATTCAATAGACCTTGCACGACGAGCGCGAACACATCACGTTCGCCCGCTGTCAGGCTCATCCAACGGTCGTGAATCTCAGAACGCGCTTGTTCGTCCTGCAAACGTTTCTTATCGCCGTCGATGGCCCGATAGACAGCGTCCAACAGATCATGATCACGAAATGGTTTCGGCAGAAAATCAACAGCCCCGTTTCTGATGGCATTGACGCCCATGGTGATATCGCCGTGACCGGTAATGAAGATAACCGGAATACGAATACCGAGGCCTGTCATCTGGGCGAAAAAATCCGTACCTGTCTGCTCCGGCATTCGCACATCAAGTATCATGCAGGACGGGCCGGACTGGCGTTCGAAATCAAGGAAACTCCGCACAGATTCAAAGCTGATCACCTTCATATCGATGGAAGCAAATAAATCTTCCAAGGCGCGCCGAACCGAGAGATCGTCATCGATAATGTAAACGACCGCTGCGTTCTCGTGTGTAGCCGTCATTGCTCGCCCATCCTGACCGCTGGCACTTCCAGCAGAAACGTCACGCCATTCGACCCGGCACCCAATGCACCTTGGGCATCGGTCCAGATACGACCACCATTGGCCTCTATGATAGTGCGGCTGATCGTCAGCCCCAACCCGAAGCCGCCGTCTTTCGTGGTCCAGAACGCATCGAAAAGGCGTTCTCGCGTTGCATTCGTGAGACCTGATCCCGTATCAGCTATCGAAAACCGCAAGCCGGCATTTACGCCGAACTGGGATTTTATCAGGAGAAACCGATCGTCCCTATCCGTCCCCGCCATTGCTTCAATGGCATTGAGGATCAGGTTGCCGATGACCTGCTGTATTTGCACCCGATCTGCCCAAGCGGACGGTAGATCGTTCGCCAAGTCAAGTTGAAGGCGTATCCCATTCCGGTGAAGCTCTGCTGCGGCCAGATCGGCCATTTCACGGATGGCCATGTTGAAATCAAAGCGCCCGATCTTTGGCTTTTCGCCTTTGGACAAGCGGCGAACACGATCAAGGATTTCACTCGCACGATGAGAATCCGCAGATATCCGCTCAAACGTTGATAGAGCACGCGCCACGTTTGGCGGAGTTTGTGACAGCCAACGGTGGCCGGCGCCCGCACTGGTTTCGATTGCAACCAGTGGCTGGCTGACTTCATCGGTAATGGAGCCGGTCAGCTGACCAAGGGTGGTCAGTCGTGCAAGTCGCAACAAGCGTTCCCGCGTCTCGTGGGCTTCTGCTTCCGCATCGACCAGTTTCAGGCCCAGATACGCTGTGCACGCGATGGCCACAATGCTGATCAATGTGTTGATGAAACCAACATTATAAGAGCCCGAGCGCGTCAGGCCGAAGCTTACAACAGTCAAGACGATGCAGCCAGCGGCGACACCAATCACTGTGCGGTGCGAGAACAATCTGGCCGAAACCAGCACGATAGCTGTATAGAAAACAGCGGCGGCTATCGCGTAATCGGTGACTGTGTCGAATACGAAAATGGCGGCGCAGAAAATCGCTAGTACCAGAGATGCCGCAATGTCCTGCGGAGACATGCGGTGAAGGCCTTTCATTCGCATCTAGCGCTCCTCTCTGGTGTTAAGTTTGAAGCTTCATTTGAACCTTATAGCTCCAATCCTTTGGTTTGATCTACCATGATACTTCGCAAGATCCGGCATGCGTTCAAGCCACACAGTCGTTTCTATGAAAAAGTGACCAGCAGCATAGCTGCTGGCCACTTCCTTCGATGTGACGCTGCGAGGCACCGACAGCGTCACATCAGAACCACTGACCAAAGCGACGAATGTAGAAACTCTTCATGCCTTGGGCGACAACACAGTAGGCGAACAGCGTTGCGAGCAGCCATGGGAAATAAGCCCAGGGTAGCGGTTGCAAGCCGACCATAGTTCCAAGCGGCGAGAATGGAATGTAGATGCCAAGCGCCATGATCAAACCGGTCATCAGCATCACGGGCAAAGCGGCAGTGCTTTGGATGAACGGTATTTTCTGCGTGCGCAGCATATGCACCACAAGCGTCTGCGACAGCAGGCCCTCAATGAACCAGCCCGACTGGAACAGTGACTGCATGTCCGGCGTGTTCGCCGCAAAGACATACCACATCAACGCGAAAGTCGTGATGTCGAAGATCGATGACGTCGGCCCTACCCAAATCATGAAACGACCGATGTTCCGGGCGTCCCATTTCCGGGGTTTTGCCAGAAACTCTTTGTCCATGCGATCCCATGGCAGGGAAAGCTGGGAAATGTCGTACATCAGATTCTGGATCAGCAAATGAATTGCCAGCATCGGCAAGAACGGTATGAAAGCGCTCGCCACAAGGACCGAAAACACATTGCCGAAATTCGAGCTGGCGGTCATATTCAGATATTTGATGATATTACCAAAGGTTTCACGACCTTTGATAACACCCTCTTCCAGCACCATCAGACTCTTTTCGAGAAGGATAATATCGGCAGATTCCTTCGCAATATCAGTGCCACTATCAACCGAAATACCCACATCCGCATCGCGCAATGCTGGGGCATCGTTGATACCATCGCCAAGAAACCCAACCGTATGACCATTTGCCTGCAACGCTTTGAGAACCCGTGATTTTTGCAATGGCGTGAGCTTTGCAAAAACTGTGGCTTCCTCAACCGTCGCGCGCAATTTTTCGTCGTTCATCTTCTCGATTTCTCGACCAAGAATTGGCGTGCCCGGCTCCAGTCCAACTTCACGGCAGATCTTTGTGGTGACGACATCATTGTCCCCAGTGAGTACTTTGACGGCAACGCCATGCTCGGCCAAGGCGGCAATTGCGGGACGTGCAGTTTCCTTTGGCGGATCGAGGAAGGTCAGGAAGCCTTGCACCACCAGCTCTTTCTCATCCGGGATATCATAGCGCGCCACGGTGGAAGACGGATCGATCTCTCGTGTGGCGACCACCAGCACACGGAAACCATCACGATTGTAATCGCGTGCCAGTTCGACAAGCGCTTTACGGCGCGCATCATCCAGCGGCTTGATTTCATCGCCGTCGCGAATTGAGGTTGAGATCGCCAGCATTTCTTCCACTGCGCCTTTACAGACCAGCAGATGCTCGCCACCAAAACCTTCAACCACAACCGACAAGCGGCGACGAACGAAATCGAACGGCAGTTCATCCACTTTTTTGTAGAACCGAGCTGAAGCAGTGCTTGAGGGGCTGTCTTCGGCAAAGCGAATAACGGCCTGATCCATAAGGTTCTTCACGCCGCTCTGATGGTAGCTGTTGAGCCATGCCAACCGCAATACACTTGGATCACATTGGCCGTTAACATCAAGATGGTGTTCGAGGATGATCTTGTCTTGAGTCAATGTGCCGGTCTTGTCTGTACAAAGCACATCCATCGCCCCGAAATTCTGGATGGCATTCAGACGCTTCACCACGACTTTGCGGCGCGCCATTGTGACAGCACCTTTGGCAAGGTTCGAGGAAACGATCATCGGTAACATTTCGGGTGTAAGACCAACCGCCACAGCGAGCGCAAACATGAAGGCGTCAGGCCAGTCCCCTTTGGTAAAGCCGTTGATCAGCAGGACCACCGGCACCATTACCAGCATGAAGCGGATCAGAAGCCAGCTCACGCTGTTAACACCCCGATCAAAGGCCGTTTCTGCGCGCGAACCCACGACCGCCTTCGCAAGCGAACCAAAGTAAGTGCGTGCGCCGGTTGCGACCACAACAGCAGTCGCTGTGCCGCTGACGACATTTGTGCCCATGAAGCAGACAGTCGGCAGATCAAGCATGTCCATCTGATCACCGACGGTTGCTTTAGTCTCGGCAGACTTTTGAGCAACAGCGCCAAGCGTGTCATATTTTTCAACCGGTAGAGCTTCACCCGTCAGGGCCGCCTGACTGACGAACAGATCACGCGATTCAAGCAGTCGCACGTCGGCAGGGATCATATCGCCAGCTGAAAGCTTGACGATATCGCCTGCGACGAGTTCGGCCATGGGAACTTCGACCAGTTTTGCTTCCACACCTTGTGCGTTTCCGCTTCCCTGACGGCGCAACACTGTTGCAGTTGTGCGCACCATGGCCTTAAGCGCTTCCGCAGCTTTGCCGGAGCGGAATTCCTGCCAGAAACGCAGCAATGCGCTGAGGAACACCATCGTCAAGATAATCGTCACGCCGGTATATTCCGGGTCTTCGCCGTTGCGCAGCGGAAGAATGATATCCGTAACGGACGATATAGCCGCAAGCGTTACCAACACGGCGATAAACGGGTTTTTGAAGGCGAGCAGAAACTGTACCAACGCGTGCGGACGCTTTTCATGTGCTACATGATTGGGTCCGTCCTTGATCAGGCGGTGTTTCGCTTCAGTCTCAGTCAGGCCGTTGATGGTCGTCCTGAAATTTGCGAGCGTCGTATCAACGCTGTTTTGTGCCTCGCGCACCGCACGCATTGACAGTTTCCTGTCGTCCTTGCGGGCAGCGGCAGATACGGGCTGTTTCAATATGGCATTCATGTCATTATCCTCATGCCGCCACGTCCGGCACGAGCGCTGACATGCCCCCCTTAAGGGATATGCCAACCCATGCCGCACCGTCGAAGCGACGTCCGGTTTGTTTTCCTGTCGAGATTGTGAAAAGCCTGCCCGATTAGCGCTACCGGGGATAAACGAGCGGACCTACTGGGGTCATCGTCCATGGTCTAATTTCACTGTTTGAATGATTTCGCTTATCAATGCACCCAGGTTGACGTTCGGTTCTGCTGCCCGGCAGCAAGCAACAGGCCGAAACGTTCCAACACCGGCAACGACCTATAGTGTGCAATCTCTTCGCGGTCTGTTGTCCAGCGACATTCCACGCGTCCGTTTTCAGGATTGACGTACCAGATCGTTGTCAGTTGGGGAGCCTTCCGGATGGCTCCGTCACGGTTCACATCGGCTTCAAACACGTGGCTATAAGTGGTTATGCTGCTGCGAGCGGTTTTGCGGCTAATGGAATGCATAGGCACACCAAAGCGCGCGCCAAAATTTGCGATTGCGGCTGCAATATTCATCTCTTACCTCATGACGCGCCACTGCGAGCGTCCGGGCAAGAGCATGAGATTAGCTCTCGTCGAACAACCCCAGTGGCGACAGCTTTCGACTACTGTCGCTTGGCATTGTGTTTTCCTGTGTTAAGGAGCTTGTTGCTCCGACGGCATCTCTTTACCAGATGCGCCTTTCGCGAGCTACGAAAATGCATGGTTTTTGCAAGGTGCATTATGGTACACGGCATATACCAAGGTATACGCCGTGTGATGCTTGGGCAGTCTGCATGCACCGCAGCCGCTGGCGTAGCTCAATTACGATGCTTTTCCAAACCGATCCGCCGATTGATCCAATCGGGCTTGATGGTGGCTTTGGACAGTTCAAGATCGGCAAATAGCTTCTCCTGTACCAACTCAGGCATTTTGCTTGAACGCGGCGCTCCCGACGCTCGGCTGACATGCATCAAAACCTGCTCGCAGAAGGCCGTTTCCTCCCCGTCTCCATTCAGCATCCGCATAAAAACATGCATACGCTTGTGATCGACATTCAAGACAGACAGCTCCACGTTCAATGTTTCATCGACGTGGCATTCTTTCAAATATCCGATACGGCTATCGAGGGTATAGAGCGTGGCATTATTTGCCTCACGATAGGCGGCATCAATGCCAATTCGGTCCATATAGGCAGTGGCGGCATCCGAAAAGACGATACCATAGGCATAGTCCCCCATATGGCCGTTATAGTCTATCCAGCTCGGCGAAACGCTTGTGCGATAAATGGGTAAGGTTTCACTCATGCTCATTTCCTCCGCTCCAGCCAGGCATAGAACTCTCCGACGATACCTTTACGGAAGAGGATGACGCATGCCATGAAGATGATGCCGGTGACGATTGTGACGGGGAAGTCGGACGTTGCGAGATAGTTCTGCAAGGCGACGACGAAGGCTGCACCGACGATGGGCCCGATCAGCGTGCCGATCCCGCCAAGCAGCGTCATCAGGATCACTTCACCCGACATCTGCCATCCGACATCGGTCAGCGTTGCAAACTGGAAGACGAGCGCCTTCAGACCGCCTGCCAGACCGGCAAGGCCCGCCGACATCACGAAAGCGGCCAGCTTGTAGCGATTGACGGAGTAGCCGAGCGATATGGCGCGGTTTTCATTCTCGCGCACCGATTTCAGGATCATGCCGAAGGGCGAGTTGATGATGCGCCAGATGGCAAACACGCCGAGCACGAACAGCGCCAGCACGAAGTAATACATGTTCATCGGATTGTTGAGATCGATGAAGCCAAACAGATATCCGCGCGGCACGCCCTGCAAGCCGTCTTCGCCATGGGTGAAGGCAGCCTGCAGGCAGAAGAAGAAGAACATCTGCGACAGCGCAAGCGTGATCATGGTCGAATAGATGCCCTGTCGGCGAATGGCCAGATAGCCGATGACGAGGCCAAGCGCTGCGGCGGCAAGAATGCCGAGGATCAGGCCCACTTCCGGCGTCACGCCCCATTCCTTCACCGTATGCGCGGTGATATAGGCCGCACCGCCGAAGAAGGCTGCGTGGCCAAACGAGAGAATGCCGGTATAGCCGAGCAGCAGGTTGAACGCCGAGGCAAACAGCGCAAAGCACAGCATCTTCATCAGAAAGATCGGATAGACCACGAAGGGTGCTGCGGCCAGTGCGACGATGGCGATGATGAGGATGGTGGCCGACAGGCTGTTGATCGCCGGTTTGCGGGTCGGGGTGGCGCTATGGCTTGCAGCCGTTGCTTTAAGAGCGGTATCAGCCATATCAGGCCTCCTTCCCGAACAGTCCGGCGGGTCGCACCAGAAGGACGATAGCCATGATGACGAAGATGACGATGCTGGAGGCTTCCGGGTAGAAGACCTTGGTGAGCCCTTCGGCCAGTCCCAGCACATAGCCGGTGATGATGGCGCCGAGGATCGATCCCATGCCGCCGACAACCACCACGGCAAAGACCACGATGATGATGTTCGAGCCCATCAGTGGGCTGACCTGATAGATCGGGGCGGCCATGATGCCGGCAACGCCCGCAAGGCCAGCACCCAGCGCATAGGTGAAGGTGAGAAGCAGCGGCACATTGATGCCGAAGGCCTTGACCAGTGTCGGGTTTTCGGTGGCGGCGCGCAGATAAGCGCCAAGCTTGGTCTTTTCGATCAGAAGCCAGGTGCCAAGGCAGATGATCAGCGAAGCCACCACCACCCAGGCGCGATAATTCGGCAGGAACATGAAGCCGAGATTGTTGCCGCCTGCAAGCGACGGTGGCACCGCATAGGGCTGTCCGGCAGCACCATAATAATAGCGGAACGTGCCTTCGATCACGAGCGCCAGGCCGAAGGTGAAGAGCAGGCCGTAAAGCGGATCGAGATTATAAAGCCGTGACAGCGCCACGCGCTCGACAATCGCGCCGCCGAGACCGACGATGATCGGGGCCAGAATAAGCGCTGGCCAATAGCCGATGCCAAGCCAGCTCAACAGCAGATAACCGACAAAAGCGCCCAGCATATATTGCGCGCCATGGGCAAAATTGATGATGCGCAACAGCCCGAAGATGATGGCAAGGCCAAGGCTCAGCATGGCATAGAACGAGCCGTTGATGAGACCGACCAGCAATTGGCCGAGAAGCGCTTGCAGGGGGATTCCAAAAATCATTGTCATGTCAGACTCCCAGCGCTTCGTTCAGGGCCGCCATGCGGTCAGGCAGTTCGGCGGTTGGGAAGTTCTCCGTCACCACGCCATGATCCATCAGATAGAAGCGGTCTGCGACCTTGGCGGCAAAGCGGAAGTTCTGCTCGACCAGAAGGATGGTCATGCCGCGCTTCTTCAGTTCCACCAGCACATCGCCGATGCGCTGCACGATGACAGGCGCCAGACCTTCGGTCGGCTCGTCCAGCAGCAGCACCTTGACGCCGGTGCGCAGGATGCGCGCAATGGCCAGCATCTGCTGTTCGCCGCCCGACAGCTTGGTGCCGGGGCTGTTGCGCCGTTCATGCAGGTTCGGGAACAGCGCGTAAATCTCGTCCAGAGACATCAGGCTCTGCCCACCTCCCTGGCCAACTTTGGCGACAACCGGCGGCAAAAGCAGGTTCTCATGCACGCTGAGCGTGGCGAAGATGCCGCGCTCTTCCGGCACGAAGCCAAGACCCGCATGGGCGATGCGATGCAAAGGCACGCGCATGATGTCTTTGCCCTCCAGCGTGATCGTGCCGGTGCGCTTGCGGATGATACCCATGATGGCGCGCAAGGTTGTCGTCTTGCCGACGCCGTTGCGGCCCAGAAGCGTGATGGTTTCGCCCGGCCAGATGTCGAGATCGACGCCATGCAGGGCATGGCTTTCGCCATACCAGGCATTCAGTCCGCGCACGGACAGGAGCGGTTGGCCTTTATTCATGTTCGGTTCCCATATAGGCGGTGCGCACGCGCTCGTCCTTCGAGACGTCGGCATAGCTGCCGGAGGCGAGGATCTCGCCGCGTTGCAGCACCGTGACATGGTGGGCGATATCGGCCACCACCTTGAGATTGTGTTCCACCATCAAAACGGCGCGGTCCTTCGCGACATCGGCAATGAGGGCGGCAATGGTGTGAACGTCTTCATGGCCCATGCCGGCCATGGGCTCATCCAGCAGCAGCACTTTCGGATCAAGCGCCAGCGTGGTGGCGATTTCCAGCGCCCGCTTGCGGCCATAGGACAGATCGGCAGCCAGTGCATGACGGGCATCGGCAAGGCCGACGCGCTCCAGAAGCTCGACGGCTCTCGCATCCAGCCGGTCCAGCGCGGAAAGCGAACGCCAGAATTGCGTGGCAAGACCGTTCGGGCGTTGCAGCGCCACCTTGACGTTTTCCAGCACGGTGAGATGCGGGAAGGTGGCCGAAATCTGGAACGAACGCACCAGTCCCATCCGCGCCACTTTGGCCGGGTCGGTTTTGGTGATGGTTTCGCCCAGAAGCGTGATCTCGCCGCTTGTCGGCTGCAGAAACTTGGTCAGAAGATTGAACACCGTCGTCTTGCCAGCCCCGTTCGGGCCGATCAGCGCATGAACGCGGGCGTGTTCCACATCAAGATCGACATTCTTCACCGCATAAAAGCCGCCAAACGACTTGCCCAAGCCGCGCGCCGACAAAACAGGACGCGCAGCGGTCCGCGATAGAGAAGTCGAGGTCGCCGGCCCTGCTTCACGCAGAGCCGTCACATTGCCAGTCGAAGCTGTCATCCAAAAAGCCTCTTTAC